>CAVYWR010000015.1:0-43217 GCA_963772185.1 uncultured cyanobacterium | reverse complement strand
CTGCAATAGGCATCGCAACCTTAGCTAAAGATAGTAGACGCATTTCTACGTAGGATCAAGTAGATTTATCTAAGAACATCACTAGGCAAACATGAGCAGCGTTTGAATCTATGACTTCATTTCAGATCACTGCCAAGATTGATCTCGATCAGCTAATAGCAAGCTTGGCCCAACTCGAAACGTCAGAGATTGAGACCTGCGTAGAGCAGGTAAGCTTGCTATTAGCTCAGAGAAGAGCACCAAGCCTATCTAGTGAAGAGACTGAGCTACTAAAGCAAATCAATCGCACTCTACCGGACGAGATAGAAGTGCGGCACAGTGAACTACAAAAAAAAATACACGAAGAGAGTATCACGTCTACCGAATACGAAGAGCTAATGGTGCTTCTTCCTGTAATAGAACAAGCTGATGTAGAAAGACTTGAAGCACTGATTGCGCTCTCTCAGATTCGCCAAGTGTCTCTACCAAACCTGATGGATCAGCTAGGCATCCAACCGCCGCCTATCCATGCCTAGAGAATACATCTCTGTCGAAACAAGACGCCAGACTGATAATCGAGCTTATCACTGCTGTGAATATTGCAAAAGCTCTCGAAACTACGCAGCTCATACCTTTCACATAGAGCATATCGTCCCAATTTCAGCAGGTGGCGAAACATCCTTAGACAACCTAGCGCTAGCCTGTGCGAACTGCAACGGTTCAAAATCTAACAAACTGCAAGCTCTTGATTTAGTCAGCAGGGGAACAGTGGCACTATTTCACCCCCGAAAGCAGAAATGGAATCAGCACTTCATTTGGAGCGAGGGCTTCCTAGAGATAATAGGGACGACGCCTACTGGTAGAGCTACTGTAGAAGCGCTTAAGCTGAATAGAAAAGAAGTCGTCAACCTGCGACGAGCCCTACGCAAAGTCGGCATACACCCATTCAAGACAGAATAATAGCGATAGAGTTCTTTTTCGATGTCTGTAGCCGCAATGTCGTCCTGTGCAACCTTCGCCGATTCACCATAGTGCCAGCAGGCAACGCCGTCTTTAGGTCAAGATAGCGTAAGGCCGAACCATTCCAGCGAATTTCGTTTAGTCGTCACAGATGACTGTATCTGTACACAGTTGGGAGCTCTAGCTCTTCTACCAGCTTTTGGAAGCTGGTTTCTAGAGGTTGCTTGAAGCTTTGCACACTTGATAGTAGAAAGTAGGGCGTCAAAGCCTTTTCTAAAATCTCTTTCTAGAAAGCTTTCGCCGAATGTCTTCGCAGGCATTCTTCAGCTCTGCTATCTGAGATTGAACGAGATGCTTGCTTAGGAACTTTAGTAGAGCGTCTTCGTTTATCTTAGGGTCGACAATGAACAGAACTTCTAGGTCTTGTTCATAGGTAGCGACTCGGACGTGTTGTCCTTGCAGATACAAAGAGGGTAGCGCGTAGAGCTTTAGAAGTGCTATTCCCGATGGACTCAGAGACCGGATTGTTCTTCCTGCTATTGTGCAGTCAGCCTGATATGTTTTCAGTGCGTAGGCAAACACTGGGTTTTCGACAAAGAGCGTATCGACAATCGTTTGATTGTGTCGGTAGCGACCGAAGTTTTGATCAGAAGAAACTTTTGACAGCTCACTGAGGTTTTCAAAATCGCTCCTTTGGCCGATGAAGTCGTAGTCGTCAGTGGCTCTGGCGTTGGGTGCGATCGCCATCATAGCCACTCCACCGACCAGCGCATAGTCAATACCTTTGGTTTCTAATAGCTCGATCAGCTTAAGAAAGTCATCCAGGTTGATCATACTGGCGATTCCGGTGTTGCTAGGCGGACAGAGGTTAGTGATCATCTTTAGTGGAGTTGTCCTTCGAAGATAATTCTATTCTATGCAGCTTGCGCCTATTCAGCATAGTGTTAGTGAACAAGGCCATCTTTGGGTTGAGAGAGCACGAGACCGAACCATTCGAAGCGTTCTAGGTTCTCTGCGATTACGGCGCGCTTTTTCTAGGCGATGTTACCTTTGAATTGAGCGGCGATTTGCGTAGTATTCTTTTTGCCGGGGAGAGTGTGATTAGGTCGTGCATGGCGACAAGCATTTAGCGCTAATATCGGGAGTAGCGTATTGAATGTATTAGCTATGGTTGCCGAGTTTATGGTTCAGCTCTCTTCGTGGATCGAGCAGGGCATCACAACTAAACAAATACGAGGGCTGTCGCTGTTTAAGTTTACTGAAGCGCTGCAACTGCACTTTGAAGATTTGATCGAAAAATATAAAGCTCAGCAGCTAGATGAAGCACAAACGGCTGAATTGAAAGGATTACAGGAGCTTGATCGGATCTTTACTTTGCTGAATGCTCGTTCTATTGCAGAAGGATGAGTATTAGCGCTTCTATGCGATCGCGCATTCGTCAGCAGCGTAAGTGATACATGCCTTCAGATCTGCTTGCGTCAGGTCAGGAAAATCGTCAAGAATTTCTGTTTCACTCATTTCAGAAGCCAGGTATTCAAGCACTTCATAAACGGTAATCCGCAGTCCACGGACGCAGGGCCTGCCGCCACGTTTTCCAGGCTCCACTGTAATGATGTCTCTGTAATTCATGGCTAGTTTCAATCCATCTTTGACCATGATTCTATTCTATGCAGCCAGCGCCGATTCGGCATATTACCAGTGGACAACGCCGTCTTTGGGTCGAGATAGCACAAAGCCGAACCACTCAAAACGTTCTAGGTTTTCGCTAATAGCTTCGAGCTTCTTCTTCGTAATGTTGCCTTTGAACTGGGCGGCGATTTGTCTGGCGCTCCATTCGCCACTACTGGTATGGCAATCCGCGATTCAGAAACGCCCGATAGTCGTCTGTAGAATACATCCAGTTGCTAGCCAGTAAATAGGAGCAAAAACACCTACAGGATGCCATCGACTAGCATCTTTCAGAACGCCATCATTTCTATGTTTATATTCTACATTTGGTTTCGCTCTGTTCTTGCCTAAGAAACCAAATGCAGAACATGAGAAACATTCAATATTGATATTAGGTAACTGACGCAAAGATTCTATGGTTTTGCTAGTCTCTGGAAAAGACGACGTTATAAAAGTATCAGTACTGCGTAAAGCATCTCTACTCTCAGAGGTTTCACACTTCGAAAGAACAATTGCTATTCTTATGTTGATACCGACTAAAGTTTTCTCCCAGTGGTTTTTAACTTGAAGCAAGCATTGTGCATTCCTACTGTCTTGTTGCACGGAGTGGGAGTCTATTACGAACAGCATATCTTTACCTGAAAAACAATCCAAGAGTGCGTCCCTAACATGAGATTCGTAGACTTCCTTTTTTGCTTCAGAATATCCTAGATATTCAAATACCTCACCGCAAAATAGGCTGGCAGCAAATGTTTGTGTTTTCTTGATGTCTACAAGTACTTCTTTCTTTATGATCTCCTGAGCCAGTGGAGTGAAAATGCTTTTCCTATACGACAGATTCTCAATCTCAAAGTGGACGTTAATAGGTTCTCGAGAGATTCCAGCGCTGGAAGGTTCAAATCTTAATTGGTTCTCTATGATATTACGAGATTTTTCACGAATGTGACTATCTTCAATTAAAGTGCAGCCTAGCTCAAGCTGTGATTCTTCAAGGAAATGTAGCAGAGCAGCTAGATACACTTGCTTCCCTGAGCAACGCGGTCCCATTATGACTATTTCGCTCTTACCTTCGCATAACTCAGGGTCAACTAGCACAAGCCCCGAGAAAGCTCTATTCACAGTTCTTAATGTCTCTTTCGTTAGTAAGTGTGAATCTTCATTCGTCGATAAGTGTTCAATAGCTTTCTCAACAAAATTGAGAAACAACGTAGGATCATTTGAAAGTAGGGAGTCTAGTGTGTTTTTAGACAAAACATTCAGAAGACTTTGTGTTATCTTACCGTCTTTGTTTGCAGTCAGCGAACGTTCTATGGAGCTTTCTAGCAGGCTAGAGAAAAGGTCGGCGTCAGCTTGATGTATGCCAGTCCTTTTGATCCCTTCAATCGCATCTGTATCAGAACCAGACGATATTTCTAGGATTCTAAGCCAAAGATTTTCGGCTAGCGTCCAATCATCTGCTCTCTCTGCCCTATAAGCATCAACTTTGAGAATCGCGATATTTATATCTGAAACGTATTTGGGCATCAAGATAAAATGCCTCTTGCCCAATGGTTTTGCGACAGTATATGGAGTCTGTTTGGCACCTGCGCAGTGCTCTTGTAACAGTACCAAAACTCTATGCATCAAGTATTGGTCTAGTTGATCAACTGTTGCACATCTTCCCTTTTTACCAAGACCATCCAACAATGCTTTTGTAAAAATTCCGTTCTCCAGCGATGCAGGTTCGTAAGAATATTGACCTGGACTACAAGAGGAAAAAATAATTAGCCCTTTTTGATGCGCTATCAGTTCAGCCTCTTTTCCATACAACCCTATGTCTTTCTTTCCATTATTCCGACAGGCGTCTAGGATCAAAACAATATTA
This sequence comes from uncultured cyanobacterium, assembly GCA_963772185.1. Taxonomy (GTDB): domain Bacteria; phylum Cyanobacteriota; class Cyanobacteriia; order Phormidesmidales; family Phormidesmidaceae; genus Phormidesmis. The sequence goes on along the minus strand of CAVYWR010000015.1, from coordinate 38,746 downwards.
CCTGCCCCGCACCTCTGCAAGCTATCGGCAATACTGCGCACAGAGATGGCTGTATCAGCTATGTTATCTGGATCACCATCAAGCGGCATCAGATAATCGTGGTTCCTGTAGTGAGCTCCATGACCACTGAAGAAGAACCATAAGTCATCTCTACTCTCCATAGGAAATTGGTCAGGCAACTGGTTAAGGAAACGCAGAAGATTCGAGCGAAAGGGACGTGTAGACGTTGTGCTGCGAATTTGCTCCGAATCTTCCGTAAAAAGAACGACCTGATGAAACTTATGGCTTTCGTCTAGGAAATCCTTTATTGCCTCTGCATCTTGTTTCGCATACCTCAGCGGTCGCAAAAACTCATAGTTATTGATCCCAATAGCAATAGCTCGACTGTTTGGCATTATTTAGAGTTGGTGTATCTTGCATAGTCTCTATGTGGCTCTACTATACAAGGACTCAGTAGTCACAACAGAGATAGAAGTGTTAGATAGGCTACCTTCCTCTACTCGTCTTTTATGTCTAAGTATCATCGGATACCATCGCTAGCTCTTTTCATCAAACTCAATTCTAGTTGGGCATCACGGTGCTTGAAGACAACCTATTCTGTTTGGAACTTACCTGTTCGTTCAGTGTTGGTGCGCCCCCTCCACCCCACAACCACTAAACTATAGCCAAGCCTCGCAAACTCCGGTTCCGCCATGACGACCCCTGCCAACATGTCCAGCACATCGTCGCCAGACGATACGCTCTCAGAGGCAAATATCATCTGGCCACCGGACGATCTCTGTAGCGACGAACCTCCGTTAGAAAGTATTCTCCACTTGCGGCAAATGCTGCTGCTTTTAGACTGCCTTGACTGGGTCTGGAAAGATCGCAGCGATTACTTTGCTAGCGGGAACCTAACGATTCACTACACCTACAGCCCACATCAACGCAAAAGCGAAGACTTTCGAGGTCCAGATTTCTTTGTTGTTCTAGACACCCAGCCGCATCCGCGCAAAAGCTGGATGGTCTGGGAAGAAGACGGCAAATATCCCAACGTCATCATCGAACTCCTATCCGACTCGACCGCCGACGTAGATCGCAATCTCAAAAAGCGACTGTACGCCGAAACCTTTCGCACACCAGAGTATTTCTGGTTCGATCCAGAAACTCAGGAATTCCAAGGTTTTGCCCTAATCAGAGGACGCTACCAACTCATCGAAGCTAACGCCGAAGGCCACCTGTGGAGCGAGCAGCTTCAGCTCTATCTCGGAACTCACAGCAGTCAGCTACGCTTTTTTGACCCCGAAGGCGGCCTAGTGCCCACTCCAGCAGAAGCCGCCGCTACAGCAGAACAGGCACTGATCTCTAACGAACAGGCGCTAATCTCAGAGCGATCGCACTCCGCAAAGCTAGCCGACAAACTGCGCGAGCTAGGCATTGATCCTGAGGCGGTTTAGTCACTAGAGGCTCTGTTCCCTACCGTATAATGCCGTTGGGTTCAAACCGTTGAACCTGACAGCAATTATCTATCCTCGGTAAGGATCTTTCATCATATGGGACTTTTTGATCAGGTTATGAAGGCGGTTGCAGACCCTAGCAAGCAGGCCAGTATTGGACAGCTCAGCCAGATTATGAGTTCGGCCAAGCAGATTGCCAATGAGAACAACGCCGATGCCGATACGATGCAGCAGGCAATGTCTGTGATTGGCGGCTTCGTGCGCTCCTCGCTCAAAGATACTCGTCAGGCGCAGGGTGACGATGCCGCCCAGTTTCTTATCGAAGAAGGCTCTACCAACGGTGCGGCAGTCATTCCCAAGCTGTTCAACAACGCTCAGCTCACTGAGATGATCTCGGCGGTCACCCAGAAAACCAATCTGAACGCAAACCAGGTTCAAGGCATTTTGCCGATGGCGTTGCCGCTGGTGATGAAGTTTCTTAGCTCGGGCAATGCCAAAGGCGGTGCCGCCCAGACGAGCAACAATCCAATCCTGACCGCTTTTCTAGATGGCGATGGCGATGGTGATGTCGATATGGGTGACATGCTAGGCATGGCCAGCAAATTTATGTAGAGGCTAGCCGAGATCAGCCAGTGTTGCGCATCCCCGCAGCAACGCCGTTGATGGTCAAGAGTGCGCCGCGTAGCAGTTCGCCTTTGCTGTAGCGCGATCGCACTCTGCCGGTCACCGCGTCGTTGCCATACTCTCGCAGCCGCTTCAATAGCGCCACCTGCAAAAAGCTCAGCGGCACAATCGTACCGTTGCGTAGCTGTACAGACTTTTGCAGACTCGGGTCGCCATCTAGCAGATTGGTATGGTCAGTGATGGTCAGCACCACCTCTCTAGTCAGGTAGAATTCTGCTGCGATTTGATCGAACATCTTCTGAAAGTCTTCGCGCTTTTCATCGCTGCTGAGCTGACTGACATAGTGCTGAGCAATTTGTAAATCGCACCTTGGCCAGAGTCATCTCTACCTTAGAAATGACCATCTTGAAGAAAGGCCACTTCGCATAGAAATAGCGCAGCTGCTTTACATGTTCGATCGGTTCTAGATCGATAAATTCATTGAGCGCGGTGCCGACACCATACCAAGAAGGTAGCAAGAACCGGGTCTGCGTCCAGCTAAACACCCAGGGAATGGCTCGCAGGCCGTCTAGATTTTTCTTGCCGCCGCGACGGGCCGGGCGAGAGCTGATCTGGAGCTGGCTAATTTCTTGAATTGGGGTGACCTGATGGAAGAATTCGACTAGGTCAGGCTGTTCGTAGATTAGGGCGCGGTAGTGCTGACGCGATCGCACTGCCAGCTCTTCCATAATCTCGTTCCAGGCTTCAATCCCATCAAAGCTGCTGCCTAGCACGCTGCCCTGAATCACCGCCGTAGTCACCGTCTCTAGGTTATACAGCGCTAGATCAGGCAGATTGTACTTAGACGCTAGCACCTCGCCCTGCTCAGTGATCTTGATTCGACCGTCCACGCTGCGACCGGGCTGCGCCAAGATCGCCTCGTACGCAGGACCGCCGCCGCGACCCACCGAACCGCCCCGACCGTGAAAAATCCGCAGCGCCACGCCGTAGTTTTCGGCCAGTGCCTGTAGCGCCTGCTGCGCCTTATGAATCTCCCAGTTGCTGCTGAGAAATCCCGAGTCTTTGTTGCTGTCAGAATAGCCCAGCATCACCTCTTGCAGCGCCGTTTCTGCCTCTTCTGGCTTGACTTCAGCCGCCTTCATCGCCTCATAGCCGCCTTGTAGCATGGCACGATACAGCGGCAGCTCCCACAGCTGCTTCATTACCTTCGGCGCACGGCGCAGGTCTTCTACCGTCTCGAACAGCGGCACGATTTTGAGCGCGCCTACTCCAGTGGACGGATCGAACAACCCCGCTTCTTTGGCCAGCAGCGCCACTTCTAGCAGGTCGCTAGCGGTATGGCTCATGCTAATGATGTAGCTCTGACAGATGCTTGGGCCAAACTCGCGGTGCAGCTTGCGTACCATCCGGAAGGTGGCAATGGTTTCACTCGCTACATCAGAGAAAGGTAGTTCACCTGGAATCAGGGGCCTACGAGTGCTCAGCTCGCCAATTAGCCATTCTGTTTTTTCAGCTTCGCTCAGCTCGTTGTAGGGTTTGTCGAGCAGTCCTAGATAGTCTGTGACTTCGCCAATCGTGTCGGAGTGGCGGGTGCTCTCTTGGCGAATATCTAGCTGGGCCAAGTTAAAGCCATAGATCTCAACCTGGGCGATCAGCTCTTCTAATTCTCGACACTCTATATTTGTTTCTTTTAAGTTAGTCTGAATCAGCTTGAGCTCGTAGAGAAAGTCTTCGCCAAAGCGATAGAGACGACCGCTAGAGAGTGCACTGTCTAGGTTTGTTTCTCTTTCTTGTAAATAGTCGCCGTTGTAGAGCTTCTTGGATCTTTCTAGCGTGTTGATCAAGCGCTGTTCGATGTAGGCAAGCTTGAGACGGTAGGGCTCTTGCCGATAGCGGATAGCCAGCTCTTCGTAGATTTCTGGCATCTGGGTCTGATCTTTCTCTAGTGATTCGAGCAGTTCAGAGAGAATTTCGCTCCAGTGCAGCGATAGGCTGAGGCGCTCAGTCAGGTTTTGAACAGAGGCGATGTATTTGCCTAGCACCATGTTGCGCTGGTAGTTGGCAGTTTTCCACGTCACTTGCGGTGTGACCGAAGGGTTGCCGTCGCGATCGCTTCCCACCCATGAACCAAATCGGCAAAAGCCATGCTTGGGTGGCGTTAGCGTTGGGAAAGTACCTTCTAAGGCTCGACAGATCCTCTGGTACAGCTGCGGCAGCGTGTCAAAGAGCACCACGTCAAAGTAGTGCAGCGTGAACTCTACCTCGTCTAGCACCGACGGCTTGAACTGATGCAGCTCATCGGTACGCCACCACAGGCGAATCTCTTCGACTAGCTGCTTTTGCAGCGCTTTTACTTCCCAAGAAGACACCAGGCTAAGCGCACGCGCGCCTTCTTCTTCTCGATCTAACTCACGCAATATTTCAGAGATTCGGCGCTGCTTGTCGCGAATGGTGTGGCGCACAATTTCTGTTGGGTGCGCGGTAAAGACTAGGCGCACATCTAGCTGATCGAGCAGCCGCTGAATCATCTTTGGAGGAACGTTTAGCCGCTTGAGGGTAGGAAACAGCCAGTAGAACGTGCCAATATCTCGAGTGTTATTCGTGGCGCTGCTAGAGACGGTGTCAGCGAATGCACTTTGCCCATTAGAGCCATTTTGTTTATCAGACTTACTTTCCGCAGCAGACTGCCTGCCAATCGCGGTGCCACTGTATCTAGACTGCTCCGCTGCAATCTCAGCTTCTTCGTAGGCAGCGCGATACTGCTGCTGCTGCCCGCGCTGCTCGTAGTGCTGCTCGACAATGTTAATTAGCTGAAAGTAAAGAGCAAACGCTCTGGCCATCTTGATGGCGTCGCTTAGCTCTAAGTCTTCAATTAGCTGCAAAACTGGTGACGCATCAGCCGCGTTGGCCTGACCATCAGGAGCGCACAGCTGCCGCAGACGAGTCAGCAAAGCTACTAGGCTAGGTCCACACTCTTCTTCTAAAACGGATGCCCACGTTTCTTCGACGCGGGTCAGGCGATGGCGCAGAAGCCAGTCGTGGGTGGCCACAGCTGGAGTAGATTCAAGGTCTGATACGTTCTTTAGCGTCGTGGGCATTGACTGATTCGCTAGGCTGATTCGCTAGCAATTATAGTGAGCGTTCGACATGATTGTATGAGCTTTAGGGGCACTGCGGGCGAGAGTTTCCCGACAGGATGTTGTGACATGGTCATCTATAGCAAAGCTTTAGCAGTGGCCCTCAGCAGCGGCAAGCTTGGCAGACGATCGCCTCGAAAGAGTTCTTCGCTGCTATCGCCAATTTGCTGGAGCGTATGGGCTAGGAGCTGACTAGAGACGACAGCGGCCAGCATGGGCAGTGTCACTAGGCTAATTGCGATATCGGTAGGTAGAGGTAAAGCAATCGAGAATCCAGAACTTTCCGGGTCTTGGGATGTTTGGGGTGAGGGCTGGTCGGGCTGAGTGTAGTTGCTCATATTACGTACGTAGTTGGGTGTGGTTAGCTATTGAAAGTTTACTTAATGATCACATAAGATTTACTCGTGCAAAGTGAACGGGTGTGATTTAGAATCAGCGAGCGGTGCGGCGGTCGGTGTTTGTGCGGCTCTCTGTGTTTTGTAGTCATGTATGTTAGGTCATCTCACTCGAAAACCAGTTGATACGGCTCCGTCCGTGTTGATTCCTTGGCTTCAGCAAAGTCTCCTCGACGATCAGGATACTTTCAAGACAAGGGTCAGAGTTAAGCTGCGAGGAAATATCCTGCATGTACTGTGCGAGTCGGCAAAGCCAGGATTAGTCCGTGAAGAAGTCGCCCTGCGATTAGTGCGATCGCTCCTATCCGCAGAGGGTTACACAGACAATTCCACAGACCAAAACTCCAAAGCCCCCGCAGAAGACGAAGCCGATCGCCAAACAAATATCAGAGCCCTCCTCGAATCTGATTTTCCACACATATACCAGATCTATCTCTACAGCCGAGAGGCAGCAGCACCCAAACCCGTATGGGGCACGCCTATCTACCTGAATCGGTTAGAGACGCACCTAGAGCGGCTAGAGCAGTGGGAGCAGGCTTCACTAGAGCCACCGCCAGTGTCGATTGTCAAGCTGGCGCAACAAGGCGATTCGGACGCGATCGCCCAGTATCTAGGAGAAGCTCTCGGCGCACTTAATGTGGGGGTCAAGGTCAGCGCTAGAGTGCTGTCTGGAAAGGCCGATGAAGCGGACACTCATCACAGCGAACTGGATAGCGCATCAGCCAGCACGTCAGCTAGTCAGCTCGATCAGGCGATCGCATCGCGGCTGTGGATCCTCTGCGAAGCAGACTACAGCCCAGATCCGCTAGTAATCGCAGAACCGATCGCGCAGCGGCTCAGACAGCTACGGCTCAAACAGTTTCAAGACGCGGTCATCACAATCCAGGTGACGGGCGAAACCGCGTCTGACTGGCGACTGCGCGTAGATCTCACGCCACCCGAAGAGATGCTGCATCTGTGGGGACGGTGGGGCGATGTGCCAGCGCTCTCTTGCCTAGTCAACCAGATTTCAAAGTCCTACGGCCTGAAGCTGATTGCCGAAGTCAAGAAAGAGACGCTCCACCTGATTAGCTATCCGATTAATCCGGTGGATGGCGCTACGGATATGCCGCTACTGGGCGCGGCAGACGACTGTCGTCAAAAGATTGATGTAGAGGGGCTAATCGCTGCGATCAACCGGCGGCTGCGGGCGATCGCACCCCAGGGCTTTCAGCGAGCCATGCTCTACGGACCGTCTACAGACGATATCAGTCCAGAGTGGCTAAAAAGCATCAGCCTGCCTGCTGTAGACCGCCCAGAGCTACAGCAGACCGCCTCAGCGCTAGCTGCCCAAGGCAATATTGAGGCGCTTTCTTATTGCCTCACTAGAGCGCTCAACCCAGACATTCGCGAGCAGCTAGCGACTGGCGGCATCCGAGTCCAGGTTCTAGGCAAAGACAATCTGCTGCATATCATGGCAGACGGTCCTGTCTGTCCGTCAAAGGCCGTCATCGTGCCTTTGATCAATCGAATGCTCAAGCAGCTACAGCCGCCAGACATTGACGGCGTACGGCTGTATGGACGCAGGGCCGGACAGAAGCAGCCAATCTGGAGCTATGGCCAGGATTACAGAGAACGTCAGCGGCTAGTGCCCGAAGCCGCCGCAGAATTTGCCGCATCAGATGCCTACGCAGGTGAGCTAATCACCTCAGTCAGCGAGGAGAGCCTAGCAGACGAGCTAGCGGCTGAAGACGAAACCGATATCAAGCTGGGCTCAGTTATCAAGCGAGCCTTGCAGCGCATCCTGCTTAAAAGCCAGGTGTTTAGCCCGCTAGACGAGGGGAACAATCTACCAGTAAATCTGCCGGGATCTTTTCAGTCCAACGGTGGCAAAATGGCGCTGTTTTGGGGCGCGGCTGGTTTGCTACTGGCCGTGCAGTTTGACTTTATGGTGGGACAGGCGCTAAAGCAGGCAGCAGCGCCTATTCAGGTGGCAGAAGCTGGCACTGAGGCTGACATAGAAGATGGCAGAAAGCCGATTCGGCCCAGTCAGTTCGATGACGAGCTTAGCCGCTTGAACTGGGAGCGGGGCCAGGATCTTGACGGTCAGTGGAATCAGCAGACGGACGATCAGCGCTTCAGCAGTAGACAAGACGGCGGATTTGGTAGCGAAAGAGCGGAAGGCGGTGGCTTTACCTCATCTGCTATCAACGATAGTGAACTGCTCTACAGCCCGCAGCAGTCCGTGGTGGAATCTGAAGTACTGCTGGCAGGATCGACGCTGCCGTCTTTTCGCAGCCGACAGCTTGACGAAAAGCTAGCGCTCTATCGCCGTCGAGTCGAGCAGTCCGGACCGCCAGATGTACTGGTAATCGGCAGTTCTAGAGCGCTGCGTGGAGTTGATCCAGCCGCGCTGCAAAAGGCTTTGGCCGATGCTGGGTACGAGGATCTCAGTATCTTTAACTTTGGGGTGAATGGCGCAACCGCGCAGGTAGTCGATCTGATTGTGCAGCGCCTGATTGCGCCGAATCATCTGCCGCAGGTGATTGTCTGGGCAGATGGGGCACGGGCGTTTAACAGCGGTCGGACCGATGTGACTTTTAATGCGATCGCCGTCTCAGAAGGCTACCGACAGCTCGAAGCAAGTGACCCAGCAGATGGCGTAGAAACTTTGGCACTAGGCAGCATCGCCGATCAGCTCACAGTGCGCGCAACCGAAACTGATCAAGAGCTGAGCGAAACCCTAGGCCAGGTTTCTTCAGCCTATGTCAACCGGGACAAAGTGCGATCGGCGATCGGCCAGGGACTCAGCGCTATCTTTCCTAAAGAGGGATTCAGACGCTCGGAGCCATTCAGCTCGGGAGCCTCACCCGATCTAGACTTCATAGCAGAAGCGGATGAGGCTGACCGCGTCCTGACTAGAGAAAATAGCCTAATCGACTACGACGGTTTTCTGCCACTGCCCAACCGCTTTAACCCAGCCACCTACTACCAAGCCCACCCCCACGTTGCTGGTGACTACGACGGCGACTACGAAGCCTTTCGCATGGATGGCGAGCAGTCCGACGCCCTCAGAAGCCTGCTGCGATTCACCGCCGAGAAAGAAATCCCTGTCGTCTTCGTCAATACGCCTTTGACTGATGAATATCTCGACAGCTACCGCAGCCGCGCCGAGGACACCTTTACCCAGCACATGCTGCAAGCCGCAGAGCGCTACCCAGACTTTATCTTTCGCGATCTCGCCCAGCTCTGGCCACAGCAGTACGACTACTTCTCTGATCCTAGCCACCTCAATCGCTATGGCGCCTATCAGGTCTCTAAGCGCCTGTCTCAAGATCCGCTCATCCCCTGGCCTCAGGCTCTTTAATTTTCAATAGCGACGTCTTTCTATGACCCAGCCGTCTATTCTCTACGGTCTATTCTTGGTCGTTCTATTCCTGGTTTACTGGCTGCTACCCGCGCAGAAGTCAGAGCGCCAACTTTCTGATCGACTGTCTTCTAGCCAGTCACTCGACCAGGCTCTTGACCAATCCCAAAACTCTGAGCAAGGCAAAGGCGAACTGCCTAGCCAGACCATCAGACTCTGGCTAATTTTGCTGGCGAGCCTGTTCTTTTACTCTTCTCTACCTACCGCAGAATACATCCCACTGCTGCTGGTTCTGATTGCTGTGAATTTCTTCATCGGGAAGATGCTAGCGGCTCCACTAGACTGGCGTATCCCGAACGAGGCGTGGCAGCACGCGCAGGTAGATTGGGCAAAGCGCAAAGCGCAGGTGCTAGGGCTAGGAATAACGCTGAATGTGCTGCTGCTGCTAGGCTTTAAGTATGTTTCACCGAGCTTATCAATCCTTGGATTTGAGCAGCTAGCGGCGGGTCCGGTGGCTTCAGTTGCGATGCCGTTGGGGCTTAGCTTTTTTACCTTTGAATGTATTGCCTATCTAGTGGATGTCTATCGAGGCTCGCCTGCCTGTGAAAGCTGGCTAGAATTTTCGGCATACAAACTCTTCTTTCCCAAGCTAATCTCTGGTCCGATTACTCGCTTTCACAGCTTTTCCAATCAGCTCAAGACTCTTTCCTCGCCCTCTCTAAGTCGTAATGTAGAAGGACTTTGGCTGATCGCCTCAGGTGCTGTCAAGAAGCTGATCATTGCCGATAATATTGGGCAGCTAGTTGATATTAGCGCTGAGAGCCTGCCAAGAGCAGGCAGCGGCGATATCTGGCTATTGGCGTTTGCCTACGGGCTCCAGCTCTACTTTGACTTCAGTGGCTATGTCGATGTCGCTAGGGGTAGTGCGCTACTGCTAGGCTTCAATCTGCCGCAAAATTTCAACTTTCCTTACTTTGCGACCAGCATTGCCGACTTCTGGCGACGCTGGCATATGACCCTAGGTGAGTGGCTACGCAACTATCTCTATTTTCCTTTGGGCGGATCTCGTCGCGATTTGGCTAGAACCTGCGTCAATCTAATGATTGTGATGCTAATTGCTGGCGTCTGGCATGGCGATCGCTGGGGATTTGTAGTCTGGGGAGCGATTCACGGTCTAGCGCTGATCGTCCATCGTTTAAATGGAGCAGTTAGCGAACGAATCGGTATTTTGCAAAAGCTCTGGAGCACTAAGCTCGGAGTCGTCATCGCCTGGGCTATTACTCAGCTGACTATCTTCTTTAGCTGGATATTCTTCCGCTTGCCCAACCTTAATGATGCCAGTCTAGCTATGCAGCGCCTTTTCGGGCACCGCGCCGACATTCAGTTTGCGCAGAAGGTATACCTAGACACCACTGGACTCAGTCGTATGCAGCTGCTGTCGCTGCTTGTTTTGTTAGTGGTCAATATGGGCGTAGTCTACCTAGTCCAAAGAGGCTTGAAGCTGCAAATTAGCTGGCCGATTAAAGTGCTGCTGCTGCCGCTCTGCTGCTTTCTAGCCTGGGTACTTGCGCCCGATATGGCCTCACCATTTATCTACTTTGATTTCTGAGCTCAAACTCTATGCCAACTTCTGAGCCGACTGAGTAGTTCTGTGTAGCTACTCTTGGCAAACCATAGAAAGATAAATAGCAGTCAAGTAAATTAACCCTTGTAATATTCCGTTACATAAGTTATGATAGTTACATCGGTTGAGAAGCTTAGTTCTTCGTTCAGACTTTCTAAGCGGCTTTCTTTTTGAAGCGCTCAGCCCATACGTACCTAACTACTCGGAATAATAATGACTACTACTCTACAACAGCGCCAAAGCGCTAGCTTGTGGGAGCAGTTCTGTCAGTGGGTTACAAGCACCGAGAACCGCCTCTACGTAGGTTGGTTCGGCGTCTTGATGATCCCGACACTGCTCGCCGCGACTGCCTGTTTCGTCATCGCGTTCATCGCAGCTCCTCCCGTCGACATCGACGGCATCCGTGAGCCCGTTGCAGGTTCTCTGATGTACGGCAACAACATCATCTCTGGTGCGGTTGTTCCTTCTTCTAACGCAATTGGTCTACACTTCTACCCCATCTGGGAAGCTGCTTCACTTGATGAGTGGCTCTACAATGGCGGTCCTTACCAGCTAGTAATCTTCCACTTCCTCATCGGCGTTTTCTGCTACATGGGTCGTGAGTGGGAGCTATCCTACCGTCTCGGTATGCGCCCTTGGATCTGTGTTGCTTACTCTGCTCCTGTAGCAGCGGCAACCGCAGTCTTCCTCATCTACCCGCTCGGTCAGGGTTCATTCTCTGACGGTATGCCTTTGGGTATCTCTGGTACGTTCAACTTCATGTTGGTCTTCCAGGCAGAGCACAACATCTTGATGCACCCCTTCCACATGTTGGGTGTAGCCGGTGTATTCGGTGGTTCACTCTTCTCAGCCATGCACGGTTCACTCGTTACTTCGAGTTTGGTTCGTGAGACAACTGAGACTGAGTCACAGAACTACGGTTATAAGTTCGGTCAAGAAGAAGAGACATACAACATCGTTGCAGCGCACGGCTACTTCGGTCGTCTGATCTTCCAATATGCATCGTTCAACAACAGCCGTTCACTCCACTTCTTGTTGGGTGCATGGCCTGTAGTCGGCATCTGGTTTACCGCATTGGGCATCAGCACGATGGCGTTCAACCTGAACGGGTTCAACTTCAACCAGTCGATCATCGACTCACAGGGTCGTGTGATTGGTTCCTGGGCTGATGTACTGAACCGTGCGAACTTGGGTATGGAAGTAATGCACGAGCGCAACGCTCACAACTTCCCGCTTGACTTGGCTGCTGGCGAAGCTGCTCCTGTAGCGCTCACAGCACCTGCTATCAACGCATAGTCATTTGATTATTCTGTGATACGACAACTTCATAGTTGACCGAAAGCCCCCCGCACCGTCTCGAAAGAGGTATGTACCGGGGGCTTTTTGGTTTGAGGGGTTTTTACTTTCTCGTTCGGCGTTATGGTGGTGCTAATGTCTAACTTTCCGCTTGGGTTAAGTCATGAATCGGCCTCGCATTCTAGAACCTCAGGCTAGCTACACGTTCAGTAAATATTTTGAGCTGACTTTTGATGCAGAGGACGTGTTTGCCGAACTGGGCTGTCAGTTTGAGCGGCTGGCTCTGAACCTACCGCAGTTCTCGGAACCTATTGACTTTAAAGATGATCTCCATACTCGTCTAGAGACAGCTTTAGAAGTCACTAATCTAATGAGTGAGATGGCACGGCGAGAGGCTTTGATTGCGCCTATCTTGTTTGCAGTTTGTGGACATTTGAAGCAAGAGCTGAAAATTGAGTATCGAGTAGAGGTCAGTAATCAGCTTAAAGGAACGCTTGATTACTATATTCCGAGTCCGCAAAATCTGTTGGTGATAGAAGCTAAGAATGCCGATCTAGGCAGAGGGTTCACCCAGTTAGGTGCGGAGATGATTGCTCTAGACCGGTGGACACAGCAAGAGACGTCAATTATCTACGGCGCGGTGACTACGGGCGATAGCTGGCGATTTGGACAGTTCCTTCGCACCGAAAGAAAAATTCTGCAAGATACTAAGCTTTACAGCATTCCTCTAGAGCTAGAAAAGCTATTGTCGGTGCTCCTGGGAATTATTCAGCCTTCTCCGGTGGCGGCTATTTAGTATGGTGGCTCAGCAGGGCCTTCGTAGCCGCACATACCGAGGCGCGGCGAATTGACCAGTTCGACTGGATCGCCGTAGTTGCTGTGGGGATGAGTTTCGGTGTGTTCGTCGCACAGGGTGCCATAGGTTTCGTCTTCGTACATGCATTCGATGCAGAGATGGGTGGCGGGTTGTCCGCATTCGATGCAGGTATCGGCGGGCGGGTTGTTTCTGGCCATGAGTGCGATCGCCTTACGAGAAAGCGGTTTACCCTCACGAACACCCACTTGTTTAACCAGGGTCTCAGACGAGGTGCCAAAGTCGTAGGTATGCAGAATTTCGTTAGTGTCACCAAAAACCTGATTGATAGTCCGGCTCATGCCGACTGTGTTTTGGAACCCGCCGAGAGAGAATTCGCTGAGGTGGCCGCAGCATTCTAGCCAGATTGCTCTGAGGTAGTCATCGAGATCTTTAAGCTTTTTGGAGCCGCGCATTTCTAAGTTTAGCCAGAACTCTGAGCGGTAGGCGTCTTGTACACGCAGATGATAAAGCGTTTCGCTAGCGGCCTTCTTCGCGGCTGCTTTTTCTATAGCCGCTTGCCTAGCTTTGCAGCTTGCGAGGTGCTTTGACATACCGCCTTTGGAAAGTTCCTTTTCGCAGTAGGCGCAGTTCCCTTTGGATTGTTTTTTGCCAGCCATGAGTGCTATTCGTTTATCAGTTGCTTACTTTTATAGTAGGACGATGTAGGGGCAGTAGGTGCGGAATCGAAGGGCAGATTTTAACTAGTGACTTGGGTGGTAGCTACTTCTCTATAATGATTGAAGTGGCAGTTGCGCTATTAGTATCTGGAGTTCTGAAGGAATAGCAATGGAAGCGATGATCGAAACGATAGTGAGTAAGCTGCGGCGACTGTCGGCAGACAAGCTACAGATCATTTTGGACTTTGTGAACTTCCTGGAGTGGCAAGAATCACGAGGTGGTAGTGAAGTGGAATCTGCCATGACTATCTCGACTAAGAAGAGTACTAGAGAAGAAAGAATCGCTTTGAATAAGGTGGCGCAGGGCAGGTTTGCCCATTTACCGAACTCCAGCGAGGATTTTGCGCGGCGTAAGCAGTATGAAATCGACTTAGAAGATCGTCGCCTAAATAATTTGTGACTCGCGCTTACGAGATAGTCTACTCTTCGAGTAATTGGGCTAGCAGCTTAGGTGCAATACGAAAGCCCGCTTTCTGACGAAGATCTTCAAAATAAGGTTTTAGAGAAAGTATCTTTCCTGACCGCTTAGCTTTGATCAAGATGCCGAGTATGCCCGTGACTTTCAACCCTAAGGACTTTGCTGTTTTCCTAGCATCCCTTTCATCTAGCAATGTCCACTCTGCTGAAGTTTCTAGGGCGAGGGCGATCGCCTCTGACTCGCCTGCATCTAGCGTTTGATTCAGCAGCTGAACAAGAGATAGATTGCCAACTTTTACAGGTTGAATCCATTCGGCAGCGACGGCGGCACGAATGACTTCAGAGCCAGGTCTGTCCTCATCTACCTTGAGTTCTTGCAAAACCATCAGCGGAATTTGAATTTGACCAAACTGCTCCCGCAATAGATCGAGCTGATTGATGATGGCAAGATTCAGGATAGGCGAGGTATTACTGACGATTGGCATAATTCAGGTCATCTTCTAGGTCTTCTTGGCTGTAATGCCTAGTGATGCATTTCTTACCTAGCAAATTGCCAAATTCGTATTTGTCCATCTGTGCTAGCTCCCTAGCCTTGCCAAAGGAGAGTAGATCCTGCTCGTACAAAGCAGCCGCTAGTACCTGGAAGAGTTCCTGCTCGACACGCTGTTCTGGGAGCCGGATGGCTTGGAGTACTGAATCTGGAATGGGAAGGCGTAGGCTCATGGGTCGGTGCCTGTAGCAGCTATATCCTATGTTAAACCTTTCGCTAAGTTCGGGCTGTGCAATGGCGCGGTTGCTGGAATGCTGGTGTTTTCGAAGCAATCGCTTGCGCTGATTTAGCGAATGCCGTTTACTGATTAGCAAGTAGCGGCTTTGTAAGACGGTGTGGTGATGTGGGCGGAGAGGAACGGCGCAGGTGAAAGCTAGGGAGGTGTTGCGTCGGTATGCGGCGGGGGAGCGTGACTTTCGCAATGCGAACCTGCGCGGGGCGAACTTTCGGGGGCAGGATCTGAGCGGGGCGGACTTTAGCGGGGCGGATATTCGCAGTGCGAAGTTTACGAATGCGAACCTGCGAGGAGTGAATTTTACACGAGCGCGGGCGGGTTTGCAGCGGCGATGGATGGCTAGTGCAGTTGCTGCTGGTAGCAGTGATTGCTGTAGTTGCAGGCTTCTTGCAAGCGATCACAGGTGTCTTTGCTGCGTTTTTTCTTGACCCAACGAACTTCAATAGTCCGCTCGAACAGGCTATTGGTTTGGGAGCTATATATCTTTCTTATTCTATCTACTTACGCTGTGATTGCATTTCAGGGATTCAGAATTCGAGCCTTCGGCTCGGTCTTGATCGTAGTGCGTAGTCGCATTTGCAATCGCAGTCTCAGTCGCATTCGCATTCGCATTCGCAGGTCGCAGTCGCAGGTGCAGTCGCAGTCGCAAGCGCAGTCGCAGTCGCAGGCGCAGTCGCAGGCGCATTTGCAGTCGCAGTCGCAGGCGCAGTCGCAGTCGACGCAGGTGCATTCGCAGGCGCAGGCGCAATCGCAGTTGCAATCTCAGTCGCAGTCGCATTCACGGGCGCAGTTCGCTAGTCTCAGTGCGCAGTGCAGCGCAGGTGCATTTGCAGGTGCATGGTGCAGGCGCAGGTGCAGCGCTGGTTTGTGCTAAGTGTCTATGTAGGATGGCGAGTGCTAAAAGAGGATGAAAAGTTTGAGATTGTTCGAGGTTTTGGCTTAGCGTTAGCGGCAATAGGCGGGACTTCGTTTTGCGGGCGCAGATCTGACCGGAGCCACCTTCTCTAGAGGCTCGTTTAAAAAGCGCAAACTTTGCGAACTCTCGTCAACAGAGAAACAATTCTTACTCACGTTTGCTGGAAAAGTGCAGACAAGCTTAACCGGGCTCGGTCTGGGCAATTCTATCTTGCAGGATAAGCGAGTACGAATGCTGCTAACCGTTCCTGAAAAGGGCTATAAGCAAGACTTGTGTGAAGCTAAATCTACGCGGTGCGAACCTCAATGGCGTAACGCTAGAAGAGGCAAACTCTAACTCGCGCAATCCTCAGCGACGCGCTACTACTGAACGCGGTATTAAAGAATGCGATTCTGACTGAAGCCCAGGCAATCAATGCTGACTTCACCGGGGCTTGTCTCACCGGGGCTACGCTCGAAGCCTGGAACATTGACAGCAGCACAACGCTCAAAAATATTGACTGCCAATACGTCTTTTTGCGCGAAACAGCAGATGCTAGGGGCAATCGCGAACGCCGCCCGCACAATCCCGACAAAGTATTTCAGCCCGGTGACTTCGAGAAATTCTTCAAAGAAATGCTCGACGAAGTGCAGATCCTGATTCGCAACGGCATCGATCCGATTGCATTCCGAACTGCTTTCCAACAGATTATGGAACAGAACCCTGATATCACTCAGGACGCAATTAAGTCTGTTGAAAAGCAAGGCGGGGATGTATTAGTAACGCTGCAAGTCCCTGAAGGAACAGACAAAGGTAAGATTGAGCGCGATTTTGACGATGGCTATCAGCTCGGGCTGAAAGAAGGGCGAACGGCAGCGATGTTAGAAAGCGCTCAAGAACCAAACGCTCAAAGAGATTACTCTTTTTGCTGCTCAAAAGATGTTAAATATCCACTAATCAAAGGACTGAAGTGATGACTGGAAATGATCAGAGCCAGCGGATCAACATTCAAGGAAACGTGAATCAGTCGGCGGTAACGCTAGGAGATAGCAACCAAGTCTCTAACCAAATCAATCAGTTAGGAGAAACCGAGACGCAGGCTCAGCTAAAGAATCTGCTGGCTCAGCTACAGGCAGCGATTGAGTCAGAGCCAGCGCTGAGCGAAGAAGAGAAAATAGAGGCACTAGTAGAAGTCCGAGAGATTGCAGCAGCGGGGCAGTCGCCTACGGATGGACCGATGAAGAAGTCAGCGAAGCGATCGCTTAACGCCCTCAAAGGCATCACGCTAGGACTCGATGAAACGACAAAGCTAGCGACGACTGCGAAGGGGCTTTTGAATGCGATCGCCCTCCTCTTCGGTCTTTAACCTTAAGCCTCGACTACTGGCCTATAATCTTAGCGACATCTAAATTGACCCGCGATCTGTAGACCACACAGCAACCCCAAGAAGACACCACAGCCCAAGGAATTTGCAGCATGAACGTGCTAACTACTGTCATTCAATGGTTGATAGGCGGTTTTCTGCTGTTTGTGGTCATACTGCTGCTGAGTCTTTACATTCGCGGGGCCTTTCGGTGGCGACCGCCTCTGCACATCGAGCGGGCGATCGCACCCAAGCATCCTCAATTCCCTTTAGTGCTCAAAAGCCTGACCGAATCGCTCTCGGCTAGCGGCCAAGTCGTTGACTTTTGGAACATCGCCGCAGAAATTCAGCAGGCACGCATAGACGCAATCAACCGGGCGCGGCACAGCATTCAATTCGAGACGTTTATGGTGACACCGGGTAAGCGGGCGGATGATTTTGCCGATGCGATCGCCCGTAAAGCCACAGAAGGCGTCAAGATTCAGCTACTGGTCGATACGTTCGGCGCTCGATTCCCCCCTCGCAAATACTGGGATCGGCTGCGATCAGTGGGCGTAGAGATCGTCTTTTTTAACCCGTTTGACTGGCAGGCTCCGGCGAATTTTGCCGGACGTACCCATCGCAAGCTGCTGATTATCGATAATGAACAGGCACTGATTGGCGGTGCGGGCATTTCCGATCTGTGGGACGGCGTAGAGAAAAGCGATGATACTCAGCCCTGGCTAGATTCAGAAATGATGCTGATTGGCGAGGTTGTGAGCGCTTTATCGGCAATGTTTCAGCTCCACTGGCAGGGGCATAAAATCAAAACAGGTAAGTCGAAGTCAAGCGTCACGACAGTCGACATGGATAGAATCTATCCGGTAGAAGATAAAGATCCGCTCGCGACCACTGTCAAGCTGCGTAGAGAAAATCAAGACCCTAGCACAGTCATCGTCACCGCTGGAACCAAGCCTAGCTATCGCGACTCTTCTGTAGAAGTCCTCAAACAGACTTTGGTAGCCTGCGCCCGTAAGCGAGTCTGGCTATCGAGTCCCTATTTTTTGCCGAATAAGAGCACTCGGCAGATCCTAATCGGTGCGCAAAAAGCCGGGGTAGACGTGCGAATTCTGACAACGAGCGATCGCAGTGACAAAAAGCCAGTCTACTACGCCTCATACGAAGTGTACGGCTCGCTATTAAGAGCAGGCATCAAGATATTCGAGTATCAGCCTAGTATGCTCCATGCCAAAATGCTGCTGCTAGATAATGAATGGGCGAATGCAGGCAGCACTAATATCGACTACCGCAGCTTCTTGCACAACGACGAGCTAGATATTACAACAGACTCTCCGATGCTGCTTGAAAAGATAGAACAAACTTTCGAGAAAGGCTTTGCCCAAAGCAAACAGATCAGTCTGCGTCAGTGGCGAAATCGGCCTTTGCTAAAGCACAGGGTTCTAGGAAACATAGTGCGCCTAGTGCAGTGGCAGCTCTAAGTATGGACAAAGAGAGCGATTGGGTACTCGTGCGATCGCTATCGTCGAAAAGGCCCCACCCAGATACTAGCGCCAGTCACCAAAGGAATTAGCGCAAAAACTCCACCGAAGATCAGCGAATGATTTCTGGCAAAGGGAACAGAAAGCAGGGTTCCAATCACCAGAGCGCAATAGAGCAGCGCGGCGAACGGAACGATGCAAATCAGAAAAATCATCAGGCGCTCGTTTGATTCGATAGATGACATGGGGAAAGCGCTGGTCGAAGGTTTTTTTTAAGGAAATTGAATGAACTAGCGTGTAGAGGTAGGCACGACAGACTAGCCGAACATCTACTATACATAATGAGTAAGCTGTGGAGATGCTAACAGTTTTACCTCTGGGCTGTCTCGCGATCGCTGCTGTTGTCCTTATAGTTTGACTTGAATTTTGTTGTCTAACAAACCTCGAAGAACCCAAAAGGCCGATCAGTCAAAAAGTCCGCTTAAAAAGAGGCGGTCTAGGCAAGGCCAAACTAGAAAGCCGCAGGATAGCGATCAGGGGCCTATCCTGATCACCATGCTGATTTTTATAGGAGTCGCCTGGACGCTGCACCTGTGGTCAGTATCACCCCAGGGGTTGAGTTTGCTAGAGCCGACGGACTGGGTAGCATCGCCTTTGCCACTGAAGATGGAGGGAGGCGATCCCTATTTGCGGGCGTTAATGCGAACCATCTCAGCTGGGGAATCGAACACGGCAGATCCCTACAGGCTGCTGTACGGTGGCCAGAGAGTAAAGGATCTAAGCGCACACCCTGATAAGTGCGTAACGATCGTGAACGGCCCAAATGTGGGAGACTGCACGACAGCCGCCGGACGGTATCAGTTCTTGACGACAACCTGGGAAGCAGAGGCGCGCAACTATCATCCGGAGCGGCCCGCCTGGTACGAAGTTTGGGAGGAGCCCAGTTTCGAACCCGTGTATCAAGATGAGGTTGTATACGGTTGGCTAGCGGATGAGAGCGCCTGGAGGATAGACATTGCGGCGCAGCTACGAGCTGGCAATATCGATACGGTGCTAGAAGCGCTGTCTGGAACTTGGACCAGTCTAGGCTACGGGATAGAAGATAATAGTATGTCAGCGTTGCTGCCCCAGATTTACGAAGAGATGCTCGCTGAAGAACTGGCGACACAAGCTAGCGGATAGGCAGCGAATCACCACCTCATTGCGCCTGATTCAGCTAGTTTTTCGATTCAGCTAATTTTTGATCTATTGCCGACGCTATTGCTAACGCTAGGTGATACAACCAAGGCTGTACCGAGGAACGTTGCTGTGAGTAAAGTCAGTCAGGTCAACTGGTGTGCTGTCGCCAGAGGCGTTTACCCAGCCAGCGGCAGGCGAAACGCTAAACTGTCCGATTTTGGTCGTCGGCGGATCGACCGCAGCCTATACAACGGCGCTGACTGCGCTGCGGATGAATGTAGAGGTGTGCCTGGTCCAGCCGCAGCAGGTGGTCGGTGGCCAGTTCACAGCGCAAGGACTGCCCGCCTCAGACGATGGCGATCTGCTCAAGCAAAAGGCGAACTTTAGCCAGGTAGATGGCGAGCAGTTTGCTATCTCTAAAAGTCAGCGGTGGTTTCGCGAGCGGCAAAGGCAGCTTCAGCCGGTGGCGGGCAGAGCGCAAAACAATCCGGGCGGCGCTTGGGTTTGTGAGATGACGACGACGCCTGTAGTGGCTGCGATCGCACTGAATGAGCCGTTGATTCCGTACCTAGAAAGTGGCAAGCTGCGGCTGGTGGTAGATAGCGAGCCAACAGAGGTGCTGATGGAGGAAGCGCAGACGCCGGAGGGGAATGCAGGGCGATCACGCGTCATCGGCGTCAAGTTTCAAAACACCCAGACGGGCGATCGCTTTACCGTTCTGTCTCCAGTGACTGTAGAAGCAACAGATTATGGCGATTTGTTAGAGCTGGGAAATTTGCCCTCACGAGTGGGCCAAGAAGCCCGGAACGACACGGGAGAAGCGATTTTGCCAGAACAGGCGGTGCCAGCTTGTCAGCAGTCATTTACCTTCAATGTGATGGTGGAGCGGACGGCGGCAGGAAAAGGCAAGCCGCTAGCGGCCCCGCTAGGCTATGGCAAGGAGCCGTGGCTAAACCCGCATGATTTTACTGAAGATTACTGGATCTACCGGGTCGGTGGCTGGTCGAAGCGCACCTTTTTTGAGCCGTTTGGCATTTTTCGCTATCGGCGAGTGCTAAGACGATCCATCAACGAAAAGACGGTGAGCGTCGGAGACGTTGCCGCCATCAACTGGGGCACCTCCGCTCACCCGCTCAAAAGGACAGTGCTGTGGCAATGATTTTCGGCGCGGCGCTTTGATTGGGGCGACTCGGGAACAGAGAAAGGTTCTGGTTCAGAGGGCACGCGATCGCGCCCAGGCCTATATCCACTACCTACAGACCCACGGAGCCAAAGATCTTAAACCCAGAGGAGATCTCACCTGGACCCCAGACGGCATTGCCCTAGAACCCTACATCCGCGAAGCCAGACGCGGCATCGCCATCACCACCATTCGCCACGAAGACGTTGCCGAAGCCTTCTTTCCCAACCAGGTCCGCGCCCGCTGCTTCGACGACAGTCTCGGCATTGGCCAGTATCACTACCTAGATCTGCACGGCAATCTGGTCGAAGGCCACATCACCCCCAAAGGCAAAGATGTCATCGCCCTACCTTTCTCGCTTCCAGCTACCTCGCTAGTCCCGATGACCACAGATGGGCTGATTCTATCGGCTAAAAGCATCGGCACCACCCATATCACCAACGCAGCCTATCGCATGCATCCGATGGAATGGGCAATTGGAGAAGCCAGCGGATTTTTGGCTGTGTTCGCCGCCTGGACGGGTGAAAGTCCGCGCCGAATCGTGGAATCGGTCCCGCTCCTGAGAAAGCTTCAGGGTTTCATGGCTCGCAGTGGCGTACCGCTGTTTTGGTTTGACGATGTCGGTCACGAAGATCCTGACTTTGAGGCGATTCAGGTGATGGCTGCTACGGGTATTGTTCGCAGTGAGAACACAGATAATCTGCACTTTCGGCCCTATGCGACTGTGACTAGGGCTGTTGTATCTACCGCGCTAGTCAGCCTACTGGGGCTAGAAAAAGTGATTCCCAATCAGCCCAGCTTCAAAGACGTACAGCCCGCAGAGCACTGGGCCTACAGCAATATCGAAACGCTAAAGGCGCAAGGGATGATCGCAGGGGTTGGCAAAGGTCTGTTCTCTCCAGATACGCCAATCACGCGGCGACAGCTTTCCTACCTGGTTAAAGCATCGGTCCCCAACGCATTTGATCTAGCCTTTAAACGACTAGCACAAGACAACAAGCCGCTCAGTCGGCGGGAGCTATCTCGCGTCTTCTATGCGCTGCTAAAGCATCGACTAGAGATCAAATAAAAGGTTAACTCCATTCTCTAAATCAAGAAAATGTGATTTCTGGGTAAACTAGCCTAGCTGCTGACATCGCCCAGAACTCGCCACTATGTTTGTATCGCCCGAAGATGTCCAGATTGGCAGTATCCAGCATCCGAGGCGGCCCAAAAAAGTTCCGATTTTATCCTATCAAGACAAGACATTTTGCCTGCTGAGTATCTTTTCAGCTCAGCAGCAGCAGGAAGCCCGATCCGCTTGGCGAGATCTAATAAATAACCAGGGCAGGGACTGCCTACTGCTAGAAGAGCCTTATCAGTTCAGCTTGTGGCGGCATGTTCGGATCGACAAAGGGCTGATCAGTCCAGTGCTGCCAATCGCCTATGTTAGGGCTTGCCTGCTGCTGATTCAGGCGCTGCATGGCGACGTGAAGCAGCGTCTAGGAAGTCAGCAGGCAGCGGCATTTAGCGCTGATTTTTCGATGAATGCGCAAAGACCACTACAGATAGCAGGCGGACTAGAAGCCACGCTGAGGATCAATCCGCTGACTGCGCAGGTTCCTGTTTGGGACGAAGGCGATCTATGTACGCTGCTGCTAGTGCTACATCGACTGGGAACTCGTTTTTTTGGGCGATCGCACTTCGCCCCCCGTACGCTATCGGCGCTTGACGTCTTACCGGGTAATGACAAAGCCGTCTTTCTCACCTGGCTACGGCTGTCGTTATTGAGCAGTCTTTGGCTAAGATAGTCCTCGCGCTGGGCCAGTCTCACATCGCTGGAATGGTCCTGATTGGTCGAACGAGGAAGGTACCTATAGACACAGGCAAAGTGACTCTGACATCTCAGGTTTTACTCTCCAAAAACTGCCATACTGTAGCTATCGAGCACTTAGCTTATTCCTCTGATCGAAGACAACAACTCTAGATCGGACCAAGCTGAGTGCTTAATCGCTTTTGTTGAGTGTGTTCGACGAAGGCTAGCGACCAAAAGGCATTGTAAGGATATTGGCAGCATGGCCCCGCGAAAACTGTCTGACTCAGATAAGCACGACATTGTCGATCTCTACAGGCAGCCAGGGCAGACCAGCTCCACCCTGGCAGAGCAGTTTGGGGTCAGCAACAGTACTATCAGTCGCATCCTTAAAACTGCTCTGCCTTCAGACGAATACAGTGAGCTAATCGCCCAGAAGCGAATGTCGTCTGGGACTGCGACCAAGCCAGAAACTACCCGCAAGCGCCGCACATCCAGGCAGTCAGCGGACTCACAGGCGAACTCACAGTCATCGGTCATAGAGGCTGAGCCATCTGCCGATGCCGCTGACGGTGACTCTGATGCTGTAGTAGAACCGCCAAAGCTGAAGCAGAAACCAGATGAAAGCAGCAAAGAGCCTGCTGCTAAGACCTCTCGCCGTCGCCGTAAGAAAAGCAACGATGACGGTCAGCTACCCCTGCTAGAACAAGAGCCAGAAATAGAGTCTGACGAGGCAGCGCAGCAAGCGGTAGACGCACCCGTAGCCGATTCATCACCTGCACCGAAGCGTGTCCTCGCGCCTATCTTGGCCAGCTCTAGAGACGATGAGGACGACGAAGACGATGAGGACGACGATGATTTAGAAGGTCTTGACGACACGCTGGGTGATGACTTTGGCGACGATGATGATTTAGATGAGGACGACGAGGACGATGAGGACGACGAGTTTGAAGCGCCTAAGCCCAAGCTTCAGCTTGAGGAGTCGGTCGAGATTATGCCGTTAGACGCTGCGGTGATGCCAAAGCCCTGCTATCTAGTCATAGACATGCGCGCTGAGCTGATTACACGTCCGCTGAGCGAGTTTGGTGAGCTAGGTCGGATTCCTAGCGATGAAGAGAAATCAAACACGCTGCCTGTGTTCGACAATCACCGGGTGGCACGGCGTTTCTCTCGTAACAAGCAGCGGGTGATCAAAGTGCCTGATGGCAGCTTGATTACTCGGACCAGTCCTTATTTGCAGGCCAAAGGGAATTACCCGGCTGCTAGTAGATGGACAGGTCTTTGATTTAGCGGGTACTGACTAGAGAGCGTTTTACCATGCTGCTACAGCTATCTACCTGGCCTGAAGTGGAAGCGTACCTGACCAGCTCGCCCGGTATCATTTTCCCAATCGGCTCTACCGAACAGCATGGCCCAACCGGGCTAATCGGCACTGATGCGATTTGCGCCGAAGCAGTCGCTCGTGGCGTAGGCGAGGCAACTGGCGCACTCGTTGGCCCTACTATCAATGTCGGCATGGCGCTGCATCACTCTGGCGTTTCCAGGCAGCATCAGTCTGCGCCCCAGTACGCTGATTGCGCTGATCCAGGATTATATAAAGCCGCTGGCTCGGCACGGATTCGAGCGGTTCTACTTTATCAACGGGCATGGCGGTAACGTAGCTTCGATGAAAGCGGCTTTTTCTGAGACCTACGCTGCGATCGCCGATGCCAACCTCCCCAATGCCAGCCGTATCCGCTGCAAGCTAGCCAACTGGTACCAAAGCGAGGCGGTCATCCAGCTTGCCAAGCAGCTATACGGCGACCAAGAAGGCTCCCACGCCACGCCTAGCGAAGTTGCCCTAACCCAGTTCGTGCATCCAGAAGTCATGAAGCAGGCTCAGCTATCGCCAGCCGTAGCACCAACGGGACGCTCTATCTATAATCCGGCAGACTTTCGCTCGTTCTACACAGATGGACGAATGGGATCTAACCCAGCGCTGGCTACACCCGAGCACGGTCGGCAGTTTTACGAGATCGCCGTCAAGGACCTGACGAATGGCTATTTGAGCTTCTTGCAGGAGCCATAAGAGCCGTTGGGGTGAGAGCCGCTAGGGTAAGAGACGCGGCAGAAGAGAGTAGGGCGATCGCAGCCCTCTTTCACACGCACATGATTCAAACTTTGTCAATAGTGCTTGGACACGAATACTCGGTCAAATAAGTTTTAAAAATGATCGGTACTTCAAAATCTTTACTGATAAGCGTGATGCAAGACACTTACAAAGCATCCGCTAGCAAACTAGAAAATGCCAAAATAGCTGTCTAAATCATACGTCCAATGAACCCCGGACATCTCTTTTTAGACGATTGCATCTTTGTCAGTCATTTTTGCATGTTCACACTTTAGAATTGTGCCTTATTCAAGTCCGTCTTTCGGTGAACTAGAAAATGCTGAAAGCAAGGATGTAGCTACGTTTGGCTACATTGTTCGGACGTGTTTAACAACTTATCAACAATTTCACTTATTTTCTTGTTTAATCTTCGTGCCTAAGGACAGCTCACTAACAGGCACAGATCTAGTCGTCAAACTAAAACATTGTTGAATCGGTGACGCCAGTCACCTGCTAAAAGAATGTAAAGCTTTTGAATATTATTCAGAAAAAAGATCTGGTCCTTTTACGGATAAGTAAGTAATTCTGACTGGAACAATCTAAGTGTAATCCCTGAATGTTCGAGGCAGATAACCTGTCTCAAACGCCCGCAAACGGGCAGAAGAGGGATTCTACCTAGAAAAATCGTTCCTATCTTTGGTGTATCCATGATTCCTCAATCGTCTCTACTAAACACTTACGTCAAGTCTGTTGGTTCTACTGTATCTATCAAGTCCATGCTGCTGCTTGTGATGCTCAGCATCGGCGTGTGTTCGAGTCCCGCTGCCGCGCAAACTACCCTACCCAACAGTCCTATCCGCAGCGAAGATGGCTCGGTACGCGTCAACAACAATGCCAACGAAATTCGCACAGGGCCTTTGAGGAATGCTTCTAATATCCCGTTGCCAACAGCGCTACCAGCCATTACTAGCAATGGGGTCGCCATTGATGTGGATACGACTAGACAGGCTCCTAACAGCATTGAGATTAGACCTGATGTGTCATATATCGAAGAAACCTTTAATCAGGTTGTCATTGATGACACGCTAGGTCCAAACACAAGCTATGACTTACAGCGCAGCTCGCTACAAGTTTCTACTACTTTCGGCCTAAGCCGGGTACCCGGTCAGCACGGCTATGCAGAAGGCATCCAGGTGACGGTGATTAGCGCTGACGGAACTAGAGGCGAGCCGCAGACGGTCTTTGTTCGTGGCGGCAGGGTGACAAAAGGCCCAGACGGGGCCACTTTGCCAGAAAGCGGAGCGATAGAGGTAACCTACGGCGCGGATGATGTCGTGGAGCTGCGAGTGTTAAACATTAGACGCAATCGAGCTGAACCAACAGAATCTGCTATCTACTTTACGAGAGATTTTTCTGACGATGGCCGAATTGGCGAATTTGTTGTTGAAGATATGCAAGACGGTGGCGATCTAGACTTTGCTGATGGTGAGTATGTGCAAGCACCAACGGGTACAGGCAATGCAGTGGCGATCGCAACTAGAGAAATTGAGAGCCGGACCGAGACTACCGAAACCGAGACCGTTACCCTACCGCCCTTTATCAATCAAGTAACCAGCGTTGATGAAGTCGTCGTAGCAGGCGAAGCGCAAACATTAGTTGAAGAAACAGAGCTAACTAGAGAACAAGGTCGAGTCGAAATCGATAATGGCGGCACGCCCTCAAATCTTTCGGGTCATGCTAGCGGTGTTCGCACAGAAGCCGACGAACAGCTAGTCTACAGCCGCTATGCCAACACGGTAGAAGCACGCTTGGGCAGCGATGGCCTGAGCGTAAGCGGACAGATGCGGCCCCTGATCAACAACCCCAACGTACCGCCAACGCTACTGAACGGAAATCTGCGCTTCGATCCTTTTGTCGGTGACAACCAGGCCGGATTGACTTCGACGCTGGGCTTTACTCAGTATTTGACTAGGACTCACCGAGTGGCAGAAGATGCCTTTGGCAACCCAGTCGTTCTTGCAGGCGACGAGGATGCCGAGGCCCTTCTAGTGCCGACTGGACTCTTCGGCAATCGTCAGGTTGTCGGCTACGTACCGCCTACACAGGATGCGCCGCTAGCGTCGGTAGACGGTATCTTTGAGCTGCCAGCCAACCAGGGGATTGTGATTGCCCCGCCCGATCCGCAGCGAGTTGGTCGCGGGCAATCTGCCTACACCGACAACGTCGGCGGGTTGATAATCGAACAGGCTGACGGTCAGCTCAGCTTTGTGCCGCAGTGGACCAAAGACGGCTACGCCCAGTCACCGATCTCTCTAAGTCCAGACGAGGCGGCTCGAATTATCTACGCGCTAGTACCTCAGCAGCCGGGCCAAAACCTACAGCTCGACCAGCGCTACGCGGTGAGCGCAGGCGCTGGTGAATATATAATCGCCGATGGCGGCTTTAGAATTATCTCAGCTGACTTGCAGCCGCAGAACTTTGTGCTAGAAACCGCAGAGATCTATGCGGTAGAAGATACGGTGGCCGCAGTGAACGCGGCTACCCCGGAATTCAACGGGATTCAAGGCGTCTACGCTGAGGCAGTGGGCGGTGAGCCAATTGCGACTGTAGATGTTTCGGTGGCTGCTGAAGCTGATGCCCGAGTAGGCAGCGTGCTGTCTTCGGTGAATGCAATCGGAGCAGCCGGACAGCAGGGCTATGCAAAGATAACTAGAGCTAGGTGGCTTTTACCTTGGTGGCTCGCTCACTGGTGGCCTGGGCAACCAGGAAGATACCGTACTGCTATCGCGAGTGACCACAACTAGCGCGATTGATGAAGTATTTGCGCAGCGGACTATCGAGACATTTTCCTCAGCGCGATCGCAACAGGAAATCACGACAACAGAGTCTGGAACGATTGATCGCAACACAGGAATGGCTGGTTTCCAAATCAACGAAGCTGGTGAGCTGTTTAACGCTACCTTTACCCCAGGCCCTGAGACAGTGACGGTCATACTAGATCAGCAGGTGACTCGTGAGCTGGGCGATATTGAGCTAGGCTCCCAAGTCTTGATGGAGACTGAGACAACTATTGACGAAACCCCGTCCTCTCGAACAGTCAGAGAGATCTCGCGAGAGCAAGAAACAATCACTACGCGCGAGAGCTCTGCTAACTTCTCAGCGGTGCTAGGTGAGGTCGCGGTCGGTGGCGTCTATAACTTTGGCAATACGCCTTGGACGGCAGCCGCGAATACAGCGCGAGCTGAGGTGTTTTATAGAGACACGGTGTTTGGCCGCGATGCGGGCGACTCTGAGGTAGGAATTAGAGGTGAGGTGGTCTTCCATCCCTTTGGTGAGGTGAAGCGCCATGCCTATCAGGTGGATGCAGCCGGTGAGGTAGTGCCTGTCTATCAGACTGAGCCAGTTTTAGATGCAATCGGTCGTCAGATCACTGAACTGGTGACAAATGATACTGGTGAGTCAGTAGAGATTCCAGTCAATCAGTTTTTGCTGGATGAGGCGGGCGATCGCGTCGCTCAGCAGGTAGGTACTGGTAGAGCTAAAGGTCCCGGCGCATACTTGCGAGTCGAAAATGCGTTTGGGAACGACAGTGGCGTCGAGGTGGCTGGCGGTATTCGGCTTGCCCTTTGATTAGTAGCATACTACGTACAAACTTGCCGACTTTATAGGATAGGTGTAAAGTTTTCTAGATATCAACCGCACAACTACGTAAAGATCTCGCTCTTTCACCGGGAAACAGGCAGTCTTTTCTGAAAAAGTACAAGTAGGATACCGGAACACTTACTTAATAGGTTCTCAAGTTTAAATACTTGCTCCGTGTGGGTTTCTACTTAGAAGATTCCGTACCTACCCTATTTTTGCCCCGTGACTCAATGACCTTCTACCTTTCCCTGTTAAATCTCCACTATAGATCTACTACTACGACCGTTTCTGCTAGCGCTATGGTACTGCTCTTAGCACTGCTAAGTTTAGGTGTCAGCGGGCGACCAGCTGTAGCGCAAACCGCCAACGTACCTGTTCGTAGCGATGATGGATCAGTTCGCGTCGATAACAATGCCCGTGATATTCGTACGGGACCGTTGAGGAACGGCTCGAATATTCCGCTACCGACTCTTCTGCCTGAGGATACTGAAGAAGGCGAAGCAATAGATGTCGATTTTAATAGCCAGGCTCCTAACAGCATCGAAATCAGGCCCAATGTGACATACATTGAGGAGGCTCTTGGTGAAATTGTCAATAACGCAGAAGGAATAGAAGGACGTTATGACATTCAGCGAGATTCGATCCAAATCACGACAACCTTCAAACTCAACCGAATAGAAGGACAGCACGGCTATGCAGAAGGGATTCAGGTGACGGTAATTAGCCCTGAGACCGGTAGAGGAGAGTCTCAAACTGTCTTTGTTCGAGGCGGTAGAGTGACTAGAGGTCCAGGCGGTGAACGTCTAGAGGAAAACGAATCTATAGAAGTCACCTCCGGTGCGGATGACGTAGTCGAACTACGAGTGCTAAATATCAGGAATAACCGCGCTCAACCTAGCGAATCTGCGGTGTACTTTACAACAGACTTTTCTGATAACGGCCAAATCGGTGAGTTTATTGTTGAAGATTTAGAAAACGGTGGTGACCTAGACTTCAATGACGGTGAGTATGTGCAAGCGCCGACAGGTGTGGGCAGCGCGATAACGGTAAGAGAGATCTCGGATGTGAATGTAGACACTACAACCGAAACCGTAGAACTTCCTCCTTTCATCGATCAGGTCACTAGCGTTGTGGAGATTGTTGTAGAAGAGGAAGTACAAACGTCAGTTGAAGAGACAGAAATCGATAGAGAGCGAGGTCAGGTCGAGATCTCGGACGAAACGCCCTCAAATCTGCTGGGTCACGCTAGAGGCGTTCGTACAGGAAACGATGAACAGCTAGTCTATAGCCGCTATGCCAGCACCATTGAAGCCCGATTAGGTAGCGATGGACTGGGCGCAACCGGACAGCTTCGACCCCTGATCAACAATCCCGGTGCGCCACCGACGTTGCTAACAGGAAACCTCCGCTTCGACCCATTTGCCGATGATAATCAGGCTGGATTGACCTCAACGCTAGGCGTGACTCAGTTTTTGACCAGAACTCATCGTCCGGCTGTAGACGTATTTGGCAGTCGGCTGGTGCTAGCCGAAGAGGATACAAATTTGCTAGTGCCAACTGGCCTTTTTAACAATCGCCGCATGGTGGGTTATGTCCCAGCGCAGGTCGCCCAGGCAGAGCCGCTGGCTTCAGTGAATGGAATCTTTGATCTACCAGCAGGTCGAACAATTGCGATCGCCCCGCCCGATCCTCAGCGGGTGGGACGCGGTGAGTCGGCCTACACCGACAACGTAGGCGGTCTGATCATTGAGCAGGCTGATGGACAGCTTCGCTTTTTCCCGCAGTGGACCAAAGACGGCTACGCTCAGTCGCCAATTGAACTGAGCGCAGACGAAGCGAGTCGGATTATCTATGCGCTGGTGCCTCAGCAGCCCGGTCAAGATCTCCAGATTGGCCAGACCTATGCAGTGGTTGAAAACGGAGATGAATACGCGATCGCCGATGGCGGTTTTAGAATCATCTCGGCTGATTTGCAGCCGCAAAACTTTGTTCTAGAAACCGCAGAGGTCTACGCCGTAGAAGACACCTTCGCAGCGGCGAACGCAGCTACTGAAAACTTCAACGGTATTCAAGGCGTTTATGCTGAGGTCGTTGGCGGCGAGCCAGTTCCGACAGTAGACGTTTCAGACGCAGCAGAAGCCGATGCCAGAGTAGGCGCTACGCTGCTCTCTACCGATCAGTTTGGTGCAGCTGGCATAGCCTCTGGACAGCCAGGGTATATGAGAGTGACTAGAGCAGGCGGTCTTTATCTAGGAGGGTCTTTGACAGGTGGACTCGGCAACCAAGAAGATACGCTGGTGGTATCGCGGCTGACGACGACTAGCGCTGTTAGAGAGGTCTTTGAGCAACGCACCGTTGAAACTTTTTCCTCAACGCAATCTAGAGAAGACATCACTAGAACAGAAACGGGAACCGTCGAGCAAAATACTGGAATAGCCAACTTTAGTATCAACGGCGCTGGCGAGCTGGACGAGGCAACGTTCATCCCTGGCCCTGAGACAATCACTATCGATATAGAAGATCGGGTGACTACAGAGACTGGCGATGTCGTGCTGGGTCCTAGAGTGCTAACCGCCACCGAGACCACTATTGATGACACTCCAATTGACCGACAAGAAGAAACTTCGCAATCAGAAGAAACAATCACAACTAGAGATAGCTATCCCAACTTTTCTGCTGTTCTAGGTGAGCTGACGGTAGGTGGCATCTACAACTTTGGCAATACCCCCTGGTCGGCAGCAGCAAACACGGTACGAGCCGAAGTGTTCTACAGAGATACCGTATTTGGAGAGAGTTCGAATGATTCTGATTTTGGCATCAGGGGTGAGGTCGTCTTTCACCCGTTTGGCGAAGTGAAGCGCGATGCCTATCAGGTGAATGCAGCAGGCGACGTGGTTCCTGTCTACCAAACTGAGGCGGTGCTAGATGCCGACGGCAACCAGGTAATGGAGACGGTCACTGATGGTAATGGGGAGTCGGCAGCGATCGCAGTTAGCCAGTTCGTGCTTGATGAAGCGGGCGATCGCATTGCCCAGCGCGTCGGCACAGGCAGATCTAGAGGCCCGGGCGCATACCTGCGCGTCGAAAACACCTTCGATGACGGTACCGAAGTCGCTGGGGGTATCCGCCTAGCCTTCTAGTCCTGATCTATGCGGCAGCGGCCTCGATTCATCGTCTCAATCTTGGCCTGCCGCTCGGCAATCACCTGCTCTAGCGCAGGCCGTCCAGTCATCTTCAATCGCCAGTCAGCCCACACGTCATATATTTTGTTAACGACCGGGCCAATCACCGGCCACTTCGTAGGTGCATATAGCCAGCCGATGCCCAGCGCGTCATAGACTTCTTGGAAAACAGCCACATTCTTGACGATGGTGCCATCGGCCTTGACCGCGTGGATGCGACCCATCGCCGTTTCAAAGTCGATGCCGCCGTTTTGCTCCGCGCTGTAGTTTAGATCCGCAATATCTGTAAACTTGACGATGCCACGTCCGGCGTCTTTCTTTTGCAGAAAGTTGACTTCTCTAACGCATAGCGGACAGTCCCCGTCATATAAGAGGTTTATCTTCCAGCTATTTGTGTTGTTGGTAGTAGAGTTTTGTTTCTTAGCCTCGGAAAGCGTCATGTAAACATATTAGGAGAGTGCCTTCTCAGTTTAGCGTGTTTGGATTTAACCAAAGCAAGACTGCACGGTGACGCTAGATTCTGGAAAAGCTAATAAGCTAGCCGACTGCTGACCCTTCAATATTGTTTGTCTCTAGTAGCCATCTGTTTCAGGCTGTCGAAAGATATGAAGCTGCCGAGCCTGGACGTTGGTCGCCCAGTAGTCAATAATGCCTGCTGCTGCATAGAGATCTGCTTTGAGCGTCAAGTCGCGTTCTATAGTCGAGTCTGCAATCTCGATGATTATAGCCTGTACCGGATGCATTCGGTACAGGCGCGTCACTTGAACTGTTGCGACATAAGGCTTTCAGCCTAGAAACTGTACCTCAGTCAAGTGACCAAAGCTATAGATAGATCTCGTTGGATGCAGGATGATGATCTTCGTAGAAGCTTTCGCTAGGATGAACAATTGCGATGTCAGGCTCTGGTTCCGAATAGGAATCTAGCTGGATCGGGTCTTGCAGTCGAACTAATACGCGATCGCCTAAAAGCCGCTCAATTAACTTTTCAATCCGCTTACAGAGCGCGCTATGACGAGGACCTTTCGGCATTTTTTGAATAATTTGTCCGGCAATCAGCTCCACGCGCTCATCCGCAGACAAGATACCAACTTCCGCCATACGGTGATACTCGCTCGTCGTAATAAGACGCGGTTTTGCTAATGCTGGAATAGTTGCGCTCATAGTAACTGCTAGATACCTTTTGACTTCTTTGTTGAGATCGTGACGTCCACTACTACACCTGAAGTTTATGGCATTTATCGGCAGATGGCTTGCTGGTAGGGCACTCGCTTAGGCAAGGTCGGCTCATGACCTCATCTGCTTCAGCAGGCAAAGGCACCTGACCGAACACCATCTCGCAGCTAAAGTCTTCAAAATTTGGGGTCATAGTTAGAGGAATACCAAACTTTTCGGTAAAGAAGGTTTGAGTGGGGAGCTTGCACATATTGACGCACATGCCGACGCACTGGCTTTCTTCTAGGTAGCGGCACTTTTCAATATGGACGGCGCTGGGCTGCGATCGCACTTCTCCATCCGTCCCTTCTACTTCTACTTCTGCTTCTGCCACCTCACAAGGTCCCACCAGCCACTCAAACATCTGCGCCGCAAACCACGCATTTAATACGCACACCAGCCGAGTTGGCGAAAACACACTTCGAATTACCCACAGCACTGGCGCTGGCACCAAAGATTGCAGTACCTTAGCCACAACAGCCTGCTGTTCTTTAGCAGTGCGACCCTGCATAATTTGTTTAGAAAGATCAACAAATCCTGTATAAGTCGAGCTGTTTGTCTTTAAGCCGATGGCGTTGGCCATCTTTCGAGAAAAAAGCCAGATAAACAGTCGATCCAACAGATTATCTCTGTGTACTTTTTGAAGTGATTCTGGTGATGCTTCGGCTGTATGCATGGGACTGTCGCTATCGTATACTTTCTGCTTGCCAAGAGTTATGAGGCTGAATTAATCAGGCTTCTAGCTCATCAATGTCGATACCTAGCTGCTTTAGCTTGGCCTGCAATCGTTCATTTCGCTCTCTTAATTCGTTTGCTTCTTGCTCAGCTCTTTTTGCTTCTTGCTCAGCTCTTTTCGCTTCTTCCTCAGCTCTTCTTGCTTTTCGCTCAGCTCTTTGCTTTGCCAGCCTTTCTTGCAAAATCTGTTGATCGCTCGCTTCTTTCTCGGTTGGAATCCAGCCGCTTTCATCGTACCAGCGGAGCCATTCGCGAGTAAATCGCTTGTATTTTCCTTGCCAAGTTCCTAATCCTGCGCTGATTTCAGGAAACCAAATCATTCGATCGACGCCGATTTTTATCGCCTGGTAGCGACCGTTTTCTAGCCGAAAAGCCTTCAGACTGTTGTCGTATCGGTTGTAAATCACGTAGTAAGGAATTTGAAGAATCCTCTCGTAAACCGTCCACTTAGTCGGTGGCCTACCGGGCTGATCTTCTGTTCGACCAAAGTCTTCATTTTCTGTACCAGGAGAGATCAGCTCAACGACCACAAAAGGAATCAGTGATTCTTGCCAGACGACATAGCTTAGCCGTAATTCATCGCTGTCACAGCCTTCTGGCTGTCCAATCACCCCAAACCAGTCGGGCCGCTTGTACCAGTGGTTGTCTGAGTCGTAATAGAGATTAAGATCAGCCGCCGAAAAGATATCTTCGCTGGTGTAGTTGCTGAGTCTGAAGGTCTCACTCAAAAGCGCAGGCTGATAGTCGTGAAATTCGTCTGGCAAGCCGGGCTCCTCTGGATCTTCGCTGGGCAGGTCGTACATTGTCGGCAGCGATGCCTTGTTGGGCCATATTTTTCTGGGAGAGCGGAGCGGTTGAGTGAAGGTCATCGGAAGTGGCCAGTGGCTGCTGTCTCTATTATGACGGTATGGCGAAGTTATGACGGTATGGCGAGTAGATGAATCAGGCGCGGCGGATTAGCAAGAAACCGACAGCGCCGAGCACCATGCCGCCCAAGAATAGAAGCAACATGGGTCTTTGTTCAGGTTCAGTCACAATTTCAGTGGTGACTTCGCTAGTTGCTCTATCGCTGGCGGTTTCCGTCGTCTCAGATGGCGATGCTGCTGTGGTTTGGGGAGAAGCTTCGGCGGGCGCGTTGCTAGAGGTATCAGCGGGCGCAGATGCCCCGGCGGCGACGGTAACGTCAAAGGCGAGTTCAAAGGGGGTGAAGTCTGCCGACTGCTTGGGGCTACCAGTCATAACTAGGGTGTAGAGACCAACAGTCGGGAAGGTAAATTCTGCGCCAGGAATGCCTTGAATGCCATCGCCTTCGACTGGGGCTAGTGGAGGGGAGACCAGCGGCGCTGAGTCGGCTTGTCTAGATCCGCTGTAGACATCAAGCTGACAGTCACATTTTTCTAGGCCAATAATTTCTCCACCCCGGCTGCGCAGCGCGACCCAGGCGAGCACCTCTTCGCCAGCGCGAGGCGTGTCGCTCGGTTCGATATGCAGGGTGCCACCAATGTCTTCTGCAATCTCAACTTCGTGAGCAGATGCAGAGGATACGAGCCGCGATCGCGTAAAGGGCGAGCTACCGATCAGTGTGGCAGCCGCAGCTAGGGCCAAGCTGAACCGGATTGCTTTTGGGCGGAGCATAGTTTTTTCCTTGAGAGAAGAGGGACCAGATGAAGCGCGATCGCACTAAACACACCAGCAGCACAGATACCAATAGCCCGATCACCATCGCCTGATTTCGCCAGGTCACCCTTAGCGCGCCCCAGTAGCCAGACCCAGCCAAAATCGTATGCCCTGCCGCTAGCCACAGCGCAGGCACGCTGAGCAAGTGCAGCTTTCTCCAGCGATTGCCCAGCGCCTTCTGAGCCCGGTTGTAGCTAGTGACTGCCGCCGGAACCATCAGCACAATCGCCGCTAGGCCCAGCGCCATCCCCGCCTGATGCTGCGGCAGCATAAACTGCACGGCTCGCCAGTTCCACTGCCAGGTATGACTCACCATATGCAGCACATGCAAAGCGCTAAGGGCAAATGCACCGACGCCGAGCACCCGGCGGTAGCGCAATAGCCCAGACCAAAGCTGACTAATCGGTCTAGCAATCAATGCCAAAATCAAGCAGACAATCGCCGCGTGGCCGCTGTAGTCGGTCATTGTGTCGCCAGTTCTAACTAGCAGCAGTACGCCGATCAGTACTGTAATCCAGCCGCCCAAGCGAAAGAGCTGCGATCGCCGATCTTGACTGAGCCGCGACGCCGTTACCCCCACCCCCATCATCGCTGGCAGCGTGCCAATGCCAAACGCTAACATCACCGCTGCGCCCCCAGTCGGGCTTTGCGTCGCAGCAGCCCGGAGCTGGCCTGTATAGAGGAATCCGCAGGGAATCAGTCCCCACAGCAAGCCCAGGAATAACGGTGCGATCGCCTGCTGCCATTTGGCCACTCGACCCATCGATTGGCTGATCTGCTGATGCAGCTTTTCTACCCTGGCCGGATGTAGAAATGGCAAACTGGGCAAAAAGCCCGGACTCGCCTGAGTCAGCCCAAACCAAATCAGCAGCAGCCCCGTGCAGAGCGAAATCACTCGCCTGAGCGTAGAGCCGACTCCCGCCATCTGTCCCCCGGCAAACAGCACAGAGCCCAAAGCGCCAATGCCCATGCCCACTAGCGCATAGCTCAGCAGCCGCCCCAGATTTAGCAGCAGGTGAAAAGTGAGCTGAGCGCGCCAGCTACCGGACGATTGATCAAGGGATTGATCGCCTGGCAGACTAGACCGAGATTCTACAGGCTGAGATTCTACAGGCCGAGGTTCTACAGGCCGAGACTCTACGGATAGTGCAAATGCGGTAGCCACCGGGCCACACATGCCGACGCAGTGACCAAAACTGCCTAGAAAGCCGATGGCCGCAGTTAGTCCTAGATCTAGGGCAGTCAAGTCTAGAGGAGCTAGCTCTAAAAGCGTTAGCATTGCGCGGTCGTAAAAAATGTCATGGATTGTCTAGTTGGCATTCGGGTCGTAAACTTCAACCGTCACGCTGTCTTGAATCTGATTCCCCTGAGTGGTCAGCGCTTCATGACCGTTGGCGTTTAGCGTGACGCGAATTTCGTTGGTTCCCCCCGGCAGCGTTGGTAGGTGCGTCCACGGGCCGTAGATCCGCTGCACGGACTTGTCATTGACATACAGATGAGCGTGCCCCTCTGTAGGACTACTTTCGCCGTTGACCTTTTCCGGGACAAAGTCAAAGTTAGCGGTCCCTACGTATAGATTCCAGCCGCGTACGGGATCGGCTTCTACCTGAACAGTGACCGCAGGCACAGGGGTTCCAGCTGGGACTTCAATCGCTCTGCTGTGAAAAACATCGTGGTTGGTGTTCACACCTGTATGTGTATGCTCTGCTGAGTCAGCAGTCTTTGCTACTGTGGTTTGTGCAACTGTCGCTGGTGTACTAGTCGACTGA
Organism: uncultured cyanobacterium; assembly: GCA_963772185.1. Classification (GTDB taxonomy): domain Bacteria; phylum Cyanobacteriota; class Cyanobacteriia; order Phormidesmidales; family Phormidesmidaceae; genus Phormidesmis. The sequence goes on along the minus strand of CAVYWR010000015.1, from coordinate 1,960 downwards.
TGAGCCGAATGACCTTCAGAGTGATTTTCGGCGCTTGGCATAGACTGGCTACAGCCAACGGCGAGCAGAGTCAGACTGGCGATCGCAGCTGTCTTAAGACTTGTTTTGCAGCAGTGGTACAGGGGCATGAATATCACACAAAAGAAGTGAAACTGCATAACATCCTATAGTGCAGATCAACAAATGAGTAGTCAAAAGACAAGGCGTCGTTTTATGAATAAGAAAGTATGGATTGGAGCTGGCGTTTTAGGGGCGATCGCGCTGATAATCGGCACCAAAGTCGTAGTCTCGCGGGCGGCTGCCCAAGAGCTAAACAAGGCCATCGCCGATGTTTCAGACTACGTTGATATTGACTATCAAAAGGTAGACGTGTCTTTGCTAGGTCGAGGGACGACAGTCAAAGACGTAGTAATTACACCAGCGGCTTCTGGAAATGCGCTCAGGGTTGATGAAATGACCCTATACAAGTACAAGGACCAAGACAACGTTCCTACTTATTTGAGCATGGCGGTAAAAGGCATTGCTTTAGACGAGACTGCGCTAGGAGAAAACGCCGAGATGTTCTCTGAACTAGGCTACGACAAACAGCTCTCTGCTAATATCATTACCGAGTACGAGTATGAAGCAGACGACAAAACAGTAGAGCTAAAGCAGCTAAAGTTCGGCGCTGATCAGGTCGGCGATATGGAAGTAACGCTTGAGCTGGGAAATATCGCCCTAGATCAGGCGGCAATGCAGAGCTTTCCCTTCTCGTTACTGGGTGCGCAGTTCGAGGGCGCGAAGATCACCTATAAAGACGACTCTTTTGTTGAAAGACTGTTTGAAACGACAGCGGCGGCAGAGGGAATTAGCGTCGAAGAAGCAAAAGCAGAGGCGATCGCCGGACTAGAAGATGAAGTCGCCAACAGCGAAGACCCACTCTCGCCTGAATTCGTAGAAGAGATGAAAGACTTTATCGAAGATCCAGACAGCTTTTCGATTACTTTCGATCCAGAGCAGCCCGTACCGCTCACTGCGCTAATGACTATTGGCGGACCTGAGGATCTCGTAGAGCTACTGAATGTTCAGTTCGAGTCTTAGCGTTGATAAGAAGCGTTGATGAACTAGATCAATCAGCACCCTGCTGATATCGCTTCATTGTCTCAGTCAAGTCTGCAACAAAGCGATCGCGCACCTCCATCTGGCCCCACAATCACACAATCCGCCCCATATCGCCGCATCTCTCTGAAGAACCAAAACGTGCTGTGAATCCGCCGCACCACTCGCCTCACCTGCTGCTCCGGTAGCCATTCACTCACCAAATCCGCCCCAGTCTTAGATCGATAGCCCAGCGCCAGCCGATTCAACAGACGAAACTCCACCTCAACAGCATCTAGCCCCGACTGCCATGTCCCTTCGACTGGAGAAATTACCGCTTCACTGGGAATACGATCTAGCCGTAGCGTCCAGTTGTGCTTTAGCGCTTCAACATCTTGATTGCCTTCTGTGCGATCGCACCAGCAGTCCAAATACTGGCGGTCTTCGTGACGCGCGATGTGAGCATAGCGCACGTAAAGCTCCACACCGATGAGCCGCATCTTGGTAGGCCAGTCGAAACGGGCGATTCCGCCGAATAAAGCTCATCGAGCTGCACCCGCCACGGCGTACCGGGCTCGATCCACCCAGCCTGAATCTCCTGTCGTAGCGGTCGGCTCAGCTCACTGCGCTCTAATAGCAGATTAGATAGACTAGAGCCTGCGCAAAGTAGCCTTCATCCTTGAGTAAATTTAGCGCGTGATTGAGGGTGTCGATGCGATCGCGTTCCCAGTCATGATTAGTCGCGATGCGAAGACTACCTTTTGCGATCGCCTTAATCAGCTTTGAAACATTGGCATTCTCCCCCCAAGTCTGGCCAAAATCTAGCGCCAGCTGCTCTAGCTGCGCCTTTTCCTGCTCCGAAATCGAAAGCGTAATCGAAGAC
>CAVYWR010000014.1:0-47647 GCA_963772185.1 uncultured cyanobacterium | reverse complement strand
CGTCTGCGAACCATAGCTGCCCATTAAAAAAGTACGTACACTTTATCTTACATCGCTTGCTCATCCCTATTTTCTCAGCCAGTATGAACACATGCAATAGGGTACGTGCACTTAGTCACTTCACTGAGTTTGATTTGACAGAGTGAAGTCCGTAGCAACCACGAAGCTATATCTCCGCAAGGCACTTTATTGTCCTAAAGGAATCACAGCGACCACAGTAAAAAGACAAAGGTTTGGGAATGGCAATGATAGATAGACTACATCAGCTATATGTTTAGACAACGACGTATCTTCAACAAGGAAACAAAAACTCTAGACGAACGATACTTTGAGGATATTCGACCTAAGCTGTATGAACTACATACAACGCATGCTCAGACCGGTTCGCGTCAGGGTCGTAGCCTTGCAGAACATCTTGATTCAGCCTGTCAGTTTGTATTGAGTGTCAGTCGGCTCGCTCAAGTGCCGGATGAAAAACGGGCATGCATCGTAGCCGCTACAGCAGTTCACGACTTAAACAAAATAGATGACAAGCAGCGCAATGTAAAAACGCTGGCCCGCGATCGCGCTTTCCTAGAAGCATCGTTAGCAGCTGCTGGGATCGATACTTGGGTCAAAACTGAAGAGGATTTAGAACTCGTTCGCCGACTAATTGAAAGACATTCCGGTCACAACGTGAGCGACGGTATGCGCTATTTGCCGGAAGATCCTGATATCAAACGCTGGGCGGCGATGTTGATTGGCGGCGATCTTTATGATTTAGGAATTCCAGAAGAACTACGCATTCGTAAAGTTGAAAATGAGCTCACAGTAGCGCTCCGCAGGAACACTCGCATCTTTCAAATAAAGCTCTCAGAAGATCGAGGCTACCTTACGGCGCTGCTGCTGTCAGCTTGTGAAGAAGTTCTACACAGTCGTGGACTCGTCACCTTGGCGATTGACCCAGATGGTCAGCTTTTTGTGGGTGAACAGTTTCCTGAAGAAGACCTGACGCCGGAGATTGCAAGAAAGTGGCAACAGAAAATTGACGGCGTCTTTGGCGGTAATGTAGAACAGCTTGTGAAAGCGAGCAAAGATGGTATCAAGGTCGATCCACAAGCGGTTCAGCAGAATCCTGACGCTGCGATTGATCGAGTCGATGCACTGCTAGTAAAAAAGTTTAGTGGCTATAAATTGGAGAAAACTGCAAAGGACATTCAAAAGTACGCAGCGGCAGCCGGAGAAACTGCGGTAGCAAGCGCCGCCGATGTTGGACTCTTGCCAGTATCTAATGCCGAAGAGTTCGCAGTTTCAGAAGGACTCAAAGCCGCTTATCTCAGCTACCGAGAGGCTGATCTTAGTCCAAAAGATGCCTGGGATCGCATTGCCGAGAAAGCTGGGCTATCACCCGAACAAAGAACAGCTTTAGAGCCTTTCAACGCTCAGTATGGACGATGCTTATTTGCTGCAAAGGCGGTCGCTTTGGGTCAAAGCGCGATCGCCCCACTTTTGCAAGATTCTTTTCAACTACGCCAGACTGAAGACAATTCCACCTCTACGGAACTAGTCGAAGCGGTATCGCAACTGCTTAACCTTACGCAGCCAACTAGCTGGCAGGGCTTTAGTGAACTGACTGCATATATCGAGGCAAACCCGCGACAGCGCAGCTCGCTCGGCACCACCTCTGTATTGATTGAAGAGTTGATTTCGGCAAAGATGCCACCAGAGACTAAGGTTCAAGCTTTCTCCAATCGATTGCCAGGCGGAATGAGCGCAGAGCCCAAACGCCGCGCAGACAAAATATCAGCGCTAGGCTATCAGCTTTTGACCGTGGGCGCAAACTTTCCAAAAGCGACCAAGCAGTCGCCTATGTATTTGCACTTTGCCCTACCCAAAGGATCGTGCGTAGCCCTTCGAGGCATCTGGCAAAGATTTCTCCAGCAAACTGCCCAAACGAATGAAGACGGCCCAGTCACCATAGATGAGCTACAGCTCTATCGGGACAATCAGATCGCATTTAAGGCAAATAAGGTTGTGGGTTTGGCCCTACCCAAAAGACCAGAATTTATCCATTCAGCAGTCACTATCCCGGTTCTATGGGGCGATGTAAATAGTTCGGTGGCACTGCTCAAATCACTAAGGCTGGCACTCGAAATATCTCTCGCACTAGATGTAGGCTTTCCGTTTGTTCTCGGCGCGAATCTAGAAGTAGACCCTAACTGGAACACTTTTGGCAGAGTAGAGGGCATTCCTTCTACGCTTCGGCCACTACTAGGATCAGGGCAATATCTACGCGTAGGCAGTTTATCCGAACAGCAAAGGCAGCAACACCTAAGCGCTGAGCAAGTGCTAACGCGACTGCGGTGCATCGGAAATCTAGCTATTTCAGTCGCTAGCCTGAAGAAGAAAGACGACTGCATATACGACTTGGCCCGGTCAGCTAATCGACCGCTAGGACTCTACTACGTACTGCTGCGGTGGCTGATTAGAGAACAAGAAGATCCGAATCTAGAAGCTACCTGGACTCGGATAAAAGACCCTTTAGAAACCCTTTTGGAGAGTTTGATGTCAGAAGAACACGACCGCGTATCTCACTATCTCAAACAAGCCGCTCATATTGCTGAAGTGGGCAGGCTGCGCGGCAGCTCATTTCGCCGAACGGCGCAAGCGGAACCATTTTCAGAGTTTATTAAGGCAGTGAGAGCTCGGAAATCCCATATGGACTGGGATACGGTTTTTGCGGCGCTAATTCAGCAATATCACAACCGTTTAGATCGAATTCGAGAGTTTCCGGTTGGGGCAACCAAATACGAACAGATTTCGCAGTTCTACGGGGTTCTCAAGTCTCTGTTTAGTGAGGTTTATGGCGATCGCCCAGAGCGGCTACTCAGCGATAGCAAAACGCTAGAAGCCGCCTACCTGTTCTTCTTACAAGAAGCGCGCCAAACCCTCAAGGCCAAGAATCAACAAACCTCTGAAAAAGCTTAGGAGAATTTATCATGTCAATCGAAAAGCTAGCACCTTTCCTTGCAGAAGAATACGAGAACTTTCCCAAAGGTCGTACGATTGGAGCCGTTGTTTTAAGAACAACCAAATCGGAAACCATTTTTCGTACTGAAGGCACAGGCGAACCCATGTGCAGTGAGTACGTACAGGCAGGAGTGACTAGTTTGAAAGCGATTCCTCGGCTAGTAATGACAAAGCGTAAACAAGTTGCTCCAGAGCGTCGTAAGGGTAGAGAGTTCCTTAGAGCGCATGATCTGCTGCGCCTATCGAAAGATGATACCGTCTGTGCACTGAATACTAACGCCCCTTGTGAAATGTGTATTGACTGCTTTCTATATGGGTTTGCGGCTGGCGGAGGCGGCGCTCAAAAAAGCAGAATTTGGACAGAAGATGCGTTCAGCATATTGCCAGCTACGGAACTGATTGGCGATCGCACTATCAACGCTATCTTTGAAACAGGCACTATGCGTGATGAGAAAGGAACAGCTTCAACCGCACTAAACACTAGTGAATACATCAAACCAGGCGTTCACTTTCTAGACATTGTCACCTTTAGAGATGTCACTGCTGACGAACTGCAATATGCCCTAGGCAACATTCTGCTAACGACGCGATATGGCGCGGTGTCAAGTCGAATTGGTCGGATGGAAAACCAGATCCTAGGCGTCTTTGGTGGAATTTCAGAACTTCCTAGCTCTCTAGAATTAGTACAGGGCGTCTACGACAAACTTGCTGAAAACGAGTTGGAACATCCGCTCAATTCTGAAATACTAATTGAGGCCACACAACAGGTGACTGCTAGCTGGATCAACAAGCGAGGTATTTCCGTGCAGCTAACACCCGACGAACTAGCCTCACTGACTGCCGAGATTGACAGCACGCTATCGCCTGATCATCAGGAAAGCTTTCTTAAACGGTTAGATCAGACCTATGAAGAGATTCGTCAGGTAAAAACTGTATCCAAAAAGAAAAACAGCAAGCAGAAGAAGGACGCTTAAGCGATGCAGCAACTTGAGCTAACGCCTCAAACTCCCCAGATGTCCTACCACACCGCCCAGCTTGTGGAGCTTTGGTGTGCTGAACCAGTTTTCTTTGCTTCTAGAGAACTTTCAGACACTTACTACACCGAAGGCACAATTGGCAATTATGCTTTAGCCTATGCTTTGGGCTGGGCGCGATCGCCCTACCGTCTGCAAGGAAAAGCCACCGGACGGCCTACTTATCTTAAAGACCTTACTCCACTGGCCAATCAGCTATATGTTTTGCCTGCTTGGCCGGTAGATGATTCTGTTGCTTTTAGATCTGAGCGCTTCAACGCACTCTCGGACTCTTACTGGTTCGCCATGACTAACAACCGCGTTGCGACTGCTAGAGAAGATCTTCCTCTAAGGCGTACTGGCAAAAAACCAGCTAGCTATCGACCTAGCAATTTTCCTCAAACTGGTCGGTTAAGGCTGATCGAAAGAGGCAACCGCTTTCAAACGTTCGTATTCGGTGAAGTGGAACTACCTGAATATATTCGGGTAGGCAAGTTTATGAGCAAGGTAAGAGTCGACATTCTCAATCAATCACCAGTAAGTGCTTTACCTACGGATGAATACAGTTGCACTGCCTATCTGAACTCGGCAGACTTACCCGCTAGTCTCGAGCTCTTGAGCTTTGATCTAATCTCTATTCCGCCCGCTTCTCTTTTGAAAAATTTGCGTTTTAGAGGAGCGGCTTGGCAAGTGGGCGATCTCACCTTGCCAGCAAACCTTGAATTCTGCGGCGGTCGCCACTCATGAATCATCCTCGCATACTGCTCGAACCGCGCGGCATCGCCACCTGCGTCGACCATAATATGCCATCGTCGCTGCTTCATGCTTTCGAGCATGGCATACTTCAGCATCAAGCCGATGTGTACAAAGCTGCTCAAGATAGCGACATTGTGCTTGACTTAGCCCCGACTGGAACTGGCAAGACCAAAGCGGGACTGAGCGTTATTAGCCATAACCCTGATCGCAACGCTGTTTATATCGCGCCGACTAACGCTCTAATTACTCAGCAAACGCAAGCTGCTCAGCAGTTTGTTGAATCAGCGGGGTTGCCACATGTGGTTAAAGCGGCTTCGGCAGCGCAGGTTAAGGACTGGCCAAATGATCGCGTTGGCCAGCGTCCAGGCGAAAAGATCTACAACATCTTGCGAGAGCCCGCAACCCTTTTTCCAGAGTGCGGCGGTCGCCCTCTACTACTAGTCACCAATCCTGATATCTTTTACTATGCGGCCTTCTTTCAGTATGGACCCAAAGACAAAAGCAACATTGCCAGCGAATTCTACAGTGGATTCTCAACCATTATCTTTGACGAATTTCACCTTTATGACGCCAAGCAGCTTGTCAGCCTACTCTTCTACTTAGCGCTTTCGCGTGTGTTTGGCTACTTTGATAACAATCGAAAAGTTGTTCTATTAACGGCTACGCCGGAGCCAGCTTGCGAAGCCGCGCTCAACCTTTTGAAAGATGCTGGGGTGAAGATTAAATCCGTTGATGATTTAGATTGTCAAGAGAATCAAGTACCTTCACAGACCAGTGTTTGTCTAGAAATTCGTAGGCATGTGGACAAAGAAGCTCTAGTTGAAGAGATTGCAGATGAAGCGATCAGGCGAATTCAGACGCAAGCGGAAAATTATGGGGCTGTTATTCTTGACTCAAAAGATGCTATAAACCGTCTTTCAGAGCGGCTAGGAAAGCGGGGCTATGAACAATTTTGTGGCAGAATTACGGGCACTACGCCGCCTGTTCAGCGCCGCAATGCTGCTCAAAAGCAAATCATATTAGCAACAAGTACGGTTGATGTCGGGTTCAACTTTGAGCGGAATATTGAATCGAAGCGACAAAACCTTGACTGGCTGATCTTTTCGAGTCGAGATCGGTTTTCTTTTTGGCAACGGCTTGGGCGAGTCGGTAGAGTGCTTGGCAAGCCTGTTTCAAATATATCCTCGGAGGCGATCGCATACCTTCCAGAACAGGCGTGGGAAGAAGGCATTACAGAACTAGACAGCGATGGCGGACGCAGTGCCCTGCGACGGAAATTAGACGATCTTAACTGTCTAAAGCGACCTTTTCTAGACATCTATTGGCGCTCAGAAGCTTTTCTAGAGATTGCGAAGCCGTTGCTCGAGCTAGAAACTAGCTTGCAAGGACTCCCTCAAGAAAAACTCATTCTTGAACTCTACGCCGTTTTGCAAAAGGTATTGGGCGGAAAGCGAGAGTGGAACTTCTACAAAAAGCGAATGCGGCTTTTGCAGGGTGCGGAGAACATTGCAAGAACAACCGCAGAGAAAATTCAAAAGGATTGGAAGTACATAAAGGGAGGGCCGAGCTGCTTTATGAGCTATATAAAAATCTACTGCCCAGAAGACTACGAAGCGGTTTGTTCTGGAGAGATATCAATAGCAAAAATTGAATTAGAAATTCAAACAGACCTTAAGCTAGCTATAGAACTCAAAGAGTATGCCGCAATTCTACATGCGAGCTACGGTCCGATCTTCAAATTTAGGGATGGTCTGTTTGAAAATATCAAGGTCCAAGACCCGAACCGCCTACTTTTGGACGAAGCAGGCGAAGCTATTCTAGACCCTATTCATCTACTGCGATTCTATGAGTTTGCCTCAGATGACAGCCAAATCGTTGCTGTTGGACGAGCAGAGCAGCCTTATTCACTTGCTTTCTCTTATCAAGCCGACAGCTTCGATGAGTTTGAAAGCACCTGTCTCTGTAGGTTATTAGCCTTTTCAGGCTGCTCCGTGATCCGTACGATAGATGGAACCCCTCGCCCAACTGCGCTGATAAAAGAGATTGAGAAACAGAGACTGGCGGGCATTGTTGTGAAAGAACACGCTAACAATCGTTGGGCTATTGTTAAGCTGCGTAAGCTAGGGCTGACCTCTTATTCTATCTTCGTCTCAGCGCTTGACAGCCCAGCGACAAAGGCAAGAGAGTATACCTTTTTTCCTAGTCTTTCGGGCATTTTGGCGATCGCATCTGCTGGAGTGGCGCTGAAAAGTCCAGACAATGAAGAATTTTGGGTTGCCTAGCTTATGCCGCATAGTCTTGTTCTCAATCTGTTGCCTGCCTCTTCGATTCCGCCTGGATTTACGACGGGAAAGCATCTACATGCGCTGTTCTTGAGCCTGGTCAGCTCTGTGGATGCGGAGATGGGCGATCGCCTCCATGCCAACACAGCTAATAAAGCATTTACCCTTAGCCCTCTGCAAAGAAGTCCTCTGCAAAGAGTGCCGCATCCTAACCGACCAGTTGTAAAAAAAGGAACAAAGAAGAGCCTTGCGCCGCTTGGCTGGAATCACCTGAATCCGATTGCGCCAGGGACGCCCTGCTGGTGGCGGATTTCTTTGCTAGACGATGGGCTGTTTGGCCATCTGAGTCGGCTTTGGCTGACTCTCAATCCTGAGCAGCCGTGGCATTTGGGGCCAGCAAACTTGCATATCGCCAGTGTGCTGGGGACACCGCAGAGCACTCAGCCTTGGGCAAATTTTTGTAGCTATGCTCAGCTCTATGAGCAAGCTTCGATGACGGAGCGCAAACTGACGCTACAGTTCTGTACGCCGACTGCTTTTCGGCAGGGTAAGTATGATTCCGCGCTGCCGACGCCGGAGCGGGTCTTGGGTAGTCTGCTGCGGCGCTGGAATCACTTTAGCGAGATGCCTTTTCCTAGTGAGATTCTAGAGGTTGTTCAAGATAGTCACTTTAATATTCGCACTGAGATAGCGATAGATCCGCGCAGTCAGTTTCAGCATTTGGGCGCTCGGACCGATCCGCGCAATAGCTTTACGGGCAGCGTTGGCAAGGTGACGTTCCAAATTCTAGGGAAGGTCGATTCAATCACGATACAACAGCTCAATACGCTGGCAGATTTTGCGATGTATGCAGGGGTGGGGCGCAAGACGCCGATGGGGATGGGAATGGTGAGAAGGATGAAGGATGAAGGATGAAGTGGGGCGGTTTGAGGAGAGTGACTATGTGCCGATTGCGGCGCTAAATCAGTATGCGTATTGTCCGCATCGCTGCTGGCGGATGTTTTGTGCGGGGGAGTTTGTGGATAATCAGTACACGCTGGAGGGGACGGGGCTGCATGAGCGGGTGCATACGGTGGGCAGTGGGCAGCGGGAAGAGAGTTGGCAGGTGCGTTCGATCTGGCTGAAGAGCGATCGCTATGGTCTGATTGGTAAGTCTGATCTGATTGAGGAAAGTGGTGGCCAGCTGTATCCAGTGGAGTATAAGCGGGGGCAGCAAGGGGAGTTTGAGAACGATGCCCTACAGGTGTGTGCGCAGGCGCTGTGTCTAGAGGATATGACCGGGCAGCAGGTGAACGTGGGGTTTGTGTACTATGCGCATTCTCATCAGCGGCAGCGGGTGGAGATGACGCCGGATTTGAGGGAAGCGGCGATCGCAACGATAGATTCTGTTCGCTCTCTGCTGCAAACTGGCGCGATGCCTTTGCCTATCTACAAGCAGCGGTGTCAGGGCTGTAGTCTACGCGGGCAATGCCTGCCGATGGCTGCGAAGAAGCTAAAGAGATATCAAGAGGCTATCTAAATGAACAAGACAATGAATACTTTAAACAAGAGAGAAAGTAATGGGAACTGTTTATATTTCTACGGATGATGCCTTTATAGGGAAAACGGATGAGCGGCTGCGAGTGAGGGCAAACAAAGAGACTTTGCTAGATGTGCCGATGATTAAAGTCGATGGGGTAGTTGTGCTGGGCAGAGCGACGGTTTCACCAGCGGCGCTGATGGAGCTGCTGGCTAGAAAGATTCCTTTGAGCTTTTTGACGGGGACGGGGAAGTATCTGGGCCGACTGGAGCCGGAGCTGAATAAGAACATTTTTGTGCGGGCGGCTCAGTGGCAGGCAGCGGGAGAGACTGAGCAGGCGGTGCATATGGTGAGAGGCTTTGTGCGGGGGAAGCTGAAGAGCTATCGAAATCTGTTGATGCGATCGCAGCGAGAAGGAAATGAAACAGTTGGTGAGGGGATTGAGCGATTGGAGCGGGCGATCGCACCGATTGACAAAGCCGCTACTATCGACTCTTTGCGAGGGCTAGAGGGTGCAGGCAGCGCTGCCTACTTTGGCCATTTCAATCAGCTCATTCGCAACGATGGCTTTTCTTTTACGACTCGCCGCCGCAGGCCACCGACCGATCCGGTCAATGCGCTGCTTAGCTTTGGCTATGCGCTGCTGACGCATGATGTTCAAGGCGCGATCAACATTGTTGGATTTGATCCTTATCTGGGCTATTTGCACACTCAGCGCTATGGTCGGCCTTCGCTAGCGCTTGATCTGATGGAGGAGTTTCGCCCGCTGGTGGTCGATGCGATGGTGCTATCGACAATCAATCGAAAAGCTTTGAGCTTAGAAGATTTTGTGAGTGAGCCGCTGAGCGGGGCGGTTTCGCTAACTGATGAGGGGCGGCGTAAGTTTTTGCGGCTGTATGAGCAAAAGAAACAGTCAAAGTTCAAACATCCGGTGATGGGGCGTCAGTGTACGTATCAGGAGGCGTTTGAAATTCAGGCGCGGCTGCTCTCGAAGTATTTATTGAACGAGATTGAACAGTATCCGCCGCTGGTTTTGAAGTGAGGGCTATGTCTTTTTATGAGAGTTCCTGGCAGAATTGAGACGAGCTTATGCACGTTGTAGTCACTTACGATATTTCAGAAGACAAGCGCCGCACCAAAATTCATAAGGTATTGAAGTCTTATGGCCAGTGGATGCAGTTCAGCGTGTTTGAATGCGTTTTGACGAAGACGCAGTATGTTCGGCTGCGCAACCGTCTGAATAAGCTGATTCGTGCGGAAGAGGATAGTATTCGATTTTATTTCTTGTGTGAATGCTGTCAGAGTAAGGTAGAGCGTATCGGTGGTGAAAGCGTGCGAGACGACACGGTTTTTTTTGCGTAGCATCTGCGCGGATGGGTAGGTGTTTTTAGCGGATTGGTCTGGAATATGGCTGAAAGCCTGCTACATCACCTACTTTCGGGGTTCTATCGATTTTTGGGTTCGCGCAGAGGCGAAAGAGCCTACTATGAGCGGAATAGGCACTATGATCTTTTTTGCAAAGTTACTCTCAGACGGTCTAGAATGCTATAGTCGAAGCAATTCGCGCATATGGACCTTGAAAACCACATACTCTAAGGCTTTCAAGCGCCCGCTGTCGAAACGCACTCAAAACCCTCTTAGGGATTGAAACATCGCATTCTGTACGCTAGTCGCTGCTACGATCTGCGTCGAAACGCACTCAAAACCCTCTTAGGGATTGAAACGAGTAGTCAGCGATCAGCCACTAGTCTGGCATACTCGTGTCGAAACGCACTCAAAACCCTCTTAGGGATTGAAACATTGTAGCTTGTTAGGACTGTCGATAGCCGGTCAGGTCGAAACGCACTCAAAACCCTCTTAGGGATTGAAACGATAGTACCTGATCAGCTGCCATGCATTAGCAGTCAGTCGAAACGCACTCAAAACCCTCTTAGGGATTGAAACACATAGCTCTGAGATGCTGCGGCTGTGCTAGCATGCAGTCGAAACGCACTCAAAACCCTCTTAGGGATTGAAACAGATCATAGTGCTCGATCGCTCAGTGCAGCTGACTAGTCGAAACGCACTCAAAACCCTCTTAGGGATTGAAACGACTGGCGACGTACTGCATGCACTGATGCGTGCAATAGTCGAAACGCACTCAAAACCCTCTTAGGGATTGAAACAGCTTGACAGCTTAGACGTCAATAGATGCACGTCGAAACGCACTCAAAACCCTCTTAGGGATTGAAACATACGTATTGCAAGGTCTCAGCGATGGTCTAGTAGGTCGAAACGCACTCAAAACCCTCTTAGGGATTGAAACCAGTTAGCGTAGCTAGACCGCAGCGATTCAGCAGCGGTCGAAACGCACTCAAAACCCTCTTAGGGATTGAAACGCATTCAGATCGTCGGTGCCATCAGCTATGCAAAGTCAGCTGCAGTCGAAACGCACTCAAAACCCTCTTAGGGATTGAAACATACATGGAACTAGCATTGCAACGATATGTGCACTGGTCGAAACGCACTCAAAACCCTCTTAGGGATTGAAACGTAGTTCTATCGCTACTTCAGCAGCTATGCTACGTCGAAACGCACTCAAAACCCTCTTAGGGATTGAAACATCAATTGAATCCACTAACTCTCGTAGATAACGGTGCGACCGTCGGTCGAAACGCACTCAAAACCCTCTTAGGGATTGAAACACGACTTGCATAGTCTATGCACTCAGCGCTATGCAGTCGTCGAAACGCACTCAAAACCCTCTTAGGGATTGAAACATCATGCACGTAGCCATCGGACATGTTGACGTATGTCGAAACGCACTCAAAACCCTCTTAGGGATTGAAACGCACGTCATAGCTGGCAATCTCAAGAATCGGCATGGTCGAAACGCACTCAAAACCCTCTTAGGGATTGAAACCAATCTGCTCGACTGTCGATAACCATGTCAGATCTTAGCGTCGAAACGCACTCAAAACCCTCTTAGGGATTGAAACCTCATTGCATGCTAGTTGCTCAGTAATACATAGCTTGTACTGGTCGAAACGCACTCAAAACCCTCTTAGGGATTGAAACATCTAATAGACTGATGCCGTGATCTGATTTGACGTTGTCGAAACGCACTCAAAACCCTCTTAGGGATTGAAACGACTGAGACGCTGTGGCGACGATTACAGCTACGGTCGAAACGCACTCAAAACCCTCTTAGGGATTGAAACAGTTGCAGCTAGATGACCAATCGCAGCTGCATGCGTCGAAACGCACTCAAAACCCTCTTAGGGATTGAAACCAGTATGCTAGTCGCTGAGTAGCCTAGCTAACAGAGTCGAAACGCACTCAAAACCCTCTTAGGGATTGAAACGGATTAGCACTCAGTACTGCGTGATCTAGCATAGAGTCGAAACGCACTCAAAACCCTCTTAGGGATTGAAACCTACACTTGCCTGATAGTAGTCTGGGCTCTCTGGGCGTCGAAACGCACTCAAAACCCTCTTAGGGATTGAAACAATGTACAGCCTTAGGTAGTTCAGTGGAGCTCGTGTGTCGAAACGCACTCAAAACCCTCTTAGGGATTGAAACAATGACGATAAGCACCCTAGAAGCCAAGCTACCCAGGTCGAAACGCACTCAAAACCCTCTTAGGGATTGAAACTTCTATTGTTGGTTTACGGGAGAGCAGGCAACTATCGTCGAAACGCACTCAAAACCCTCTTAGGGATTGAAACGCGTTTCAGGCAGAGCGATGCTGAACTTTAAATCTTGGTCGAAACGCACTCAAAACCCTCTTAGGGATTGAAACATGGCAGCGTGGTACGCCTCTATCACGGTCAAATGGTCGAAACGCACTCAAAACCCTCTTAGGGATTGAAACCAATACTGTCGAGCTCAAACAATACTGCTATAGCGTGTCGAAACGCACTCAAAACCCTCTTAGGGATTGAAACCGACAGTGCAGCAAATGCAGCAAGCGCAGTGCAGGAGATACGTCGAAACGCACTCAAAACCCTCTTAGGGATTGAAACGGGTAAGGCCAGATAAAGCGGTCTGCGCAGTCTGCAGTCGAAACGCACTCAAAACCCTCTTAGGGATTGAAACCTTTTAGTTTGCAGTGAATCGAGCTCTAGCGCTAGGTCGAAACGCACTCAAAACCCTCTTAGGGATTGAAACGTCAAGCTAGCTTGCTCTGCTTCGATAAACGCTAACGGTCGAAACGCACTCAAAACCCTCTTAGGGATTGAAACGGGTCTAACTTGCCCGAGCCCTACTGCTCGACTAGTCGTCGAAACGCACTCAAAACCCTCTTAGGGATTGAAACTCTCTCATCCACTTCGTTGTAGCAGTGAGAGCTGCACACGCTGCACTATACCGAAACGATTTTGTGGAGTTCGGTGCTGACGATTGAAGAATCGATGGTGACTATATCCGCCCAAGGGAAAGCGATGAGCTTACGTAGAAAGCAGCTTGAAGTTTGGTTGGATTGGTTAAGACGATCGCACGTCTACAACGGTCAACGACTATTCTGTGAGGCGCGATCGCTTCTGCTCTACTCGATGGAGCTTCTTCGGTAGGCGCTAGCACTCCTACATAACTCGCTAACGCTTCCCCAGAACTTAATTACACTCATGCACAACCCGCTAACGCTTTCCTCAAACTTAATTACACTCATGCATAACTCGCTAACGCTTTCCTCAAACTTAATTACACTCACGCATAACTCGCTAACGCTTTCTCAAAACCTAGCTACACTCCTCCGCTAGGCAATAACGTTTGAGCAAAACCTCTAAACAGAAGAGCGTTAATCAGATCGCCTCAACCTAACAGCCGCTCGAACTGCCGACCCGCCAACTAATGAAAGGTGACGTTCGTAGGATTGGTATCTACTTTGCTAGCCCTTCGTTGAGATTCGGCTGCGATCTGCCAGCTAGAGCGCCAGAGAATTCTCCGTTTCCATCGCCATTCCCGTTCCCGTCAATCTGCGCTTTCTTATCAACTGTGAAGCCCTTGACCACAATATAGAGAATTGGCACGACAAACAAACTAAGGAAAGTCGCCACCAGCATACCACCAAAGACCGCCGTTCCTAGCGACTGTCGGCTGCCCGCACCCGCACCAGTAGCAATCACCAGCGGAAAGATACTGCTAAGCGTAGAGATAGCCGTCATCAAAATTGGCCGCATTCTCTGCTGGGCCGCTTCTAGCGCTGCCTGCGTAATCGAGCGCCCCTGATCGCGTAGCTGATTAGCAAATTCAACAATCAGAATCGAGTTCTTACTCGCTAATCCAATCAGCATGACCAGACCAATCTGACAGTACACATCGTTAGGCAGGCCGCGAATAGTCTGGGCAATCAGCGCGCCAAAAACAGCTAGCGGCACCGCGAATAGAATGATCACCGGATCGACGTAGCTTTCATACTGCGCGGCCAGCACCAAGAAGACCAGAATAATTCCCAAGCTAAAGATAATCGGAGCCTGGTTCCCGCCTTCGATCTCTTCTAGCGCCGTGCCTGACCACTCATAGCCAAAGCCTGCGGGCAGCACCTGATCGGCAACGTTTTCCATTGCACTGATCGCCGCGCCAGAGCTGACGCCTGGAGCCGGAGCACCGTTGATTGCAATCGAGCGGAAGAGATTGTAGTGGTTGATAGTTTGTGCGCCCGTGGTGTCGGTGGTGGAGATCAGGTTGCCCATTGGCACCATGTCGCCGGTTTGCGATCGCACATACAGCTTGTCAATATCACTCGGCGTCGAGCGATACTGCTGGTCGGCCTGCACATATACCCGGTACGTGCGCCCCTGCAAGTTAAAGTCATTCACATAGCGAGAGCCTAGATTCGTCTGCAAGGTACTAAAAATGTCGTTGATGTTCACGTTCAGCGCCTTCGCCTGATCGCGGTTCACATCAATTGCAATCTGCGGCGTGCTGGCCGCATAAGTGCTAAAGACATTTTGCAACTGCGGATTCTGGTTCGCCGCGCCCATAATCGCACCCATGCTGTTGACCAGATTGCTCAGCTCAGCATTGCCGCGTCTATCTTGCAATTGGAACTCAAATCCACCAAAGCTGCTGAGTCCTTGGATCGAAGGTGGGTTCACCGGCAGCATCCGAGCTTTGGTATTGCCCATCAGTGGACCAGACACCCGGTTGATAATCTCGAAAGCGCTAGCATCGCGATCGCCCCAAGGATTCAGCGTTGTGAAAATCACGCCGCTGTTGGCCGTGTTGCCGCTAAAGCCAAAGCCGCCCACAGCAAACGTCGCTCTCACCTCCGGCTGAGCCAGCAGCAGTTCTTCCGCTTCGGCCATCACCTCGCTGGTGTAGTTCAGCGAAACGCCTTCCGGCCCGCCAACAATAGTGATGAAATAGCCCTGATCCTCATCTGGCAAGAAGGCAGAAGGCACAGTGGTATATAGCCACGCAGTCAGGACCAGTGACGCTACAAAACCAGCGATCACGAAAGGCTTGAATTGAGTCAGCGTCTCTAACGTGCTGCCATAGCGATCGCGCAGCCAGTCGAGCCAACTGTTGAACGGATTGAACAGCTTGGCTCGCCAGCCAGTCGGTTCTTGGCGAGGACGAAGCAGCAGACCGGAAAGAGTTGGGGTGAGGGTGAGGGCGTTGAAGGTGGAAATTGCGATCGCAAAGGCAATTGTCAAGGCAAACTGTCGATACAGCGCCCCGGTAGTCCCCGGAAAAAACGCCACTGGCACAAATACCGCCATCAAGCACCAGCGAAGTCGCAATCACCGCGCCCGTCAGCTCGCTCATCGACTGAATCGACGCCTGCACCGGGTTCAATCCCTGCTTGTTAATCTTCGAGCTAATATCTTCGACAACGACAATCGCATCGTCGACCACCATCCCTGTTGCTAGCGTCAGCCCAAACAGCGTCAGACTATTGATCGAAAAGCCAAACAGCTTCACAATCGCAAACGTCGCGATCAGCGAAACCGGAATCGTTACCGCCGGAACCACCGTCGTCCGCCAGTCCTGCAAGAAGATATAGATCACTAGCACAACTAGGCCGATCGCCTGGATTAGCGTCCACAGCACGCTCAGCAAAGACTGCTCTACAAACTCGGTCGTATCAAAGCCGATACCGTACTTCATCCCCGGTGGAAAGTCCGACTCTAGCTGGGCCATCTGTTCCTTCACACCCTGAGCCACAGCCAGCGCGTTGCTTCCCGGTAGCTGAAAGATCCCCAGACCGATCGCGTCCTGTCCGCGAAAGCGCAAAAACGAGCTGTAGCGCTCGGCTCCTAGCTCGGCTCTACCCACATCCCGCAGTCGCACTAGCTGACCCGCCTCGCCCGTTTGCAGCACCAGATTCTCAAACTCTTCTGGCGTTTGCAGTCGGCTTTGGGCCCGCAAGTCAATCTGAAAATTCTGGTCGTCCGGGACGGGCGGCTGACCAATTTGCCCCGCTCCTACCTGTATATTTTGCTCCTGCAAAGCAACGACAACATCATCCGCCGTCAGCCCGCGCCCCGCTAGTCTCTGCGGATCGAGCCAGACTCGCATAGCATAGGTGCGTTCACCAAAGATCGTAACATTGCCGACACCTGGCACTCGTCGCAGCGCGTCCGCCACGTATAAATCCGCGTAGTTGCTTAAAAACGTATCGTCGTACTCGTCATTGTCGGTATACAGACTCATCGCCAGCAGAATGTTGCTGGTCTCTTTGGAGACAGTTACTCCCGAGCGAATCACGCTTTCAGGTAGCTGTGGCTCAGCGAGAGAGACTCTGTTTTGCACATCGACCGCCGCGATATCTTTATCACGAGACGAATCAAAGGTCACAACAATATTGCTAACGCCGTTGTTGCTGCTGTTAGAGGTCATGTATCGCATGCCCTCCACGCCGTTGATCTGCCGCTCGATCACGGTTGTCACACCGCGCTCAACGGTCTCTGCATCCGCACCGATATAGCGCGCAGTGACGTTGATCTGCGTAGGGCTAATATCTGGATACTGGGCAATCGGTAGCGTCGGAATGCTAACCGCACCGACGAGCAGCAGAATCAGTGCGCAGACGGTAGCGAAGACGGGGCGTTTGATAAAGTAGTTGACCATGAGCCGCCTGAAAGGGGGGTGGGAAGTAGGGGCAAAGAAAATGGAGCGTCAAGTCTAGCTGGCTTAAAAAGGAGGAGCGCCTTCGGAGGAAGCACCGCCGCTAGTATCAATAGGAACCCCGTCCCGAAGATTGAGAATGCCTTCGGTGATGATGGTATCACCAGGTTCCAAACCTTCTAGAACCTGGTAGTCGTTGCCCTGTAGGTCACCTAGCGTGACAGAAGCGAGCTTTGCAACTACGGGCGGAGGACCGTCTGATTGTCCGCCTGCTTGTCCACTGGCTTGGCCGGGAGGTGGACCACCCGCTTCACCTGCTGCGCCTTCCTCCGGTGGATCGGGCTCGCCAGGGACAAACACGAAGGTTTCGCCGCCTAGCCGGGTAATCGCGGTGGAGGGGACTAAGACACCGGGGCGCTCATCCCAAATCACTTGAACTTCTAGACGCTGTTCGTCCTGAAGGGGTTGGGTAGGCGTAGAGAAGCGGGCCTTGGCCAGGACGGTTTGAGTGCCAGGATCGGTGGTGGGCGAAATGAAGCGGATGGTGCCAGTAGCGATTACATCGTCACTGCCAAACAAACTCAGCTTGACAGGCAGTCCCGTTCTTAGTCGCTCTGCTTCGTTAATAGGAATCGCAATATCTAAATCGAGATCCTGATTTTGAGTGATCGTCGCTAGCTGGTCACCCGCCTGCACATAGTCGCCTAGCTTGATCGGGATATTGCCGACAACGCCAGATATCGGCGCGGTGACTGTTTTGTCTAGAAGGTCTTGCTGCGTGGCGTTGGCGCTGGCGTTTGCCTGATCAAGGGTAGCCCGCGCCCCCTCTAGGCTGGATTCTAGGGCGGCAATTTCTTCTCTTGAGGAGGCCAGCGCAGACTGGGCAACGGCGCGATCGCGTGCCACCTGATCGAGCTGACTTTGCGGCAGAGCGCCCTGATTGACTAGGGCGGCTGTCCGATCAAAATCGTTGTTGCTTAGCTCTAGATCGGCGCTCAGCTCTGTTAGCCTAGCCCTGGCTGCTCGCAACTGAGCACTGGCCGTATCCTGGCTAGAGCGAGCCGCACTGACGCTCGCGAGCGCCGCGTTGTAATCAGACTGCGATCGCTGCGGACTGAGCTGCATAATCGGATCGCCTGCCGAGACCGTATCGCCAGAGGCCACAAAGATCTGCACAATTCGACCATCCGCTTCAGGCTGCAAACTCACGCCAGCCTGCGCGTCCAAAGTGCCGACATACTCAGCGCTATCCTGCAAAGATTCTGACTCTAGCCGTTCGGTTTCTACTGCAACGGGCGGCGGTCCCTGCATAGCCTGGTCACCTCTGCCAAAAAAGACCCGCCAGAGCAAAAATCCCAACCCTGCTGAAAGCAAGATTAATCCTATCCAAGTCACCCATTTGCGAGACGGCTTCCGCCTGAGGGAACCGAGCGCTGAGTCAGAAGTGGTCGTCATTAGGGAGATGCCTTAGAAGTTTTTTGCCAGGACTCTATGTGCCGGAGCTATGTGCCAGAGCTTTGTATTCGAGTATATCTAAACTAGTCGGTTTGGTTTAGTCTTGTTGAAAGGAAAATAGTAGAGACTGAGATTGCCCACCCGTCTTCTCTTCTCGTACTTGATACAGATAGTTTTGCTGAAGATGCTGCAATTTTGACTAGCTTCAGCGATCAGTGCATCTACCGATAGATTGAGTGTACCGTGCTATGACAGCGATACAACAGCCAAACCCGATAAGCGCTATCAATAGCGTCTATACTGCAAATAATTTGGTGAAGATTACTACATCTGGTGGTGAAAACAATAGCAAAACAGGCTATTATCCCTGAACCAGTTGAGGTCTATTCGTGTCCGTGCATACGAGTCTTTTTCGGTGAGTTCGATGAGATACTATTCTCATGGAATAGTAGATTTGTACTTGAGCCGATTCGACGATTAGCGTTGGAGCTTAGTTTCTAGCAATTCTTCTGGCAGTTCTTTTGGAGAAGTTGGCATGTCCTTTGTTGGTTTGCACATTCACAGCGACTACAGCCTGCTAGATGGTGCTAGCCACATTGACCCGCTCGTCGATAAAGCCTTAGATCTGGGAATGGATGCGATCGCCCTCACCGATCACGGCGTCATGTACGGCGCGATTGAGCTGCTAAAAGTCTGCGGCAAAAAGGGCATCAAGCCGATCATCGGCAACGAGATGTACGTGATCAACGGCGATATTACCAAGCAAGAAAAGCGGCCAAAATATCACCAGCTCGTCCTCGCCAAAAACGACATTGGCTACAAAAACCTAGTAAAGCTCACTACTGTCTCACACCTAGAAGGCGTTCAGGGCAAAGGCCTTTTCTCTCGCCCCTGCATCAACAAAGATCTGCTAGAGCAGTATCACGAAGGGCTAATTATTACCAGCGCCTGTCTAGGCGGAGAAATCCCACAGGCCATTCTCAAAAAGCGGCTAGACGTGGCCCGTCGAGTCGCCCAGTGGTACAAAGATCTGCTGGGTGACGATTTTTATCTAGAGATTCAAGATCACGGATCTTATGAAGATCGAATTGTAAACGTAGAGATTGTTCGGATTGCTCAAGAGCTAGATATCAAGGTTGTTGCCACTAACGATTCTCACTTTATCTCTTGTGTGGATGTAGAAGCTCACGACGCGCTGCTGTGCATTCAAACTGGCAAGCTCATTTCAGAAGATAAGCGGCTGCGCTACAGCGGCACAGAATACCTTAAGTCAGAAGCGGAAATGCGTCGTCTGTTTCGCGATCACCTCTCTGCTGAAGTGATCGAAGACGCGGTTACTCGCACCCAAGAAGTCGCCGACAAAGTAGAAGAATATAGCATTCTGGGCAATCCTCAGATTCCGAACTTTCCCATTCCAGAAGGCTATACCAAAGAGAGCTACATGGAGAAGGTGGCCTGGGACGGGCTGCTAGAGCGGATGAACTTCACCAGCCAGGAGGAGCTGAGTCAAGAGTATCGCGATCGCATGGTCTACGAAGTCGAGATGATGCATCAGATGGGCTTTGCGACCTACTTTCTCGTAGTTTGGGACTACATTAAATTCGCTAGAGACAACAATATATCCGTCGGGCCGGGGCGCGGCTCGGCGGCAGGTTCGCTGGTCGCCTACGCGATGGGCATTACCAATATCGACCCGGTTCATCACGGCCTGTTATTCGAGCGCTTTCTAAATCCAGAGCGCAAGTCCATGCCCGATGTAGATACCGACTTCTGCATCGAAAAGCGTGAGAAAGTGATCGAATACGTCACCGAAAAGTACGGCACCGACCACGTCGCGCAGATCATCACCTTCAACCGGATGACCTCCAAAGCGGTCCTCAAAGACGTGGCCCGCGTGCTCGATATTCCCTACAACGAATCAGACAAGCTCGCCAAGCTGATCCCTGTCTCTAGGGGCAAGCCTGCCAAGCTCAATGAGATGATCTCTGAGAAAACGCCCGACGCGACCTTCAAAGAAAAATACGACAGCGGCGAACTCATCCCTGGCACCAACGTCACCTTCCAGCGCTGGATCGATACGGCCATCACCATCGAAGGCACCAACAAGACCTTTGGCATGCACGCCGCTGGCGTAGTGATCTCAGAGCATCCGTTGGACACTATTGTTCCATTGCAGCGCAACAACGACGGTTCTGTAATTACCCAGTACTACATGGAAGATGTCGAAGCCATCGGTCTTTTAAAGATGGACTTCTTGGGTCTGCGCAACCTCACCATGATTCAAAAGGCGGTCAACCATATTGAATCTAGACACAATATCGAAATTGATCTAGATGCGCTGCCGCTAGACGATCCTAAAACCTACGAACTACTCGCAGGCGGAGAACTAGCGGGCGTGTTCCAGCTAGAATCTTCCGGCATGCGACAGATCGTCAAGGAGCTAAAGCCCTCCGGTTTAGAAGATATTTCCTCGGTCCTTGCCCTCTATCGCCCCGGTCCGCTAGATGCTGGACTTATCCCCAAGTTTATCGACCGCAAGCACGGCAGAGAGAAAATCGACTACGCCCACAAGATATTAGAGCCAATTCTCAAAGAAACTTACGGCATCATGGTCTATCAAGAACAGATCATGAAAATCGCTCAAGACCTGGCGGGCTATTCACTTGGACGAGCCGACCTGTTGCGTAGAGCGATGGGTAAAAAGAAGATAAAAGAAATGGAGCTGCACCGAGAAGAATTTATCAAAGGTGCGGGAGAAAACGAATTTCCGCGTAAGAATGCCAACGATCTGTTTGATCAAATGGTGCTGTTTGCAGAATACTGTTTCAACAAATCTCACTCCACGGCCTACGGATTTGTCACCTTTCAAACGGCCTACCTAAAGGCGAACTATCCGGTTGAATACATGGCCGCGCTGCTAACGGCGATTAGCGGCGATCAGGACAAGGTGCAGATGTATATCGCTAGCTGCCTGAGCATGCGGATTCAGGTGCTGCCGCCGGATGTGAACCGTTCGGAAGTAGACTTTACGCCGTTGGATAAGCAGATTTTATTTGGTCTGTCGGCGGTTCGCAATGTGGGACTAGGGGCAATTGAGGCGTTGATTAGATCTAGGGAAGCGGACGGGCCGTTTAACTCGCTAGCGGATCTGTGCGATCGCGTCGATCTGCGCGCTGTCAACAAAAGAGCCCTAGAAGCCCTGATTCTCTCTGGCGCACTAGAAAGCCTCGAACCCAATCGTCAGCAGCTCATGCAAGACCTAGAGCTGGTCGTAGAGTGGGCCCAGTCAAGAGCCAAAGACCGAGAAGTCGGTCAGGGAAATCTGTTCGATATGCTCGGTGGCAGTTCCGAGAACTACTTCAGCAAATACAACAACCTTCGAGTCAGCGCCCAAAGCGCCGCCCGTTGCTGACTACGATCCACAAGAAAGACTAAAGCTAGAAAAAGAGCTGCTAGGCTTCTACATTTCCGATCATCCACTCAAGAACATTCAGCACTCAGCCAAGATTCTCGCCCCCATCGAACTTGCAGAACTCGCAGAAAAGCCCGAAAAAGTCACCCTCAGCGCTATCGTCATGCTGAGCATGGTCAAACCTGTCACCACCAAGAAAGGCGACTCAATGGCTGTCGTCCAGATAGAAGATCTCACCGGTCATGCCGAAGCCGTTATCTTCCCCAAATCCTATGCCCGCATCGGCCAGTACATCAAACCCGACGCTCGCCTAATGGTTTGGGGCAAAGTCGATCGCCGCGACGACCGCGTCCAGATGATTATCGACGACGCCCAGCCAATCGAAACCGTCAGCATGGTGATGCTAGACCTAGATCCTTCAATCGCAGGCGATATTGAAAAGCAGAGCCGACTGCGCAACATTCTCATGGAGCTGCAAGGAGAAAATAAGTTCGCCGCCAAAACACCCGTCATTGCCGTAATCCGTACCCGCAACCAGCGGCAAGCTGTCCGTCTAGGCAACCAATACCGCGTGCTCAACGCCGAGACCGCCGTCGCCTCACTAAAGGCTGCAAACTTCAACGCTAGAGCTACACCGCTGCTAAGAGCGTAAAGCCAAGTCGAAACAACATGAGCGTACGTCAACTGCGATAGCCTAACGGCGTTGGTTGCGTTGAGTGCGAGTCTACATCAGCTACAAAGCGCAATCCGGCCCGGCAAAGATGCGTCTGTATCGACTATGGACGTCAGTCCGGTGATCGGACAGAACAGCCTCTTTGCGAGATATTATCGGCCCTTGCGAACCTAAATTGCCTGTCTTTACACCAATGCCTAATACGCGGTGTAGCCTTCTATAGCAGAGCGCGGATGCATTCGCACTTTGCTATGGCACTTTGCGTTACAGAACAAGGGGTGTAGCCTTTCGTGGTGTAGTGAGCAAAGTGCGGAAAGCTATATGTATAGCAAGCAAAGTGCGGAAGGCTATACGTTAACGCTAGCTGAGTCGTAACCTTATTGCTGAGTTTGATCCGTCAAAGGCTGCACAGAACCCAAAGGCTGCATAATCTGCTCACTGAGTGGAATGGGTAGATCCATTGTGTGCGCAACAAAGCCGTGCGTAATACCAGCAATCAAGCCTAGAGCCGCAGGTAAAACCAAGGATGCTACGTAATTCATATATCTTCCTAAAGAGAGATGATATTTATAGATTCTCAGCCAACGAAAATCTTTTTTGTAGTCAACTCTACAGTTCCCTTTAAGAACCTCAGCAAACATGCAGCTATTGGATAATTCTAATTTGGTTATTGCATTTGTAGCAAAGTGCGGAAGGCTATAGCAGCGACTTGCCTGCCTTCTATTGACCTTCTATAGCTTTTGTCACTTGACTGAGGTACAGCTTACAGGCTGAAAGCTCTATGTTGCAACGGGTCAAGTGACGCGCCTGTACCGAATGCATCCGGTACAGGCTATATTAGCAGAGGCGCTGCTCGGCCTAAGTAAGGGTAAGCAGCGCTAGCACAATCATCTTCGACGCGTCATTTCTAAATCTAGCTACCGGAGGTAACCGCATCTAACTTCCGCTTGAATAGATCGGTCAAGAAGGTGATTACTCTACGCTTACGCAGCTTGATATTTGCATTCAAAGACATACCAGAACGCAGCTCTAGCGGCACGCCATCGGCAACGAACTGCTGAGAATCTAGTAGAACTTCTGCTGGGAAGCGAGCATATGGAAATGTCTCGTCTGGCGGCAGCGCATCAGTACCAATGCTAGTAAGCGTGCCTTCTACATCGCCAAATTCACTAAACGAATAGGCGTCGATTCGGACGTCTACTTTCTGACCTACTCTGATAAAGCCAACGTCTCGGTTAGGAATAAAGACTCGAGCGACGAGCGCATCTTGAGGCACGATTTCCATCATCGGTTCGGTGGAGTTCGCCACATATCCGGCGCGGTTGGCCTTAAGGTTGAAGACCGTACCGGCTACTGGGGCCGTCAGCGCCTGATATTTTATGCTTTGTTCTAGCTGCGCTCTCTGGCTAGTCAGTTCCGCTAGCTGACGGTCGTTTTCTAGCAAACGCTGGGTGAGCTGGCTATCGATTTCAGCAATTCGCTGGTTGTTGACCGAGACCCGTTCTTGCAGCGTCTCACGAGACTCGAACGAAGTTCGTGAGACCTCCTGATTAGCCTGGGATATCTGAAAAGATAGGCGGTCAATCTCTTCTTTGAGTGTGTTCACCTGAGTCTGACTGTTGTTGACCTCTTGCTGTTGCTGCAAGTAGGAGAGTTCTGCAACTGCGCCTTCTTCGTTGAGGACTTTGAATCGGCTTAGAATGTCTCGGTTGGTCGCTAGCTCGCTTTGGGCGTTGGCTAGCTGCAATCGAGTCTGGTTTAGCTGCTCGGATAGCTGGGAAGATTGTAGACGGTTGATTTGCTGCTGAGAATCTAATTTGGATGCGGAGGTTTCTAAACGATCGAGCTGCTCAGGAGAGAGTCCGGCGCTGTCACCGCTGATTTGAGCCTGGTAGAGCTGGTTGCTCTCTAGTAGCTGGGCGCGATCGCGTCCCCTCTGAACTAGATCGGCCGATATTCCCGCAGGCGCGACTGCATCAGCTGCGCCAGAAAGCTGCGCCCGGTAGTAACTGTTTTCAGCATTGAGGCGCTCTGCAATCTCTCTGTTCGATTTGATCTGCGCTTCTGTAGAGGCCTCGTCCAAGGTAGCGACTACCTGACCTTTCTCAACTAGCTCACCCTCAGTGACCAGCACTTCTTCGACCACGCCACCGACCGGAGCCTGTACGACCTGGACAACGCCCTCTGGCTCTAGCTCGCCCTGCGCTGCAACCGTCTCTTCAACTCTAGCGATAGAGGCCCAGGCCACCGTCGCAACGGTCACGCCCATAATCGAGATGGCAATTGCCCGCGCCCACCGAGGCGACTGACGCAAAATTACCGGCTGGTCAAAAGACTGCGGCACGTAGGGAACTACCGGTGCATCACCGTCACCATTACTCGGCCCACCGTTGAAGCTAAAGCCGCCGTTGCCGTTGCCGTTGCCATTAGCGTAGGCACCATTGCCGTTACCGTTACTGGCGACGCCGTTACTCGGCGTTAGCTTAGGTCTACCAGAAGTACTTGTCATCTGCTTTATTCTCCCTGCTGCTCGTATAGGCAGTAATAGCGGCCTTTGAGAGCCATCAGTTCTTCGTGCGTACCCAGTTCTACGACTGAGCCTTTATCCATGACTAGAATGCGATCGGCCTGGCGGATAGTGCTCAACCGGTGAGTGATGAAAAATACGGTTCTACCTTGTGCCCACTGCTTCAAGTTGTAGCAAACCTGGGCTTCGGTGTCGTAGTCAAGGGCGCTAGTCGCTTCATCCAAGATTAATAGACGCGGGTTTTGTAAGACGGTACGGGCGATCGCAATCCGCTGCCGCTGTCCTCCCGAAAGTGAAGATCCGCGCTCTCCTACCCTGGAGTTGTAGCCCCCAGGCAAATCCATGATGAAGTCGTGCGCGTTGGCGATCTTGGCCGCCATAATCACGCTGTCTGTATTCGCTTGGGGATTTGTCAGCGCAATGTTGTCTTGGATGCTGCCTTCAAAGAGCAAGCTGTCTTGAGGCACAATCCCCACCTGCTGACGCAAGGAGTACAGCTCAACTTTGCTGATGTCATAGTTATCAATTAGGATTCGACCCGATTCGGCGTTGTACAGGCGCGGCAGCAGCTTCATCAGCGTACTTTTGCCCGAACCACTTTGACCGACGATCCCGATAAACTCACCCGGCTGAAACTCTAGGTTGACATTGATTAGCTGTAGCGGACCAGAAGGGGTAAAGCGGAAGGAAAGATCTTCATACTTCACATTGCCTTTGATTTCAGGCATCGGAATCTGAGCGCGATCTTCTTCGGCCTGCTCTTGTGGGTGGTCGATGATATCGCTCAAACGCTCCAAAGACAGCGCGGTCTCTTGGAAGTTTTGCCACAGCTGAGTCAAGCGCAGCAGCGGCTGAGTCACGTAGCCAGAAATAATTCTAAAGGCAATCAGTCCGCCCAAAGTCAGGTTGCCTTCTAGCACCAAAGACGCACCGTACCATAGAACAAGTAGACCCGAGAGCTTGTTGAGAAAGCCACTGGCTGAACCTGCCGTGGTCGAGGTCAGCACTGTCTTAAAGCCGTCGCTGACGTAGCGAGCGTACTTTTCTTGCCACTTCCAGCGAGTTTTGAGCTCCATGTTCTGAGCCTTCACCGTCTGCACGCCCGAAAGCGCCTCTACCAGAAAAGACTGCGTCTCGGCGTTGCGCTCAGCCTTAGCCCTAAGCTGACGCCGCACAATTGGCGAGACAAAGAAAGTCAACATCATGAACAGCGGAATAGTCGCTAGCGACACAATCGTCAGCTTCACGCTGTAAATGAACATCACCAGGATGTAGACCACCGAAAACAGGGCGTCTAGTACGACGGTTAGCGCAGTTCCTGTCAGGAACTGACGGATGTTCTCTAGCTCGTTAACTCGGCTAGAGAGTTCACCTACCGGACGGCGATCAAAATATCTCAGCGGCAGTCGCAGCAGATGGTCAATAATCTCTGCGCCCAGCGCCATGTCGATCCGGTTCGTGGTATCGACAAATAGATAGGTGCGCAAACTGGTCAAAATAGCTTCAAAAACAGCCACCACCACCAGGAAGATTCCCAGCACGTGCAGAGTATCGATGCTGTTCTGCATGATTACTCGGTCGATGATCACCTGCACCATCAGCGGATTAGCTAGGCCAAAGAGCTGGACAAACAGCGAGGCAACCAAGACTAAGCTCAGCGTGCCTCGATACTTCTTGAGCGAAGGCAAGAACCAGGCAAGACCAAACTTCTGTTGGGGCGTTTGCTCAGTCGTTTCGACCAGCAGCACTTCGCCTTCTGGTCCCCAAATTTCGGCAAATACCTCGGGTGAATGGCGAACGACTTTGTTCTCAGCCGGAACGCCTAGCACTATCTCAGAAGGAGAAGCTTCGTAGACAACCGCAAAGCCTTCGCGCCAGTTGATGATTGCTAGTCTAGGTAAGCGCCCCATAGAGCTAGCAGGTACCTTTGCTAGCTGAGGCTTTAGCCCAACTAGATCCGCGACTGCCCCGCATGCGGTTAGCGATAGCTGGCCTTGCCTTTGTTTCTGGTTGACTAATACCCGCTCAACGACATCGCGCTTGAAAGGCATGCCGAAGTGCTGAGCAATCATGGCAAAGCAGGCCAGAGCGGTGCCGGCATCGTCTCGCCCTCGCATCACCGGATACTTCAGGGATTTAGCCCGGTCTGAGCCCTCTTCTACGATGTTGGAGTCGTAAGTTAGATCTGGAGCGTAGGGTACATCCGTACCGCTCCGACTGGCTAGGTTAGGAGCGACTATAGCAGCTAGATCGCTGCTGCTTTGCGCTAGAGCCGTTGCCGCTGCTGGTCTCGTCGACGCTCTCAGCAGATACGTTCTCAGCAGAGGTCGTTACCACCGTGCTATCGAAAGCGTAATCTGGCTGAACGCGGTCGGGAACGCTCAGATTAGCGAGCTGGCGCATGTCTAAGCCGATGAGCCGAGTGTTTTTCTCACCGACGATACGCCCGTCTAGCATCTCTGGCAGCAGCCAGCTACCCGCCGGATGTTTGACAATACTCTGCGAGCTGACAAACCACAGATAATAAGGAGAGGAATCGCCTAACGTGACTGGTCCGGCGCGCAGAGTGCGAGCGATCGCCTGCTCTTGCAATCCTTTGGCTGTTTTGGCCAGATCGCTGACGCTGCGCGCCTGCGCCTGAAAATACTGACTGAGCAGGTCGAATACTTCGGCTAGATAGCAATAGCCAGTCACCGCCCTAGCAAAGGCTTCATTAGTCGCAATCAGCTGACGGACCGTCCCTGCTGGAATGGTAATCGCTTCTATTTCTGACGAGGCGATCGCACTTTCACAGGCGACTCCTCTAGTCATCCCAGCGAGCCCCAGTATCGACTTTGGGCCTAGCCGCTCTAGCGTCACCGGAGCGCGCTTGGTCGCGTCGTAGCCCAGCAGCCGAGCATGCCCTTCGACAATCACCACAATTTGGTGAGGCATAGATTCTCGTCGCAAAATCGGCTGGCCAATACGATAGCGCAGCCGTTGACTATCCGCTGCTAGCGCCTTTAGTACCGGAGGCGATAGCTGGTCAAAGGGAAAAACTTCCCCTAAGCTCTGGTCAATCGAAACGTCGATGTAGGTCATAACAGGAAAGAAGCCTAGGATCGCTGTTCTACGTATTTGTAGTGCAGCCGCTACAGATATAAATCAGAATTAGAGAGTTTGTGTGAGGAGAAGGTTAATGCTGGATTTTGGTTGGGTTAATGCCTAACTAAGCCGTCGATACATAGAAAGACATATCAGAGAAAGACATATCAGGAACCCTTCAGTAAAACCTTACGAAAATAAGTACGGCAATCAGGAATATACGCTACGAAGAGGCAAGACTCGCTAGCGGTGAATCTGATAGCGTTTGATTGGGCTGGGCTTGATGGAGTTGGGTTTGATTAGGCTGGGTTTGATTAGGTGGCGCTTTTGGCGTAATTGTATTGACAGAGACCATTTGAAGCTCCTGCTTTAGCCAAGCCTGAAACTTTTCATTCAAGAGTCGCTTGCGCATGTCATCGTCGAACTGCGCTGGCTCAAACTGCTCTAGCCGGGCGATTACCAGCCATTCTCCGATCTGGGTTGGAGACCATAGCTGCTTTGGCTTACTAACGGTTAGCATCCTACCTAGGATTGGGTGAGGTACATTCAGCTCTACCGGCCCGACCAGACCCCCTGTTTTCGACTCTTGCCCTTCTGAATACTGACGAGCGAGCTCAGAAAAAGAGGCCCCATCGTCATTTAATCGGAAGTAAAGCTCTTGGGCTAGACTCGTGTCCTTTGTTCTAATCAGTGAATAGGTAACGCGATCAAGCTGAGACTTTCGCTGTAGGAAATACGACTCGATTTGAGAACCCCAGGTCTGCTCTTGGTATAGCTCTAGCTGCTTTTCTCTGAGCGCTGCGGCCATCACCTCTTCAGGTGAGTGATTTTGCTGCTTACACCACGCCTGACGCTGCTCTTCTGAAAACGCGCCTCGCTTAGCATAGAAAGACTCCATCGCTTGCTGAGGATCGCAAATAATATTCTCAGTCATTTTGTCAACGATAAACTCTTGCACAAACTGTGGCAGCAGACGATATTTACGGAGCTTTGTGACTAGCTCTGTAGAATCTAGTATCTCTTGACCAATTTGAAGAACTGCTGACATACGGCGATTTCTTCCATAAGCACACATCAAGGAATAAACAGGTTGGCGCGCTCTTAAACAGGGCGTAAACCTTGAGCAGTTACTTTAGGTGCTCGCTGAGCCCTTTACCTAAGCACTCTATATTGAGCACTTCAAAGCCCTTTACCTAAGCACTGCCAACTAAGTAGTCCCAACTGAGTAATCCCAAAAGAGCACTCCTATTCATCAAGATATATGGTTACATACCCCGTTGAATATTACACATCGCTCAGAACACATCCGTACAAAAGCTTTACTATAGCCAGAAGATGCGTCGGGTTTTATGAAGAGCGCTACCTTTATAGGACTCGAACCACCTCGAATTTATTCCAATAGCCCATCTATTCAATCAGATATTGCGCTCATCAGGTCACTATTAGAAATGAAACTTACTCTTCTACTGCTGATAAAAGGCTACCGGCAGCTGATTTCTCCTCTCTTCCCGCCGATGTGCCGATTTGAGCCGACCTGCTCACGCTACGCCCTAGAAGCGGTGGATAAATTCGGTCCTTTGCAGGGCACCTGGCTAGCCGCCAAGCGGTTTTGTCGCTGCCATCCGCTGCATCCCGGTGGGTATGATCCGGTTCCAGAGCACTCTCAGCAGGAAGATACCGTTAAATCCACGACGCCATCAAGACAGTAGGAAAAAACTTAGGCACAAGACCGTCAGGGAGAACCCTGTAAGACCCACACTAGCAACTACCTTATGAAGAAAATCTACGTCCTCGATACCAACGTACTGCTGCACGATCCCAATGCAATGCTGCGGTTTGAGGATAACGAGGTATTGCTGCCAATGACCGTCATTGAAGAACTTGATCGCTTCAAGAAACGGCCAGAGGAAATGGGTCGAAATGCGCGTCAGACATCGCGAATGCTAGACACGCTTAGACAAAAAGGTAGCATCACAGCAGGCATCGCCCTCGATAATGGCGGGCAGCTCAAAGTATCGCTCTGTCGTCGCGAGACCCTGAAAGGGCTACCGGTAGAACTAACAGGTGAAGGGGGCGACAACGCAATTCTAGCCGTAGCGCTAGAGGCCAAACACAACTGCGATTGTCCTGTGGTGATGGTGAGTAAAGACACTAATATGCGGATCAAGGCCGATACGCTAGGGCTAACAGCAGAGGATTATGAAACGGACAAAATTGATGTAGATGATCTCTATACTGGAATGGGCGAAGTGCTAGTGAGCGCTGAGCAGATGAGCACTCTATTTCAGGCGGGAGCGGCTGAGCTAGCTGCTCCAGAGAAATTGAAGGGAAAGTTCTTTCCTAATCAGGCGCTGACGCTAGTAGATGTGAACAATCCTAGCCATACGGCGCTGGCAATCATGCGTACTGATGGACAGCTGACGCCGCTGCCCAAGCTGCCCTACAACGGAATTTCTCGGATCCAGGCGAGAAATAGAGAGCAGCGGTTTGCATTTTCTCTATTGTTAGACGACAGTGTGCCGTTGGTGACGCTAGTGGGTAAGGCGGGGACAGGTAAGACTTTGTTGGCGATCGCAGCCGGACTCCAAAAAGTCACCGAAGAAAAGCGCTACACTCGACTATTGATTTCACGCCCGGTTGTGCCAATGGGCAAAGACATCGGCTATCTCCCTGGCGATATGACCGAGAAGCTCACGCCCTGGATGCAGCCGCTGTATGACAACTTCGATCTAATTTTTAATACTCAAGACTCCACCGACAAACCGGCTCACTGGCGGCGCGGCCACGAAGACCTGCTGGATATGGGTCTGTTACAAATCGAAGCACTTACCTACATACGCGGACGTACTATTCCCAAACAGTTTTTTGTGATTGACGAAGCGCAAAACCTAACGCCTCACGAGGTCAAAACGATTTTGACTAGGGCGGGCGAAGGCACAAAAATTATCCTAACTGGCGATACGGCCCAAATTGACAACCCTTACGTCGATGCGGCTAGCAACGGATTGACCTATGTAATCGAACGCTTTCGTAACGATCCGCTAGCAGGTCACGTAACGTTATATCAAGGCGAACGCTCGGATCTAGCCGCACGGGCTGCGAATCTACTGTAGGGGTCATCCATCGTCGTGCCTGATTCGGTATGATTCTTTTATTGCGGCCCCTAAATTAAGGCGATGTGTGATGGATGGTGCAATTGTTGATCCGATCTTGCAGCGGTATAAACTGGCGATCGCACAGCTCCTCGATCAGCTCAGCCAGTTTGCCCGAGCGATCAATAACGCCGCACTGACCAAAACTGTACAAAGCCTACAGGAAAATATTAATCAGCCTTTTCTCTTTGTCGTGATCGGTGAAGTTAAGGCAGGCAAAAGTAGCTTTATCAACGCGCTGCTAGGCAGTGGCGAGATCTGTGAGGTTGGCGCAGATCCGCGTACAAATATGGTGGCGAAAATTGTCTACGCAAAGGGCGAAGGCTACAGCCGCGAAATCAAGCCGGGCGAGCTACGCGAAATTGGTCGCCCGGTGCCAATCTTGCAGCAGATTGCCATCGTCGATACGCCAGGGACCAACAGCCCTTTCCAAAAGCACGAAGATATCACCAAAGAATTCATTCCAAATAGCGATCTGGTTGTCTTTATTTTCTTCTCAAAGAATCCCTACACTAATACCGCCTGGTCTCTGGTTGATTTTTCTCATAGAGAATGGAGAAAGCCAGTTGTCTTCGTACTACAGCAGGCCGATCTAGCGGACGAAAGGGAGTTACAGGCTTCAGCTCAGTACATCGCTCAAGAAGCCCAGCAAAGACAGATTGCCGATCCAAAGGTATTTGCAACGTCTGCGAAGATAGCCGCAGGTGAGCGAGGCAACCAAGATGGTGGCTTTGCGCCTGTTCAGGACTTTATTCGCAATACGATTACGGGTGGGCAAGGCTATCGGCTCAAGCTGACCTCGAATATCGGCTCGGCAGAAGAGATTGTGGTGCGTCTAGGCCGCGATATGCAGCTAATCAAAGAGCAGCTGCGGATGGATGAGGCGGTAGTGGCAAAGATACGCGATCGCCTAGGCCAGGGCCAAAATCAATCCCACTACGAAATTGACGTTCTTGTCAGTCGGTTGATGGCCCAGTACGAACGCACCATCTATCAAATCAAGCAAGAATTTCGAGACGGCCTCTCTATTTTCACGCTGGCCAAACGCTCTGTGCTCTCTGTTTTCAACCGCAAGCAGCGCGTAGAAGCTTGGATGAACGACCTCAAAGTACGCGCGCAAAAAGAGCTAGAGGTCACTTTAGACGAAACCTCAAAAGACGGAGCCAAGCGGTTTATAGACAGCATTCAGCTAATGATCAAGCAGCTTTTAGCAGAGCTGACTAGCCTACAAAATGACGAGCTGAGAAAAACAGAAATTCCGCTGCCAATGCTTGAATATCGCTACGAAGTGATCGAAAGCGTCAAAGGCAAGATCGCTAGCCTGCTAGACGACGAGACGTTTATGAACTGCCTGAGCGATACCGTCGACAGCGTTGGACCGGGCGTTGCGGGCGGTGGAATTCTAGCGGTGATCGGGGGAACGATTGCGGCGGTGACTGAAGTTGTGATTCTAGATATTATCGGCAGCGTGTTTCTAGGCGTGGGCGTTCTGTTTGCGGGGGGTATCCTAGTCGCGAAAAGGCGTCGGCTAATTCAAAAGCTTGATACCGAGCTAGAGAGAAACAAAGCAAGGTTTGAATCCACCGTATCAGAGCAGCTAAACGCTCGGCTAAGCGGCATTTACGATGAAATTAACGCGAGCTTTGTCGATCTCTACAACTATGTAGATGAAGAGAAAGAAAGTCTGACGCCGTTGATTCAACAGTTTGAACAGATTCAGCAGCAGACCCAAACGCTTGCAACAGAAATTCGCCGACTGAAATGATTCCCAGTAATGATGGCAGTGATTATAGTGTTCGCTTGGCCACAGCAGAAGACCTTGTTCATATTCCCGTAATCGAGTCAGCAGCAGCCAAGCAGTTTGAACCCTATGCCGCCCAGCTAGAGATTTCTGTTGATTTGCTCTCTGGCTTGACGCCGATGCCTTTTTTGAGGCGGGCGCAGGCAGAGAAGCGAATTTGGGTGGGGGTAGTCGATACGCAGCCAGTTGGATTTATTGTTGCTAAGTTTTTACAAGAAAGTTGTTTTATTGTTGAGCTAGATGTACTGCCAGCCTACGGTCGACGTGGGATTGGCGCGGCGCTAGTTGAGGGCTGCTGTGAGGGAGCAAGGCAGCGAAACCATAGGCAAATCACCCTCACCACCTTCCGCTACGTTCCTTGGAACATTCCTTTCTATCGGCGGTGCGGCTTCGAGATTCTGCCACCTGATCGCTGGTCCCGTGCGCTCAAAGCCATTGTGGAGCATGAAGCTCGCTACGGGTTTGCACAAAAGCATCGCGTGGTGATGTACAAACCACTCTCTGCTAGCACTCCAGTTGGCTCTGATAGACCGGAGCTTAATAAAACAAGAGGTTGCGAATGAGTTCAGCAGAAACGACTCTACTGGACAGTGAGGCGATTAAGCACAAGGCGATCGCACTCGGCTTCCATAAAGTCGGTATCGCCGCTATTCCAGCGGAAATCTCCGCAGCAGAACAGGGCGTCAAAGGCTCATTGCAATCCTGGCTCTCTCAAGGCTACCAGGCAGATATGGCCTGGATGAGCAATCCCAAACGGCAGGATATTCGCACCGTCATGCCAGAAGCCGCGTCTATGATCTGCGTCGCCCTCAACTACTACACGGACCATCAGAGGCCCACAGGCCCAGACTATGCCAAGCTTGCTCGCTACGGCTGGGGCAGAGACTATCACCGCGTACTCACTAAAAAGCTAAAGCAGCTTTTAGTCTGGATGCGATCGCAAGACCCCACTATCATCGCCCGCCTCTACGCCGATACCGGCCCAGTGCAGGATAAATTCTGGGCACAGCAGGCAGGCATCGGCTGGAATGCCAAAAACGGCAACGTGATCAGCCGCGAATACGGCTCCTGGATCTTCCTGGGAGAAATTATCACTAACTTGGACCTTACGCCTGATACGCCACACGCTACTCACTGTGGCACCTGTACCCGCTGCCTGGATGCCTGTCCTACCGAGGCCATCCGCGAGCCAGGAGTAGTCGATGCCAATCGCTGCATTGCCTATCACACGATTGAGAATAGATCCGAGCAACTGCCAGATGCGATCGCCTCAAACCTGCACAACTGGGTAGCAGGCTGTGATATCTGCCAGGACGTCTGCCCGTGGAACCAGCGATTTGCCCAGGCCACAGACATCGCTGACTTTGAGCCCTATCCGGGCAACGTGAACCCTACCCTGGCTGAGCTAGCGAACATTACAGCAGAAGAATGGCAGCAGCGCTTTCCTGCCTCAGCGCTCCGACGGATTAAGCCCGAGATGCTTAGACGAAATGCTAGCGCAGCGATGGAATACACTAGTTGAACTAATCGACAGGATGTTGGGTAGATAGTGGCTGAAGATAAAACTGTGGCGGGACCAGTCGCAAACCAGGGCGCAGAAAAGAATGCAAAAGAAAGCGCAAAGCAGAAAGCAGAACCAGAGACAAGCGGATGGCGTAAGCTGGTCAATGAGAACGTTCGGCTTGTTGCGATCGCCCTAATCATCGCGATCACCGTCCGTCTATTCATTGCCGAGCCGCGCTTTATTCCTTCGCCTTCGATGGTGCCGACGCTGGCAGTAGGCGATCGCCTACTCGTCGAGAAAGTCTCCTATTATCTCCATCCACCTGCTCAAGGCGATATCGTCGTCTTCGAGCCGCCACCACAGCTACAGGAATACGGCTACACGGCTAGTCAAGCCTTTATCAAACGAGTCATTGGCTTGCCGGGTCAAACCGTACAGGTCACCGACGGCAAAGTCTACGTAGACGAAAAGCCATTAGCCGAAGACTACATCCTAGAAGCGCCAGCCTACGAAATGCCGCCCGTAGAAGTCCCAGTCGATAGCCTATTCGTGATGGGAGACAACCGCAACGACAGCAACGATTCCCACGTTTGGGGATTTTTACCAGTACAAAACGTTATCGGTCGCGCTGCACTGAGGTTTTGGCCGCTAGAGAAAGCTGGAACCGTCAGCGTAGGTTAGTCACCAGTAGTGCGATCGTCCGCGCTCTTGCATAGTAGACAGATTAGCTTTACTGTCGGACTACTCACAGGGTACTTCTATGTTGTCAACGACTCTAGGACTTGTTGTAACAGTAATTGTCATTGTGGTCGTGCTTGGGTGGCGCTTTTGGAAAGCAAAGGCGCTCTATCAACCGCTTGAGGCCGTCCCTTCGCCGCCAAGACACTGGCTGCTGGGCAACATTCCACAAGTATCAGCATCGATCAAAAAAAAGCAATTCTTTAAGCTGCTATTTGAGTGGAGTCAGCAGTATGGTTCTGCCTACGTTGTTTGGGCAGGGCGGCCTATTCTGGTCTTGAGTCAGCCGACCGTTGTCGAAGAAACCATTGTTCATGGCATGAGGGATGGCAGCTTGGTCAGGAGTAAGCGTGCCCAGAAAGCCTGGAACGAGATTAGAGGAACTATTCTACTGGGCCTGAGCGGAGCCGAATGGAAGTGGCGCAGGAAAGCTTGGAATCCTGAATTTAGCAACAGTGGGCTTGCGCCGTACGCTACGGTTGTCCACACGGCCTGTTCTCAAATCATTGAGAAGCTAAAGCAAGCAAAGCCCTCTGAACCGGTTCAAGTCGATCCGTTGTTTGTAGAGCTGACTATGCGCGTAATCGCTAGCTTGCTCTTGGGCATCCCGGTAGAAGATCGAGCCGATAGTTCAAAGGCTGATAGTCCAGCTACTGATATCCCAACAGCCGCTTCGCTCGATATTCAAAAAATCTACTGGGCGATGTCAGTAATCGGCTATCGATTTCTTAGAGTCGCTACAGGAGAAAAGATCTGGAAAAAATATCTACCAACTCAAGCTGCTCGTGACTACTGGAAAGCTAGACGCTATCTAGAAGATTTCCTCACCCCTTATGTCGACGCTGCTCTACAGCTCAGGGACAATCCGCCTGCCGATGCGAGTCATTCCTCGGCTATTTACTCATCAATGCTAGCTAGAATAGCGGCGAAAGAGCCTCGCTATACCAGAGAGACACTGATCTCAGAGTCGATTGAGCTGCTGATTGCAGGGACAGATACGACAGCCCACACGCTATCTTTCACAGTTAGTGAATTGGCTTCACATCCAGATGTTTTCAACAAAGCGCGGACCCTAGTAGATAGCGTATGGGAGCAATATGGAGAATTCTCGGCAGAGGCGCTGGCAGAGCTGACTTACATTCGAGCAATTGTGAAAGAAACGCTCCGGCTCTATTCAATTGCCTCTGGCTCGACCTCTCTAGAAGCTACCAAACAGACAACCATTCAGGGAATTACCGTTCCCCCTGGGACTAAAATATTTTGGTCCATGCTAGGGGCAGGCAGAGACCCTGATGTGTACATTGACCCCGATCAATTTCGACCGGAGCGGTGGCTAGAAAGCGACAAGGAGAGTTCTTCTATCCCTATGATTGACTTTGGCTCGGGCTATCATCGCTGTCTAGGTGAACAGCTCGCGATGCTAGAGATGACCATTATGCTCGCTGAGCTGATACATACTTTTGATTGGGAGACGGTTAACGGTCCGCTTTCTCTAGAAAATCTACAGCAAAATCTGCTGATCTATCCTGCTGATGGCATGCCCGTACGGGTGAAGCGTAGAAGTGTGGCGGCTGTCGTTTCCTAGCTGCTCACGCAAGGTTTAGAATTTCAAGATGCAAGGCTCTAAAACGTCAGATCCTAGAATGTCAAATAGTGCAGTAACTCAAATGCCACTTTGGGCGTGAGTCGCAGTCGATCTTGTAAATCGGCCAAGTTCTTGTAGGGTTCAGCTTGGCGATAGTGAACAATGGCCCGCCCTAGAAATGTATCAATAGCCGGAACGGTGGTTAGTTCGACAGCCGTTGCTGTATTGGCATTCACTCTTTCAGGATCTAAGGCGGCGTCTAAGTCGTAGTAGCAAAATTGCAGTATTGCCTGCCAGGGCTGAATCTGTTGAACAGGTAGGTTCAAGGCCGCGGCGATATCTTCAATACAGGTGAAAGAGACTTGGCGACTGGTGAGCTGGGTGAGCGATCGCGCCTGATGAATCGAAATCCCCGGTAGCCGCAGCCAGTCATCTACCGACGCTGTATTCGCGTCAATTCGCATTCCCCAGCTCGCTGCTAGCCGCAGCTCTTCGTCCGACTGAAAGCGATAGTAAGGCTCTTGCTGTAGCCGTCGCCGTAGCGGATGGGTTTTGCTAAAGATTTTTTGAAGCACTGTCAGGCAATCTCTTCTAATAGCTTGCGTCGCTTTTGTTCAAATTCGTACTCGGTGATCAGTCCATCCTGTCGAAGCTGGTCTAGCGCTCTAACGGCAACAGCTACCTGCTGAGCTTTTTGAGCGCTGTTCTGGCTAGATTCGATTGTAGAGCCTTTCTTGGTTTTACCCTTTTCAGCTTCGCGCTTCTCAAGGTCACCTTGATCGAGTAGCGCTCCCGCCCCAGGAAAACGAGCCTCAAAGTTCTGATCGCTCTGGCTGAGATACCAGATGCCTTCTACGCAGCAGGCAACCGCCGGAATTCCAGTCGGCATCAGCACCAGGTAGACCACGCCCCAAAGATACTGACCGAGATAAAACTTGTGCAGCCAGGAAAGCGGCAGTGGGGTAAAGCCACCGACAAACGCGAGTGCGATCGCAATCTTTCGACGTTGCATAGAGCATTCAAGAAATAACGTACAGCCCCTATCAGCTTACACATTTAATCATAGGGACTGGGCACTTTAGGTCAACGAAACAGGCGGACTCACCGCCACTTTTTTTGCGCTACTCTTTGCATGTCAGAAGCTGAATTATTCACAGAGCTCACCAACCTAGTCGAAATTGATCCCTTTGCACTGATAGGGATTTCAGTCAACGCAGACGAAAAACGCATCGCCAAGCGCTATCGAACCATTGCCAAACAGCTCCACCCAGACGCACTCACCAACGCCTCACCTCGGCCGGGAACAAGTCAGTCGGGAATTACGCCTGCTGAAGCAACAGAAGTGATAGCGCGCATCATAAACCCGTCGTATCAAAAGCTTAAACACGACAAAAACCGTCAAGCAGTTCTGACTATGCTGCGCCTGCGAATGCGCCGACTCGTCCGTAGCGAGAAGCTAATTCCTACCTTTGAACATGCCAAACAGCTCGCCAACGTAGAACAAAGCAGTGTCGATATCTACTACGAACAAGCGATCAGCCAGCTCGCTCAGCTTCAGTTTGCTGCCATCGACCAGCTTTACACCTGCTCTTTAGAAATTGGTCAGCTCAATCTAGTCTATTTACGCCGTAAAACAGCCGATACCGCCAGTCCACAAAAGCAGTCTAGCGAGATCTCCATCGCCAATACCGCCGCCAATCCAATCAACCATCCGGTTGATAGCATCGGCCCAGCTTCAGTCGCCAAACTGAACGAAGGCAGAGGCAAAGGCACTTCAGCACCCACCCCCAATTCAGCCTTAGACTATGTCATCCGGCACATAGAACGAGCCAAGACCTACCTTAGACAGGGCAGCTACGACTACGCGGTTCAAGAGCTCCGTGAAGCGCTAAAGCTATCGCCACAAAGCCCAGAGATTCATTCGATGCTGGGCCAGACCTACTACAAGCAGTCACTGACTGGCATGGCTAGAGCCCACTTCAAGCAAGCTTATCGGCTAAATCCTAATCACCGAGTAGTCAAAAAGTACATCGAAATTTTAGGTTTGACCGCTGAGCTGCAAGCGGAAGCAGCAAAGGGAACTGCTCAACAGAAAGCAACAGCAACCCACTCTACAGACGGAACTAGTTCTGGGCCTAAAAAAGCATGGCTAGGTAAACTGCTGGGTCGATGAGCTGGCTAGCCCCGCAAACGGGCGCTCTATCCGTATGTCAAGTTACATTCTAAGCAGAAGTTCGCATTTTCCTGATGGATTACAGAAACGCTATGTAGCTGATATAGCAAAGTGCGGAAGGCCATATGTAGCTAAGCCTGTAGTGATAACTCACCTTGGCGCGAGCTGTGTAAACGCTTACGCTATAGCCAGATAAACTAAAGCTATCAGATTTGACGCAGCAGTCGTCATGGAGGGTTGATAATCATGGGTATGTTTGATTCAGACCTAGTGCAGCAAGAAGCAAACCAGCTATTCAAAGACTATCAGTCGCTGATGCAGCTCGGCGGCAACTACGGCAAGTTTGATCAAAAAGGTAAAAAGATATTTATCGATCAGATGGAATCAGTCATGGAGCGCTATCGCATCTTTATGAAGCGATTCGAACTCTCGGAAGACTTCATGGCCAAAATGACGATCGAACAGCTCAAAACTCAGCTTGGTCAATTTGGCACGACGCCACAACAGATGTTCGATCAGATGCATCAGACGCTAGAGCGGATGAAGGCAGACATTAAAGAATGACTGTGGACCAAGAGTATTTTTAGAAGCCCCATGACTTCCTTCTAAAAGCCTCTAGGGTCGAATAAACTCATTCGGACTGCGGAACTGTTCGACTGGCTCGTCGCGCAGCGCCTGCACCATAAAGTCGCGCCATACCGGAGCGGCATAGCCACCACCTGTTGCACCCCTACCCAGCGGACGGTTGTCATCGTTGCCAACCCATACCGCTGTAGCTAGCTGAGGGACGTAGCCAACGAACCAAACGTCACGCTGTTCGTCGGTGGTGCCAGTCTTTCCGGCGGCTGGACGACCGATTTGAGCATTCGTCGCGGTTCCTTGTGATATCACACCCTGCAAGACACTGGTCAGTGCGGCGCTAGCCCAAGGGTCTAGCAGCAGCTGAGGTTTGGGCGTGTTGTCTAGAATCATGTTGCCTTTGCTGTCAGTCACCTGCACGATTAGCGTCGGCTCAGAATGCCAGCCATAGTTCGCAAACGTAGCATACGCACCCGTTAGCTCTAAAGGCGTTAGATCGACTGCGCCTAGCGGTAGCGCGATCACAGGGTCCATTGGGCTTTCTATTCCTAGCGTTCTGGCGATCTCAACGATCCGATTGATACCGACTGATTGGCCTAACTTGATAGCAGGCACGTTTCGAGAGGTTTCTAAAGCCTTTCGCAGTGGAATATCGCCCATGAATGAACCGTCATAGTTTCTGGGCTTGTAGATTTCGTAGCCGTCGGGGTAGCTGACGGGCGCGTCGCTGATGATGCTATCGGGAGTGTATTTGCCCGAGGCGAAGGCCGCATAGTAGACGAAGGGCTTAAAGGCGGAGCCGGGCTGACGTCTGGACTGTACGGCTCGGTTGAACTGGCTAGTTTCATGGTTGACGCCGCCGACGAGGGCTTTGACAAAGTGGGTACGCGGATCGATTGCCACTAGCGCCATCTCATCGGCATACGCACCGTTGCCAAAGTAGCGGTAGTAGCTGTCGGTGACGGTGTCTTCAGCCAGCTTCTGTAGGTTTAGATCGATGGTGGTTTGAATGCGCATGCCACCTTTGGCCATCGCTTCTGCGCCGAACTGCTCGGTCAGCTCTTGCATGACCGCTTCGGTCACGTAGGGAGCCTGGCTAGATCGAAATGAGGTGATTTCGCCTAGCTCAAGCGGCTGGTTCTTGGCGGTTTCGATTTCTTCTACCGTGGCCCATTGAAGCTGTCGCATCCGGCCTAGTACAATAGCCTGCCGCTTTTTGGCTTCTTGATAGTCGAGAAAGGGACTGAAGCTCTCGGGAGCCTGAATTAGACCAGCCATCATCGCGGCTTCAGCTAGGGTCAGGTCTTCGGCAGATTTGTTGAAGTAGCTTTGGGCGGCGGTCTCTGCGCCGTAGGTATTGTGACCCCA
This sequence comes from uncultured cyanobacterium, assembly GCA_963772185.1. Classification (GTDB taxonomy): domain Bacteria; phylum Cyanobacteriota; class Cyanobacteriia; order Phormidesmidales; family Phormidesmidaceae; genus Phormidesmis. The sequence goes on along the minus strand of CAVYWR010000014.1, from coordinate 6,965 downwards.
GTAGACCTGGTTGAGGTAGAGCTCAAAAATTTCATCTTTCTCGAAGATTTGCTCGATCCGCATCGCCAGGACAACTTCGACCAGCTTGCGGCTGATGGTGCGCTCTGAGCTAAGGAAAAGGTTCTTGACAAGCTGCATGGTCACGGTGGAGCCGCCCTGCACGGTGGAGCCTGCCTGGAAGTTGGCGAGGAAAGCTCTGGCAATACCGTTGGGATTAATGCCCTGATGGGTGTAGAAGTAGCTGTCCTCCATCGCTAGAACAGCCCGCTTCAAATTGGGAGTGATTTCGTCTAGCTCGACGACTTCGCGGTTGGCTTCGTCGTGGACGTTGTCTAATAAGGTGCCGTTGATGTCGTAGACGTAGCTAGTTTCTGAGGGGATATAGTTGCGCAAGACGCGCACGTCTGGCAGGTTGCGAAAGCTGATCGCTAGGCCCACGAGGCCACCTGCGATGACTGAACTGCCCAGCATAGCCACCGTCAGTAGAGCCGCTGCGCTGACTTGACCAACGTCTTGGATATAGCTGAGGACTTTGGGCGATCGCACCACAGGAGAGCGGCGGGGACGCGATCGCACTTTTCGGAAACTATTTGAAGACACAGGCAGAAACAGTACCTTAGTAGAGTTGAAAGGGGGGGGTGTGAGCGATAGATAGGCTTAATCTTCTAGGCTTGATCTTCGCGGCGCGTCGGCATTATTACAGTTTAGTAGTTGGTGTCAATATAGAGGATATTTGACAAATGTCTAGTGGCTTTGGACGATTTGTCAGCTATTTTCTAAACTCACGACAGAAAGCTACACTGTCAAAGCCTTCGCTTTTAACTTTTGTATCCATCACGTCTCTGTGCGCCCATGACCGAGCCCACGACCGAGCCCACGAGTAATCCGACCGCTAAATCGCTCGAAACCGAGACTATATATAGAGGTGTGAGCGAAGTCTTCCCGCATCAGCCAGAATCAACCAATGTTGATGAGAATTTATTAGCTAGACTAACTAACAGCAGCCGTCCGCTGCGGGTAAAGCTAGGTATCGACCCGACCGGATCAGAGATTCACCTGGGCCACAGTACGCTGGTGCGTAAGCTCAGAGCATTCCAAGATGCAGGGCACACCGCTATTCTGCTAATTGGCGACTTTACCGCGCGCATCGGCGATCCGACCGATCGCGCCGAGGTGCGCAGGCAGCTAAGCGAAGCCGAGGTCAAAGCCAACGCTGAAACCTACATCGAGCAGATCAGACCCATCCTCGATTTTGAGACGCCAGGACGCCTAGAGATTCGCTACAACTCTGAATGGTTATCAGATATAGACCTTAGCAAGATGCTAGAGCTGCTGAGAACGATGACGCTAGGCCAAATGCTAGCCAAAGAAGGCTTTGCCAATCGCTACGAAAGTGGAACGCCGGTCTATCTGCATGAATTTCTATATCCGCTGCTGCAAGGATACGATTCGGTCGCGCTAGAGTCCGATGTAGAGCTAGGCGGCACGGATCAAAAGTTCAATGTGGCAGTAGGCCGAGACCTCCAGCGGCACTTTGGGCAGTCGCCGCAGTTTGGCATGCTGCTACCGCTGCTGCTAGGGACAGACGGCACTCAGAAGATGTCGAAGTCGCTAGGCAACTATGTCGGTCTGCAAGAAGATCCGCTGTCGATGTATTCCAAGCTAGAAAAAGTGCCGGACGCGGTGATTGGCGACTATTTCACCTATCTGACGGATTTGCCGCTAGACGAGCTGCCAGAAAACCCCAGAGATCAGCAAAAGCTGCTGGCCAAAACGGTGACAGGACAGTTCCACAGCGAGGCAGCAGCAGAGCAGGCGCAGCAAGACGCCCTAACCCTGATTGCCGGACAAACGGCAGCGGCTGAATCGGTCCCAGAATTTTCGCTCTCAGCAGTAGGCTTTCCCGCCAAGCTGTTCTATCTGTTGGGGGCAACGCCACTGTGCGCTAGCAGCAGCGAGGCGCGTCGGCATATCAAAAACGGCGCGGTGAAGATAGATGGAGAGAAGATCAGCGATCCGAATCTGACCTTTGAACAGGCTGAGGAGCTCGACGGCAAGGTGCTACAGATTGGCAAAAAGAAGTTTGTGCGGTTAGCGCCATGACCGCTAGCAATCCGTCTGTAGACCAGACGCCGAGCCCGGTAATAGAGCGGATTATTGTGCCGCTGGATGTGCCCACAGAAGATCAGGCGATCGCACTCATAGAAACGCTTCCCCAAATCACCTTCTGGAAAGTCGGGCTAGAGCTGTTTGTCAGCAGCGGGCCGTCAATAGTCAACGAGCTGAAGTCTCGCGGCAAGCGCATCTTCCTGGATCTAAAGCTTCACGATATTCCTAATACAATGGCAGGCGCTTGCCATGTAGCCGGTCGCTACGGCGTCGATCTGCTGACGGTACATGCAGCAGCCGGAGGCGAAGCCCTTGTGGCCGCACAGCAAGCAGCAGTAGAAGGCGCGCAGCAGTCCGGCAATCCTCCGCCAAAAGTGATTGCGGTGACGCTGCTGACCAGCATTAGCGCAGACATGCTGGCAGCCGATCTCAAAATCAATCTACCCGTAGAAGACTACGCGGCACAGATGGCGCAGCTAGCGAAAACCAGCGGACTTGCGGGTGCGGTCTGCTCTCCTCACGAGGCAGCGACTCTACGCGAGCTGTGCGGTGATGACTTCCGGCTAGTCTGCCCTGGCGTTCGGCCTACCTGGGCACAGAAGGGCGACCAGCAGCGGGCAATGACACCTGCCGAGGCGCTGAAGGCGGGAGCGAACTATCTGGTGATTGGCCGACCGATTACGCAGGCCGCAGACCCGGCGGCGGCAGTTCAGCGGATTTGTGAGGAAGCAGCGTGAATAGTCGGCTGTGGCTTGTCATTGGGGGAGTGATTGCTTCTATCGTTGTGGGCCCTCATCCTAAATCCTTCTCCCTGGGGGAGAAGGACTTTGAGTTTCCTCTTCTTGGGGGAAGGGCGGTTTTGGCTCTAGAACACACAGATCTAAAACAAACCGATGAAGAAGAGTTAGAAGACTTTATCGAAGATCTAGAATCGACTGATGAGAGTATTGATGAAAGCCAGGAGATTCTTGAGAACGTAGAAACGATTGAAGAAAATATCGAAATCATTGAAGAGAGTATCGAAGACGCTCTCACGGAAGAGATACCTATCTACGAACCGATCAGACAAACCATTCAATGTCCGAGCGAGATAGAACCTTTAGCAGAACTGTTGATTCGAGATATTCCTGGCTATACCAATCGAGTATTGCAGCGGACGGTTGCCGTGCTGCCCTGGACAGACGCCGACGTGCTGCGATCGCTAGAAAGCGATGAAATTGTCAAAGCACCCTACCAACCTGCTCGCGTACTGTTCGCTGGCAGGCTGAATCTAGAACCGCTTGATCTCAACGAATACGCCTTCACCACGTCCCCACAGACAGGCGCAGACGTAACGCAGCTATTTTTCACGACGCTATCTAGGCAGTACGACGGGCTACAGGTGAGCGAAAGTCAGGAGTATCACTGGGTGTTTTTGACTCAGACCATAGACGGCTGGCGGCTGGCCTTTATGTTTTCAGCGATAGATAGTTTGCCAATTGATGATGTTCAAACGCCGCCGAGAGAAAGTAGCGAGGGCAGCGTAGGGCAAGCCATTCAGCTATGGCTAAGAGACTGTAGGGCTGGGGCGATCGCAACAGACTAAAAGAGATGACCCACCCCGACCCTGCGGGCCACCTACAAAGATCGCCTCAACAAACTGATGGCTTCTCCTTGTTCGGGGGTGATGATCAGGCGATCGCTAATCGCCGTAATCGGGCTCCATAGGGTGGGATCTACGTAGTGTAGGGTGTGGAGCTGATGGATGACCTGGCGGATGGCGCTGGGACTGCCGAGGAGAATGTGGCGTAGCTCTTCTTTCTGGGTGAGGTCGATGTTGTTGGCGGGTCGATAGGCTCGGGTGAGGTGGCTAACAGAACAGAAGGGTAGAAGGCGAACGGGTCTGTGGCCCTGGTGCTGTAGGCTGCAAGGCGTGGGCGTATAGATTGTCATTTTTACGGTTTCTCCGGTTTGAGTGGGTGAAGAAAGCGCAAAAATTTAGCCGCCCCAACTTGTCATAAGTCAGGGCGGCTATGGCATATCATGCACATAACCTCTTGACTGCTTGTACGCAGTTAAGGGGCCAGCTCTGTGTTGACTGTTCGTAACAGTCAGCACGGGCGTTTGGCTAAATTTTTGAGCGGTTGTAGCGATTGCTGAGCGTGGAAGCACAGTCAACAGCCGTAGGAACTAGCGTATCAGTATTTTTACGGGTGTCAACTTCTTTTGACAGGGAACTTTCACAATCCTAGTTCACAAAACCTCTACGACTGAGACAATAGCGGTTCCGCAGATGAGTATAACGGCTCCCCTTACGAACTGAGGAAATAATAACGTTAGTAAACCATAGGCCGGCAAAACTCCTAAAAAAGGAATTAGCAGTATGCAGAAAACTAGAAAGCCATAAAGAGAGGCAAGATAGATCTTTATAGCCAGCCCTAGCAGGCGGTAGATTAGTGTGTGCTGGTTGTTTCGTCTCATTAAGTTTCAATCTCCATATGCTGGGTACGTTGTTCTTGTATATGACATCCACTTACGCAGCTATATCCAAGTTCCGCTGAGCGCTTTTGGAAAGAAGCCATTGATAATACTGGGCTGCTGTCGGTCAGTGGCTCGACGATTAACGTCAGGCCTCTCCTTCCTTGAACTGTGATAGGCGTATCTACTGGAATGGACCACTGTAGGGACATGCTTGATCTTGCGCTCCAGTAGACTCCATAAAGCTTTACTCTCCCTTTTCCCCCAGGCTCGATACTTTCCACTACAACTCCTTCTTCAAATAGAGATGGTTCCTGGCTGTTTGTTTGTTCCGCTGGATCAACAGCCGAACACAACCGATTTAACCACGACAATATGGGCATCTGTTCTCTCACCAAAAATGTTTTACTAGACAAATTATTAATGAGCGATGCGAGATAGCATATCTAGTCAGTAGTTATAGAAAAGTTGATATCAAAAAAATGATATTAAACGCCCGACGTCTACGCTACCTTGTCTAACAAGGGGGAATACCGTTGATGAACTACTTTAGACCTGCACAAGAACCGCTTAAGGTATCTATGCTGGAAGAGGCTGTTATGATCACTATGCAAAGAAAAGAAAGATATGGTCTAGAAATTATTGAGATGGTTTCTTTTGCTAGCAATGGCTGCATGGATATAAACTACGGTAGTTTATACCCTCTGTTAAAAAGGCTGACGCGAAAGGGGCTTCTAGTTTCCACCAAAGTCTCGGAAGACATTGCGATTCGAGGATGCCATAGTCGAAAATACTACAGATTAACCTCTTTAGGGAAAATGGCACTATCCGAAACAGAACAATTTAGAAGAAATCTGCGAGAGTGGAAAGACAAGTAGGAACACCACGGGTTTAGCAGTAAACGATCCTAGACTGAATAGTAGTCTTGACAGAGCTCAGAACACGCACTCACTTGCTCTCATACGTGCAAGCCCCTTTACTGTGCAATAGCACTAGGTCATGACTTACCTTTATTATCTTCGACTGATACAGGTTTTTGTACAATGATTCTCAACATACTTGAAGAGATATCACGCTTCTCCATCGATGGGTCGATAAGAGAAGAGGCTTTAGGAGATCTCTGGGAAAGAAACCATAGACTCCAAACAGAAGACTCTCCCCTCCTGTGGAGATATTGTGTGATCCTAAGTCAGTTCTTCTCAGTCGTAAGAGCTTCTATTCTTATCAAGAAAGAGAATGTAAGTGAGCTAGCATCGGCGACTATCTCAAAGCTGCTAGAACCAATACATGAAGAGCAAAGCTTTGATGTTGGAGAGATCGAACCAGAGACGCTAGCTAAACTGAAGCGTTATTGTGAACGTCGACTGAGCGGAAATCAAAGAACGAGTATCGATAAATGGCGCTCCGCTGTTGATAAAGCACGAGTTATCCGTAGCGAAGATGACAAGCTTCTCTGGCTAATCAGGCGGGCCGATAGGGTAATTGCACAATGTCGCTCAGTGACTGGACGGCAAGGCGATAGCGAATCTGTTATCAACAGTTTGGTTTTAAGTCAGTTCATTCGACGACTAGAGGTTAATCCACCTACTGAAATGGACGTACAGAAGTTTTACGAGCTTGTCAGGGATGTACGTCTGACCCGCGATTTTATTGATAGGTACGTTGACTTTAGACAAGATGCGTTTGGCCGTAAGCTAATTGTTCGGACGTGGTCACTATCTGTTTACGTCATTAGCTGGGAACCTGGACAGTTTGTAAAGCTGCACCACCACGGTAATGCACTAGATGCGATTAAGATCATAGAAGGGGAGATGACTCACTGGGTATTGCCACCGGGAACGTGGGAAAGGGACATTCCCTTTGAAGGCTGTGAAGTAGCAAAGTCGACAGAGTGCTCATTAGGGACACCGAAGACATTCACAACAGGTGATATTGCTCTAGTTGACCGTCGGCATGGGCATCGGATTGCTAACTTGTCTAACGAGCGATTGACCACGCTGCACTTTCGATTTGGTCAACCGCCCGAGGATGACCATTGGCGGTCTACTGCCGACGAGCTGAATTTTGTTTGGGAACAGATAGAGTTTGTTTGGAACCAGCCTCAGGCCGTTCTTTAACTATAGCGCCGAGGTCAGCCCACAGGTTTCTAGCTCATCGCCAAACAGCACCAGAAAGTCCTTCATCGACTGTGCGATCGCCCGCTGTAGAGCCTTGGATGCTTGGAGTGCGATCGCCTCCGATACACTCTGCTTCAAAAAATCCTTATAAAAATCCTCAGCCGCCGCCTTCGTCAACGGACCCAAAACGTCTTCCACCAGCACCCGAGCACCCGCACTAAGACTAGGCAAAACAAGAAATTCCAGCATGGTAAGGGACAGCAAGCCTACACAGCAAACAAT
>CAVYWR010000013.1:0-28088 GCA_963772185.1 uncultured cyanobacterium | reverse complement strand
AGAAAAATCCCCGATTGACTTCCTGCTAGCTCATCTGCCGATAGTCCCGCATTTTCTAGCGTCTCCCAGCAAACTTCCAACAGCAGTCTCTGCTGCGGGTCCATATGTGTAGCTTCTCTAGGAGAAATGCCAAAGAATTTAGGATCGAACTGGTCAACTTGCTTTAGAAAGCCGCCCCATTTTGCTACTTTCTGAGCCATTTTCTGGGCAGGTAGAACAGCGTCAAGCTGGTCTGTATCCCAGCGCGAAAGAGGAACTTCGGTAATGGCATCTTGACCGTTGTGCAAGAGCTGCCAGAAAGATTGAATATTGGGAGCACCGGGAAAGCGACAGCCCATGCCGATGAGTGCGATCGCCTCTCCTAGATTCCCCTTTTGCTCTCGGACCTGTCCTAAAGCTTCAGACCCGACTGCCCGCAACTCTCCCACTGCTAGCTGCTGAGCCAATGCCGCAATCGTTGGAAAATCGTACACAATTGTCGGCATCACCGGATGACCCAGCCAAGCCTCTAGCTCTGCGGACATCTCGATTACCTGCAAAGAGTTCAGGCCGTAGCTAGCCAGCGGCTCTTGCCGATCAATCTCCGCAGGCGCTAGCTGCACTCGCTGCGCAATTCTATGGGTCAGCCAAGTTTCTACGGCCTGAATTCTCTCTTGCTCTGTTGCCAGCTCGGATAGTACAACAGAAAATTCTTCAGACGGGGCAGTAACTGTCTGAAGCTCTCTTTTCCATTCGCCAACCACCGACAGACCATCGTCTAGAAACTGACGCTGACACTGCTTGCGCTGCACTTTTCCGCTAGAGGTCTTGGGCAGACTACCCGGTTTCAAAAGCTGAATTGCATATAGCTGCAGCTCGTGCGTCTCAGAAACCGCTCGCCGAATCGCTAGAACAATCTCGTTCTTTACCTGCTCATCCTCGTTCAAACTGCGCAGATAGGCACGCGACACCTCGGCAGTAACTACTAGCTGCTCAGCAGAATTCTGCTCTACCGAGAAAGCAGCACATCCGCTAATCTGCATGGCCTCATGTGCATTCTCTACCGTCAGCTCAATATCTTGGGGGTAGTGATTGCGCCCACGGATAATCACAATATCTTTGAGCCGCCCGGTGATGAACAGCTCTTGATCGTGAAAGAAGCCGAGATCGCCTGTGCGTAGAAAGTGGGTGTCGTTGCCTTTCAGCTTCGCGTGAAATGTTTGCTCTGTTTGCTCTGGCCTTTGCCAGTACCCCTGAGCGATGCTCTTGCCCGCCACCCATATTTCACCAATGCTGCCGCGCTCACACAGGGAAAAAGTCTCAGGATCAACAATTCTAACTTCCTGGTCTAGCCAGCTATGACCGCAACCGACAACGGGCTTACTTTCTGCGGGGATAGCGCTGGCGATCGCCTGGTTGCGCTCTAGCGCGTCCCGGTTCACATTGTATATCACAGGCTCTGCGCCTCGGCTGCCACCTGTGACGAGTAGCGTCGTTTCTGCCATGCCATAGCAAGGATAGAAAGTGCTGCGCCTGAATCCGCTAGGAGCAAACGTGGTTAAGAATTTCTCTAGCGTTTCGGGGCGGATGGGTTCTGCGCCAGTAAAGGCAAGGCTCCAGCGACTCAGATCGAGCGCAGCAGTCTGTTCTGGTTTGGTTGTTTGGGCGCACAGCTCGTAGGCAAAATTAGGACCGCCGCTGGTGACGACTTTGTAGTCTGAGATGGCCTGTAGCCAGCGAATTGGCTTCTGTAGGAAAGCAATGGGTGACATTAGCACGACTGTGCCGCCACCGTAGGCAGGCTGCAAAACGCCGCCAATCAAGCCCATATCGTGATGAAAAGGTAGCCATGAGACGCCAGTATGATCGGGTTTGCTCTCGAAGCAAAGGTAGATCATTTTGCTGTTGTGGAGCATGTTCTCATGGGAGACCATGACGCCTTTTGGGGTGCCGGTAGAGCCTGATGTGTATTGGAGGAAGGCAGTGGAGAAGGGAGAGGGGGAGAGAGGGAAAAAAGGGGATAGGGGATGGGGGAGGCTGTCTGTGGGGAGCCAGGTTAGGACTGAGGAGAGGGGGTCTTGTTCCCAGGTTTTCTGGGTGTCGGTGATGACTTTTTGGGTGGTGAGGGCGAGGGTGGGATGGCAGTCTTGGGCGATCGCCTGCAATCGGTCGAGGCTTTGGTTGCGGCGGGGCGGATAGGCAGGAACGGCGATAATGCCTGCGTAGAGACAGCCGAAAAAGCCAGTAATGAAGTCGAGACCAGCGGGGTAGAGCAGAAGGGCGCGATCGCCAGGTTTTGCGCCTGAATTGAGCAGATAGTCGGCAATTTCTGCGGCTTTTCTATCTAGCTGCGCGTAGGTCAACCGATCTGCTTCAATCTCGCCGTTTTCGAGAAAGATGTAGGCGGTCCTATCTGGATGTTCTGTCGCCCTGAATTTCAGTAAGTCGACAAAGTTAGTGATATTGGAATCTAACATTTGTTTCTCTTTTATTAATAGGAATGTTGGCGACAGAAGCGTTGATAGCGGAAATGTGGTTGCCTGTTGGCATGGGATGCGGACCCACCCCACCCTATCGGGCACCCCTCCCGAGAGGGGATTTGCTTCAGGCTTTGAAGATTTAAGCGACCGACAAAGTTTGCCATCACAGCCTGAAGTAGATCCCCTCCTGGGAGGGGTGGCCGCAGGCCGGGGTGGGTCTCCGGTGTGTAGCGCAAGCGAGAGCATCTTTCAAACACATCGCTCATACCTCCGAAGACAACAGACTCGGATCGAGTAAAATCCCCTCGGCGGAGCGGCTGTTTTTCCATTCGTGAATGATGTTTAACTCACCTGCTAAATACTTTGTCTTGCAGGCTCTTCTTTGGGTCTTGCCAGTGGGCGTTTTAGGCGTGCTGCCAGGGCGAACCAGGGCGATCGCGTGCGCCTCCAACATATGATGCATGGCCAAATTCTGCCGAATTGCCCCAATGACTTCTTCCTTGTTCAAAGACTTTAGATGTCGCGATTCTATCTCTTGGACAACCACCAATCTCTCTTCTTCCTCTACCTCTACCCCAAAAACCGCAACGCCTGCCGGACGCAGCGTCGGATGACTTTTCTCTACTGTCGTCTCGATAAAGTGGGGATAGTGATTGTTGCCCCACAGAATAATCACGTCTTTTAGCCGTCCGGTGATAAACAGCTCGCCAGCTTGCGCAAAGCCCATATCTCCAGTTCGCAAGAACGGCCCGTCTCCGTCTGCTGTTTTTGCCTGAAACGTTTGTGCAGTTTGCTCTGGCCGATTGAAATAGCCTTGAGCGACGCTCGGCCCCGAAACCCAGACTTCGCCGATTTCATCTTCAGCGCACCGTTTCAGCGTGTCTGGATCGACAATAGCTATTTGGTGGTTCGCGCCGATTTTGCCACAGCCAACTACTTTTCTCGCCTCTGAAACATTCTCTTCTGAAGCATTCTCTTGGGGCGAACTCAACTTTGTTCTTTTCTAGTGCGGCCCGCTGAATTGACTTGACCACGGGAGCGGTATCTCTAGCCGTGGTAGAGATCATAACGGTAGTTTCAGCCATGCCATAGGCCGGACAGAATGCTGCGCTGCGAAATCCTGAAGGGGCAAATGCGGCTGCGAAGCGTTCAAGCGTGTCAGATAGAACAGGTTCTGCGCCGTTACCTGCGATCGCCCAGCTACTCAAGTCCAGTCCCTTTCTCTGCTCTGGCGTGATCTTGCGCAGGCACAGCTCAAAGGCAAAGTTGGGTCCGCCGCTAATAGTGCCTCGATAGCGAGAAATCGCCTGTAGCCACCGCAGAGGCTTCAAAATGAAGTCTACAGGCGACATCATCACGGCGGGTCCGCCAGCGTAGACGGGCTGAATCACCGCGCAGACCAGACCCAGATCGTGGTAGAGCGGTAGCCAGCAAATGCCAATATCTTGAGCGGTGTACTGGCAAGCGTCGTAGATCATGGCCAGGTTGTTCAACACATTGCCGTGACTAATCATCGCGCCTTTTGGTAGGCCAGTCGAGCCTGATGTGTATTGTAAATAGGCCAGCGTTTTAGCTTCTATCTCTGGCATTTTCCAGGCATCAGCGTTCTGCTCATCGAGCTGGTCGGTCTCTATCCAATGAATCTGATCGAGCGGTGGCGTCGCGGCAAAAGGTTCTGATAGCCGTGCCATTAGCTCTTGAGTGGTTAGCGCGAACATCACCTCAGCGTCAGCGGCTTTGTACTGAAGCTCTAGTAGGAGAGATTCATTGAGTGGGGGCCATGCGGTGACAGCGATTGCGCCCGCATACAGACAGCCAAAGAAAGCGGTAGTGAAGGCTAGCCCGTCCGATAGCGGAAAGGTGAGCAGGACTCTAGAGCCGGATGCGCCCAGTGCTTGGAGGTGAGCTGCGATCGCCCGCGCCTGCAAGTCTAGCTGTGCATAGGTCAATCGGCCACATTCAGTCTCTCCATTCTCTAGGCCAATATAGGCAATCTGATTCGGCTGATGCTGGGCCCGGTAGCGCAAGATCTCAACTAAGGACGAACAATGAGTTAGCTGAGTAGGGATTGCTAGCGAGAGAAGACATAGAAGCCGAATCCAAAAGCCCAGGCCGACAGCCAAGGAGAACGCACTGCTGTTGACCAGTTTGCCAGTCAGCGTCAGTGAAAGTACTGATAATTCAGACGGATTATAGCTTGCCAAAAGCGCTGATTCAAAGGGACCGGGCAGAAATTTGTTCGCGATCGCCAATCTGGCCATTAGTCTGACCACCGGTCGAGACTGCCCGTCGCCATTGCGAATAGAGATAGCCCCACCGGACAGCCCAGCCGATCTTCTACGCTTTGAAACAGAGGCACACAGCGATCAAACCAGCCGACCTGCTCACCAGGCGGCGTGACTCGACCTTTGGCACCGTTGAGCCACCAGCCCAAAATTCCAACCAGATTGAAATAGCTCAGTGTCATCTGCGTGTACGCGGCTTTGTCTAGGGCTGCGCGCAAAGTCTTGGCGGTGTAGCGGCGATGATGTCCAACGGCTTTGTCTAGTGAATTGTAGAGTGATGCGATCGCAGGCACCTTGACAATCAGAGTCCCACCGGGAGCCAGCATCTGACCTAGCTTTTGCAAGACAGCCACGTCATCTTCAATATGCTCTAGCACGTCGAGCATGATGATGGTGTCAAATGGTCTATTCAGTAATTGAGTGCTTTCCATTGTGGTCGCGTCGGCTGTGATGACGTTGACGTGGCTGTAGGGCTTTAGGCGCGATCGCGTCTGCCGGACATAGCCTTCATCCAGATCGACTGCTAGCAGCTCCGAACAGTTCTGAGCAATCAGCGCCGTAAAATTACCGCTACCACAGCCCACTTCTAGCGTTCGCCCTTTCACATGTGGCTGTAGCTGCGAAAAAATCCACCGATTGTAACGAGTCGCCAACTGAAGATGGTCAAACCATACGTCTTGAGCACGTTGCATTTTGAACAGCCTCTAACAGATTACAAGGCGCACTAGAAAGCGTAGTGTATTATCACCCACCTTATCTACTGCTAACGTGATCAAATCAGCATTTCAGCTAGTACCGTCATCGCTCAAGCATCGTGATGTTGCTTTCTGGTTTGGCGTTAGCTTTATCACGCCTTTTTACTACGGTCTAATTTCTTTTTTCTACGCCAATTCGTCGGCATACATTGTTCAAGACGATGCTCGCTACCATATTGTTTGGCTACAGCGGCTGATCGATCCTGACTTGTTCCCCAACGATGTCATGGCGGACTACTACAGCGCTATTCAAGGGATTGGCTTTAGATCGTTCTACGCTTTGGCGGCTTCTTTAGGAATTGAACCGTTGGCTTTTGCGAAGATTGTGCCGCTCTTGCTGGCGCTGGTTACGACGGTTTATCTCTTTTGGACCGCGCTATTGATTCTACCAGTACCGATATGTGGGGCGCTGACGACGATTCTGTTGAACCAGAATATCTGGATTCGAGACGATCTGATTTCAGCTTCGCCTCGGGCCTTTGTATATCCTCTATTTGCGGCTTTTTTGTACTACCTGCTGCGAGATTCTAAAGTGCTTTGTTTGAGTCTCGCTTGGGCTGCTGAGTTTGTTCTATCCACAGATGGCGCTGGTTGCGGTTGGCATGTTGACGCTGAGGCTGATCCGTTGGGATGGGCTGAGACCAAGGCTACCGAGACGGTTGCGAGACTATGGCTTTTGGCTCACGTGCGTCGGTGGTGATTGGCGGGGCGCTGCTGCTGTTCTCTCATCAGGTGGCTGAGCAGGCAGGGCGGCTAACTTCGCTAGCGGAGATGAGGGCTTGGCCAGAATTTCAGCCGGGGGGGCGCGGCGAGTATTTTGGACTGCCTTTTCTGACATTTTGGTTTGACGGGCTAAGCGGACTGCGGTTTCCGCTGTATCCGCCAATTATTTGGCTAGGGGCAATGCTGCCGCTAGTAGTGTGGAAAGTGCCTTACTTCTTTCACAAAGCGTTTCCGCTCTCGGCAGCCATTACGGCTGAAGTGAGAGTGTTAGGTCAGCTATTAGTCTCGTCGCTAGCGTTCTTTTTTCTTTCTCATATTATTTTTCCGGCGCTGTATCTGCCGAGTCGATACAGCTTTTACAGCACTCGGTTTGCGCTGGTCATCGCGTCTGGGGTGATGCTGACGCTAGTGATGCAGTGCTGGGTTGGCTGGCTGGTGAAACAGTGGGCACGATCGCAGCGGTGGAGCTTGCTAGATTTGGTACGGGTAGGGGTGAGTGTGGGGTTTGCGATCGCAGTCATCATCGCCCCTTCGATTCCGCCTGTCTTTCTAAAAGGGCAAAGCTGGGAAGTCGGTGAACCGGCTAGCCTCTACGAATTTTTAGCTCAGACGCCCAAAGATACCATGATTGCTTCGCTGGTTAGAGAAGTAAACGACGATATTCCAGCCTTCTCACAGCGTTCGGTCCTCGTGGGTAGAGAGTTTGCCCTGCCTTATCACGTAGATTTCTATGGAGAGATGAGAGAGCGAATGCGGGATTTAGTGACTGCGCAATACAGCACTGATCTATTAGAGGTGAAAGCGTTTATCGATTCCTACGATATTGGCCTGTGGATTTTGGCTGACGACTTTGCAGAGGCTGACTATTTAGATCAGCAAGACTGGCTGTTGAACAGTTCGGAAAGGGCAGCGGTGGTAGAAGCAGATAACAGGCTTGCTCGCGATCGCCCACCAGCAATTAATCAGGTAATACCCGGCTGCTCGAGCTATACCGAAGCGGGTCTAGTTGTCTTAGAGGCTAGCTGTATTGCCAGCTTTAGCAGCTGAGCTGACTAGTCATTCAAACTACGCACTTTAGGAGATCATCTGCGCTTTGCTATATAGCGTGTCCCGGATGCATACTCTGCGAGAAGGCAAAGCCTACGGGACACGCTAGTCGCTTGGCCTGTTGTTACTGATAGCTTATGGCCTGTGAACTGTATAGCTTTCCGCACTTTGCTTGCTACACCACGAAAGGCTACACCCCTTATTCCATAACGCAAAGTGCCATAGCAAAGTGCGAATGCATCCGCGCTTTGCTATACCTCAGCCAAGTGACCAACGCTATAATATGTCGCTGCCCTACAGCAAATTGCTACACTGCGGGCTTCTCTTTTGGACTAGCAAAAACATCGACTTTTCGAGTATCGCTTACGCCTCTTCGTGCCAGTTCTCTATGATCTGCGATAGTCGCAGTGCTTCGGCGACGCTCCAGGCTTGGGCGAAGGCTCCTCTAGAAGGAAAGGGCGGATCGCCATCGAAGATCTCGCTGAGGGTGCCGACGCAGCCTGAGCTGATTTGACTGATTAGAGGCTGAAGAAACTGACGGGCAACTGTTGCATTTCCGTAGACTTTGAGATGGGCTTGGATGAAAGGACCAATCAGCCAGCTCCAGGTGGTGCCCTGATGGTAGGCTCCGTCTCGCTGGGTGCGATCGCCGCCATACTTCCCAATGTAGTTTGGATGAGAAGGGGAGAGCGATCGCAGCCCATAGGAGGTCAGTAGCTGCTGAGCGCAGGTGTCAACGATGGATTTCTGTTGTTGTTTGCTTAGCGGTGGCGCGTAGGTAAGAGAAACGGCAAAGAGCTGGTTAGGGCGCAGTGAGGCATCGTTGCCGTCTGGCCCGTCGATAGTGTCGTAGCAATGGCCAAGTGATGCGTTCCAAAATTTGGGAAAGCTGTTGGCGCAGAATTTGGCTAGCTCTAGGTAGTCTGATTTGGGCTGACTGAGGCGATCGC
This sequence comes from uncultured cyanobacterium, assembly GCA_963772185.1. Lineage (GTDB taxonomy): Bacteria > Cyanobacteriota > Cyanobacteriia > Phormidesmidales > Phormidesmidaceae > Phormidesmis. The sequence goes on along the minus strand of CAVYWR010000013.1, from coordinate 19,869 downwards.
AAAATTCTGCCATACACAGCAGCGCGTTGTGCCATAGCGCATTGATTTCAATGGGCTTGCCGATTCGAGGAGTGACTACCCAATCATCTACTTTGGCATCCATCCAGGTGAGCTGCGCGCCGTCTTCTCCGGCGTAGATCAGGCCATCGGTTTGATCTAAATGAATGTTGTAGCGGGTGCCGCGCAGGTGCCAGTCAATGACTTCTTCTAGCGCTGAAAAGAGCTCTTCTAGCAGTTCAATATCATCTGTGGCGGTGATGTAGGCGCGAATGGATTCAAAGTACCAGAAGATGGCGTCTACTGTGTTGTAGCCAGGATTGTCGTTGGCCTCGGGGAAGGCGTTGGGCAGCATTCCTTGACTGAGGTAGCTAGCGAAGGTGCGCAGAATGGGGCGGGCGATGTCTGGGCGACCTGTGGCGAGGGTTAGGCCGGGTAGCGCAATCATAGTATCGCGTCCCCAGTCGCCGAACCAGGGATAGCCTGCGATGATGGTTTTTCCAGAGGCTTCTACTTTCTTTTCTGTTGTTTCTTTTGAGCTTTCTTCTGTTGTTTCTTCTGATTTCTTTTCTAGGCTTGGAGCGGTGGTGCGAGTGGCAATGAATTGGTCGGCGGCTAGAACCATCTGCGGATGAAGATGCGGGGTAGTAGGAGAGATATCGGCGCACTCTAGGAGAGTTTTTTCGTACTGCTGTCGGGTGAGGAGAACGGTGTTGTCTAGGTTGGGATAGGGTTCTGTGCTAGCAGCGATAGTGAGGGTTTCGCCTGGAGTCAGTAAGGTGCGTAGGGTAGCGCAGTGAAAGTGGTCATCTATATGGGGCAGGCCGCGATATTTCTCTTGGGTAAGGAAGTAGTGCTGGTACCAGCGGCTGATTGGCTGAAGCTGCCCTTTGGTAGTGAGCAGGTAGATGGGAGCGGCGCAGCCGGTAGCTTCTATTTTGAGTCCTCTAGGATGAGATCGGGTGAGGATTTTCCAGGGTTGGGATTGGGAGGGTTGGGATGGGGTAGGAGCGCTGCTTTGGCTTGGCTGTTGACTCTGCTGGTGGCTTTGGTGGTGGCTCTGGGTGACGCAGTGGTGGTTGCGGTGGTTGATGAGGGCTTTGATAGCAAGGTGAAAAGGGGCGGTGGCCTGTAGCAGCCTGTACTGGATATAGGTAGTGTTCTCGCCGGGCTGCATCCAGATGCGCTTTTCTAGGCGGGCGTCGGCGCAGGCGTAGGTCCAGGTGGGGATGGTGCCTTCGAGATGGAAGCGTTCGATATGGCGATAACCGTGGCCAGTGGTGGTGCCGCCTGCCCAGCGATCGCAGCTCAGCGGATAGGAGATATCTAGATACTGAACGACCTCGTCTAGCTTGGTGAGTAGCAGGGTCCGATCGAGGGGAGGGTTGAGCGCGGCGACTAGAAATCCGTGATAGCAGCGAGTGAGCGTGCCGGAAAGAGTGCCGCAGCCGTAGCCGCCGATGCCGTTAGTAATTAGCCATTCGCGATTAGTGGACTGAAGCGGGTCGCCGCAGATATCGCGCCCAAACTCGACGGCGGGCGGTAGAAAAAGATTGTTGCTTAAATGGTGGTGACTCATTGCAGGTACGCACTACTCAAATCAGGAACTAAAGGCGTGTGTATGTCAAGGTAATGGCTGATTGAATCATCTAGATTATCTTGTGTAGACCCTTGTGCGACTTATTTTCTCTCTAAAAAGGGTTATTTCTTTTATAGGCGCTATCAATGAGTCAGCATAATATCGTGGTCGTTGGAGCCTCGGCAGGTGGAGTTGGGCGAGGTTCAGCAGTGGGTAACACTTTCGATGCAATCAGATGACTCGGGGATGTGATCGCATAGTCTGAATAGTTGTCGCCAACCGCCTTCAGTGATTGCCCCTGATGAGTCCAGCCCTTTCCACCGCCGCCAGTCTATCTCCAGACATCCGCCAAGACATCGGGATTCAGGTGCTTGCTCGCTCGCAGGCCATCAGCCACCTAGCTGCCACGCACCAGGTCAGCCGGAAATTTGTTTATCAGCAGGGGGATAAAGCGCAGCAAGCCCTTGACGATTCGTTCGCCCCTTCACAGGCAGATGACGCGATTCTATTTCATTTGCCAGTGACCAAGAGCTGGTTGTACCAGTTGATTCTGGGCTTGGTACTGATTTGCCACAGTTCGTATCGCGGTGTCGTCGAGCTGTTTCGCGATCTATTTGACCTGCCAATCAGCGTTGGCACCGTCCACAATCGCCTCGAAGCGGCTGCCGTGACTGCCGATGAAATCAATCAAAGCCAAGACGCCGGTGCTAGTGGCGTCGATGCCGTCAACTATTGCGATTTGCTCAGGATAACACGGGACGAAGACACTGGGAGATCCTTTCCGGCATTGAGGTGGGATTGCTGGATGAGATTGTTCAATCGAATCGCCCGGTGCTAGTGGGCGTCGATGCCGCCTCAACCTATTGCGATTTGCTCAAGGGGGTAGAACACCGGGACGAAGACACTGGGGAGATCATCTGCTGGATGTGATGGCGCAAGACTTCGAGCCAGACTATACAATCGCCGCTGGCGGCAGTGGGCTGCGGGCCGGTCAGAAAGCTGTGATGCCAGACAAGCCCTGTCATGGGGATGTGTTCCATATCCAGCATCAGTTCGAGCAGGTGGCTAATGGTTTAGCTCGTCAGGCGCAAGGGTCAGTCACCCATAGCATTAAGCTGGAGCAAAAGATTATCAAGGCCAAGCTGACTGGTAGCATGACCCAGAAGCTGACCATCCAGCAGGTGAAAGCCAACCGCCGAGAGGCTGGGCTGGTTGCTCGTGCTCAGGATGTCAAAATTCTATGTCAGTGGTTTTCACATGATGTCCTGGCCCTGGCTGGCCCAGACCTAGCAGAGCGTCAGGAACTCTTTGACTTGATCGAGGCCGAACTCCAGCAGCGAGCAGGCAAGCAGTATCCGACCATTCGCAAACTCAGAAAAGCGCTACATAACCAACGTGACCAGTTGCTGGCCTTTGCTGGTGTCCTTGATCAGAAGCTGAATGCGATCGCTGATGACTTTGACCTGCCATTCCAGGCGGTGCGCGATGTGTGTTTGCTGCACCGAAAACACCCAGACATCCAATGCCTACTGGCAACGGTGGAATCAGTTGCACAGCAAGCTATCTGGAAAGTTTTACGAGGTCATGGAAGCGGTTGGTGAAGCCCTCAAAGAAACGCCCAGAGCCAGCTCTATGGTGGAGAACCTCAACTCTCGCTTGCGCAATTACTTCTTTCTCTCGGCCTCGGTGACGACTATGTCAGTCTTCCAGAAACGCCCAGAGCCAGCTCTATGGTGGAGAACCTCAACTCTCGCTTGCGCAATTACTTCTTCTGCACAATCTGGTCGGTGAGGGCGGTGAGGCTATCTGCTCATTGAAACTGCTTAACTTTTTGATGCAGCTTGGCGAATAGGTTTTCAGAAGCTACGCTGTCGGACTGTTCCTCTTCAAACTGTTCCTCTTCAAACTGTTCCTCTTCAAACTGTGCCTCTTCAAACTGTGCTCTTCAAAATTTGTATCTTCCTGCTTTGCATCCTTCAGCTTCGCAGTAGAAGTGGCTATGGTCTCCGTGCCAGGAACAAGCTCTAGAATGATGGCATCGGCGCTCACATGCAGAAGTCACGCCACGAGCGTATTGCCTTTTTTGCCGCGCTAGCTTGCCTATCAGCACCAGACAAAGTTACTGACTCTAGAAGAACAGACGCGCTTTTTTTAGGAGACTGACCAGCCGTTTGTAGTGTCTGAATTGCTCGCTGGATGGACTGACACTGCTGTTCTTTTGCTATGTGAGCAGGGGCTGGCCTAGCAGTTCAAACGGTTCTAAGTTTAAGCAGCCTCGGTGACGACTATCTCAGTCTTCTCCAGTTCTTTCTTAATCACCGGCAATTCCTACGCTCTCGGGTGCCGGAGAGCGCAGTTGGGAAAAGTCCAAAGAATTGCTGCACCGAGCGTCCCATTGGTGTTCCCTACACTCGCGAGATCGAGCTAACCCTACTAGGTGAGTCTTCTAGAGGTGAGTCTTCTAAGAGTGAGCGATCGCTCTGGCTAAAGATCATTGCTACTCCTAGTTTGGTTAATAACAGAGTGATTATCAACGGCCTGATCGAAGATGTCTCAGCTAGAAAGCGAGCAGAGCAGGCGCTCAGTCAGCTAAACCAAACCTTGGAATCGCAGGTAGAACAGCGCACCAACCAGCTAGCAAAAATCAATCAAGAGCTAGAGCTATTTACCTATTCTGTTTCTCACGATTTGCGAACGCCAATTAGGCAGCTCAGTGGATTTACAGCCCTGCTAAAGGAGTCAATCGACCAGACTAGCAGCCAGTTTGACGAACAGCCTGCTAACCAATCTGATACCGGCCAAAATAAAGCAGGCAGACCGATAAAGCACTATCTCGCAGCCATCTTGGATCTAGCGGGTAGAGCGAACGAGATGATTGACGCGCTGCTAGCGTTCTCTCGGACCGGGCGCACTGAGATGGTCTATGAACCGGTCAACATGGATAAAGTTGTGCAGCAGCTAGTATCACAATCGGTGGATAACGCGCCGGAGCGAAGTGTTCACTGGCATATTTCACCGCTGCCGACAGTGGTTTGCGATCGCGCATTGATCATCACCGTCTGGCAAAACCTAATCGACAACGCCCTCAAGTTTACTCAAAGCCGGACAGATGCACACATTTATATCGGCATCGCAACAGGAGCGCTAGCGACAGGTGATCTAGAGCCTTCTACGCAAACGCTATCAAAGAAGGTTGTTTTCTTTATTAAAGACAATGGTATTGGCTTCGATTCTAGACAGGCAGAGCGGATGTTTGGCATGTTTCAAAAAGCGCACGATAGTGAAGTGATTGAAGGAATAGGCATTGGGCTCGCTAGCGCTAAGCGTATAGTGGCTCGCCATCAAGGAGATATATGGGCTGAGGGAAGCGCTGGCGAAGGGGCAATTTTCTACTTCTCTTTACCAAGCGCTGCCACCTCATAGAAATGAGCGAAATGCACCTCTCAAAAGAGCTATAATCTACGCTCACAAAGAGCAGGCCAAAATATAGATCTATGCAGAAGCTCGTTTTCATCTCTGCAAACTGTCAGAGGTCTGTAGCTCGAGAATAGCTGTTTGGTCGAAACGTCAGTATATTATGCCGTAATAAAAGTTAAGAAACATAACAACTCAACACACAAGCGATAGTCAATAGATTTTTTAAAAGGGACATGGATCAGCCATCAACTGACTCGCAGCAACTGCGGCTTTTATTACTCGAAGATAATGCTGCTGATGCCGAGCTTATCGCCGCGCTTCTTGCTAAAGCGCAACCGGGTTATGAGTTCACGCGGGTTGAGACCGAGTCTGAGTTTCGCTCCACGCTGAAGTCCGAGCCGATCGATCTGATATTGGCAGACTATTCGCTTCCTACCTTTGACGGCCTGAGTGCTATCAAAATCGTCCAGGATGTGTGTCCAGATGTGCCCTGCATTCTAGTGTCGGGCGTTCTAGGTGAAGAGAGAGCTGTAGAGGCGCTCAAGGCAGGCGCAACAGACTACATCGTCAAGCAGCGCTTGGAGCTACTAGCTCCGGCTATCAATCGGGCGATTAGAGAGAAAGAGGAGAGAAAAGCACTGCGGCTAGCACAGCTTGAGCGAGAAGAAAGCGAGAAGCGTTTTCGTACGCTGACTCAGACCATAGCCCATCCACTTGGCTGGATTGCTGGGATAAGAGGGGCAGGCTTTGTCAGAGACTTTACGATTACTGACTCAACAAGCTGCCTGTAATTATCTATCTATCTCTGCTGAAGAGGCTGTCGACAAATCTATATACGACGCTGTTCCAGGGCTTAGAGGCGCAAAACTGGAAAACGGTAGCATCAGCCTTTTGCAAGAGCTTTCTAGCGTTCTGCTCACAGAGCGCCCATTAGAAAAAGAAATCGTATTGGAAGGGCACAAGTCCGTAGCGCAGAGAGTTGTGATAGATTTGCGAGCTGCTAAGCTCAACGACGGTCTGGTTCTAACGTGGCGCGACATCACCGAAAAATATCAGATTGCTCAGCAGCGTCAGCAGCTCTTAGCTGAGACAGAAGCTGCGCGCAACCAGGCAGAACAAGCCAATCAGTTCAAAGATCGTTTCTTATCAACCGTCTCGCATGAGCTGAGGTCTCCTCTTTTTGTGATTAAAGGATGGATGAGCCTTGTAGATAGCCAAGTAGACGGCCAATCTGAGAAGACAAATATGGCTCCGAAGGCTTTCAAAGTGATAGAAAAGAATGTTGTACTGCTAGAAAATCTTGTTGGTGATCTTTTAGATGTTTCGCGCATTACAGAGAGAAGGCTATCGTTTAATCCAGAGCTGTTGTCTTTTGATCAAATAGAGCAAATTGCTGATCTAGCCATAGAAGCAATGGACATAGTTGCTAGTGCAAAGCAGCTTGAAATCTCGCTTCATGTTCAGCCTTTGCTTGCGCTAGCAGGTAGAACGACTCCTAACTGGAAAGAACATTCTGAAGAGATAGCTGATAGGTCATCTTCTCGAGAAAGAGAGACGATATCAAAATACGTAGTGGCCGATGGTGCTAGGCTACAGCAGGTGATCCGAAACTTACTCTCGAATGCGATCAAGTTTACTCCGGAGAAAGGACTTATCGATGTCTTTTTGATCGGCGAAGAAGACACAGTCTCAATCTCGATAAGAGACACCGGCAAGGGACTTAAAGAAACAGAAATTCCTTATCTTTTCGAGCGCTTTTGGCAATCACCAGACCTTTCGTCAGAAAATCAGCGAGCGAGCGGACTGGGGATAGGGCTTTCAGTCTCTCACTACATTATGGAGCTGCATCGCGGCAGTATTAAAGCGCAGAGTGAGGGAATGGGTAAAGGCAGCACCTTTACGATTGAGCTGCCGACGCTATCTTCTAAGACAATGACAGCGGTGTCTTTGCAGGAAGACAGCGCTACTGCCGCTTCGAGCTCCGCCGACCAGGTGTCTCCAGAGGTAGACAATCCTTTCCTTCAGGGCGTGAAAGTACTAGTGGTAGAAGACTACCCAGATGCGCTAGATATGTACAAGCTGACGCTAGAGACATTTTGCGCTGCGTCAGCGTTGCGGACCGTTAAATCGGCTGTGAGGCTTTTGAAGCCTTCCGGCCAGATATTTTAGTTAGTGATATTAGCCTACCTGACTCGGATGGGTATGCGCTGCTTAGACAGATCCGCGCTCGAAGTGCTGAAGAAGGTGGTAATGTACCTGCGATCGCGCTGACCGCTTTTATAGAAAGTGAATACCAAACTAAGGCGCTCCTAGCTGGTTTTCAGATGCATATTGCCAAACCTATCGGACTCAAAGACATTGCAGAAGTAGTTGCTCAGCTAACCCGGCAGAGTTCCAATCGGGGATGACTAGTTGGTTTGGCTAGAAGCAGACATCTGTGACTTAGAACAATAAAAGACCTACCCACCTATAGCTTTCCGCCCTTTGAATTATCACAATGCCAACGTGAATACTGGGTACAGTACACATCTAGTAATTAGTCTAGTAACTGACAGTGCTATAAATAACTTTCTTGACAGCTTTCATTTTGTTTCTAGAAAGCCTCTAACATATACCTATTCAATTCTCTATCTAGAATTTTATGTCTATCAAAACCGTTGGTACGCCGCCGCCTGAAGCCGAGCAGCTCCGGACAGAAATCGAGAAGCAACTACCCAACATCATCGCTAGCTTTAGCGAGACTTTGCAAAAGCAGTTTGGATTCACAGATATTAGAGTCGGCGGATTCACAATCGTGCCAGCTTCTAGTGAGAGCAGCATATCTTGTGATGAGGATAGCTGCGAGGTCAGCTAGAACAACCTTCGAAGACCGCATGGAATGAGCGCAGGTGTTTGGGTATTCTGAGCCTGGTTTCAAGCACCTGCTATGGTTTTGTCTACTCCTTCTATCTCCGCTTCTAGCCTATCTGGGCAAGCGATTTATCAACGGCTCTCTAATAATATTCAGCAGGTTGTGAAAGGTCAGCCTGCTGCTATTCGCAAATTATTGGCGGCTTTTGCGAGTGGTGGGCACGTGCTGCTAGAAGACCACCCAGGCACTGGCAAAACAACGTTAGCAAAAGCGCTGGCTTTCTCGGTTGATGTCTCTTTTAAGCGGATTCAGTTTACGCCGGATCTGTTGCCTTCGGACATTCTGGGCGTTTCTATCCTAGATCCTGAAAAGCGCACCTTTCACTTTCATGCGGGGCCAATTTTCGCTAACATTGTTCTAGCTGATGAGGTTAACCGGGCCTCACCGCGTACGCAGTCGGCGCTGCTAGAGGCAATGGCCGAGTCTCAGGTCAGTATCGATGGCAAACTCAATCCGCTACGCGACCCTTTCTTTGTGGTTGCCACGCAGAATCCAATCGATGCACGTGGGACGTACCCTCTGCCTGAAGCGCAGATGGACCGCTTTGCGCTTCAGTTTCGGTTGGGCTATATCTCTTCGGAAAGTGAGGTAGAGATTTTGTCTAATCAGATGGAAGTGCATCCGATTGAGCAGCTTCGTCCCTGTGTTGAGATTGAAGATATTTTTGTTCTAAAGCAACAGGTCAGACAAATTCGGGTTAGCCCAGAGCTCAAGCGCTATGTGGTCGATATTGTGAGTGCGACTCGTCAGGCAGAGACTGTGCAGCTAGGGGCTAGCCCTAGAGGATCGATTGCGCTAATGAAGACCGCTCAGGCGCTAGCTTTATTCGATGGCTATGGGTTTGTGACACCTGATCATATTCAAGAGATTGCGGTTTCTGTGCTGGCGCATCGACTGGTGATGGAATCTCAGGCGCGTTTTTCTGGGGAGACGGCTGAGAAAGCTGTGCTAGATATTCTCAGGACACTGCCAGTTCCAGCCTAATTGGCTAGCTCGGCTCTGTGGACTTATGGCTTTTCGCACTTTGCTATAACTCAATCGGCTAACGCTATGAATCGTGCAATCTATCACCTGCTGCGGTTCAATCATACGCTGCGGCAATGGTTGAATAAATATCTGACGACATCGGGAGTGGGGCTCTTGGTGGCCCTGTTTGTGTTTGGTCTGATTAGTTTGGATGTTAAACGGAGCGTGTCTTATCAGATTTTCACTCTTCTGTTAGCGCTGCTGATAACTTCAGCGTTGTTTAGACAGATCAGTCGGTTCAATCGGCGGAGTCGCGATCGCATTAGCGCCATCCGTCATCTGCCTCGGTTTGGCACGGTGGCGGTGCCGCTGCGGTATCGAATTGAAATCAGCAACCGCAATCAGCGACAGCTAGAACTTTCTTTGACTGAATCTTTCACTAATGTCTTTCCGAGCTTTCGTGCTTTCCAACGGTTCGCGCGCGCGAAGGGGAGACGGCGGGACTGGCTGAAGCTACTGGCACGGCGGCAAAGGGCGGTTGCTTCGCCTGTGGAGCTGTCGCTTGCTAGCAATAGTGAGAGGGAAATCATTGCTGAACTTTTGCCTCTACGTCGCGGGCTGCTGTCGTTTGAGGCGTTGACGCTAGCTAGCCCGGAACCGCTAGGGCTGATGAATCGCTGCGCTAGGATTTCTCTTCCTCAAACAGTTTTAATCCTGCCGAAGCGCTACCATCTGCCGAAGCTAGATTTACCGGGAACGAGATGCTATCAGGCTGACGGGCTCGCTCTAGTCTCGGCGCTGGGCGATTCGGAGGAATTTCGGGCGCTGCGAGACTATCGATCGGGTGATTCTGTACGGAAAATTCACTGGAAGAGCTGGGCGAAAACTGGCAGGCCCATTATTAAAGAAGAACAGTCTGAGTATTCGGTTCGGCATGCTTTGATTCTCGATACGTTTCAATCGGATGACTACAGCGAGGTGATGGAAGAAGCGGTGGCGATCGCTTCTTCTCTCGCTTGCACCATTCAAACCCAAGAATCTCTGCTGGATATGGTCTTTGTAAATGACCAGGCGCACTGCTTTACCGTAGGGCGTGGCCTGGGCCAAACCGAACGACTGTTGGAACTGCTGGCCTCGGTAGTGCCCTGCCAAGATCGGAGCTTTTCGACTTTGCTACCGGTGGTGCGATCGCGTCTTTCTGTGCTCAGCGGCTGTGTCTGCATATTTTTGGGCTGGGACCGCGATCGCCAAGATCTAATAGAGCAGCTACAGAAGGCTAATATTCCTACGCTAGCGCTGATTGTTGCTCCGGCAGCTGGTTTACCCGTTCCCATAGATAGAAGCTGTCTGCACAATAGTCAGAGCAGCATCCGCGTTTTGCACGTAGGCAGAATTCAACAGGATTTGTGGACGCTATGAAGTCGAACAATCTGAAGTTAAACAATCTGAAGTTAAACAATCTAAAATCAGATGATCTACAGTCCAACGCTATTGAAATAGACACCGCTAGCCTGTGTAGTCTCGCACTAGCCCTGTGGGGTTGGCAAACAAGGCTGCTGCTGGTCGCTGTTCCGATTATTTGCATTCTAGAAGCTCGCCGGGTGGTCAAACAGCGCTGGCAGATTTCGCTGAGCGACTTGAAAGAGGCCGCTAAGCTAAGCGCTGCAATTCTAGCCATACTGTTTGTTGTTCTGGTCACTACCGAAAAGTCTCTTTTTATCTACAGCCTGTTTCAGTGGTCACCTGTCGCCGCATTGCCTTTTGTGATTGCCCAAACCTATGGGCTAGGCGTGCAGACGCTGCTGGTAGACTGGTTGTCTAGCCGCGTGCCGCATCAGGGCAGATACAAGGGTAATGGGGCAAGACAGAGTTTTGTGACTCCGCACAACCTTTACTTTGGGCTTTGCCTGCTAGCGGCTAGCGCGGCTGATAGCGATCACTTTTTCTTCTACGGCGCGGCTACGGCTCTGGTTGCTTTATTCCTCTGGACTCATAGGCCGAAGCGCTCAGCGCCTATCTTGTGGCTGCTGCTATTTTGCCTTTCGGCTGGGCTGGGCTTTGCCGGACATATTCAGCTTTCTCAGTTTCAGCGGCAGCTAGAAGCGCAGATGATCGCCATGATTGGCAATATGGCTAGCGGCGCAGTCAACCCGAATGGCAACGCCACTCAGATGGGGTCAGTGGGCAGATTGAAGCTCTCTAGCGCGATCGCCTTTCGAGTCGCGCCCAACTTTCCTGAAGAAGAAACCGCTCAAGATTCGGTCTTTCCACTACTGCTGCAAGCAGCTTCTTATAACCAGTATCAGCTCTCGGCTTGGAGCGCGGTTAACTCTGTTTTTGAGGCGGTTCCGCCCGGTGAGGCTGATGGGGAATGGATATTGGGAGGATCGGGCGAGCGATCGCGTTCGATCATAATCTCTAGCGATTTAGAGCGAGGGGACGGCGTGCTGAGCCTGCCGCGTGGCACCTCTACTATTAGGCAATTGCCGGTTGAGGAGATGCAGCGTAACCAGTACGGAGCTGTTCAGGTAGATGCGACTGGCAATACCGATTACGAAGTGCAGTTTGGTCTGCGACAGGGCGTTAACTTGCAAGAAGCGCGGCCAACCGCAGCAGATCTGCAAATTCCGAACGTTGATAAAGCAGCGATTGAAACGATCCTAGAAGATCTGGCGCTATCGGGCAAATCAGAGCGCCAGATTGCCAGTCAAATTGCTGCCTATTTTCAAGACTTTCAATATTCTCTCGATCTGCTTCGCCCCGATCCTAGTACGACGCCGGTTTCAGATTTCTTACTCAATACGCAGGCGGGGCACTGTGAATATTTTGCTTCGGCGACGGCGCTGCTGCTGCGAGGGGCTGGCATCCCGGCTCGCTATGCGGTGGGCTATTTAGTTCATGAATTCAGCCCGCTAGAAGGTCGGTACATTGTTCGTAGCAGGGACGCTCACGCCTGGGCGCTGGCGTATTTAGACGGAAGCTGGCAAGTACTGGATACGACTCCGCCTGACTGGACCGCGCAAGAGAAAGCAATGACGTCTACTTTCCGCAGAGGGCTAGATTTCTTTTCCTTCTTGGGATTTCAGTTCTCTTATCGGATTCGGCAGTTAGGAGAGTTGGGACTAAGAGAAATACTGTTGATTGTGATACCGCTTTTCTGCTATCTGCTTTGGCGCTCGACGCAGGCGTTTAAGGGGCAGCGTCGGAATCTATCAGGACTAGACGGGTCGCAAAGAGATTTGAGTCTTATTCGGAACGGATTGGATTCTGAGTTTTATCAGATTGAGAAGGTGCTAGGCGATCGCGATCTCGCTCGGCTACCGAGTGAATCACTTTTGCAGTGGTGCGATCGCATCCGGCCCTCAATTCCCCATTCCCAACGAGCATCCTTTACAGAACTCTTGGCGCTACACTACCGCTACCGATTCGATCCCGCTCTACTGAGCCCAACGGAGCGGCAAGCACTCCAAGCTCAGAGCCAGCAGTGGATATCCGCATACCTATCCGTCGTATCCGAACCGCTTCACAAACCCTAACTTCGTAATAGCAGGCGCTGGATAAGAATCGCAGTATGATACGAACGTCGCGAAAAAAAGAGTCCTATAATTATGCCTGCAAAAAAAATTAGCACCAATGAACAAATCTTTTTAGAGAAAGTAATGCAGCGCTCTAGCATTCCTGATATCTATGATGCTAGAGATATTACTATTGTGGTCTTGCGATCGCTGCGCGATTTGATGAGTACCGATCTAGCCGATCGCACAGAGTCAGAATTTAGCGACGAAAAGATTGCCAAGCTTTGGAAAGATGACAATCCTATTGTTGCGGCTCTATCGAAGCTAAGACCACCGTTAAACATCGATACAGAAACCTTCTTGCGTCGCATTCGCCAAGAAGGTGGCGTACCTAAAAATGTTTCTCCAGAGTCCGCAGTTATTGCCGTTTTTTCTGCCGTGAGAGAAGAGCTTTCTCCTGAAAGAACTAAAGAAATTGCGGGCTTCTTGCCCGATGGCCTCAAGGTGATGTGGGAGCAAATCTAGCCTGAACAATCTACGCGATCGCATACAAACCACTCTATAGTGTTCGTTTCCCTTTTATGCACGCTATAGAGTGAAGTGGCGCTTGAAGACCTTAAACAGGAGACCCTACCTCTATGACTGAGACTATTCCAAGTTCATCCCAGCTAATCAAGTATTGGGACGAGAGCGCCACATCTAAGGAATTTCGCCATCCTATCCCTGAGTCTGTGATTGAGCGGTACTTTCCTCAAGGTGCGAAGGTGCTGGATATGGGCTGTGGGTATGGTCGGCTAGCTCGCTATCTCTGTGATCTTGGCTTTGTCGTTTCGGCGACTGATACTTCCCCGGCTATGCTAGAGCAGGCGAGAAAGAACGCGCCTGAGTGCGAGTTTAAAAACTGCCGCAGCGAATTAGTTTGGGACAATGATACGTTTGATGTCGCAATCATCGTTACGTTGCTGACATCTGTTCCTTTTGATCTAGAACAAAGACAGATCATGAGCGAACTTAAGCGGGTGCTAAAACCAGGGGGGCACTTATTCGTCAGCGATCTGCCGCTACAGTGGTCTTCTAGCTATCTAGATAGATACCAAGCAGGCTACAAGCGCTACGGACAGTATGGCGTTTTTGACTTGGCGGATGGTGGCACTGTTCGGCATCACGACCTGGGCTATTTTACTCAGCTGATGAATGGGTTTGATTGCCTTGAGCTAGAGACTCACGACGTTATCACCATGAATGGCAACTCGGCTCAAGCAGTACGCTATATCGGTCAGTGCAATAAGTAAGCAGAGACTGGACATAGAACTAGTCAAACTAGAACCCACACTAGGACCGGCGAAAGTAGTTCATCAAAATATCAACATCTTGATTTACGTTAGAGAGAAACAGTGAAATATTTTGACGGTCGTACGCACCTCTAAGTACTGTATCCATTCGTAGGTAGTAGGTTTGATCGCTGTCTATATTTTGCACCACAAATACTTGCGAGTGCACAAGTATTTGATTTAGGTCTTCTGCATACTGAAATGCATGCTCTAGCGAGACTGGGATTCCCTGAGTGCAAAAGTAGCTAATTCGGGCAAGAAGTCCCGCTTTGCCGTCTACTTTTATGGCCGTGAGTCGACATTGAAGAGAGAAATCGGTAGAGATGCCTTCGAGATCGGTGGTAATGCTATTGAGTGTTAGCAGTGGCTGCTTGCTACTAGTACTGAGTGTAGAGTGCTCAAGAAGGTCACTCTCTCTTGCCTGCGTGATCGAATAAGCCATGTGATGTTTTGCAGAATAAGCAAAGATAACGATGGGTAGCAGTGCTTGGTTGCGTTTAAGTACCGTGAGCCCATCACCTACTTTTTAGCGAGCTGTGCGAGCTGTACTTGGGCAAAGCAGACCAGTGCTATGGGGCTATTCTGCCCCATCTTAATGCCCTAAAAATTGGCTGGTTGCAGACTAGATAGAAAGATCGTTGTTAACAGCAGTATGCGTGGGCTAGCAGCGCACTTCTAGACTCAGAGATATTGACTACATCAGATGCGATCGCCCACACAAAAAGAACATTGACTCTACGGTCTGTTACAAAGCAGCCAGTATCCTTTGAAAGTCGTCGGTGATTTCGACTGTGTTTCTCTCGTTCAAAACCGGGACGTGGACAAAGAGGGCAACCGTATCAAGCTTGCTTGTCTCTATTGCTGATAGCACCTGATAGTACAGATGATTGCAAACATAGTTTCCTGCGTCGTAGCTAATTTCGGTTTGAGTCGTTTTTGTAAGCAGGTCCTGCGTGTCGACAGCCGTCTGAAGAATCCGTTCTTTGCAGACGGCCTGCTGTTCTATCGATAGACGATGCCGAGTTTCTGCCATGCCGCAGCAGACGATCGCGCGAGGCTGTAACTCGTACAGTTTGGAAATGACAAGCGTGGGCGCTGACTCAAAACAGACTGGTACGTGCCGTAGCCAGAGACTATCTGAAGGAAATTCATCGCGATCGCAAAGCGCTGCCACCAGATCATCAGATGAATTGGACGTTTGGTGCGCTAGCCACGGCACAAAAGAAGTGACTAAAATACCAGCAAACTTTTGCTCAGTCGTCAGAGTACTCAAAGTTCTATGCAGATGCTGTTGAGACGCATGTGCTTATGGTATCTACTGAGCCTGTGGATTTGTCTTGTTGGCAGGTTCCGCCTGCTCTTCTTTGCTAGCAGGCGGAACCTGCTCTTCTTTGATGAAGGGAATAATTGGCTTGAGAATGCGTCTTAGCCTTAGCAAGTAGACTAGCTGACGGATTTCTGAGTTGAGCTGCGGAGATCTGCCTTCTCTGTCTAGGCTGGCCTGAAGCTGAGCGTACTCGGCGGCTGTTAGCAGTTCACCAGTCAGCGGAGATCTGGCTTCTACAATGATTTCTGTACGCAAGATCTCTTCAGGAATGTCGGCATTAGCCGCTAGGTCTTTTAGACTGCTTGCCTGAGCTGCCTGGGCATAAAAAAGGGCGACTACTATTCCGCAGGTTCTAGTAAGATAACAACTCACTGCTTTGACAGTGGACTTTTTTCTCGGCACTTTTTTCATATTCGTGATGCGCTAACGGTTTGCGAACCCATCGGCTTTGCCGCTCTACGTTAATATTCTTAGACAGCTAATATAGTGTCCCACAACGTATCAACAAACCGCTTTGAACTCCTCTAGATTTGTGAAATGCAAGCGTATGCATTAATGTAATGCCGCAGATAGCTGTTTTTTATAGAGGAAATACCGACGCCATGAGAGTCATCCGCAGAAGGCTATCCAGTTTTGCTAGTCAGAAGATCGCTAGAGGATTGGCGGCTGTCGTCACGCTTGCTGGTGTTGCTGGGATTGCGCATCAGGCAGCTCTAGCTCAGGCGTTGCTTCAGCAAGAGGGCACATTAGCGCCGGTCGAAGATACCTACACCTTTGATGGTGAAGCGGGCCAAATCATGACGATTGAGCTACAGAGTGAAGAATTTGACCCGATGCTGATATTAAGAGGCCCAGATGGTGAGAATCTGACTTCTAATGACGATTACGGCGGCACTTTGAATTCTACGATTGTAATTGAGCTGCCAAAGGCGGGAACGTATAGCGCGATCGCCAGCTCTTTTTCGGGTTTGGGCGGCAGCTATCAAATCGAGGTTCGTCCTGCTAGCGAGTACGAGCAGGTATT
Organism: uncultured cyanobacterium; assembly: GCA_963772185.1. Lineage (GTDB taxonomy): Bacteria > Cyanobacteriota > Cyanobacteriia > Phormidesmidales > Phormidesmidaceae > Phormidesmis. The sequence goes on along the minus strand of CAVYWR010000013.1, from coordinate 3,802 downwards.
TAGCCGCGCCTACAATTTCTCTGTGTCGGAAGATTTTGCGGATGCGATTGAAGCCTACAGTGCGGCGATCGAACTAGATGATACCGATCCGGGTGCGTATTTGGGCCGAGCGGAGTCTCGCATCAATCTGGCCTATATTGATTCCACAGTAGAAGTTGTTACGCCAGCAGATTTACCTGAACCGGTAATCGAGTCTGTCGTTAGTGACTATCTCAAGGCCGCTGATCTGCTAGAGCAGCAGGGCCAGGTGGCTTCTGCGGAGTCGCTAAGACAAGAAGCGCAGCTGTTTGTTGGGGACGGAGAGGCCCTACCAGCGGCTGATTTACCACCAGGCAGCGCTGCTGAAGAGGACGTGCGACCAGATGCGCCCAGCGTGATCGAGCAAGACGAAGTCCCAATCGAACCGATTCCGGTTGAGCCAGATGGCGGTATTGGCGACGGGGCGACTCCTTTACCTGATGACCTGTCTGAATGAGAATTCGCGAGTGGTTGAATCCTTGTCTTTAACCGGACTCTGACCGCTCCGCTGAGCTAACCAAAATACCGTTTTGATCGCTCAGCTCTTCTATGACTGAGCGATTTCCGCATCTAGAGCACACCGTACTGGGCCGCTGCTCGGGCGTAGTGATAGTACCGACAGCAGGAATGGACCAGTCGATGTATACCTGCTGGCACTGAGGGCACTGAACGGTGATTGTTCTTGGAGCCATCAGGCGACTTCGTGTCCGGCGGCTGTGATCGCCTGCTTGATTGACTCTTCGGACATATCAGAATCGACTTCGACGGTTTTGTTGCTGACGTCTACTTTCACGCTGGCGCTGTCGTCGTGGACCTTGATTTCTTTGGTGATGGTATCGGCGCAGCCTTCACACTTGATTGATGGAACGCTCAAAGTGGTGCTCATGAGAAAGGGTCTCCTAAGAAGTTTTTTACAAATTATTGGCTTAAAGATCGTAACTGCTTGCGGGGCGAGTTGACCTGGTAAACGCTGTTTTGGTGGGGAGTTTACTACTGTAGATAGAGTTTGAAATCGGTTCTTGAAAACTAATCTGTGTCAAAAGAGATAGTCCTAGATATCGCCGACAAATCTACCGGGGCTGAGCAATCTTTGAGGATCGAATTTCTGTTTGATATCGGTCATGACCTGTAGGGCGTTGCCGGTATAGCCCCAAATGTCGACTGATTGTTTGAGAGCGTTAGGGGCCTGCAATAGGCTGAGGAAGCCGCCGTTTTCCTGACAGTGCGATCGCACTAACTCAATCTCTTTTGCAATATTGCTGGCTGTAGGCTCCGATGCACTCCACTGAACCCAGCCTAGTCCGCTACTGCCCTGGAGTCTGGCCTGTGGAGTGCAAGAATCCAGTCGGCTGCTTTGAAGCGCTCTGAAGCTGTTCTAATAGCGGGGCGATCGCGCTTGGTTTCATGCCTACCTTGCAAAGGATTGTGTCGGGGCGTATCCAGCTAGCGACCTGCTGCCAGTAGGCAGCGTCTGCTGATGGATCGAGCTGCTCGATGGCTAGCTGGTGTTTGTGTGCGATCGCCGCTAGCCGTTCACTTTGCTCTTCTACACCTGCGGCAATCCCCTGGAACCGAGCGACTAAATTCACGGACCTGGCTGAATCGGCTGCGTTCTCTAGCACGATGTCGAAGGCGACTGGGGTTAGACCTGAGAGCCTGATTTCGGCTGCGGCCTGGGCGATCGCAGCCACCGTTCCGCTGAGTACTATTGACCTAGACACCGCCTGAATCGGATACAGGCGAAACGTCAGCTCGCTGAGCACGCCGAGGGTGCCATAGCTACCCGTCATCAGCTTCATCAGGTCATAGCCAGCCACGTTCTTGACTACCCGGCCACCTGCTTTGGCGAGCCGACCATCGTACCGGACGAACTGCACTCCGATCAGCATGTCGCGCAGACCTCCATAGCGCTGCCTTAGAGCGCCTGTGTCTGCTGTCGCCACAATGCCGCCGATCGTAGCCCTGTCAGAAAAAGCCGGATCGACTGCTAAGAGCTGTCCTTCTTTAGCCAGCAGCGTCGCTAGATCCGACAGCTTCGTACCGGACTCTACCGTTACGGTGAAGTCGCCTACCGCATGCTCCACAATTCGGTTTAGCCTAGCCGTGCTAAGAGCAATATCAATCCCTTTTGCCAAGCCGCCCCAGCCGAGCTTGCTAGCCTGACCCATTGGTAGAACTCGCCAGTTGTGCTGAGCAGCTAGCGCCATCACTTGACCGAGTTCGTCTACCGTACCGGGCAGCGCTAGGCAAGCAGGCGGATCTTCTACAGCTTTGGCAATCTGGGCCTGCTGCTCTGTTCGGACAGACTGCCACGGGATGCAGTAGTCCTCACCAAGCAGATCAGATAGCTGGGCGACTGGCGCTGCTGTAGAAGATACGGCGGTAGTAGACATTAGTCAATTCCAATAGCGACTGGGCCACTGCCGGTGGCTGGCGCGGTGGCCGTTGGACCGCTGCGAGGCTGGCGAAAGTCAGAGTAAAGCAGGTCGCGCCAAGCCCAGAACGGCGCGTACTCTGGTGCGTCTGCTAGTCCTGGTACGCCTTTTCCAGCAATGCCTGAAGGCAGGTCCACGTATAGAGTTGAAGGAAATTTCACATACATTGACAGTCCAGCTACGGCAAAGTCAGCTAGGGTCGGCGTGTCGCCGCACAGGTAGGGCTGCTCTTTGAGGATGAGGCACAGGGCTTCAAGGTCTTGGCGTAGGATGTCTGTGGCTGATTTGATGGCTTCTCCGCCCAGTCCAACACCTGCGCCGAGCAGGCTCAATAAGTCACCTGGAACTGAACCGACGACAGTCTTGACGACTTCTGGGGTAGAGATGGGCAGCAATGCGGTGCGAAAGTTGGGGTGCTGGTTGAACGCGCCAATCATAGCTTTGCGGCCATTTGGACCGATAGATTCATCGGCCCAGGCTTCCATTAACAGGCAGAGCCCTTTTTGCTTGGCGTCGGTTGGAAGGATGGGGCGAGCGGGATACTTTTCGTCTAGGTAGCGGGCGATCGCGGTCGAATCGGGTACTACTTCATCGCCATCTTTTAATACTGGCACCTGACGCTGACCCGAAAGTCTGTAGAGATCGATCTGCCCGATTCCTGGAGCCACCTCGACTGTCTTGTAGGATAGCTGCTTGTAATCTAGAATCAGGCGGACTTTTTCGCAGTAGTGAGACGCTTCAAACTGGTGCAGCTCTAGCATTTTTGTCTAATCCTTCGGGTGTCCCGATATTAATAACGGTCCTTATGTTGACGTTTCTGCGCTGAAAAGACATCTACCTATGGCTAGCTAGTCGCCGCTACCTAGTTGCAGAGCGTCTATAGGCACCAGACCTTGGCATTTTTACGCTGCTATCTATATGCTTTGCTATATAGACAATCTTCGCAGCAACCTTACCTCATATCAAGACATCTCGAAGCGAACAGCCCACTCAATCCTCTTAAGAGAAACTATTGTGAATTACTTAAAACTAAAAGGCGCTTTCTTCTGCTTAGCCGCTAGCGCTCTGACGCTGTCTCTACTGAGCGCTCTTCCCCATCTGTCTAAAAACGCAGCTATAGCCGAAGTTCCACCCAGTTCACCACCGCTAGCACAGGCAGAATCTGTACCGCCCGTGCCAACCGAAATGCCGACTGCAAACCAGGTGCCGACGCTGGCAGAGATTGCTGGCAACAGCAGCACTTTCAACACGCTAGCGACAGCGCTAGATGCAGCGGATCTAGTTGATGTGCTGAACTCAACCGGGCCTTTCACTGTCTTTGCGCCTACGGATGAAGCTTTTGGGGCTCT
>CAVYWR010000012.1:0-83580 GCA_963772185.1 uncultured cyanobacterium | reverse complement strand
AGAAACCTGAGAACGTAAAGTTCTACCCTTAATAGGGTAGCGTTAGTCTCATTCAGGCCGCGTCTACCTCGAGTAGCGAAAACAATTTTGCTAGTACATCTATAGCCTTCGTCGCTAGAGTGCGCCTACCACCTCTTTCTCAGCCTCTTTCTCGATGGTTTCTTCCTGCTCTTTTGAGAGAATTCTGCCCTCATCTTCAAAGCCCTTGATTTCGTTGAAGTTGAGATAGCGATACACCTCACTCTCAAAGGGTGCAATCTTACTAGCAACAACTTCCAAGTATTGGTCCATATCTGGAATCTTGCCCAGCAGCGCACAGGCCGCAGCGAGTTCGGCAGAGCCCAGATAGACCTGTGCGCCTTTGCCCATTCGGTTGTTGAAGTTGCGAGTGGAGGTAGAGAAAACAGTCACACCGTCTTCTACGCGGGCCTGATTGCCCATACAGAGCGAGCAACCGGGCATCTCTGTGCGAGCGCCCGAAGCAGCAAAGGTGCCGTAGTAGCCTTCCTTACGAAGCTGCTGTTCGTCCATGCGCGTCGGCGGACAGATCCACAGACGGCCTTTGACGGTGCCCTCATTCTCTAGCACTTTAGCGGCGGCACGATAGTGGCCAATATTGGTCATACAGGAGCCAATAAAGACCTCGTCAATTTTATCTCCGACTACTTCAGAGAGCGTTTTCACGTTGTCAGGATCGTTCGGCGCTGCAACAATTGGCTCCTTTAGCTCATTTAAGTCGATCTCAATAACTGCTGCATATTCAGCATCTTCGTCCGCGCTCATCAGCGAAGGATTCTCCAGCCATTTCTCCATCGCTGCAATCCGACGCGCTAACGTCCTTTCGTCGTGATAGCCGCGTGCAATCATGTTCTTCATTAGAGACACGTTGGAACGCAGATATTCAGCGGTTGTTTCTTCACTGAGCTTGATAGTGCAGCCGCCGCAAGAGCGTTCAGCAGAAGCATCAGTTAGCTCAAAGGCTTGTTCTAGTTTGAGATCAGGCAGTCCTTCCATCTCTAAAATCCGACCGGAGAAAATGTTCTTTTTATTCTCTTTTTCTACGGTTAGGAGACCTTTTTGAATAGCTACGTAGGGAATTGCGTTAACGACATCGCGTAGAGTGATACCAGGCTGCAATTCTCCTTTAAACCGAACTAGAACAGATTCGGGCATGTCTAATGGCATAGCGCCGATGGCCGCAGCAAAGGCGACAAGTCCCGAACCAGCAGGGAAGGAAATGCCGAGCGGGAAGCGAGTATGAGAGTCGCCACCTGTACCCACGGTGTCAGGCAAAAGCATTCGGTTCAGCCAGGAGTGAATAATGCCGTCACCTGGTTCGAGAGCAACACCGCCGCGAGAGGCGAAGAAGTCGGGCAGGGTGGCGTGAGTTTGAACGTCTACAGGCTTGGGGTAGGCGGCAGTGTGACAGAAGGTTTGCAGGACGAGTCCGGCGCTAAAGCCCAGGCAGGCTAGCTCTTTCATCTCGTCGCGGGTCATCGGGCCGGTGGTGTCTTGCGAGCCGACGGTGGTCATCAGCGGCTCGCAGGAGGTGCCGGGGCGAACGCCAGGTAGACCGCAGGCTTTGCCGACCATCTTCTGCGCGAGGGTGAAGCCTTTGCCAGTATCAACCGGATCAGATGGACGAACGAATATGTCAGAAGGTTTGAGCCCTAGCGCTATCCGGGTTTTGTCTGTGAGGGCGCGGCCAATGATCAAAGGAATGCGTCCGCCTGCTCTGACTTCGTCGAGGATAGTTTCGGGGGTAAGTGAGAAGGTGGAAATGATTTCACCTGCCTGGTTGGTGATCTCACCTTTGTAGGGATGAATGGTGATTACATCCCCTGTTTTCATTTTGCTAACGTCGCATTCAATCGGCAGTGCGCCGGAGTCTTCAGCAGTGTTGAAAAAGATAGGGGCGATTTTGTTGCCAAGGATGAAGCCGCCTGTGCGCTTGTTGGGGACGAAGGGAATGTCCGCACCGATGTGCCAGATGACCGAGTTCATGGCGGATTTTCGTGAGGAGCCAGTGCCGACCACATCGCCAACGTAGGCGATCGCATGTCCCTTCTCTTTCAGCTCTGCCAAAGTCCCCAACGGATCGTCCATCTTCGACTCCAGCATCACCTGCGCATGGAGCGGGATATCTGGCCTAGTCGTGGCGTGAGGCGCAGGTGAAAGGTCGTCTGTGTTGGTCTCACCTGGCACGTTGAAGACGGTAACGGTGATGGCTTCTGGCACTTCTGGCTTGCTGGTGAACCATTCGGCAGCGGCCCAGGCGTCTACGACTTGCTTCGCATATGAATTGGTTTTAGCCAGCTCGATCACGTCGTTGAAGGCATCGTAGATCAAGAGCGTCTTCTTCAGCGCATCGGCAGCAAGCTGAGCGATTTCTTCACGTTCGTCTTTTAGCAGCTCGATCAAAGACGCTACGTTGTAGCCGCCGAGCATAGTGCCTAGCAGCTCCACGGCTTTCTTTGGTGAGATCAGCGGGCTAGTGGTTTCGCCTTTGGCGATCGCAGTCAAAAACGAAGCTTTGACGTAGGAGGAGGGATCGACGCCAGGAGAGATGCGATCGCACAGCAGCGTCATCAGAAAGTCCTCTTCACTGCCCTCTTTACTGGCAGGCGGTGCTTTGAGTAGTTCGCAAAGTGCCGAAGTCTGGTCTGCATCTAACGGCAGCGGTGGCACATTTAGAGCGGCGCGTTCTTCGACATGTTTGCGATAGGACTCAAGCATTGGCTTACTCTCTGGCGTTTCTGTGTGCTAAGGAATATCTGAAGTTATTATTATGGCTTGCTTCGCTGATTGTCGAGTCATTGATTGCTGAAACGAGGTTACCTGCTGCTCGTAGCCTGTCGCTCATAGCGCATGTCGTGTTTGGCCTGCTCGTTCGCTTCCCTTTTAGCTTCTAGCGCAGCCAGCTCGGTGGTCACTGCGTCCTGATAGGCTTTGAACTGCGATCGCTCTCTGGTTGCCTGAGTGCGCGATCGCCCTAGCGCTACTTCGATTTCTCTCCTCACCGTACCGGGCCTAGCTGTCATCACATAGATACGCTGTGACAGAAATACAGCCTCTCTAACATCGTGAGTAATCATCAAGATGCTAGTACCCGTTCTGTCCCACAGATTTAGGAGAAACTGCTGCATGTTCTCTTTGGTTTGTACGTCGAGCGCGCCAAACGGTTCGTCCATCAGCAGAATTTTGGGCTGGCTAGTCAGGGCGCGGGCGATCGCCACTCTTTGCTTCATCCCACCAGAGAGCTGCTTGGGCAATGCGCTGGCAAACTGCGTCAGCCCCACCATCTCTATATAATACGAAGCCTGCTCTCGCCGCGTCTTCTTGTCGATACCCTGTAGCTTTAGACCGAACTCTACGTTCTTTTGCACCCTCATCCACGGGTATAGCGTGTAGTCTTGGAACACCATTCCCCTATCTGCGCCAGGGCCGACGACAGACTCACCATCGACCTCTATGCGGCCCGTGGTAGGCCGCTCTAATCCTGCAACAGTCTTAGCAGCGTAGATTTTCCCGAGCCGGAAGCGCCGACCACACAGACAAACTCTCCCTGCTCTACATGCAAGTTAAGATCTTCGAGGACTTTGATAGTGCCTTTGCCAGTCTCAAACTGTTTGTATAGCTTGGAAACTTCGAGATGCATTAGTCAACAGCCCATTTGCAGGTGGCTCTGAGCAGCAGCTTGAGAGAGAGATCGATTAGAAATCCAATCACACCCAACACAATTAGGTAGGCAAAAATCTCGTCGGTGCGAAAGAATTTTTGGGCGATCGCAATCCTTTTCCCCAGTCCTTCATTCGCCGCAATCAGCTCTGCAACGACGACCAAATTCCACGCGGCTGCCATGTTAATCCGAAAGGCGTCGAGTATATTTGGCACGACGTAGGGCGTAATCACTTGCAAAAGCGTTTGAGCGCGAGACCCGCCCAGCGTATAGGTGGCTTCTAGCAGATGCTTTGGCACAAACTTGACCGCGTCCATAATCATCAGCGTATTGAAGAAAATGACGCCGATAAAGATCAGCGCCACCTTTGGCGCTTCATCAAGTCCTAGATAGATGATCAGCAGCGGGATGAAGGCCGGGGCGGGCATGTAGCGGACGATGCCAATCAGGGGTTCTAGAAGCGATCGCACCGCCGCAAACGCTCCCATGCCAATTCCTAAAGGCACCGAGACAATCGCCGAAAGCAAAAACCCAATGCCGACTCGCCGGACGCTAGCCGTCACGTCGTCGATAAACAGCCCCTTCTCCCAAAGTCTGCCAAAGGCTGCAATCACATCAGGCGGCGAGGGGAGAAACTTAGGATTGACCAGCGCGCTATTAGCCAACAGCCACCACAGAATGATTGGAATGACGACAGAGGCAATCCGTAGTCCCCAATTCAGACCCGATGGAATCGGCTCGCCCAATCGCCAGAACAGCCTGGGCTGCATACTCTTGCGCTTGGCTAGCAGCGTGATAGGCGAATAAGCAGACCCGGATTTCACAGCCATCTCTCTTTGCTCACCTGAACTCATGCTTACCTGAACTCATGCTCACCTGAACTCATCTACTGAGCTTCCGCATAGGCCTGAACAAACTGATCGTCCAAGATTGGCTCTAGCGGTGGCGCTTCTGGAATGAACCCGACGCCCACCATAAATTCGGCCATTTCCTCAGCCGCAGCCGATAGATACTTGATCTCGGTGCCCTCGCCAAAGGCTTCCAAGTTGTCTTCTATCGTGAACATCCGAGTGCCTTCTTTGAACAGCTGTAGCTCTTCTACAGTGACATCGGCTCTAGCGGCCATAATCTCATCGGCACGCTCAGGATTCTCTTCCATGAACGCTAGCGTATCAAACCAGGTATTGACGATTGCCTGTACATCTTCAGGGCGCTCATCAATGATTGTTTGACTCATCACTAGCAGGTCAGGAATCGCGCCTGGAAAGTCGCTAGAAGTTACTAGCTCTTTGCTGCCCTCACGCTCTAGCGCCGTTAGCCAAAACGGTGGGAAAGCGCCAACGGCATCGGCCTGTCCAGCGGCAAAAGCGGCTGCCGCAGCGCCAGTTTCTAAAGGAACAATCTCAACATCGTCGCGAGAAAAGCCTTCTTCTTCTAGCGCCAGCGTCAGCAAAAAGTCATCAACCACGCCCTCTTCTACAGCGACTTTTTTGCCGACTAGATCCGCAACCGAATTAATCTCTTCGGTCACAATGATTTTGTCATTGCCCGCAGAGTTGTCGTTGACTAGGACAGCCACCTGCCCATTGACTGAATCACCTGCGAAAGAGATGGTGTCGTTCAGCGTCTGACAGTTGCCGTCTAGCTGCCCAGCGGCAAAAGCTTCCATCGATTCTACGTAGCCGTCAAACCAGCGCATCTCGACGTTGACGTTATTAGCGGCAAATAGTCCTTCTTCCTCTGCGATCGCCCAGGGCCACCAGCCAGCCCAGTTGCTATAGCCGATCACAATAGCTTCTCCTGAAGCCTCACTCGGGGCTTCAGCGCTTGGTTCGACATCGCCGCCGCTGTCGGCAGATGGACCTCCGCAGCTAACCGTAAACAACAGAGTACAAAAGAATGCGAAGCAAAGCGAAACAAGCTGACGTCTTTTCATAAAAGTGTGAATTTGAATAATGGTAATGCACAAGCATGGTAGTGCAACGAACATAGAATGCCGAAAAAAGCACCTACGTATGGTGATAGATGTTACCAGCAATCTACGACCTATCAACTAGAATCGCTCAGGTAGTAATCCTCAGGTAGTTACTGCTTAGCTAGCAGACCTGCCGAGCTTTTGCTTTGTGCCCTATTAGTCTTGACTTGTTATTCGCTAATCCTAATCTACAAACGCCGATCTCAAAAAACTAATCCATAAAGCATTCACAAGCAGAGAACATCGCTCTATACACTCGCCAAGTCGCTACAGACCGACGACGAAAACGCCAAAAATCGAACCGAACCATAAATAAAACCCACAAACAACATTGAAGTCTACGAGCTACGCTATAACCAAATTTGCACGCGCGTTGCTTTGATTAGACACGAACTGTTTTACCCAGTCATACCAACTCTCTAAGCCTTCTCCTGTTTTTGCTGAAACCGGGATGATCACGACCTTAGAATTTAGCTGCCGTACATTGCTGATGATGTTCTCAATATCTACGTCTAGATAAGGAGCTAGGTCTGTTTTAGTAATCAACAAACAATCCGCTTCGCGAAACATAATTGGATATTTAAGCGGCTTGTCTTCACCTTCTGTAATGCTTAACAGAGCGACTTTGGCATGTTCTCCTACTTCAAATTCTGCTGGACACACCAAATTTCCAACATTTTCAACAAACATCAAATCAAAGTCTTGGGGAAGCTGCTTTTGATCAGCCTGTTCGTGAGCAAATTGATGCAGTCCACCAGCGACCATCTTGGAGTCTAGATGGCAGGCTCTACCTGTGTTGATCGCAATGACAGGTACCCCATGCTGACGCAGCCGATCCGCGTCTAGCTGAGTGGTCATATCTCCTTCTATAACAACAATTCGTAGCTCAGGCTGTAGCAACTGCAACGTTTGTTCTAGCAGCTGAGTTTTTCCTGCGCCTGGAGAGCTCATCAAATTTAGACAGGTAATTCCCCATTTGTTGAGGCGATCGCGATTCTCCTCTGCACCGTGCTGGTTGGCATGCAGCAGGTTCATTTCTAGCGCGGCGTCAAATGTTTGGTGCATAGGGGGTCTCCTGTGAAGGTGTTTCTCGCGGTGTTTCCTGCGAAGGTGTCTTGTGAGAAAACTCTACTCGGCCAATTCTCAGCTCTCGCCCGGAGCGAATATCATCCATTGGCGACTGACAAGATACGCATGCGTACTGCAAGCCCACTTCTGGCCTGTACTCCTGCTGGCAGCGATGACAAAAAGCAATCAAAGGCGTTTCTTCGATCACCAGCTCTGCTCCATCTAAAAGCGTTCCTTGCGTCTGTACGTTGAATGCGAACTGCAAGCTAGCAGGCTCCACGCAGGTGAATTCACCCACTGTCAAATGCACTTTTTCTACTGCCGGATGCCCCGGCTGTTTAGCTAGCCAATCTCTGACGGTCAAGATCAGCGCTTTTGTCATATCGGTTTCGTGCATAGCCCGTTTAGTTGATATCTGCCTATGTTGTGAATAGTCGGGTTGCTAACTAGTGAAGTGCTAGCTAGCAGAGTACTATTTTCTGTTTTTGTCAGATGACAATTGATGATCTAGGCACACTAGATGTACAGTCTGGTCACTAATGGCTGCGGATGTCTTTAAGTCCGTAGTATTACTGATATCACAAGGTGGCAATACTTTGACGATCTCTAAACCACAAAAACGACGCTTTTGAGATAAATTTTCGCAGCACATATAGCGCTTCGCCTAAACTAAGAAAGAAATCACCTAAATAAAGAAGCCGCCCCCATTTATGCTGCTGGAATCCGCTCAAAGAAATAAGCTTGATCCCTCGAACGATTCTCTATTCTACGCTGCGCCTAGATTTGTCACCCATGTAGACGAGGGCTTCATTGCTCAGCTGACCAAGCTATATCGCGATCGCATTCCTCCCAACAGCCGCGTCTTTGACATGATGAGTAGCTGGGTGTCGCATCTGCCAGGGGACGTTGACTACGCCCACGTAGAAGGTCATGGCCTCAACGGCGAGGAGCTAGCCCGTAACAAGCAGCTCGACCATTACTTTATCCAAAATCTCAACGAGAACCAAACCCTGCCGCTAGAAGATTGTTCTTTTGACGCCGTGATTAATACTGTCTCCGTTCAATATATTCAGTATCCTGAACCGGTCTTTGCTGAGATCTACAGAATTCTCAAACCCGGCGGGATCGCCATATTTAGTTTCTCTAATCGGATGTTTTACCAGAAGGCGATCGCGCTTTGGCGAGACGGCAGCGAAGAAAGCCGAGTCGAGCTAGTCAAGCGCTATTTTGAGTCGGCTCGCGGCTTCGGTAAGATCGAAACGGTGATCAACAAGTCAGAAGCACCCGCTATTTTGCAGATGATGGGCTTAGGTGGAGGCGATCCTTTTTATGCGGTTGTCGCTGAGAAAATGCAGCCGCTAGCGTAGCTCTAGGCGTGGACAGATCACAGGGCATGAACGGGCTACGTCAAGATCATTTCTTCCATCTGTGCTTGCAGATCTTGAGTGAGCGATGCGATCGCCTGTCGTCTTTTGCGCTTGTAGCTAGCAAACAGCGGTCCAATCTCAATCGGTTCGCCTACGGTTGCGATCGCTCTTTGCGCGCCTAGCTGTAGGCCAGCCGTCGCCTGACCTGGCTTGTTACCTTTAATTTTTTCTACCATGCTGTGCAGCAGCAGCGCGGTCTCTGCGAACCGATCGGCGCTGGGATTTTCCTTCACATAGCGGCCTGTCACCGCTACAAAGCTTTCGACTAGGCGCATATGCCACAGATGCAAATCTGACTCTTCTGCGACTCGATTCGCTAAGCCCCGTTCCACAGGCGATAGCGTTTTTGTCCCACCGCGAAAGATCCGATCCCAGCCTGCTTGCTCTAGCCTACGACAGCGGTCAATCATCGATCCCTTCGGTCGCAGGCCAAAGTATTGCTCTGCGACTTTGAGTGCTTCGTTGATGAGCGATCGCAGCCGCTTTGCCAGCAGCTCATTCTTGTCCGCGCCCACTGCCGATTCCTCTAACGTCTCAAACGTCACCCCGTAGAACTCTTGATAGTGGGTCTCCATCAGTGTCAGCAGGTGTTCGGCCAGCCGATAGAGCCGTTTGTATAGATCGAGTTCGCCTGCCGGACCTAGCCCACTCTCTACCTCTAGCTGACCAATCAGTGATACCAGCGCCTGCCAGGGCTCCTCTATATAGCGATACTGAATACCCAAAGGCAAAATCACCACATTCTCCGCTCGCCCCTGAGCCATCAGATCCTCCTGGCACCAGAAGGCTAGCTGCGCGATCCCTGGCTCCAATGGACTGACAATCTCGCTGTGTCCGTTGTTCCCTCCCTCTGGGGCCGCTGCTAGAGGAAACTGCCCATTCACAAACAAATTTCGCGCTGCTTTCAGTGCCTGCAAATCCAGCTTTCCCCGCTGAATCGGAACGCCGCCTAGCTTAGAAAACAGCCAGCCTAGATAGCTTCCCGCCCACAGGGGAATGCCGCGATCATATATGAAATGGGAATGCGTCATCCCTAGCTCTATTCCCATTTGCCTAGCTGTTCGAGGCAAATCTCTCCACAGTAAATGGCTAAGCACATAGGGATCGGTTGGATTCGGATGGCGAAAGGCCAGCAAAAACCGAGTTTTTCCTGCTTCAAACTCGTGATACAGCTCTGCTAGCGTCTCTACGTTGTGAGATTCCACTTCAGCCAGCTCCGTTTGCCAGCTTGTCCATACGGGTACCAGCGGCCCGACTAGCCGTCTAACCAGGGCGCTGTAGTCAGGCGGAATGAAATCGAGAGCAGGCTGAGCGCGGCGGATCACAGAAGCCATTAAGACGACAGGCCGAAGGGCAAGTTAGCAAAGGACAACAAACAGGAAGTAGAGATGGTCAAAACTTTATATCAGCTTGCCCTGTTTAGTCATTTACCCTTTGACGCTTTGAATAATGACACTAGCCGTACTTGATAAAGATATCCAACCATCCACTCTCTAACTGTCCTCTTTTCTTTAGGTCATGGTCTCTGGATACGCTCGGACAATTTCATCAAACTCGCGGTCAATCTCTTCTACAGGCCGTTTGCTATGACGCAAAGAAATATCTAGCAGTCGCAGTCGCTCTATACACAATCGGCTGCGCGTCATCCTGTCATTGGTTTGATGCTTCAGTCCTTCTGCCAAAGTCGCCACGAAGCCAAAGAATGCCGCAATTCCGCAAGAAAGCTTCCATCCTGTCGTACCAGCACCGACAACTGGCCCCTGTGCTGCCGCTATCGTCGTGATCAAAGTTGTCGAAGCCGCGCTTACAATCGAAGTCATAAACAGGACGGAATTTAGCCGGGTGACTTCTCTGGTCATGTTGACCGATTGGTCTAAACTTTTAGCAATATTTTGAACAATCCGCTCAGGAATATCTGCTCTTGGCTCCATGATCGAAAGCTCCCTACAATTAAGGTATTGCTATAGCTGCTTCAGCTAGGTCCGCTGATAGTGCATCCCCGGTAGCTGAATTACCAGACCCGATAACTCTAGTTGAAATAGCGCACTGAGCACAGTCCCTGTTTCAATCTGAGCCTGCTGCATCTGAGCTTGCTGAAGAATATGATCTAGAACCGTCGGTTCCATTGGGACAGCCTTCAGCACGCTGGCCAAAACAGGCGTAAGTTCTAGAACTTCGTCAAGAGGATGAGTAGGTTCTAGCTGAGCCGAGCCGAGTTCAACGACCTGAGCCCTCTTCGGTTCGGCTCCTGTCGATTTAGCAGTTTCTAGATCTGGCTGCTTTGCAAAGACAGCTTCTTCAGAGAGGCCTACTCGGGATGTAGTTTCTGCGGCAACCATTCCTCTATCAGCTATTTGATTGGGAGCTACCGGTAAAGCCACCGCAGGCAGTTCCTCCAGTGTCTCTACCAAGCTCTGCTCACCCAAAATTATCTGCGCTCCCTCGGCAATTAGCCTCAGACAGCCTTGGCCCTGCTCATTGTCTAGAGCGCTTGGCAGGGCGTACACCTCACGGCAATAGTCGTTCGCCAGCCGCGCTGTAATTAGTGCGCCGGACCTAGCCGGTGCTTCTGTCACCAGGATCGCCCGACTCAACCCGGCAATAATGCGGTTCCGCTGTGGAAAATGCGTTTTATCTGGTCCAGTTCCATCTGGATACTCGCTTAGCACCAGACCAGTCTCCACTATCTTTTCATATAGGCTTTGGTTTCGAGCTGGGTATACCCTATCTACGCCTGTTCCCATTACTGCTACTGTCAGTCCCTTCTGATACAAACAGCCCGAATGTGCCTCTGTATCGATACCTGCTGCCAGTCCAGAGATGATGAGTGCTCCCTTTTGTGACAGTCGTTGACTTAGCCGCTGAGTCCATCGCTTGCCATAGCTAGAGGGTTGCCGCGTTCCTACCATGCCTACGGTCAAACTATTCACATCGTTCAATCGCAGCGCGCCGCGGTAGTACAGCACTGGCGGCGGGTCATTGATAGCAAATAGCAGCGCCGGATAGTCCGCATCCGCAGGCGTCCAAAAAGATAGGTTCTCCTTTGCATGTGTAGCCAGCAATCGTTCCGGTTCAATCCGGGCGCGCATTGCCACGATCCGCTCAGCACTCAATAGCCCAATTCCATCTACTGTAAGTAGCTCGCTTGCTGCTGCCTGCCAAGCCAGTTCTAGCGTGCCAAAATGCTCCCACAGTCGCTTGATTGTCACTGGTCCTACATGCTTAACCTGCGACCATGCCAGCCAATACGCTCTCTCTGCTGCCACACCTGTTCTCCAGTCGTCTTAGGCTCTAGCATTCCCATCCGGTGAAAAGGTTAGAGAGCGGATTGGCTGGCTATAAGACCATTCACTGTAAAATCACTGTGAGAAATCTTAAGTGGTAGGAATGATTCTGTGGCCGAACTAAAAGCGCTGATTTTTGATGTGGATGGCACGTTAGCCGAGACCGAACGCGACGGCCACAGACCTGCGTTTAATCAGGCGTTTGCAGACGCGGGGCTGGATTGGAACTGGTCGACAGAGAAGTATGGAGAGCTGCTAGAAGTCTCGGGTGGTAAGGAGCGGATGCGGGCTTTTATCGAGTCTATGCCGGATTTTGTTTTGCCTGAAGGGTTTAGCGATCGCACCGAATTCATCAGATCGCTGCACGCCACCAAAACAAAGTACTACACGCAATACGCAATGGAAGGACGCATTCCTTTGCGACCTGGCGTAGAACGACTGCTCAATGAAGCTAGAGAGAAAGGAGTGAGATTGGCGATCGCAACCACCACAACACCCGCCAACGTCCAAGCGCTACTCTCAAGCACCCTCGGCGTAGAAAGCATGCACTGGTTCGAAGTGATTGCCGCAGGCGATATGGTCCCGCACAAAAAGCCTGCACCTGACGTGTTTGAATACGCCCTAGCGCACCTAAACCTGCCGCCAGAAAACTGCCTTGGCTTTGAAGATACCAACAACGGCCTGCTTTCTGCTACTCAGACCGGACTCAAAACTATCGTCACTGTCAACGACTACACCCGCACCCAAGACTTTTCAAAAGCAACGCTGGTGATCAGCGATCTAGGTGAACCCGACGCCCCCTTCCAGGTGATCTCGGGAGAAGTCGGAGCAGCCCAGTGCTTTGATATCTCGCTAGCCCAGTCAATCTGCGAAGCATAGCGGCGCACTCACACAGCGCCTGCTGTATAAATCGACCACGCCTTCCAGAAGGTGTAGATAGAAAGTGCAATCAATAGCGCTCTAAATAGCTGAGTTACCGTATGGTCGCTCAGTCGCGGTAGGAATCGGGTGCTGATCTGTACGCCAATCAGGCCGCCTAAGCCAAGGATCAACCCTTCTACTAAGCGGATATTGCCTTGAATCGCGTGGCCAATACAGACGAAGATAGACGTAATCACAATCACGCCTAGACTCGTGCGTACGGCCGTTTTAATACTTTCGCCCAGCAGCAAAATCTGTAGCGGTACTAGAATTACCCCGCCGCCGACGCCGAACAGTCCGGCCATGAACCCTGAGATCGTCCCGGTTACTGTCCTGGCCATCGCCGGGTTAATGGCTGGGCCAATCGCCATTCTAGACTCGCGAAACTGCGCTTTTTGAATCACCTGCTTCTTCAGTGACACTAGATACAGATTGCTCAACATCAGCAGGCCAAATCCAACTAGCTGCCAGTATTGAGGAATGCCGTCGACTAGCAAGGCCGCGAAAAAGCCTGCGATCGCAGCCGGTATTCCCAGCAGTAGAATCTGCCTTGGCTGTAGATAGCCCATTCGCCAGTTTTGAACGCTACCCGCAGTAGAAGTGACCAGGATTGCCAGACTGCTAGTCGCCGTCGCCGCGTGACTCTCAAACCCAAGCTGTAGCAAAACAGGCACCAGCAGCGTCCCGCCGCCAATCCCTAAGAAACCAGCTAGAACGCCTGAAAATAGACCTGCTAACGATAAAAAGATAACCGAGCTAATGGCCACATTCCTACCTAAAAAGTGTTTCCCTACGACAGGATTGGCGTCAGATCGATATACTCTTCAATCGTAGTCGCCAAGCTGTTTAACATACTGTCGCGCTGCTCACGATAGTTCGAAATTCCAGTTGGCATAGAGCCCAAACCGCGCTGCTGGCGCAATCTGTTTAGCCACGCTCGCCGCCAAGGACCATTGTCAAAGACACCATGCAGATACGTTCCCCATACCGACTGCTCGCTATCGACGATGCCTAAGCCACGATCGTCAAAAATAGGCATGAACGTATTTTCTTCCTCATTTCCTGTGGACATCACCAGTTGGGTCCGACCCTGATGAATTTCATAGCCAATCACTGGTAGCCCTTCTTGTGGGTACTTCGAGGTCACTGTCCGCTGCCTAGCGACCTTTTGGTTCGTAATCACCGTCCGCAAAGGTAACAGACCTAGCCCGTCAAACCGGCCTTCTTGACCTTCTAATCCCTCAGGGTCAGCCAGCATCTGGCCCATGATTTGAAATCCGCCGCAGATTCCCATTACCGTACCGCCCGCGGCCGCGTAGTTCTTTAGCGCATCCGCCATGCCAGTCTGTTGTAGTACCAACAGATCGGCGATTGTCGTCTTTGTTCCAGGCAAAATAACCGCATCTGGATAGCCTAGTGGCTCGCGCGGTGTCAAATACTTCACCGTGACCGAAGGCTCTGCCTCTAGCGCATCAAAGTCGGTAAAGTTTGAAATTCGAGGTAGTCGAATTACTGCCACCGTGATTTCAGATTGTGATTTGACCGCAGGGCGCTCTAACAAAGAGAGCGAGTCCTCTGCCGGGAATGCCTGATCGATCCAGGGAATGACCCCAATCACTGGAATACCCGTTCGCTCTTCTAACCAGTCAATTCCAGGCTGAAGAATAGAGCGCTGCCCTCTAAACTTATTGATTACAATGCCTTTGATCAGCGCTCTTTCTTCGGGCTCTAACAGCTCTAAGGTGCCGACGATATGAGCAAACACCCCGCCGCGATCAATATCGGCAATTAGGATAGTGGGCGCGTTCAGATAAGTAGCAACCCGCATATTTGCTAAGTCACGGTGCTTCAAATTAATCTCGGCTGGGCTGCCAGCACCTTCACAAATTAAAAGATCAAACTCCTGCCCAAGCCTAGCGATACTCTCTTGAATCGCTTGCCAGCCCGCACTAAAAAACTCATCGTAGTATCGTTGAGCGGTCGTCGTTCCAATCGCTCGCCCTTTGAGAATGACCTGCGAAGTCTGATCGCCCTGCGGCTTTAGCAGGATAGGATTCATTTCTGCCTGAGGCGAAATCCCCGCTGCCCAAGCCTGGACTGCCTGTGCATAGCCAATTTCGGCCCCTGTCGTACTCACATACGAATTCAGCGCCATGTTTTGACCTTTAAACGGAGATACTCGCCATCCCTTACGGCTCAAAATGCGGCAAAGGGCAGTTACCAACATGGATTTGCCTGCGTGGGAGGTTGTTCCCACTACCATTATTGACTTCACCGATTGTGCCCCTTGTCTGGTTGTACAACCCTCACATTACCCAAACTTGGTCGACTATGACTCAAAAAAGTTGATAGATTAGTCACCTTTTAATCGTTTGGAGGCGTTTTTTGCATAAAAAAACATCCTGATCGAGCCCTACCCATCAATCAGGTTCGATGTCAAAACTGCTTAGATTAGATTATATATGGATGTTCACACTAGCCAGTCCGGTAGTCTCAGCCATCGAACCGCAGCGTTTTGAGCAGACTCTATCAGATTTGCTCGCTTCTCGATAGAGTTACCCGTCTGCCATCTCTCTACGATCTGTCTACCCAGTGGCGTCAGCCGAAAGCTATCCGTCAGCCCCTGCCCATCTACCTCACGACGTAAGATACCGACGGAAGCTAGCCACATCAGCTCTCTTTCTGTTGAGACATCGGACAGCGGCTGCTGCGTGTAGCCTTTGATCGCGCCGCTGTTTTCTGCAATGGTAGGTACGCTGACACTGCGATCGCGCATATCTGCCAGCAGCTTCAGATAAAAAGGCGAACACCTTACGGCTCTTTGCGCCCTTTGCATAACAGCGCTAGAGTAACGCATCGTTCTACTTTTGTCTGATGCAGTATTACTCTTTGCTGCAGTATTGCTCTCTGCTGCGCCATTGCCTCGAATGCTTTCCATCTAACTGCGCGCTTTTAGGCTAAACCTTTTTTACTATAGCGTTTATCGCCTAGCTAGAGACTAGCTTCCTAGCTGAAAGCCTTGTAAGACAAGGGTTTAAACAACTCAAAACACAAAGTGTCACAGGAACAAAGTGTCACGGGAAAGTGCGAATGCGTTGTTTAGAGAGCTTGGACCTTAGTAGTGAACGGCCTTAGCTTTGCTTGAGCTCTGAACTATATGTAGCGAAGTGGTCGTGATGAGCTAGCTGCCCGAATCGGTTATCGAGGACCGATCGTCGAGTGCTACTTCTCAAAGAGAGCTGGGGTGCTAGGATTCGAACCTAGGAATGGCGAGACCAAAACCCGCTGCCTTACCACTTGGCGACACCCCATCGCTTTCGCTTAGAAATTATAGCACCCGTATTGTCATTTTCTAGGAAGAGAAAGCTGATTACAAGAAGAGAAATACTTCAGCGCAGAGAATACCTATCTGATGCAGTTCTAGGACAATTTCTACGCTGAAGGCTACGAGCGATTACATAGGCAATCGCCCGTAGCCAATAGGTTTAAACTGTGGGTATGTTTCTTCAGCACCTCTATCTACAGAACTTTCGCAACTACCAGAGCCAGTCTGTAGCTTTTGACGCACCCAAAACGATCCTGTTAGGAGATAACGCTCAGGGAAAGTCGAATCTACTAGAGGCCGTAGAGCTGCTGGCTACGCTGAAATCGCATCGAACCAGTCGCGATCGCGATCTAGTCCAAGAAGGCAAAACCACTAGCCAGATTAAAGCTCAGCTTGATAAAGACATCGGGCCTAGCGAGCTGACGCTAGTATTGCAAAACGGCGGGCGGCGTACGGCGGTTCTCAACGGAGAAACGCTCAAACGGCAGCAGGATTTCTTAGGCAATCTCAATGCGGTTCAGTTTTCGAGCTTGGACCTAAATCTAGTGCGCGGTGGACCGGGCGAGCGGCGCAGTTGGATTGACACGCTACTGGTGCAGCTAGAGCCTATCTACGCCTACATTTTGCAGCAGTACAACCAGGTGCTAAAGCAGCGCAACGCTTTTATCAAGCAGCATACGCACGAAGAAAGCAGCCAGCCACTCGACCCTACGCAGATGGCGCTGTGGGATGCTCAGCTAGTCACCGCAGGCACTAGAGTTATTCGGCGGCGATCGCGCGGCCTACAGCGTCTAATTCCGCTCGCCCAGTCTTGGCATCAGGCGATCAGCGGCGATACAGAAAAACTGCTGATCACCTATCAGCCGAATATCTCGATAGAGACATCTGAACTAGACAATTCGATAGAGACCTCTGAACCAGGCAATATCCAACAAGCCTTCTTTGAAAAGATCAGATCGCGGGCGATCGCCGAATATCACCAGCGCACCTCTCTAGCGGGTCCACATCGGGACGATATTGACTTTTCAATCAACCAAACGCCTGCTCGCCAGTACGGATCGCAAGGTCAGCAAAGGACGCTAGTCCTAGCGCTGAAGCTAGCAGAGCTAGAGCTCATCGAAGCTGTCATCGGCGAGCCACCCCTGCTATTGCTAGATGATGTGCTCGCCGAGCTTGACCTAAAGCGTCAAAACCAACTGCTAGAAACCATCGAAGACCGGTTTCAAACCCTGATTACAACCACCCATCTTGGCGCTTTTGACGCCAGATGGCTCAAAGAATCCCAAATTTTGACGGTTCATCAGGGCGCGCTTCTAGAAGCGCACTATTAGAACTCTAGCTAGAAAGCTCTGCTAGCGTCTCGTCGATCAGGCTAAGCGCTTCATCAACTTCAGCTTCGGACACGATTAGCGGCGGAATCAGCCGCACAACCTGAGTCCCCGCCGGAATCAACAGCAAACCCTTTTCGAGTGCGGCTTTGACAATATCTATCGCAGCGATGCCACTCTCAGGGTTCAAAACCAGACCGTTAATCAATCCCCAGCCTCTCACGCCTTCACATAAGCTGGGGTATTTGCTAGCAATGGTCCTGAGCCCTTTTCTGAGCTGTTGGCCACGCGATCGCACATTCTCCAGCAAATTCTCTTGCTCTATCGTCTGACACACCGCCATCGCCACGCTACAGGCAAAAGGATTGCCCCCAAACGTACTCCCGTGCTCACCAGGGCGCAGCACATCACAGCGACTTTTCGTCAGGATGGCACCGATCGGAATGCCTCCCCCTAGCGCTTTAGCAGAGGTAAATACATCTGGCTCTACGCCCACCGTCTGATAGCCCCAAAGATTTCCCGTACGCCCCATCCCCACCTGCACCTCATCCAAAATCAGCAAAATGTCCAGCTCATCACACAGCTGACGCACCTGCTTGAAATACACCGGATTCCCAGGACAAACACCACCTTCTCCCTGCATAGGCTCTAGCATCACCGCCGCGACCTGTCTCTGCTCGGCGTCTAGCTCTTCTATGGCAGCTTTTAGCCCTTCGATATCGTTGTACGGCACATAGTAAAACCCAGGCATCAGCGGATTGAAATTCTTCTGATACTTAGGCTGGCCTGTTGCTGTCACAGTCGCCAGCGTTCTGCCATGAAAGCTCGACTTCGCTGTGATTACGATAGGTGCTTCTATCCCCAGCTCGGTATGACCATACTTACGCGCTAGCTTGATCGCCCCTTCATTTGCCTCTGCCCCCGAATTGCAAAAAAATACTCGATCAGCGCAAGAATTATCAGTTAGCCACTGCGCCAGCGCCCCTTGCTCAGGAATGTAGTACAAGTTAGAGACGTGCTGAAGCTTTTGCAACTGCGCAGTGCCCGCCTCTCTCATTGCCGGATGGGAGTGCCCTAACGCGCAAGTTGCAATCCCCGCTACAAAATCAAGATATTCGCGTCCTTCCAAATCCCATAGGCGACATCCTTCCCCCCGTGCCATCGCGATTGGAAAGCGAGCGTAGGTCGTCATTACATTCTGGTCAAATTCTGCTGGCTGAAAAGCCGTCTGAGTTGCTAGGTCCAAGCCAGCCGATGTAGCAGTAGGTATCAGGGTTTGAGAAGTCATAGTGAGCAAGATTAGTAGCTACTAATTTTAGCTAACAATTGTAACGCTACTCTAGTCGAGAAAAATGCGCTTCGGTTAGCAAAAGGCATTGGGACCAAAGCTCTATGAGCAGTCCATAACATCTGGCGTATTGTGATTGGTCAATCGTAGCTGACAGAGACAACCCAGCGAAAAGGTCTACTTCAACGTATCGAAGTAGACCCTAGTAGGTAGATATTGTTCCTGTTTTTGGCTGCATTCTGGTCTTGTGCAGTAAGGGCTAGCCGATAGTAAAACAGCGCAGGCTCAGGCTGAGTGTCTGAACGCTGGGTGTCTAAGCTACGTTAAGGCAAAACCACTCTCTAGCGAATCTTCTAGCTTGATGACGAATCTAAGCGATGTTTCCTCTGAACGTAGAGAGATCTCTAGCACATAGGTTTTATCTGAAGCAAAGCTGTCCCAGTTTAGATCCAATAAACCAGGCTTTGCGCACAGGGCTCGCTTTTCTACATTGCCATCCCACAGTCGAATCTGGCCGCTATCTGGCAACACAGCTTTGATTGTTAGCTGATTATCGGTATTGCCATCAGGACAGCTAGTGGTAGCATAGCTAGCCGATAGCTTTAACAGGCCACAAGCGGTGATCCACTCTCGGCTGTCTTCAGACCTTTGAGCTGATAGCGACAGCGTCATCGCGCTCAATATTTCCTGAGCTGCCATCATCGATAGCGCAATTTGCTGCTCCGGCTGAGCAGAATCATAGTCACCTGCCAGCTGATTGACTTGCTCAAACACAGCCATTTGAGTTTCGTTATCAGAACGGTAGGCAGGCACCAGTACGATATCGGCAATTGGCTCTAACAGCTCACCTTGAGCCGGGAACAACGCCTCAACAGCGCGAACTAACTGAACCCCTTGTTTGATCGGTGATAGGACGATGTCTTGGCACTGCTTGAATAGAGCATTCAAGACAGGCTCAGGTAGCAGTCCAGGCACCTTTAGCGAACTTAGATGCTGATTCCAAAGCGAAACGCCATAGTCTGCGCCGATAGGATCAGCACTCTCCGCCGGATACTCGCGCAGCTCCGATTCCCAAGGAAAAAGGGGTGGCGTCTTTTCGTATTCCGACATAAGACGTTGTTTGATCAAAAAATGAAAACGTTCTTGCACAGCGTGGATTTCTCCGAAGTTAAACGACTGAGCCGTCTGAGAAAAGCTACCTTCTTTCAAAGATACCTCTCTCGAAGCCACGGAAGCTCTAGAGGTAGCAAAGACGTCAAAAAAATATTGGGCGTCTCTTCTCTAGAGGATGTAGATGGGAGTGGGCCAAATTTATCAAAACTTGGCGTTTTTCCCTTGTTGGTGGATAGGCTTACTAGACTTTGCATCAGACCCGACTTCATAAGTGAACAAGCTTTTTGACCAATACATTTTGTCTATGCATTTGATCTGCTGACTGCTGATGTAGAACAGTTTCCTGATGGCAGTGGAAACGCCGGGTCAAAGACTCGCAACAGTCACAAAAGCTAGTTCTGAGTACTCTCTGAGTCAATATTCGTATCTACGGGTGTCAGTCCGGACAGATTTGGGAATGTGACCTCATATATCCTTCTATCTATATATTCCGAACATTTCGACTATATATTCCGAATGTCCCAAGCTTTCTCTAACAGGTTTGACCATTGTTTCCTCAGCTGAGTTGCTGTGATATCTAAATGATTAGAGATTTCTACGTCACTCTGCTGCTGCTGCTTTAGAGTCAAAATCTTCTCCTGAGTTGAATTCATCTCAGTCTGGAAGTGTGCCCACTGGTGAGGGGTAAGACCCAGGTTTTTCCATAGTTCTGCCCCTAGCCACTCATGCACTAGCTCCCAATTATGCGCAAAGGAAAACTTCAGCAGGTGGTACTTGAACCGCTGCTGGAGATAGTCTCGCTCTCGCGGTGTGATCTGCAAGATCTCTTCGATCTCATTGGTGGGCAGATCGTTTAAACGCAGGGCGAAATAGTTAGCGCAATCCTGCTGTCCTTTTTCTAGAAGGTAGTTCATCAGCTGTTCGACTACCTGATTTCTAACCGTTTCCTTGCCTTCGATGCCAGTTTCATCAGTGACTAGCTCCTCACGCAAACGCTGTAGAGGCGCGGTCCGAGGATGTTCTACATCTGTGCCCTCTATCGCCTGCTGAATATCTACTACCGTCTCAGGAGGCTGCTGCTTGGAGAAGGTTTGCGTCCGCAAGATAATTAGCTGCTGACTACGCCCTTTGGAAAAATGAATGCGGCGTTTGGCATAGCGCTCTGTAAAAGCCATATATTCAGCCAGCTCCAGTAGGGAGCGCGGCTGATAGGTATCAGCGACCTCGTTTTCTCGCCTAAAAGCGTTGATGCTCTCTACATAGAAGTTCTGCAAAAAATCTTCTATAAGGGCGATCCGCGCCTGGTAGCTTGCTTGAACCTGCGGCGGCGTCATGTAGCGATAGATGATGGCGCTCAGGGCGCTATGCAGCTCTAGTCGTCCTCTAGTTGAGCCTAGCTGCGCATACTTCAAGCACTGGGTTAATCTGATATCTGCTAGGTTGTTGGCCCAGCCTTCTACGTCACCAGAATTCTGAATCCGTTGGCTTTCTGCACAGACACGGCGTGCGTCTTTTTCAATACGCTCAGCGACTTGACGGCAGTTTCGAATCGAAGCTTTAGTCTGCGAACTAAGCTTTTGAGACAGTCGTTCAAAAAGCGTTTCCACTACTAGTTATACTTATTCCCTGATGGTTGACCTTTCGGTTAGATCTCTAAATTGTCAAGATCTGTAGATAAGTAGGCACCAGCTTTAGGATAGACAGATAACTTCAGCTTCCCAACATCCCTTTATAGAAAATAATCGGATTTTTACATAAGTATTAAATTTGGTTGGATATGCTTTTTTTGTACCTTTTTGCGGGTGCCTCTTTGTATGACTATTGACCAGCAGCTACAGCGTCTGATTGATGCGGCTCCACCAGAGGCCAATCTCGGAGCGGCGATTCGGGTAGTCTCTCCAATTATTCGCGGTGTAGCTCAGCAGCTACAGCATCTGGAGTATTACATCTTGCAATCGGGGGGCAGACAGTGGCTACAGGCCACGATCGCTCGTAAAGACAGCCCCGATCAGCCAAAGCGAGTCATCTATGCCTACTCATCGTTAAGCTCTGCGGCTAGCGATCGCTTGGCCGCTAGCACCCCCGATCTGATGGCGCTACCAGTTCCGGTTGCCCAGCTGTTGTTTCAATTGCCCTCTATCAGTCCAGTTGATAGTCTAATCTTCCTTGAAGACGAAGCTCGCAAGCAGGCCGTGGAAGTGCGGCGTGATGATCTTAAGTCAATGTTTCAAGGCCAGCTGGCCAGAAGTATGAAACCCCAAGTTCCTCCGGACATTGCCTAGGAATTTGGGGTCTCATACGGAGCTTTAAAAAGCAGCTACTCGAAAAGTAACCATTTAGAAGACGTGGGCAGACAAAAGCTCAAAAGCGAGTGCAACAAAGAATCCGACCATTGCTAGGCGTCCGTTCCACAGCTCTGCGTAGGGAGTAAACCCTAGCTTTGGCTCCGGCTTGTAGTATCTAGTGGCACTTACTCCAAGGGTTTTATTCGCCAGTGCGTCGGAGGCAGTACTAGACTCTACAGGGACAAGTGGTGTTTTGTTTTCCATGATTGCCTTGTTCCTAAACTCTTTATTACCTGTTAGTTAAAGATATCATAAGCGATGTATAGAAAAATTAACTGGCTATCATAAAGGCAATCTACAAATTTTATTTTCTCTATAGATTTTGCTCTAGAGCAGGCATGGCCGAATCTATGAGACTGTGGCGGTGTCCTTTGTCTGTTTGCTCGCAGTACGCTGATCAGCGGCAGCTTGGAACATCTGAGAGTATTCCTTTGGGCCGTTAGGAAAGACCACGTTGATGATTAGCGGATCGCTGTCGTCTCTTGGATCGCCAATACCATCTAGAACAGTAGAGTTGCCTTGCTGATCGGTGCCTAGCCTAACAGGGCGACGGTTGCGAAGCTCGCCACCACTGCTATCGACAAATACTCTAATGGTGGGGATGCCAGTCGTTTGACCAATGTTTTGAATCAGCTGTAGGAAATTGCGATCGCTCCCCCCCGCTTAAACGCTAGTCCACCATTTTGCTTCACGGCCTGGCTCGTTACCGTATCACCAACCCCGACAATCGTAGGCATGTGCGCCGGGTCGAAGTTTTGAGTCACTAGCAGCAGCATGTCATCTAGCGATCGCGGTGCCTGCCTAGCGTTAAAGTCCACGCCCAGTGGGTAGTTCCCGGTATGAACAAAGAAATAATGATTTAGCAGCGCTAGCACGCCTGCTTCTTTGACCGCGCCGCGTAGCATAAACTGAAAGTCAGTTGTTCCCGCCGTCTGAGCATCCGCAAACCAGACCGCCTCATGAACAAACCCATCGCTTCCTAAGTTAGGCGCGTAGTGGACAAAAAACTGATCGGCGAGTCCAGCGGCTTCCGCTTCTTGTAGCAACTCCTCCATCAGGGTAACCATGTGCTGCTGAAGCTGCACAAACTGCTCAACATTAGCGCTAGAAGTGGCTTCTGCCTGATCTACCAGTTTGTTGTAGAGAGAATTGAGATTGGCAGTCGGTGAGGCAACATTGTCTAAGACAGAGGCTGCTACTATCTGAGCGCGTTCAGTCTCTGAGAAAGTGTGCTGCGCTTTTAGAAAATCATCTAGAGTTCGCTCAATCCGCTCTGCTACTTCCGCCAAAAAATCTAGCTCGGTCTGGCCAACGCCAGGGTGGCTGACTGCGCCGCTGCGGTCTTGCCACTGCACACCACCTGCTGCTAGTCCTGGAAGATAGAGTCTCCTAGACTTGGCGATAGCCGCACCCCCAACTGCTCTTTCAGTGATAGTTTGTAAGCCGCGTTTGCCCACATGCTCGCCGTTCGTCAGAACAAAAAAGTGCTCATCAAACTGCTTAGTTGCTTCTAAATAGCGCTGATCTATCGTTCGAGTGAGCGGGTCGTTCACCAACGGCATACAAACGCCGTCTAAATCTTGAATGATGAGTAAATTTTCTGTCTCGCTAAAGAGCTTTGCTAGCGCTGCGTGGTCCAGGGAGACTTTTTGGTGATGAAGCATCAGAGCCTGCGCCGCTTTTATCGACGTTTATGTGGTTTCTGTGCTCACTTTACCAATAGTTTCGACTGATGTTTCTGGAATTGACATATCGGGTACGTCTGGCGCTGGCTCTGCTTCAGGCGAGTCGTCAGCCGTAGAGGCACTCTCTAGCTCTGAAGGTGTCTGGTTGATTTCGCTCACCTTGTTTGCCTCAATGCTTGCCTCATCTCTGGCTTCATTGTCTACCTCATCTAACCCGGAGCGGTCAATATCTAGAGGGACGTTAGTGGGATCTGAGCCACCGCGATTTTCCGCCTCAAACTTACGCAAGATAGCTTTGGCAATCTCGGCATCCATTGCCATAATTTCAGCCTGGGAGGCCAGCTCGATTTTACTGGCCTCAGCCTCTGGGGCAATAGGCTCGTCTGCGCCACGGCCTAAGGCACGGATGCGTCGAATAGGGAGATTGGCGGTTAAAGCGGTTACTCTTTGGTCGGTCGCTAAAGAAAATTCCAACGAATCAAAGTCAATTTCTACATAGCGGGAGACGACGGCAATGATCTCTTGACGCATCATCTCTAGAGTCTGAGGATCTAGCGCTAGCCGATCGTGTGCTAGGACAACCTTGAGCCTTCTTTTGACGTCGTCGCGGCTGTGTGGATCTTCTGGCGGCCCGAAGAGTCGTTCTAGTAGGCTGCTGATAATAGGAATTGCCATAGGGATATCACCGTAGTGTCGATGCCAGCGGGTGTCGGCTGGTCAAAGCTAGTGTTTTGAGGCTTTGGTTAGTATTTGTGCGATCGCATTATTAGCCTATCCTCCGAACAGTTTTTTGAGTCTGGTAAAGAAGCCTTCTTTCTCAATGCTCAGATCCATCAGAGGCACTTTTTCACCCTGCAAGCGCTGGGAAACATTCATAAATGCAATCCCAGCTTTGGAAAGGTCGTTTTCGAGGACTAGAGGTTCCCCTTTGTTCGTAGAGACAATTACCTGTTCGTCGTCGGGAATCACTCCTAACAGCGGAATAGATAGGATGCTTTGAACATCTTTGACCGACATCATCTGATCGGCTGCAACCATTGCGGGTCGCAGCCGGTTAATCACCAAACGAACGGCCTTGATATCGTTAGCTTCTAATAGGCCAATTACCCGGTCGGCATCGCGAACCGCTGAAATCTCTGGCGTGGTGACAATGATGGCTTCGCGAGCCGCCGCAATCGAGTTGCGAAAGCCCATCTCAATACCCGCTGGACTATCGATCAAAATAAAGTTGTAGACCTTGGTCAAAGCCTTGACCAAACGCTTCATTTGCTCTGGCTTGATGGCTTCTTTAGAACGGTTTTGCGCAGCGGGCAAGAGCGCTAGATTTGGCTGACGTTTGTCTTTGACTAGTGCCTGGTCTAGGCGACATTCTCCCGCTAGAACGTCTAGGGCAGTATAGACAATGCGGTTCTCTAGCCCCAGCAGCAGGTCTAGGTTGCGCAGGCCAAAGTCAGCGTCCACTACGGCAACGCGCTGTCCGGCTTTGGCCAGGGCCATGCCTAAGTTTGCTGTGCAGGTAGTTTTACCTACGCCTCCTTTGCCGGAGGTCATGACGATAATGCGACTCATGTATTTTCTGGGGTGTTTTCTGGGGGAGACCCTGTGTTAGTCAGATCGGCTAGGGCAAACTCGGATGCCAGCGCAATCCGAATACCATCAGGGCCGATGTAGGCGACTTCTGGTTGATATTGAGCGGGCGGATCGTCGGGCGATCGCGCCACCTTATCAGCAATTCGCAGCTGAGTTGGCTGCATGTGCAGCGCCATGATACGACACTGACTGTTGCCGCCTGCACCCGCATGTACGACGCCGCGCAATCGGCCCCAAATGAAGATGTCCCCTTCAGCTACGATCGAGCTACCAGGATTGACATCGCCTAGCATAATGACGGTTCCCCGATGACGCACCTCTACACCAGAGCGGAGGGTAGTCTGCATGTATAGCGGCTCATCCATGGCCTGCCTGGAGGCTGCTTGCCCCTGTCCTAGATGGCTAAGCGTAGTTTGCTGCTCTACAGAATAGCCAGCGGTAGCCGCCGCAACGGCAGTTTGACGACGACTAGCGTAAATTCGTTTGAGAGGAAGCTGCGCGTCACTGAGTAGTGCGTCTATCTCTTGCACTTGCTGACTGTCTAGAAGGCGATCGCGTGCAATTAAATGGACCGGCGTATGTGGCTGCAAGAAGCGCTCACCGCCGTTGATGCGACCCTTGAGCTGCTGCCGCAGCTCTTCCCAGTAGACCGGATTTCTACTTTTCTCAGGTGCAGGTGGCAAAATCAGCAGCAGCCGTCCACCCTCACTTTTGAACTGTACCTGTAAGTTTGGGTTGTTCTCCGGCTTCATTTGCCCTTTCGCAGACACAGGCGAAACCTCTGCCGATGCAGACTCCGGCTCAATCTCTAAAATAAAATTATTGAAATCGATTCCTTCAGAAGGTTGGTTGTTCTGAGAGGAAGGAAAATCTGGAACCATCTGCCGACACCCTCTGGCCGATACGTCCTAGCTCAAATAATAAGGAAAGCCAAAGCCCTGCTTACCAAGCTATTAAGACTTGGCTATCTTAGAACACTATTGCTTTTCGGAACATAGCGCAGGGCTAAATATGTTCAGATCTATCAACATTGATTGATACTCTTAATCTGGTTATAGACATAAAACCAAATGCAAAACCCGCTCAGCTCTGTCACAGTCTTTTATATCATTTGTCTGTGAACAGTAGTCTTCAGCCATCTACACTGCTCGATAGCTTCCTTTGGTGATTCGAGCATCTGTCAAAAAGCGACTGTCAAAACATAATTTAGAGGCGTTGTTGGAACAATGGTTTATCACAGAAAAATTCCAATGCTGACAATCGCAGCACTAATCGCCTGTGCCATCCCAGCGAGAGTGGCCGCATCCGAGCTAGCGCTGCCTCTTAGTATTCAAACAGCCATCGCCCAGATAGCCATTGCCCACTTCTCCTTGGCCCAAACCCCCAATTTCCCTGTTCCAACCGTTGTTCCTCAAGGTACTCAGGTTCGTATTAGCAGCGGTTCTCAGAAGATGGAAACGCTCAGTGAAGCCTTAGAGCAAGGGTTTGAGGGTGCCTATACCGGCAGCCAAGTCGATGTAGAAGCCAAAACTACCGACCAAGCGATTCAGGATGTGCTCAATGACAATGCTGATTTTGCAGCGATCAGTCGCCCTTTAACAGCCGCAGAAACCGCAAAAGGACTAGAGGCGATCGCACTTCAGCGTCCCAAGATCGCCGTCGTCGTCGATCAGAGCAATCCCTTTGCCCAAAGCCTCACTGGTACCCAGTTTGCTCAAGTTTTTCGCGGCGAAATTAGCGATTGGGCCGAAATTGGCGGTACTGCTAGACCCATCAAACTAGTAGATCGACCCGCCAACAACGAAGTTCGCCAGTCCCTTCAGCCCTATCCGGTATTTACAGCAGCCCCTTTTGAACCTGCCGCTGACGCGATCACTCTTCAGCCCGACACTACAGAGTCTTTGGCCACAGCGTTAGGACCAGACGGTATCGGCTATGTCTTAGTCAGTGAACTCCCTAACCAGCCAAGTTTAAAGGCACTACCGCTTCACAGAACGCTTCCAACTGACTCGCGCTATCCCTTCTCTCAGCCCTATGCTCTGGTCTACGCAAGAGGTGCAGCCTCACCTGCGGTTGCAGCTTTCTTGGGCTACGCCACCGGACAACCCGGACAGGCTATCATCGCTCGCACTGACCTTTCCAACACTAGCCGCTCAGCCGTAGCTGCCAGCCCAGATTCCGCCTCGACAGCCGCTGGTAACGCTGATACCACCGACGCCGACGGAAACGCCTCTTCTACAACGCCAAATGCAGACGGGCGCTTGTTTGATGCAGAAGACCGCTTAATAAATTCGGCAGGCTTCTTAATTAATCAAAACGGCGACTTAGTCGATGAGAACGGTACCTTGCTAGCGGCTGGGGCCGAGGGTGTGCTGGGCGCTGGAGTTGATCCCGATGCGCTAAACGCTGACGCCATAGAGGGACGACGAACACAGAAGGGAATATCAACGAACGGTTAGACATCAGTGACCAAGACTCTGAGCGTGGTCGCTGGTGGTGGCTACTGCTTCCGCTGGCTGGGCTGGCTCTACTGATATGGGCAGCGGGAAAAAGCAGTAAAGAAGAGGAGACTGGCTACACCGCAGGTACCGCAGATACTGACGCAGGGAATGGTCCCGAGTCGGACGAACGGATCGTCAGCGCTTTTGATAGTGATACGGGAGAAACACCTACGAGCGAGGCAGCTACAGTAGGCGCTGTTAACGCTAGTGACACTGGCATTAGCACAGCTACTCTTGGACTAGCTAGCGTATCAGCCGCTTCTACCGATACTACGGACATTGAACACTTCTAGCGCTGCGATCGCTCCGGATCCGACTATCGACGGAACGTCAGAGAATGTTGTGGATGACACCGACGCAATCCAAAGACCACAGCACGGCCCTACATCGTCGGGGTTGGAAAGACAGCGTCGGGGTTGCAAACAGCGATGACGAGGATTGGCTTCAGCGGGCAAAACAGCGGATTAATGCCGCTACGGAGCAGATGAAGCAGACTGCTGCTGAGATTAAGGATGATGATGTAGAAAAGCGGTAGCAAAGACACGGGAGCGAGGCTAGATGGATGCACCAAGAAGTTGGTCAGCGGCCCATGCCAAACTGCACATCCTACTACGTCAGCGCAGTTTAATTCCTAAGAACAGCCGCATTCTGATCGCTGTTTCCGGAGGACAAGACTCGCTGTGTTTAGCTCGGCTATTGATTGACTTGCAAGATAAGTGGCACTGGTCGCTGGGTATCGTTCACTGCGACCATGGTTGGAGGGCGGATTCTGCTGAAAATGCGGCGCACGTAGTGTCACTAGCCAACGCGTGGCAGATTCCAATCTGTGTAGAAGTTGCTGCCGACTCGCTAGTGAAAAATGAGGCAGCTGCTAGGCAGTGGCGCTATGCGGTGTTTGATCGGCTGGCTAAATCACAGGGCTACAGCCATGTGGTGACCGGGCATACGCGGAGCGATCGCGCTGAAACCGTTCTCTACAACCTGATTAGAGGGACTGGCACCGATGGACTAGGCACTCTTCCGTGGACTAGAGCCTTGACCACATCTTTAGATACTGCTCTGGACATAGAAAAACTTTCTACGCCCGACTCAGTAGTAACCCTAGTCAGACCTCTACTAAGCTTCACCCGCGCTGAGACTGCTCAGTTTTGCCAGGATCAGCAGCTTCCTGTTTGGGAAGATAGTAGTAATCAAGACCTGCGCTTTCGGCGTAACCGAGTCCGCCATGAGTTGATGCCTTATCTGCGATCGCACTTCAACCCGCAAATAGAACGCTCCCTTGCGCAGATGGCCGAAATTACCGCCGCTGACATTGATTACCTAAACGCACAAACCGACCATATATATAGACAAACCATCACCGCCGCCGCCGATAGCCAGTCGTGGCAGATTGACCAGCGAGCTTTAAGCGCTGTACCACTCTCCCTTCAGCGTCGCGTCATCAAGCAGCTATTGTCCAAAGTCCTTCCGGTCTCACCTAATTTTGCGCAGGCTGAAAAGCTAGTCGCGCTGCTTTCAGCCGCCAATCGTAGCCAAAGCGATCCCTATCCAGGTGGCTGGATAGCAATTGTTAGGAAGCCGTTCGTCAGCATAGAGCTGTTACAAAACAGAAACTATCTACAAGGATGAACATGGACAACCTGAGAAAATCCATAGTACAGATGTCCTTTCCTGAGAAAACAGAAGCTTCTTAATCTTTTTGTAATACTTTTGAAGTTCTAAGCTTGGTCCGGTTTTGCCTGAAGCGGCTGCTTTTGAAGGTGACCAAGTTATTGCGCAGAGCGGCTTTTGAGCGATGTCCACCTTTTGACTGCGTCATCTATTCCCATAGGAGTAATCACTCATCTAGGCGCTCAATAAACTTTACAAAAGTATTCGCTTCTACTAATATAAGTTCATAGGCGAAAGCTGATTTTTTGACAGCTCCGCCTCGTACCTCGATAACTAAAAAGGATTCATAATGACTACTACTCTACAACAGCGCCAAAGCGCTAGCTTGTGGGAGCAGTTCTGTCAGTGGGTTACAAGCACCGAGAACCGCCTCTACGTAGGTTGGTTCGGCGTCTTGATGATCCCGACACTGCTCGCCGCGACTGCATGTTTCGTAATCGCGTTCATCGCAGCACCTCCCGTCGACATCGACGGCATCCGTGAGCCCGTTGCAGGTTCTCTGATGTACGGCAACAACATCATCTCTGGTGCGGTTGTTCCTTCTTCTAACGCAATTGGTCTACACTTCTACCCCATCTGGGAAGCTGCTTCACTTGATGAGTGGCTCTACAATGGCGGTCCTTACCAGCTGGTCATCTTCCACTTCCTCATCGGCGTCTTCTGCTACATGGGTCGTGAGTGGGAGCTATCCTACCGTCTCGGTATGCGCCCTTGGATCTGTGTTGCATACTCTGCTCCTGTAGCAGCGGCAACCGCAGTCTTCCTCATCTACCCGCTCGGTCAGGGTTCATTCTCTGACGGTATGCCTTTGGGTATCTCTGGTACATTCAACTTCATGTTGGTCTTCCAGGCAGAGCACAACATCTTGATGCACCCCTTCCACATGTTGGGTGTAGCCGGTGTGTTCGGTGGTTCACTCTTCTCAGTGCAATGCACGGTTCCTTGGTAACTTCTTCCTTGGTACGTGAGACAACTGAGACTGAGTCACAGAACTACGGTTACAAGTTCGGTCAAGAAGAAGAGACTTACAACATCGTTGCAGCGCACGGCTACTTCGGTCGTCTAATCTTCCAATATGCATCGTTCAACAACAGCCGTTCACTCCACTTCTTGTTGGGTGCATGGCCTGTAGTCGGCATCTGGTTCACTGCTCTGGGTATCTGCACCATGGCGTTCAACCTGAACGGGTTCAACTTCAACCAGTCCATCATCGACTCACAGGGTCGTGTGATTGGTTCTGGGCTGACGTACTGAACCGTGCCAACCTCGGTATGGAAGTAATGCACGAGCGCAACGCTCACAACTTCCCGCTTGACTTGGCTGCTGGCGAAGCTGCTCCTGTAGCTTTGACTGCTCCTTCCATCAACGCATAGATCTTTTTGTCTAGCGTTGGCTGGACAACCACGATTAGTTGATTAGCGTGAATCCTTTTGCCAGTTACTCTTGCCATGTGCTGGAGTTCTGGTCTGGGTTCACCAAACCAAAAAGCGCTTCCTTCGGGGGCGCTTTTTTGTTGGCTATATCTTTGCTTCTGGCAGAATAAGCATAGCGTCGCCGAAGGAGTAGAAGCGGTAATCCTTGGCGATCGCCTCTTCATAAATTGCCAGCAGCCTCTCGCGCCCAATCATCGCACTCACCATCATCATCAGGCTAGAACCTGGCAAATGAAAGTTTGTAATCATTCCATCTACAACTTGCCACTGATAGCCTGGATAGATGAACAGATCGGTTTTTCCGGTGTAGGGTTGTAGTTTGCCGCCGATCGCAGCCGCCCCTTCTAACGCTCTAGTCGAGGTCGTCCCTACCGTAATCACTCGTTTGCCATTAGCTTTAGTGCGCTTGATTTGCTCAACCGTTGCGGCTGAAACTTCAATACGCTCTTGGTGCATTTTGTGCGTTTCGATATCGGTCGCCTCAACCGGACGGAAGGTGCCAATGCCAACATGCAGCGTGATTTCGGCTGTTTGGATACCTTTGTCACGGAGCTTAGCCAAGAGGGACTGGGTAAAATGGAGTCCGGCAGTAGGAGCTGCGATCGCGCCTTTCTTCTGTGCATATACCGTCTGATACTGCTCTGGTAAAGACTCTGATTCGGTAATGTACGGCGGCAGCGGCATCTGACCCAACTGGTCAATTAATACATCGATAGGCTGCTCTACTCGCGGCACCAGCTGTAAAATTCGGCCCCCAGTGGCTTCGTCACGCGATTTTACTACCGCTGACATCAGCGGATCGGCTCGATCGCCAAACACAATCTCGGTCCCCGGCTGAATTCTTTTGCCAGGACGAACGAGCGCTAGCCACTGATTGCCCCCTTTTTCTGGCTCTAGCGGTTCTATTAGCAGTACCTCAACTGCTGCGCCACTAGCTTTGTGCCCATATAGCCTAGCCGGAATCACCTTCGTATTATTAACCACCAGTAAATCGCCCGGTGATAGCCAGTTGACTAGATCATAGAAACGCTGATGGTGACTCTGCCTTTTATCTACAACTAGCAGCTTTGAATGGTCACGTGGCGTAGCTGGATTTTGAGCAATTCTTCCCTCTGGTAGCTCGTAGCTGTAGGCGCTGAGCTGATGGTCTAGGTCAAGAGAGGCCTGATTGCCACTGTGAAGATCCACCATAAATAAAAATCTATACCTAAAACTTCTTGTGAACGATCTGTAACTTAGTCTACGACTTGATCACAAAAGTAAGGGTTCGGACGATATGCTAAGTCATAATAGAGAAGAACGCCTTTTAGTAAAGTAAAGCGTCAACGTAAGGCCGGATAGGGCAGTTGCCATAACAGTTAAGACTTGTAGTACTCTCCTCACTAACCGATGGAATTCATCTACTACTTAGCAAATGCGAGTCTATCGCTGCGAGTGATTGAACGGCTGCTGTGCGCTACACAGTTACCTGTAGAGTTCATTACAGTCATTCATCAAATCAACGGATGGATCGTGAAGGTCAAGCTGCACGATAGCGCTACGGTGCGATCGCAACAAAATTTTCTCGCTTTTCTCAACGAAATTGGCATCCCCTACGAACCTGGCTTTAGGGTTCGCATGGCGCTGTGGGGACTGGAAATGGGTCAGTCTGCCGTAGACGTAATGCGCCGCTACCAGGTCGCCGTTGTCTCACACGGCAAGCCCGATCGCGTAGAGATAGAAGAATTTCGTCAGCAGTTTGTCACAGGTTTAGGCTACTGTCCAGAAACACTGGCATAGCTCAGGCATTAGCAAAATGCATCTCGTATGTATGTCTGTAGTGCCAGATATCTTTGAGTATTGGGCACCTGTAAGCTTATTCGATCCGTCGGCGGCGCGGGATGGCAGCTAACCAGGGCCAAATCAAATCGACAGGGCATCTCAGATAGATGTGGATGCCGTACTAGGAAATAGCGGGCCGTTATTCGCAGCTTACTTTGCTTAGAACGAGTCAGCGCTAGCAGTCCATCGGCGTCCCAGTTGCCCTGACTACGGGTTTTGACTTCGATGAAAGCTAGAACCTTTGATCGAAGTGCTCCTTTTCCACTCATGCCCATGGCGATTAGATCAATCTCACCAAAGCGACTGTGCCATTGCCGCTGTAGTATCTGACAGTGCTTTTGAGTGAGCCACTGACAGACTAGCTGCTCGCCGTAGTTGCCAAGCTCTTGAGGATTGAGCGCAGACAAAGGGATAACCTGCATTGCTGTAGGTAGAGAGTTCCCCTAGCTGAAGTAAAGCTAGTGCTCAATCTTGAACGTAGTCGGTTCCATCGATCAAGGCTATCTCGGCTCTGACAAACTCCCGGCCTAGGTAAGCCGCGTGATCCAAATATGTCAGCGGGCAGGCATTGTCCTTTTGCTCAAATATTTTCATACAGAGTTCTTTCGCAGTGCGCCCTGTAAAAACAGTTGTCTCTTGGCGCATAACGCCACCACGGACCGACAGCGGCTTCCCAGTTTCAGGATCGCAGGCGAGCCCCTTTTCGTTGATAGTGTTTGTGAAATGTTTGGCACAAATTAGCGCGGCTTCTCTATCTATATAGATTAGGAAGTAGCCTGCTGGGTCGAGCTCTATGTAGCGCTTTGAGAGCTGGTCGTCTAGGGCGGCTAATGATTGCCGAGTGAGCGTTGGCTCTGCCTTTGTCGGGGTCACAGTTGTCATCGGTGTACTTAGAAAATCGCCTGAAGTGGGGCTCATTATTCTACCGCGACCAACCAAGCGTAAAGGGAGCCAGTTTGCAAACCTTGTTGATAGAAAGCTTGCAAATTCGTTCATATAAGCGACGCTTTAGCTTAGTGCCTTTGTCAAGATCTGAGTCTACTTTTCGATCAGAGGAATCTCTTCAGTCAGGTGTTTGATCGGTAGGTTTTCGTTGATCTCGTTGATTTGGAACTGTTCGGCAGCGTTGATTCGGCCGATATAGTTTTCTAGAATTTGGCCTAGCTTGGGTGAATAGAAGCGGTGCAGGCTGTGATTTGGAGTGGCGGGAAAGCCTCGGCGTTTTTTGTGTCTGCCGCCTGCGCCGGGATCAAAGGTTTTAATGTTGTTTGCGATCGCCCACTCAATCGGCTCGTAGTAGCAGGCACTAAAGTGCAGGTTATTGTATTCCTCGAATGAGCCCCAGTAGCGACCATAGAGGCGATCGCCCTTAGTCAAGCAAAAAGACATCCCAACCGGATTATTCGGGTCATCTTCTGTATACGCAGCAAAAATCACCACCCGGTCTTTCCAGGCTGGAAATAGCTGACGAAAGAAATCTCTAGTCAGATACTTGCTGCCCCACCAGCCAAACTTGTCACACGTATCGCTATAGAAGTCGTACACCTTCAGGCACAGCTCCGGCGTCAGCGACTCGCCCGTATGCACCTTGAAATGAATTCCTGCTTTTTCGACGGATTTGCGCTCGCGCTTGATATTTCGCCTTTGATTGGCATTGAATTGAGCAAGATAGTCATCAAAATCGCTAAAGCCTCGGTTCTGCCAGACATAGCTGTGATGCAGCCACCTATGAAAGCCCAGCGCCTCCATCTGCGCTTGCCAGTCGGGATCGACATACAGAAAGTTGCAGCCCGATATCTTGTGCTTCAGACAAAACTCATCAATTAGCTGAACCATCGCCTCAGTCAGCACTGCCTCATCCTCAGTCGGCGCAATCAGGAATCGATAGCCCTCTGCTGGGGTAAACGGCGACATCCCCAGCAGCTTTGGATAATACTCCACGCCGAGCTGCGAGGCCAGCTCAGCCCACTGATGGTCAAAGACAAACTCGCCGTAGCTGTGCCCCTTTAGATAAAGAGGCGCAGCCGCAACTAGCACATCGTCTTTCCACAGCGTTAGATGATTCGGCAGCCAGCCAGTATTCGGCCCGGTGCTACCAGAGGTCTCCATATTGTTTAGCCAGTCCCACTCAAAGGCGGGGGTGGGCAGCGGCATCGCCATCGCATCCCACTGCGCAGCTGGAATATCTGACAAACGACTCATCCAGCGGGCGGTGTACTGCACTTGAGTGGTTGACACAGGAAGTATTGCGGGTATAGAGCTCTATATAGAGTAGTAGAAGTTTTAGAAATCTGCCGTTGCCATATAAATAGGAGTCGATACTCTATTGGAGTTTAGACAAATAGTGTTGGAAGAGCGATCCGTTTTTTCGTGATCGCTCCATAGGCGAAACTGAAGAAGCACTACCAACCTCAGTCACCTATGCAAAGCTTTACTGATTTAGAACGAATGCGCAAGCGAGCGTATCAAATCATGGGGAACGGTCGAGACGGGCTGTTCGATTTGATGGATGCAGTCATCACCAGCCGCAGCCTGACGAGCTTCGTGGAGTTATCGCTATCACCAATATTCCAACGAGCCTGGTCTAGCTTGTACAAAAGCCTAGAGCGCAGCGAGCTGCCCTCAGACAAGTTGATGGGCCTCTACAGCGAGTATTTACCGGAGCCAGCCGAGGGGGCACAACTGCTGCTAGCAGGAGACCATACTGCATGGCCCAGGGTATACTCACCGACGTTGAAAGAGCGAACCTACGAACATCAGCCTCAAAGTCATCCAGACGCTTCGCCGATTACCATCGGTCAGGGCTACAGCAGCCTGGTGTGTGTTCCCGAAGCGGAAGGCAGTTGGACCTTGCCTCTGCTGCATGAGCGAATAACGAGCTTCGAGACGCCGATAGAGAAAGCCGCCTTGCAGCTCAAACAAGTGTGTGCTCAACTGCCCCATCGTCCGCTGTCGCTGTGGGACTCAGAGTATGGCTGCGGCCACTTCGTCAAGCTGACTGCCGAAATCAACTGCGACAAATTAATGCGCCTACGACCGAATCGAGTGGTCTACGGTCCACCGGGCGAATATAGCGGTCGCGGTCGCCCGCCAAAACATGGTGACAAATTCACCCTCAAAGAGGAGCAAACATGGTGGACTCCCGACGCGCAACAAACTGTTCAAACCGAACAGCTCGGTTCACTCAGACTCCGACAGTGGTCGAACGTTCACTTTCGTCAAAGCGCAGACCATCCGATGACCTTGGTACTAGTCGAACGCTTAGACAGTGAAGGCAAAGCGCGACATAGTCCTCTCTGGCTCATCTGGGTCGGCCTCGCCTTGCCCCCGCTCGATACGCTCTGGCAACTATACTTGCGCAGGTTTTGCATTGAACACTGGTATCGCTTCATCAAACAGAGACTGCACTGGTGCTTGCCCCATCTGGGCACAGCGACTCAAACCCATGCTTGGAGTACACTGATGCCACTGCTTAGTTGGCAGCTCTACTTGGCGCGCACAGAGAGTGCTGACGCACCCTTGCCCTGGCAAAAGCCTTTGAAAGAAAAGACACCAGGCCGAGTTGCTAACGGCTTCGCAGCTATTTTAGTCACCATTGGCTCTCCGGCTGAAGACCCCAAACCTCGCGGAAAGTCTCCCGGATGGCCCAAAGGCAAAAAAAGAACCCCACGACCTCGCTACCCGACCATAAAGAAGACTTATTCCAAGCCTAAATCGGCTGCCAAAACAGCGGCTTAGCCACTGAAAGACGACTTTTCTCTTCAGTCTCTCACTTTATTTGGGGGAGCCTAATTTTGTGTACGCTAAGAACAAAGTTTGTCTAAACTCCAGTACTCTAGTGTCTATCGAAAATAGACTCAGCGTGATCTGAATTATCAAATCTCGTTTGACAAGCTAGGTTCTATATTAACGTATGGACCTGATAGCAACTGATGAGGAATGACGGGATGCTTTGTTCAGAACAGTTGGTACAGATGACGCCGTTTGATAAGCTACCTCCTGAGCGATTGAAGTGGATATGCGATCGCGCCCACCCCGTCCACCTTTCCCCCGGTGAAGTCCTCGTCCGTCAAGGCGATACCTCCCTCGGCTTTTTCATCCAGCTCAGCGGCAAAATCACCGTCACCCAGCACACCAACGGCGCGGATATGCCTGTGGGCCGTCACGATAGCCCGTCGTTTTTTGGCGAAATTCAGGTGCTGACCGATGACATTGTGCCGGTCACTTTGACCGCCGATGTAGAAACTGAACTCTACCGATTAAACTGTCCGGATTTTCTCGATCTGGTCCATAGCTGCCGGGAGTTTGAAAGGGACATCTTTCGCACCGTTGGTCAGAGAATGCGAGGGCTAGAGTCGTTTATCCGGACTCGTGAGAAGATGGCGGCACTCGGTACCTTGTCCGCCGGGCTTGCTCATGAGCTGAACAATCCAGCGGCGGCTCTAGTCAGGGTGATGAAAGATATTAAGCCTGCGATGCTGGAGCTACAGCGGATGAATTTGGTATATGGGCAGCATCAGCCGGATGAGGAGCATACAAAGCAGTGGACGGATGCTAGGGATCGAGGGTTTGAGGCAATTGCACATCCAGAAAACGATCCGCTCGCACAGGGCGATCGCGAAGATGCTCTGACCGACTGGCTAGAAGATTACGGGGTCAAAAACGCCTGGGAGCTGGCCGAACCTTTAGCCGCAGGCCAGATTGAACCAGAAACTTTAGACAGACTGATCAACTGCTGGCGTAATGACACCACTGAAATGCGCGATATGGGTATCCGCTGGCTAGCTCTTTCCTTTGATGTGATGGGGATGATTCGCAACGGTCTAGACGGCGCGGAACGGATCTCTACGCTGGTTCAGTCGATGAAGTCCTATTCCTACATGGACCAGGCGGCTCAGCAGCAGGTTGATATCCATGACGGCATCGAAGATACCTTGCGTCTGTTCGCCTTCAAACTCAAACATGGCATCGAAGTCAAGCGTCAATACGGTAAAGACCTGCCGAAAGTGACCGCCTTTGGCAGCGAGCTA
Organism: uncultured cyanobacterium; assembly: GCA_963772185.1. Classification (GTDB taxonomy): domain Bacteria; phylum Cyanobacteriota; class Cyanobacteriia; order Phormidesmidales; family Phormidesmidaceae; genus Phormidesmis. The sequence goes on along the minus strand of CAVYWR010000012.1, from coordinate 46,096 downwards.
AATCAGGTATGGACCAACTTAATCGACAATGCCATTGATGCGCTCAATGAAGAAACTGAAAAAGGCGAAAAGGATAAAACGCCAACTATCACAATCCGAACCTGTCAAAAAGGCGGGGGGTTAATCGTAGAAATCGAGGACAACGGCCCTGGGATTCCCCCTGATGTCAAAAATAGGATTCTGGACCCATTCTTCACTACAAAGCCGATGGGGAAAGGCTCGGGGTTGGGGCTCGATGTGGTCAGACGCATCGTCCAGAACCGTCATAAAGGTAGTCTGCTAATAGAGTCTAAACCTGGCAAAACCATCTTCTCTGTGCGGATACCGACCTAGCATTTACTACTGGGGGACTAGTTCACTGTTCACTTCGTTTACCGGACGGCGGCGCAGCTCCACAGATTCTTCGCGGGGCAGCAGGTCGAATACTTCACGCATCGTATCGTCAATCCGCTCGTAGCTAGTTTGGCCGACTTCGTTTAGCACCACATTGTCATCGGCATCAAATACGACGGTCTGCGGCACTGAGCCCTTGAAGTAGTAGCCTGCCTCGTTGGGTGCATAGCTGTCTTTGACCGGAATAGAGTCAGCGGCAACAGGAACGAAATTGGCGACTCTGCCGTATGGCGCTTGTAGCTGAGAGACCACCGAGGAGAACACCTTGCTGTCTCGACTGTCGTCCACATAGAAGAAAAGCAAAGTCGGTTTGTCTTGCTTCAGCGATTGGGTCAGGTTGAATTTTGGCGGGACGATGGAGCCGTTGCCTGCGTAGAGGGCGAAGATATTGCCATCGTAATTGTCATCGTCGACACCGGCCCAGGCGGGGGTAGTCCAGATGCTGACCCAAATGCTAAAAAGAGCGATCGCACACAGCAATGTCAAACCTAGCCCACGAAAAAAACGAACCCGCATACCTAACCTGTAGTTTTCAGCTATCAAAAACGAACGATGCAGCCAACCAATGCCTCAAGAGTCTTCAAAACTCTCGACGATGCCCTGAAGCACCTCTTTATTGTCTGCGTAGCGGTCTCTACTTGTCCAGCCAACCACTTGATAGTAGCTATCGACGCCCTGAACAGTCGTATGTAGATACACAACCGGCATGCCGTCTACCTGCCCTCGGATCTCGTATTGGACCGCTGGATCTCCGTTTATCTGATCAACGCCAGTACGAACGGAGGCTTCATAGTCGCTTAGCTGCCTTTCGATCAGCCAGCGATACTGTTCGGCGTTGTCTTCTAGGCCAAATTGACTAAGATCGGCTTTATCTTCAGACACCACGCTGGCGTAAAGCTCTTGAGCGGGATAGGTCGCATAGATATCAGCATCCCTTCGAAGCTGATTTGACACCCTCCACTGTGGCGGAACGGTGATTCTAGCACCAGTATCTGTGTTCTCTAAAACGGTCGAGCGCTCAAAGGTTTGGTCCGGCGTGCTAGCGACATCAACGCTGTTATCCGTGCGACAGCCGCTGATACCCACCACCAATGCACTAATCAATAGTGGTCTAGATATTATGTCACTGATAGACTTTGCAACTAATGACTTCAGTCTTTTAGAGCTTGACGGTACGCTGACCACAGTTTTGTAAAAAGTTAGTAGGGGCTTATGAAAGTTAGCAAAAGCATAACAGAAGAAATATCCCCTATTCCCTTTATGCTGGAGACAGCTATATAGAATGCCATCCTAATCCCATGCTCAGAGCCGGAATTGTTGGACTACCCAACGTCGGAAAATCTACTTTATTTAATGCGGTCGTCGCGAATGCGAAGGCTCAGGCCGCAAACTTTCCTTTTTGCACGATTGAACCGAACGTCGGTGTTGTCGCCGTGCCAGACGAGCGGCTACAAGCACTATCCGACATTTCCAGCTCAAAGGAGACTGTGCCAGCACGGGTTGAGTTTGTCGATATTGCGGGCCTGGTCAAGGGCGCAAGCCAGGGGGAGGGACTAGGCAACCAGTTCTTAGCAAATATCCGAGAAGTGGACGCGATTATTCATGTAGTGCGCTGTTTTGAGAACGATGACATCATTCACGTGTCGGGTTCGATTGGACCGCTGCGCGATATAGAAGTGATCAATCTAGAGCTAGCCCTATCGGATCTCAGTCAGATTGAGAAGCGGATGGATCGAATTCGCAAGCAGGCTCGCAATAGCAAAGAGGCGCAAGCTGAGCTAGACATCCTAGAAAAGATACAGCCAGTCTTAGACGAAGGAAAAGCGGCTCGTCTGGTAGAACTTGACGATGACGAGGCGTTGATTATTAAGCCGCTGGGTCTGCTGACGCGCAAGCCTGTCATCTATGCGGCGAATGTCTCCGAGGACGACCTATCCGCAGGTAATCAATGGGTTGAAGAAGTGCGCACTCATGCAGAGAGTGAGGAAGCACAGGTGGTGATCGTATCGGCGCAGGTCGAGGCGGAACTGCTGGAAATTCCTGAAGATGAGCGGGCGGATTTTCTAGAAGCATTGGGTGTCGAAGAAGGTGGACTGCAATCGCTGATTCGAGCGACTTACGATTTGCTTGGATTACGAACCTACTTTACGACTGGGCCACAGGAGACGAGGGCTTGGACAATCAAAGCTGGCATGTTAGCGCCACAGGCGGCAGGGGTCATTCATACCGACTTTGAACGCGGCTTTATTCGCGCCGAGACGGTGGGGTATGACGATCTTGTGACCTCTGGCTCGATGGGCGCGGCCAAAGAAAAGGGCTTGGTCCGCAGTGAGGGCAAGGAATACACCGTGAAAGAAGGCGATGTGATGCTGTTCCGATTCAACGTATAAAAGTTGCAGGTATAGCAGTGTACGCAAAGCTACGGGTAGGCGCTAGCACGCTGCGGAAATCCTGTAGGAAGACTGTATTCGCTGGCGCTGGCTGATCGCGTATTCTTACGGAAAATAAAGCTTCTTGCTAGGCAGGGGGCTTAGTTCCGATTAGAATTTTTCCAAGGTATAGAAATTTGCTGAGTACATCCGGTAAATTGCTATATGGGCGCAGCCAGTTGATGGAGTTCCAGTCTGAGTAAGGTAGAGTCGTGTGTTGAACTGGTTTACTAGGATTCCAAGCTGGGCGGCTTTGTCACTAGTGATGAACGGGCTGCTGTTTACGACGGTGTTGGTGATCGCGCATCAACAATCTAGATCTTCACAGGGGCTGTACGCGGCTAGGGATCTAAGCGATCCCTTGGTAATCGACGCGGCGATCGCAGACAATATCCCAGAGCTACCCCATCCTAGCGGCGGACGCAAGCTCAGCTACGAGCAGTGGCTTGCGCTCTTGGCCGATGATGCCAAAACGATGGCAGCTAGAAACCCTGATCACCTCAGCGTACTGCTGGGCGACTCGCTCAGCCTCTGGTTTCCGGGTGAGCTGATGCCCGGTAGACGGGTATGGATCAACCAGAGCATTTCTGGCGAGAGAACAAGAGGATTGCTAGACCGCCTAGATTTTCTAGAGGACAATGATGTCGAAGCGGTGTTCTTGATGATTGGCATCAACGATCTGATCTGGGGCCAGTCAGATGAAGAAATTTTGACCAACTACAAAGAGATCGTTCGCCGATTAAAGCAAGCACATCCAGAGACGCAGATAGTCGTTCAATCGATCTTGCCGCACGGTGGAGAAAACTCGACCTGGGAGAGCCGGGACAAACTGGCAGCGCTGCCAAGCGAACGGATTCAGAAGATGAACGATTCGCTCAAGAAAATTGCCGCTGATAATCAAGCTTATTATCTAGATCTGTATCCTATCTTTGTGACGGGTGATGGTATTTTGCGGCCCGATCTGACAACTGATGGGTTGCATCTAAATCGGCAGGGGTATTTGGTCTGGCGGAGCGCGATCGCGCTCTACGCCCAGCTAGAACTTCAATAGCCACAACTCTTCAATACACCGCAATCAAACCCGGTACGATAGGTTATACAAAAGCTACCGATAGACGAGCTGATAACCTCATGGATACCAAAGCCTTCAAGCGCGAACTCAATCACTCCGAAAACTACTACCGCAACCAGGGGTTTGGAGAGAAAGAAAACGTGGCCGGGCAGATGCGCTCAGAATATGAAAGCAGCCTAATCCAAAAGATTAGGACTAACGGTAATCTCCTAGTAGAAGGCGATGTCACCATCCATCTAGCCGAATCTTTTGGGTTTTGCTGGGGCGTAGAAAGAGCCGTTGCGATGGCCTACGAAGCTAGGCAGCATTTTCCAGGACAGCGGCTGTGGATCACCAACGAAATCATTCACAATCCAGAAGTGAATCAGCAGCTAAAGGCAATGGATGTCCATTTTATTGAAGTGGTGGACGATGCCAAAGATTTCTCGGGTGTAGGCCAAGGCGACGTGGTAATTTTGCCTGCATTCGGTGCGAGCGTGCAAGAGATGAAGCTACTGCACGACAAGGGCTGCACCATTGTTGACACTACCTGTCCCTGGGTCTCCAAGGTTTGGAACACCGTAGAAAAGCACAAGAAAAAAGAATTCACCTCAATCATTCACGGCAAATACAAGCACGAAGAAACGGTGGCGACTACCTCATTTGCCGGGACGTATCTAGTTGTCCTGAACTTGCCTGAGGCTGAATATGTCGCTGACTATATCCTCAACGGCGGTGATAGAGAAGCCTTTCTCGCTAAGTTTGCCAACGCTCATTCTGAAGGCTTCGATCCTGACCGAGATCTAGACGGTGTTGGCATCGCCAATCAGACCACCATGCTAAAAGGTGAAACCGAACAAATCGGCAAACTCTTCGAGCGCACTATGTTGAAAAAGTATGGTCCGATAGAATTCAGCAACCACTTTCATAGCTTCAACACTATCTGCGATGCCACTCAGGAACGCCAGGATGCGATGTTCAACCTGGTAGAAGCAGACGTGGATCTAATGGTTGTTATCGGCGGCTTCAACTCCTCAAATACGACCCATCTACAAGAGATTGCCATCGAGCGAAACTTACCCTCATTCCATATTGACAGCGCTGAGCGCATAGACCTTAGCAACCGCATTGAGCACAAACCGCTTCACAGCAGCGAGCTCAAAACTGATACAGACTGGCTCGCCGCTGGCAAGCTTTCAATCGGCGTCACTTCTGGAGCCTCTACCCCAGATAAAGCCGTTCAAGAAGTCATCGAGAAAATCTTTGCGATCAAAGCAAAAGTTCCGACTACTGTTGCTTAGGGGAGATTCATATCGCTCGGTAGCCGTAAAAGCAGAAATCGCAAACGAGCTGTCTCTAGACGGTCTGTAGTTCTACTCTGAACGCCTAAGAATTGAACAAACCAAAGGAATTATGTTGAGATAGTAGGTGTGTCCCATAGCGATGTCATTCAAAATGATTGCTCTAGAGTTTAGCGAGACCGATATAGAGGCGCTCGACTATGAGCCCTACCATCACCCGCATGCGCAAATTTAGCGAAAAATGGAAGTGTTGTATTTGAAGAGCTAAGGCTTAGCCCACGGTCAAATTCAGCAGATGTGTCGTATCGGGAGTAGAACGACCCTTGTGAGCTACTTGCGCCAGTACCAAAGCCGGTGTCATTGAGGCGTTAAAGCAACTGCACTATCAGGGGGCAAGCGAGCCAACTCAATGCGTCATATCCCTAGTCTCAAAGCCGACTTTGAAGCGCGTCCGCCTCGCACGTTATCTGAAGCCGGTGCAGAGATTGAACATCTCACTGGGATTAAGCGGAGTCCAACTCAAACGAAAATGTCCATATCTTAGCCGTCTAGAGTATAAGCGTGAATGTAGATGGAAAGACAGAGCGCTATCGGAGAATCACCCGCTCGTTTGACGATAGTGATAGCCCAGACCAATACACTTCTCCAGAAATCACCTCTGTGCGTGATTTGTATCCTCGGCGAATCAACGAAATTGCGGATTTGGGCAAGATTTTCTCAGCTGCCTGTATGGTGTTGAGACTGTCTCTAGTGTCTGTAGAAGGGCGATCGCAGATTCAAAGCGACGTTGAAAAGATTCTCAATATGCTCCACGGAGAATATCGATTCGAGAAACAAAAGACTCTAAAAGCACTATTGCGTAGACAGACCCGCTATAACGGCCACCTTCAAGATTATCTAGCCAAAGCTAGCGGTATCATTCTCGGTGAAGTCAATCGTGCTGCCGATCCCGCTGGAGTCCAGGCTCACCGCGACCAGTTAATGACAGATCTGTTTGGCGCGCTGCTAGATGCCGAGTAGTTTGGCCTACTCGCTTTACTGTTCTTCTGTATATCTCCGCTAATCTACAGACCTGTTGACCCGAAGCCACCTTCAGCTCTCACAGACTCTGACAGACTGCTCACTTCCTCTAAGCTCGCACGAATGACAGGCGCAATCACCATCTGAGCAATCTTCATACCCGGTAAAACCTCAAAGGCTTGTTTGCCGTGGTTAATCAGAATAATGCGAATCTCTCCTCGATAGCCTGCGTCAACGGTGCCGGGGGTATTCAGGACAGTGATGCTGTGGTTGAGCGCGAGGCCGCTGCGAGGGCGGACCTGGGCTTCGGTATTGGGCGGCAGTTCGATGGCAATGCCGGTAGGAATGAGGGCGGTTTCGCTGGGCTGAATAGTGTGTGAGGCGATCGCGTACAAATCCATACCAGAATCGTCGTCATGCTCGTAGCGAGGCAGTTTAGCATTGTCAGTGAGTCGCAGAATCTTCAATTTCATAGGACTTTTGTTTTTTGGGTGCTCCGTCTCAGACTCTTCAACTTCTCAAGATACTAAACTCAACAGTGTCTGCCAGCCAAAGAAAGCTGCCATACCCAGAACAATAGTTAGCAAAAGATTTTTCGTAAAGATGCTAATCAAAACAGCAACAATTGCGCCCGCTAATCTTGCATTTTCATAACCGATTGCGAGACTGCCATCGCTCAGTAGCACTTCGGGAACAACGATTGCTGTTAGCACCACAGGAGGCACATAGCGCAGCGCGTTCAGCAAAGTAGGAGAAAGTACAATTCGGCTGCTTGCACCAAACATCAGATAGCGAATGGCAAAGGTTGCGATCGCCATGCCACCAATAATCAAAACTTCATTCACAATAATTCTCCTAATTATTTGATGCTAGCGATTGGCTTGATGGCTTTTTCACTGAGGATGCCTGCGACGATACCTGCGATCGCTGCCACCATCAATCCCAGCTTGTGCGGCAGTCCATACCCTAGAACCGCCGTCACCCCCGCGACTACTACCGCGATTGCCATCGGCTGATTTCTTACATACGGCACAACCATGCCAATAAACGTCACCGACATGGCAAAATCCAATCCCCACTCAGCGGCATTGGGAACTAGCTGACCGACCGTAATGCCTAGCAGCGTACAGAGCTGCCAGTTTAGGTACATCGCTAGCGCCCCACCAATGTAGTACCAGTGCTTAAAATCAGACGACTCGCTCGATTCATACCGACGAATACCCACCGCAAACGACTCATCCGTCAGCCAAAACGCCATCATTACCTTCCATAGCTGCGGCAGCTTTTTGGCATATGGCAGCAGACTCACTGCATACAGCAGATGCCGCAGGTTCACCACAAACGTAGTCAGCACAATCAGCAGCCAGCTCGTTTTAGCGGCAATCAGCCCCGCCGCAATAAACTGCGAAGAGCCCGCGAATACAAGGGCCGACATCGCCAGCGTACCGCCTGCGGATAGCCCCGCCGTGGTTGCTAGCGTGCCAAAGATAATGCCAAACGGAATTGCACCTACCACTAGCGGAATGATGTCTCTAGCGCCTGCCCAGAACTCAGAACCAGGCGATGGGTCCGTCGGTGAATTGTCTTGTTTGAAGGAATACGAACGAAGCTTTGTCATAGATAGCGCTAGTCCAAACTAAGACCATCAGCGTATCTGGGCGATCGCACTCTAGTCTTGTACGTTTTTGCAGCCACGGACATATTGTCCAGGCGTAACGCCAACAATCTTCTTGAAATGCCGATGCAAATGACTTTGATCGACAAAGCCTGTTTCTACAGCGGCTGTTGCAATTGACTGTCCGGCTACTAGCAGTCGCTTGGCTTGATAAACTCGAACCTGAGTTAGATATGCGTGGGGAGGCAAACCAACTTCTCTTTTAAAGACTCTTAGCAGCCGCAGTGGCTTGATTCCAGCCTGAGCTGCTAGCTCGTTGAGAAAGATATTCTGAGCATAGAAGACATGCAGATAGTCGCGAATTTTCTGAACGGCCTGATGCTCTTTGCCTATGGCTGTAGCATAAGGGCGATCGCTTGCATACCCCTGAATTAATCTGGCTAATCCCCACAAAAAGCGAGATTCTCTTTCTAGCGCAGACGGTGAGCTTTCTAGCGCAGCATGTAGCGCTACCATCTGCTGGTTGAGCGCAGTATCGTGGATTACGGGTGAGGGAAAGTAAGGGACTGAATTCGCCCGTCGCTCTGTGAGTCCTGAGGCTGCTTGCTGGAGCCAGTCGACTGCGGGCAGCAGCGTTCGATAGGTCCACCCGGTTTCGAGTACGGCCTGCCCGGTATGAATTTCGCCCGGATGGGTGACTACAATACTGCCTGCTGGGGCGGTATGCATCGCGCCCTGATACTCAAACTGCATTGCGCCTGATTCGACAATTGCAATTCCGAATCCTTCGTGAGCATGGCGTGAAAACGAATAGTCAACGTAGGTAGCACGCAGCATCTCTAGATCGCGCAAGACCGGATCTCGCCAAAATTTCACGTGTTCTTTTGGCTTGGCGAGACGGCGCATGTGATGTTTTTTGCAATTGAGAAGTCCCTATAGTTTAGAGCTGTGCGGTCAGGGACTGCTAAGTTTTCTAGAGCGATCGCACCTTACAAGCACCGAACAATCTATCTACAATCCAAGCAAATCATTCAGACGATAGATGTTAAAGCTCTTCGTTTTAAGCGGCCTACGGGTTGAAATTATCTATTTATTCGTCCTACTAGATTGAACTATCTCTATGAATTCGCCCTGCTGTGATTCCAGACACCCTCGACTGAAGCTAATATAGCTTTCCGCATTTTGCTTGCTACACATAGCAAGGCTACACCCCTTGTGCTATAGCGCAAAGTGCCATAGTAAAGTGCGTAGGCTTCGCCTTCTCGAAGAGTATGCATCCGCGCCTTGCTATAGAAAGGCTGCACTCGTTATTCCATAACGCAAAGCGCAATAGCACCTGATGACACCACACCAGTACTAATCAGGACGATCTAGCGTTGTGGTTCTAGGGTCAATGATTTTTTTGCCAATGCCAGGAAAGTGGATCGCCAGGCAGATTTTGTTGCCTGCGCCAAAAATGTGAGTGACTTTGCCTTCACCAAAGGCTTTATGGATGACGGGTGCGCCAACGTTCCAGTCATTTTCGTGGGTGCCGGGTTTGTTGAGGTTGGGCTGGGGGTTTTTGAGTTTCGCTTGGCGGGTGGTGGTGGTCCAGCGCTCGGGCAGGGCGCTAGGGACGGTGGCGAGGATGTAGTCGCGAGGGAGTTCGCTGAGGAAGATGGAAGGGGTGGAAACTTCGCGCATGTGGCCGTAGGTGCGGCGTTCGCGGGCGTGGGAAATGAACAGGCGGTCTTGGGCGCGGGTGATACCGACGTAGCAGAGGCGGCGCTCTTCTTCGATGGCGGCAGCGTCTTCTAGTGAGCGGAAGCTAGGGAAAAGTCCCTGCTCTAGCCCGACTAGGAAGACAACCGGAAATTCTAGTCCCTTTGAGGCATGAAGGGTCATCAGCGTTACCTGGTTGCCGTCATCATTGTCGTCTCGATCGGTGCTGAGTGAGGCATTCGCTAGGAAGGTAAGGAGCGTAGCATCTTCGTTTTCTTCTTCAAATTGGACGACGGCATTATAGAGCTCCTGGATGTTTTCAATTCGGGTTTCGTCTTCTTCGGTGCCTTTTGATTTCAATGATTCGATATAGCCAGTTTGCTCTAGCACGTCTTGTACCAGCTCAGAAGGCCCAACCGAATCCGCTCGCGCTTGCCAGCTTTTGATCATTTCAGCAAAGCCAGTGACTTTTTTCCCGGCTCTACCTGCTAGCGTTTTAACCGATGTTTCGTCTTGAATGATTTCCCATAGCGGTACGCCTAGTTCGCTAGCTGCCTTGTCTAAATTGTCGAGTGTCGTTTTGCCAATGCCGCGTCTAGGGGTGTTGATGATGCGCTTCAGGCTAACGCTATCGGCGGGGTTCACCGCTAGGCGCATATAGGCGAGCATATCTTTGATTTCGCGGCGGTCATAGAAACGCAGGCCGCCGACTACGCGGTAGGGGATGCTAAATCGAGTCAGGACTTCTTCCATCGCTCTAGACTGAGCGTTGGTGCGGTAGAGAATGGCAAAGTCTTTCCACTGTAGCTCTGGATTTTTTAGCTCTAGGTTGCGAATCTGGCCGACGACGTACTCTGCTTCCATCGCTTCGTTATCAGCGCGGTGACAGAGAATGGAGTCGCCTTCTCCTCTAGTGGCCCGAAGGATCTTGTCAATCCGCTCGGTGTTGTTTTCGATCAGATGGTTGGCAACATCGAGAATATTGGAAGTAGAGCGATAGTTTTCTTCTAGTTTGACTAGAGTCTGGGTTTCGTCATCGGTGAGGCCATCGCCGAATTCTTCTTGGAAGCCCATCAGAATGGTGAAGTCAGCGGCGCGGAAGGAGTAGATGCTTTGGTCAGCGTCACCTACGACAAAGACGGATCGGTTGTTCCAGCCGTCAAAATTGCTGCCCTGGCCATTGGTGGCAAGTAGCTGAATCAAGTCGTACTGGGTGCGATTAGTGTCTTGATATTCGTCGACTAGGATATGGCGAAAGCGGCGATGCCAGTAGTCTAAGACCTGTTCGTTCTGACGGAAGAGCTGGACGGGCAGACGAATAAGATCGTCGAAGTCTAGGGCGTTATTGGCGGATAGTCCTTTTTGATAGAGGCGATAGACTTCGGCAGTGGTGCGCCCTTTGAAGTGCGGATTTTCTTGCTCGTATTGGTCAGGGGTGAAGCCTTGGTTTTTGGCGTTGCTGATGGCGAAACGGACAGAGCGGGGGTTAAATTTGCGATCGTCTAGGTTCATCGTGCTGATGACGATGCTTTTGACTAGGCTCTGGGCATCGGATTCGTCGAATATAGAGAAGCTTTTGGTCCATTGCTGACCGTCAGCGCTCTGGTATTTCTCGATGTCGTAGCGCAGAATACGGGCGCAGAGGGCGTGGAAGGTGCCAACCCAGAGACCCTTGATAAAGGTTTTGTAGACATAGGAGCGCAGCTGGATTTGCTCGCGCTCTGGCAGCATGTGAAAGGGTTTGCCGTGGCGAGCAAGCGATTCCTGTTCGGCGAAGAGCTTTTCGATGCGCTCTTTCATTTCGCGAGCGGCTTTGTTCGTAAAGGTGACCGCTAGGATATTTTCAGGATCGACCCGGTGATTGAGGATCAGATTGGCGATGCGATAGGTGAGGGCGCGAGTTTTGCCTGATCCGGCTCCGGCGACGACTAGCAGAGGTCCGCAAAAATGCTCTACAGACTGACGCTGGGCTGGATTGAGCTGATTGAGAAAATCTACGGTGGTGACCATACTATTGGAAGAAGGCATGAAAAGAGGCAATTCGCTCTACTAAGTATGGCACTTGATACAAATACCGACGGATTGAAATCCGTAAATGGTCGGGAATCTGAGAAAATAGCGATACAGCGGCATGAGGAATGGATGTGGCGATCGCACGCCCTAGCTCAAGCCGCAGGTGCAGCCGGAGAAATTCCCGTTGCGGCCATCATCGTCGGTCCAGACAATCAGCTAATTGCCTCAGCCACCAACCGCAAGGAGCGCGATCAAGACCCGACTGCCCACGCAGAAGTATTAGCGATTCGAGCAGCGGCCAAACAGCTAGGCGACTGGCATCTCAACCGATGCACCTTGTATGTGACCTTAGAACCCTGTCCGATGTGCGCAGGCGCAATCATTCACGGTCGTTTGGGCTTACTGGTGTATGGTGCCAGCGATCCAAAAACAGGCGCAATCCGTTCTGTCTTGAATCTGCCAGATGGGCCTGGATCTAATCACAAGCTAACTGTGATTGACGGGGTCTTAGCTACCGCCTGTCGGCAGCAGCTACAAGATTGGTTTAAGCAAAGGCGGCTTCAGGCAAAGGCGGCCTCAGGCAAAGCAGCGAAGTAGCACTAGATCTTTTATCAAGCCAACCTTGAAAGTGTCAGCGGCAGTCTCGATTGCTCACGACTGCTCGTCTACTGTGGGTTCATTACATTTGTCAGGCGATCGCGCTGACAAATACATCTGCGCCTAAGCTGTATACGCATCTAAGGTGCCTTTTTGTCACACATATGCTGATTAATTTTCCTATGGATATGGTATTTCCTGCTGCCCGTCAGTGTCCGGCAGTGAAATCTCGTCTCTCCCCTTGGCTCGCGCCTATTATGTATGCCATCGGTAAATGGCTAGTTTTACCCATCTACTTCAGTGACATTGAGATTTTGGGAGAAGAAAACATTCCGACTGAAGGACCCGTCGTCTTAGCTCCGACTCATCAGGCTCGCTGGGACTCGTTACTAGTTGGATTGCTAGGACAACGCGCAGGCCGCTATCTCAGATTCATGGTGACAGCCGATGAATGTACCGGGATTCAAGGCTGGTTTATCCGCCGACTGGGTGGATTTCCGGTGCATGTGCGTAAGCCTTCGATCCAGTCTTTGCGACACGGGGTCAATCTGTTACAGGGCAATGAGATGCTGGTGATCTATCCAGAGGGAAATATATTTCGCGATCGCATCAACCCGCTCAAACCCGGCCTTGCCCGCATCGCCCTACGTGCCGAAAATAGCAGGCCCAACCTAAACGTCAAAATCGTTCCCATTACCTTGAAATATAGCGATCTGTGCCCAAAATGGCGGAGCAGCGTCACTATTCATGTTGGTGAACCACTTGCCGTTACGAACTACAAAGGTGCAGGTAAAGAGCAGTCAAAACGACTAACTAACGATTTGCAAGATAGTCTACAGGCACTAGCTTTGCAGAACCATCTGGTAGAGGCATAACACAAGAGGTAGAGCATGCTATGTCCCTACGCTGGCACGGAGAATCTGATTGACGCAGAGTGATAGCTCAGGAAATCCGGCAGACTGCAGCAAGTCGCCCTCGATAAAAGATTGGCCCGTTTCATATTCGCTACCGTTCAATCGATATATCCACACCGTCGGCGTTTTGGGTGAGCCGATGAAGCGCACGCCGCCAAGCGCGCGATAATCTACTATCCAGTATTCAGGCACCCCAAGCTTTTCGTACTCTGCTAGCTTGATCAGGTAATCATCTTGCCAGTTAGTACTGACAACTTCGACAATCAGCTTGACAGGTGCGCCTGTGGAGATGCTGGATGATTTATTCCAGTAGGGGTCTTCGTTAACCTTTGCTGTTTCTAAAACAACGATGTCCGGCAGATACCCTTCTGCCTCTCGTTGGGGTTTGATTAGACAGGATTGCGGAATAAATAAGGAGAGAGCTAATCTATCGATCTCCAGATCTAGTTTTCTTCTAATCAGTGCAATCACCTGCTCATGTGGACCGATAGGTCTCATCTCCACTATCTCCCCGTAGCGCAGCTCGTAGCGACCGCCATCTTCTGGATACAGCGCTATAAAGTCATCGAACGTTAGTGATTGGGCTGTGGCCTGCACCATGATAGTTATCGGGCGGTAGTTATCGGCAGTAGTCATCGACAGATAGAACGAACCGGATTGATAATCCCACTCATCACTTCATGAGTTTAGACGACCCCAGGCATGAGACAACATAAGCCAGGTCATATGCCTAATGTCAGTGACCATTTCTTGAGCTGACCCACGCTTCCAGGAACATGGTCAATCACTTGCAGCCGCCAGCTCCCTTTCACTGACGCGTTCAGTAGCTGGCGCAGAGCGGGCGTACTGACCAAAGAGTACGTTCTTTGCAGTCGCGTTTGGCGTCCTAGCGTCCGACCTTGGACTAGAACCTTTTGAGTATCTGGTGTGATTAATGTGAAAGAAAGATCGCTCAAGAACTCGTGCTCGGCTTGAATGTAGACCTTGATATCTTGCAGTCTGCCACTCTCTCGAATTGTGATTGGGCTAGACACGCCTCTAGGATTATCGTCTGGGATAGAAAAAGCAATTTCATTCTGAGCGCTGACCGTAGCTTTTAGGGTCCGATTAGACGAGGATCCGCTGACGCCTTGCGCCTGCGCTGCTTTGACTGCGTTGAACGCGTTGACTTTGCCATAGCCAAACCAGAGGGAATGGCCTCTGCTGTTGTAGGTGCCGTATTTTTGATTGAGCTGCGGATCGGGCTGCTTATCGATGATTTTGTCAGCGGTTCGCTGCAAAATTTGCTTGACTTCCCTGGCGGTCAGATCAGGGTTCACAGATAGCATCAGGCCGACAACGCCTGCGACCAAAGGACAGGCGCTAGAGGTACCGCCAAAGCCTGTGTAGTCATTGTCGGTGTAGCCTTGATCGCCAGTGCGATCGCTTGTCAGCACCACCCGCCCCGGCAGCGCCACCTTGACTAGTGGCCCCGTATCAAACCGTCCAGTCGATAGAGACATTGACGGCGGCGCATTGTTACTAGGCGCAGCGACTGATACATCTCGGCCCCAGTTGCTGTAAGCAGATTTACGATTCAAGCTGGTGCAGGCGGAGACGGTAATGACATCGGGATGCACCGCGAATCCGCTTAGCCATTTGGTCAGACCGCGTAGCACATTTTTGGGCCAGCCCATCTCCTCAACCTGACCATCCACAGGTCGATTGGCATTACCCGCTGAAAAAAGCACCACGCAGCCTTTTCCGTTGCGGCCCTGAGTCGCTGCTTTCTTGATCGCCTGACTAATCCGCCGTGATAGCGCAAAGTAATTTGAGGCGGGCGACCAGCTACAAGAGATTACGTCCGCTTCTTGCTCTATCGCCCAGTCAAACAGGTTCTCAATAGAAACATCATCGAGATAGCCAGTCGTTTGCAATGGCATTAGGCTACATCCCGGCGCAATCCCCACAATGCCTTGACCCGTTTCTTCGGCAAGGGCAACGCCCGCTACGGCTGTCCCATGATTCTCGTTCTGATTAGAAGCGGGTGTTGGTAGCCCGTCGCTGTTCTTGAAGTCTCTAGGGGCAACGATCTTGCCTGCTCCCTGTAAGTCGGGGTGGGAAAGATCAAAGGCGTCGTCGGCGATCGCAATCGTAATCGAACGGCTACCTCTGGTGATATCCCAGGCTTTCTCAGCAGAAACATGCGAACCAGGGGCCAAGTCGCGTCCGCCTCGGTGGTTAAGGTACCACTGTTGGGAATAGCGGTCGTCGGTGGGGCGATACAGCGGTGCGATCGCCATAATAATATTTGGCTCGGCCAGCAACACCTGCGGATGGCGCTTCAGCTGATTCGCAATTTTTAATGGGTTCTGTCGCGCCATCGGCCCAACCTTAAAGCTATGCGTATTGCCGCTACCTGCAATCGACTGTAGTCGAATAATGCCAACGCTCAGCGCAATCCGATCAATCTGATCGAACGACAGTGGGTCGATGAACTGTACAGTCAGCTGGTTGCCCAGGTAAGCATAAGATTCAGGACTTACAACCGGCTCATACACGTGGCTGACATAGACAATCTCGTCTAACGCTCGCAAGTCGCTCATGGCGGCTTCTAATTGAGCGGCTTCTACCTGCCACTCCAACAGCCATTCCATCTGGCCATTCCGATCATTTCCAGACTGCGCTGCCGCCGTTCGAGCCGATTCGCTAGGCTGCATGGCATTCGGCGTAATATTCCTTACCTGCTGCGGCTGCCACCGCGCTGACAGCTCACTGATCGCCCCGGTATCCGCCGCGCCATCGACCATTTCAAATGTCCAGCAGAACGTTAGCCGATTTTTGAGCTTGCGAACTAGGAGCTCTTCGCCACCACGCTGTAGGATGACGCCCTCTTGTCCGGGCAGCACACCTGCTCCGCCGCTGACAGAGCTTTCCTCGACAGGACTGCTAACAAGCTGATCGACTAGAAAAGATTCTGATGGACCCATGAATCTACGGCCTTAAATCTATATATCTAAAGGACTGCAAAGAACTACACAAAGCTGATATGCCTGCACAGCTTAGTACAGATCGATATATAGAGGTTCCTTCGTCAAACTTTTGCAATCCACTTAGTCAAGAGTCACATCAAAAGACGACAACAGAGAGCGTCATGCCCTAATCTAGGTTGAATCACCTATAAGTAAGCTGGACTTTTACGCCGCTTCCTCACAACATGGTTTCCGAACTCAAAGCTTTTTTCTCTAGCGCTGCTTTCAAGGCGACTAGCGCTCTATCGACAATCAGTCTGTCGGCAATCAGCGCGGCTGCTCTCTCCACAGTTATTACATCACCCGCCCAAGCTCAGATGTCGGATGCTGTGAATTCAGATGCCGATGCAATGCCAACGGTGACTCGCGCCGTAGGACAAGCAACCAGTCCAATCGGGATTGCGGCGGGTCAGTCGCTGATGAGTGAGGCTGAAGTGGCTATCAGCGCTCAGGACTATGCACTAGCTGCAACCAAGCTGATGGAAGCTCGTCAAGCACTCAACGATGTTTCTGCTCACTATCAAAGCTTGTCTAGCGTGTTTGTTGGCCTAGATAGCCGTGTGAATGAGGACTTGCGATCGCTCGCTCTAGAATCTGCACAGGTTCGCGACCAGGCCAGCTATCAGCTAGCCGTCGTCTACCGCGCTCAAGACCGTCCAGATCTAGCCGTTCCTCTACTGGTAGAAGTTGTCAGAAGTCAGCAGCCTACTCGCGATCTTGGCCAGCAAGCTTACCAGCAGCTCTACGAACTAGGCTTTGTCGGTGTCTCCTTCAACTCACCTAGCTAACTGGTTTAGATGATTTGCCTAGCTAATGCGCTTGCCAACAAGACGTTACGGCATAATAGGTGGGTCAACTTCCCATCTAAAAAATCAGAGGAAACGTAGATGATCAGCCCTAACCAAGTAGAAGCAATGATTAAGGCCGGTCTGCCAGATGCCAATGTTGCCGTACAAGATCTCACAGGCGGTGGTGACCACTATCAAGTCGCTGTTGTCTCCAATGCTTTTGAAGGTTTGAGTCTAGTCAAGCGGCATCAGCTCGTCTACAAGGCAGTCAATACGGCAATGGCCTCAGAAGCTATTCATGCGCTTTCTCTAGATACTAAAACCCCAAATGAAGTCGCCGCCGTATAGACAACAATACGAAGTAGCAGCATGATGCGACTCAGCTAAGCTAGCTACTACAATGACGCTTATATGCGATATCTATAGAGCTTTCTATAGGCGCAGCACACTCAACTAAAAGGTAGCGATGTCTCCAGAAACAAAATCCAGAATCGACACCCTAGTCGAAGAAAACAAGATCATGGTGTTTATGAAAGGCACCAAGCTCATGCCTCAGTGCGGCTTTTCTAACAACGTTGTGCAAATCCTCAACATGCTAGGTGCACCCTATGAAACGATAGACGTTCTAGCCGACCCAGAAATTCGACAGGGAATTAAGGAATATTCCAACTGGCCTACTATTCCCCAGGTTTATATCAACGGTGAATTTATCGGCGGTTCAGACATCTTGATCAAAATGTACGAAGAAGGCAATCTTCAAGAAACAGTAGAAGTTGCTCTAGCTTCGTAGTACAAGGGTTGAACGACTAGAAGATTTAGTTCAGTCAAAATCGAAACAAGTCAAAGCCGACAATAGTCAAAAGTAAGTAAGAACAGAAGTCTTTTCTTCTAGTTAAAGCGCGCTGATTGTGATGAAAATCTCAATGGGTGCGCTTTTCTACTGAAATCTAGTGGCCATTTTAGTCACTGCATCCTAAATCCGCGTTCTAGTAATAGTCTGTCTCTACCTCAGGTTGCGCAACGATAAAGTTAGAGGTGTCATGCAAAAAGCGCAGACTTTCTTGTTCTAACTGATTGATTAAATACGATTCAATCGCACCGGAGTGACGCAAAGATGTAACGTATCCTTCTAGATAGAGTCTAAGCTCATCCGTGCGATAGCCTTTATTCCAGTAGTCGACGAGTGTGTCAGTAATCCGCTGGTAGTAACGGATCGTTCTGGCGTCTTGAAGCATTAGTTTAATCTTCCTCGAGTACTCAACAAAAGCTTTAAAGTGGCCAATTCAGGGTCGACCGAGATAGGGACTACTCGTTACATTTTATCAGGTGGAATCGGCTTGGACCGATTCAAAACAGTAGATATCGTGCTTCTGTAGAGGGATTTTGCTCCCGTAACCTCGATTACAGAACTGAGAAAATGGCTCTGATACTGTTCTTTTATAAGACCTGTAGCTAGCGGCATTGAGTTCGCTCTTCCTTTTGTGAACGACATCGTCAACCACACCGTTAAAACGAGTATTCAGGTTATAGAAAGCAATCCTAATTTGCGTTCTTTACTCAGTTGGAACTTGCAGCAAGCGGGATATCAGGTTCAGCAGTGTACCGACATGATCTCGGCTAGAGACAACTTTCAGTCTCATCAGCCAAATCTGGTTGTGTTAGAAGCAGAGTTCAGCGGTGGACAAGGAATACAGCTCTGTCAGTGGTTAAGAAATCAAAGCTACCCGCTGATTTTGATGCTCTCGGCGCGGATTACAGAAGCCGATGTGGTCAATGGACTGGGTGCTGGCGCAGACGACTATCTCAAAAAGCCTTTTGGCATGAAGGAATTTTTGGCGCGGGTGGAATCGCTGACCCGGCGCAGTCGCCACACCACGACTCCCCTAGCGGTAGACTATGGCGATTTGCACATTGACTTGGTCCAGAGACGAGTGCGATACAAGGGCGATTTTATCGATCTAACGCCGCAGGAGTTTAGCTTGCTCTACGTGCTCACTCAAGCCGAAGGAGAGCCGCTTAGCCGAATCGATTTGCTACGTCGCGCTTGGCCAGATGCAATAGACAATCCGCGTACAGTGGACACGCACGTGCTGTCTTTACGTAAGAAAATTGAGGTAGATCCGCGTCATCCTGATCTGATTCAAACGGTGCGTAACGTAGGCTATCAGATCTGTGTGGGACAGATGGGAACCTCAGCAATGGAAGTGATGGCGATCGCACACGGTAAGCCTGCTTGAGCGACCTCAATCCCAATCGGCTTGTTCTTTCTGTGCCTGGTCAACTAGCTGCTGACGTAGCTGCACCCAATCGACTTTGCTAGCGGGCATATCTGCTATCAATCGGCCCCGCTCTATCTGCCAAAGGCGATTGGCATACCTAGATAGCAGCTCTATCTGATGATTTGCCATGACGATAGCCATCTGATTCTGCTGGGTGAATTCAGCTAGAAGCGATAGAAGGAACTCACTGTAGCCAACGTCTTGGGCTGAGGTCGGTTCGTCTAGCAAGAGGACTTTGGGCTGCGTGATTAAGGCGCGTGCGATCGCTACCCGCTGCCGCTGGCCCAAAGACAAGTTCACCGCTGTGCGCTCCATCCAGTCTGTTGGAATCTTGAGCCGATCCGCCCATGTCTTTACGCTTTGATTGATTGCGCTTTGATCAATTGCACCTCGATTGACTTTCCCAGCCGACTGACCCTGTAACCACAGCGGGTAGCCCAGCGCCGCTTTCACAGTCATTCCCAGCAGTCGACTCTCTTGATTGACCAGCGCAATTTGACGCCGCAAAGACACCACCGATACCTGCTGAATATTGGTACCCATAAACCGAATTTGACCGCTGCTCGCTTCAGCCAACCGGTTCATCAGCCGTAGCAGACTGGTTTTACCCGAACCAGATGGCCCTACCAATGCAACAAAATCACCCAGCTCCAAAGAAAAAGTCACATCCTTAAGAATCTCAGCGATGCCAACCGTGGCTCTCATCGTCACCCCTTCAAACGCCAAAACCATCGAAAATACCAATCCTCATCGCCTGTCCTCTAGGTAACTGGCGTAAAACTGCTAGCTGCCCCAATCGTCCATATATCAACCACCAGCAGCATCGCCGTCAGCCCCAGCAAAATAGCGTACATCCAGGGCTGAGAAAGTGGCTTCACATCACGAGTATCAACCTCAGTCTTCGCTTCGACATACCGCATCAGACGCGCGAACCCAACCACTCGCATCGGTAGCAAATAGGCCCTATCCTGCGCTCGATTAAGGAAGTAATACACAATGCCTCCTTGCCCAGTAGAACGCGGCTTTAGCGCCGTAATCTCATCCCAGCGCAGCATCCAGCCCTTGCGACCAAACGCGCTTACCCAAGCAGGGTAAGTAACGGCAATACTATCCTCATCAACTAGCACACGTTCGCTTAACCCACTCCATAGAGCCACCATTCCCACCACAAACCCAACCCAAAGTAACCTAGGTGGAACTGGAGCACTAGTCATCTCAGCTAGAAAAGGCAGCGGAATCACTAGCGCAATATACAAAGAGACAAGCGTGAGCTGAATAATAGGCGAGATCTTGAAGCTGTCTTTGGCAGGTAGAGGCTCAGAATTCATAAGGCTAAGACAGACACAACTATTGCGATATCAATTTCTATAAAGAACCTATCGTAAAGACCCTAGATAAGGAAGGTAGGTCAGCTTCGAGTCATTCTCTAAGTTGTTACAGATATTTTTGAACCACACTCCAACCAGAAGCACTCACCGCGATAAAGGCGAGAAATAAACCAGCGTTGAGACTAATGTGCAGCGTCCTTGCCCACTGTCGTTCCGGGCTGATCCGCGTCGCGCTCCAGGCCGACACTAGAGTCAACAGCACCACAAATAGCCCAGCAGGCAGATGCAGCGAATGCCCTAGACTGCCGAACTCACCTAGCGTCCCGACCACGCCAATAGACAACAGCAGCAGTACCAAAAGCACCATAGTGATGCCCGTCGCAATATGGGCTAGCCGCAACCAGCTAGGTCGAGAAAAATGCTTGTCCGAACGCGTATAGAATAAGCCAGCTCCGCTCGCTGCTAACAGCGTGTAAGCCGCTATAGAGAATCCCATCGACCAGGCCGCTATTCTCCATAGCCAGATAAACGAAGGCAGATCCACGCCAATATTCCTTTCTAGTAAATTGCTACTAGGTTACTCTAGAGATTTACACATTATCAAAATTTGTCAGACAAACTTTCCTGAAACTGACGCAGTTTGTAGCTGACTCTGACGTATTCCTATGTGCTCACAGACGCCTCTAGACCTTTGCTCTCTAACTTATTCTCCGAGGTAAATAGGCTGGAGGGCGCAGCCTCATCGCTATCAGGCTGAATTGCTAGACCCTGACAGTCAATGGTATCGGACAAGATAGCGCTTGCCATCATCCCTGTATGAATCTCTAGCTTTGCAGTAGAAACCGCCTCAAACAAAAGCCGCTGTCCTGGAAATACGACACGTTCAAAGTACCAGTTAGGTACATTCGAGATGCGTGCGATCTGGATTTTACTGGTGACATTGACGTAGCAGCAAAGGAGAACAGCAGCGTCGTCAGACGGAATGGGATCGATGATTTGAGCCATGATTTGGGAAGAGAAGAAACTGTCTGAAACACTTCACACTTAATGAGGCTAACACCTCAAAAATCAGATGACTGTAATAATGAATACCAAGCCAAAAGCATTTGTCGGGATCGCCTAATATTAAGGGTTGTCACAGTCAAAGAGAAGCTAAGTTTGTAGGGTTAATTCGCTGATTCTATAGCCCTCAAACTGTTGTGACAAACAGCACAAAGTCACTGTGGAAAAGTGAAAACTATCGCTTGAGTTCAAACTAAACAAAACTAACCTACTAAAAGATGGTATTCGGTAAGCATTTCAACAATAAATCAACAGCGATATCACGCAATGGTGCTCTCAGAATAAGTCAGCGTTGCACTCTAATAACTAGATAGCCATTGCCATAACCAAATAGCAAATAGCATTGATCGCAGAGTCTTTTTGTGAGCAATCGCCACATAACTTTGGGCGGCGAAATAAATCTTTACTTCAGTTTTCTATTAAAACGGAGAAGCTGCATACTTTTGAAGTAGGCATCCTTACAGAAGGTTATCAGGTAGATTCTCTACTTTTATCGTTCTAGAGACAGAGTATTTACTATTTGAAGCCAGTGAAATAAATGACCCTAAAAAAATTATGCAGACTATCTATGCAGACTAGGCAGAGAAACGCGAAAGATTTCTGGAGGCGTGCTCCTCACCTGGAGTCAGTGCTATCGTAAAGATATGTGAAAAGTCTGAGAGCTGCTATTGCCTGCCATGAACGCCCGCATCCTCTACGTTCGACTCCCGTGTAATCCTATCTTCCCTATCGGTGTTGTCTATCTAGCCGATCACATACACAAGTGCTTTCCGGAAGTAGAGCAGCAAATATTCGATATGGGTACGGTGCCTCCTCTGGACTTTACCAGGGCTCTAGATCGTCAAATTGACAGCTTTCAGCCTTCGCTGCTTGTTTTTTCGTGGCGCGATATCCAGATCTATGCACCAGTGGGTGGTAGAGGCGGCAATCCTCTGCAAAACGCCTTTGAATTTGCCTACGCGCCTAATCCGCTAGTGAGACTGAGGGGCGCTATTGGTGGCGCGCGTATGACTGCTACCTACCTAGCCGAACTGCGTCGCAACGAGAAGCTAATCAAGCGAGGGCTAAAGCGAGCCAAAAAGTATCAGCCAGATGTCAAAGTTGTTGTAGGTGGTGGCGCGGTCAGTGTGTTCTATGAGCAAATGCCACAAATGCTGCCAGAAGGAGCGATTGTCTCGGTTGGTGAAGGCGAGATGCTCATAGAAAAGCTCTTGCGCGGTGAAGATTTCTCGGGCGAGCGCTGCTACATTGTTGGCGAGCAGCCCAGAGAAAGGTTGATCCATGAGCAGCCTACGCCTATCGAAAAGTCTGCCTGTGACTACGACTACATTGAGGCAATGTGGCCAGAGTTTGAATACTACTTGCAGGAACAGGACTTCTACATTGGCGTGCAGACTAAGCGAGGCTGTCCTCATAACTGCTGCTACTGTATCTACACTGTGGTTGAAGGTAAGCAGGTTCGCATTAATCCTGCCGATGAAGTTGTCAAGGAGATGAGGCAGCTATACGACAGGGGTATCCGTAAGTTCTGGTTTACGGATGCGCAGTTTATTCCTGCTAAACGTTACATCAATGATGTTGTTGAGCTGCTAGAAAAAATTCAGTCATCAGGCATGACAGACATCAACTGGGCGGCATATATCAGAGCAGATAACCTAACGCCTCGGCTGTGTGAGCTGATGGTTGCAACCGGGATGAACTACTTTGAAATTGGCATCACTAGTGGCTCGCAAGAGCTGGTACGAAAAATGCGGATGGGCTACAACCTCAAAACTGTCTTGCAAAACTGTCGGGATTTAAAGGCTGCCGGGTTCGATGACTACGTCTCAGTCAACTACTCATTCAATGTAATTGATGAACGGGATGAGACAATTCGTCAGACTGTTGCCTACCACCGCGAACTAGAGAATATCTTTGGCGCTGACAAAGTTGAGCCTGCCATCTTTTTTATTGGATTACAGCCTCACACTCACCTCGAAGAGTACGCTTTCAAAAACGATATCTTGAAGCCGGGCTACAATCCACTGGCGATCTATCTACCTTGGGTGGCACTAAAGCTGTTGTGGAATCCAGGTAAGCTGGGTGCATACTTCGGTGATGTCTGCCTGAGTGCCATGAAAGAATCTCCTGACGATTTCGGTCGAGGCGTGATGGACATTTTAGAAAGGCGACTAGGTCGCGCGCCGCTGGCAGAAGCACTCAGTGCGCCCGTGAAACCACCAAGCCGTGTCTTGGCTGAGGTATCATCTTAAGAGGAGTTTGATTTTAGGTTGTCAGTAGGTGGACAATCTTAGTCGGCTGAGTTGTTGACTAAGTTGGTTAACTCGATTGAATGATTCGATTGGGCTAAATGATGAGGTAGTGAGCCCGAGCGTTCCAACCGAATCATATTTAATAAAGGTTTTAGTAAGGTCTGTGTAAAGGCATGTTGGCGGGTTCTATTCTTCAAAAGTTGATGCAAGAGCGTCGTAGTGCTGATGGCTCAGGCCACGATGCGCAGGCAGCAAATAAAGACAGTCAGAAAAATGCACAAACTTCTGGTCGTACGCCGCTCAACTTTGGTGTGTATTACAAGAACACCCTGGTTGCTCTGTGTCATGCCTTGGAGGATGCAGTCCTAGCTACAAAGACTTCGCCTCTGATGGTGACTGCCTTTCAAAAAGGAAAGTGGTACTTGCAAGAGGCAGATCGATATGCAGATCTAGCGGATACGGCTGAGAAGATTGTGATTCTAGCTGCGCCCGGTGCAGGATTTAGAGAACACCCAACGAGCGATCGCGACAACGTTGATCTAGTTGATCTAAGCACAGACGACCCGGTATCTGAAGAGTGGCATCTGATGATTATGAGCTCTACCTATAGTGCGATGGTGCTATGTCAAGAGCTCACAGCAGAAGAGTACGGACCCAACGGCTCTCCAGAAAACGACCTAGAGCGCAAATTCTACGGATTTTGGACCTTTGATCCGACTCTGGTAAAAGAAACCATCGCCATTACGACCGACCACATTGGTCAGTATGATACTCAGCTACAAGCCGACCTAGAGGAGCGACTGTCTAATATTGATGCCAAAGCAGCGTCTAAGACGGGCGAAGTGGGCAATGTGGTAATGCGAGTAGTGGACTACTTGAAAGGTAGCGATCGTCAGGTAGAGGAAACTGAGACATTCAAGTTTGCAGATGCCCTTAGCCAGAATCTCGTTTCTAACGAACTCCAGGCTTATTTGCGGATGGCTCAGCTAGCGGACTTGGCGGATATCACTAATCCGTTAGCAGCGGCTGAGGTGGCTTCTCTATGCGAAATGATGGGTCAGTTTCTAGACCTGCCTGTCTGGCAGATGCAGCGGCTGCGCTTGGCGAGTCTATTGCACCGAATTGCCCCGGCGCAGCTCGATTCTGAGGCGATGGAAACAGAGGGTGATAGCTGTCCGCTAAATGCTGGCGCTCAGACTTTGAGAGTATTACCTAGACTGCGGGCGATCGCACAAATCATCGCCCATCAGCACGAATGGTGGGACGGAAGCGGACAGCCAGCCGGACTGTCAGGCGACAACATCCCGGTAGAGGCAAGAATTCTAGGGCTGGTTGCCTCTTTTCAACATGCTGTTGCTCACCGTCGGCACGAAGATACTCAGCGCTCAGCTCCCTCTGCGGAGAACGAGTGGCAGCACGTAACTGACGCCTTTGCGGATTGCAAAGCTCAGTCAGGCGATCGCTGGGATCCCAAGCTTCTAGAAATTTTGAGCTTTCTAGTCAGTGGACTACAGCAGGGTTTGAGTCTCCCCGCTATTCCGCTCAAAATGACGCTAGGTACAGGCATCATCGATCCTGATGTAGTTGACTCTTGGCCAGAGTATAAGCCTTCAGGCACTACAGCTTCAGGTACTACAGTCGCTTAGTAGCTAGTCCTTCAAAAAATAGCTGTTCCATACAGCCAGGCTCTCAACAGCCAGTTTCTCAGTCGCCTAACCTCCAAGTAGCCCAACCTAG
This sequence comes from uncultured cyanobacterium, assembly GCA_963772185.1. Classification (GTDB taxonomy): domain Bacteria; phylum Cyanobacteriota; class Cyanobacteriia; order Phormidesmidales; family Phormidesmidaceae; genus Phormidesmis. The sequence continues at coordinate 20,605 of CAVYWR010000012.1, read as the reverse complement.
AATCACCGCCTAGAAATAAAATATATGAGTCAGACCATCGACATTGAGGCCATTCGGGCAGGCAAAATAAAGGAGCTGAGTGGTGTAAGGATAGATGATGCCGAGCTCTCCGGTTGCGATCTATCAGGCTCACATCTTGCTGGAGCGGTTCTGACTGGTAGCGACTTAAGCCAAGCCAATCTCAACCGAGCCCATCTTGAAGGTAGCAACTTGGTTGGTGCGGATCTCTCTGGTGCAGATTTGCGTGCCAATCTATGGGGTGCAAATCTCATGCAGTGCAACCTTACTGGTGCGGACCTGCGCGGGGCGAATCTTCGAGGTGCAAACCTAATGGGCGCAAATCTGACGGGCGCAAGTCTAACGGGAGCTTTCTTGAGCGGAGCATCGCTGATGGGCTGTAATCTCAAGAGTGCGGACATTCGTGGAGCCGACTTGCGCGGAGCTAATATTAGCGATAGTAATATGAAGGGTGCAGATCTATCGAGAGCAGACTTGCAGGGTGCCATCCTCATTGAAGCAAATCTAGAAGAGGCCAACCTGCAAGAAACAAACTTCACAGGCGCATCAATGGTAAGAGCTAACCTGCTCTGTGCATACTTAGAAGGTGCAGTTATGGTGGGGACAGACTTAACAGGCGCATGTAAAACCGGAACTACTCTGGCATCGTAGTTTTTAACTAGGGCGTGTCCCGAAAGGGTGACACAATAGTCAAACTGCTGATGTGGCACGCGGTTCGACGTACAAGAATAGGCTGGTTTTGCGAACACACCCTATCAAGTCTGCAATACCTCAAGAGCTGATTGACTAACGAAAGTTTAGTTAGACACGAACGAATGGTGAAGAACTGAAACTCCAATCAATATAGCCTGTACCGGATGCATTCGGTACAGGCGCGTCACTTGACCCGTTGTAGTATAAGGCTTTCAGCCTGCAAACTGTACCTCAGTCAAGTGACCAACGCTATAGAAACGGTTTCAATGCTGAGCGCGCCAGGCCATAGCTGGCATGCTCAAGCGAGCGGCAGCGCTCGGCCTCGATGGACCACCGCTAAGCGAATCGGGCAGTCTCTCTCCTTCATCCCAGTCCTGGGTAGTAGCATCTAAGCCGACATATAGCCTGTACCGGATGCATTCGGTACAGGCGCGTCACTTGACCCGTTGTATAGCAAAGCGCGGATGCATTCGCACTTTGCTATGGCACTTTGCGCTATAGAACAAGGGGTGTAGCCTTGCTATGTGTAGCAAGCAAAGTGCGGAAGGCTATAATATAAGGCACTCATTCTGCAAGCTGTACCAGTCGATGAGCCGATCGTCGGACACGGCCCCTTTGTGATGAACAGCCATCGGGAAATTCGAGAGGCGATCGCCAATTACCAAAACGGAAAGACGAGTCAGCTATCGTAAGCATCTGCTTATACCGAGACATCAAACTGGGATATCAAACCGAGATATCAAAATGCAGTACATCTTCTCGTCTTCCCATCTTCGTGTATAGGCTGATAGCAGGATCGTCCTCAAGATCGGCTTGAACGAAAATTACATAGGCTCCTCGATCAGCGGCGATCGCTTTGAGTGCTTCAATTAAAGCAGTCGCGATTCCTGCTCGGCGATGCTTAAATGACACAGCCAAGTCATAAATATAGATTTCACTTCGCGCCTGCTCAAACTTCTGAAGCTCATAGGCAGTTAGTCCGCCCACTACCTGGCCATTTTTCAGGGCAACCAGTGCAATGAAGTGATCTTTGCCAAGCAGACGCTGAAGATAGTCTGCTTTCGGCTGAGCGCTGCTATAGGTTTCCGCTTCATCAAAAGCGTTTCCAAAAACATGCAGTAGGGCTCGTAGCAGTTCTACATCTGCTTTGGAAAGTTGCTGAATGTTCGCGCTAGCTATTGAACTCATGGGCTCTTTGTGGTTCCTGCACGGCGTATTCCAACTCGTAGGCGTTGTCTAATTCCCTAGCTACTGCGAACCCCAAACGCTGATAGAGTCTCAGCGCTGGGTTCCCCTTCAAAACTCTAAGACGAATGGGCAAGCCTTCGGACTTAGACTGTTGAATTAACTCACTGATTAGCTGTGAGCCAATTCCTTTTCTTTGAAATTCTTTTTTGATTTGAATGTCGCCGAGGAAAAAATAGTCGTCTCTGCGTTCAACTTTCAACATGCCAATATCTTGACCATTGAATTGGATGATACACGTACGTTCGGGCGAAAATGATCTTCTAAACTTTGTCTCATCCCATCTGTGGGTTAGCTCGACGTAAGGTTTCATCAGCGCTTTGTAGAAAGAGTCTAGCCATTCAATATCGGCATTAATTGCCAGACGAGTGGTGTAATTCATTTCAGCCGCCTAGAGCTCGACTTCGCGACCGTTATACAAATTCATTGAGCGCTCTACGCCTTTTCTCAGACTCAGATTCACCGCATCAACCGCCATTGGAATGACCGCATCGACGATTTTTCTATCCTCTAGAGAAAAGCGTCCAAGTACGTGAGAGACGACTGCGCCATCACGATCACCATTTTTATCCGCGCTACCTACGCCTATCCTCAGTCGAGGAAATTCCTTCGTGCCCAAATGAGAAATAATTGATTTCATGCCGTTGTGCCCGCCTGCGCCACCGGATAGCCGCATCCGCAGCTTGCCAGTCGGCAAATCCATATCGTCGTATATCACCAGTACGGCAGTCGGCGCTAGCTTGTACCAGTCCAAAACAGCTCGAACTGATTGACCAGACTTGTTCATGTAGGTTGTCGGCTTTAGCAGGACAATTCGCTCCCCAGCACTGCGAAATTCGCCTGACGCTCCGTGAAAGCGCTTATTTTCTACCAGCGAGACATCTGGAAAACTTTTGGCCAAGGCATCAATGATTTCAAACCCGATGTTGTGCCGAGTGCGTTCGTACTTTTGGCCGGGATTACCTAGACCGACGATCAATCTAGGCAGCACAAGCGCAGGCGCTTCGACCGTCGACTGGGCGTTCTTCTGAGTTTCTGGGGATATCCCTGTCATCTTTTTCTATGCTGGCTGCGACTCGTCCGCAGTTTCAGCGACTTTAGTTTCGGTTGCTTCGGTTTCAGACGCTTCGACGATTTCTGCTTCAGTCGGCTCGTCATCCTTGCCAGTGTTCTTATCAGCCGCTTTGTCCGGAGCAATGGCCCGAGGCTTTTCCAAAGTTGCCTTCATCGGCTCTGCCACCGTCTTTTCAATCCGCTCAGCTTCTTTTTTAAACTCAGTTTCAAATTCTTTTGTGGCATCTTGAAAGCCCTTCATGGCTTTTCCTAGGCTGCGGCCAATTTCTGGTAGCTTTTTTGGCCCAAACACCAGCAGGGCCACAATCATGATTAGGCCCATCTCAGGCAGACCGATTCCGAAGATGTTCATTATTGTTTGTCCAATGCGTGTTCTATTAGCTGAAATTATAAAGGGCCGATGCATAGCGCATCTGCCCTCTACTAAATCTCAGAAATTACTGACTTCAGATGAGAAGTCTTTGATCGACTAGCGTCTAGCTAAAAATCCCGCAATCAGCGAGCTCTTAAATGCCCAAGACTTCATCTGCCCAAGACTTCAATTGCCCAAAGCTGCTTAGCTGCCCAAGCTTCTCCAGTCCACATCAACGTTGTTGATGATCAAAGAGGAGTTGTAAAGCTGAAGGATGATCAGTAAGAACACGAGGAATAGAACCATAAATACGCCCATTACTGGCGTTGTTCCCCAGCCCGGGGAGACCTTACCGTACTCAGAGTTCAAAGGCTTTAAGAGATTGCCCAGTTTCGTGCGCTGTGCCATGGGGAGATCGGGAGGTAAACTTTTACTTTATATTCTGTAATATCATAGAGGAAATCACGAAAAAAGCTAAATGGAAAACTTAGATTCTGCAACAGTTCTTATTGTCTCTGTCGGAACGATTGTCTTTGCCTTCACTGCGTTTGCTGTGTACACAGCGTTTGGCCCACCCGCCAAGCAGCTCGGCGACCCGTTTGAGGATCACGAAGATTAAGTAACGCTATTCCTCCTTCACGATTGACTAGGCTCGGCTGATCAAGAGCAGATAACTTGTGGAGAACAGGCAGAGAAAACTTTGCCTGACTTTACTGTGAGTGCTGAATGAGTGCTAAAATCGATTGCTCCGATCTAATTCTAGTTTTGTTCGCAGCTTGGTTTTTATTTACAGCCTAAGTTTGCGGCTGAGCTGCTCGTTAGTTCACGTTATTAATTGCTCGGCTACGCCGTCTAAATCCTGCCAATGATCAAGATTCGACTAAAGCGCTACGGAAAAAAGCGCGAAGTTAGCTACCGTATTGTCGCTATGCGATCGCAAGACCGCCGTGATGGTCGTCCGCTAGAAGAGCTAGGCTTCTACAACCCTAGAACTGATGAGACTCGCTTGGAAGTTCCGGCAATTGTGAAGTGGCTAAAAGACGGCGCACAGCCAACCAAGACAGTGGAGAGTATTCTGAAGAAAGCGAACGTGTACGAGCAGCTAGGTAGCTAGTACAGACTTTTTAGCTGCGGCTCTTCGAGCATTGCTTTCATTGCGTTTCTGATTCGATTGAGGACAAAAGATATGGCTGATTACGAAGCATTAGCACGTTATCTAATGGAGCCCTTTCTGGATAAGCCAGAAGAGCTCAAGTTCCATATCGAATCTCTATCGGGTGGTAGTAAGCTCTGGCTGCGAGCCGCTTTTAATGAAGAGGAAGATAAGGGCCGGGTCTTTGGCCGAGGCGGTCGCAATATCAAAGCGATCCGTCAGACGATTATGGTCGCTGGCCAGCTTGAGGAAATGACGGTTAATCTCAGCGTGTTTGGTGAGCCCGGGCCTGAGAAGTCTGAGCGTAGCGGCGATCGCGGTGACAGAGGGCGTAGCGATCGCGGCGGTAGAGCTCGTAGTGACCGCGGCGATAGAAAGCCGCCTCAAAGAGCCAGTACGAATCCTGCGCCTCCGAAGAAAAAACCAAAGCCGAAGACCGATTAAGTTCGCGAGAAATGACTCGAAACAGGTACACAAAGATCAGCGCACCGATATCGGAATGCGTTACCGCTCTAAACCATGACCCAAAGATATGCAATTAGAAGCGTTAGGCTGATGATGCTTGTATCACTTGGCCTTTTGTCTTAGCCTTTGTTCTTGATGGGAAACTATAAGCTCGGTCTGATGAGTCCTGAAAATGCGATCGCGCTAGCAGGGCCACGAGAAGAAAATATCAAACGAATTGCTCAGCAGACCGGAGCAACCGTGGTGCTGCGAGGCAGCGAGCTCAGCGTCGCCGGGACCGAGAATCAGGTAAACCGGGTCAAGCGAATCGTGGAAACTCTAGAGCCGACCTGGAGTCAGGGGCAGGCGATCGCCGTGACCGACGTACTCACCGCTATCCACGCGCTAGATACTCACCGGGCCGAAGAGCTGCAGTCGATCCAAAAAGACGTCATTGCTACCACCCGTCGCGGTCAGGTCATTCGCGCCAAAACCTTTCGCCAGCAGCAATACATCAAGGCGTTGCGTACGAGCGATCTCACGTTCTGTACCGGGCCAGCAGGGACGGGAAAAACGTTTTTAGCCGCGATGGTCGCTGTCAAAGCGCTGATGAACGAAGAATACGAACGGCTAATTCTGACCCGGCCTGCGGTAGAAGCAGGAGAGCGATTGGGCTTTTTGCCCGGCGATTTGCAAGAGAAAGTCAACCCCTACTTGCGTCCTCTGTACGATGCGCTGCACGAGCTATTAGATCCTGAACGGATTCCATATCTGATGGAGAAAGGGGTAATCGAGGTAGCGCCGCTGGCGTACATGCGAGGACGCACGCTCAGCAATGCGTTTGTGATTTTAGATGAAGCGCAAAACACCACGCCTGCGCAGATGAAGATGGTGCTGACTCGCTTGGGTTTTAATTCGCGCATGGTAGTCACTGGGGATGTGACTCAGACGGATTTGCCGCAATATCAGCAGTCAGGACTGGCAATGGCAGCAAAGATATTGAAGAATGTTGAGGGCATCGAATTTTGTGAACTGACCAAAGCAGATGTGGTTCGTCATGCCCTAGTTCAGCGGATCGTTGCAGCCTACGAACAGTTTGAAGCCCAGCCCTAAAGCCACCCCCTGAAGGCACGGTTCCATCTCTTTGAATCCCTTCTAAACATCTCTCAACTTAGATACCCCTGAGCGTCTTTGCCTATGGCAACTCTACACGGCAACTGGTTACCTGATTTGCAGCGGTTCTTTCTATGGGGTGAAACCTGGCGAAAGGCTAAGCCGACGCCGCTATCAGATCTTAATTCTGCGAATCTAGACACGCAGCCGAAGCCACCTGTCCAGCCATACCAGCTGTCACAAGCTGAGCTACAGGGCAGCTTCCAGAAAGGGGATGAGTTAGACCTGTCATGGATGCAAGCAGAGATAAAGCAGGCTAATCGTAAGACTAAGCAGGCGGGTAACTGGCATTCTAGAGTAGTGGCCCTGCCCACGCTATTTGACCAATCAGACCAACTTGAGTCAGATCAGGATGAAGCTGAAAAGTCAGCCGAACAGCCAGCAGGTCAGCTAACTAGTGTATTGCCTGTGCTCTCTACCGACCCACAGACAATATCAGCGCTGCATCCTTGGGAAGTGTCTGGCGGACTGCTTACGGCAACGACTACGGTCAAATTTTTGACAGCGCTACCTTTAGGCCAGTCAGAAGTGAATACCTTTGTTGGCGACGACCTGCGCTACTGGTCTCATCTGACGCGGTGGTGCCTGGATTTACTGGCACGCGGAAAGTTTGTGCCAGTCGTGAGAGGCGATAAGAAGGGGGCGATCGCCTCCTGGCAGCTTCTACTCGATAGCGCCACTGACCAGACCCGGCTAAAAGGATTTTGCGATCGCATTCCTTTAATCTGCCGCAGCTACCTAACGCCCTCTGCTAAGAAAGCTTCCACCTTGAAAGTAAATATCCCCCTCTCTAGCGAGTCGCTTGTCCGCAGCTTTCTAGAAACCATCGTCGATGCCCAAGTGCGCAGCATCGCTAAAGACAACACCTTATCCAACGCGGCTCCTTTAAGCAAAGATCTGCCCCTACATGAATGGATCGATGCCCTCGGCGCAGCCGATCCTCACTTTGAAAGCACTCCTGTCGGCGTGGTCCGCCTCAATGACGCCATCAACACCTGGACCGCCCCGCTACAAAATCTTACCGACACCGTAGAAGGCTTTCGCACCTGTTTTCAGCTAGAGCCCCCTGCGGCGAATACCCAGGACTGGACCCTACGCTACGGCCTTCAGGCGATTGATGACGATAGCTATAAAGTGGATGCCGATTTGATCTGGCAGCATCCGACCGATGCGCTTTTCTATCAAGATCGAACTATCGAAGCGCCTCAAGAAACGCTGCTAGGTGGGCTAGGCCGAGCGACTAGGCTCTACGAACCGATCAAGCAAACGTTACTAGAACCTAGCCCGACTGAGTGTGTACTGGGTCCGATTGAAGCTTTTCAATTTCTAAAGACAACCGCCTGGCGCTTGCAGGACAGCGGCTTCGGCGTAATCTTGCCAGATAACCTGGTCGATCCTAGTAAGGTTAGCGCTAGCCGTTTGGGATTACAGATCAGCGCAACGGCTCCCCCCAAAACGCAGAGATTGGGGTTGCAAAGTCTGCTGAATTTTAAGTGGGATTTGTCCGTCGGCGGTCAGATTCTGACCAAGGCAGAATTCGATGAGCTGATTACGCAGGGAACGCCGCTGGTCGAAATCAATGGCCAGTGGATAGAGCTGCGTCCGCAAGATGTGCGAGCGGCCAAGGACTTTTTTGAGAAGCGACAGGGGCAGACGAAGCTGTCGGTAGAAGAAGCGCTGCGGATTAGTACGGGGGACAATCAGCTGATCGACAAGCTGCCAGTGGTGAAGTTTGACGCCTCTGGCAAGCTAGATGAGCTGATCACTACCATGACTACCGGGAATCAGAGCCTAGAGCCGATGACGGAGCCCGATGGCTTTGCCGGACAGCTACGGCCCTATCAGGCCAAGGGCGTGTCGTGGCTTTCGTTCTTGGAGCAGTGGGGACTGGGTGCGTGTCTAGCAGACGATATGGGCCTGGGAAAAACCGTTCAGCTGATTGCCTTTTTGCTGTATTTGAAGCAGGAAAAGGCGCTGGGTGGTCCGATTTTGCTGGTGTGTCCGACTTCTGTGCTGACGAACTGGCAGCGTGAGGTGAGCAAGTTTGCCCCGAATCAGGTGAGGACTTTGGTCTATCACGGGGACAAACGACCGAAGGGAGCGGCGCTGGTGAAAGCGGTTCAAAAGCTAGATCTGGTGATCACGAGCTATACCCTAGTGCAGCGAGATCTAAAGGATCTAAAGCGGGTCGAGTGGCGCGGTATGGTGCTTGATGAGGCGCAGAATATTAAGAACCCAACGGCAAAACAGTCTGTAGCCGTGCGGGAAATTGAAAGCGAGTTTCGGATTGCGCTGACGGGTACGCCAGTGGAGAATCGCCTGTCTGAGCTGTGGGCGATTATGGACTTCCTCAATCCTGGCTACTTGGGTCCGCTAAACTTCTTCAAGCGACGGTTTGCTGCGCCAATTGAAAAATATGGGGATACGGACTCACTCAAAACATTGCGATCGCTTGTCCAACCCTTCATTCTCCGCCGCCTAAAAACCGATCGCACTATCATTCAAGACCTGCCAGAAAAGCAGGAAATGACCGTCTTCTGCGGTCTGTCTGCTGAGCAGGCGAGGCTGTATCAAAAGCTAGTGGACAGTACCCTTGGCGAAATTGATGAAGCCACAGGCGTGCAGCGGCGCGGCATGATTTTGGGCCTGCTGGTCAAGCTCAAGCAGATCTGCAACCATCCAGCTCAGTTTCTTCAGCAGGATAGCTTGGGCAAGGCTCGGCGCTCGGGCAAGCTACAGCGTTTGGATGAAATGTTAGAAGAAGTGATGGCAGAAGGCGATCGCGCGCTTATCTTTACCCAGTTTGCCGAGTGGGGCAAACTGCTGAGCCGTCACCTAGAGCACCGCCTTGGCACCGAATCACTATTCCTCTACGGCAGCACCTCCAAAAACAAGCGCGAAGAAATGGTCGATCGCTTCCAGCTCGATCCCAATGGTCCCTAAAATCTTCATCCTTTCACTCAAAGCAGGCGGCGTCGGGTTTGAACCTGACTCGTGCTAACCATGTCTTTCACTTTGACCGCTGGTGGAACCCTGCCGTTGAAAATCAAGCGACAGACCGCGCCTTTCGCATTGGCCAAACCAAAAACGTTCAGGTTCACAAATTTGTGTGTACCGGCACCCTAGAAGAGCGCATCAACGAAATGATCAACAGCAAGAAAGCGCTGGCTGAACAAGTCGTGGGTGCGGGCGAACAGTGGCTGACAGAGCTAGATACCGATCAGCTGCGAAATCTACTGCTGCTAGACCGTGATGCTGTGATTGACGAAAGTTGAGATGTCAGAGAGTTAAGATGGCAGAAATCATTCTTAGCGGGCTACATATCTATCCGGTCAAATCGACAGCGGGCATTTCGCTAGATACTGCCGCGCTGACGCCTCAGGGGTTACAGGGTGATCGCCGCTACATGGTGGTTTCTGCTAATGGCCAGTTCATGACCCAGCGGCGCTTTCCTAGAATGGCGCTGGTGCAGGTCGCGATAGAAAACGTAGGCAGCAGAGAGCAGCTCATGCTGACAGCCCCTGGGATGTCTACTTTGCAAGTGCAGCAGCCAGGAGCAGATGATGTCTCGATGACGGTGGAGGTTTGGGGCGATCGCACCACTGCCCTATCCTGCGGTACTGACGCTGACGACTGGTTTAGCCAATTCCTTGGTGTGCCTTGCCAACTGGTCTACATGCCAGAAACTAGTCAGCGCCCGGTCGATCACGGCAAATTTGGTCCCGAGAAAATTGTCAGCTTCGCCGATGCCTATCCCTACCTGCTCCTATCAGAAGCTTCGCTAGCCGGACTCAATCAAAGGCTAGTTGATCGACAGGCTAGGTCTGTCCCCATGAATCGATTTCGGCCCAACCTGGTTGTCAATGGCGATATCGCCCCTCATGCCGAGGACGAGTGGAAGAGGATTCGGATTGGAGAAGTGGTTTTTGAAGTGGCTAAGCCTTGTGCTAGGTGCTCGATACCGAATGTGGATCAGAGCTTGGGCGATCGCACCAAAGAACCAACAACAACGCTATCGACCTACCGCTCTTGGGACAGAGCAATCTGGTTTGGACAGAATCTGATTCAAGAAAAGTCTGTTACCAGGCAGACAATGTGGCTACAAGTTGGCGATACTGTAGAAGTCCTGAAATAGAACGCTCGACTGCAAAAGCTCCTGAGCCAAAGCAATTGCACTCCAAACCCTTTCTAGAACGACAGTTTATGCCCTATGTCCCGCCTGCTAGGCTTGGTCATGGTACTGCCTGCTTCTATCGGGGCTATCTCATTGCTAAAGAGCTGATCTATAGCCTTCCGCACTTTGCTCGCTACACATAGAAAGGCTACACCCCTTGTTCCATGACGCAAAGTGCCGAGAAAAATCACAGCAGATGCTGAAATCTTTCTTCTTTTCCTAGCGCTTTGACCGCCTGCTTGATTTCTTGAGTGCGGTCTTTTTTGACGATCAAGGTGGCATCACCATCGCGCACCACCACAATGTCTTCTAATCCAATTGTGACGACCAGCTCATTGGGGTTAGCGCTGTACAGAATACTGTCGACGGTATCGATAGAAACGTGCTCGCACATCTCTACGTTTTTGTCCTTGCCTTTTAGCAACCTTTCAATCGCATTCCAATCGCCTAAATCATCCCAGCCAAAGTCAGCCGGAACGACGTAAGCCCGGTCGGTTTTTTCCATTACCGCGTAGTCGATGCTGAGCTTTTCTAGCGTGGCGTAGGCGTCTACTCCTTTTTCGAGTAGGGCAGTAGTCATCTCAGGAGCGTGGGTCTTGAGTTCGGCCAGCATCACCGATGCAGGGAAAATGAACATGCCACTGTTCCAACTGTAGTTGCCACTATCAAGAAACGATTCGGCAGTCGGCCTATCAGGCTTTTCAGCGAAGCGGCTGACTTTGTAGGCGGGCAAGTCGCTGACGCTGCCTGCGCTGAAGTGACCGGTCGATTCGCCCTGCTCGATGTAGCCATAGCCTGTGGAGGCAAAGGTGGGCGTGATGCCAAGTGTAGCGATCGCACCTTCACTCACAGCTAGCTCTGTCGCGGCCCGCAGCGTATCGCAATAGCGTACTTTATCCGTAATATAGTGATCCGCAGGAAAAAAGCCGCAGATCGCATCCTTGCCATAGCGTTTGGCCACCTCAATAGTGGCCCAAGCAACCGCAGGCGCGGTATCTCGGCCTTGAGGCTCCACCAAAATATTCTCAATCGGCATCTGCGGCAGCTGTTCTTTAACTCCGTCAGCTATTTGGGCAGAAGTGATCACGAACAGATCTTCCCAGTTGGCTAGAGGCAGCAATCTATCAGCGGTGCATTGTAGCAGCGATCTATCACCTCCATCTAGACATAGAAATTGCTTTGGCCGTTTTAGCCGACTTACTGGCCAAAACCGTTCACCTTTTCCGCCCGCCAAAATAATAGGAATGAAACGAGCCATAATCTCTACCATGCCTTCGAAGATTCCGAATCATACTACCGCTCGCTTTCTAATGGGTGGTAGCCCATAAGCTACAATTCCCTTAACAATTAATTAATGAGATGCAAATTTGAAGGTATCTTTACATCTCTTGACTCACTTTCTGGCAGAAACTGTTTCACAGACGACGAGTCGTGTAAACAATGTCCTGTTTAATATAGCTTTCCCTTTGTTAACCTCATACGCCGCTCAGCATGACCACCCCGCCCCATGAACCAGACCCCAGTGCTGAAGCGCAATCCTCCACTACGAAAGCGAGTTCAAAACAATCAGCTTCTCAGTCACTTTCTAGAGTAGAGGCCAAATCAGAGTCTAAAACAAAGCATAAGCGAGCAAAATCACAAGCGACCACATCCACCGAACGCCAAACCACTGCTATAGCCGTTTGGCAGCCAAAACCCAAGCCATGGTCTAGGATTCAACGATTATTAAGAAATACACTGTTAGCAGGGACCTTTGCCGCGACTGCTTTATTTACGGCTGGGCTAGGTGCGATCGCCGTTATCACTTTTCCGCTACCTCGTCAGATCAGGGGTGAAGCCATCGCCCCACCCCTGAGCGATCTATGGCGATCAGGCTTTCGCTACCAGGTGGCTCGGCCAGTCAACATTCTGGTGATGGGCCTAGACGAGGCCAGAGATATCGAAGGTGCAACGCCAGACGATTTGGTCGGTCGGACCGATACGATGCTGCTCGTTCGCATTAATCCAGAAAAAGACACCGTCAATGTGATGTCTATTCCTCGGGATACTCGCGTAGAAATTCCGGGCTATGGCATCGACAAGATCAACGAAGCCAATGCAGAAGGTGGCGCAGAGCTCGCAGCCGAAACCGTCAGCTACAACTTCAGCAACGTAGAGATCGATCGATACGTTAGAGTCAGCACTACCGCGTTTAAAGAAATTGTCGATCTAGTTGGTGGCATTGAGGTGCTAGTACCCAAAGCCATGCAGTACGAGGACAAAACTCAGGGGCTTGTAATCGATTTAGAACCTGGATTGCAAACTCTAGATGGCGATCAGGCAGAGCAGTTTGCTCGCTTTCGCCAAGATGCCTATGGTGATATTGGCAGAGTCCAAAGGCAGCAGATTCTACTCAAAGCGCTGCGTCAGCGGCTGACTAATCCCACCGTGCTGCCAAAACTGCCGCAGATCGTGCGCGTCCTGCAAAATCGCATTGATACTAATCTCAGCGCAGAAGAGCTGTTAGCGCTAGCGGGCTTTGGTCTAGATTTAGAGACCCAGGACTTGCAGATGGTAATGCTGCCGGGCCGATTCAGCGACCCAGAAGAATATCGCGCCAGCTACTGGCTATCTGATCCGACCGTCAACAGCGAAATTATGCGCACCTATTTCGATGCGGATATGGCTGAATTTATTAGCGATGCAGATACCAGCTACTACGCGCCGCCTTCTGACTGGGCGCTCAGTAATCTAAGGATTGCTGTACAAAATGCCACTGACGAACGATATGCTAGCTCTTCTATGGCAGAGTACCTAAGAGATCAGGGCTTTGTGGATGTGTATGTTGTTCCTAACTGGGCCGAAGTAGATCAGCAGACTTCAGTGGTAGTGCAGCGCGGCGATGTTGGCAGTGCCAGAGAGATTCAGTCCATCCTCGACTTGGGTCAAGTTGTCTCCGAGTCTACGGGTGATATCGACTCTGATATCACCATTCGAGTAGGTGAAGACTGGCTAGCGCAGGTCGATCCAGACTGGCAGCGCCTTCCCTACGATGGGCCTCGGTAGCTCACGAGCGTGTATCACTTAAAGAGATGAAATCAGGCCCCTTGAAGATTGTGCTTCCGAGGAGCCTAATTGTTTTTGTTGCACCGCTGAAAATGCTAGAAAGCGAAACGTACAATTGGACTAGTCGCTAACTGCTATTGCTAAAGAACAGAAATTCCTTTAATCTTAAGTGCGGTATGACAGCAACGCTCCTAGCTACGGCTACCGCCCTTAACGGTTTCAGCTTGCTTATCAGAAACAGATTGGAACAGATCGGTAGGGACAGTATTAGTAGAGAAGTTGTTGACGGTTTGTTTTTTCTGGTTGGGCTTACGCATGAAAGTTTCTTCTTGATAACTGACTATCTTTGAACTTAGAAGGCTTGATTGTTCTAATCGGAACGCCTAATGTACTTCAATAATGCCTTCGGCACAGTGCAAATAATGAGTGTATTATCGACTGCTATGCTCGTATTATCATTGGCCTACGGACAGGCAACGTTGTTTTCCATACCAGTCAGTATCAAATAGTTTAAGCATGTTGCAAGCATTTCAAAAGTCCGCGATCGCTGCTGTGCTCGCGCTACCTATGGGCACCTTCTCTAGCTGCGTCCCTGCGCCGCAAACGGCCGAAGACTGGCATCAAAAAGGAATTGTTCAAACTCAAAAAGGAAGTCTTGAGGCGGCGGTTGAAAGTTTCGACAAGGCTCTAATGCTAGAAGCTGATAACGCAACAATGCAAGTAAACCGAGGACTGGTGCGCGATGAGCTAGGCGATCATGAAGGTGCGATCGCGGACTATACACAAGCGATCGCAATAGAGCCCACCCTCACGACGGCTTACTACAACCGCGCCAACGCTTACCACAACTCAAAGCAGTACGAAAAGTCTATAGCTGATTACACAGAGGCTATCAATCAGGAGACAGACTTCGCATATGCCTATGTCAATAGAGCCATCAATCACGAAATACTTGGAGACATCGAACAGGCGATCGCCGATCTCAACCGGGCGCTAGACATCTTCAAGGCAAACGAAGATAGAGAAAACGTAGAGAGAATTACCGCTAAACTTGAAGAGATACAATAATTTGTCCTATCTTCGGGAGAGCATCTAGCTGTACGATCTACTGGTTATCCATGCAACAGCTATTATCTACATACAGCGCACTACGTATAGCTTTCCGCACTTTGCTTGCTACACCACGAAAGGCTACACCCCTTATCCCATAACGCAAAGTGCCATAGCAAAGTGCGAATGCATCCGCGCTTTGCTATACTACGCCAAATAACGGTCATTCCTAATGCAGAAAGAGCCGTTGTCGACATTCGAAAGCTACGAGACTATTGCCTCAATCCAAACCGCGACGACGGTAAGCACAAAGCTCGACTATTCTCGTCGATACTTTGATATCCCTAGTCTCAAAGCCGACTTTGAAGCGCATCCGCCTCGCACGTTATCTGAAGCCGGTGCAGAGATTGAACATCTCACTGGGATTAAGCGGAGTCCGACTCAAATCAAAGTATTTCTCAAACGCATGGGGATGCAGTCGAGGCAAGTCGGTTACCTTCCCGGCAAAGCTGTGAATCTAGAAAAGATAGAGGAGCAGGAGCAGTTTCGCATCAATGAGTTAGAACCGTGCTTGGCGGCTAAAGCGGGAGAACGCGCTGTTTTTTTTATCGATGCTGCTCACTTTGTGCACCGGGCTTACTTAGGCTTTGTTTGGTGCTTTGTGCGCATCATCGCTTCACCCTCTGGACGTAAACGCTTCAACGTCTTGGGGGCGGTCGATGCCGTGACTAAAAAGGATAGCTCTATCGGACCACTACTGCCGTTGAGTTTCGACGCCGAGGTGAGCGCGGACTTCCTTGAAGGTGACTTCCGTCTGCCAGCGCCAGTGAAAACACTTCAAGATGAGAGTAGGCTCAGCGTTTGTGTCTGTAGAAAGTAAGGCTTGGGTAGCGAGGCGCGCTTAAGGGTCTTTGACTAAGACCCACCGAATCGGCATCGTAGGCTTGTCAGCGTGGTACCAAACGGCTGTCGAAGAGGCCATCTCAAGGGTGTAGTCACCCTGCCCATAGCAATCTTTGACTACCACCGGTTGCCAAGGAGTATAGGGATTAGGCACGAGCGCTTTGAGTCTCGGTAAACGCTGACCGACTTTACGCAGGCGTCTTAGCGTCCCGGCTAGTCGTGGCGGAGCCGGTCGGTACAGCTAGGCATCCAAACGCAGTCGTGTTAAGGCATGAACTGGCGTCGGTAGCTTGACTAGGGCGTTCAACAGTTCTAGGGCCGCTTTCCTCTTACTCCACTCATTTGGCCAAAGTCGAGCTAGCGCTTTAGAATTCTAAACTTTCGCTTCTGCGGAGTTTTACTACAATTTATATAAATAGCTGCTGCATGCAAGCTAAATTCTAAGTTAAGTCCCAACTATCCCAGTTAAGTTTTCAACTTTTTATAAACCTATTGTTGTTCCTTCGAACTACTAAGCTCAGATTATTGAGTTTCATCTAATGAGTTCGAGCTAGATACCTAAGCTTGACTAGGATATTAGCCTTGATTTAAAGATCACTTTTAAAATACAGGAAGGTATAGTAATGGCTTTAGCAAGGGAATCGAAGAGTCTCGATACAACAAACTTTTCTAAAAAGAAAGCGCCTGAGAGAGGATCACTTTCGTACCGAACCACTCGCGCAGTCAGTCGAATTTTCAATGCGGCTCAGATGGGGTTTGCAGAAGCCTATATTAACGGGATAGAAGTTCCAGATAGTGTGATTCGCTCATCAATACGGGCGTCAATGCCTATATTTTTCCGATATTTTCCAGGACTACTAGCGCCTTACGAGTGGGTACTCACTGAAACTAATCAGATGGCCGAAGGCTCGAAAGATCTGATGAAGTTGCAGTATGATCTGCCTCAGCCGATGCTTAATCGGATGTTAGGCAACTGGGATGTTATCTACCCTAAATATAGTACTGGCCTTTGGGAGCGCGGCGCAAAAGACCTTGAAGAGAGTCAAATGCATATGATCGATCAAGTCATTGAGCGACTTGATATTCAAGATGGCGATCATATCCTTGATTTTGGCTGCGGCTGGGGCTGTGTTCCTAACTATATCTTGTCTAAATTTCCAAATGTCCGCTTTACCGGTCTGAACCTGAGCCATGAGCAGTGCGAGTTCATACGAGATAAGAGGAAAGACCCTATCAGCTATCTAAACTCAGAGCGATTTACGCTTTGTGAGGGTGACTTGAACAAGTTTGAGTTTGAGGAGAAATTTGACAAGATTTTGACAATTGGCGTATTTTCTCACGTTGGGAATCTGACGCTGGCTTTTCAAAAGCTGGCTTCGCTGACCAAAGATAATGGAAAGGTCTTCATCCATATCATTACGGTGCGAACGCCTAATAATATGTCTTCTGGGTTTACGCACAAGTATATCTTTCCACACGGGCGATATTGGAATTACGACGCCATGCCTAACTGTAACCAAGATCTCAAAACGGTTCAGCGCTGGTATATGAATGGCATGAACTATCACAAAACGTTGACAGCTTGGCTGGATCGATTTGATGCCAGCCAAGCTGCTGTGAAAGATCTTGACTACGGGATGGACTATCCTGAGTTTCGGCGTATGTGGAGGCTCTATCTACTCATGCTAGGGACGATTTTTGGCACTTGCGATGGTGAGTACAACGGCAACGGTCAGTTTCTACTAGAAAAAGCGTAAACGTTCAAAGGACTCAGCACTGGTGTCCCTCACTAGCTACCCGCCAGTGCTTGAGCAATCACGATCTGTAAAGATTTTCGGGAATGGCGATGACGTCTGTGGTATCTACAGACACGATGAAACAGACCTTCTTTATATATTTGGGAATCGTAGAATGTATGGCAAAGCGTGGATCCGTACTCTTCGAGAAGACAGAGTGCAGAAAGCTGTATAAACGTTTCTATCCCAGAGATACTTATCTAGGACGTCTACTTATCGTTAGTTTGAGAGTCACTAAGCTGTGCAATCTGTCTATTGGTTTTGTTTGATTATTGGCGGTATCTTCGTTGGACTCTCTCTATTTGGTGGCGATCTTCTAGAAGATTTTGACGCGGATGCGGATGCCGACTTTGACGTTGATTTAGAGGCCGATCTAGAGGCCGATCTAGATACCGACGCAGATTTTGACGGTGACGTAGATACTGATGGCGATACAGACTTTCAGGTTGATACCGATCCAGATCTGCTGCGTTCTTGCGCTCGCAAGCAAAAGAGAAGCTTCTTTAGTCTCTCTACGCTGACAAGCTTTAAGTTTTGGACGTTTGGCGGATTTTTCTTTGGACTGACTGGCCTAGTGATGGGAGCGTTAGAGCCAGAGCTAGGCGTGGGGCTAATTTTTGCGATCGCGCTAATCATGGGTATCCTCTGCGGCGGCACCCTAGTCGGCATCTTGCGCCAGCTCAAACATCGCCAGGTTGATAGTCTGCTACGCAACGAAGATTTTGCTGGGCTAGTAGGCGTTGTTGAAATTCCCTTTGATCCTAAAAGTAAAGGCAAAGTCACCCTAGAAGTCGGTGATGCCACCTTGCACCTAGTGGCGCAAACCGACGAAGCGCGAGCGTTTGGCGTTGGCGATCCGGTCTTAGTCGTTGGCCGTACGCAGGACCGCCTTTGGGTTGTTTCAACCGAAAACGCAGCGTCAAACCCTGCTGATTCTCACTATTAATTTTTCTGATCTACTGATTTTCGGAGTTATAGGCTGTGAGCGAACCATTTTCTCAATCAAATCTTTTGTCTAACCCAGATAGCCAGGTAGATCCTTTCGTTCAGATGGAGTCTAGTCAGCGTGAGCAGCTAGTAAGTCAAGTCAGTATCCAACCTGCTGACTCTCAACAAGCTATTAATACCAGTCAAGTCGCACTAGGCGGCTCTATCGTTCTAACTTTAATTGTGATTACCGCAGTAATTACATTCCTCAAAGCCTGTCTAAGAATCTGTAAGCCTAATGAGATTCTGATTATCTCTGGCCGCAAGTATAAGCAGGCAGATGGTAGAGAAGTCGGCTACCGAGTCATCTTCGGTGGGCGAGCCTTGGTAATTCCAATCCTTGAGCAGGTGGAAAGAATGGATATGACCACCATGCCAATTCCGGTAGAGGTAAGCAACTCCTACGCCAAAGGGGGAACGCCGCTGAATATTCAGGCGATCGCAAACGTCAAAGTCTCTAGCAAACGCAGTATCGTCGGCAACGCCATCGAACGATTCTTAGGCCGCAACCGCTCCGAAATTCGCCGAGTCGTACGCGAGACGCTTGAAGGAAACCTGCGTGGTGTCGTCGCGAACCTGACCCCAGAGCAGGTGAATGAAGATCGACTGAACTTTGCCGAGCGCATTGCTGAGGACGTAGCCCGCGATCTTAACAAGCTAGGTCTACAGCTCGACACGCTCAAAGTTCAAAGCGTGACTGACGACATGGGCTATCTCAGCTCGATTGGTCGCCGCCAGATTGCTAAGATTGTCCGCGATGCTGAGATTGCCGAAGCAGAAGCGCTTGGTCAAGCAGAGCGAATTGAAGCCGACTGTCAAAAGCGGGCCGAAATGTTCAAGTCTCAAGCACTGACCATCACTCAAGAAAAACAAAACGAGCTGCGAAAGATCAAGGCCGAACTTGACCAGCGCTCTAAATCAGAAGAAGAGCGCACCGCTGCGGCTGCGAAAGAAGCTAGAGCTAGAGCTGAACAGCAGTTGCAAACCGTTAGGGCCAAACTAGAAAGGCTACGTCTACAGGCTGATGAGGTGCTGCCCGCAGAAGCTCGTCGGGAAGCGCAGGCTCTCCACGCTAAGGGCGCAGCAGCAGACACCGCTGAGAATGCTAAGGCCGCAGCAGCAGTTAACGAAATGCTGGCGCAGGTCTGGAAGGAAACCGGAACGAGTGCTAGCCAAATCTTTCTGCTTCAGCAGATTGAGATGATACTAAAAGAAGCCGCAGCGATTCCCCATCGGATGAAGCTACAGAATATCAACGTGATCGACAACGGTGACGGTAAGGCGATCGCCAGCCTAGCGAATGTCTATCCCGAAGTCGTTAGACAGTTTCTAAACGAGGTCAAGCAGACTCTGGGTATCGACGTAATCGGCACGCTCAACTCAAACAGCATCAACAGTACAAAAGAGATCGAAACTAGCGACGCCAGCTAGCACGACTTCATTAGTATCTAGCACGAGCATAGCTACCTGCCTTCAATTCACGCATCCACTAACCTCTTAGTTCAATTATCAGGAGAGCAAAACGATGGGAGGACTCATAATTGTCCTGCTTGCAGCAGCCGGATTAGGTTCTTTTACAATCAAGAACCTCTACTATATCTGTCAGCCTAACGAGGTGCTGATCTTCGCAGGCAGCAGTCGCAAGATGGGCAATGGCAAAGTCGGCTATCGCCTAGTCAAAGGCGGCAGTAGCATTCGCACCCCCCTCCTCGAAAAGGTGATGCGAATGAATCTGACCAACATGATCATTGAGCTAAAGGTCTCTAACGCCTACTCTAAAGGCGGTATTCCGCTGCATGTTTCAGGCGTTGCTAATATCAAGATTGCGGGCGAGGAACCAACAATCCACAACGCGATTGAGCGCCTATTAGGCAAGCCTCGAAAAGAAGTCGAGAAAATGGCTAAAGAAACGCTAGAAGGCAATCTTCGCGGCGTTTTAGCTAGCTTGACCCCTGAACAGGTGAACGAGGACAAAATTGCCTTTGCTAAAAGCCTGCTAGATGAGGCAGAGGAAGATCTGGAGAAGCTAGGTCTTGTGCTCGACACTTTGCAGATTCAAAACATCTCTGATGACGTTCGTTACCTCGATTCGATTGGCCGCAAGCAGCAGGCCGACTTGCAGCGAGACGCACGAATTGCAGAAGCAGAGGCCAAAGCCGAATCAGCAATTCAAACGGCTGAGAATGAGAAGATTACCAAAGTTCGTCGTTTAGAGCGCGATATTGGCATTTCTCAGGCCGCCGCCGAGCAGCGCACTCAAGATGCCTTGACCATGCGAGCTGCTGTGGTTGCCGAAGCGGAAGCAGAAATTGCCGCAGAGCTCGCAAGAATTCAGGCGGACGTGCCTGTGCAGCAAGAGCGGATTAAGCAAGTCATGGAGCAGCTAAAGGCAGATGTGATTGCACCTGCCGAGGCGGACTGTAAGCGGGCGATCGCCCAGGCAAAAGGTAACGCCTCTACCATTATCGAAGAAGGTAAAGCCCAAGCTGAAGGTACTC
>CAVYWR010000011.1:0-83258 GCA_963772185.1 uncultured cyanobacterium | reverse complement strand
CAGTCTTCACGTGGTGACTCGCCAGGTGATAAGCCTAAGCTGCCGTTACAGTTTTGGATAGTTGCTTCGATCTCGTTTATCAATTCGGTCAGTTTTACGATTATCATTCCGACGCTGTACCCGTATGCGATGCAGTTTGGCCTTAGTGATTTTGAGGCAAGTTTGCTGACAACGGCTTATTCGCTCTCGCAGTTTGTCGGTACGCCAATTCTAGGACAGCTTTCCGATCGATTAGGTCGCAAGCCGCTGCTGGTGATTAGTCTACTGGGGACGGTGGTATCTAATCTGGTGGCGGCGATCGCAGGTGTCCCCTGGCTACTTTTCGCCGCTCGCATTTTTGACGGCATCACTGGCGGCAACAACTCAGTCGCCCAAGCAGTCGTCAGCGATATCACCACGCCCGAGCAGCGCACCCAGGCATTCGGGATCTACAGTGGCCTGTTTCGGCTAGGCTTTGTGGCAGGTCCGCCGCTGAGCTATGTCGCCCAGCTAGTGCCCCCGGTTCAGATTGGTGGGTTGACAGTCTCGTCACTGGGCATGAGCTTTTTGGTGTCGGCTGCGATCGCCCTCATCGCCGCAATCTTGTGCTTCTTCTTCCTCAGCGAAACCCAAGCCGATCACCAAGTCGGCAGCGCAGCACCGGCCAACAAAATCGTCAAAAAATTCAACTTCACTAACCTCTTCACCGCGCTAGGTCGCCCGGTCGTGGGCCGCATTCTGCTGATGACCTTTCTCAACGGCGCAACGTTTACGATCTTCACCTTCGCGTTTCAGCCATTTTTTATCAACGTACTGGGTCAGGACGCGAAGAATTTGGCGATCGCCTTCGTCGCCTTCGGTATCCTGGCCTTCATCTCCCAAGTATTCGCCCTAGAACCCTTGCGCAAACGCTTCAGCATCGTCAACGTCCTAGTCGGCGCACTAGTCGCCAGAGGCATTCTGTTCCTGCTAATGCCCGCCCTGCCCAATATTTTTGCCTTCTCTATACTGTTGGGCCTTTTCGGCCTAGTGAACGCCTTTCCTATGCCGCTAATCGACTCAATCCTATCGACCCGCAGCGATCAGAGCGAACAGGGCGAAGTGCTGGGCCTAAACGCCTCGTACCTGAGTATCTCGAACGCGGTAGGGCCAGCAATCTCTGGGCTGCTGGTAACATCCTTTGGCTATTCATTTCCCTTTTGGGTTGCCGGAGCGTTGACGGTGGCGGTCGCTGGGTTCGCCCTAACGCTAAAGCAGCCAGAAGAGAAAATCAGCTAGCGTTACGCCTCCCCGCGTAGCTTCTCTGCGACATCCGCGTGCATCAGCGCAATCTTCGGATCTCTCTGAATTGCCTGAAAGTAGTGCTCGCCCAGCGGCGTCAAGGAGTCCTTATTCGGCTTTAGCATTAGCCGCGCTTTTTCGAGGAGAATCGCGGCGCTCTCTGGTTCGACCTTATCTTTCTTGCGCAGGTCTAGCAGCTCATCGATCTGGACAATGAACTTGGAAATTGGTCGCAGCCAGCTAAAGGCTTCGTCTTCGGTCACGAGTCTAAAGAATTCACCGCTATTAGCGATCGGGCCTTTCGTTTGTTCGTAGACAGTACGCTCAGAATAAAGCAACGCTTTGTGTAACTTGAGCAGATCGGGGCGAATTGCTTTAAGACGGGCAACGGCTTGATCGTCAAAGGAAGTGGCGCTCATAGGGGTGGGTGGCTTTACTGCGATTAGAGTAGCATTTTGGCCTTTTTATCGCTTGGGATTCTAACTAGCTGAGCCATCGGCAAAATCTACCATGAATTAAGATGCAAAAAGGAACTCACTCTGGGGCACTACACCAGACCTCCCAGTCGATCTCGCGTCCAGGAAATGCGGCTCTTGCGAATGGCCACGAATTGCTCAGCCATGACTTGATCTCCACAAAAAGCCGATCTTCTAGTCCGCTTGCTAGTACGCTCTGCCTTGCCCAGAAGTAAACCACCGCATCGTAGTCTTGCTTTCGCGTCGGTTCGATATACACGCATCCGAGGACAACAGACTCGTCAAGGCTGATGACCGTATAGGCGAAAGAATTATGGGTCTGAAACTCCTTCTGATGCCATCCAAGGTCAATCAAATTCTGTTCGAGCGTTAGCCCTATTGGCCATCCAGAACTAGGCCAGATCGTCTTAAGATGCTCAACACTACTCATCACCGCGTCATAGTCCTTGACTACATCGTGAATCGTAAGCATGCGAAGGCGAAACTCCGCCGTCTCTAGCATGCTCGGAACGGTGAAGTCTTTTGGAACAAAGGGTACAGGCAAGAGCGACATTCGTATAATTCGTTGGGGTTACTACTTGCATAGGAATAAAGAGGTCTCTTATGCCGCATAGCAGTGAAATTCAGCGACGGTAAAGCTTGTCTTTAATTTGTTACTATGCTCGCTGTTGCAGCGTAGTGTGATGCACTCGGTAAATCAATAGCTTGAGAGCTATGGCCAAGGCTTAGGGTGGGTGCAGTCCTGTTTTGAGCCAAAATTGTCTGGTTGCTCGGATGGACTCTTCTTCCGAATAGCGCGTGTCATTCAAATCTAGGCGGACGCTCGTTGCTCGGCCAACAGGTGTCCTTCCTTCTATCAGAATGCCTTGTTCTACCCAAGTGAAATGTTCATCCCATTCCTGTAGGCGAGGATTGAAAAGGGGAACTGTTGCCTGTGACTCTGGATCAATGCTTGCAACGAAGTTATATCGTCTTTCATTACAGCGGCGGCATGCCAACGCAAGATTCTCAGGTTCATCAGATCCACCCAAAGATCTGGGCGTGACATGATCAATCGTGAAACGGCTGGCGCTTAAGCGCTCTGAAGAATGACAATATTCGCACAAATATCTGGCTCGCTCTCGAACGGCTCTCTTCGTTTTATCGCTAATTGGCATGCTGAGCGGCAAGCATTGCATTCATATGGGTAAAGATGCGATCTAGCTCTGAGATAGCATCTAGTTCGGCTACTTCCTCAAGGGTGAGTTGGTCAGCTTTCTTTTTGTCCAGCAGCTCTTCCATGTGCAGTTGAAGTGTTTCGCTGAACTTAAACAGGTGCCAGGTTCCGACTAGTTCCAGCCGAATTTCGTGAATCAACGAAGAGGGTTTTTTAAGCGCTGTAACCATTTTCACTTTAGACATTAGCTTTTGGAGGCATTGTAATCCCTACATAGCCATAGCGCGTCCGGCTTTAGCAATTTAACCCTTTGGCCTCTTTACAGATGTCTAGTTTGATCTAGGGATCGGCAGGGGAGTAAGGTCGAAAGAGGCATCAAGCATTAGGAGCGATCGCCCAGTGGTAAAGATTTCAGAACAGGACTGTGAGGCGGGCGGATTACGGTGGTTCTATCGTGAGGCGCTACCGATCAATGAGTCGGATAAGCTGCCGGTGGTTTTGCTGCATGGTCTGGTTTCACAGAGCTATAGCTGGCGCGGGGTGATGGCAAGTTTGGCGGAGGTGGGATTTCGGGCGATCGCACCCGACTGGATCGGTCACGGCTACTCATCCAAGCCAGACAAGCGCGAATTTGACTACACCCCCGAAGCCTTTGTCAACGGGCTAGAGACCTGGCTAGAGTCGCTAGAAATTGATCGCTTCTTCCTGGTCGTTCAAGGATTTTTAGGCTCAGCGGGACTGCTGTACGCAGCAAAGCATCCTGATAAAATTGAGCGCCTGGTGATCTTGAACACGCCGCTGACTACAGAAGCCAAGCTGCCCTTTAAGATTTCGCAGATGGCAATTCCGCTAGTCGGAGACATGCTGACGCAAGATCCTATCCTGGTAGATCGCACGCTAGAAGGCGGTGGGCCGTACGAAGTAAGCGACGAAGACTTAGATGTCTATCGTCGGCCCTTTTTGAAAAGTTCAGATGCGGGGCGATCGCTCCTAGCCACGATCAAACAGCTTCAGCTCAAGCGAACTTTGACTGAGATTGACCAAGGATTTACTGATTGGTCAGCACCCACCCTAATTGCCTGGGGCACTGCCGATAAATGGCTACCTATCTCGCTGGCAAAGAGCTTTGCAAAGACACTCAAGGACGTTGAAATTTCTGAATTAGAAGAGACAGGTCACTACGCGCAAGAAGACTGGTCTGAGAAAGTCAGCGAAGTTGTCGTACCGTTCTTACGTCGAAAGACCACGTAGTGCTACACAACGTTAAGCGCGTCAGACGACAGGGAACTTATGAGATTAAGCGCTCTTTAGTGATCTCCTGCCAATGTCTTCTTCGCTTCCTTCTAACCGCTTGATGCATAAACTTGGGCGCTTCAGTCATTTAGGCACTCACTTAAAATTCAAAGCGAAGGAGCAGCTAGTTTATCCTTTACAAGACTGGAGAAGAACATTACAGTCGCGTCCCACAGAAGTAATTAACCAAAAAGAGATCTGTCTCGTTGGTATGCGCCGCAGCGGTAATCATGCGGTGCTCAACTGGATTAGAGCACAACAGCCGGGTGAGGTTTGCCTGCTGAACAATGTGGCTGCTGGCACTAATCCTTATCGCTACAAGTCAGACAATCTGCTGCGCTATCACCCAGAGCATCACAAGCAGGCAAAAGTGTATAGGCGGCAGGCTAACGGTGAGCTAGTCAAGCGCGACTGTCTAATCTACAGCTACGAAGACTGGAGCTTAGCAGCAAATTGTCCAGCCGCGTTTTGAGCGCAATCGCGAGCTGTATATTGGGAAAAGCTCGAAGCAGTTTGATTTATTAGTCCTACGCGATCCGTTCAACCTGTTTGCTAGTCGCCTGAAGCAAAATTTCGTCGCGACGAAGACGAAGCATCTGCCGATGGTAGAAATGTGGCTAGAGTATGCCAAAGAGTTCACTAACGAAAGTCGCTACCTAAAGCGGCAGCGAATCTGCGTGAACTACAATCGCTGGTTTGTCGATGTGGACTACCGCCGAGCGCTAGCGGCACAGCTAGAAATTCCTTTTTCTGATGCGGGGCTCAATACCATTTCTGCGTTTGGGGGCGGCAGCTCTTTTGATGGCGTAGGGGATATTAATGGCGATCGCAATGGACTGAGCAAATCAGCTAGCGCTCTAGATGTCGCCAATCGCTGGCGTCAGTTTGCGGACGATCCAACCTTTCGTCAGCTATTTGACTCAGACGAACTCTGGCACTACTCAACCCAGATTTTCGGCGAAATTCCTGGAACCAATTACCTGCGAACGTAGCGCTTATTTGATTCTAGATCAGAAGTCTACGCCGCGTTTGAGTTCGACGCCGCGCTCTGCGTAGTGCTTGTGGCAAAAGACTTCTGAATGGGCGCTGGCAAGCTGAAAGTAGCCAGGTTGATTTTTGCAGCGTCCGGTAATGATTACTTCAGTGTCTTTGGGCTTGCGCAAGAGGGTTTGGATAATCGGCTCTTCTGGTAGAAGCTCTAGATCGACGGTGGGGTTGAGTTCGTCGAGGATGATGGTTTTATACAGGCCAGAGGCGATCGCAGTACTGGCTATCTCCCAGCCGCGTTCGGCTTCGATATAGTCAATCGGCTGCTGCTGACCGCGCCAGACAATAGCATCGCGACCACAGCGCTGATGGTCAACTAGGTGAGGATAGCTTTTGCGCAGGGCGGCGATCGCCGCATCTTCTGTATAGCCTTTACCGCCTTTTAGCCACTGAATCACCATTACCCGGTGCGATTTGTCCTGGCTGATGCCCTTACCAATCGCCTGGAGCGCTTTGCCCAGAGCGCTAGTCGATTTGCCTTTGCCGTCTCCGGTATAGATCTCGATGCCCTCAATGCCGAGATCTGCCGCTGTCTGATGAATCTGCGGCTTCATTTCTGAGTGCAGATCGGCGATTTCTACTAGCTGTGGCGGTGCGCCTCTTCCGGTGGCAATTACTTCTAGGTGATCGGGCTTGTTTCGCAGTGATTTAATCACGTCTGCGACTGGCAGTAGATCGAGATCTAGAACTGGGTTGATCTCGTCTAGGACGACGACTGAATAGAGACCGGATGCGATCGCGCCCTTAGCCACATCCCACCCTCGCTGCGCCTCTTGCCGATCAAACTTAGTAATCTCTTCTGGGCCAAAGAACTCCGCTCGTCCGGTGCGAACTTGATCAATTAGATGGGGAAAGCCGCGCTGCAAGGCTTCAATGGCTGCGTCCTCGTCATAGGTCCGCCCTGGCCCCTTGAGAAACCGCAGCAGCAGCACCCGGCTCTCCATAAACTGATGAATGCCTAGGCCAATCGAACGCAATACCACGCCTAGGGCAACCTGTGACTTGCCCTTACCTTCGCCGTCATAGACATGAATTTGCCCCGTCAGCCGCTCGCTGGTATTTTGGGCAGTACGAATACCGATGGTTCTAGGCATAGAAAACTAACACAAATGCGCCTCTACCTTATAACCTATTAACCTATGCGGTATGCCAGCTTTGAGGGACGCCTGTTGTGGAATACGAGCCGATACTGCCTTTGAGAACGATTCTGTTTCAGATTTTGTTCTTGATAGTAGCCACTGTAATAGAAGCAGGAATCTTGCGGCAGCGACTGCGACTGGGCTTTCAAACCAGCGTGCAATATGCTTTTGTGATCAATCTAGCGACTGTCGTTGCTGGATGGATCATTTTCTTGGTAATAGAGCCGCTGGTCTCCGCCGCTA
The DNA here is from genome assembly GCA_963772185.1 of uncultured cyanobacterium. GTDB lineage: Bacteria > Cyanobacteriota > Cyanobacteriia > Phormidesmidales > Phormidesmidaceae > Phormidesmis. The sequence goes on along the minus strand of CAVYWR010000011.1, from coordinate 76,644 downwards.
TCAATCAGCAGATCATCGGCTACATACTCTTTGATAATTTGTTGATCAGCGGTTGGAATACTGAGACCGGGGCAGTTCTCTTCTTATGTGCCATTGTGGTCTTCTTTCTAGCCTTTTTTATCAAAGCTAAGGGCCTAGAGCTTTTCCTTAAAGCTGATGATGTCTGGAAGTTCTTGGCAGAAAGAGGCGATCAGTCGGGCTCTAGAGATGGTCGCTATGCCAGAGCGCGGGGTGTTTCATCAACAGAGGACTCTGTTCCTAACTTTACAGATACCGTCATTCAGGCCAATGCGGCTAGCTTTAGCGTCGTTCTATTGCTGCTATTGTTACGAGCTGTGGCTAGGGAGTGGACGCTCTAAAGTGCAAGATTTCCTTAAAGGCTTCAGAGATGAGATCAGAGATTTACTCTGGCCAAAGCGGTATTTTTCTTGGCAAACTTTACTGCTGCTGAGCTTATACTCGCTGTTTACTGGCGCAGTTGTTGAGTCTACAGGCGGAGACAATCCAGCGGTGGTATCGCTGCTCACTAATTTGAGCTGGATATTCTTTGTCTTTGCGGTGTGGTGGGGCCTTAAGAAGAATCCAGTCAAGGTATATGGATTCTCGATTAGTCCGTGGATTACAGGTGCAGTCCTCTGTATGTTTTTGTTCAAACCGTGGACAGACATTCGGTTTCGCTGGGCGATTACTTGCTGGCCAGTGATCTCTACCGGCGTGATGGCACTGCCATACTATGTTGACTGGGAGCTAAAGGTTAAGACGCCCAAAAAGGAAACGCAGAAGACGCTAGTAGTCACGCTGCTGATAAATCTGCTGCTCAGCAGTTGGATTCAGTTCTTTTTCCGGGTGCAAAACTGGGTGGGCGACTATCCGAGTTTGCTAGTTAGCGGCTTAGGAGACAGCGCGTTTGTCTATAGCTTTAATCGGGACGGCGATCGCCAGTCACAGGGCGTTCCGCTGCTAGAAACAATAGTGGTCGATATAGAGCGGGAGCTCAGCGGTCAGCCCTGGTACCAGACAGAGCGCTGGCTCTACACCCGGCAGCCCAGACTAGAAGAGATGGCTCGCCGCGCCAAAGAATCACTAGAAGCTCCGGCAGAGGGTGCTTTCTGGCAGGTAAACGCTCCTAATGAGCTAAGACCGATTGAAGATGGCTACTTTCTAGATCTCACCGCTAACTGGACGGGTCCTACCAGTAGACAGGGCGGCTTCTACGTCCAAAAATCTTGCAAAATCCTGCCCGTAGACGTGCCTAGACCCGTCCCTGCCGAAGCAGACGAACCTCAGCCTACCTCTAGGTCCACCATTGTCGATTGCGGCGAGGAACCCCCTACTCAGCGCAGACGAGAAGAGTAGAGGCGCTATTCTCGGTGGCTTCGACCTCGCTCAGCCACCGCTGACATCAGCCACCGCCGACAATAGTGACAATCTCTAGCCGATCGCCAGCTTGCAAGGTAGTATCTGGCCACAGCGGACGAGCTAGAATTTCGCCGTTGTATTCGACTGCGACCAGACGAGGATTCAGTCCTATTGCCACTAAAAACTTAGGCAGTTTGGTCTCCGCTGAGCAAAGCTTGGTTTCTCCATTCACCTGTAGCTCAATCGCGTTCGAAGGGTCTATCTCTATCATGGGTGTGTGGCCACACGCAGCGGGGGCTGTTGGGTTTGATGAACAAGCGAGCGGGCGATCGCACTAGGATCATTTGCTTCCATGAGCGCTCTGACTACGGCGACTCTAGTCGCACCTGCTGTCAGCGTCGGACCCAGATTATCGGCGTTTAGGCCGCCAATTGTAAACCAGGGCATCGTGGCATGTGCAGCGGCATAGCGCACGTACTCATTGCCCGAAGCGGATTTGCCTGGTTTAGTCGGCGTCTCGTGTACGGGGCCGACCCCGATGTAGTCAGCCTGCTCGTCTAGGGCGCGCTTCAGCTCTTGAGGATTTGTCGTCGAACGGCCGACAAGCTTATCTGGACCTAGAATCTGGCGCGCGGCGGCCATCGGCAGATCCTGCTGACCGAGATGCACACCGTCTGCGTCCGCAGCGGCGGCAATATCTACCCGGTCGTTCACAATAAACAGCGCCCCATACTGATGGCACAGCGCTTTCATCTGCTGGGCTATCTGCAAACGGGTCTCGTCATTTGCCTGCTTTTCGCGGTATTGAACGATGGCAATGCCGCCTTTTAGCGCCGATTCGACCACGCTGAGCAGATCGGGCACGGGTGAGGTGACCAGATAAGTATGCGATCGCGCTAGCTGCTGAAGTCGACTGTTCCCTACATCCATCGCCACCAAAAAATCTCCCATTAGCTGACTGTCTAAAGTGTAGAGCTGATAGCGCATTTGCTTACAGGCCGCGGCCATCTCTAGGCTGTAGAGCTTGCCGTATTCTTCGAGCACTCGCAGCGCTTCTTGCGTACGGGCCAGGTTAACCTGTAGCACGTCTGCTAGGCTATCGCGGGTAGATTCCTCAGCATGGGTCAGCGTCGTCCCCAGATCGCCTGGTGTGTCTCTGGCCGCGCGAATTTCTGTGGTGTGCCACCTGGCAACGCTCTGCCGTAAATGCTTGAGCTGGGCCGTAGCCGCCTGGTCATTCAGACCAAAGCGGCACCACTCTTCGATAATCCGCATACCTTCTCTAGCCCGGTCTAGGTTGGCGTCGAGAATACGCAGCAGGGCATCTGTCTGTTGTGACGTATGGTCTCTAGGACGCTCATAAGTTTGAGCAGCCGCAGGGGAAGACTGCTCTGTATAAGGAAAACTTGATGTGTCTTCTACAGACGATGAGATAGGCATGTATGAATTAATACAATCTTGTGTAGCTTGACAAAAGTATCTTAGAACCTCATATTTCAGTTGCAGCCATCGTGCCAACTTTTCTTGAAATAATTCCTTAAACTTCCAGTCTATATTTTTGCGGCCAATCGTAAGCGCCCTATGCTTTGTCATTTGGGCTTCGACATCTAGCCAAAAGAGCAAGGTAACAGCGGGGTAGCTATGTTGGACAGATATGTATTGAGCGGAGTTTGTGGTAAGCGGCGCTGGGCGATCACCCTACTCGCAAGCCTAATGGCGTTGGGAACAGGGGCAGGCGGCTCGTTCGCTCAGCGCTTAGCTGAAGCCGATGCTCGAGCCGACGACCAGCTCGTCAGTCAAGCGCAGGCTGACCAAACTCGGGCTGATCAGCCTCGAAGACTCAGCGCAAATCCCAGCACGGCAAACTTCCAACTCCTGCACGTCAACGCCGATACCGGCAGCAACCAGGCTAGCGGCACAGAAGCGCAACCGCTAAGAACAATCACTAGAGCCTTGGAAGTGGCTCTGCCAAACACTGTGATTGTGCTAGCACCAGGACGGTACAGCAGCGCGTCTGGAGAGACATTTCCGATTCAGCTAAAGCCGGGAGTGACGATACAGGGAGCACCCGGTTCAGGCGATCGCGCCGCCATTATCGAAGGAGGTGGTGATTTTACTAGCCCTATGCGATCGCGTCAGAACGCCGCTATCATCGCCGCCGATAGAGCCGGCATTGCCCAGGTAGCCATCTCCAATCCAGAGGGCTATGGCGTCTGGGTCGAATCTGCCAGCCCCACCATCCTAGAGAGCGCCTTTATCAACAATCAACAGACTGGAATCTACATCGCTAGCGGATCGCCTCGGGTGCAGGGCAGCTATTTCTCGGGCAACCGAGTCGCCGGGCTGATCGTATTTGGCCAATCGACCGCTATCATCCACCAAAACACTTTTGACAATACTGGCGATGCCATTCGCGTGCTAGACGAAGCAACGCCAGATATCGCTGCCAACCAGATTGTCAACAACGAAGCAGGGCTAGTCATGATCGGCAGCGCCCAGCCCACCCTACGCGACAATCGGCTCTCAGGCAATCGACAGGATGAAGTTGTTGAAATAGCCGCTAGCAATCGTCAACCTATGTCGGCTGCCGTCGCAGCGCCTGTAGCTGAGCCTGCCACTGAGCTAGCGGCTGGTCCGCAGCAAGTAAGAGCGTCTTCTGCCTCTGGGCTACCAGTGATCGAATCTGGAAACCAGCCGCTAGCAGAACCAGCGACTGGGTCGGCAGTTGAGCCTGTTATTACACCTGCCGCCGAATCAGCAGCCGAATCGCTACTAACGACAGCACCAGATGAAGGGCTTGGAGAAATTCTGCCGGGGGCTCCTGGCGCTGCGCTCGCCGCCCTCACCGCAGGCGCTGGGTCTGAACCTAAAGCAGAGCGTAACTTAGATTCACCCGGCTCTATGCTGCTAAACTTGCGCCGTCGCCGCCAGGAAGAGCAAAATGCGCCTCAAGAGGCTAGACCCAGCGATACGCCTGGCAATCGACCGACTATCAGCACACCTAGCGCGCCAATTAATAACAATCGACTAGCCGTTCCTGGCAGCTCTATTCCAGTCGGTAGCGGTAGCTCTAGCGTTATTTTTTCGCCTCCCAGTGGTGGGGCTGGCGCGCCCCCCGCACCACCGTCTAGAGCCCAAGCGCTGGGTCTGTACTATCGAGTGTTTGTTGAAGCTAGCGATCCGTTTATTCAAGATGAGATTCGGTCTGTTGTTCCCGATGCGTTTCGGACCCGGTTTGAAGGACGAGCGATGATGCAAGTAGGAGCATTTCCTACAGAGGAAGAAGCGGAAGACAGGCGTAGATTGTTGGAAGACAACAACTACGACGTGCTAGTTGAGTACATTCGCTAGCTCACATTTACGCTGCCTGTGTGGAATTCTTTTTGCCTGCTGAGCCAGTCTTGAATATCAGCGGTCATCTGAGCTGGAATTTCCCACGGGAATAGGTGGGCGGTGTTGGAATAGCAGTGGCTCTCACAGTTTGGTAGGGCGCGGGCGGTTTCTAGGCTGGATTTGGCGGTGATGTGGCGATCGCACTCTCCGCACAGCATCAACGCTGGAATCTGCAATTCCTCTAGATCTTTCAGGCGATCGTAGCCTGCTTGAATTTCATTGTTCAATGCTTTGGTAGCGTGGCTGCTAGTGCGAAGGACGGCAGGTGCGCCTACTTTGGCAATGTAGGTGTAGGCTTCGGGGGTGTGGTTACAGACTAGGTAGCGGAGTAGGGACTGTTTGCCAAGTGCGATCGCCCCGTCCCATCCCGGCGCTGCGTAATTCACTAGTCCTGCAATTCCCGTCAGCACATTATCCGTCAAAGTAATCGGCGGATGTGACCCTCGAGGCCGAGCGGCTGTGCCTATCAGCACCAGTCCCTGCACTACATCAGGCTGACACAGCGCGAGCTCCATCGCCAGAATTCCACCTAAAGACCAGCCCAGCACCAAACACTTCTGGATTCCATATAGTGTCAGCAGCGCCTCTAGATCATCTAGGTGCTGTGTCATTTCAAAAGGATGATCCGTCTTGCTTTGACCATATCCCCTTAAATCTGGCGCATAGGTCCGAAACCCAAGCGCAGCTAAAGCATCGGTAAAAACGCTCATGGCTGCGCCGCTACCCGGATGCCCATGTAGGCAAAGGGCTGGGTAGCCAGTAATCGGACCTTGAATCTCAGTATGGAGTCGCATGCGATCGCGATACTTAACCGGCTGCTTCAGCCGGACTAGCTCCCTTGATCTGGCCATCGCCATCTACGTCCGCAGGTTCAAAGGCAAGGGATACGCCGTTCATGCAATAGCGCTTACCGGTTGGTCTAGGACCGTCATTGAACACATGGCCGAGGTGCGCATCACAGACCGCACAAACCGTCTCGGTGCGGATCATGAAGTGGCTAAAGTCTTTCTTGTCCTTCACATTCTCAGGCTGGCTAGGGGCATAGAAGCTAGGCCAGCCAGTCCCTGAGTCAAACTTAGTTTCAGAAGTAAACAGCTCTGAGCCGCAGCATACGCAGCTATAGACGCCTTCTGTTTTGTTGTTGTTCAGCGGGCTGGTGAATGCTCTTTCAGTACCTGCTTTACGAGCGACCTGATAGGCTTCAGGGCTGAGCTGCTCTTTCCATTCTTCGTCAGTCTTTACTACCTTATCTGGCATAGGGAACTAATCTCCATATATATCAGTTGCTTCGATCCTACCGCATTCATTAGCTGCGCAGGATCTAGCAAAAGTTGTAGGGCTGCGCTCACCTGGTCTGAGAAATCAATACCGCACCGCCGCCTATCACCAATTCAACGATGGTTGGTTACTATTACTGCTTGATTCTAATAGGGCCAGACACAATCTTTTCTGGATGGGCTGAGCAGGTAACGATACCGACACACCGACTCTCGCTATAGCCCAACTGATGTAGCCGCTCTAGGCAGCTATTTACCTGCTCTGGTGGAACGCTGGCGAGTAGACCGCCAGACGTTTGAGGGTCGAACAGAACTTGAAAGCTAGGCGTATGTATAGGGACTTGCGCGGTTTGAATAGCAGAGAGCGCATTGTCTAGATTGCGCTGATGCAAAGAGCTGACAATGCTTTCTTCTAGCGTATGAGCAGCACCCGGTAAAAGGCTGATTGCCGCTAGATCCAAGGTCACTTCTACCTGCGAGGCTTGGACCATTTCGAGTAGATGGCCTGCTAGCCCGAATCCGGTGACATCTGTGCAGGCGGTTGCGCCATGCTGCCTCAGACACATTGCCGCTGCTTGGTTGGATTGCAGCATGCTGTGAGTAGCGGCTTCTATCCAGCGGCCTTTTGCCTTTAGCTGTCCGTCGGCGGCGAATAGCGTGCCTGTGCCGAGGGCTTTGGTCAAAATTAGGGTGTGACCAGGCTGTAGTCCACCTTTTTTCCAGGTCTGGCCGGGATCTATCCAGCCGTTGCAGGCGAAGCCGAGCGAGAGTTCTGGGCCTTCTGTGGTGTGCCCACCGACTAGGAATGTTTTGGCGGCTGTAAGCGATCGCATCACGCCAGAAAGCAGCTGATACAGAGTTTCCTCTTGTTGTTTGCTGCTGCCGTAGGGAACCGTTGCGATCGCCAGCACGTTGTGGCTAGTTGCCCCCATTGCAAATAGATCACTTAGACAGTGATTGACGCAAATCTGACCAAAGATAAAAGGATCGTCAACTATAGCGCTGAAGTGATCGACGGTATGAACAGCGAGCTTACCTGCCGGGATTTGGACAACTGCTGCGTCGTCAGGCTCATCTAGTCCCGTGTAAATGTAATCGCGATTAGGCCAGTCAGTATTATCTGTAGCCTCAGTGCGAGCCCGGTGCAAAGCGCGGCTAAGGGTTTGGTTGCCAACTTTAGAACCGCAGCCTGCGCAGGGCATTTGAGAGGTGGAAGAGAAGGAGTGGGAGAAGACTTTCTCTCCTTTATTGAAAGAGAATCCATTGTGGGGAAGTCAGAGAACAGGCCCATGAATTTCTGATCGATACTGTTTTTCCAGGCGCGGCACCATCTGGCGCGGACGGCGAATGGCCCCCATGAGGCGATGGATTTCTCGGTGTCGGTATCAATGATGTTGAGATAGCGACTCTGCGGCTTGAAGGGTTTTAGCGGCTGGTTGGTGACCTGACGTTTGAGGTTCTTGTAGAGGGGCGGTCCCTGTCGCACAGCAAAAACGCCTGCTTTAGGGCGATTGTGGTTGACCATCGTCGCTACGTCACCAGCGGCGAAGACATTCGGATGGCTGAGGGTTTGCAAGGTATCGTTGACGGCAATGAAGCCCTCTGAGGTGAGCGATAGGGCGCTGTCCTTTAACCAGGATGGGGCAGAGGCGTTGGTGACCCAAAAGGTGCGATCGCATTCCACGACCAGTCCCGACTCACAGCGCACCGCTGTCTCTGTGACTTCGCAAACCGTCTCTTGGGTATGCACCTGAATGCCTCGCTTTTGGCACATCCGCTCTACCATCCACTGAGTCAGCTGGTTGCGCCCTTTTGCCAGATGACTGCCGCGCTGGAAGATATGGACAGAGACCTGTCGCTTTGTCAGTTTGACTGTTGTCTTTGCCTGTACCTTTGAACGAGCTGCTGAAGCCTCACCTGCATCGCAAAGGCCATCTCTACCCCACCGACGCCACCACCGACGATACTAATCGTGCAGGCGTTCTGAAGAGTCTTGCTTAGGCGCTTTTTCGAGGCTTTCTAGATACCTATTCCAAGCAGTCAATAAATCGGGTACGGGCTTGGCTGGAACTGCGAATATTTGTCTGCGCCTGGAACTTGAGATTTCGTAGGTGTGCTGCCAACGTCTATCGAGAGTGTGTCGTAGGCGATCGGGGGGCGATCGCGACAAATCACCTTTTGCCCTACCGGATCGAGCCCTACCATCTGATCCATCACCAGCCGACAGTTGGCAAACTGGGTCAGTGGACGCAGAGTCGATATGCGCCGTATCAAAGTCATACAGACCAGCAATATGGCAGGGCAACATGCCCGAGTATGGCGTGTCGGCCAGATTAGTAATCAAGGTGATCTGAACGTTAGCAGGCCACGGATTCATGCCTATCTTTCGTAGAACAAGCGCGTGACTGTGTCCGCCGCCTACCAGCACTAGATTCTGAGTGATAGGGATGGTTGCTCTCATAGGATGGGAAGAAGATATCGAACAGAGATAATCCTAATCGCTCCTAATGCAGACTGTATTAGCCGAAGCTGTGAGTATGTGATTTGAGTACAGCTTTAAGCCTCTAGAGAGGCAGCAGGGTGTGAAGTGGCAGCGGTGGAAGTTCCATCGCTGTCCGTACTTTCCTTCAGCTTCATGGACTGCTTCATGGGTCTAAGGAACAGCCAGCTCATAAAAAAGAAAGCCGCTGTACATAGCTGAACGATATCGATCGCTGATAAGTAACCGTCCATCAAGGCGGCTAGCGTTCTATCTGAAATACCAAACACCCAGGAAGCGGTTCCGACTGACCAGATCCCTGTCTTGAGTGTCCACAAAAAATCTTCTGCTCCCGATGGGATGGGAATCATCGTATTCTTTCCTCTTTCTGCTGCTTTGGCTGCTACCGCTTTGCAGAGCCTCCGTTCGCTTTGGTAACGTTTTGTTTCGTACTTTTGTTTTAGCAAAGAAAAAAAGGGCTATGTTCTCTCGATAGGTAGGGATAGCTCTAATGCGAGTTGTCTGATGAAATGTCTACGGTTCGTTCTAATGCTTTCTCTAGAATCTTGCGATCGCCCATCGCCGCCCAAATGCCAACGTCCAAACTCCCCTGACCCGAGACAGAAATACGAAGCTTCTCGTCTGAAAGATTGCAGGCTATTTTTTTAACCTGCTGGTCCTTGGTTCTGTTTAAATTCACAGCGATTCTGAGCAGTCCAGCTAGCACCCAGACAATTCGCTGCTGTTCTTTGTCTAACCGTCTAAACTGCCCGTGCTTTTTCTTTGGCTTGGCTTTGCGGTGGTAGCGAATCACCTGGCCGATCAAGACCATTTCTTCATCGGTAAACCCTCTAGGATCAGCTCTTTTGAGAATGTAGCGTGAGCTTTTGTGGTAGCTCTTGAAAGACAGATACTGGCCGATGTCATGCAGCAGCGCCGCATATTCTAGAACGTTTTTTTCTAGGGGGCCAAGCTGATGGAGCGATCGCGTCTCTTCAAATAGCTGTAGCGCCAGCTTCGCCACATGGCAGTTGCTCTCCCAATCCGACTCATATCTTTGAACGAGCTGAGCCGCTTTACGATGGCGCAGATCTCCTTGAACTTGCAAGCTGGCCACATCCTGACCGTGGCGGTCGATATAGTCGAGAACCATCCCCTCGCGCAGCGACGCATCACACAGCGTCATTTCCTTTACGTCGGCCATTTTGAGTAGCTGCGTGAGTAAAATGCCGCCTAGATGAATCGCGTCGCTGCGCTTACTGCTAATGCCGTCAATCTTTTCGCGCTCATCAGCATCTAGCCCAACTAGCTGTTCGGTCAGCGCTTCAAGGTCTTCAAGCTGGACCACTTCAGCGTTGACCGATTGGAGCGTAGTGCTGTGACGTTCTATATAGGCCGCCTCTCCTAGTGTACGGTTAGTGCCTGAAGTACCAATGACGCGAGTAAATCCAGCTTGTTTGGCCTGGGCGATCGCCTCTTTTGCCAAAAAGCGAATGTGCGATTCCAACACGCCACGAGCATCTTCGCCGATAGTGCCTTTGTCCTCGAACATGTCTAGCAGCCTCAGCACGCCGAGCTTCATACTGGTGCCAAACAAAACATCTATGCGGTTGCCGACGACGGCTTCAGTACTGCCGCCGCCAATGTCGATAACGAGGGCATTTTCGTCTTTGCCTAGGGCGATCGCGTTCCTCACAGCCAAAAAGATCAGCCGCGCCTCTTCCTTGCCCGAGATAATCCGTGGCTCAATTCTTAGTTCGTCGGACCACCTCACTTAGAAAGCTCTCACCGTTTTGAGCCTCACGCGTAGCACTCGTCGCCGCCGTGATAATCTCATCAACACCTAGCTGATCGGCTAGCTTCACATAGCGTTCAATCGTATCGAGTCCCACTTTATAGGCTCTATCGCTCAGCCGATTGGTGGCAAACACGCCCTCTCCAAGCTTTGCCATTTCCTTGACTCGTTCAACCACCTCGAAATTTTGCCTTCCCAGGACATTAACCACAATCATGTGGATAGAATTGGTGCCAATGTCAATTGCAGCAAGTTTCAAGGAGTAAACCTCACGAGTAGCGCCTGAACAAAAGCGTATAGGAATGGTGTCCCGATCAAAAGAGTCCAGCAATTCTATAGACTAATTCTATGGACTACGAACAAATAAAGTACGAGCTAGATAACTCGGCAACGCTGAAGCTGATGCGGAGCCGCAATCTGGCTCTGATTGCTAGCTTTTTGTATAAGCAGTTTAAGGTGGCGCAGCGGGTGTCGGTGCCGCAGCTAGAGCTAGAGGAAAAGCTGAGTGACTATCTAGAGTATTTGCAAGAAGTCTATGCGGAGCTGTCGCTACAGCCAGCTAAAGCGTATCTAAATGACTGGATCAACGCGCAGCTATTGCGGAAAACCTTTGAAAGGTCGGGTGAGCGATCAGGTGATTCGGATGAGCCGGTATTTAGTCTGACGCCTGAAGCCGAGAAGACACTGGCCTGGCTAGAAGATTTGCAGCAGCGCGATGAATTTATCGGCACGGAGTCTCGCTTCTTGCAGATTCTATCGCTGCTAAAAGAGATCAAAGAAGGCAGCACCGCAGACGTAGAGACGCGGATTGCGCAGTTGGAAAGCGACCGCGATCGCATTCAGCAGGAAATCGACACGATTCAAGCTACTGGCGCGGTAGAGCAATTCAACGAAACGCAGCTGCGCGAGCGATTTATGTCAGCAAATAGTCTGACTCGTCAGCTAATGAGTGACTTTAGAGCGGTAGAACAAAAGTTCAGGGACCTGACTCGCAAAGTGCAAGACGATCAGCTAGCCACAGACAGCCGCCGGGGAACGGTGGTAGGCAAGGTTCTAGACGCAGATGACGCACTCAAAGAATCTGATCAGGGCCGCAGCTTCTATACCTTCTTTAACTTTTTGATGTCAGAGGCCAAACAGCGAGAGCTAAAAGAGGCGATCGCGGCTATCTATGAACTAGAAGACTTGCGATCGCTCACTCGTAACTACGGTTTTCTGCGGCGAATTATCCGCAATCTGCTCAACTCAGCCGACCATATTGTCCAATCGAACCAGAGACTGACCGAGAAGCTGCGCCAGATGCTAGACGAGCGCAACATGAGAGAAAATCGGCGGGTTGCAGAACTAATTACAGATGTGCAGCGGCTCTCTAGACAGGTCTCAGCCAAAGCAATAGACGAAAACACCTTCTGGCGACTAGAAGGCGCACCGAAAATCAACCTGATGATGGAGCGGCCCCTACACCCGCTAGAAGACAGCGAAGCGCCTACCTTTGCCGATATCGACTTTGCCGATTTACCCGACGACGAGCTAGAAGCAGAGCTAGACCAGCTAGCGCAGCAGTTCTATGTAGACGAAACGCTACTCGCCCAGAGAATTGATCGCGCCCTAGAAAATAGAGATAAGATCGCACTCACAGAACTGCTGAAATGGTATCCAGTGACCCAGGGCCTGCCGGAAGTCGTTGCCTATCTATCTTTGGCGACTAAGGCTGAACGGCATTCCATAGAACCGAGTACAATCGACTTAGTGAACATTGAAGGCTTAGCGGCTGACTCTCAGCTTCAGCTCAAGCTACCGAAGGTCATTTTTTATCGATAGAAGCGCACCTGTTTCCTGTAGCATCTGTTTCTTTGTATCTGCCATTTCTGTGTCTTCCAACAGTTCCTCAGCCGAAATTCCACCCTACGCGCCTGTCTTGATTAAGCTCTTGCAGGGCGTGGTATACAGTGACGACAATCCTTACTGGGACCAGCTCCAGAGCTACCTGACGCCGATTGGTGAATACTTCGGCAAGATTGGCCTCCAGGTCCAAAACTACGAGACTCAAGGGTTTGCCTATCTAGAACAGCCTGATCCAGACCCGGACGACCCGCCAGCAGAGCGACTGCCCCGGCTGACAGTCAGGCACCGACTCAGCTTTAAAGCGACTATATTCTATGTATTACTGCGTGAGCAGCTTAGACAGTTCGACGCCAGCGATCAGATCGGGCGGCTGGTGCTAAGCATAGAAGAGCTGCGCGATCTGCTACAGCCGTACTTGCCAGAAAGCAATAATGAGGTCAAGTTTCATGTTGAAGTCAAGACCATCGTCAACAAGACGGTGCGCGAGATGGGCTTTTTGAAAAAGCTGGCTGGGGATGACGACAATTACGAAGTGTGCCCGATTATCAAGGCCAAGATTGACGCTGACATGCTGGAACGATTGAAACAAAAGCTAGAAGACTATGCAGACTCTCTCACAGACGAAAGCGACTGAACTAGAAACACTTGAGCTAGATAGCGATGTCGTGCTAGCAGGCTTTCGGCTACAGCGGCTAGAGGTGCTGAACTGGGGCACGTTCGACCAGCGGCCCTGGTCGCTAGAGTTGGCCGGAGGAACAGCGCTGCTAACCGGTGCGAACGGCTCAGGCAAGTCAACCCTTGTCGATGCGCTGCTGACGCTGCTGGTGCCGAATCGAGGCCGAAACTACAACCAGGCATCCGGAGAAGCTGGCAAGAAGAAAGAGCGCAACGAGAAGAGCTATGTTCAGGGGGCCTATGCGCGAACTCGCTCAGAAGAAGCGTATGAGTCGAAATCGAAGTTTTTGAGAGAGAAGGGAGAGATTTCTGTCCTGCTGGCTTATTTTGCTGATGATGCGGCGCAAAAGCAGGTCTCGCTAGCCCAAGTGCTGTGGATGGATAAGGGCTCGGTGAAAAAGTTCTTTGCCATTGCCGATCTAGAGCTGACGATGGAGAACCTGGCAGAGTACCGAGAGATTTCGCAGCTAAAGAGGGCGCTAAAGATAAATGATGTCGAAGTCTTTGATAATTTCTCTAAGTACACTCAGCAGTTTCGCAAGCGCTTTGGCCTAGCGTCGGACAAGGCGCTCGATCTGTTTAATCAGACGGTGAGTATCAAGCAGATTGATGGTCTTAACGCTTTTGTACGAGACCACATGCTAGAAGCTGCTGACATGCGCGAGAAAATTGATGGACTCATTGGCAGCTACGAGAATCTGACTATTTCTCATAGCTCGATTCAAAAAGCGCGTGAGCAGCTAGAGATGCTGACGCCGCTAGCAAAAGAATCGAATAAGCTACAAAAAATGGAGCGAGAGCTAGCGACACTAGCGCGATCGCTCACAGTAGTGCCTGCTTTTTTCGCTGCGCAGAAGCTGGGACTGCTAAAGGCAGATTTGCAGAAGATCGAGCAGGATTTGACTAGGGCAAACAATCAAAAAGAAGAATGCGATCGCACCCTCACCACTCAGCGTCAGCAGGAAAAAGAGCTAGAGTTTGCCATTCAAAACGACAGCATTGGCCAGCAGCTCCAGGCGCTAAAGCAACAAATAGATCAGGCCGAGAAAGAGATTAGCCAGAAGCAAGCACAGGCTTGCCGCTATGATCAGCTAGCCAAGCAATTGAAACTCCCCACCTACGCAGATCGCGACAGCTTTTATGCCAGTCAAGCGCAGGGAAATGTCCTAGCACAAGAAATCAGTGCGGCGCTAGCAGGGATCGTGACTCAGCGAGATGAGCTGAAACTACAGCAGGCTGGTCTAAAGAAAGAGCGCAATCAGCTAGAAATCGAATTAACTTCGCTGCGTAGCCGTAAAAGTCAGATTCCAAAGCAAAATCTGGATATTCGAGATCGCCTGATCCAGTCTCTCAACCTAGCCGAATCCGATTTGCCCTTTACCGGCGAGCTGCTGCAAGTGCGCTCAGAAGAGAAAGTCTGGGAAGGCGCAATCGAGCGGCTGCTGAGAAGCTTTGGCCTGTGTTTGCTAGTGCCCGAGGCGCACTACAAAGCGGTGAACGCCTACGTGAATCAAACTGACCTGCGCGGTCGGCTGGTGTATTACAAGGTGACGCCAGTTGATCCTAATCCCACGCAGCGAGCGCTAGATCCTGCTCAGGTGCCGGGTAAAGTGCAGGTCAAACAGGACGATGTATTTTTTGAGTGGCTGCGATCGCGCCTAACTCAGCAGTTTAGCTACGTGTGCTGCAAAGATATCGAACAGTTTCAGCGAGAGAAGCGGGCAATCACTCAATCTGGTCTGATCAAGCATGGACAAGGGCGACACGAGAAGGATGACCGTTCTCGGATTGATCAGCGCAGCCACTACATCCTAGGCTGGGACAATGCTGATAAAATCAAAGCCCTGGAAGCGGACCTGAAGGCGGTAGATCAGCAGCTCGCCAAGCTAAACAAGGAAATTGAGGCGCTAGAGGAAGCGCGATCGCACAGAGAGCAGCAAAAGTCGTGGCTGCAAGACTTCATGCGGTTTGATGATTTTGCAGCGATTGACTGGGAGAGCATGGCGGGCGATCGCCAGGCGCTGATCGCTCAAAAACAGCAGCTAGAGGCCAGCTCTAACAAGCTAAAGCAGCTAGAAGCTCAGCTAAAAGTAGTCCAAGCAGAAATCGTCAAAACCAGCAGTAGTCGCGACCAGGCTCAGCTCGCAATCGGCAGGTTTGAAAGCCATCAGCAGGATAACCTGAAGGCTCAAAAGCAGTGTCAAAGGCTGTTGGAAACAGTTTCTACAGAAGAGATTGAAGCCTTTAAGCAAAGCCAGACTAAGAAGCTGAAAACCTATGATTTGAGCCTAGACACCATCGCTGAAGATGAGTCGGCGATGAAAGACTACCTGCAAGCTCAGCTCAGGACTAGAGAACAGAAAAGAGACACCGTTCAAAATGAAATTGTTCGCTGTCTGATCAGATTCAAAGAATCCTACCGAGAAGAAACCCTCGAATTTGGCAGTAGCTACGAAGATCTGCCCGAATATCTAAAGCTACAGCAGCAGATTGCCAAAGACGACCTGCCCAGGCACGAAAAACGCTTTAAGCAGCTAATGAACGAGAAAGTAGTCATGGCAATCTCCATGTTCAAAAGTGACCTAGAAAAGCAAGAAGAAGAAATTGAATCGGCTATCTACGATATTAACGAGTCGCTCAGACGAATTGCCTACACGGACGCTACCTACATAGAGCTGTGCTGCACCAAGACCAAACATCGAGAAATTCGAGACTTTAAAGACAGTCTGAGATCTTGCCTGGGTGATGCGGCGCGGCAGTCACCCGAAGATCAAGAAGAGAGATTCCAGCGCATCCGCACGCAGCTGATAGAACGATTCAAAGACTCTGATCGGTGGACAAAGCTAGTGACAGACGTACGCAACTGGCTAGATTTTTCGGTTAGCGAACGCTATCGCGAAGATGATGTCGAAAAAGAGCACCATACCGATTCTTCGGGTAAATCAGGCGGGCAAAAGGTGAAGCTAGCCTATACGATTCTGGCCAGTGCGATCGCCTATCAGTTTGGCCTGACGCAGTCTGAGGCCGCTGGCTTTCCTGCTGGCTATCCTGCTGGTGACAAATCCTTTCGCTTTGTCGTCATTGACGAAGCCTTCAGCCGCTCTGATGATAGCAACGCCCGCTATGCAATGGAACTGTTCAAGAATCTGGATCTTCAGCTCCTCGTCATCACTCCCAAAGACAAAATCAATGTAATCGAATCGTATATCGACACGCTTCATTTTGTTTCCAACTCTTCAGAAGGAGATTGTTCTAAGGTGGTTTCTATCGAGATCGAAGAATATCGCCGCAGACGCGAAGCCCCCACGATTGAAGCCGCCACGATTGAAGCCTCTACAGAATCGTGATCACACCTGAGCAAATCAAACAGAAAGCGCTGAGGCAGTACAAAGACTTTCTACGCGCAACGGTAGCTAGAGAAGACTTTTTCCCCATCGAGCTACCAGTAGGCAGAACGCCAAAAAGCTATCCCGAGCTGCAAAAGGCGGTCACTGCGCTGATTAACCATTCAAAAGAGACTGTCGGCTTTGGCTACAGGCTAGCGCTAGCCGTCAAAAACACTCGCAGACACAGTGTGCAATCCCTACCGCAAGAGATTTGCATTGAGAACGCAACCGACTATCTAAAGCTGCTCGGCAAAGAAGATGACTTCGCAGCCTTCAAATCTGACATCGCCCTTATTCAATCGAGCGTACCAGCGCTAGCGTCGTGGATTCAGCGCTACCCTCTAAAAGTTGTTGCCAACCACGGTCACTGGTCAGACCTGCTCAAAGTTTGTCAGTACTTTCAGCAAAACCCAACGCCGAATCTGTACATCCGAGAGCTGCCAATCGCAGTACACACAAAATTCATTGAAGAAAACAAAGGCATACTTCGTAGCCTGCTAGAGCATATTCTTCCAGACGAGTCTTCAAAACCTTCTTCTATCCTTTCTTCACCTTCCTCTTCAAACCCTTCTTCAAACCCTTTAGAAAGTGAAAGCCTGACTTTTGAGCAGCGATTTTCTCTGCGCTACAGCGAGCCGCTGGTCCGCTTTAGAATTCTAGACTCTGCGCTACAGCAGCAATATGGCTTTCCTTTCGCGGACTTTAGTCTGGCAATCTCCGACTTTCAGCAGCTACAGATAGGTATGCCTAGGTGCTTTATCACAGAAAACCTCATGCCATTTCTGACCCTGCCAGCGATCGCAGCGGGCGTGGCGATCTGGGGAAGTGGCTACGCGGTTAATCGGCTAAAGGCGGTTGACTGGCTGAAAAACTGCTCGATCTTTTACTGGGGCGATCTGGACGTAGATGGATTCAAGATTCTAGCTCAGCTGCGATCGCACTTCCCCCAAACCCAATCTATCCTGATGGACACAGCTACATATGAAGCGTTTTTAGATTTTGCCGTTTCTGACGAAAAGCCAATTGCGATCGCGTCTACGCTTCTAACCCCTACCGAAGCCGCTTTGTACACACGTTTATCTACAGAGCAGACGCGGCTAGAGCAAGAGCGAGTCAGTCAGGCCTATGTCAACCGTTGTCTTCAGAAGCTTTCAAGTCAGCTCTAGAGAAAGCCGTCTTTAAGGGCCATCTCTAAGGGCAAAGCTGGGTTATCCATTCTTCTGGATTGTCTCCTCGCCAGCAGCGCTGCTGCGTGCCAGCCCACACAATCTGCCAGCGCTGATCGTCAATGGGCTCGAATTCCAGCCGATAGCGCTCAGCGCTAACCGAATCATCTGCCATGCCATTATTCGTGATCGTCACGACCGAATAGTCTGTAAACGACTGGCGCTCTAGCACAGAGGGCTGTTCGCCTTCTCCTGGCGTAGCGCGGCCTAGCATATTGAAGGTCATCTCTCTAGGATCAGTTCCCTGTAGAGGAAAGTCTCGCTGAGCGAGCTGTCTGAGCTCAACTTCTCTATAGTTTGCGCGTTCCTCAAGCCGCTGTTCAGCTTCTAATGGCTGCTCAGCTTCTAATGGCTGCTCAGCTTCGCGATCGGCTGCTTCTGATCCTGGGCTAGGCTCTGAAGTCGGCTGCGGCATTGGCTGTTGCGCTGGCTGTTCGGTGGCAAATATCTCTGACCACCACCAGGGCGAAGTTCCACCTGCAATCAGCGCGATCGCCACTGGCACCAAAATCGCCATTAGCAGCTTGCTACTCAGGCTTTCCTTTTCTCTATTAGACTCTGCCATTGGATTCACGGGCAATTGGGTTAAGTGCTGGTCAGTTCGCAAAGAACTGCTACAAATCTACCAAAAACCTATCGAAGCTTAGGAAAAACGAATCTACATACAAGAATTACAAAAACCGCTATTGCTTACGCCGTTAGCGGTTATAGTGTTGTCGAACAAATTCTATTGATAGTTTGACCTGAGGCGAAACCTATGAAGCAACTCAATTTCGTAGTGATTTTCGTAATCTGTTTGGCGCTGGTGCTCTTTGGCATCGAGAATACAACGCCTTCTGTAATTCACGTTGTCAACGGCTTTGATGTTGAAGCGCCGCTGAGCGTAGAGCTGATTATCGCTGCTGGTATCGGTGCGACCTTTGCCTGGGTATTTAGCGTCTGGGTGCAGGTGCAGAGCTACGCTCAAAAGCAGCCCGAGATAGAGCAGCGCGAGCTAAAAATTCAGCAGCTAGAAGAAGATGTAGAGCGCTACCGAGTTGAGCTAGAGCAAGCGCCGATGCTGCCTCAAGGCCAGGTCGAAGACGCTTACGTTCAATAGAGCAGATGCAAGAGCAGGCTTAGATTTTCTGTTTCACGGTCGCGCCATAGTCTCATATTTTTTGTAGAATAGGTGTACTACAAAGTGCCTATTCTAGACTGCACTAGACATCCCCCTTGTGCTTGTGACGATTGGATACGCGCGCGTGTCTGCGTATTTTCAATGAGCGACCTACCCAGGAATGTGGATAAATGTTAAGCCCGCTTGTCACAATGCGAGTTGTCGCATAGGCTCGGCTTACCGTTGGCCTGCCCTCAAATTTCAGATGCTTTTACACCAGTTGTCGCTTGGCTGTTTATGTCTAGTTCTTTAGCTCAGGGCGCGATCGCCTTCCTCATAGACCTGGCTGAAAAGGGTGAAATTGACCCTTGGGATGTGCAGGTGATTGAAGTGATTGATCGCTTCTTGAAGACGCTGCAAGAAAAGCCGGTTGTCACCGAGCCCAAGGAGCAGGGCCGCTCTTCCTATGAATCGAGCCTGAGTGAATCCGGTCAGGCTTTTTTGTATGCGTCTATGCTGGTTTTGCTGAAGGCCGATACCCTAGTGCGGCACGAACTAGAACAGGTCGAAGAAGCATTTGAAGAAGACTTTTTTGACAGTGATGAAGACTACGGCGATAGCGAGCTGCCCAAGCACCTAGAAAGGCATATTCACCGTAGACCTGTGGCTCCGCCCCCGGCAAAGCGACAGGTGACTTTAGCAGAGCTAATCGAGCAGCTAGAGTCGATTGCGGCAGCGATGAGCGAACCGGCTAGGGTGCGATCGCATCGGGCCAAGCCCCATTCCAAAAGAGACGCCGTTCGCGCTATCTCCGAACTTGCCCACCAGGAAAATCTCAACGAGATTGCCGATGCCCTTAACGCTTTTCTAGAAAACCACTGGGATGACGTGTTTGAGGATGCTGTCAATTGGATGGACTTTGAGCTGCTGTTAACCCATTGGGCCAGTTTTCGACCAGAGATTTTGGGCGGACCGATTAAAGGCGAGCTAACAGAAGCAGACTACAAGCACGAAAAAGTCGGCGTCTTTTGGGGACTGTTGTTCCTCACTTCGCAATCAAAAGTGGAGCTGCTTCAGGAGAACTTTTATCAAGATCTAAAAGTGCGGCAGCTAAACGAAGCAACGCTGGCGGAAGTGCCTGATTATGTGCTGCCGGACTAAAGAGAAGGATGAATGATGAAGGCGGAAGGATGAATAGGGCTTCAGGCATGGGCGGCTATGGCTAGCACCGCGTTCTGGCCGCCAAACCCAAAGCTAAAGCACAGTAAATGCTGTAGCGCAGCGCTACGGCCTACGCAGACAAAGTCAAGATCGAATGCGGACTGTTGCAGTCCTACGCAGGGCAGTATCTCCTGTCGCCAAAGGCTAAGTAGTCCTAGTGCTACGATGACGGCCCCCGAAGCGCCTAGCGTGTGACCGGTTGCACCCTTACTGGCCATGATCGGCAAACTGCGCTCTCGCCGCTGTGCGACTAATTCACTAATTAAGCTGGCTTCCATCTGATCGTTTTGCGCCGTACTCGTTCCATGCGTATGCACGGCATCGATTGCGTTGATATCAAGGCCGCTGCGCTTAAGGCAGAGCGCGATCGCCTGTCTACCCATGCGATAGCTCGGATCGAACGAACTGACATGATGGCTGTCGTTTGTTAGCCCAACCCCCAAGATCTTGCCATACACGCGAGCGCCTCTACGCACCGCCAAGCTCTCTGATTCTAATACTATCAGCGCGCCACCTTCTCCGAGCACAAACCCCTCGCGATTAACATCGAAGGGATAGCACCCTGTCTTTGCCAATGCGCCCATCTTGCTAAAACCTGCTATAGTCAGCGGCGTGATCGGAGCCTCTACCGCCCCGGCGATCACACGCTCACACTGACCTGTTCTAATCAGGTCTGTGGCCTGTGCGATCGCCCACACCCCAGTCGCACAAGCCGCCATCGGCGCAAGCAGCGGCCCTTTCGCGCCCACTGTCTGCGCCACCGTTATCGCTGGTCCGTGAGGCAAAGCTGCCAGCCAGTTTCCTTTAGCCTGTCCAGGATGCCGCCGCTGATTTAGAGCCATCGTCTCTAGCATCTGCAAATGACTGCGGCTCGATCCGACAACAACTCCGCAAGCTTCTCCTTTTGTCCTTCCCCCGCTTCGATTTCCCACACAATCCGGCATCCGCCCAAGTCTGCTGAGCTAGCGACGCGGTCATTTCTGCCAAAAGAACCGGCTGCTTCCCTTGCATGGCTAGGGGCATAACCGCTAGATCTGAAAATGGCTGACGAAGTGCGATCGCACTCTCCCCAGCCATTAACCTTGTCCAAGTTTCTAGCGCCGAATCACCCAGCGCTGTCACCAAACCAATACCAGTAACTACAACTTCTCTAGTAGCAGCCACTCGCTATCCTACTCAGCCGCCGCATCCGGCGCAGCATCCGCCACCACCAGGTTATCAGCACCAGAAGTGATCTTCACGTAGCTAATCACATCGCCGACTTGAATATCATCTACTAAATCCATGCCATCTGTCACATAGCCAAACACAGCGTAGCTGCCGTCTAAAAAGGCCACATCCGCCAGCGTGATGTAGAACTGCGCTGAGGCGGTGTTCACCCCCGATCGCGCCATGGCGATCGCCCCTCTTCGGTGATTTAGCTGGGGTGCCGCTGTGACCTGCGCCTCCGGAAACGTCTTGCCATACAGAATCTCATCTGAATCGGCAGGCAAAATCTCTAGCGGAATGGTTCGCTCTTGTCCGGTCGCTGGATCGATATAGCCGCCTGTGCCTAGCTGACTGGTGGGCACGTTAGGATCGACGCTTTGCGGATCGCCCCCTTGGGCCACGAAAGGTTGGGGCGATCGCACGACTCGATGAAATATGGTGTTGTCATACACACCTTTCTCAGCGAGATCAACAAAATTACCCGCTGTGATTGGCGCTTTGTCGCCATCTAGCTCCACTGTGATCGTGCGGCTACCCACTCGAATCTCTGCGGTCGCTTTGCCGTTCAATACAGGCAACCCTGCTTTTAGCTCAGCTACAGTCGGCCCAGCGGCCACAACAGGAGCGGGTGGAACTGGCGCATCGCTGGCCACAGGGGCCTCTGCTGTGGTCGTACAGCCGACGATTAATAGTGCGATCGCCATCAGCACAGACACTTTACTACTCAATCCAAATTTCAATTTCATTTGATACATGCTCCCAAAAAAAGCCGCTTCTGCACTCTCTCTTCTTTGTCTGCCATTTCTGCTTTGGCTCTCAAATTGTTCCTCAAAGGCTACCTTAGCGAACCACTTCAAAGAAGAGCGCCGCTTATCTTGCCACAAGCAGACCAAAAATTCAAAGCGTCAAATCACCTAGATTTAGAACTCGATTAAGAGACTTCGAGGAATGCTTGACGTACCGCATTTCGACGCCCGGTAACTCGGTGCACTACTACGGTTCTAGATGCTACAGTCGAACGTGCCTGTAGCACCGTAATTCAATCTAGCCAGCAAAGTCAGGAACAGCCTTAGAGCCCTTCTAAGGGCACCTGTAAAAACCGGGCCAGCTCTGCTCCTTGGTTTTCTAGTTCTGAGAGTGAGATCGGCTGTCCGACTCGAGTCATCGGAATATCGCCCTTTCCTTTGACCCTTAGATACA
Source organism: uncultured cyanobacterium (assembly GCA_963772185.1). Lineage (GTDB taxonomy): Bacteria > Cyanobacteriota > Cyanobacteriia > Phormidesmidales > Phormidesmidaceae > Phormidesmis. The sequence continues at coordinate 54,480 of CAVYWR010000011.1, read as the reverse complement.
GCGCTCGCTTAGGACTCAACCCCTCTTGAATATCAGCTCGCACTGCTAGCACGTCCTTGAGTGGATAGTGCAGATCAATTCGCCTGTCCTTACCAGGAAATCCGTGCCGAAAGATCTGCACCTCACCAGCTTCTTTATCAAATTCGTTGTAGCCGCCCCCTACATCCCACACTACGATCAGGCACAGATACGTGCACAGCAGCAGCGCCGCCACGCCGTAGAATCCCATAGCGATCCCTTGCGGAATGAACACTAGCTGCGCGGGCAAATCAGAAAAAGGCAGCAAATTGGTATGCAAATAGCTAGAGAGACCCGCCAAAAAGAAGCCACAGCCACCAATTGCCGTCACAGCCGCCCAAAAATAGTTGCTAGGCCGCCGCGCCCCTAAGATTTCTCGGCGCAGAACGGTGGTCTCCGCAGACTTCTTTGGATTGGACTTGCTGGGACTAGCAGAATCGGTAGGCGTTTTAGAAACAGTCATATAAAGGGGCCAATCAAACGAATGATTTCACAGAACATCAATTTCACAGGCATCTAAGCCGGACTGTCTAAATAGTATCGGTTTACTCAGGCTTGTGCTGATGACTCTGCCAGCAAAAAGGACGGCAGATGCAAAAATTTACTTTACATTAAGAATTGCCTTTCTCTAGCTGCTTAGTCTGCCTACATAGCCAGAACCATAGCCAGAACAGCCTGCTAGAAGAAGGTGTTTTTTAGGCTCAAAGAACTCAAAAAGAAACTGAGAACTAATATTGCAGATTGTAAAATTTTAGATCATTCCTTATGATAGATACAGGCCAAAATCCTTTACGGTGGTGAACTTTAGCCACCTGAACATGGACTGATTTGGATAAGCTATCTTTTTAGATGCTTCATCTTTTCGGTTCACGGGTATCTGACACGTTGAGGTGTGCAACTCGCGCTTTAACGTGCATCTGTCCTGGCCTCAATAGGTTTAACTTGCAGGTTTAACCTGCCAGGACTAAATGCCATATTAGGAGCCATATTAAAGAGGATTGATAAAATGACCATAGCAATGGGACAAGCGCCCGCAGCCAGAGGACGGTTTGACGTCGTCGATGACTGGCTAAAGCGCGACCGATTTGTCTTTGTCGGTTGGTCCGGTCTGCTTTTGTTCCCGTGCGCCTTCATGGCAATCGGTGGATGGATGACCGGGACTACCTTCGTCACCTCGTGGTACACCCACGGTTTGGCAAGTTCATATCTAGAAGGCTGCAACTTCCTAACGGTTGCGGTTTCTACGCCTGCAGATAGCATGGGCCACTCGCTCTTGCTACTGTGGGGACCCGAAGCCCAAGGCGACTTCGTCCGCTGGTGCCAGATTGGCGGACTGTGGGCGTTTGTCGCGCTGCACGGTGCGTTCGGACTGATTGGCTTCATGCTGCGCCAGTTCGAGATTTCTCGACTGGTTGGCATCCGTCCGTACAACGCGATCGCCTTTAGTGGACCGATAGCGGTGTTCGTCTCGGTATTCTTGATGTACCCGTTGGGCCAGTCGTCGTGGTTCTTTGCCCCGAGCTTTGGGGTAGCGGCTATCTTCCGCTTCCTTTTGTTCTTGCAAGGCTTCCACAACTGGACGCTGAACCCGTTTCATATGATGGGCGTAGCCGGTATTCTCGGTGGCGCGCTGCTATGTGCGATCCACGGAGCGACCGTTGAGAACACGCTGTTCCAAGACGATGACAACGCCAACACGTTCAGAGCGTTTGAGCCAACTCAGTCAGAAGAGACCTACTCGATGGTGACTGCGAACCGCTTTTGGTCGCAGATCTTCGGGATTGCGTTTTCGAACAAGCGGTGGCTGCACTTCTTCATGCTGTTCGTTCCAGTAACGGGCCTATGGATGAGTTCGATTGGCATAGTAGGACTCGCGTTGAACCTGCGTGCGTACGACTTCGTGTCGCAGGAGATACGCGCAGCCGAAGACCCAGAGTTTGAGACCTTCTACACCAAGAACATCTTGTTGAACGAAGGCATTCGTGCATGGCTAAGTCCCCAGGACCAGCCGCATGAGAAATTTGTATTCCCTGAAGAGGTACTCCCCCGTGGTAACGCTCTCTAATAACAGCTTCGTCGGCGGTGGCCGCGACCAGCCCTCCACAGGCTATGCCTGGTGGTCTGGCAACGCCCGCCTGATCGATCTGTCCGGTAAACTGCTGGGCGCTCATGTCGCTCACGCAGGTCTGATTGTATTGTGGACCGGTGCGATGACTTTGTTTGAAGTCTCACACTACATCCCCGAAAAGCCCATGTATGAACAGGGCTGTATTCTGCTCCCTCACCTCGCCACTTTGGGCTGGGGTGTTGGTCCTGGCGGTGAAGTCATCAACCTATTCCCCTACTTTGTAGTGGGCGTACTTCACCTGATCTCTTCTGCAGTGCTTGGTCTTGGCGGCGTCTATCACGCCCTGCGCGGCCCCGAAACCCTAGAAGAGTACTCCAGCTTCTTTAGCCAGGACTGGAAAGACAAGAACCAGATGACTAACATCATCGGCTACCACCTGATTCTGTTGGGTCTAGGCGCGTTCTTGCTCGTAATCAAAGCCTGCTTCCTCGGTGGCGTCTACGACACCTGGGCCCCAGGCGGTGGCGACGTTCGTGTCATCACGAACCCCACCCTCAACCCTGCGGTTATCTTCGGCTATCTGACCACGTCTCCTTTTGGCGGCGAAGGCTGGATTGTCGGGGTTAATAACATGGAAGACATCATCGGTGGTCACATTTGGGTCGGCCTGATCTGTATCTCCGGCGGCATATTCCACATCTTGACCAAGCCATTTGGCTGGGCTAGACGCGCCCTAATTTGGAACGGTGAGGCATACCTCTCCTACTCCATCGGTGCAGTTTCCCTGATGGCTTTCATCTGCTCCTGCTACGTCTGGTTCAACAACACTGCTTATCCTAGTGAATTCTACGGTCCTACCAACGCCGAAGCATCACAGGCCCAGGCCATGACCTTCTTGGTTCGTGACCAGCGTCTTGGTGCCAACATCGGTTCTGCACAAGGTCCAACTGGTCTAGGTAAGTACCTGATGCGCTCTCCAACTGGTGAGATCATCTTTGGTGGTGAGACCATGCGCTTCTGGGACTTTGATGGTCCTTGGCTATCGCCTTTGCGTGGTACCAACGGACTCGATCTTGACAAGCTCAAGAACGACATCCAGCCTTGGCAGGTACGCCGTGCAGCTGAGTACATGACTCACGCACCCAACGCCTCTATTAACTCTGTAGGCGGCATCATCACAGAAGTTAACTCCGTTAACTTTGTGAACCCTCGCCAGTGGCTAGCCTCCTTCCACTTTGTCATGTCCTTCTTCTTCCTAGTCGGACACCTCTGGCATGCAGGTCGCGCCCGCGCGGCAGAAGGCGGCTTCGAACGCGGCTTAAACCGTGAATCAGAGCCCGTACTCGCTATGCCTGATCTTGACTAATTAGTTGATGCCTCTGGGCAACCAGCTAAACAGTTGAGAGTCAATTGAGAAAGCCCCCGTCGCAACGACGGGGGCTTTCTTTTATCAGCAACTCTTCCTCAGTCGCTCCCTTTGAGCGTCGTGCGCGACGGTCCTACCCACCGAGCACCCAAAACAGCGTCTCACAATCTCATCAGCACTACCCCTTTCAAGGGGTGTGGGGAAGCTCGGGTTCCCACAAACAGAGGGGTCTAGGGGAAAGCGCACTAGAGGCACCAGGCCAGGCATCGTAATGTGTTTCCCCTAATCTTGTCTCTTGTCTCTTGTTTCCTAACTCTTATCGACAATCAAGACAATACCAAGAACCAAATCATCAACATCAACAAAATGATCAATACCCCCTACTATCTCCTCCGCGCCAACTCCACCGGCCAATACCTAGTCGCCCGCCCCCCCACCGAAGGCACCCACCCCGAACAACCCACCGACCCCTTCCTCCTCATGTTCGTCGCCGACTTCGACGCACTCAGCTATCTAAACAAACACGCAGGCGAACACGCTCCCCAATTCTCCGTAGAATACTGCGATCGCACCAAAATCAAAACCATCTGCGATCGCTGGAGCTACAAAGGCGTCGGCATCGTCAACGATCCGCTAGTCCCGCGCGTAGAATTCATGAGCCTCTAGAGATTTAAAGACATAATCCAGTCACCCAAACCGTTCAAAATCAGCTGCACCCCAATCGCCATCACAAACAATCCCAACAGTCGGCTTAGCGCCTGAATCCCACCCGCGCCCAGCACCTTCAGCAGCAACGTAGATGAACGCAACGCCACATAGATAATCAGCCCTATCAGACCAATAGCAGTTGCGATCGCCAGCAAATTCCGCGCCGTCTCCACTCCTTGAGTCCCCCGACTCGCCTCCGCCGCCAGACCCAAAGCCACTGCGATCGCCCCCGGCCCCGACAGTAGCGGAATCGTCATCGGCATAAACGAAATATCCTTGTGATGCTCCGCCTTATCAGTCGCATCCCGATTTTCTAGCTCGCTCACCTTTGACTCCGCGTTCATCGTATTCCAGGCCGCATGGAACACCACAATTCCTCCCGCAATCCGCACCACTTCCAGCGAAACCCCAAAAAATCGCAGCAGCGTGCCGCCCACTAGCAAAAAGCCCACCAGCAAGAAAATCACATTCAGGGCAATCCGCCGAGCGTAAGATGCGCCGCAGCGACTCAGGCACACCCGCCGTCAGCACCAGGAAAATAGGCACGCTACCAATCGGATCAATCACCGGAAACAGCGCCGCAATACTTCCTAAAATAAAGTCAGCAAACTCTTTGATAGGCATCAGCCGACCTCAAAAGCAACCATCAAAATAGAGTTTAGTGCTTAAAGCGGTACAGCATCGTCAGAGAACAGTCACCCGTTCGATTTATCACTTCAGAACCCTCCACCCTGACAAACCCTATCCGTCTGTATAGTCTCAACGCCGGATTTTCTGTCTGGGTACTCAAACATATGGCTGAAAACTCAGGTTGCGCGAGCTCTAGAATCTTGTTAAGTAGCGCGGTTCCAACGCCTCTACCACGTATTTTTGGAGATACTGCAATGGCCAACTCTGGGATATCGTCCGTGATATACCCGTACCCGCGGTTATCTTCAGACCAAAGCCGAACCCAAGCGGCTCCTACGGCGACTGTATCTTGCTCTGCAATTACGCCTACATCCCCCTTTTTTCCCCAACCTGTAACGTATCGAGCTGAATCGGTGTTAGTCTTTACAGCTACCAAAGATGATTCGTGCGCTGCATACATTAGCATTGTCCATAACGTATCTATGTCGTCAGCGCTTGCTGACGAATTAAGGTGTTAAGCATTGATCAAAAATTCTGCTTGTAAAGTATCTCGACGGTGCCCAACTCGTTCCACTGAGATAATTCTAATCTCATCATCGAAAGAATAAATGATTCTATAGTCGCTAACTCTAAGCTTGAAATAGCCGCTCAAATCCGCACTCAGAGGCAAAGGCGTTATTGACTCGAAATTCTCACATAGCCATTGGACTTTCTTCAGGATGCGTTGCTGCATGCCCGTATCAATCTTCTTTAAGCTTGCATTAGTAAGCTCGGAAACTCTACCCCACAACTCATCCCAGTCTATACCTAACTCTTTGGCAACAACAGATGCAGGCATTCCTCTTTCTCCCTGAATCGCTTATCGTTCTATAGCCTCGAGAAGCTGTCTAACTACCTCTGGCCGCAGTTTTTTTCCTGCATCAGGATCGACATCATCTGTTGCAGATCAGCAAAGAGCTCTAACGCCTCAATACAGTGCTTCGAATAAGAGCTCTTTAACTCTTCCACCGTCAGATCAGCAACTTGCGTGGGAGTCCAGTAACGACTATGTCTTAATTCCATTCTAGAACCCTACCTTCAAATCAATACCGTCTTCCTTCGCGATAGACGTACATGTTTATAGCCGCGATCGCAAAACAAATCATAAAAATCATCAGCCGAATCCCATAAATCGGCTCGTTAATCAGTTTGCCATCCTCAAACAGCGGCGTCAAAGACGGCTCCATCTTCGCCAAAAGAAATCCACAGGTAAATGCCGAGAGCGTCGTCACCGCCTGCGAAAATTTCTTGATTTCCTGACTAGTTGTCGGCGCAATCAGAAAGCCCACTAGCCAACCCGTCGCCCAGCCCGCCGTGCCAATCAGCACCGTCTGCGCAAATCCAGCATCGTCAAGCTCCTGATGTACCGTTCGCGCAATCCATAGAACAATGCCAAAAACGACAAAGCCAATCAACAAACTTGCAAAAGACCGTGCCTGATTCATACAAACTCATCTACTAAACGTAGCTTTGTAGGCTGAGCGAAGTCGATCAGCCTAATTCAACCGCGACAGCTTAATTCGAGGATCGACAAACGACAGTGCCAGATCGGCCAGCAAATTGCCCACAATTAGCATCACTGCGCCCAGTACCAGACTCGCCATGATCAAAAACAAATCCTGCGTCTGCACAGCTTCTAGAGTCAACTGGCCCAAACCCGGCCAGCTAAAATAGTTTTCTACAATGAAAGAACCACTCAAAAGACTTGAAAACTCAAACCCCAAAATAGTAATCAGAGGGTTGATTGCATTGCGCAGCGCATGAACGTATATCACCTTGCTCTCTGAGAGACCTTTAGCCCTTGCCGTCTGGATATAGTCCTGGCGCAAAACGTCTAGTAGCTGGCCGCGCATCAACCTTTGCAATCCAGCAAAACTAGTGACGCTCAGCGCCAATGTCGGCAAAATTAAGTGCCAGCCAATATCCAACAGTTTTCCTATCCAGGTGAGATCGTCATGAAACAGACTTGTACGTCCGCCGACAGGAAACAAAGGCGTCGTGAGCTGCGCGAAGAACAGGAGCAATAGCCCCGTAATGATGGTCGGAAAGCCCTGACCGATGTAGCTAAATACTCGCAGCGAACGATCGACAATGTTGTTTTGGTTGACAGCGCTGATGATGCCTAGCGGGATTGCGATCGCCCATGTCACAAAAATAGACGCCGCAGACAGCAAAATCGTATTCGGCACGCGCTCCCACAATAGCTCTAGCGCGGGCCGCTGATAGGCAAAGCTAATCCCAAAATCAAACTGGGTGACGACCTGCCTTAGCCATAAAAAATACTGCTTCCACACCGGCTGATCCAAGCCAAAGCGAGTTTCTAAATCTGCAATTGTCTCCGGTGAAATCTGCGGATTTTGACGAAATGGCGTGAGGAAATCACCGGGCGCTAGCTGCACGACCAAAAAGCTAAAGCCGTCGCTAATAGCAGCGTCAAAAGTCCCTGCAATACCCGCTTTACGACATAGCGAGTGGTCTCACCCAAGAAGAAATCCCGCAGTAGCGAACCTGCGCTATTAGAGACGGAAAGCTTTTGAGAAGAAGTCATATCAGTCTAGTCAAGTGAAGTTCTAGGGAAGGGGGCTGGGAGGAAGGGCTTGGAGGAAAGGTTTTAGTACGTAATCAAGCTCATGACCGGAATGCCCGTCGGGAGTTTATCTCGGCCTGCTAAGCCTTCTAGCTCAATCACAAAGCTAAAACCTGCTACGGTCGCACCCGCTTTTTCAATCAGTGCCGCCGCTGCTGCTGCTGTTCCGCCTGTGGCTAGCAGGTCATCTACGATCAGCACCTTAGCTCCAGTGGAAAACGCATCTTGGTGAACCTCTAGGCAATCTTCTCCGTATTCTAGAGCGTAGGCCATAGAATGAACCGCCCTGGGTAGCTTGCCAGCCTTCCGAATAGGCACAAATCCCTGTGACAGCTGACGAGCGACTGGCATCCCAAAGATGAATCCCCGCGACTCGATTCCAGCGACAACTTCAGGCGCTACGCTGGCTGCTTGATCGCAGAGCTTTAAGATTGTGTAATCTAGCCCGGCTGGGTCTTGTAGCAGAGTCGTGATGTCTCGAAAGATAATCCCTGGCTGAGGAAAGTCAGGAATATCTGTAATTAGAGCCTTTAGATCCATAATCGGCATGCCTTTTGCAAATCAGCTTTACAGTCGCTGGCGCAGTCAAAAACGTTTGATCACAGGCATCTTAGCAGGCGATGGCAAACCCACAATCAAATGCCGATAGGTCTCTTTAGGCCCGCTCTAGCAGCTTTGGTCTTGAACTCTTTGGCTACCCCTTTGGTAGGCGAGTACCTGCGGTGTTGTCAAACCAGCCCTTTCGCCAAAAGTAGTAAGACAGACCGAGCGCGATCGCAATCATCAGCATCCAGCACAGCGGATAGCCCCAGTACCAATCTAGTTCCGGCATATTCCACGGTGAGACCGCCGAATTAAAGTTCATGCCATACACGCCTACAATGAACGTCAGCGGAATAAAGATAGACGAGATAACAGTTAGCGTCTTCATCACCTCATTCATCCGATTGCTGACCGAAGACAAGTACACATCCATCAGGTTTGCCGTCAGCTCGCGGTAGGTTTCTACAATATCTAGCACCTGCACCACGTGGTCATAGCAGTCTTGCAGATATACTCGCACCTCGGGGCGAATCAGCGTATTGCTATCGCGCACTAGCTGACTAAGCGCATTCCGCTGCGGCCAGATAGAGCGGCGCAGGCTCATTAGCTCTCTTCTCGCTCGATATATTTTCTGGACTGTGCCCTTGCTCGGATTGAAGATCACCTCATCTTCTAACGACTCGATATACTCACCGTAGTCTTCTAGAACAGGGAAATAAGCATCAATTACCGCATCTAGCAGCGCGTAGGCCAGATAGTCTGCCCCTTCCGAGCGAATCAATCCCTGTCCGGTCCGAATCCGATTACGCACCGCATTCAGACAATCCTGCTCCGGCTCTTCCTGTACAGTCAGCAGATAGTTTGGCCCCAGCACAAAGCTAAGCTGCTCGCTGGTAAAGCGATTCTCGCCTTCTTTGGCAGCCGGGTTAGGCATTACCATCCGCGTGATGATCAATAGCTGATCGCCATAGTATTCAATCTTTGGCCGCTGGGGGACATTCACCACATCCTCTAAAACCAGCGGATGCAGATGAAAAACTTTGCCCAAGCGATTGAGCACGTCCTCGTTGCCTAGTCCCTGAAGATCTATCCAGGAGACTGACTCAGAGTCTAGATGTATGGCGGCTTCTTCGGGCGATCGCAGCTGTCGCCGGATGGCTGAACTAGCACTGTAGTCGATCAGCATCAGCTCAGTTGGCGAGGCGTCTTCATCGATTACCAGCGTGCCAGGGGCTACCCCAACTTCGTCATAGTGATAGTCCCAGTGACGGCGCTCTTCCTCTTCTTCTTTGGTGAGAGGCGCGATCTGTCTAGTCCAGTCTTCTGCTTTGGTTGATTGCATGGGTTTCCTTCGTGTGTGCTTCATACTGCGCCACGTCCGATATTTCGCGAGTTTGAGCTATTATATTTCCGTCTTTGCCAGCAACTGACAACTCTTAGCTAGCAGAACAAGTCGCTCACTCTCAGTGAACTTGCTATCAGTGACTACCCCACCTTCTTCTCAGCCGTTTAGTCAGCCGTCCGTCGAATTGCCTGTTGAACCTGTTAATCCTAAACGACCCTGTCGAGTCACTGTCACTGAACCCGGATGGAAAGGGGCGCGAACTGCTGCGATCGCCGCAGGCTGTAGCAGCGTATCAGACATGCTAGAAAAGCTAGGAAGAGGCGAACTCGCTATCATTGACAGCGATGCTATGCCGCTAGATCCGGTTTCGACTTCTCAGCAACAGTCTAGTCGCTCAGTTCCACAGCATGTGCACTACCATGTCTTACCCAGAGAAATACCCAAGGAAGTATCTGAAGGAGCATCTGAAGATACGCTTGAAGACTCGAACATAGAAGACGATGGTGCTGAAGCACCACTGCCTCTTACGCTATTGAAGCTGCTAGTCACAGGTGTCTGCGCCACCATCTTGATCGGCTCGCTACTCTATATCGCCGATCGCATTATCACGATGACCTCCGGCGTTTTCACCGACCGCGAGCAAACCTATCTCGAAAGTACAGACACCCCCGTCACAGGCGACATCGTTGCAGGCTACACCGTCAGCGACGAATACGGCATCCGGCCTTTCCATCCGGTCACTGGCGAACCCAACGTCCCGCATAACGGCGTCGATTTAGCGATGGATATTGGCACGCCAATTTATGCGGTAGGCAAAGCTGGAGACACCGTCACTGTCGACTGCTGGTGGGACGCAGACGGCGGCGGCTGGGTCGTCGATCAAACCGCTCAGTCCTATCCTGGCTATACCTTCCAGTCTTTACACATGTCCGAAAATGGCTGTAGGAAAGGCAAAGCTATTGCCGGAGAAGTCATCGCTTACTCCGGCAATAGCGGATTGGGAACGGGCGCTCACTACGACTTTCGCGTGAAAATAGACGGTAGCTACGTCCCTCCTGCCTCTATCTATCTAGAATCGGCGGTCACTGGTGAACCGCCGATTGAGTAGCTATATGTCTTGGCAGAAACTTGCAACTATGGCATAGGTTCAAACAGCTCTTTGGAGATGACACCGTGAATACCTTTGACAATGTCAACCACCTGGGAGACTTCAAAGTCAATCGCAGCGCTGCCCAGCAAGAGAGCTTCTTGTTCGGTCAGATCATATTCGTTGTTGACGATTCGCAAAGATTCTCTGACCGACTCTTTCATCGCTTCATCGAGATCTTCGTCTAGTCCAATCGAGATCCAGGCATCTTCAGTCTCACCCATCGGCTGAGAAAGCCCCATGCCCTTGTGTAGCACTAGCTCGAAAGTAGGCGTTAGTGAACATTCAATTGCAGTGAGTGCCACTTCTCCATTCCCTTGAGCGCAGTGCGGATCACCCGAATAAAATAGCGCGCCAGGAACCTGTACGGGTAGATACAGGCTGCTGCCAATGCCCAGTCGTTTGATATCTATGTTTCCGCCATAGACACCCGGCGGAACTGAATTTATGGTGTCTTCTACATCAGCGGGAACAACACCCATAATTCCCATAAATGGCTTGAGCGGAATGCCAATATCAGACCGCCCGTTGCTAGGGCGAAAGATTCCGATGTCTTTGGCCATATCGATAGGAATCACCTTGGTGTAGATATCGGCATCGTCTACAGGAAACTCACCTGGCAGCGACCCTTTACCGTGACGGTTAGAGATAACGCCGTAGGGAACTCGGTAGTCAATACCGATAGTCTTGATTTCTAGAACATCACCAGGTTCCGCGTCTTCTACGTAAATTGGTCCGGTGATGACGTGTGGGCCAGGGCCAGTTTTTTCTACAGTCGCTTTGACAGTGAGCTGGTCGGGCAAGATGTCTTCTTCTTTAATTCCTCGACTTGTTAGAAATTCAACAGTATCACCCTGATCGGCTAGGATACCTTCATGAGAAATTGTTTCTATCGTAACAATGTCACCCGATTGAACCGTTAAAATCGGCGCGCTATCTGGCTTGAAAAGCTCCCCCCAAATCACATGATCGGGGGAGGATTTTACAACGTAGTCTGGAGTCGCTACCTGCGCCATCTCATCTGAGACCGTTTCGTCGGAGGCGAAAGCACTGAACGAACTGTTGATAGCGTAAAGAGACAGCATAGTTGCTGTGGAAAGTGCTAGGAAAGACCTTAGCTTACCGGCGGCAAACTCTCCTCGTGGTCTTTTCAAAGTCTTCTGAAGCTGTCTGCCAAACTGTTCAAACCGCACCTTCAAATCTCTCATTGCAGCGCATTTCCTTGAGCTTTAAGTCAGTAGCACGTAATAGTGAACTAGCTTTTTATACTTCGATATGTAGTGAATACTACAGAGGAAGTCAATTGTTATCAGCTTTCTCTAACATATGGCAGGGATCATATGATAGAGATAAGCGATCTAGCTTTAGTTTGAGCAGACTCTTGTACAAGTCTGCGGTATGGGGCCAGCCGACAAAACCGGCAAAGAGACAGTCACCTGCATAATTTGCCAGAAAGATATGATGAATGCCCATGCGGTTTTGCCAGGTGCGTAGGACCAGCCCGTAGGAAAGCAGTGCCCAGAGCTGAGAGTTCTCAAACCCTTTGTAACGAGCGTCGGTAATGCCAGGAATGGCTTGGAGCTGACGAATGACCCGATCGCAATAGCTCTCTACCGGCTGAGGCAGACATAGATGATCGCTGTGCTGCCAGAATTCTTGAATGATCTGAGCAACAGCAGGATGTTTTTTCATCCGGTCGTGAGCGATATTAGGCACCGTTACGTAGCTGGCTCGATTAAATCTGGTGCATTCAATGGGCACGACACCATCGCTTCCTTCTATATAGTCTCCGGCGATGATCAAGGTAGGCACTTCGGCGGCGATTCGCTCTGCGAGTGCCCTGCGGTTATGGCCTAGATCCTTGGCAATGCCTATGCCTAGTTCAAACGGATCGACTAGCCTGCCTAGATCTGCGCCTCCCACGGGTGAGGCGACGAGCACCAAAGATTCTACTAGTGGCCACCACTCAGGATGGCGGGCTAAGACTTCTAGCCAGATGAGGCCGCCCATAGAATGGCCAATGATTCTAAGCGGCGTATTGGGGTGTTCGGCCTGGGTTTGCTGCGCGATCGCCTCTACTCGATCTACCAGCGGACCGATGCGAATCCAGGTGTTGACAAAGCCCAAGTTTGGTACGACTACTCTGGTTTCAGGACTAGCCAGCATTGCAGCAAGCTGAGCGATTCCTAGATTGACATCAGCCCAGCCGTGTTGAGCATAGAGAATGTAGTTGGGAGAAGGCATGGGTTTACTGACAGAGGACTTTTGGGGGTGGGGCTGTGATGGTGATAGATTCGCCTGTGCGAGGGTGGGCGAAGCGGAGGATGTGGGCGTGGAGGTGATAGCCGCAGTCACCGGGAAGGGCGGAGCCATCAGGGTCGGGAATACCGCCAGCAGGATAGAGCGGATCGCCTATGAGGGGATGTCCGGCGGCGGCGAGATGAATGCGGATTTGGTGGGGTCTGCCGGTTTGGATGGTAACTGAGACTAGGGTGGAATCCAGGTTGCGCTGGAGCACGGTGCCATTGCTACGAGAAACCATACTCTTGGTTGGAGTTGTGCTCTTTGGGTCCGTGTGGCTATTTGTCAGGTGGCCATAGACATAGCCCAGGCGATTGTGAGGGAGTTTGCCGATGGGATAGGGGCAGATGAAGCGATCGCCTAGCTGCTCTAGTGTGGTCGGACCGATGAGGGCGCGATAGGTTTTGGTGAGTGTCCTGCTGGCACTGCTGCCGAGCTCAGCAGTGCGTTGCCTGAATTGCCTAGAGAGGTGTTCTCTAGCGGCCTGCGATTTGGCAATTAGCATAGCTCCAGAAGTAGCGCGACCCAGGCGATGAACGGGAATGGGCTGATTGTTTGGATAGCGGACTCGAAGCTGATGGAGTAGCGTGTGCTCTAGAAATCCGCCGCCGGGTAAGACAGGGAGGCCGGAGGGTTTATCGACTACCCACAGGTCTTCGTCTTCGTAGAGCACCTCGAAGGTGAGTGGAGCGGTTGGTTCTCGCCAGGGCGATCGCGCATAGCTCAGCGTCTGTCCTTGCTTCAATCTGGTGTCTGTTTGAGTGCGATCGCCATCCAACAGCACCTGACCTGTCTCAATTCGCGCTTGCCAAACCGCCTGTTCAGAATGTCGATAGCGCTGCGTGTAATAGTCCAGCACGCTTTGACCGACTGACTGAGTCGCCACCTTGTCTAGATAGGTCCATCCTTTATTTAGCAAAATCTCGCACTGCTGATTCCTCAAATAATCTATCGTGTGGGTACGTAAACAGTGAGACTAAATTCTTTAGATATTTGATGGTGTTCAATTCCTTTTCTGGCTGCTTTCGTCGCCTATACGAGCGCAGCTTCCTATGCGGACTACTCATCCTGCTGCTGCTTGGCGGCTGCGCAATCCCTCAAGTAAGCGCGGAAGATCGGCTATTTATCGATCTTTCCGTCGAGCTGGTGGGCACTGCCACACTAGAAAAGCAAACGTACGATGGCGAAACTGTTGGGGGAATTAGCGCGATCGCCTACGACGTGCCTAGCGATCGGCTCTACGCACTCTCTGACAATCGCGATCGCCCCCGCTTCTACACCCTGAAGATCGATGATCTCACTGGCGCTGTAGATATGGAGGCTAAGCGGAGCCGAAGCCTCACCGTCGAATCGGTCACCTACCTCACCGACTCTACTGGCAACCCCTTTCCCCCCGGCACCCTAGATCCCGAAGGCATGGCCCTCACCCCCACTGGCACTTTGCTAATCTCCACCGAAGGATCGCCGCGACGCCAGGTGCCGCCCACCGTCGGTGAATACGATATCGCCACCGGCCAGCTCAAAACGGCTGTGCCTATCCCGGTTCGATATATTCCCGATAACAGTTCTGATAGCGGCGAAGAACAAACCCTCGGCGTTCAAGAAAACCTTAGCTTCGAGGCGCTTGCTATCAACGTCTCCTCTGGAACAGGCGGCGTTTACGAGCCCTACCGTCTGTTCGTTGCGACCGAAGGGCCGCTGCTTCAAGATTTAGACTTCGAGCCAGAAGTCCCCTACAAAAATCGGCTGCTGCACTACACCATTAGCCCCTACCAAACCACGCTGATTTCAGAGCATCTATACGAGATGGATCTAGCGCCAACGGGCGCAGTGATTCACGGCCTACCCGAAATTGCCGTGCTTGACCAGGGCGGACATTTCCTCAGTCTAGAGCGGTCCTTTGGGTTTCGAGGGTTCACGCTGAAGCTGTTTCAGCTCGCCTCGGGCGGCGCTACCGATATCAGTGCGATCGACTCGCTAAAAGGAGATATCACCGGAATTAGCCCGATTCGTAAGCAGCTAATGCTAGATTTCGCCGATTTAGATGCCGTCTTGGATGTGCCGCTGCAAAACTACGAGGCGATGACGTTTGGGCCGACTCTGCGCGATCGCACCACTTCCCAAAACCCGTTGCGAGGCAACAGCAGCCGTAGCCTCTTAGTCATGAGTGACGATAATTTCTCAGAGGATCAGGCGACTAACCTACTGATTTTCCGACTACAGCAGTCTTAATCAGATATTAGAAGCTTCCGTTTGCGCAGCAGCGTATCAGCTCTGCATCGAAACGTAGAGCAGCACCCGTTTGCAGCGATGATCATCTAATTTCATTCTAGCTTTAAGCTTCTCTTAAACAGAGCGTCACAGCCGCTTGCAGACTTTTACGCCAGTGGAGAAAAACTATTGCATTCGCTTGCGCGCGGATAAAAAAATCGCTGGGAATCCGATGGCGGTTATGTCTTAGCTATTGGGCTGGGCTCGGCATCACAGGCGTTTTATATCCGCGTATCGCCGTTACGAACAGCCCGTTTCTAAGAAATTACTCATCCAGCACCCTAAACCTGATAAATTGAGCATCAGCAAAGAACACTAGTTAAAGGTTTCATAAAGAAGCAACATGCGAGTCTTAGTAATCGGCGGCGATGGATACTGTGGCTGGGCAACAGCGCTCTATCTCTCCAATAAAGGTCATGATGTAGCGATTCTAGATAACCTCGTGCGCAGGCTCTGGGACATGGAGCTTCAGTCTGAAACTCTGACCCCAATTGCGCCGATTCAAACGCGGCTGCAGCGGTGGAAGGATCTAACGGGCAAAGACATCAAACTCTTCATTGGCGATGTCAATAACTATCCTTTTCTAGAGCGCTCCATGCTCGACTTTCAGCCAGAGGCTGTGGTTCACTTCGGCGAACAGCGCTCGGCTCCTTTTTCAATGATTGACCGCGAGCATGCGGTCATGACCCAGTCAAACAACGTTCTGGGCAACCTCAATCTACTCTACGTTCTGCGCGATCACTTCCCCGAGTGCCACCTGATTAAGCTCGGCACGATGGGCGAATACGGTACGCCCAACATCGACATCGAAGAAGGCTACATCACTATTAAGCACAACGGACGAGAAGATACCCTGCCCTTCCCGAAGAATCCTGGTTCTTTCTACCACCTCAGCAAAGTCCACGACACGCACAACATCCACTTTGCCTGCAAAATCTGGGGCCTGCGAGCAACCGATCTAAACCAGGGCATCGTCTACGGCGTACTGACCGAAGAAACCGGTATGGACGAGCTGCTGATTAATCGGCTCGACTACGACGGCGTCTTTGGCACCGCGCTTAATCGCTTCTGTATCCAGGCGGCCATTGGTCATCCGCTGACCGTCTATGGTAAAGGCAGCCAGACTAGAGCGCTGCTAGACATTCGCGATACCGTTCGCTGCATCGAAATCGCCTGTGAAAACCCAGCGAATTCAGGCGAATTTAGAGTCTTCAACCAGTTTACGGAGATGTTTAGCATCAACGAGCTGGCGCTAATGGTGAAGAAAGCGGGTAATACTCTGGGTCTAGACGTAGAAGTAACTAACCTAGACAACCCTCGCGTCGAAGCGGAAGAGCACTATTTCAATGCGAAAAACACCAAGCTGATTGACTTGGGCCTAGAGCCACATATGCTCTCTGACTCGCTGCTAGATTCTGTCCTAAACACCGCTATCAAGTACAAGCATCGTGTTGATAAAAAGCAGATTCTACCGACCGTCAGCTGGCGTCGATAGATTTACCGCTGATGAGCACATAGACTTTAAAGAAGGTCGGTTTGTAATTACTACAAGCTGACCTTTTGTATAGCCAATGCCCACCGATTTATCCTTCTTTCATTTCCCATGCGTATTGCTATCTTCACCGAAACCTTTCTCCCCAAAGTTGACGGCATCGTCACCCGGCTGAAGCATACTGTCGAGTACCTTCAGAGCTTCGGTAACGAGGTTTGTGTCTTTTGCCCCGAAGGTGGCCTGACCGAATACAAAGGGGCAAAGGTGCAGGGCGTTTCGGGCTTTCCGCTGCCGCTATATCCTGAGCTGAAGCTGGCACTGCCGCGACCGTCGATGCGCGAAGCAATTGAAGCATTCAATCCTGATTTGATTCATGTGGTGAATCCGGCGGTGCTGGGACTGGGCGGAATCTATTACAGTAAGTCGCTGAATATTCCGCTGATAGCGTCCTACCATACGCATCTGCCCAAGTACCTAGAACACTACAATCTAGGTATGCTCGAAGGCGTGCTGTGGGAGCTGCTCAAGGCGATGCACAACCAGGCGGCGATCAACCTGTGTACGTCTACGGCCATGCAGCAGGAGCTGACGGAGCACGCGATTGAGCGGGTGGAAGTCTGGCAAAGGGGAGTGGATACAGAGCTGTTTCGACCTGAGCTAAGGAGTGAGGAGATGCGATCGCGTCTCACCCAGGGCTATACACAGAACCATCCAGAGGCTCCTATCTTGATCTACATTGGCCGACTTTCCGCCGAGAAAGAAATCGACCGGATCAAGCCCGTACTCGAATCAATTCCAGGCGCTAGGCTGGCGCTAGTCGGCGACGGCCCCTATCGAGAAGAGCTAGAACAGCACTTTGAGGGGACAGCTACTCATTTTGTTGGGTACCTGGCGGGTGAAGAGCTAGGCGCTGCCTATGCCTCTGCGGACGCCTTTATCTTTCCCTCTCGAACAGAGACCTTGGGCCTGGTCTTGCTAGAGGCGATGGCAGCAGGCTGTCCGGTAATCGCAGCGGATGCAGGGGGCATTCCAGATATCGTCACCAACGGCGTCAACGGATTTATGTTCGATCCAAGCGATGAGCAAGGGGCCGTTGTCGCCACTCAAAAGCTGCTAGGGATGAAGGCAGAAAGAGAGCTACTGCGTCAAAATGCCAGGGTAGAGGCAGAGCGCTGGGGCTGGGAAGGCGCTACTCGCCAGCTAGAGCGGTTTTACGTGGAGGTGCTGAGTGCTGGATCGGGTGCGATCGCCGCTTAGCAAATTTTGTAGAGCATTGTGATCAGTGCTATTACCGTTTTGTCAATCGTATAAACCACAATTAATCACTTCCACTCAAAAACGTCAGGATACATAGAAAGCGACCTGTATATGTAGACAGTTCCCAAATATTTTTGCTGAGATGTACCTACGTGGGCCTAAGTCAGCTCCAAGGGTGCTTTCAGACAGGGATTCTATGCAAAAAGATCGTATCGAGTCAGCTAGTGAGTAATCTGAAAGGTTTTGATGAGGCGCTACTGTCAAAGGTCGGAGATCTAGAGACAGTTTCTGCCGTACACAAGAAAATTCAGCAGTGGACAGGCGGACAGGTTTTTCTGACCCAGCTACTGTGCGATCTAGTGCTCTCTCATTCTCCAAATATTATGAGAGGAGAGGGTGCTAGAACCGTTGATGCCATTGTTGAGACCCAAATTATTCAGGATTGGCGCAACGGTAGAGCAGCCAACCACCTCAAGCGAATCGAAGAAAAACTTTTACGCTACGAGCCAAGAGATTCGCTGCTGATTCTGTATCTACAGATCTTACAGAGAGGCTACTCACCACAAAAGGAAAGTCCAGAACAAGCGCTACTCCTCAGCACTGGTCTGGTCAAGCTAGCTAGTGGGCAGCTGAGCGTTAGCAACGCTATATACGATCGAGTCTTTGACCAGCGCTGGATTGAGCAGCATCTGCCGGGTATCACGCGGCCAGTTTCTATCGTTCAAAGTTCCGCTCCAGTCGCAAAGCAGACCCGTTTACCCTTGCCTCAACCTAATAATCAACGGCTTTACTTTTCGCTGCTAGCGGGTGGGTTAGGCGTATTGCTCAGCCTATTCTTTGCCACTCGTCTATCTACGGCTCGTTCAGGATCTGGCGGCTGGAATTGGAACAATCCACGTGAAGTCGTTGAACCTGCGATCGCACAAGACTCTTCGCCCGGATCTTCCAATCGATCGATCGAAACCGTCCGGCTAACGCTGTTGGGCGACACCTTCAGCGGATACAGCACTTTCCGTAACGAGGATTTTCAGTCTGTTCTAGAAGAGTCTGGAATCGAGATTAACTATGCCGATGAGTTTGACCAGTCGCTCAGGGCCAAGAAGCTCGATAGAGGCGAAGCAGACTTAATAGTCACTACGCTCGATCAGTTTCTTCAGCAGCAGCCCGATGGCAAAATTGTTGGCCTTTTAGACAGAACAGTCGGCGCTGATGCGGTCGTACTCAATACCAAACAATACAGCGGCTTAGAGTCTCTATTAGATCTCGAGACGTTGGTGCGTCAAGCTCAATCACAAGGGGAAAAACTCAGCATTGCCTACGCAGCAGATACCCCTAGCGAGTATCTAGCGCTGGTATTAGATACGCAATTTGATACCTTTAATCTGTCAGATTTTGAGCTGAAGCCCGTTGCCGATGCATCTGAAGCCTGGACGCTGATGCAAGATCCAGAAGAGAATATTGCGATCGCAGTTCTCTGGGAGCCCTTCGTTGTCAAGGCCAGACAGCAAGGCTACAGCGTCGTCCTCTCTAGTAAAGACGCGCCTAACGTGATTGTTGATGTAATCATCGCTTCGGATCGGCTCATTCAATCTAATCCGGACATCATCTCTCTACTGCTAGAAAAGTACTACAGGCGAATTGACGCCAATGCCAGAGATGCTAGTCAGCTACAGACGCAAGTTGCAGAAGATGGCAACATGCCAGTAGACGAAGCCGCTAGCATTATCGACGGAATTAATTTCTTTAGTGCCACCGAAGCCAAAAACTGGTTAGGCGATGGCACTTTGAAAAAGCGAATAGAAGCCACTGCTGCTGTTTTGACACTGGCCAATAGAATGGAATCCGTTCCTGCCGACGCCTCTGATCTCTATGCAGGCCAGTTCGTAGTCGAAGCGGCTAATAATACTCAGGCGCTGATTGATCTTATCCGAATAGACAACCCGGAACTAGCCGATAGGCTAGCCGGAAACCTATCGGTAGTCACCTCCTCTAGAGCGACCTCAGCAGAGCAGTTCAAAGCAGCCACTGACATTGGTAACTTTCAGGTGAAAGGTCAGGTCAGTTTTGCTAGCGGTTCGGCTCAGCTAACCGAAGAGGGGGAGCAAACGCTGACCCAACTCGCTAGCAGCCTCAAAGAATTCAACCAGGAAACGGTTGCTCTACGAGTAATCGGCCATACCTCCCAAACAGGTAGTGCCCAAGCAAATCAGATGCTAAGTCAGCAAAGAGCAGCTGTCGTTGCCAACTACCTAAAAGGAGTTGGCGTCCAGCTAAACATCTCACCAGAAGGCAAAGGCACTAGCGAACCGTTAGGCGAAATTAGCCCGACAGATGCTCGTCAACAAAGAACAGAAATTCGTCTTGTCAGAGTGCAATAGGCTTCACAGCTAGACAGGAGCTTATAGAATGCGTCCTGATGCGGTTCTACTGATGTATTGACCCATACCTGCGCTACCTAGCCACTGTTCACCGTCTACAATCAGCTCTCCGCGTAAGAAGACTTTTTCGACTTTGCCTTGGACGCTGCGCCCTTCGAAAAGAGAGTAGTCCACATTGGAATGATGGGTGCTAGCACTAAGGGTGTGTTGTTTATCAGGGTCGAACAGAACGATGTCGGCGTCGCTACCAATGGCGATCGCACCCTTTTGAGGAAACAGGCCAAACATCTTAGCGGGCGCGGTAGCCGTGAGCTGAACAAATCTGTTGAGGTTGATTTTACCTGTTCGAACGCCGCCGTCATATAGCAGCTCTAGTCTGAGTTCTACGCCAGGTGCGCCATTGGGAATCTTGTTGAAGTTGTCTTGGCCGTAGCGCTTGGACTTGAGCAATCCCATTGGATTCTCATTAAAGCAGAAAGGACAGTGATCAGTGGAGACGATCTGTAAGTCATCGAACTGAAGACCGCGCCAAAGCTCGTTCTGACAGTGATGGTCGCGTAGGGGCGGAGTCATCACGTACTTGGCACTCTCAAAGCCTGGGTGGTCGTATTTAGAATGGTCTAGAAAAAGATAGTGCGGGCAGGTCTCGGCGAAAGCGTGAATACCGCGATCGCGCGCCTCTACCACTGCATCTAACGCCTCTTTAGCCGAAAGATGAACAATATACACCGGCACTTCTGCTAGTTCAGCAATTCGGATTACCCGGTGCGTTGCTTCTCCTTCCATTAGCCTGGGCCGAGTCATCTGGTGAAATTTAGGGGAGATATTACCCGCCGCTAGGGCTTCTTCGATCAGTGCCTGGATAACAATGCCATTTTCGGCGTGCACGTTCACCATGCCGCCGTGATCCCCGACTTTTCGCATAATCTTGTAGATGGCCGCATCGTCTACCATCATCACGCCAGGGTAGGCCATGTATAGCTTGAAGCTAGAGACACCCTCATGGTTGATCAGATCTGGGAGTTCGGCGATCGCGTCCGCATTCGCATCGGTCACAATTACATGAAAGCCGTAGTCCACACAGCACTGCGGCGCGGCAGCGGCCAGCCTTCGATCGAGCGCCAGCTTAGGACTTTCTCCTTGAAACTGCTGGGCAAAATCGACAATAGTCGTTGTGCCCCCAAAAGCAGCCGACTTTGTTCCACTTTCAAACGTATCGCAGGTATAGACGCCATTGCCCATCGGTGTTTCCATATGAACATGGACATCTATACCACCGGGTAGAACAAGCAAGCCAGTGGCATCGTGAACTTTGGCGTCTTCTATCTCTAGGGTGCGGGCGATCGCCTCAACTTTACCATCTTGAATGAGGATATCTGCCACGTAGTCATCTACAGCCGTGACGATTCGTCCTTGCTTTATCACCACCTTGCTACTCATAGCGATTCCTAATAACTGCAATTTTCTTCGGTTTTTTCCCCTACTGCTGTTGCTTTTTGTAGTTGGCCCAGCCGCCAATCTCAGAGATATCGGGATAGTTATTCTCTTCTATCAGCGCTTTTGGATAGAGCATAGCAATTGCCACTTCTCCGCTTTCTAAAGTCACTTCTTCTGGATACATGTCTGGCGGCTCAGTTGAGACCAGATACTCGTACTGCTCTAGCGTCAGTTCGTACACCTCACCAGGGATAGAAATTCCATCCTCAGCAGTCTCATAGATACCGGGATGCCAGCCATCTTTGACGGCATGTAGTCGATAGTAGGGAGCCGTTTTGGCCTCTCGGATAAAGGTAGCTGACTGCAAATTTTGGTGATCGGGCTGGCCTTTTAGCGCAGAGCCACAGATAAAAACAAACTTGGAAGGAATTGCAGACATAGAAATTTATTTTGACTTCACTACAGCTAGCCAACTATTACCAGAAATTGACCTGTTAGTGGTATCTATTCGATCAACCGATAATTCAAATCACTGTAGCAGCCATGAGGCGGCGGTTGCAGTCGGCTCTCTAGATATAGCAAAGCGCGGATGCATTCGCACTTTGCTACGGCACTTTGCGCTATAGAACAAGGGGTGTAGTCTCTCGTGGTGTAGCAAGCAAAGTGCGGAAAGCTATAATTAGGCATTTAGATAATTAGATAAACCTGATACAGCCTCTTTCTACCAGAAGCGTATGATTGAGGTATACGCTCTGTAACAATGGGAAGTGAAAAGAATCTTTAAGAGGGTGCTGTGAGTACAACTATTTCTACACTTCTGATAAACCATGACCGCCTGCTGAAAAGCATTGCCGAGCTTGCTAAGATTGGTGAGCTCAGCAGCGGCGGCGTAGAGCGCATTGCTTTTAGCGAGGCTGACTGTCAGGCCCGTGCTAGGGTGGAAGGCTGGATGCGCCTAGCTGGGATGACGGTACGGATTGACCCGGCAGGAAATATCTTCGGTCGCTACGCCGGTCGATTTGACGATGCGCCCGCGCTAGCGACCGGATCGCATTTAGATACGGTGCCCAATGCAGGCCACTATGATGGCACCTACGGCGTGCTAGCTGGGCTAGAAGTGGTACGGACTCTGCGCGATCGCAAACAAAGGCTAGATCACCCGCTAGAGGTGATCATTTTTGCCGACGAGGAGCGCACCATGGTCGGCAGCAAGGCGATCGCCGGGAACCTCAGCCAAGACGCCGAAGATTATCGCAGTGCCACTGGCGAGCCAATTGAGCACTGTCTAGCCAGAGTCGGCGGTCGCTGGGAAAATAGAGCCCAGGCCAAACTGAGCCCATCTGACATCGCCGCCTTTGTCGAGGTGCATGTGGAACAAGGCCCCGTCCTAGAAGCTAAGCAAAAGCAGATTGGCATCGTCACTGGCATCGTCGGCCAGCGTCGCTATATTTTCACCATAGAAGGCCGCGCTAGCCACGCCGGGACAACGCCGATGTCAATGCGAAGTGACGCGCTAGTCGCTGCTGCTGAGCTGATTTTAGCAATCAATACGCTGGGTAATCAGTCAGGCGATCAGGTCGCAACCGTGGGTCAGATGGCGCTATCGCCCAATGTCGCCAACACTATTCCTGGAAAAGTAGAGATGTCTTTGGACATTCGAGATTTGGACGACGACCTGCTCGATCGGCTGATGAAGCAAATAGATGCGGAGATAGCTAGAATCGGCAGTGCCACCGGAACCAAAATCACCTATGTTCAGCGTTTATACAATTATCCTTCGCCTGCGAACTCTCATATTCAGAACGCGATCGCCGAAGTTTGCAACGACCTTTCGCTTTCTCATATGTCTCTTCCTAGCCGCGCTAGCCACGACGCCCAAGAACTTGCGCAGATCACTGACATGGGGATGATCTTTGTCCCTAGCCATTCCGGCATCAGCCACGCAGTGACTGAATACACCGCTCCTGACGACTGCGTGCAAGGAGCCAACGTGCTGCTGCATACGCTGATTAGACTTGACCAGCACTATCGCTGCTCTTAATCCGCATTCCCTTTCCAAACGGTAAGTCTACATGACCCTATCAAAAACAAAATCAGCGTTCTCTGCGGCTACCGGGACTACAGCCGATCAGTCCAAGGCTGTCATTGAACAAACCGTAGCAGCAGGGGTTTCCTTGCGATCGCTCACCAAAAAATACGGCAGCTTTACCGCAATCGAAAACATCACCCTCGATATTCCAGCAGGTGCGTACTGCTGCTTATTGGGCCCTAGCGGCTGCGGCAAGACTACGGCACTCCGGATGATCGCCGGGCACGAAAGCGTCACCAAAGGCGAAGTCTATATCGGTGATAAGCAGGTCACTCACCTGCCGCCAGCGAAAAGAAACACCGCCATGATGTTTCAAAACTACGCGCTCTTTCCCCACAAGAGCATCTGGCAAAACGTAGACTTTGGCCTAAAGATGCAGGGCGTATCAACCGCCGAACGCAAGCAAAGAGTCGGTGAAATCCTCGATTTGGTTGGCCTTAGCCACACCGCAGAGCGTCGCCCAAACATGCTCAGCGGCGGGCAGCAGCAGCGCATCGCCCTAGCTAGAGCCCTGGTCACTCGCCCCCAAGTGCTGATGCTAGACGAACCCCTTAGCGCCCTAGACGAAAACCTTCGAGTCAGGATGCGCGGCGAACTGCGCAATATTCAGCAGCAGTTCGGCCTCACCTTCATTCAGGTGACTCATCACGTAGAAGAAGCCTTTTCGCTCTCCGATCAAGTCGTTGTCATGAACCACGGACATATTGATCAAGTAGCGACGCCGACTGCGCTATTTAACGCCCCTGCCTCTCAGTTTGTGGCCAAATTTATCGGCGATAACAATATCTTTACCGGAAAAGTTGTTGATACCTCTTCTCATGGAACAGATAGAGAACTGATTGAATTAGACGTTGAAGGCATTGGTGCAATCTTTTGTCAGGGGGTTCCGACTGTTGTAGGCACCGAAGCGGCTTGCTCAGTCAGACCTGATTTGATTGAACTGTCTCTGTCTTCATCTTCTCTGTCTTCATCTTCTCTGTCTGGCGTCGCAGCGGCTAATACAGTTTCAACTAATACAGCTCCAACTAACACAGCAGTAGCGCGAGTGATGGATGTAGAAATGACTGGCTATGTTACTCGCATCTCTCTAATCCTTGAGGCGACCGGAAAGGCTCTACTTTACAAAGTTCGAACGACTGACTGGATGACGAGCGACCTTGCAGTCGGTCAGTCTGTTTCTGTACGCTGGTCTGCTAAAGACTGCGTTTTCTTGCCTTACTAGGATTTTTGCCTGACTAGTTGGATTGGCAGATCGAGACTGGCAGATCGAGACTGGCAGATCGAGACTGGCAGTCCAGTACTAGCAGTTTGGCGATCGCAATCTAGCACTAACATTTGTAAGGAAAATAATATTTCTAGTATTCATTCTTCGCGCATCGTTGTTTAATAAGCTATCTCATCAGAGCCATCTCATCAGAGCTATCTCACTTAACATCCTCAGAAGAGATCAACTATATAGCCTGTACCGGATGCATTCGGTACAGGCGCGTCACTTGACCTGTTGTAGTATAAGGCTTTCAGCCTGCAAACTGTACCTCAGTCAAGTGACCAACACTATAGGTCTGCATTCACAGATCGAGCGTAGCGCTGTATTGGTTTAGATCAAATCCTTGATTTTGTAGAGTAGCGCACCATTATAGTGACTTCTATACCAGTACAGTACCTATCTATAGCTTTCCGCACTTTGCTTACTACACCTAGAAAAGCTACGCCCCTTATTCCATAGCGCAAAGTGCCATAGCAAAGTGCGAATGCATCCGCGCTTTGCTATAAATGGCCATCAATAGCCGTATAGTCACCCAAGAAAATGCCTAAAATCACCCGTAGACGCTTACTTCAAACCGGACTTGCTACTGGCGCAGCGCTAGCAACTGCCCGCTGTGGTCAGGCCGAGGCTCCGGTTGGCACGCCCAACAATCCAGCAACTGGGCCAGAAGTCAACGCCAACAATATCAAAGATGTCACGCTGCGATTTATTGGCACAGGCGTCGCTCAAATCAACGATATCAGAGATAAAGCGCAAGAAGATCTGGGCTTCAACATTGAGCTAAAAGCGCTAAGTACGGAAGAAAATAACCAGATTGCCATCACGCAGCCTGGACAGTACGACATGTTTGACGGTGAGTACTTTAGTCTGCCTCTAGTGATCCCATCAGGTAACTTACAGGCAATCGATATTAGCAGAATCAAGAGCTTTGATAAGATTGCTTCTTTCTTCACTACCGGCCAATTTAACGGACTGCCCGTAGAGAACGCGCAGGGGACCGCGCCAATCAAAGTGATGTATCTAAAAGACAAAGGCTCGAAAGAGTTCTCTGAGACCCCTACCGATTGGGCAACGCTGATTCCGTTTCAATACAACGCTGATACGCTAGGCTATCGACCTGATTTAGTCGGCAAAGAAATTACTAGCTGGGCCGATCTATTCGATCCGGCGTTCAAGGGTAAGACTTCGATTCTAGATATTCCATCTATCGGCATTATGGACGCTGCGCTGGTAGTAGAATCAGCGGGCCTGATGACCTTTGGGGACAAAGGAAATATGACCAAAGCGGAAATCGATCAAATTACAAGCATTTTGATTGAACAAAAGAAAAACGGCCAGTTCAGAGCCTTTTGGAAGACGTTTGATGAGTCGGTCAACCTGATGTCTTCGGGCGAAGTGGTCTTGCAGTCGATGTGGTCTCCGGCGGTAACAGCCGTCAAGGCACAGGGCATCGAGTGTGTCTATGCGCCGCTAAAAGAAGGCTATCGCGCTTGGGGTGGTGGCATCGGTATGTCGGCGGCGCTAGAAGGAGCCAAGCTAGATGCGGCCTATGCCTATATGGACTGGCTGCTAGACGGCTGGGTAGGTGCTTTCTTGGGACGGCAGGGCTACTACAGCGCTGTGCCAGAAAATGCGAAGAAGTTTATGTCAGCAGAGGAATGGGACTTTTGGTATGAGGGCAAACCGGCTGCGGTTGACATGGTCGATCCGTTTGGCACGACGCTAGAGAAAGCGGGCGCGGTAAGAGACGGCGGCTCGTTTGAAGAGCGGATGGGCAACGTGGTTGTCTGGAACTCGACTATGGATGAACAGGTTTACCTGGTGCAAAAGTGGAACGAGTTTATTGCGGCGTAGAATCACCCCGTCTCTGCCTGCGCTGAACACACACTAATCCCCGATCATGTACAAAACCTGGAAAGCCTTTCAGCCTTACCTACTGGCGACGCCACAAACGTTGATCTTCTTGATGTTCTTGGTGTTTCCGATTGTCATGATCGGGGTTGTCAGCTTCTGGCAGTTCAACGGCTACGCGATGACGCCTGCGTTTTCATTTGATAACTATGTGAATGTTTTTACGTCTCAGGTTTCTCTTTCTACTTACGTCAATACTTTCAAGTATGTAGTGCTGGTATGGGGGGCTTGTTTGGCGATCGCACTTCCCATTGCCTACTACCTCACCTTTTGCATAGAGCGAGAAAGCGTCCGCGTGCTGCTGTTTTTAGTCTGCACGATTCCCTTTTGGACGTCGAACATTATCCGCATGATCTCTTGGATTCCGCTGCTAGGCAGAGAGGGGCTTGTCAATCAGCTACTGCTGAACTTGGGAATTGTTCAAACGCCCGTAGAATGGCTGCTCTATTCTGACTTTGCGATCGTGCTAGGAATGGTGCATCTGTACAATTTTTTTATGATTGCGCCTGTATTCAATAGCATGATGCGAATCGATCGCACGCTAATCACCGCTGCCAAAGATATGGGAGCCTCTGGCTTTGAGGTGCTCAAAGAGATTATCTTGCCACTGACCGCGCCGGGTATTGCCATTGGCTCTATCTTTGTAGTCACGCTCACGATGGGCGAATACGTTACCGTGCGCCTGATGGGCGGTGGTCAGTCTGCTTCGATTGGCAAGCTGATTAGCACTCAAATTGGCAGTTTGCAATATCCGCTAGCCGCAGCGAACGCGGTCGTTCTTCTATTTATCACCCTGGTTCTAGTTACCGGGATTCTCAGGGTCGTCGATATTCGCAAAGAGCTGTAAGCAGAGAGTTACCAATGACCAAGTTAATCCTTACCGCCTTCTTCGCTCTCTTTATTCTCTTTCTCTACGGCCCGATGCTGGCCATTTTCACCCTTTCCCTACAGGGTCCGGACGGTGCGCTGACTTTTCCGGTGCGGAGCTTTGGCTTTTATTGGCTAGGGCAGGTGTTCCAAGAGCAGCGGGTGGGTAGCTTTGTCGAGTCTTTTTGGCGGTCGTTTTGGCTAGGGCTGATTGTAGTGGCGATCGCAATTGTCACTAGCGTCATGGCTAGCATGGCCTTCCGTTCCCGTTTCAAAGGCTCTCTAGCACTCTTCTATCTAACGATTTCTAGTCTGGTTGTACCGGGTGTTTTGATTTCTTTAGGCATTGGCATCACCTTTCAGGTACTAGAAATTCAAACAAACTGGTTTACATCAGGACTAGGGGCGCACCTGACTTGGACGGTGCCGTTTGCCTTCTTGATTATGCTCGGTGTGTTTAACCGATTCAATCCGTACTACGAAGAGGCTGCTAGAGATTTGGGCGCAGGCGATGTTCGGACATTTCGGGAAGTGATTTTGCCGCTGATCTTCCCAAGTTTGATTGGCATCGCACTATTGGGATTCACGCTTTCTTATGATGAATTTATTCGTACCTCTCTGGTCTCTGGACAGTACAACACACTACCCTTAGAGATCTTTGGCATGACGACCAATGTGACTTCGCCTGCGCTGTATGCACTAGGAACCCTGACAACGCTGTTCTCGGTGACAATGATTGCGGTTGGATTTGGTGCGTACAAAGCCTTTTCACGCTGAGCTTTGCCCGTACCTTGTGGCCTGGCCTATGCTCATGAGCACGGCCTGAACCAGGTAGAGCAGGTGAACTGTAAGTAGCCCTATCGATCCGCTTTCTACAGGGAGATTCTCATCTAGCAGGCGCATTCCTGACTACGATAGAAGCTGCTTATCTATCAACGGGATCTTCTTTTTGATGAGCTTATACCTCTATCTTTTGCGCCACGGTGAAACCACCCATAGCCAAACGGGTGGTTTCTGCGGCTCCCTAGACCCAGAACTAACGGTGTCCGGAAAGCAGATGGCGCAGGCTTTTGCTGATACGTATAGCTTTCCGCACTTTGCTTGCTACATCACGAAAGGCTACACCCCTTATTCCATAACGCAAAGTGCCATAGCAAAGTGCGAATGCATCCGCGCTTTGCTATACAAGCAGCAGTTGTGGGAGGCCGTTTTCTGTAGCCCAATGAAGCGCACAATTGCAACCGCTCAGCCATTGTGCGAAGCCATTGGCATAGAACCTCAGCTAAGAGACGGTCTAAAGGAGATTAACTACGGCCAGTGGGAGGACCGGACACTAGCCGAGGTACAGGAGAAAGATGCTAGAGCGTACATGCTCTGGCAAAGAGAGCCCGCTTGGAATCCGCCGACAGATGGAGAGACAACTATTCAAATTGCCAGTAGAGCTTCTCTAGTGATTGCAGAAATAGAGGAAAAGTACACCAGTGGAAACGTTCTAGTGGTCTCTCACAAAGCGACAATTCGGATTATTCTATGCAATTTGTTAGGAATTGATCTAGGTCGGTATCGCGATCGCATTGATATGCCCGTTGCCACCGTCAGCGTTGTCAAGTTCGATACCTACGGCCCTATGCTCCAGCGACTAGGCGATCGCAGCCATATGCCAAAAGCGCTACGCGATCGCGCAGGCACCTAATCTGGTTGAAAGTCATCTGCTATGAAAATTCTCGTTCTCAACGCCGGTTCTAGTAGTCAAAAAAGTGCCTTATACGAGGTATTCGGTCAATCACCTGGCTCTTCAACTGAGTTGACAAGCCCAACCGAGCCGCTGTGGGAAGCTCAGCTAGACTGGGTTTCAAAAGATGCTGCTCAGCTCACTGTAGAAAGCTACATAGGAGAGAAACAGTCAGAAACAATAGAAAACGCTTCGCGCAAAGAAAGCCTTCTTTCTCTGCTGAATTTGCTGTGCAAAGGATCAACAAAGGTAATATCAGCACTCTCAGATATTGACGCTGTCGGACATCGCGTCGTGCACGGCGGAGCCGACTACCAGTCTAGCGTTATCATTACGCCCGATGTCAAACAGACTATCGAACAGCTAACTGCCCTCGCACCCAATCACAATCCGGCGAACCTAGAAGGCATCGAGCTAATGGAACAGCTGCTGCCAGACGTGCCCCAAGTTGCTGTTTTCGACACTGCTTTTCACAGTCAAATGCCCTTGGTCGCTAGCACCTATCCTGGCCCCTATCGCTGGATAGAACAAGGCATTCGCCGCTATGGATTCCACGGGATTAGCCATCAGTACTGCGCTCAAAAGACCGCTCAGCTCCTAAATCGCGATCTAAAAGATCTGCGGCTAATTACTTGCCATTTGGGCAACGGGGGGTCGCTAGCCGCTATCAAGAACGGTCAGAGCATTGACACCACAATGGGGTTTACGCCGCTAGATGGACTAATGATGGGAACGCGATCCGGCGCGGTCGATCCAGGTATCTTGATTCATCTGATGCGTCAGGGAATGACGGGCGACGATCTTGATCGGCTGCTGAATAAGGAGTCTGGCGTGCTAGGAATCTCTGGCGTATCACACGATCTAAGACCTGTGCGAGAAGCTATCGAGCAGGGTAGCGAGCGAGCCCAGCTAGCAATCGATCTGTATCTGTATCGACTGAAAGCCTGTATAGGGTCGATGATGATGGCTTTGGGTGGGGTGGATGCGATCGCCTTCGCAGGCGGCGTGGGTGAAAATTCTAACTGGCTAAGGCTATCAGTTTGCCAGTCAATGGAGTTCTTAGGTCTGAAGCTGGATTTAGAAAAGAACAACAGTTCGCCTGTTGATATCGATATCGCGATGCCTGAGTCGACACTCAGAGTGCTAGTTATTCATACGCAGGAGGACTGGGCAATTGCCCAGGCGTGCTGGAACATTCTGAATCAAGAAGACTGAAGAAAGAAGATTCTGTAGGAGCCTGACGCTTCTCTTTTAGTACCTGTTCTTTCTGTTTGATTCTATAGCTTTGCGCACTTTGCTTGCTACACCACGAAAGGCTACACCTCTTATTCCATAACGCAAAGTGCCATAGCAAAGTGCGAATGCATCCGCGCTTTGCTATACTTGCAACCGTTTCAATATCCGTAGAACAGAATAGAGCTGATTCTCTGACTGCCCAAAAAGCGAGAAGTCATCAGAGAGGGCGTAGATAGGTTGAGGAGACTTGACTAGCTTGATAAATAGAAATGCTTTCCGTAAGGGGGCCTTCAGCGCTGTTGTATAGGTAGCTGGCCTTGATGCGATCGCAAGCTGCCTCTTCACTAGGTAGGAGCTCTGGTAAATCTTCACGCCATTCCATAAAGAAGCGCGGGTCGACACTTCGACTCAGTCCAAAGCTTGCCTCAGCTTGAGCAATAGATTTAACCGCTTCGGTGACCGCTACTGTTGCTATACAGTCTTCATAGGTGAACAGCTCATATGAATAAGACTATAGCAAGCTTGATAGGTATGTCTGTTGCCGCAGCTAGATAGCACTACAGAATTCTAGGACTGCTATTGAGTTTCCTTAGTTAAGGAAACGCTATGTCATATAAACGATATTTATATAAGGTAAGTGTATGTATTTGTAAAGTTTATAGATAGACTGTTTAGGAGAAGGTCACTTAGACGCGTTTATTCTCGTCTGTCTACAGCCAGTCTATTATTAACAGGCCACCGTTATGAACTCTCGTCAATCAAACTCTCTTCCTTGGTACCGTTTGCTCAATAGCGATTTGGTTATCAGACTATTGGAAACAGTCCAAGATTTTATTGTTATTTGCTTGTGTATTGGTCTGTTTAGCTTCATGGTGCTCCAGCTTAGAGAGATGGCACTATCGCTACTGCCGCCGCTAGATTTTCAGCCGGTTACGTCAGACATTTTGTTTCTACTGATTCTAGTAGAACTCTTTCGTCTGCTGATTATCTATCTTCAAGAGCACCGGGTTTCTATTGGCGTGGCTGTTGAGGTCTCAATTGTCTCTGTCCTTAGAGAAGTCATTGTTCGAGGTGTTTTAGAAACTCCGTGGGCCCAAGTCCTAGTTGCCTGCGTGTTTCTGTTAGTCCTAGGAGCACTGCTAGTTATCCGAGTTTGGATACCGCCTACGTTCGATGGCATTGACCCAGAGCAGGTCGTCTCGGAGCGTCACCGTTCACGAGTTGGCGAGGGTGAACTAGGTCAGCATTCTGTAAGTCTGCCGACCAACGGCTATCCAGGTGCGTCGATGCCAGTTGTTAACACTTTTGAAGCAGACCAGTCGCTGCATTAACTTGCCGTATCGTCAATGTCGTCGTCCGCTATCTGATGAATTGCTACGGGTAGTCCAGCCCCGGTCAGCCCGTGAACTGCCCTGACTGCCCGGTCGCACTCCTCATCGTCATTATTAGGCATAGATACAACAAACAATGGATGCGGTTCCATCGTTCCCTCTGCCAGCAGATGCTTGTACTGTCTCGGCATCAGCCATTCTACGCCTTGACCAAGTTCAACTTGAGTCTGTCGCCATCGTCTCAACAAGTCCGAGAACTCTTCTCTGGGACGTTGGATAAATAGAACAATCTCGATTCCAGTCTTGATCTTCCATTCTGGATCGCAAATCATCAGAGTGATATCGCAGGGGACTGAGCGAATATAGTTGCGCGTATCTATCTGTCCACCCACCTCCAACACTTCCCGGCTGCGAACATTTGGCAAAGGAATAATTACCATGCTCTCTTGCAGCCGTCGGATACTAGGCAACGCTTCGAAATACGGTCTGTGCTGAGTCAGTATCGATAGCACACCCTCGTAATGACAGCAGCTGGCTAATAGCTCTTCATAGGCGAAGCGCTCTTGGTCGCTTGGTTGACTTTCATTGTTTTTACCGCCACCTGCCATCAACCATCCGATTCCGCAAACCTACGCCCTAGTCTGCCCAACACTCTGTCCAACTAAAATACGTAGTGGTTTTAGCTGTTGTATGTGCCTAGAATCTCTCCTTGGTCTATTCGACTGCCGTTGGCAAAATCCCAGCCAGATAGCGTTCTTTTTCCCGCTGGCTTGACTTCTAATAGCAGCAAATATCCTGTTCCAGTTTGTATGATTGGGCCATAGTTCTTGAGAATAGCAACAACAGTTCCAGGTTTTGCATTTTTTTCAATCTCAGTAGATTCAAATAGAGATTGCACCGTAGAGAGTTCGGCTGGAAATTGAGACCAGTAGTCCTCGCCTAGAGGAATGGTCGCAATGACTTTGAGATCGCTGTTGCGAAACTGAGTGGTGCAGTTTGGATAGAATCCTCGTACTTTGTCGTGGATTGCTTTGGCGCTAGTGGCCCAGTCTAGAAGGTAATCGCTTTTTTGAATCAGTGGTGCGTAGGTAGCGCGGCTATCGTCTTGAGAGATGGGGCGAATTAGCTGCTGGCTTAGCTTTTGCAGGGTAGAGGCTAGTAGATCGGCGCTGAGATCAGACAGCTTTTGAGCGAGCTGCCAGGCATTGTCAGTTAGCCCGATAGGGATGGTTTCTTTTAGCAGCATCGGGCCGGTGTCCATGCCAGCATCCATCAGCATTGTAGTCACGCCTGTTTTGGATTCTCCGTTGTGTAGGCACCATTGAATAGGCGCAGCTCCTCGATAGGCTGGCAGGATAGACCCGTGAGCGTTGATACAGCCCAGACGCGGCATGTCTAGAATTTTCTGAGACAGAATCTGACCGTAGGCAATCACGACAAAAGCATCCGCGCCCAAACTGTTGAGCTGGTCTAGCGTTTCACGATCTTTCTTGATGCGAGTCGGCTGCCAGATCGGACAGCCTGCTTCTAGAGCCGCCGCTTTGACTGGCGAAGGCGTTACCTTTGTGCCTCTGCCTCTGCGTTTGTCGGGCTGGGTTACGACAGCGACGACTTCAAATTCTGAATGGTTGAGCAGACGCGTCAGGCTAGGGACGGCAAATTGAGGCGTGCCGAAGAAGGCGATTTTCATGCAGTTTTCTCTAGTCAAATCTTTTATCGAGTGTCTACCAAGAATTCGATGCGGCGATTGCGCTGACGCTCGGTAGGGGTGTCGTTGGCGGTAAGGGGCTGGGCCTGGCCGTTGCCAATAGTAACCCAGCGGTGGGGGGTGGGCAGGGCGGATTGAAGGTAAGTGGCGATCGCGTTTGCTTGAGCCAGCGTATAGTCACGAGCGGCGATCGCATCTGCCCGGTCATCGCTATAGCTACGGACAATTACCGTGGACTCAGGATAGTTCACTAGCTGATCTAGCACCTGATTTAGCAGAGCGTCATCTTTGAGGCTACTCTGACCAGGCTCGAATAGAGCATCACTAGGCATTGTCATCTTCAGCCGCGCCACCGCTAGTAGCGTATCGCCTGGATCTGTCGCTGTAGGCTTGTAGCTGGGCTCTATTTCCGGACGAACGGGCGGGTCGATGACATTTCTTAGCGTATTTAGCCGAGTATCGATATCGGCTCCTTCGTAGGGTGGGTTACCTAGCCGCTGCTCTAGCGTCTCGATCCGGCGATCGAGAGTTAGCACTTCAGTTTCAATAGAATTGAGTTCATCGATCAGCGGCTGCCGTTCAATCGGTGTGAGCGCTACGGGTTTGGCAACTGGCGCGGTGCTAGGGATCGGTACTGCTTCAACCCGCACTTCTGCCGTAGGAGACTGCCAAAGCTGATTGAAGTGCCACAGCCGACTCGATAGGCGACTGGTCCTTCTCAGCAGGCTTTCTTGCAGCGGCGGCGTTTGAATATTGCCCGGTAGAATTTGCGCAGCTAGAACCCCGAAGCACCACCCAGCGATCAGGGTGCCTCCTATCGCCAAAAGATGCGCGATCGCCGCGTAAGGCTGCTTCTGCCAAATTCTAGGTGCAGGTTCAACAGCGGGCTCTGGTAACTGCTCGAAAGCAGGACTAGAAGGATTTGGATTGAAATTTCTAGAAGGGTCTAATGACGGGTCTACAAAAGGATTGACAGGGGTGGCCGAGCCAGAAGCGGGTGGAGGGTTCGGTAAAGGCCTCAGATCGTACCTTGAATCCGTTGGTGACGCCGCTGTGGGTGGCGTAGCGTTTGAAAACGGATGCACAAAAAGCTCTGATTCACGAGCGGCTGATGGACGACTAGCTGACTCTCGACTATGGATACGATTTGGCTTCGGTTCCTCTGTCACCAACCCATCTCCTTTGCGATCGCCCGCACCTTTTGAAGCGCCACTCTGCCCATGTCAGCGCTTGTCAGATGTCCATCAATTATAGTAGCTCCAACCCCACCACGGACTGACTTCTACAACGCCTCGCTCGGTAAAGACTACCCGGTAATCTACCGCTACCTCATCATCTGACGATGCGGCTTCTACTAGTCCTGGCAGCGGCGTTTCATCAATAGACGATTCAGCCTGAGAACTTTCAGCCTGGTAGCCCAAGATATTGCCGTCTTCATCGACCCGAACTCGATAGCTGATGGCTTCGCCAAACCTAGGCTGTTCCCGAGTATCGACGATCGTCATTTTAAGCTGTTGATTCAGCGCTTCTACTTCAGAAAAGGATTGGGTTGCACCTGGTGGACTATTGTCAAAGGTAATAGCTCCGGCGGTTGCGCTCGCCGCAGCCGTGACCGTTTCGGCGACAGGTAACGCTTCTGCTGCTGCGTCTTCTGCTGTTTCAGCGGCTGTTTCAGCAGTTGCGGCTACTTCCTCGGCTGATTCGCTGACTATTTCTTCGACTGATTCGCTGACCGCTTCCTCGACTGGTTCGCTAGCGGCTTCCTCGGACGTTTCGTCTACGGCTTCAGGGCCTTCAGTCGCGGCAGGCGGATCTATCAGCTCGTCGTCATCTATGTCGCCAGCCTCAGCGGTCGCCACTTCCGCCGACTGCTCGGGGCGACGGGCATCAATAGCAGGATCTCTAATTTCGGGAATGGCTAGCAGTCCGATGGCCATTGTTGCGGCTACTAAGCTCCCAATGCCCAGAGCTGCGGGTAGGGCGCGATCGCTCAAAGGTTCTTCAGAGCGCACAAACCGACGTGCCAGAGGCGATAGCGCCTGTTCTAGCTCAGGCAGCGTCTGGGTATCGTCAAAAAACTGATCGACCGCCTCAGTCAAATCAAACAGCTGTACAGATGAGAGCTTGATATCGATCGCTCTACCATCTCCTGCATCGCCTAAATCCGCAATCTCCGGCTGCACTACTAAATGGTGATAAGGACCGTCGCCTGGATTGATGTGGACTAAAAGGGGCTCGCCTTCGGTTACCTGAGGATGCGCATAGCCGCTAAGCACTTCCTGCCCATACTGACTAACCGCTCGCACCAACGCCGCAAAGAAATTATATCCCCCGTTCAGCGAGCGACTCAGACCGCTAATTCGACACTCCGCATTCACCAGTAGAGACATCACCTCTTCGTTTCCTGGCGTTGGATCGATGCTCAATCCGTCTAAGACGAGACTACAGTTCGGTAGCTGATACTGGCGTCGAATCGTCATGACACTTCTCCATCAAATAAACTGATCCAAAGCCGATCCGCACCGTCTGTCCCGGTACAAAACAACAGCTTCGTCAGTAACTCAATTGCCAGCTCATTTAGCTTCTCATCAGTGCTGTAGGCAATCACGCCCGATCTACTAGCGTTCATGCGAGCGCGAAAATGTGAACGGAAGCGTTCTAGATAGTCCGACAATCGAAAATGATGCTCGAATGACAGTTCCTGGTCAGCAAGCTGCTGATAGCCCAGCAGCAGCTGACGAATTAATACCGTTAGTCGCTTCGCCAGAAAACAGGTGATCAGCACCAGCGCTTTACCTTCTTCTATCGACATCGGCTGTCGCTGGCTAAATCGACGGAGTGGATTGCTGCTGCGCAGTCGCCAAAGGTTGACTCGGCCTCGAACTACTTCCTCTAGACCGAGTTCTCTAGCCGAAGCCAACATCGCTTCAGCGCCCCCTAAATCCAGGGCTTCTATTGCCAGCAGCAGCAAGTCAATCTGCGTCTTAGCACGTCTAGAGCATTCGCTAGGCAGCCCAGCCGGGAGACTTAGCTGATCAATTAGCTGTGGGCCCTGCTCTGCTGCGGTGGGGGGACTCTGTACTTGCATACGATAACGACTATTCACTCAGAGATTTTATCAAAGCACATCTACAAGAACTTAAGAAACTATCTGTCAAAAACTGTCTATCAAATCCAGTTTAAAGATGTTTAGTTCTAAGGGTAATTGTCTGGCTATATAGCGTGTCCCGGATGCATTCGGTACACGCTAGTCGCTTGGCCTGTTGTTACTGACAGCTCATAGCCTGTGAACTGTACCTCAGCCAAGTGACCAACGCTATAGAACGTAACGGTGTGAATCAAGATCTCAACAAAAGAATGCCGATTTCCTCTGATCGTGATCTCCTCTAAGAAGTTGCCCTGAATCTGCGGCAACACAACAATTATTATTGATGTTGGCCATAATCGCTATCAGGCAACGCCACAAACATAATCTTATTTCAGCGTTCTAGCTATATATCAGGAATAAACCCCCGTAGAAATAGCTGGTGCTATGACTCTACTGCTACGGCTCTGCGCTGGCCGATTCGATTAGCCAGCGATCGCCCTCACGGACCAGTTCATAGTTTACAGTCACTGGATCGTCAGTGTAGGAAAACTGATCGCTAAGCGTGCCATTATCGTAGACTCTACGCGATTCAATCACCCTGGCAACTACGCTTAGCGACTCAGCAGCGGCGGCATCTTCTGGCTCTACCGAGATGATCTCGACTGGGCCGTGTTCGTAGTCTATGTACCAGTTCTCTGCTATTGAAGCTTCTACATCGCTCGCGGTGCCGCTGAGCGTGGTTCCTGTCAAAACGGTCTCTAGTCCACTGGTATCTTTATCTTCAGCGTAAGCTGCTCGCTTGGCTTCTAGCCATTGAGTGACGGTGGCTTCTGCAATACCAGCTGCGTCGTCTGGGGACACGCTAGTGCCTGCTTCTGAGGCTTCTATATCGAAGACAGGCTCATTGATACTGATGTCTAGCGGATCGCCTGTGACTGCCGAGCTGTCATCTCCGCCGGTCAAAAAGCTAACTACGCGTGAGAGCACAAACAGAGAAATTCCCAAACACAGTGCGCCCACCAAAATCAGCAGCGCAATTCGATCCCACTTTGGCGCTGTCCGGCGGCTCCGGCGATCGCGCAGTCCTGCTAAACCGCTAGCGTCGTTCCTATTGCTCTCTCTTCCTAGCTGACCCATCGGCGACATCTTTGAAATTTTGTCGACTAGGCTAGCTGTACCCGCAAATCCTGCTGCCGCACCCACCGCGCCCCCCTGCTCGCCAGAATCCGAGCGGCCGGTCAAGATTGACTTGTTTTGTTCTGCTGGCACACCCGACCCGTAGGTCGACTGTCCGACAGGCGCTGCCGTCGCGATCACGCCCTGATTACTAGCTCCCGTTCCCAGCGCTTTCACCTGATTGCTGATAGCCGTTTGTCGGTTGCTACGCTCATTGTCTAGCGGCAGGTTTTCTAAATAAGACTGCACAGCACTATCAGAGAAATAGTCTTTTAGCGTAGCGGTCTCCTGGTCTAGATCACGAAAGAACGGAAACACTTCTTGCTGTAGCCAGTTCTCAGCATATAGACACAGCCCCGGCAGCAGATCGGGTGAGCCTTGCGAATGCTCTCGAATAAAGGCCAGCGGCTCGTACTCTTGGGATAGTTCTAGCGCGCGGCTAGCTTCTTCTGTCTGGCCAAGCAGCACCGCACAAACTGCCTGCTCTAGATGGACATCTTGACGTCCACTCAGCCGCAGTAGCATCTGCTTAGCCCGGCGAATCAGCGACGGCTGGTGCTGAGCAAAGCCTCTAGCTAGCAGCGCATACACCGCTAGATACGTCCCGACGGCTGAAGGCCGCTGCGCTTCTGCTTCAAAAATTTCTTGCTGCTCAGATGCGGTCAAATAGCCGCGTAGCTGCTGGACAAAGCGCAAAAAGTCGTCCACACCTAGCCCTGAAAGATCGTCATCTGCGCCGTCAATGCCGCCTCGATCTTGCAGCATGCCGCGCAGTAGGTTGATACCCTCTTTCCTAGACTGCTTTTGCTCTAGCGGACGCGCGATTAGCTCTAGCGCCCGGTAAGGCCGCAGCTTGTAGAGATCTGACTGAATCTCAGCGCGTAAAACCGGGAATAGCTCTTCTTTGAGCAGCAGTTCGCGGCCTGTTTCTAGAGATTCCGCCGCGTGTTCGTAGTTATTTTGCTGCCATTCTTCGCGACCTAGCTCTAGGCAAGCGACGGCTAGGGTCAAGATAATATCGGGCAGTTCAAGCTGCGCTTTAAGCTGCTGTCCTTCTACTGTATTGACATCGCGCTTTAGATACGGGCGACCTAGCCTTAGGACTAGCTCATATTCGCCTAGCTCTAGCAAAACCAGTAGCGCACCGACTAGCAGATGATTCTCAATTTCGATGGTGGGGACGCTAGCATCGGGGTTGAGCGTATCGTCAACCGGATCGCCTGCGGCTTTGGACTTGGCTAGAAATTCCTGATCGTATTCGGCTCTTTGGGCGCTGTTGCCTAGCACGCTGTAGGCCATGTCAATTAGCTGGCGGCGAGCGTCAATAGCTAGCTCCGAATATTCGCGTCTAGGATCTTGCAGCGTGCGATCGCGGTGCGACTGCTTTAGCTGCTCGGCCGTAGCCTGAATTGGCAGCCCCAAAATTCGGTAGTAGTCTAGCGGAATTCGCACTTTTGTATCCCCAGCCATTGCGTCAATCTTTTCATCTAAACCAATACGCAACTAGTACGTAATCAACTGCGTTAGAAGCCACTAATACTACGCATACACTACCGCTATATCACG
Source organism: uncultured cyanobacterium (assembly GCA_963772185.1). GTDB lineage: Bacteria > Cyanobacteriota > Cyanobacteriia > Phormidesmidales > Phormidesmidaceae > Phormidesmis. The sequence continues at coordinate 14,922 of CAVYWR010000011.1, read as the reverse complement.
CATTCTATTCTTCGCGGTTAGATATTCGTCGCTCGCTACCATTCGCTCTATCATTTGTGGTGCATTTGTGGCGTACGCAAGCGGGCGATTTTGAGCGTCACAATAGCATTCTTTCTAAAAAAACTCTAGAGAAAGCAAGATCCTTTAATTTTATCCTTCCACTCTAGAATTGTTCAGAAATATGCCCAGCTAGCCGGGTGAACTTCAGTAATTGTCAGGCAATTGTCAGAATGATTTCTGTATTTTGCCTCAGAGCAAGTATGATAAAACCCATATTGTAACAAGACTGTTAAGCACCTAGCGCAGCCCTTGGCTGGTCGCCTATCGGCATCCAAACGTCGGCTAACGAACGCGTTAGGTCTTGCTGCTAAGCATACGGACGCAACCTATGGTTCAGGAAAGACCACTGCCCACATTTACAGCCACAACTTCCCAAGTCACCAAGGAAGAAGGGCTCACCGTCTACGAAGATATGGTGTTGGGTCGCTACTTTGAAGATAAGTGTGCTGAACTGTACCAGCGAGGCAAGGTCAAAGGATTTGTCCATCTATACAACGGACAAGAAGCGGTCGCCTCCGGCATGATCAAGGCGATGCGCTCGGACGACTATGTGTGCAGTACCTACCGCGACCACGTTCACTCGCTTAGCGCTGGGGTTCCTGCTAGAGAAGTGATGGCCGAGCTGTTCGGGAAGGAAACTGGCTGTAGTAAGGGTCGAGGCGGCTCTATGCACATGTTTTCTAAAGAGCACAATGTTTTAGGGGGCTTTGCCTTTATTGGTGAGGGTATCCCGGTCGCGCTCGGCGCAGCGTTTCAGAGCCGCTACCGCAAAGATGCAATGGGCGATGCTAGCGCCGATCAGGTGACTGCTGCGTTCTTTGGCGATGGCACGACGAATAATGGTCAGTTTTTTGAGTGCCTGAACATGGCGGCGCTGTGGAAGCTGCCGATCATCTTTGTTGTAGAAAATAATAAGTGGGCAATTGGCATGGCCCACGAAAGAGCCTCTAGCCAGACCGAGATCTACAAGAAAGCCAGCGTGTTTGGTATGCCTGGCTACGAGGTTGATGGCATGGATGTGTTGGCCGTGCGCTCTGCGGCTCAAACGGCAATCGAGCGAGCCAGAGCCGGAGAAGGCCCCACACTGCTAGAGTGCTTGACCTATCGATATCGCGGCCACTCAGTTGCCGACCCGGACGAGCTAAGAGACCCGGAAGAGAAGAAGTTTTGGCGCGATCGCGATCCCATCAAACGCTTCGAAGCCTACCTGCTAGAACAGTCCCTAGTCAGTGAAGCCGACCTCAAAGCCATCCGCGACAAAATTACCGAAGTCGTCGAAGACAGCCTCACCTTCGCAGAAGAAAGCCCTAATCCTAACCCCGCCGACCTGCGTAAATATATCTTTGCCGAAGACTAGTCGCCCTGTTTAGCCGCCCCGTGGGCTGAGCGTAGTCGAAGCCCCAACCTATTCATCACTCACACTTCATCCTTCCAGTCAATGGCCCAAACTTTCCTATTCGACGCCTTGCGTGAAGCTATCGACGAAGAAATGTCCCGCGACCAGACCGTCATGGTCATGGGCGAAGACGTCGGTCAGTACGGCGGCTCCTATAAAGTCACCAAAGACCTCTACGAAAAATACGGCGAGCTGCGCGTTCTCGATACGCCCATTGCCGAAAACAGCTTTACCGGCATGGGCATCGGCGCAGCCATGACGGGCCTGCGGCCGATCATCGAAGGCATGAACATGGGCTTTTTGCTCCTCGCCTTCAACCAAATCTCTAATAACGCTGGCATGCTGCGCTACACCTCCGGCGGCAACTTCAAAATCCCCGTCGTCATTCGCGGCCCCGGTGGCGTTGGCTCCCAGCTAGGCGCAGAACACTCCCAGCGACTAGAAGCCTATTTTCAGGCCGTTCCCGGTCTCAAAATTGTCGCTTGCTCCACGCCCCGCAATGCCAAAGGACTGCTCAAGGCGGCCATTCGCGACGACAACCCGGTCCTATTTTTTGAGCACGTGCTGCTCTACTTCAACAAAGAAGAGCTGCCCGATGACGAGTACATTTTGCCTTTGGACAAGGCCGAGACCGTGCGTACTGGCAAAGACGTGACCATCTTGACCTACTCGCGGATGCGCTATCACGTCATGCAAGCGGTAGAGGCGCTAGAGCAAAAGGGCTACGACCCGGAAGTGATCGATCTAATCTCGCTAAAGCCGATTGACTACGACACGATTGGTACCTCGATCAAAAAGACTCACCGCGTTGTCATCGTTGAAGAATGCATGCGCACAGGTGGTATCGGCGCAGAGATTATTGCTTCTATCAACGACCGATTCTTTGATGAGCTAGACGGTCCGGTGATTCGGCTGTCTTCGCAAGATATTCCGACGCCCTACAACAAAGGGTTAGAAGATCTAACCATTGTGCAGCCTGCGCAGATCGAAGAAGCCGTTGAAAAGATCATGCTAGGCCGCCTGTAGCTCTAACAATCGGCATCACAATTCCTCAACCTTTATGCCTCAATCACCACGATTGAGGCATTTTGGTATTAGGATACTTAACTGCACTGGCCAACTGTATCGGGCCATGAGATAGCTTTAATCAAACCGATGGATTCTATGGGTAAGCAACGCTTAATTTTGGCTTCGCTGCTAGGGCTGGTGATTGCGGCAATCGTGCTGATTGTGCAGGTTCCTACTCAGCTAGGGCTGGACTTACGCGGCGGCACTCAGCTGACGATGCAGGTCAGCCCAACCGAGGAAATCCCCAGTATTAGCGAAGCTGAGCTAGCCGCAGTACAGCGCGTGATCGAGAACCGGGTCAATGGCCTGGGCGTCTCGGAGGCTGTGGTGCAAAGCGTCGGTCAGGATCAGCTTTCGATTCAGCTACCAGGCGTGAGCGATCCCGAGCAGGCGGAGCGAGTGCTAGGTGGGACGGCGCAGCTAGAGTTTCGCAACCAGAAGCCAGGAACAGAAGGGGCCCTCGCTGAATTTCAGAGGATTGCTCAGCAGCAGCTAATCGAACAGCAGGCGCTGCTGGCAGGGGGTGCAGATGAGGCGGCGATCGCAGCCAATCAAGCAGCCATCGCTGAGACCCAAGCTGACATTCTTAACCTATTTCAAGAATCTCAGCTGACGGGCGATAAGCTTAGGGACGCGATCGCTGGTCCGTTACCTAATGGTGCAGGTGCATGGCAAGTAGACATTGCTTTTAATCCAGAAGGCGCAGATCTATTCGCCGAACTGACTCGCGATATTGCCGGAACCGGTCGCGGCCTTGGCATCTTCCTAGACAATCAGCTAATTAGCGCCCCTAGCGTAAATGTGCAATACGCTGAAAGCGGCATTCTAGGCGGCAACGCTAGTATCTCTGGCAGCTTTGACGCAGAATCCGCTCGCGATTTAGAAATTCAGCTCCGTGGCGGCTCTTTGCCACTGCCCGTAGAGATCGTTGAGAACCGTACTGTTGGCGCGACGCTAGGGCGAGATAGTGTAGAACGGAGTCTGTACGCTGCGCTGTTTGGGCTAGCTTTAGTACTCGTCTTTATGGCTGTCTACTACCGACTGCCGGGGGTGCTTGCTGATATTGCTCTAATCGTCTACGCGATCTTGACCTTTGCAGCCTACAACCTGCTAGGGGTGACGCTGACGCTTCCAGGGATCGCCGGGTTCATCCTCAGTATCGGCATGGCTGTGGATGCTAACGTTCTGATCTTCGAGCGCACTCGCGAAGAGCTGCGAGCTGGCAAGACCCTCTATCGCTCAGTCGAATCCGGCTTCTACCGGGCCTTTTCTAGCATCTTAGATAGTAATGTCACTACGCTAATCGCCTGCGGTGCGCTGTTTTTCTTGGGCACTGGGTTAGTTCGAGGCTTTGCGCTGACTTTGGCAATCGGCGTGATTGTCAGTATGTTCACAGCGGTTAGCTGTAGCCGCACGCTGCTGTTCTTCGCGATTGGCTTTCCGCAGTTCCGTAAGCCCAGCCTTTTCTGTCCTGGGATTGAAACGCTACCGACTAGAAGCACATCCTCAGTTGCTCAATAGACCTGCTTTAAAACCTTCTTCCACTTTAATGCTGCTTTGAAGCCATGAAAATCAACGTCATCAAGCAAAGAACTCTCTGGTGGACGATCTCCAGCGTTCTAATTCTAGTCGGCATCGCGTCGATGGCTTTTTCGTGGCAGCAGTACGGCGCGCCGATTAAGCCTAGTCTCGATTTTATTGGTGGCACTCGTCTCCAGCTAGCCCGCGACTGTACCGTGGCGGACAACTGCACTGACCCCATTGAGATTGCCGATGTCAGGCAGGTTCTAGACGAGCAGGACTTAGCCGGTAGCAGCATTCAGCTATTAGGCGAAGATCGGCAGTCTGTGGTGGTGCGAACTCGTAATCTGGATGTGGATGAGCGCGATCGCCTTCAGTCTGCTCTTAGCGAAGCAATTGGCACTATCGATCCAGCCTCAACGAAGAACGACACGGTAGGTCCAGTCTTAGGGAAGCAGCTACTGATCTCAGGGCTCACATCGCTGCTAGTCTCCTTTGCGCTGATTGCTGCGTATTTGAGCCTACGATTCAAGTTTGACTATGCGGTCCTAGCCATCGTGGCCCTACTACACGACATTCTAGTAACGTTAGGCGTGTTCTCGGTTTTGAGTTTGTTTACTGGGTATGAGGCCGATAGCTTATTCATTGTGGCGCTGCTGACGATTGTAGGATTCTCGGTCAACGACACCGTTGTAATCTACGACCGCATTCGCGAGACGCTTAAGCTCACCCCTGAGCGCTCTATTAACGATATTGTCGATGTTTCAGTCAACGATACGCTAGGCCGTTCTATCAACACAACACTGACCACGGTTCTGCCGCTACTAAGCATTGTTATATTTGGCGGTGGTACGCTGAAGTTCTTTGCACTAGCACTGATTACAGGATTTTTAGCTGGAGTATACTCTAGTATTTTCATTGCCAGCACGCTCTTGGCCTGGTGGCGCAGCCGTTCTGAAAACGACGGCGTCGATGGTGATGATTTTGAAGAGCCTGTTGACGCGGCTGTGGTCTAGCCTGCAAGCTATGCCTCAGTCAAGTGATTAAAGCTATACGAGAAGGCGACAAAAGAGCAGTGTGAAAGATAGCGACCAGTCGATTCAACGGGCAGAAGAACTAGAAGCGCTACGTCAGGACATGATGCGCACCTGGTGGCGGACTTGCTTGGCGCTGTGGCTGACGATTGGACTGGGCTGTCTGTGGTGGGTGCGACGCGATCTAATTGAAATTAGTGAGTACTTTACCTGGGCAGCGGTACAATCAATCTTTTTGTACAATCGTCTAGCGGGTATGGGAATCGCGCTGTGCATCGGTGTGACGTTCGCGCTGCTAGTGAGCGAGAGCCGACAGATTCTGTGGGGGATGTCGGTGGATGAGCGATCGCGCCTCAGTGCCCAGTTAGATAGGATTCACGAACAGGGATCCTCTCATCCCCAATGGAATGTGATTCGCCAGGCTAGAGAGCGAAGCGTTAGATAGTGGCTTGTCTATAGCGCTGCTTGATCTATCAGCAAGGTTGTCTGCGGCAGCTTTCGCAGGATGGTGGCTGGGCAATCAGGACTAATCGGACCTGTGAGCAGCCGCTGAACGATTGCTGCTTTGCCTTTCCCAAACGCTAAACAAAGGCGGTTTTGGACTGATCCAATCGCACTAAGCGTTAGGGTAAAGGCGTAGTTAGGGACAGCGTCTATGGTCCCAAAGGCCGATGAGTCTACCTGCTGCTGTCGGTTCTTTTTGTCTAGGCGCACGAGCTTGACCCAGCGTGAATCGCTGAAGTCGGCTACCGCCGGGTCGTTGAAGGCGAGATGACCGTTGTCACCAATGCCCAAAAAGCAGAGATCGAGGGGATGCGATCGCAACTTCTTTTCGTACTCCTCGCAAACTGATATCGGCAGCAGTCCATCGCCTTCTATCGCATGAAATGCCTGCATAGATACTTGACTGGTCAAGTGCGTTTTTAGATAGTGCCGGAAGCTAGCCGGATGCTCAGCGGCGATACCTAGATATTCATCAAGATGAAAGCCAGTGATTCTAGGCCAGTCAATGTCTTCTTTACTGGTGAGATGGTGTAGGCATCGCTTTTGCGATCGCCCCGTGGCAAAAACTGCGATCGCTTGCTGCCTTACGTCAATTGCTGTCTGCAAAATCTTGGCTGCCTGCGTACTCGCTGCTAGCGCGACTTCTTCAGCCGACTGATAGATCTCTACTTTGAGAGCATCTATTCGAAGGGTACGAATTGGCTCGAATGGCGAATCTTTTGGCATAGGACATCCGGAAAAATTGAAACCGAAAGTTAAATATTTGAGCGATTCCGGTTTGTCGACTGTATCAGGGTTCATGATCGATGTAGTGCCCCAACTTACAGCCCCATCGTGAATTCACCTCGCCCTAGTCTTGCTAAAATCTCTGGCCGCTCTTATCTCTGGCTCTGGTGGCTAGTTGGCATTTTACTAATAGCCATTACCAGCGCTACCACACTGATTCATCTGCTAACAGAATACTGGTGGTTTAGCTCGACTGGGTTTGCCGATATCTTCCAACTGCGGTTAGGCTGGAGCGTTCTTTGCGCAGTCCTGTCTTTCTTAATCTATGGTGCGGTGATAGGAGCAAACTTCTGGCTGGCTCTAAGGCTGACGCGCGATCGCCCTTTCTACACGCCCAAAAATCCCGATTGGACACCGCTGATCCCTGGCCTGATCCAATATGGCGGCGCGGCTCTGATTGTGCTGCTCTCCGTCGGCGCGGCTCAAAGAGGTGCTCAGGCTTGGGAGCTGCTGCTCAAGTTTTTGAAGCCTACCGCCTTTAATATTGTCGATCCTATCTATCAGCAGGATATCGGCTTCTATGTCTTTAAAATGCCGGTCTACCAAGGATTGCAGCGGCAAGGATTGGAACTGCTGATCTGGGCTTTGATTGCCGTACTAGCGGTCTATGCGCTCAGAGGTGAAATTCGACTAGAGCGGGGGTGGAAGTATCTGCTCACCGGGCCAGTAAAGACGCATTTATGCGCGATTTTGAGTGCGATCGCCCTAGTAGCAGCACTAGGCTACTGGCTGGCTCGCTACGACCTGCTCTACTCCGCTAGCGGCGTTGTTTTTGGCGCAGGCTATACAGATGTCAACGCTCGTCTCAATGCCTATACCGTCATGGGTTTGATTACCCTAGTGATGGCCGGACTCTTCATTGTTTCCCTATGGCGCTCTGGCTTTTCTTTGCCCATCACTAGTGTTGGGGTCTATCTAACTGTTCTACTCGTAGTCGGTATCATCTACCCCGCCTTGCAGCAGAGCCTCACCGTCGAACCCAACGAACTCGACAAGGAAGCGCCCTTCATTGCTCACAACCTCGAATTCACTCGCCAAGCCTACGGGCTGACTAATGTGCAAAGAGAAGACTTTGCCGTAGAGGACGATCTAGCTGCGCCCGCTCTTCAGCAAAACGCCGCCACGTTAGACAATATTCGCCTCTGGGGCTATCAAACCCTGCTGAGCACCTACCAGGAATTACAGAGCCTGCGTCTCTACTACCGCTTTAATGACGTTGACATTGACCGCTATACGCTCAACGGCGACTATCGTCAGGTAATGCTCTCTGCTCGCGAACTCGACTACGATGCCGTCCCCGAAAAAGCACAGAACTGGGTGAACCAAAGGCTCAAATACACTCACGGTTACGGCGTGGCCATGAGTCCGGTCAACCAGGTCACTATCGAGGGTCTGCCTGACTTTTTTGTCAAAGATATTCCCCCGCAGTCGTCTGTCGATCTCACCATTGACCAGCCTCGAATCTACTATGGCGAAGAAACCGACCACTACGTTTACACAGGCACTAGCACAGAAGAATTTGACTACCCGCTAGGTAACGACAATGCTACTAACCTGTACGACGGTGCAGGCGGGGTTGGCATGGGCTCAATGCTTAGAAAGCTGACCTACGCGCTTGAGATTGGTTCGCTTAAACCGCTAATCTCAAACTACTTCACCGCCGATTCCAAAATTCACTATCACCGCGATATTGCTGAGCGGGCGCGGCAGATCGTGCCCTTTCTACAGCTAGATAGCGATCCTTATCTAGCGCTAATTGACGGTCGCTTCCAGTGGATTATTGATGGGTATACAACGAGCGATCGCTACCCTTATTCCGAGCCCCTAATTCTCTCTCCTAATGCTGGCGAATTCCTAGGCGGCACCGACGAGCTCCAGGACATTGCCCTTAGCAACGCCAACTACATTCGGGATGCTGCCAAAGTCGTCATCGACGCCTACGACGGTACGCTCACTGTCTACGCCATTGATGAAACAGATCCTGTTCTAGCCACTTACGAGAAAATCTTTCCCACGCTATTCACTCCGCTTAGCGAAGCCTCCCAAGAACTGCGCGCCCACTTTCGCTATCCACTCAATCTCTTCCAAATTCAGTCACAGATATACCGTGCCTATCATATGGAAGATACCGAAGTCTTCTACAACCAAGAAGATCTTTGGCAGCTGCCTCAGCAGATCGGAGACAACAACAACTCCGAGCAGATGCAGCCCTACTACGTGATCATGCGTCTGCCTAACGCTGAAGGCGAAGAATTTTTGCAGATTCTTCCCTTTACTCCCTCGGGCAAAGACAACATGGTCTCTTGGATGGCCGCTCGCTGCGACGGCGACAACTACGGTCAGCTCGTCCTTTACAAATTTCCTAAGCAGGTTCTCGTTTACGGCCCCCAGCAAGTAGAAGCCCGCATCGATCAAACGCCCGATATTTCAGAACAGCTCACCCTCTGGAACCAAGAGGGCTCTAGCGTCATCCGAGGCAATCTACTCGTCATCCCGATTGATCAATCCCTACTCTACTTCGAGCCGGTGTATTTGCAAGCCGATGAAGGTGCGCTCCCCGAGCTCAAACGCGTCATTGTTGCTTTTAAGAACACCATCGTCATGCGCCAAACCCTACCAGAAGCGCTAGACGCTATCTTTGGCACCCAGTCTGCTACTGCTGCCGAACCGGCTACGGAAGCTCCCACTACGACACCAACTACGAACCCCGTCGCTGCTGCCGTTCCTGCTTCACAGCGCGAACAGGTTGAGGCTGCGATCGCAGCCTATGAACAGGGCCAAGAGGCTCTACAAAAGGGCGATTGGGCTGCCTACGGTCAATCACAAGAGCGTTTGGGTTCACTGTTGCAGGAGCTAAACGGTGAAGCGAGCGACGATCAGTAAGCCAGCAGCAGGGATATTTCAGTTGGACTCTTGATCTAGCCTAGTCACTTCGACCAATTTATTGATGTCACAGTCGAAACCTGGGGTTGAATCGCAGCTTTCCAACTGCTCAATAATCGACTGTAGGCTTTGTCGGTTTCTAGTGACAATTTTTAGCTGCTCTTGCGCTGACGCTGAGACAGCCGTTCCCGATGGAATCGTCTCAAATGTTTTGGTCGCAGTCTCTAGTTTCTCGCTAATTGTCCTGAGCGCTGCTAGATCCTTTGGCTGTGCGTACGCTATTGGCTCCGCCATTTCAACCAGCTCGTCAACTAGATCAATGCCTGTTTCATAGCTGTTAGCAGCGGTTTGTTCTAGCTCGACTCTTTGTGCGATCGCCTCCCGGTTAGCCTGATAGGCAGCTAGTTTGGCGCTAGCTTCTTCGTAGACCGCGCTATCAGACGAAATGGATTCTAGCTGCTGTACTGCTTGATCCCACTTCTGCTGAGCCGATTCCCAGACGGGTAGCGGGTGAGGCGGATTTTGCACAATCTCCGCAGCCTGTCGGCCCAGATCTTTTGCCTGCTCTAGGGCGGCTGTTCCTTCTAGTGGTTGAACTTCTGTTGTTTGTTGAAGTGTCTGATTAGGTAGTGGCTCTACAGTATTTTTACTGTCTATTGCTCTATCTACTGCTCCTGTTTGGCGGTCAAAAATTGTCGATGGGACGGTATGGAACCGTGCGCCAATAGGAGATAGTAGTATGGCGATCGCAATTCCAAACAAGAACAATAGCGCTAGCTTGAGCATCCTATTGGCTGGACTGCTGATAAATAGCCACAGGTCGTAAACTGCAACTGCAAGCAGCGCAACGAGCATCGGGATAATTCCTAGAGAAATTAACCACCGTCCGAAGACTAAGGCGCATATAGTTCCAGGAACTAGCAGAAGTAGCCAGACAGCAATAGTTCTAACGAGGAACTCCTGAGCGACTGAGGTTGTCCTGTGCCTGTTAACGATTTTTTTGGATGCATCAGAAGTCATGAAATCGCGTTTATAGAGTTAGAGAAAGTAAATCGTCTATGTCTTCGTTGTCTTCGTTGTCATGAGCGATTTCTAGCGGCGGCTCAATCTCAAATGGCGGCTCGATCTCAAATGGCGACTCAATCTCCAATGGTGATCCGATCCCTATAAACATAGATTGGCTAGAAGTCTCAATCTGTTGTTGTGCTAAAAGGGTAGGCATGTCGAGGATGAGTAGAGTATGGCGATTGCCCTCTAGATTGAACATTCCTACACAGGAAATCCCTTGCAGCGTTCCGAATGCTCTTTGCTCTGGCGGCACTGGGCTAAGTGTCTGGTCAGCAAGTTCAATCAGATCCGGGGGCTCGTGCACCGCGATGCCCCAAAGTGTCTGGTCCGCCTTTTGTGAGACTATTAAAAAAGGCGGATTTTGCGCAGCGCCTGTTACTTTCTCACCTGTGTGGAACTCCAAATCTTTCTCAATACCTGCAAAAGTCTCAGCATCTTCTAGATCTAGCATCTTTGATAAGTCTAGAATCCGAATGCTGTACTGTCCTAGCTGTACTAGACCCATGATAACCATACCGCCCTGGCTAGGGGGTGGCGTGGCTATAACCCTCAAGATATGTTCGCTTGGTAGCGCGAATAGATAGCCTGCTAGCTTGAAAGTAATGTATTTGCTTTTGCTGTCGCTATCAGCGTTTGATCGGACTGGAGGGGTAAGCGTTGCCTGATTCAAGCTATTCATAGAGATTCTCCTACGGTGCTTGTTGAATTTGTTGATAGTGAGCTCATCACCAGTTCCTGACTAGGCGTGTGGCTCTCAATCGCTTCAGTCAAAGTCTGTAGGAGTAGAGACGTCAAGAAAGGTTTGGTTAAATAGCCTGTAGCTCCTAGCTCGTGGGTTAGCTGGCGGTGCTTGCTCCCCCGACGCGATGTCAGCATAATGGTTGGAACTGCTGCGATCGCCGCTCTCTCCTGGCGGACCTTTAGAAACTCGAATCCGTTCATTCCCGGCATTTCTATGTCGCATAGGATGGCAGCAACTTCGGGATATCTTTCAAGCTGGCTGAGCGCTTCTGTTCCATCTTTGGCATGAATAACTCGGTAGCCTGACTTCTGTAGTGCCTCTGTTAAAGTATTGCGAACCGTAATCGAATCATCGACCGTCAAAATTAGCTTTTTGGTAAGAACGGATGCATTCTTTGCAGACTTTGTTTGTGCAGGGGCTTTACTCGGATTGATATCAAAAGTGTCTTTATCTGGACTTTCGCTCAGCCTATTTCCAGAAATATTCTCAAAATTACTGCCAAGATTGCGCCTGAGATGATGGTCTGCAACAGTCTTAGCGAGTATCATGCCGTCTAGTACTAGAGTGAGCTGGCCATCTGGCAAGATGCTACTGCCATAGACGTAAGCGGGCGGTAGAATTGTCTGTTCTAGAGCAGTGATCACCAGCTCTTGCTCACCTAGAAGCTGAGCTATCTCTAGTCCCACTAGCATGTCCTGATAGCGCAGCAGAATAACTGGAGCAGACGGCATGTCCTTGGTTTCTTCGTCAGCCGCTCGAGGATTGGGTACAAAGGCCGCGTAGTTTAATACATCGCCAAGGGGATAAACAGGAATTAGGTATTCTTCGCCATCGAGCTGCCAAGATAGCGTTTTGCCACCTTCCCATCCCCGTATCTGCTCCTCGGTAGGAATAAGAATATGCTCGATAGCATCGGCAATCAGCGCGTAAATATGACCTTTGGACTGACAGAGCAAGAGCTTTGCGATAGTCAAGCTAGAGGGAATGTGAAGACTGAAGCAGGAGCCTGAGCCAGGACTATTATCGACAGTGATCCAGCCTTGAAGCGATCGCACCTGAGCCTGCACCGCATCTAATCCCACACCGCGACCAGAGAGATCGTCCACTTCACTCGCCGTAGAAAATCCCGCCTCAAATAGCAGATCCACCGTCTGCTCTGGTGTGAGACTAGCTGCCTCTGCTGTCGTGATGAGCTGAGTATCTACCGCTTTTTGACGAATCTTTTCGATGTCTAAACCCTGACCATCATCTTTGATTCTGATTACCAGATGGCGTCCCTGCTGTAGCGCTTCGATGGTGATACTGCCAGCAGCGGGTTTGTTGCACTGCGCTCTAAGTTCAGGCAATTCGATCCCATGATCAAAAGCGTTGCGGACAAGGTGAAGCAGCGGGTCATAGAGTTTGTCGGCGATCACTTTATCGACTAGCACGTTGCTGCCGACGATATCTAGCTTGACTTGTTTGCTGTACTGCGTCTGTAGCCGTTCTAGCGCAGCAGGAAACCGCTGAAAGATTTTGCCTAGCGGTAGCATTCTAGTGCCAACTAGGGTCTCGCGAGCGCTTGCGAGTAGCTGCTTTTGTTTGGTTAACTCCTGTCCAGTTTGAGAAATAAAGAGTTCGATTGCCTCAACAATCTCAGACTGCTGAACCGTTTCTTCTAGAAAAGATTGAGTCAGGAGCTGAATATCGCTGTATTGATCTAGTTCTAAGGTATCGAATTGGGTGAAAGAACTGTTTGAAGGCTGTGTATTTAAACACTGTGTAAGAACAGGAATAGAAAACGAAGGCTTGGGTTGATGACTATCTGACTGATGCTGACTTGTTAGCTGGCTGTAGAATCTATCTACAGGACGATTTAGACGATTTCGCTGATGAGAGATTCGCTGCAAAAGCGCTTCGACTAGTGATGTGAGCTGTTCGTTGTATAGTGCCTGACGGTTGTGGTGAGTGAGCAGCTCTCCCATCGCTTGACTAAGCTGGTCAAGATCTTTTATCGCTGTCCGAATTGTCGCGTTGTTCGAGTCGGCGGTAGCTAGAGATGGCTTAGGAGATTCTGCTGCGGCCTCTTCAGCCGAGAAGGCAGTAGACGGCAGATGTTCACTTTCGGAAGAGAATAGATCGACAATGTTTAGGTCGTCGAATTCATCCTCTTGATCTTCTAGTCTATCTGCTGCTTCTAGCTCACTAGTTACTTCTAGCTCACTATTTACTTCTAGTTCACTGGCTGCTTCTAGTTCACTGATCTCTTCTAGCTGACTAGATACTTTTGATTGGTCCGATTCTGTCTCATAGTCAGAGAAATCGCCGTCGGTAGCAGCTTCAAGCGGTGCTTGAGATGCTTCTAATGTGATACGAGCCGTATCCGCTATCTTTTGACCAAAAAGCGTTTTTCTAATAGTTTGTGTCAGCGCTGCCCAAACTTTATAGATTAAGTTCGAGTTGCTCTGCTGGTTTGCGTTCGCTTCGCTCTCGCTGTTAGCTGGCGAAAATACCTGCCGTTTGAGGCTGTTTCCCTTTGGACCGCTTGTGAGCGTACTGCTTCCAACTAAGTCGCAGAATTGTCTCAATGCGGCTGAAGGTTCCCCTCCTTGCGCGCGATCGCCCCCTAGCACAGCACCATGAGCCGCCTTGTAATTGGCCAAAGCAACAGGTGCAATCTCCAATACTCGATCTGGACACCTGTTTAATGCGTCTAGTGTCGCTGTCGCAATCTCACCAAAGCCAGGTAAGTCCAGCGATTCTGAGAGACCTACAAAAACTTCTGCCTGCGTCTCTAACAGATCTAAAAGCTCCTCTTCATCCGGTTCTTCGAGAGCTTCTTCTAGCGTTTCTATTCGCTGTGCCACGCCCACCTCAAAGATAGACTGGGTCATGTCAAATCCTAGCTCGCTAGAAGTCGGTAGATGACCGCCCTGTCCAAAGCGATCGCCTAGCATCTCTTGCAGCTGGGTGACAATCGCCGCCATCCGATCAAGAATATCGGCTTCGTCAACCTGCGCGTCCGCCAGCCTGGCTGACATCAGTAGCTTCAGGCAGTCATAACCTCGAAAGATCAGGCTCTCCATCTCCACGCTGATTACGGTGTCTTGGTAGCAGAGTGCTTTGAAGACATCTTCTAGCGAGTGCGTTGTTTTTTTGATGGCGTCAAGGCCAACGCTAGCCGATGCACCTTTTAGCGTATGAGCTGCGCGCATCAGGTTATGGACTTTTTGAACGCTGAACTCGGTCCTGATATTTTGCAGATCATCGTCTATGGTTTGCAGAAGTTCGCTAGCTTCTTGCAAAAAGTACTGATAGGTTTGGTCAGAAACCGAGTTATCTGTTGTCATGAGATGGCCCAAATCTGGGGAGCAAGAAATACAGAGAATGAATTAACCTTGTGTCTGTCGGCACCGCTAGGGATAGTTATGCCTAGCAGTGCCGATGCTGAGCTACTCAACTTTGAACTTGCCCGCGCTAGATTGAAGCGCTGCGGCTGTCTCTAGTACTTGCTAAAAATGGATTGAGCCAGATCGTTCGAGCTTTCAGAGGTTTGATTGGCAATCTCGGTAGCCGTGCTCATTGTCTGAGTAACGACTTTGAATTCGTCTGCCTGCTTGTGGGTGGTCTGCGTAATCTCTGCGATTAGCTGGCTGATCTGATCGGTGGCTTCGACGATGGCGGTGAGGTTCTGACGGGCGTCGCTGACCATGTCGGTTCCCTGTGCAACCTGCTGAATACCGGTCTCCATCGCTGTGGAAACTTCGGCTGTACCTACCTGAATATCTTGAACAAACTGCTCAATCTCGGTGGCCGCTGCTGCTGATTGTCGGGCGAGCGATTCCGCACTTCATCCGCCACCACCACAAATCCTCTGCCAT
>CAVYWR010000010.1:0-93206 GCA_963772185.1 uncultured cyanobacterium | reverse complement strand
TGGATCTTTCAGCGTTTTCTCAAGGACGTTTCCTTCCGCAAAATTTTTGGCTGGTCGATTAATTTCGTCGGCCCTTGGCATGACCACTCTGCTGCTAGTGACTCATGTTAACCGTACGCTTGGCATAGACGATCACTGGTTTAGTCTAGGCGATAGCCTGGTACTCAGCGTGGCTGGACAGATCGCCTTTATGCCGGTTTTGGTGCTATCGGCTAGGCTCTGTCCACTTGGCGTTGAGGCAACGCTATTTGCCTTGCTAATGTCTGTTGTCAATCTAGCTGGCCTGCTCTCTCACGAGCTTGGGGCGCTACTCACCCATCAGCTAGGCATCACCGAAACCAACTTCGAGAATCTCTGGCTGCTGCTTGATTGACAAACCTAAGCACTCTTTTACCCTTGCCTCTACTAGGGCTGCTACCAGCAGCGTCTGCTCTACAAGCGGTAGAAGATGCCCCTCAAGAGAACACAGCAGTCGGTGACGAATCTAGGCCAGCAGCGAATAAAAAATTAGCGGATTCTGTTCTTGTTCTTGCTACTCCAGAAATCACCGAAGATGCTAATGTCCGCTTAGATATCTCTTTGTAGCGCGCTATTTTCTTCTATCCTCGTTCACCTACCCTCATTCTCCTATCTTATGCAAACGCTCGAAGCTTCTAACCAAACTCTTTCTTACACCCGCGAGGACTGGACAAACGGCTATCGCTCTCAGCTAGAAGAGTTCGCCTACCCAATAGATGAGATAGAAGGAGAGATTCCTCCGGATCTAGAAGGCACTATCTTTCGCAACGGACCAGGACTCACAGACATCAATGGATACAGGCTGAAGCATCCTTTTGATGGCGACGGTATGATTAGCTCAATTGCGATTAAAGACTGAAAGGCTTTCTACCGCAACAAGTTTGTCCGCACAGAAGGATATCTAGCTGAAAAGCAGAGCGGCAAGCCCGAATATAGAGGTGTTTTTGGAACTCAAAAAACCTGGCGGCTGGCTGGCGATGGTTCTGGATCAGGCTGAAAAATATCGCAAATACTCATGTTGTTTACTGGGGGCGGCAAGCTCCTAGCGCTATGGGAAGCAGCGGAGCCGCATCGTTTAGACCCGCAAACGCTAGAGACAATCGGCATTGACTATCTCGACGGACTGTTGCAAAAAGGAGACGCTTTTGCCGCTCATCCAAAGTTTGATCCAGACTGCGAAGGAACACAGCGAATGGTCAACTTCGGTGTAAAAACGGGACTCTCTAGCACGATTAGTCTGTACGAATTCACGCCAGATGGAGAACTTGCGCATCAGCACAAGCACAGCGTTCCAGGGTTTGCCTTCTTACATGACTTTGCGATCACGCCAAACTACTGCATTTTTGTTCAAAATCCAGTTAGCTTCAATCCGCTGCCGTTTGTAGCGGGCTTAAAGGGCGCAGCAGAATGTATCCAGTTCAATCCAAAGCAGCCAACAAAGATTGTTTTAATTCCACGTAACGGCTCTGACGAAGTTCGCTTCTTTGATACAGATCCTTGCTCCGTTTTTCACCATGCCAATGCCTTTGAGCAAGCAGGTCAGATAGTTCTAGATTCCGTTTGCTACGACAATTTTCCGACTTTAGATGACGCAGAAGACTATAGCACTGTTGATTTTGATCATGTTCCTGCTAGTCAGCTGTGGCGATTTACAATAGATCTAGCAACAGAGAAAGTAGATGTAGAAAAGCGAGATAGAGCGGCCCTGTGAATTTCCGACGTCATCGAGAAAAGAGGCAGAGACTATCGCTACCTATACATGGGCGCAACGGATGGCTCCGTTAAGAATGCGCCGCTGCAAGCGCTGATTAAAAAAGACATGGAGACTGGGGAAGAGCAGCTATGGAGCGCCGCGCCGCGTGGGTTTGGCGGAGAGCCGCTATTCGTAAGCGCCGAACTGCGGCGTGAAGCGGAAGATGATGGCTGGGTGCTGCTGTGGTTTTATGATTCGGCGGGCGATCGCACCGAACTCGCCATCTTCAACGCTCAAGATATCACCTCTGGCCCGGTAGCAAAGCTAAAGCTAAAGCATCACATTCCCTACGGTCTACACGGCAGCTTCGTCTCTGAATATTTTGGCCCAGACGCCGGGTAAGCCGATCTCTGAAATACGACGAGCAAACCGTAGGGGCACAGCATGCTATGCCCCTACGTTTTTTCGTGGTTTTCTCGTGCTGTAGCAGCCACTGTTTTCGCTCTACACCACCCGCATAGCCTGTGAGCTTGCCGTTAGAGGCAACGACTCTATGACAAGGCAAGATGATAGAGATAGGATTGCGACCGTTGGCAGCACCGACTGCTCTAGATGCGTTCGGCTCACCAATTGACCTGGCTATGGATCCGTAAGAGATAGTTTCACCGAACGGAATGGCATGAAAGCTGGTGCCAAACTTGCTTTTGGAATTCTGTTCCTTTTGGCGAAAGCGGCAGGTCGAAGTGCTCTCTCTGGCTATTGAAATACTCTGAAAGCTGCTGTGCTACCCGAGCAAAAGGAACAGCGTCAGATGATCCTTGCCAGTCTGTTGCGATAGCAGGAAAGCTGCTTTTGCCCTTTTAGATAGAGACCTGTAAGCGATCGCCCATCAGAGGTTAACAATAGCTCGCCAACCGGACTTTGCAACCATTTGTAGTACGTCACCTGTCGCACGTCACCGGCTTTCCTCCGAGAGTACAGCGATCGCACCTGCCTCCATCGGCTGACTCAATGACTGGGCTTTGGTCGCTAGCAAAGACTCTAAATGGGTGCGCAGTCTTCGCCTTGTTCAGTAATCTGGCGACATAGATCTGACCGCCCTGCTTTCTAAACAAGGGTAGTTCTGCTAGCAGTCGATAGTTTTCGATATCTGAAGACTGAGCGCTGATCAGCGGGCGATCGCCTTCGGTTGGTACCAATCCAGGTGGCAAATGGCCCTCGATTAGAGCTAGCAGGATGGGTCTGGCAAGCCTGCACATCTATGCCACGCTGATCGAGTAAGTGCATAATTCCTCCGGCGGGCAGTGGTTGCTCTGGCAGAGTCCGCAGCAGTTCTAGCAGCAAGAAATAGTCATTGTAACGATGGCGATTGTCATCTAAAACATCAGGATAGTGACATAGATTTGCTAGACCATAGGCTACACGGCTACAGCTGTTGGAATACTCACCGCTGTAGGTGTCTTGGATGATGGTGGCATTAGGAAACTTTTGTCTGAGCCAGTCAGAAATGGCACTTAGCGACGCCGCACCGCCTGTACAGATGACCTGCTTGATCGACTGAGCTGAAAGCGATTGTTGGTTTAGTAGCGCACTCGTTAATCGGTTGAGCCGCTGGATATAGGGACCGAAAACTTTGGCTTCTAAGTCTTTGCGAGTGATTACCCAGGTGCGATCGCCTAGCTGCACATCCACTTCTTCGTCTTCTTGAAGCATCATTTTTAAGTCTTGAGCGGCGGCTAATGCCTGCCGACCCAAAGCCGAATCGTTCAGCCGCTGCCGCAACCGATGGCGGATGATTCGATCTGCCTCGCCCGGTCGGGGTAGCTTTAGCTGATCTAATCCCAACCTCTCCCACTCGGTACCAGTGGACGGAGAATTGGAGGAGGAAGAGTCCCGGACCTGATCGCTTTCTGAACTGTTTTCTCTACTACTTTCTTCGCTTTGAACGGGCAGATGCAGCAGTTGACAAACGATATCTTGATCAATGCTATCGCCTGCATAGGTGTAGCTACGTGAAGCAAAGTCCGCATAGCTAAGCTGGCTCAGATCTCTCGGCAGGTCTACAACGGCTACTTCGGTGACGGTTGCACCTGCACTTACCACTACGGTCCCACTGCTCCAGTTGCAGTTGTACAGACCCGGCTGCTGATTGTCACCGGAGACATCTACACCCGGTGCTGGCAGCGCAGAGAGCAGCACCGCGATCGCATCTTCTACAAAGAAAACCTGATCGGGCAGAGTCACCAGCTCAGCCGCCAGCACTGCCTCGCGAATATTGAAGCTATACGTATCCGGCCAGTTGGTTGGATAGCCTATAACTACGCCTTGCAGGTCGCTTAGCGCTTGGCGGAGCACGGTATCTTTTAGACCTACCGCATGACAGCTCATATGGATACCGCTCAAAGTCCGTAGCAGGTCAGAGATTGCCGTTTGTAGCGTGATCAAAGGCAGCGATATGTTGTCAGACCACTGCATCCAGGGCTCACCTGAAAAATCATCAGGAATACCCGCTTTGACCATTGGCTTTAGCGATCGCAGCAGGGGCGCATCCTCTTGCTGTAGTGCCGCTGGGCCAACTACCTCAATTCCTAGCTGGCTTGCTGTTCCTTGCGAATTGATAGAGGCTACAGCCGGTAGTCGAAACCGGTTAGCTTCACTATCGCCTGCCACGCTCCAGCACAGCTCATACATTCGATGGCTGCGCCGCTCCATCAACACTGCTGACAGCCCCGTTGTCCCTAGGTCTATACCCAAAAACCAATCTGTAGGTTTGTCGATGTAGTCAGCGGCTATTCCACCATCTACTGACTGGATGACAGAATCCTCTACTTCTGGTGAATCTTCTACCTCTACAGATTCTTCTACCACGAGTTCAGAAGTTGCTTCCTCATTAGGGCGCTCTACTAGAAGCTGACTGAACGAAGAAGCCTCTGAACTGTCTAATTCGGAATCATCTAATTCGGAATCGTCTAATTCAGGGCTATCCAGCTCGGAACTATCCAGCTCGGGACTATCCAGCTCAGGACTATCCAGATCAGGACTATCCAGCTCGGAACTATCCAGCTCGGAACTATCTAATTCAGGCTATCCAACTCGGAACTATCCAGCTGGAACTGTCTAATTCAGTGCTATCTAATTGCTCGGCCGAATCGGTCAGCAGTGAAGCCGCCGATATCGAGGCAGCAGACAAACCGGCTCCTAACAGTGAAACATCACCTAACGGATCCTCTATCAGCTCTTCTGCTAGCTCGTCTTCTGCTGACTCATCTTCTACTATTAGATCTTCTACTATTAGGTCTTCTACCAGCAGGTCTTCTTCTGTGGGACTCATCTCAAAGAGATCAAATTCATCCCCGGAAAGTGAAGGCTCGCTAACGCCAGGCTGACCTAAGCTAGAGAGCAATTCTGCATCATCGGATAGCAGGTCTTCTACGCCAGTTGCAGGTAAGTTTCCTATCGAGTCCTCTAGCGTAGCAAAGTCTCTTACCAGAAGGTCTTCTGTGAGGCTTTCTTGAACAGGATAGTCTGTGATGTCAGAGTCATCTATAGAAACAGTATCAGTGGGTTCAATGATTTCACCGACGGGGATCCCGCCAGATGGGATTTCACTAATAATTCCAGCAGTTTCACTGGCTAGATCTTCACTAGCTAGATCTTCACCGGCTAGATCTTCACTGGCTGGATCATCTGGAATGATGGCCGATTCCACACGCTCCGCAATGTCGGAAGTGCCGGAGCGAGACTCGAAGGTATCGGGCCCGAGAATATCAGAGTCTGAGTCGTCAAGCTCGAAAGCATCGTCAGATAGATCAGAGACAATCGGTTCTTCTAAGTCAGAGACTAGCTCGTCTGTCTTTTCTGAAGGTTCGACAGCATTACGGACCGACGCCTGATTATCTGCCTCCAAAGCAGCTATCAGCTCGTCTGATGGAGGAGCTTCTTCTAACAAAATTTCTGCTGACACCCCAGACTGCGCTTCTTCATCAAGTTCTTCGCCGGGTAGGTCTGGTGTCAATGCCGACTCTATAACGGTATCTGGCTGATCGTCAGATTCAGCGTCCAGCAGCACCCAATCATTGTCTGCGCCTTCTAGATCTGCATTTTCTAGATTTGCATTTTCTAGATTCTGTGTTTTCTAAGGCTGTGCTTTCTAAGGCTGTGCTTTCTAAACTTTGTAATTCAAAATAGCTGTTTACTTCATCGTCTGCGTCTGCTTGTACGATCGCGTCTGTAGGTTCTATTGAATCATCAGCGTCTAACGAATCTACTGATAGCGTTGAGTCTATCTCTTCTACTGCTGTTTCTTCTTCTATGCTCGCGCTGTCAGCATACTCTGTATCAATACCACCTATGTCGACGTAACTACTATCTTCGGTCGTTTCTGTGACAGTTGGTAAGGTCACAAAAGGGCCTAGATCGGGCAATACAGCCGCTAGCTCTATGTCATTTTCAGATTCTTCTTCAAATCTATCATCGCTTCCTATTCCTGTTTCTTCTACAGCTTCTGTTTCTTCTACGTCAGTCTCAGCCTGGGTATCTGCGCTGAAAGTCTCAGGCTCTACAGACGCCACGTCGGTTGAAATTTCACCTACCTCTCCGCTCAGATTGTCTACAGTAAGATCCTCAATGGTAAGACCAGCCAAAAATTCAGCATCGACGGTAGGCGTTACTTTTGCTTCAATATCAGCATCTTCTGATTCAGTCGCTGCTACCAGTGCGTCTGCGGTCGCCGCATCCACCATAATGTCGTCTGGTGTCAGATCATCCTCTTGACTTCGGTCGATATCTAGCTTCAGTAGATCGACATCGATTGTGCCATCCTCATGGATGAAAGTCTCTGAATCGGTGTCAGCATTGGTCGCTGTTTCTAGATCGCTATTCTCTTCTGCTCTGTTCTCTCTTGCAGCGTGCTGCACCTCCGCAGCCAAGACATCCTCCGTCAAGACATCCTCTGTATAGATTTGCTCGCCGCTAGAAGGCTCAGCTACTGCTACTGGCAGAGTCTCGTCTGGTAGAATCTCGTTTAGAGAAGACACTGTATCTTCAGTTGGAATAGGTGCTTCGAGTTCGGGTGGCAGCGCAGAAGCTTCGCGAGGTGAGAAGAAAGTAGGTTCTGGGGGTGTGGTCTGTCCGAGCTGCGCAGTGAGGTGATCTACGAGCGATCGCACAATCACCTCACCCTGGCGGCCCAGGCTGTGCATATTCTCAATCCCTTCGTTTAAAGAGATTTGATAGGTATCGATATTGTTTTGCAGCGTCTCAAACATACGCTGTAAGGTCGAATCAATATTGACTAGCAGCTGATCAGAATGAGATTGTAGCTGGCGCATCTCTTCTATTTGCTGTTCGCGGCTAGGCCGTAGAGCTAACTGCTCAGTCTCAGCAGCGGCCGAGATTGCCGCGACTGCTGCTGAGTGATCCGATTCCAGCTGCTCTAGCGTCTGCGTCACCTGTACCGATAGATTTTCCTGTATGCGCTCCATCAGCACAGCTAGAAACTGGTTTAGCTGCGATTCACCGATTTCTAAGTAGCCATCGCTCGCTGGCTCAACATCGGAGGAAGCGTCAGAGCCATCAGGCTCAGACTGCTCTTCACTAGCGAGGTCCGCTAGCGCTTGGCTTAGATGCGATCGCTCTTCTTCTAGAGTCTCAACTTCTCGCTGTAGAGATTCCCTCACCGACTGCAAACTATCTATTTCCAAACGTAGTGGCTGCAGCGCACTCGACTTTAAAAACTGCATCTCAGTCCGCAACGCTTGCAGCAATTCCTCATCAGACTTCGCCTCAGCGCTTTTTCCTTCTGTAGCAGCACTTGTGCCGACAGAGCTATCTGCAAGGCTGTCAGTGCTACGCGCTGGCGTCTCTAGTGAAGACGGAACCACGACTTGAACCTCTGCGGCCTGAGTGTCTAGCTGTCCAGTTGTCGGATCAACAGGCCCCCACCCGCCCGGCGCTTCAAACAACTGCTGGAGTGATACCAGATAAGCCTGCGCCTGGGCTAGCATTTGGCGCTGTGGCTCAGTCTCGCTGGCCTTTATCCACGGCGTCCTTGGCTTCGCTGCGCCCAAAACCCGTTCTATATCAGCGATCAGCGATTGAATTTGTTCCTTCTGAGAAGTCACCATGGATGCCTTACGTATAGTCAAATAATTCTGTACCCAGAAGCTGCTCGGTACTAACACTAAAAGCCCAACGCCACGCTGAGCGTCCAGGGGCTGTGCTAGCTGACCAATAGAGCCAGCGACTGGACTCACTCTAAGCGGTTAGCTGGCATGCGCCAACCGACAGAGACTAGAGGTCAATCGGCTGGCCGTGAGTTGAGCCAACTGGTAGGCCAGTTGGCAAACAGGTGCCCAAAGTTTAAGCTAGGCCCTGCCAAAAAAACCAGCCTTACTCTTGTTACAACCCGCACTTCTACAAAACAGGAATCGCTACAGCATAGGCCGCAGCGTAGCTATGTAGATGAATATCCCGGAAAGTATACTATTCCTGCCTTTTTCGCAATGATCCTAAACAATAAGTGAGGATGGTATAAATTATTAAACTTCAGCTAGGCTCTAATAGTGTCAAAAGCAGAGACCGTTCAGACCGATTTGGCATTAATAAATAGACCCTTACACGCATCCAATTAGCTGCTCATGGACGGACACTCACTCGATATTAGCGAACTCATCAGCGTTACCCCCTTCTTTCGTGAGCTAGATTCAGCCTCTGTGGAACAAGCGGCAGCTCAGCTAGTGACGCGCACTCATCCTGCCAATCAGGTCATTTTGCTAGAGAACGATTGGGGCAACTCTGTCTATTTTATTTTGGAAGGATGGGTGAAGATTCGAACTTACAATATAGATGGGAAAGAAGTCACACTCAATGTTTTGGGCAAAGGTGAAGTATTCGGCGAAATGGCCGCGCTAGAAGAAATTCCGCGCTCAACCGATGTCATCACTCTAGTCCCAACCATTATTGGCAGTATGCCTGCCCCTCATTTCGTTAAACTAGTTCATACAGAACCTATGGCGGGTCTTTGCTTAGCAAAGCTAACGGCAAAACGCCTCAGGCAGGTCAACCGTCGTCTGCGCCTGCGCGAATCAGACAGCCAGTCTCGCGTTGCTGATATTCTTTTGTTCTTGGCAGAAGGTCAAGGCAAATCGACTGGAAAAGGGATGGAAATACCTAACCTGCCTCATAGAGAACTCAGCGGCCTTAGCGGTCTTGCTAGAGAAACGGTTACCCGAGTACTCAGCAAGCTAGAGAAGAAAGGCTTAATTCAGCGCGATCGCGATACCCTCAAGATCATTGACGTTGCCGCTCTCGAAGAACTTCTGGTATAGCCTTAGCCTATGACCGCGCCCAACCAATCCCCTACGCCAGAGCCACCAGGAGACGACGAACCCTGGATATCAGACGATCTACCGGCTTCTCCTGATCAGTCAAGCTATTCGAGAAAGACCGAGCCCTACAATTCCGTTCAGTCCTCTAGCTTCTCTTCTGATCCCTCTTTTCGCCCGCTGCCTCCCTCCAGTTCTGGGCGGCTGAGCGGAGCCGAAGCCCCTCTCCCCTCTAGTCGAGACCGCGTTTCTTGCCAGCGCTGCTAGCCTTATGTGGCTAGTTAACATCTATTTCCCCCCCGGTCCGCTGCTGCGTATTCTCTTTCCCTTACCTATCGCTTTGATCTATCTGCGGTGGAACGCCCGCGCTGCTTGGATGGGAACTGTCGTATCTGGTCTACTGCTGACGATTTTGCTAGGTCCCACCCGCAGTATTCTATTTGTCATACCCTATGGCTTTCTAGGCGTGCAGCTAGGCTACCTATGGCGCAGAAAAGCTGGCTGGGGCATCTCTATTTTGACTGGAGGGCTGCTAGTCGCCTTTGGCACATTCTTTCGCATCTGGCTAGTTTCTATACTCGCAGGCGAAGACCTGTGGGGGTATCTGATTGCGCAGATCACTCAGTTTATTGACTGGAGCGTGCGCATACTGACTAACTGGGGCTGGATTGGGCTAGGCACGTTTGGAGAGCCAGGTATGGAGGTGATTGCGATCGCCGCTGTGTTTATGACTGTCTTCGCCAGTATTGTCTACCTGTTTACCGTACACCTAGCTGCCTGGCTGATCTTAGAGCGTCTCGGTATCGCTATGTCAGAGCCGCCCAGATGGGTACAAGTGCTGATGGACGACTAGCGTGATCAGACTCTGCGCTGAAGCAACGCCTACGCTCGGCTATCAGTGGCTCAATCACTATCGAGGTAAAAAGCCGCTGTTTGTCTGCGTTCTTAGCTTCACGCGAACTGCGCTTCACCCTAATATTTCTGCTGCCGGGAAGACGCCGCAGGCGCGTCTAAACACTGCCGCCGCCGATGGCGAATATCTGCTGACAGGGACTCATTTGCCTGACTTGCCAGCAGGTGTCTCTCCAGCACTGATCGCTCGGGCTATTCTTGTAAAGCAATCGATTGACTGCCAGCTAGTCAGCACTGGGTTACCGACGCCGCTGACTGTTCCGCACTTATCGGTAGCTCATGTGATTGCTGAGCCTGTTCAGTCAGGACAGGCAATGTCAATAGCTGAGGTTGACCTACTTTTTCAAGTGGGGAAAGAATTAGGCCACCGGCTAGCTAGTCGGTGCTTAGATAGCTATTTGATCATTGGCGAATGCGTAGTGGGGGGAACAACGACTGCCCAAGCTGTTCTGACCGGCTTAGGCTATAGCGTTGCTCACAAGATGGGTAGCAGTCTGCCGCTAGGCAATCATTCACAAAAGCGACTGCTTGTCGATCAAGGTCTGACTCAGTGGCAGCAGCGACAGCCGCAGGCATCGGTGCTAGAACTCGTCGCGGCAGTGGGTGACCCGATGCAAGTCATTGTAGCCGCAGCGATGCTAACAGCAAGTCAGGTATGCGGAGTCCTGTTAGCAGGCGGTTCGCAGATGCTAGCCGTTTATGCTTTGGGCAAAGCGCTAGCACAAGAGCAGCAGATAGCCTGGCGAACCGATCAAATTGCCGTCGGCACCACGCGTTGGGTAATAGAAGATCCCAGCGCAGATACGGCCGCGATCGCACGGCAAACTGGTGCTACTTATCTAGCGAGCGAAATCGACTTCAGCCAATCTCCCTATGCAAAACTGCGGGCGTATGAACAGGGATTTGTCAAAGAAGGCGTAGGTGCAGGGGGGATTGCGATCGCAGCTCATCTGTATGGGAACTGGACGCGATCGCAGCTTCGCCACGCTGTCGAAGCCCAGCTACGCTCAGATAGCTGATGATTAGACTTCTTTGACGAAAGCCTTAGTAAGAGCGATACGCCATAATCTGCTCTTCTAGAGCCGCAATCCGATTGTATGCAGCCGTCAGCTGAGCTGTCAGGCGCTGAATCTGAATCTCCGGTGACAGCGTCCGCGTAGTACTCAGCAGCTCCCCCTCTAGATAGGCATCGTCACTGAGCACATCTTTGTGTATCATTGCCGGGTTGGGCGCGCGGCGCATTGCACTAGGCGGCAAATTAACCGCACCAGCATCCGGCAAGATATCTTTATTGGAAGAACGACCGTTTCTGTGAGTGATGCTTGCATCTACCTTTTCAGTTAGCTGCGCCATCAGGCCATGAAGCGAGTCGACCTTATCGCTCAGCTCAATCACCTGCTTTTCTAAAACATTCATAGCAAAAAGACAGTTGTGTTATTGATTTTTTCAATCCTATTAATAAGGACAACAGTTGATCGCGGAACCCACCAAATCATTTAACCTTTCGCTGAAAAAAATTAATCCAAAGCATCAGCTACAATACCAGACCCTACTTCTTCCGATAGAAACCACCCCGTCAAACTGGGCAGCTTCCTACGCAGCTTTGCTATCAATTAGCTCGAAATCATCAGCGTTTTAGAACTGTGTACCCCCCATACTGATTGAGTCTTAGAGTTTGCCCGCCGGATAAAACTACCCGTACAGCACAGGTCGTCAAATCCGAACCTCTACAAAGCGTCAAAACGTTCATAAGGCGATCTATAATTCTCATGAAGTGCAAAGAAAGTACACACGTTTTTAGTCCCAGAGGTCTTATGAATTTCTTAGCGAAAGCATTCCGCAGTCTAGGTAGCTTCCTAATGATGGCTACCCTTGTAATTAGCAGCTGCGCAGTGCTCGCCACGCCGGCTCTTGCCGCTGACCAAACCGTCAAGATGGGTTCAGATGGTGGCCTGC
Source organism: uncultured cyanobacterium (assembly GCA_963772185.1). Lineage (GTDB taxonomy): Bacteria > Cyanobacteriota > Cyanobacteriia > Phormidesmidales > Phormidesmidaceae > Phormidesmis. Next base: position 81,302 of record CAVYWR010000010.1, on the reverse strand, counting down.
TTGTCTTTGAACCGGCTACTATCACAGTTGCTCAGGGCGATACCGTAACCTGGGAAAACAATAAGATGGCCCCCCACAATGTTATCTTCGACGCAAACAACGTTCCTGGTGGTAAAGAAGTCGCAGACAAGCTGACCAACAAGCAGCTCACCTTTGCACCTGGTGAGTCCTACTCCAGTACTTTTGATGTAGAGCCAGGTGAGTACACTTACTACTGTGCGCCTCACCGTGGCGCTGGCATGGTCGGCAAGGTCATCGTTGAGTAAGCAGTGAGCCGCCTTTGATGTTTTTGAGAAGCTAGTAAGCTAGCAGTCGCGTAGCGTAGCTATTAGAAAGCGTCCTTAGATATTTCTAGGGGCGCTTTCTTGTGGTTAGTTGTCTTCGTAGCCACTGCGATTGCCGTCGAGTTAACTACAGGACTTCTCTGCGGACTTCTCTACCGGTATAAAATAGATACTCCGCCTTGTCATAATTAGCGGTTAGCTACCGATCTAGCCGTTGGTTTTGTGTGATAATCTTTAGCTGTCAAAGCCGTTGCAAAAGCGATATTGAGAAGAAAAAGTGTGTCAGACCGTTTGTTCGCTAGGGTGATAAACCGATGAGCGATACAACCGCATACTTAGCAGGCTGCGCCACAACTGGTGTCGCAGCTTTAGTGCTGCTGGTAGCTAGGGTTGGCATGGTGTCTACCGGGGGCGAGCTTGACCAGGTAAAACAGCAGAGCGATCGCATTGCTCAGATAGAATCCACCGTTTCCGACCAGCCGCAATCTCAGCAGGCGCTAGAAACCGAAATTCGTAGAGAGCTAGACAAGCAGCGCACGCTCACCCAAGCGTTAGAAGAGCAGCTCAGCGAACAAGAAACGCTCTCTACCAACTTAGAAACCCAGCTACAAGAACAGTCTGAAAAGACAAAAGATCTGCTTGATCGCATTCAAGCCTACCAGCGCTCTGTCGAAGATATAGAGCTAGAAGATAAAATTGCTGCTGCCGTTCGCCCAACCACCGACGCGGCAGCTCGTTCATCTGGCCCCTCCACATCGGTCATTTGGCTAGGAGCAGGCGTTGTGATCATCCTTGGTCTTGGCGGTGGCGGTCTGATTCTCTGCTCTGTACTGCTGATCTTACAAAGCCAAAGGCGCTCCGTTCGGCCCATGCCGATGGCTCCCATGCCGATGCCGCCCGCTTCAGACTACCGCTACTACGACCCCGCCCTATTGCCCCCCGCACAAGTACCGCCTCGCCGCTCTTCTTACTACGACTATCCGCCTTCCCCCTATGACTACACACCATAGGCGTTTTCTCTAGAGAGCCATGGAAAGGTAAATGAAGCTAATCATCGGTAACAAGAACTACTCCTCCTGGTCTCTGCGGGCCTGGATGCTTCTAACCAAATTCGAGCTTAAGTTCGAGGAGCATCTAGAATCGCTTGAGCGCGAAAATTCACGCGGAACGCTCACCGAAAGACTGAAGCAATATTCTCCGGTTGGCCGTGTGCCTGTTCTGATTGATGGAGAAACAACAGTCTGGGATTCGCTCGCAATCTGCGAATATGTCTCTGAAAAGTATTTGTCTGATCAAGGCTGGCCCGCAGAAGAATCGCTCAGGGCTGAAGCGAGATCTATCTGCGCCGAGATGCATTCAGGCTTTATAGGTTTGCGTAGCGAGCTGCCGATGAACTGTCGTGCATCTCGCAAAGTGACGCCATCGGAGACCGCTCTACAAAATATTGCCAGAATCGACGCCATCTGGTCCAAATGCATGACTCGCAATCCTAACACCTGGCTATTCGATCAATTCTCTATCGCAGACTGCTTCTACGCACCCGTAGTTATGCGATTCAAAACATATGGAATTGCTCTATCAGAAGCTGCCGCTCAGTATCAAAACTTTTTCTTAGAAGATGCCACCCTAAAAAAGTGGGTTGATGCAGCCAAAGCCGAAACGGAGATTTTGCCAGAAGATGAAGCGGGTGAGGAAAGATAAAACGAGAAACAAATATCTTCTGCGTTTGTATGTTTTAAGAACTTCGTCTCTCGTCGATGAGAGATTGAATTTGCTGATTAATGAGCTGCGATCGCGCGTCTTGCTCTCTGGCGTAGGCTTGGAGGATATCGTATATTCCCTGGATGTTCCGCTCTGCTGAGATTAGGCGAATATCACTGCTAGCCTGACTATTCGCCATTGTCTGAACTTGCTGAGTCAGCAGCCTCAACTGCTGATCGTTGCTAGCCACTATCTGCTGAAGCCTATCAATGGCTCTATTGTTGTTCTCAATCGCCACGGCGTTCTTCTCAATCGCTACAGCGTTACTGGCAACCAGGGATCTCAGCTCTTCGTCTGTCATATCAATATTCCGCAACTATCCGAGCTCTTTTAATCATTCTAGCAAAGCAGAAAAGCCGATACCTTGTCTAAGCGCCATCGACTTTCACGATCATCTCACCCGGTTTATAAGCTTTCCTAGAACCGATCAACAAGAAGTACGAGGAGGAAGTTCACTATTCATTGCCGTAGCGAAGACTGAGACGACCAGTGTACGCAACCAAATTCGGTAGCTATTCAACTGAAGGAATACTGACTGATATGGAGATGCGGAACAGCAATCATCAAACATCCAATAACTGTTTTAATCGGTTGCAATGGTTGTATAGCCTTCCGCACTTTGCTTACTACACGTAGAAAGGCTACACCCGTTGTTCTATAGCGCAAAGTGCCATAGCAAAGCGCGGATGCACTCGCGCTTTGCTATAATTCACGGACGCAGGCCAGGATTTGTTCGGAGCTTGGCACGAGCAGTTTGTAGATAACCGTCAATTAACTATCTACAAGAATTGATTACATCCTCAACCCACGCCTGGGTTTCGTCTGATAGTGTAGGTCCTGGAACTGCCTGATCGTAGTCAATGCGCAGATCGTAGCTAGCCTGTTTGTGTACTTCTTGAAAAATGCTTTGTAAATCCACTGCGATCGCCTCATCAGAGGCTTTAAGCGGCAACAAAAACTCTGGCAACTGCTCGCGCAGGGTAAAGGCATAAAACTGCGCTTGAGGTCGCTGATTTGCACGACTCACGAGCACATAATAATCACCCACACGGCTCGCACCCATAATCGGCAAAGGTGACTGACTTCTCAATAGGTCAACTTCAACAAAATGAGACGCGCTACCTAAGATAGCGGCTCTCTTCGCTTCATAAATCTCTCTTTCTCTTCCCTTCCGTCTGTTGGCCGGAGAAAGCATCTCAATCACAGTAACAATCTGATTGTTACCTACCTGTCGAATCTCTAAATAACGCTCTTTCACCTCCCTCGGCACCGGCACGGTGACCGTCTGAGGAGGCGTTCTGACTGCTACGTTGGCACTTTCTGAAAAAGAAGACTTTTCTGTCTCATTAGCCGATTGGCTCCCTTTCAAGACAACTGCGTCCGGAATACCAATCAATAGCTCCCCTTCAGGCGTGTCTAGGTATGAACGCGTCTCAACCTCAACATAGTACTGAGGACGCAGAACGGGTGACAGCCTATTTGCTAGCCCGACCATCAATCGATTGTGAAACGGCGACTAGAAAGCAGATTGCTCTAAATAAGGATCCATCCCTGGAAAAGGGGAAGCCATAGCAGCTAGCAGGAAGCAATAATCTTTATCTTAGCAGTGCTCTTCTGAAACCAATAACCAATATTAGAGAGTTGCGCTTTGATGTTTGATATACGTAAAAGGCGGCACCCAGATTCGAACTGGGGATAAAGGATTTGCAATCCTCTGCCTTACCACTTGGCCATGCCGCCGCCGAAGCACTAATATATCAAACTTTCGAGACCTGTCGGACAAAGATTATAAAAGGAACTAGCGATAGGTTAGGGCAGAATCTGATCGATCATTCGATTTGACTGACTTTCGTAGCTACCGCCGAATAGATTGAAGTGATTGAGGATGTGATAGAGGTTGTAGAGCACTTTGCGCTGACGATAGCCGTTATCTATCGGTAGGACTGAGCTGTAAGCCTGGTAGAACTCGCTGGGAAAGCGACCGAAGAGTTCGGTCATGGCTAGATCTGTTTCAGGATCGCCATAGTAGGTGGCAGGATCCAAGATGACGGGTTCTCCGGTGGCGGTGATAGCAGCGTTGCCAGACCAAAGATCGCCGTGGAGAAGAGAGGCGGTTGGGCTGTGGCCGCTTAGCAGTTTGGGGATGGCGTTCATCAACTCATCGCGGCGGGGAAAGCGGCCACCTTTGGCATGAGCGAGTGAGAATTGAGGTCCGAGTCTGCGATCGCGCCAAAACTCCACCCAGTCCTCACCCCACTGGTTCTGCTGCGGCGTTGCTCCAATCGTATTGTCCCGATGCCAGCCATAGCCTTTGTTACTAGTCGCCTGATGCATCGCCGCTAGCTGTTCGCCCATCTGCCGCCAAGCGCTGCTATCCTGCCCGCCACCAAGGTCAATCCACTCCATCACGATATAGCTAACCGCATCTGCTACGCCGCAGCATAGCGGCTGCGGCACTCGGATCGACTGGCTATCATACATCGCTTGCAGACCGTCTCGCTCAGCTTCAAACATCGCTAGCTGATCGGCTCGGTTTGTTTTGATAAAGAAGGCTCGATCCTCGTTTGAGATCTTAGCGGCCTGATTGATGCACCCGCCGCCTATAGGCCGCTGAGCACGAATTTGAAAGGGTGCGCCAATCGCTTCGCTAATCTGCTTAGCGATTTTGATGGCAGCGGAACTATTTAGAGATGACATGCTTCAGAAATGACGCGCTTCTATGCAAGGTCGGCTTCTATTTGGAGTCAGCGGCTTAAGCTGGCTTGAAGGTGACTACACCGTAGGCATCAGTGGGCAGATAGCGCTGGACCGCCGTCTGAATCGCCTCAGCGCTGACGTTGCGGATATGCTGCGGATAGTCGAGGGCGTGGTGAATATCGCCCATGATGGATTGATAGAAGCCGTAGAGGCCAGCGCGATCGCTCGGCGTCTCGTTACCAAAGACAAAGCGATTGGCAACCTGGGTTTGCACTCGGCGCAGTTCGGCGGCGGTCACTGGCTTGTCGTGCAGCGCTTGCAAATGCTCTAGAATTGCAGCCTCAGCTTCGGCTAAATTTTCAACCGGCATCCGCGCCGAAATTGAGAAGATGCCTTGATGCGTGAAGGTCATGTTGCTCGCTGAGATGCTGTTGACTAGCTGACGCTGCTCACGCAGGTGGTCGATTAGCCTAGCCGTGCGGCCCTGACCCAGGATGGAGGCCAGCACATCTAGCGGATAGGTTTCTTCTAGCGATCGCATGCCCGGTACTCGCCAGTCCATCACCAGCCGAGCCTGCTGCAAAGACTCGTCTACATATTCTGCCCGGTGAATTTTTGCAAAAGGTGCTTCGGCTTGCGAAGAGGGCACCTGTAGCTTCATCTCGTCGCTAGCGTGGGTGCGATCGCTCCGGTCTAGCGCCTGCTCAAAGCTCTCTTCGACCACTTGAATCAGCTCTTCTACTGGCAAGTTGCCCACGGCTACTACCGTCATATTCTGCGGCTGGTACCAGGTATGGTGAAAGGCTCGCATCTGCTGCGCGCTCAGCCCTTCAACCACACTAGTCGGCCCTAGCACTGGGCGACGGTACGGCAGCGTATCAAAGCTCATCTGCATAGAGCGATAGAACGTCCGCCGCTGAGGGCTGTCCTCTGCTCGGCGAATCTCTTCTAGGATGACAGGACGCTCTTTGTCAAAATGATCATCTTGCAAACTAGCGTTCATCACCAGCTCTATCTGCAACGGGGCAAGCGCGGCAAAATCCTGGGGTGCAGTCGTGATGTAGTAGTGCGTGTAGTCCTGACTAGTAGCGGCATTTGTATATGCGCCCCGTTCCTCAATCAGCCGTTCAAACTCACCGAACCCGATCCGAGGTGTCCCCTTAAAGATCATATGCTCTAGAAAATGAGCCATGCCGTTGATCGCATCGGACTCAACTTTAGAGCCAATATTGAGCCAGATGCTTAGATTCACTGCGTCGATTGGCATATGCTCAGCGATGATGGTCAGCCCGTTGGGAAGACGGCGAATCGTTGGAGAAATGACCTGGACAGAGGGAGTACTAGCTGATAGAGAATCAGCAGAGCCGACGCTGGTTGCAGTGATATCTGGAACGGCAGAAGAAACCATATAGATCGGGTTTTGTGCAAAGAATGAGCTGCTCGTATTGTAGTGGACAATCTAAGTAAGTGCGTTCAGCACCACGGTTAATGTGATTACGCAAGCCCACTAGGGGGTATTAGAGAAGATATTTGCCGCAGCCACAGGTAAAATCTATTACACCCACTTTAAAGATTTGCCAAATAGGGTTATACAGGGCTTGATGTTGTCGTTAGGGATAGACCGCCGTGGGAACATGGATTAAAGAAACAGACGTTGCGTTCTACCTGATGGAAGGCGGTCACTATATTTCCAAAATCACGAAATATCCTTCGAAGACTAATCCGGCTGAGCAGGTGGTAAACGTCGCTGGCATGAAAGCTTGGTTTAGCCGACCGGATGCGCCTAGAGGCATGACAGTCTCTAGAGGCGGCGTCGGCCCAGAGCCTAAACCCAAACCTGAACTGGTTGCCGCTGCTAAGGGTACTAGCGATAGCCCCTCTACTAAAGGTCCAAAGCGGACAAATAAGAACGGATTACTGCTAATCAAATCTTTTGAAGGGCTGCGGCTAAAAGCGTACAAGGACGCCGTCGGCATTTGGACGATTGGCTACGGCACGACTAGGGGAGTACGTCCAGGGCAGACCATTTCTGAAGCGCAGGCAGTGCAGTTCTTGCAAGAAGACCTGACTCGCTTTGAGAAGAGTATCAATGAAGTGGTGCGATCGCCAATCAACGACAATCAGTTTTCGGCGCTGGCGTGTTTTACCTACAATGTTGGTTCTGGCGCGTTTCGCAGTTCAACGCTGTTGAAAAAGCTGAATGCGGGCGATGTTCAAGGGGCCGCAGACGAGCTGCTGCGCTGGGATAAGGCGGGTGGGAGAACGCTAGCCGGACTGACGCGCAGGCGGAAGGCAGAACGGCTGTTGTTCCTCGGTGAAGACTTTCACAAGTTTTTGTAGTCTAGGTTTCTATGGTTTCTATGCGTAATAGAACAGATCTCACGCCCTATCTGTTTTTAGCACCTGCTCTAATTGTGCTGGTTTTGATGGTGTTTTGGCCTGCCCTACAGGCTTTTCGTCTCAGCTTTATGGAGTATGGATACGATGTCACCCAAGCGCCTGAGTGGGTGGGGTTAGAGAATTTTCGAAGATTATTTAGGGATCAGCTATTCTGGCAGACGCTACAGAATACGGTGCTGTACCTCGTTTGCGTGGTGCCGATACTGGCGATCGCACCTCTTTTGCTCGCCATCCTGGTCAACCAAAAGCTCAAAGGCATCCGCTGGTTTAGAGTCGCCTACTACACCCCTGTTGTCGTCTCGATGGTAGTTGCGGGAATTGCCTGGAAATGGCTGTACGCCGAAAATGGCCTGCTCAATCAGATTGCCTCTAGCGTGACAGGTCAGGCGATCACAATTCCCTGGCTGACGAGTCCGAACTGGGTGCTGTTCAGCGTGATGGCTGTCACCGTCTGGAAAGGGCTGGGCTACTACATGGTGATCTATTTAGCTGGACTCCAAGGACTGCCTGCTGATCTCTATGAGGCAGCGGCTATTGATGGCTCGGACGGCTGGCGCAAGCATTGGGACATTACGCTACCGCTGATGAAGCCATATATCTTTTTGGTAGGGGTGATTAGCGCGATCGCCGCGACCAAAGTCTTCGAAGAAGTCTTCATCATGACGCAGGGCGGTCCTCGCAGCGCCTCTAAAACCGTCGTCTACTACGTCTACGAGTCGGCCTTCAAAGACTTAGACATGAGCTACGCCTGTACAATCGGCCTTGTTCTATTCCTCATTATTCTGGCGCTATCGTTCATTCGACTAGCGCTATCAAACCCGGCAGAAGCTGGCACGCAGATGTAGTCACAGATGCATTTGTAGTCTGGTTAGTTGCAGCCTTTCTAGCTCTTGTACTTCAAATCATTCGCATCAGGCCCTGCTGTCCAACCAAGATCTCTCGTAGAAAGCTGACGATACCCACCCAGATAATCGGTGAGATATCCACGCCGCCGATTGGCTGTACTAGCTTGCGCATCGGGATCAAAAATGGCTCTGTTGGCCAAGCCGCTAGCACCCAGGGAAGCTTGTTTAATTCAACTTGTGGGTACCAGGTCAAGATAATGCGAAAGAGAAACAGCAGCGTGTAGAGACCGAGCAACAGGCTAATGGCTAGCGTGGCAGATCCTGTAGAAAAGAAGTTTGACATGGAAAGGTCGGATAAAGTGAGCTGTGAGCTATGACTACCAGCTTAGTGCCTTGTTGGGGTGGTATGAAAGTTTTGCAAGGGTGGCAATTGCCGATATTATTAAGACTAATAAACAGATTTTTTTGCTGTCCCTTGCGCTCAAGCCAAGGCATGATTCTATGACTCCTTCTTTGACTAATTTTCTGCTCAGTCTGCTAGCAGGGTTGCTAATTCTGGTTGTACCTGCGACTATCGCACTTATCTTTATCAGTCAGCGTGACCAGATCAAGCGCGGCTAAGCAGATTAAGCGCGGCTAAGCAGATTAAGCGCGGCTAAGGTAGAGCGATCGCAATTAGAATCGCAGCTAGACCGAATATTAAACGCCTTCAAAGTATTCATAGCTGGGAGAACGCACTTCTGTTCTCCCAGTTTTTGTGTATTTTTACTATGATCATAAAAGACCCGTTACAAACAAGCAGCCAGCGCAACTTAGTGCGTCGCTAGCTAGAGCAGGGTTAGAATAGAAGACTAGCGACGACCATCTTCATGCTATTTATAGGGGCAGCGCTGGTTTGAATAGATGGCTTTTGAACGAGTGACTTTTGAACGAGTAAATAAGGGGATTCAGCTGTGAATTTTGGAACACCTGTTCCGCTGTTAATCGGTATTATTCTGATTCTTGGAGCCCTAGCGCTGTTCTTCCTAGAGAAGGTCAGGCCGGGCTATGAGCGCGATTCGGACAAAGTATATGCCGTTTTACTCCTGGTTTCTGGTCTCTTCTTGCTAGCTCATCTAGATATGGAGCTACTGGCCTCTTTTCAGCAGCTATTGATGGCAGGCATGCTGACAACGCTTTTGATTGAAAGTATTCGCAGTCGGCTGCCCAAGTCGGACCCGCTGCGCCCCCCTAGCGAACCGATGGTAGATCGGCGTCCGCCCGGTCCTCGCTATGATGACAGGACACCTGTGCGCAGAGGTTACCGGGCCGAGCTAGACGATCGCCCTGCCTTTCGCGATCGCCCGCCTGCCGATCTGCCTCCCGTTCGAGCCGGTGCACCCAGAATGAATCCTGCTCAAGCGGCCTATTGGCCAGACGACTATCCCAGCAGCCGTGCCCCTCGCCAGCCCTACGAAGAATACAGAGGCCCAGCCGGACGATTGCAGCCTAGCCCGCCTGTCAGTCCGCCTGTCAACGGCGGTAGACCTGATGATAGAGCCAGCAGCGGATTTAATAAAGGCGCTAGCGACGGATCTGGTGGCAGATTCGATACGCCCCCCGACAATCGATACACAGATAATAGTCAGTACGGCCAGCGTCCGCCTGCCACTCGTCCGCCTGCGCGCGCTGCCGACCCTTTTCCTGAACGAGCGCCAGAGCGACCTGCTGACTACCCTGCCGACTACCCGATTGAGAGACGCGCTGAGAACTATCAGCACCGCCCCTCAGAAAGCAGCTCCGAAAGCAAATCAGGCAGTAGAGCTGAAGACCAGCCAGATAGAAAATCTGGTGGAACCTCTCAACCGCCTGCTGGTCAGAGTACAAACGGTGAGCGAACCCTGAACGTTAGGCCCTACAGCGAAGCGCCAAAGCTAGACAACGACTATCGCCCTAGCGATCAGCCAAAAGGTGCACCGTCAGAGTACTAGGCAGGTAATAAAGCTCTATTTCTTACAGCATCAGCGGATGTAGGTGCGAATGTTGTCAGGGAGCGGCTGATCCTCTACTAGCCTTGGATCTGGAATTGGCTCGCCCGCTATAGAGCTAAGGGGTAATACACCCGCCCAAACAGGCAAAGAATAGTCAGCTTCAGCGTCTACCGGTGGACCGGTGCGAACTTTGGCAGAGGCTTCAGAGATCGGAAGCCTGAGTACGCAGGTTTCGGCTAGCTCTTGTGAGTTGGGCGATCGCACCTGATCCCACCGCCCTTTGAGCACGTGTTCTGTAAACGCCCTTAGCGCCATCAGCTTCTCCTGCTCGTCTGTTAACATTTGCGCCTTACCAAACAGCACAACCGATCGATAGTTCATAGAGTGGTGGTAAGCGGAGCGCGCTAGAACCAACCCATCTAGCAGCGTTACGGTAAAGCAAATGTCAACGCCTGTCTGGAGCGTTTTGACCAGTCGGCTGGCCCCTGCACCGTGAATATAGACGCAGTCGTCTACGCGGCCATAGGCGGTCGGGATGACAAAAGGCTGATTATTCACCACAAACCCAACCTGGCAAACTAAGCCCTCATCTAGAATGGCTGCGATGGTATCGAAGTCGTAGTGGCCACGTTTGGGCACGCGCTTGACCTGAGTTTTGGGTGTTTTGACTGTCTGAGGTGCCATAGAAGAGTCAGAAAGATGAATGAACTACTGCTAAGGTAAAAGCAAAATTGGACACTTCCAAGAGCCAATTTTTGCTTAGTTCATCAGTCCACTTTGAGACGGATATCGTCTTGCCACAGATATCCAAGTGGAAGACAAGGATACAGACATGGCTAACCCGCTTGAGTTTGATCTGACAATAGATTTGAGACCGAGGACCGATATACCTCTGCATCGACAGCTCTACGAGCAGATTCGAACGGCAATCTTGACTGGGCGAGTGCGATCGCATCAGAAGCTCCCGGCCAGCCGACAGCTAGCTATCAGCCTTAGCGTCTCTCGAACGACTATCACCCAAAGCTATGACCAGCTAATCAGCGAAGGCTATCTGCATACCAAGCCCGGTGCGGGAACCTTTGTCTGCGCTCAAATACCGGATTCGATGCTAAGCGCTGATTCGGCTCATGCTAATCTGGCCAGCACCGATCTAGTCACCAAAACCAAAGCACCCGCAGACTCAGAGTCTATCAATCAGCTACCGCTCACAGCTCTACTCTCGGACTATGGTAATCGCCTCAGCCGTCTACCAGAACGCGCTGACATCTCCAGTGCCATATCCGAAAAGTCTGAGACTAAGCCTAAACTCAGCTTTCGCTATTGGCAGCCCGACGTTTCGCAATTTCCCATTGAGCAGTGGCAGCGATGCATCAACCGCCACCGGGCAGATAGTGCCAACTGGATGGGCTATAGCTCGAACTCGCTAGGCCATAAGCCACTGCGCATCGAGATTGCCAACTACATTGCTCAGACCAGAGCAGTTCACTGCCATCCAGACCAAATCTTGATCACTCAAGGCACTCAGCAGGCGCTACAGCTAACGGCTAGGGTGATATTAGATCCCGGTGATGCGATCGCCCTCGAAAATCCTGGCTACCTCAGCGCTAGAAGAATCTTCCGCAGCCACGGCGCAGCCCTAGTCCCAATTGCGGTAGACGACGAGGGTCTACAGATCAACGAACCAGACGGACTGGCATCTCAATCGGCTCGGCGTATTAAGCTTGCCTACGTTACGCCTTCTCATCAGTTTCCAACCGGTGTTTTGATGTCTTTGCCGCGTCGATTAGCCTTATTACAGTGGGCCCATCAGACCAACGCGCTAATTATTGAAGACGACTACGACAGCGAATTTCGCTATAGCGGCAGACCGATTCCTGCGCTGCAAGGACTTGATGCTCATCAACGCGTTTTATACATTGGCACCTTCTCAAAGGTGATGTTTCCAGGGCTACAGCTAGGCTATATCGTGCTTCCCCCGTCACTAGTTGCGACCTTTGCCCAGGCAAAGTGGATGTGCGATCGCCAAGCTTCCCTGATTCACCAAATTGCCCTCACCGACTTTATTGCCAAAGGGCACCTGTCTAAACACATCCGCCGCATGAGAATCCTATACGCCCAGCGCCGGGAAGCTTTGATCACAGCTCTAGAAAAAGCCGCCAGTCCACACGGCCCAATCCAGACATCAGGGGAAGCTGCCGGACTACACATCCTAGTGACTCTGCCCACTGCGCATCAGTCCGACTGGCAGCTAGTTGCCCAGGCTAGAAAACAATCCGTGGAACTCTTTAGCACCCAGCCATACTACCTGCCCTCACCGCTTCGACCATTCCCTAAGCGCATGAACGGAGAATTCATATTCGGATTCGGGGGACTCAATCAAACAGAGATTGCTACAGCCATAGCCAGAATCCAATCCTACTTTTAGTTGGTGCCTTCCTCTAGTAGCAGTGCATACGCACAGTCTGCTTCTAGCGCCCTTGAGAAATAGTTGCCTTGAACATAGGCACAGTCCATCTTTTGCAAAGACTGCCACTGGTCTATACACTCAACCCCTTCAACTACCACACGAATCTCTAACGCTGATGCTAGCGATAGAATCGCTTTCACAATCAGCTCATCTTGCCGAGCAGACGTCTTCAGGATTTTTGCAAATTCGATTGGACAATCTTGGGTCGGTTCTCCTAAGCGGCGGATGAAAGAGCGATCGACTTTTAATACGTCTACTGGAAGCCTCTGTAGATAGTTTAAGGAAGAATAGCCAGTGCCAAAGTCATCTAGGCTGATGCCTACGCCAAGGTGCTTGAGCTGCTGTAGCGTTTCGATTGCCTGCTCTGGATTCGCAATCATTATGCCTTCGGTGACTTCTACGTTTAGCTGCCCTGGTTCAATCGCATAGCTAGATAGCAGATTGTGAATGTAGTCGACTAGATCAGCCTTACTGAGATGGCTACCCGATAGATTAACGCTTACAGAAGGGAATAGTCCCTCGCTCCGCCAGCTAACTAGCTGCTGGCAAACTGCCTCTAGTACCCAGCGATCAATCTTGTAGGTGAGTCCCAATTCTTCTGCAATTGGTAAGAAATCATCTGGTCTCATCAGCCCTAGCTCAGGATGCTGCCACCGGACTAGCGCTTCAAATCCGACCGTTTTGCCTGTTTTGATATTGACAATCGCCTGATAGCGCACTCGTAGCTGCTGCTGCTGTTCGATAGCCGCCGCTATCGACTGCTGCAGATTCATTTTGAAGGCGATCGCAGCTTTCATCTCAGGACAAAACACCCTGTATTGATGCCCTATATCTGATATCCCATCACTGACATGAAACATTGCTATATTCGCCCGCATTAGCAAATCACTAAAGCTAGCTACGTTTCTTTCTGCTACCTTCCTTTGTATCCGATTGTTCTGGTGCGCTTGGTCGCTCTGCATTTCCTTCGCGAACGCAATTCCTGCTCGCCCCTGAATCCGCACTAGCTGCGACTGAATCCGAAAGGGTTGATGCATAGACGCTAAAATTTTCTCTACTATCTCATAGGTACGCGTTTCACCCCCCGGATTTAGCAGCAGTGAAAATTCATCTCCTCCTGTTCTAGCCAGCACGTCTTGTAGCCCTAGATGCGTCTGTAGCCGCTGCCCGACCTGCCTTAGCAGCTCATCGGCGACGCCATGACCAAAAGCATCGTTGACTGCTTTGAAGCGATTAATATTCAGAGCAATCAAAGATAGCTCGCGCCCGGTTTGGGTTTGCAACAGTCGATCGCCAGCAGCAAAAAGAGCGGTACGATTAACTAGCCCAGTTAGCGGGTCCACTGACAAAATAGATTTGATTCGCTGTTCTTCTCCTTTCAGCACGGCGGTCAACCGACTGATCCGTAAAAACAGCAGCGCCACCATCAAGCTGAACGATCCAGTCAGCAGCCCTATGCCAAATACGGGGTAGCTCAGCGCCAATGCATTCACTTGAGATAGTGCAGTAAACGATAGTGTGGTAAAGAGATGGTAAATAGTAGAGAAGCTCTCTTTAAAGCTGGCCAGCCAGTAGGTACTAGAAGATAGCGGCATGGTATGCACAGCGAGCACCAAGAAGGGCATCAAAGGGAGTGTTTATGTAGCAGCTTCTTCTATGAGTAAGTTGCAGTAAATAGATCACCGTTTGGGCAATTTCTATCCAAATCAGACTTCTTGTGCTTTGATAATCAGTGCCTTCAGAATTGTTCTAGGAAAACCCTTTTACGCTGTATTTACGTCCGATCGCATGTTCAATTCTATGGTTGGGTTAGACCGGTCTAGCTAAAGGCTGGTGACTTTCTTATAAATGCAAATATTAGGTGTTTGGATGTAGGTGTTTTTGCTGAGTTCTGATGGCAGGTTCTTTGACAGTGAAGTATATTATCACGTAGATAATTGCAACAGAACATGAGGGGTTGTTAAAGATAACCGACTAATTCGTTCAAAGATCACAGAAAAAACTGACGAAAATTACTGACAGTTTCAGTCTGACAGAGCGCGGAAACACTTTCCACTGCCTTATTTAGTTTTTCTCTAATCAGGAAAAAAGATACACGGCTTCAGTGTATATACTTAAGCACTCATTTCAATCGCTTAGATTATGTAGACCTTAGCTGGTGGAGCAAGACCGTCAGTTTACAGAACCGTAAACTGGCAAGGCGTTAGCTAATAGCCACGCTGCAGCTACAGAGCGCGATATCCTGATAGAGAAGCTAGTTTTATCGCGCTGAATTTTTGCGCTATCGTCAGATTCTTGAATATGCAGATATACCTGGATTACAGCGCAACTACACCCCCTAGAAAAGCAGCGATCGCAGCGATGCAAACTGCGATGTCTCAGCACTGGGGCAACGCTTCTAGCCTGCACCAGTGGGGTAGCCAGGCCGCTACCGTGCTAGAGCGAGCTAGAGGGCAGGTCGCTGCGCTTATCAATGCGCCTAGTCCAGATAGCTTAGTCTTTACCGCAGGCGGCACTGAGGCTGATAATCTAGCAATATTTGGCATTGTTCGTCAGTATGCCAAACCACAGCACATTATTATCTCAGCCGTTGAGCATTCGGCGATCGCAGCCCCTGTTCGACAGCTCGAAGCTAGTGGATGGCAGGTCACTTATCTGACTGTCAATCGTTACGGCAGCGTTGATCCTGAAGATTTGAAGGCCGCTATTCAAGCAAACACCGTTTTAGTCTCAGTGATCTACGCGCAGAGTGAGATTGGTACGCTACAGCGCATTGCCGAACTCAGCGCGATCGCCCGTGCCCACGACATTCCCTTTCATACGGACGCTGTCCAGGTGGCTGGTCGCCTGCCCATCGACGTGCAGCAGCTCCCAGTCGATCTACTCTCTCTTTCTAGCCACAAGCTCTACGGTCCCCAAGGTGCAGGGGCGCTCTATATCAGACCCGGCACCCCGCTCCATGCACTGCTGCTCGGCGGTGGCCAAGAAAATGGACTGCGATCAGGCACCCAGGCTATTCCCAATATCGCTGGATTCGGGGTCGCTGCTGAACTTGCCGCTGCTGAAATGCCAGCAGAAACCCTGCGACTGATCTACTTACGCGATCGCTTCTTCTCGCATATGGCCAATATCATAGAACTAGTCCCCACAGGCGATCCGCGTCAGCGTCTGCCTCATCACATCAGTTTCTGTCTACCTCATGTTGAAAATGTCACTGGCAAAGCGCTAGTCCGCCAGATGAATTTAGCAGGCATCGGTATCAGCGCCGGATCAGCCTGTCACAGCGGCCAGCTCAGCCCTAGTCCAATCCTTAAAGCAGTTGGATATAGTGACCAGGCGGCTAAGACCGGCATCCGCATCACCCTAGGCCGCCATACGACAGAAGCCGACGTAGACTGGAGTGCGATGGTATTAAAGCAGATACTCTCAAGAACAATGGCAGCGGCAGCGGAAAGCAAAGTGCAAGAAGTAGGCGCAAGCAGATAAACCAGCAAAACCGTCATCTTGTACAGCTCTCTTTTCCCTCTTCCAGTTTATCGTTCCGCCTATTCGAGAAGGGCGGAGCCCTACATCCTTCATCCTTTTCTGTCATGTCCATCCCTACCACCATCCCCATCGCTACCGAACAGGCCAAGGCTGCTACTAAAGCTGCCCTCGACGCTGGTGTCTCTCGTCTCCAGGTCGAAATGGCCATTCCTGAACTGAAGCAGCAGCCGATTGCTGAGCAGTTTCTAGAACTCTTTAGCGATCGGCAGTTCAAAGTATTATTTCCAGATGCGGGCGCAGCCGCTTTGGCTAGAAGAGACTGGAACAATCCAGATTTTGTGATCCGAGGGTTAGGAGAGCTGATCCAAACGGTCGATCCAGAAGACGATCTCTACCTAGTGGTCAATCCTTCGGCGGTCGAAGTTGGCAAGGTAGAAGCGCTATGCAATGAGGCGCTCGATCAGCCGGTTGTGCTGCTAAATCCACAGCTAGAGGATGTGGCTGTCGTAGGCATTGGCTATGCAGCTCGGCAATTGCGCGATCGCTTCCTCAGCCAGATCGAAACCTGTTACTACGTTCGCCCGGTCGATCAAGGCGTTGTCTACCGGGCCTATCCTGGTCCCTGGCAAATTTGGAGAGAAACTGCGCCCGATGAGTACGAGCATGTACAAGATCTCTCTACGCGTCCCTCGGGTGAGGATATTGACCGGATCTTGTACGGTGAAGGAGAGCCCGCTGCCGAAGCGGCTGATGCCCAGAGCAGTGGTCAAGGCAGTCAGGGTAAGAAAAAAGGAATTCTTGCAGAACTCCAGCAGTTCTTAAGAGCGCTCAGTCAATAGCGCCTAAATCAGTAGCGCCCGATTAGTAGCGCTAAATCAACAGGTCACTTAACCAAACTCTTCACTCTTCATCTTCAATTTCTCGTATGGCTATACCTTCGCTGACTGTACTCTACTGGTTTTTAGTAGCGCTGATGGGAGTTGGCGTGATCGGTGCTTTTGTCCCTGTACTGCCTGGGTCAGGCTTAATTGTCGGAGCGGTGCTGGTTTGGACTGTGGCCAGTCCAGGGGCGAGTAGTCTGCCCTTGGTAGTTGCGATCGCTGCTTTCATTCTCAGCCTAGGCGTGGGCTATCTAGCCACATATATCGGCACCAAAAAAGTCGGAGCCAGTTCATGGGGGCAAACTGGTTCGATTATCGGCTTGTTTATTGGCTTTTTGGGGCTGCTGCCCGCTTTGCCTATTGGCGGACCGCTGCTCGGTATCCTAGTCGGCTCTATGCTGGGTGCCTTTTTAGGCGAATTCCTCTTCCGTAAGGAGCTAGGTATGACGGAAAGAATCAAACTGTCGAGCAAAGTTGCCCTAGCAGTGGTTGTGAGTTCTGTCGCTGGGACGCTGCTAGAAGGACTGTTGGCATTCACAGCCGTCAGCGTATTTTTGTGGACGACCTGGCCGACCGTATCTGCCTCTATCTGATAGAGGCTATGGAAAGATAAAGGCTACGAAAAACCGCCTTCGATATTGCTTTATCGAAGGCGGTTTTTAGATGAATCGTGCGAGGGACACAAAACTTATCCCCCGACAGTAACTTGCGCAGTGAGCAGCTTAGATGATGCCGCCCATATCGCTAGTGTCCTTGAGGAAACCGCTATAAGCTTCCATCCCGTGCTCGCCGATATCCAAGCCCTTGAGCTCTTCTTCGGAAGAAACGCGCAGACCGATGAGAGATTTGATAATCACCCACAAAATACCAGTGACCACTACGGTAAATAGACCAATCGCAACAATCCCGACAATCTGAGCGATTAGCTGAGTGATGCCGCCGCCAAAGAACAGACCAGCACTACCATCGAAGAGACCAACCGCTAGCGTGCCCCAGATACCACAGACGAGGTGAACTGAGGTAGCACCTACAGGGTCATCAATCTTGATGCTGTCGAAGAAGCCAACAGAGAAGACAACAATGACGCCAGCTATCAAGCCGACAATGACTGCGCCCCAGTAGCCAATGCCGCCACAGCCAGCAGTGATGCCGACTAGACCCGCTAGAATACCGTTGATGGTCATCGATAGGTCAGGCTTGCCACTGAGTGACCAGGCGGTGAAGGTTGCAGCGATGCCGCCTGCTGCCGCTGCCAGGTTAGTGACCAGGGCAATTTGAGGAACGTTCAGGCTAGCTGCTAGCTCAGAACCAGGGTTGAAGCCAAACCAGCCAATCCATAAAATCAAGCAGCCCAAGGTTGCGATACTCATATTGTGGCCAGGGATGGCGTTAACAGCACCGTCTTGGTACTTACCAATTCGGGGGCCAAGGAAGATAGCGCCCATTAGCGCCGCCCAGCCACCGACAGAGTGAACCACTGTAGAACCAGCAAAGTCGCTGAAGGCAACGCCTTCACCGAGGAAGCTCATATCAGAGAGCCAGCCGCCGCCCCAAACCCAGTGCGCTGTGATGGGGTAGCAGATAGCAGTTAGCAGGACGCTAAAGATAATGAAGCTTGAGAACCTCACCCGCTCCGCAACTGCGCCCGATACGATAGTGGCCGCAGTCCCTGCAAACGCAGCTTGGAACAGGAAGAATACGGGTGTTGTCAGCGTGCCATAGACAGGCTCAACGGGGTCACTACCTGCTAGGAAGAATCCGCTTAGGCCAAAGAAGCCGTTGCCTTCCCCAAACGCTAGCGCAAAGCCTAACGCCCAAAAGGACAGCGTGGCTAAGGCAAAGACAATTAGGTTCTTCGCGAGGATATTGACCGCATTTTTCTGACGGCAAAAGCCAGTCTCTAACATGCCAAAGCCAGCATTCATAAAGATGACTAAGATTGCCGCGACTACAATCCAGATGTTGTCTAGAACAACTTGAACATCATCGGCAGCGACTTCTTGGGCGTGGGCTGCAAAGCCCCAGGTCGCCACAATCGTGAATGCTAGGGGAACACAGGCTAGCCAACCCCAGGCAAATCGACGGCCAAACGCACGGCTAAGCGCTCGTGTGGCCATTTCCTTAAACGGTGGTACATTTGCATCCCAAGGCGACGTGGTGCGCCCCAGGTGCTTTCTTTTTCTCATTGTAAAATTAGACATTTTCGTCGGGAATTCCTAACGCAATTTCGACAGCCATCGATGGTCACAAGCAGTCGCCAAAACAATAGTTGTTGAAACAACAGAGCTATCTGCTTTACACCTGTCAAACTGATGGGTCTCATTGCACCAAGTCTGAGCGAGTCGTTCTGTATCACGTGATACTTTTAGTTCGAGAACGAGCCGTGTTTCACCCGTTTTTCGGCTTAGCCTTAGAAAAAGTTTACGATGTATCTCTAAGACCAGCGAGTTTCTACGTATCTTTTGGAAATTTCTATTTCCCTATTGAACGATCCGTAGCATTTCTAAACATCAATAAAAGTTGATTCAGTGAGGGTTTCAGCGCTTTGAAGAAGTCCTGGTCGGCGTTAGGTGTTGATCATATGTTTGAGGTACTGACGAGCGCCTAGCGCAGAGAGCTGATTTTGCTTGTCGCTGACTGTCGCGCTTAGCGTCTGGCGATAGGTCAGAACCTTTTCTTGAATAGCGGGATCGTAGGCGGCGAGCATTTGTACAGCGAGCAGCCCTGCGTTTCTGGCATTGCCGATAGCGACCGTCGCAACTGGAATGCCTCGGGGCATCTGCACAATGGAATACAGCGAATCCACCCCCGAAAGCGTGCTGGTTTTGACAGGGACACCGATGACAGGCAGCGGGCTAAGGGCAGCGACCATTCCAGGCAGATGGGCAGCTCCGCCTGCGCCTGCGATGATTACTTTGAGCCCTCGAGTATGGGCTGATTCGGCGTAGGCAATCATGCGCTTGGGAGTACGGTGGGCTGAGACAATGGCGACCTCGTGGGTGATGCCAAAGTCTTCGCAGATGGCGATCGCATCCATCATGGTTGGCAGATCGGAATCGCTGCCCATAATGATGCCAACATCGATTTGATTGCTCTCTGATCCAGTGCTGTGTGAGTCCGTGCTGTGTGAATCTGTAGGAACGGCTGCCATAGGATTTGTCATAGCCTCAGCTGTCTTCTTTGCTTTAATGGTGGGGTTAGGTGCGGTTAATCAGCGTTTTTGTTTATGGCCGATCGTAGATTTATTGTCAATGCTCGCCTGCCACAGCGATCCGGACTGTATCAAATCGCGATAGAAGCGGGGCTAATTAGTGCGATCGCTCCCCAAGCCAAACACAACAGCTTATCGACTGCTGCCGACGTTACCGACGTAAAAGGCGACTGGATCTCGCTAGGCGCGGTCGATTTACAAATTAACGGCGCACTAGGTCTAGCGTTTCCAGATCTACGGATTGACCAGCTAGATCGACTCCAAGCTATCTGCGAACTGCTCTGGACACAAGGTGTTAGCGGCTTTTGTCCTACGCTAGTTACCACCTCACTAGACAATTTTCACGGTAGTCTAGCGGCCATTCAAGCTTTTCAAAAGCAGCAAAAACAGCGGCAAAAACCAGACAGCGCCACTATTTTGGGCGTTCATCTAGAAGGCCCTTTTCTAAACCCTGCAAAACGAGGCGCTCACCCAGTCAAATACCTACAGCCGCTGACTCTAGAAACGCTCAAAGCCGTTGTCAAAGAATTCTCAGAGGCAATCAGCATCATCACTTTAGCGCCCGAGGTTGCGACCGAAACGGGAGTCATTCACTGGCTAAAAGAACGGAACATCACCGTCAGTCTTGGCCATTCGCTAGCTACCGAAAAGCGGGCTCGTGAAGCGTTTGCCGAGGGCGCAACCCTGGTGACCCACGCTTTCAATGCGATGCCCGCGCTCCACCACCGCGAACCGGGGCTGCTCGGCGCGGCGTTAGCCGACCCGAAAGTTCACTGCGGTTTTATTGCAGACGGTCAGCATATCTGTAAAACGATGCTGGATTTGCTGCTGCGAGTGAGCCGAGGCAGTCGGGAAACGCAGGCTATGGACGGCCTGTTTTTGGTCAGCGATGCGCTATCTCCGCTGGGCTTATCCGATGGCATTTATCCCTGGGACAGCCGCCAGATCAGCGTGGTGAACGGCACCGCTAGGCTAATGGACGGAACGCTGTCGGGGACAACGCTGCCTTTGATAGCAGGCGCGCAGAATTTGGTGCAGTGGGGGCTGTGTAGCGCCCAGGAGGCGATCGCGCTGGTCACCACTGCACCACGCAAAGCCATTCAGCAGCCCGATATCGGAGTACATCAACCTGCTCAACTGCTGCGCTGGTCGCAAACAGGCAATCAGCTTCACTGGCAGCGTTTATAGCGTGTCCCGGATGCATTCGGTACACGCTAGTCGCTTGGCCTGTTGTTACCGACAGCTTATAGCCTGTGAACTGTACCTCAGCCAAGTGACCAACGCTATATAGCCATTAGCGGCTAACGCTGTAGTGCAAGAAGACCTCATCCGCTTCTACTTGACAGGATTCTAGAGTGAGCTGCGGCGTACGGGGCAGCGTGAATCCTAGTCCGCCGACCGGTGTTGGGGCTGTTTTCCCGCCAATTAGCAGCGGACAGACCGTTAGATACAGCTCGTCAACTAACCCGTCACTCAGCAAGGAAGCCACCAGTTCCCCGCCGCCCATCACCACTAGCTTTTTGAGCGGAGCGCGGTTGGCCGCTGCCGAAAGGGCCGATTTACCCGCAAACAGATCTTGCATAACGTTGTGCCAGTTGAAAGGTCGCTCGGTAATCAAGACATGATCAAAGGGCTTTGTGCTGCCATTCTTTTCTTTGCCATTCTTTTCTTTATGATTATCCTGACTGCTAGCCTCGTGCTCGCAGGCGCGCCAGGACTGCATACCTTCGAGCGTGGTTAGAAACCAGCGAGGCACAGACTGCCGAAAGAAAGGCCAGTGAGGATCGAGCTTGCCAATAGCAGAGCAGACGATTTGTACAGGCTGGTCGGATTGATGACGCGATCGCCGCTCGTCAATCAGCACAGAACTGGTCACAGGCAGCGTTGTCCCATACGCTCGCAGCGTTCCGGCCCCAAACAGCGTAGCATCTGCCCTAGCCACTTGCGATTCTAGGTGCGCCTTATCTCTAGCAGAAGCAAACCGAGCCGCAGCGCAGCTAGCATCAGCAATTTTGCCATCTGCGCTCATCGCTAGAACGACCGTGACGTGAGGGCGATTAATTTCATAAGCGGGTAGTTTTGGCACGAGGATAGCTAGATAGCCAGTAGCAGCAGCAGCAGAGTGACTTAAGTGCGTTGGATTTAGATATAGTTGACAACGATACCTGAGTCTTTATCTTTGTAAAAGCAACCCACAACTTTAAGGCTCTACTAGTCAATCATACGGAATTGCCCGATAGACTAGTGGCAGCACTTTTTCTGGCTATGGCTATTCGTCGGCGTTCTTTTCGGCACAATCTACTCGTTAAGATTCTAAGCTTTAGCTTGCCTATCTTGTTTGTGGGCCAGGCAGTTGCCCTTGGCAAAGCTCGTAGTAGCCTGCTATTGAGTGCCCAGCAAAATCTAACTAGCAGCGCTATTCGTAAAGCAGAAGCGCTTCAAACTGGTATCCAGGCTATCGATGCGAATATCGATCTGTTGGCACAGACAGAAGCCTTTCAGTCGAACGATCTAGAGGCAGTGCAGTTGATTCTAGACCGGGTGATTGGCGATACCAAGCCGTACAATATCAGCTGCGTTGAGCTAAAGGCTCCTCAAGACAAGCAGGCGCTGATTAATACGTGCGATCGTACCATCATTCCTAGCGCCAAACAAGTTCCCTGGCTACAAAGTGGCAGCGTAGAAATCGCTGACTTCTACGTGTTTTCTCCTGGCGCTGACGCAGCGACTACTTCTATCTCAGATACCGATTCGTCTCGTTCTATTGATGCATTAGAAGAGAGAAATAGTTCAACAGATTCTTCAACAGATATTCCGAGAGATAGAGCGCTGATCAAATTTGTCGTGGCCAGCCCAGTCTATGCCAGGGACAACAGCTTGCGCTACACCCTAGCGATGGAGGTCGGGCTGTTGCAACTGCAAGACGCTACCCCTCAATCCCTAGTTGGCAAGACGATAGTCATCGATCAAAACCAAATCATCGTTGCGCATCCCGATCCTGTCCAGGTTGGCAAAAGTATCTCTGACCTGCCAGAAGCTAGTAAGTTTAGCGATATTATTGAGAACGTGAAAGCGGGTAAGAGTGAATTTGATGAATTCTCTCATCTTTCTAGTCAAAGAGAGAATTGGCTAGCGGGCTACAGCGGGTTTAATGTACCCGTCAGTCCTAAGCAAGACAGCGTGTGGACAGTCTTAGCGGCTACTCCCGCTGATCAGGCCCTGTATGGTCTTAGGCAGATCCGACAGGTGCTCTTCTTTTTAAACGTGGGTCTTTTTATTGCCAGCATATTGCTAGCGATCTATGTCTCTCGCAGTTTATCTTTGCCGATCGAAAGGTTGATACGATATACCCAAGACGTCAAAGACCTATCGCAGCTAAAATCAGCGCCTCGCAGCTCAAAGGTGTGGGAATTAGACTATCTAGGTACCGTATTAGAACGGATGCTACGCGGTTTAGAAAAGAATTCGGCTGAACTGCGCCGAGCCTGGCAAGACGCCCAGACGGCCAACCAGCTCAAAAATGAATTTCTAGCGAATACCTCTCATGAACTCAGGACGCCTCTGAATGGGATTATTGGATCTATTAGCATCATTAGAGATGACCTATGCGATTCTAAAGAAGAAGAAAGAGAGTTTCTAAATCAAGCTAACAAAGCGGCAATGCATTTACTGTCGGTGATTGAAGATATCTTGAACATTGCCAAAATTGAAGCAGGCACGTTAGAGATGAATATTGTTCCTGTCGATCTACGCGCTGTGCTGCAAGATGTATTGGACATGGAGACTCTACAGGCAACGCAGAAAGGACTCTCTTTAATTGGCCCGGAGCTGCTAGCGCCGCTGATGATTGAAGTAGATCACTTTCGCTTTAAGCAGGTACTGCTGAACGTCCTCTCTAACGCAATCAAGTTTACAGACAAAGGCCAAATCAGCATTCAGATCACCACAGACGAACACCCTAACAAGTCAGCTAAGCGCACTGTAGAAAGTACTGTAGAAAGTACTGTAGAAAGTACTGTAGAAAGTGCTTCAAAGATCTATATACCACCCGGTCCGTGGGTCAAAATTAGCGTTAGAGATTCTGGTATCGGAATTGATCCACAGCATCTCTCCAAGCTGTTCAAACCTTTTGTTATGGTTGATGGATCTCATACTCGTTCTTATGGAGGTACTGGACTTGGCCTAGCTATCTCTCAAAACTTCATGCAGCTAATGCAGGGTAATATCACAATAGATAGTGACGGTCTTGGCAAAGGAACCACGGTCACGATCATGATGCCACGTTTGACTAATGAAATTCAAACCAATGAGATAGACGAAGTAACACGCGTGGTTATCAGCAATAGAGATGTGGCGAAAGCAATGCCGGGATAGAGTCTTTAGCTAGGAAGCAACAATCTCTTCTATTCGTTTTACTAGAGTGCTGTAGTCGTTTGTATCGAGGGCAGGACGCTCTGTGTCTACTTCAATTGGCCGCTCTAGTGATACCCACGACCGACAGCCGCCGTATAGCTCCGAATTCCAATCAATCTCTATTGGATTAGCCAAGTCGTAGGCGCGTAGCGCTAGAACATAGAGAGGCTGCTTTGGTTTCCACTTCAGGCGTTCTATGACGAGCTGCGGCTGCCAGATGTGAAAGTCGCTAAGCGCATGAACTTTGTCGGCTTCGGTCGTTAGGAAAATGTGAGTGACCTCTGCCCAGGTCTTGAGCGTGATCTTTTCTGGGTGCCAGCCGGAGGCGACCGGCGCGGCTGAGCTTTGGTAGTCGGGTTTGAGTAGCTCGGGCTTTTGATGCTCGAAAGTGGGAAATAGGATGGCGCGATCGCTCTCGGCTCTAAACCGGCCCTGATCTTCTTGGATACCGCCCTTGCGTAGCAGGATGATTTGCTCGCCTTGAGCGATCGCATCTACTGCCACCGACCACTCCTTCAGCGCCGTATCGATTACCATGCTAGTTTCCACAGCAGCGCTCTATACCTAGGCTATCTAGCAGCAGGTCGCCGACAGCGTTCGCTACAGCAAACTCGCTGTAGAAGCTCTTAGAAAAATCATAGCCCTGCATCTCAGTCAAAATAGCTAGCACCAGCGCGTTCAAGTTATTCTCACCTTCCATCCGCTGCCGAACAAAAACCTGAGAGGCGCGGGCGGCAATGTGCTCGTTGATAATCTCCGGCAAGAACTCTTCATCTAGCCATTTGTGTAGGGTCGCCTTGAGCCACTGCCCTTCTTTAGCCGCGTCTTCTGGCGGGGGAAGTTCTACAGAATCAATCGGTGCAGCAAAGTCAGAATCAGCGGAGTCAGACATATCTGTGCATACTTTAAGATCAGCTTGCCAGCAGCAACGCTGTCTCTTTTTCGAGAACTGGGTGGGATATTTAAAGGCTAAAGGCTAGCGGGAATTTGTTTCCTAAAAAGGATCATTACGTTACGTACTGTTACCATATTAGGTTGCCCTGAGTCTCTATTATGGCAAAAGGAACTGCAACAGGAGCAGCGTACATCGATATAAGATATGGTCTACTCCGTTCCTCAAATCCTACAGTGCTACGCTCAGGGCTATTTTCTAATGGCCGAAGCGGACGGTAAAACCCTCAACTGGTATTCTACTAACCGGCGAGCAGTCGTTCCGCTAGATCAGCGCTTTCGCTATCCTAAATCTCTGCAAAGGGTGCTAAATCAAAAGCGCTTTACAGCCGCTATCAACCGTAGCTTTGAAGCTGTTGTCGATGGCTGCGCTGATAGAGAAACTACCTGGATATCTCCTCAGCTAAAGGAGATCTATATGCGTTTGCATAGGGCGGGCTACGCGCATAGCTTTGAGACCTGGCAGGGCGATCAGCTCGCAGGTGGATTTTTAGGTATTTGTTTGGGCGGTGTGTTTATTGGCGAATCAATGTTCTATCGCATTCCTGAAGGGTCGAAGGCCGCGATGGTGATGCTTGTAGATCATTTGCGATCGCGTCAATTCACTCTCTTTGATGCTCAGATCCTCAACCCGCACCTAGCCAGATTCGGCGCGTTCGAAGTCGATAAGGCTGTCTACGAAGCCACACTGTATGAAGCCATCCAAAGCCCTTGCCAGTTTGATTAGTCAATTTGATTAGTCAGTTTGCCTGAACATCTGGGGAATCAAGCTTCTATTCTAGTCAGTAGAACGGGACAGTTCGCGTAGACTCGAATGTAGTCAGACAGCGATCCGCCCAGTAGACGATCCAAGTCAGGCAGTCCTTTGGCGATCGTAGGACGGCGATCGGGTGAGCCTAGAACCAGCAAATTAACGTTGAGCTGCTCGACTAGTTCACAGATACGCGCACCGGGCTTACCCGCTGGTGCGAGACAGCGATATTTGATGCCCATCCGCCGAACTTTGGAAACGGCCTCTGCAAGCACTGGATCGGTTTCGGGGCGCTCTTGAAGCACGTCTTCGAGTTTCCCGCTGAGCTTGGAAATCGTGTGAACCAGGATGATTTCGCTGCCCTCAATATCGCGGGCTAGATCGATAGCGACCTCTAAACTAGCTTTGGCCGAATCGGATTTGTCTAGGGCAACTAGTATGCGTTTGATTGACTTGATGGCGTACAGGTCGTCTTTGACTAGCAGCATTGGCCGCGACGATAGCTGAAAAACGTACTGACTGACCGAATTGCCAATAATTGCCTGTAGCCCCTGCAACCCTCTAGATCCCATCACAATCAGACCCGCGTCAATTTCGTCAGCCACGATGCCGACGACGTCTTTGGGCTCACCTTCACGCAAGATAGCGTTTACTTTAGACGGGTCTACTCCTAGCGTGTTAACTGCTTCGGCTAGGACTCTGCCACCTTCTTCCCAGCTTTGGGTCATGGCCGATGAGGTCGTCTGGGAGGGGACAACGTGGAGGATGGTGAGACGCGATCGCTCGATTCGAGGAATCTGCATCAGCACTTTCATCATTTCCCGTGTGTTGCCGATGCCCGAGTCGGCTAGCAAAATGTTTTGAATCATGGATTTGGCCCGGTCACTTCTCCGGTCGCTTCTCTAGATTCTGATTATCACTGCTTCTAGGAGATACTGACTCAGGTAAGAAACAACTGTTGATGATTGATATGACTGACTCGAAATGGTTTGAGTATCCCGTCAGGGTGCAGCCCCATCACACAGATTACGGTGGGGTCGTCTGGCATGGCACCTATATCACCTGGCTAGAGTCAGCCCGCGTAGAGTGTCTGCGCGCCGCCGGGGTACCCTTTGACCGATTAGTGAGCTTGGGCTATGACCTGCCGGTTGTGGCGCTAGAGGTCCGCTACCGGCAGCCGCTGAGTTTGGGAATGGCGGCTGTCGTCAGAACCAGGCTAGCGCCGATGAAAGGACTGCGGCTGACCTGGCTGTACGAAGTAGTCGCGGATGTAGAGGATGTAGCTGTTAGCACACAAGCAGATGCCAGTCAGAGTCCGCCGGTGTATCTGAGTGCGCAGGTGACATTAGTGACTGTGCGAATGCGCGATCGCAAGATCGTTCGTCGTCTACCAGATTCAGTCGCAGCGATCATTGATCGAATACACAGCTACTTCGATTGACCGTCTCAGACAGCCATAAGACCGCTGTGGCAAAAGCTACAAAATCTCAGAATCAGACTGCAAACGGGAAAAATGTCACTAGAACGATAAATTTACAATTCTTAGTGTCTTAGATACTTTATCCACAAACTTTCCACAGGTTTTCCACAAGTCTTCAGAGAGTTTTCCACAAGCTAAAGCGAGAATAGGAGATTTCACCCTCCTTTGTGGAATACGTCAGCGACCGAATTTGTACTGGGTCACTACAAAGCCAGTGTAAACACGTGTAACAAAAAATAGGCTGAAAGCCACTGCTTTAAAAAGGCTAAAAGATTGTTAAGTTTGCAATGGCCAGTCCGTCCATTGCTATTTATAAATCAATGCTCCACAATTGACGGACACATTAACCGAGCGCTTCGATTTGTGTAGCTTCTTTGCTCTATAGAAAGTAGCTAGAACTAGCGAGACGCGGCGTTTTCTGGTCTAAACAATCCAGTGGAAGGAGATTTTGAGTGCAGCAAACAGTTAGCTTATCAGTAGAAATTCCAGAAGAATTACACACTTCAATTCAGCAGTATCTAGACGTGCATTCTGGTTGGGGACAAGACCGCTTATTTTGCGCGGCACTATCTCTGTTTTTAATGCAAAACGGCGTTACCCACCGTCAGGTCAGTCGCATCTACCTAGATAGCCTATTTGGACAGCAGCCTGAAAGTAACAAAGAGATGATCCGCTCAAATGCATAAGTACGCCTTGCCTAAACTCTAACGCTTTTGAAGAGTTGTCTAGAATGTTCTCAGTAGCTAAAGCCGTTATAGAGCAGAAGTTGTAGCATCGTTTTTTTTGGTCAGGCCAGGCTTAAGCGCCGTGAGCGCAACCCTATCTATCGTAAACAAACAGAATAGCCGTCGAACGACCACAAAAGAGTCACTGCGTTCGGCGGCTATTTCATGTTTGTTTACGAGTAGAGAAACTATTCTCTTTGGAATGGTATAGCAAAGCGCGGACGCGTTCGCACTTTGCTATGACACTTTGCGCTATAGAACAAGAGGTGTAGCCTTTCTAGGTGTAGCAAGCAAAGTGCGGAAGGCTATATCTTAAGTGCGATCGCCTTATTTCCCAATTGCCTTGACTAGTCCAATCCCACCGAAGTAAAGAAACAGCACCGCGCCCCCCAGCAAACTCTGCGTCACCGGGTCCGTCGAAGGCGTCAGCACCGCTCCTAAAATTGCCGCGCCTAGCAGAACATAGCGCCAGCCAGAAAGCATCTGCTTTGAGCCGACAATGCCTAGCAAGCCTAACAGCAGCTGAATCACCGGAATCTGGAACGCTAGGCCCGTACTAAACAGCAGCAGCAGCACAAACTCGAAGTATCGATCAATTGACCACATCTGCTCAACCACGTCCGCGCCGTAGTTGATAAAGAAGTTCAGCGCAGCGGGCACTAGCGCGATGTAGGCAAACCCTAAACCCGCAAAGAACAAGACGCTAGAGCCTAGGACTACCGGTCCAATTAGCCGTCGCTCTCGGCGAGTCAGTCCTGGCAGCACGAACTGAATTATTTGATACAGAATGAATGGACTAGCGAGCAAAATGCCGCTGTAGCCAGCTACCTTAATCGAAACAAAGAAGTATTCTCCTGGTGATAGCTGTAAAAACTTTGCCCCTTGGGCTGGAACCTCAAGCAATTCAACAATCTGCCTGACGCCTGCAAAGCAGCCAATAACACCTACTAAGACTGCAATCAGCGCGTAGAAGATTCGCACCCTTAGCTCATCGAGATGGTCAAACAAAGACATCTCAACATCGTCTGGAACTTCGTCTAGGAAGGTGGCGCGATCTAGCTCATTTAGCACTGAGAGATTAGGAGAAGGTGCTGTCTCTAGGTCCGAAGGAGGCGTCATAGGAAAAGTACGAAGCTAACAGGGCGGCTTGTGTGTTCATTGTATCGGCTAGGCCATTCTTCTGTGTCTGAGTGTGGCTAATGCTGTCTGCCAGCCTGCAAGCGGACCAGCGCGTTACTCGACAGAATAGTCCTTACCAGAAGGAATACCGCTTTCTCCTAAAACCTCTACTGGCTGACCGTTTTGCGAGATCTGTAGCCCACCAGGATTACCAGAATAGACGCTGATACTGTTCTGCGCTTCCCAAATGACGCGATCGCCCGGGTTGAGCGTCCCTTCAAACAGGCGATCGTCACCGTCTGCGGTCACACTAGTCCAGGCAGGCTCAGTCACTTCTACCTCTAGAAATAGAGGCGCGTCACTGACAGGAGGAGCAGGTTCCGGCTCGGGTTCTGGCAGTGTCGGCAGCGCAGATTCTTCCTGAGGCTCGACGGTTTCTGTCGGCGTAGGCGACTCTGCCACGGTCGGGCTAGGCTCACCCCCTAGAACGTTAGCCAAGACGACGAAACCGGCTGTCAATGCTGCGACAATCACCGCCCCGATTGCAAAGGGCTTTAGGTTAGGCGTGTCCGAGCTAGCATCCAAACTTGATGGCGCAGCGCTAGTGTAGCTGATAGGCGGCGTCGGCAGCTGTCCGCTAGCAGGCGCTTTCTTCGCTAGCGGTAGATCGCTGACAAACGGAGAAGGCTCGTCGTCGAATGACTCTCTTACCGGTGTCTCAATCTCAATACTGTCAGCTTTAGCGCTAGCAGCACTGCCTAGCTCAACGTCAGCGGCGTTAGCACTGGCGGTTTTGATATTAGTAGTTTCAACCGTCGGCAGAGTGCCTGTTCCGTTTTTTAACGTCCTATTTTCTGATAGGCCATTTTCTCTCGTGCCATTTCCTACTAAACCAGTTTTCTCAGAGCTGCTAGCGTCTGAATTGGTAGCAATATTATCCGAGCTATCTGTGAAATCAAAAACGTTTA
This sequence comes from uncultured cyanobacterium, assembly GCA_963772185.1. Taxonomy (GTDB): domain Bacteria; phylum Cyanobacteriota; class Cyanobacteriia; order Phormidesmidales; family Phormidesmidaceae; genus Phormidesmis. Next base: position 50,893 of record CAVYWR010000010.1, on the reverse strand, counting down.
GACTATCCGAAATTTCCGAAGCCAGCGGCACGACAGGAATATCTTCTGAAGAATCTGACTTGGACAGCTCCGGTTCTAGTTTGAGTTTTGAAGTATTAGTGTCTAAAGCCTCCGATTCAAAGGCAGAGCTAGCGACAGCTGGCTGCTTGCCTGGTGGCTGCTGTACCGGTGGCTGCTGTAAGAGCGGGGCTGTCTCTTCAAAGACCGGCACCTCTGAAGATTCAGAAGCGGGGGTAGCAATATCAGCTTCTGGTGACTGGAAGGGTTGTTTTGGTGTGAGCCGGGTCAGTCTGGTGGTAGAGCTATCTTCGGCGGCTGAGATTTTGGCCGGTCTAGGCGTCGAAGGAATTGAATCGACGGTGAACTGCGCAGAGAGCTCGACACCTTTTAGTCCTAGCGTTTCAGCGTAGCGACGGATAAAGCCCTGCACAAAGATAGGCTCTGGTAGCAGCTCAGGATCACCAGTTTCAATGCCGCTGAGCAGCTGCGGTCTGATGTAGGTACTACTTGCAATATCTTGCAGGGATTTTCCTTGCTGCTCACGCTTTTCACGCAAGAAAGCACCGATCTGCGCTAGCTGACTTTGCTGTGAGCCACTAAATTTAGTCACGATACTCCATGAAACCAACGACTGAGTAATGGCCTGCTAATGCGCATCCATCCTTTAGCTGAACTTTTGCTAAAGTCTATCGTATCAATGTTTGACCGGAGCGGGGCGAATGACTCTGTCTAGCTACTAGAGAAATGAGTAGAGAGAGTTACAGAGCGTTAACTTTAGCAGCGATTTCAGGGTTGTAGGTGCGCAGATAGTTCCAATAGCCACCAAAAACTGATTCTACGTAGCCTTTGGTCTCTGGATAAGGAATAACCTCGACGAATTCATCAGCGTTGGCGAACTGTTTTTCTGTGATCCAGCCAGAAACTGCGCCGGGCCCGGCGTTGTAGCTGGCAACCGCGAATAGAGAATTGTCCGCAAACTCGCGGTGCGTGTAGTCCAAATACCAGGTGCCAAACTTAACGTTGTCTTTGGGTTCAGAGAGGACATAGCTAGCCTGGTCAATCTGCTGACTAATCCATTCTCCGGTTGCGGGCATTACCTGCATCAGGCCAACAGCGCCTACAACCGATCTGATGTCGGGTTCAAATCTAGATTCTTGACGGACTAGGGCAGTGACTAGTAGCGGGTTGAGGTTGTTGTCCTGAGCGCCGCCTAAGATCAAGTCGGAAAAAGGGAAAGGATAAATGGTCTGAGCGTAGGTGGGGGTTTGCTTGAGGCGCTGGTACTCGGTGATTTCTGTGGGGCGATCGCGCCACCCCAAGCTAGAGACCATAAAGATGCCATCCAAATTATCGCCAATTCCCAATCGCAGCACGCCATCCGCAAACTGCTCAGCCACTGTTGGCGTCTGCCGGTTGACAAATTCAGTCTGCCACTGGCTCCAAGCAGTTTGGTTGTGTCCCAATAGATACAGCTCCTGCAAGGCCTTAGAGCCTGTCGGCAGCGGCTGTCTGCGGCTAGGCAAAACAATATCTGGGCGAAATGTACGTACCGTATCAAAGTCGCCTACGTTCCAGTCTAGATGCACCGCTGAACGCCATGCATAGTATGACTCTGAATGATTGCGAATGACATTCTCAAAGGCGGCTCTAGCCTCATCAGGCTGGTTTTGACTGTAGCGCCATTTCCCCAGCCAAAAGCCTGCCTCAGCCGCCCGGTCATCCGTAGGCGCAGCGTCCACTAGCTGCTGCGCCCAGCTAATAGCGGCGGCAAAATTACCTGCATCAGCATTCGCCTCGGCTTGCTTCAGACGCATCTCAGCGGCAGTCTCAGAATTTGAGTATTGGGAAAGAATAGAGTCGCGAGTTTGCTGAGCGGATTCGGCGCTACCCAAATTTTCCAGTAGAGTAGCGCGATCGGCGAGTGCCTCAGCCGCTTTGTCTGGAAAGCTTTCAGAAAACCGAGTCACTACTGCATCTAGGGTCTGAAGTGCTAGCTGATTCTCTTGTAGACTCGCTAAATTCAGCAGACCGTCAGCTGTTTCTGGTGCTTCTGGAAATGCTTGATCTAATAGCTGATAGAAGAGGCGAGCTTCTTTTCCCTTACTGCCCCTTTCCTTGCCGCGTGCTGCCCGGTAAAGATTGCGCGGTGTCTGCGGCGCTTTGGCATAGGCATCTCCAGCCTCGCCATAGTTTTGGGTCTCCCAATAGCCAAAGCCGATAGCAGCCCAATCTTCAGCGTTCAGGGCGCTGCTGTACTCGCTGGCTAGTCGGTTGAGCACGGCTGTGTATTCTGGGTGCTGATGGCCGTGATAGGCAATTAGCTTCAACAGTGAGAGCGTATCGAATGGAGTAGAAACAGCACTGGCGGCTTCGTCTGTAGCGTTCTGGCTGGCGAGCTGTTGAAAAGCCACAGTGGTGCTGAGCGGATGAGCCGGGAACTGAGTGAGGAGCGTATTCCAACTAGCTGGAGTTCCGCTGCTGGCTTGGTTGGGTGTTTGACCAAGACTGTAGAGAGCTTCGGCAGTGGCGGTGCTTTCAGGATATTTTTTGGTCAGGCGGGTGAAAGTGGCGATCGCACTCTCATCATCCCCCAACGCCGCCTGCGCCTGTCCCCTTCTAAGCAGTACGTAGGGCGCTAGCACCTCATAGCTATCTTCTAGACCGTCTAGTAGTGGGAGAGCCTGGTCTGCTTGCTGTTGATTGATTAGGTCCGTGGCGAGCATGTAGCGGGCGCGATCGCGGTCTATTCCTGCTGTACCCTTCGCCATCACCGATAGATCAACTGCTCTCTCCTCAGATTTTACCAGAGCTAGCTTTAGCGCCGAAGAAGTCTCTACCGAATCGACCACTTTTGATGTGTCAGTCTGATCCGCGCTTCCCTGGCTAACGTTTGGCCCGAGAATATCCGTTGTCTTTAGCAGTGCAGTCACGAAACCCATTGACAGGGTGCTAACTATCACCAGTGCAACCAGTGGCCACTTACTCTTTAGCGTTTTTAGCATAGATTTATTAGTCGGCTAATGAGCAGGTCAGGAAATCGGAAAATGAGATCCGTCGTCGGAGAGTACTCGCTTGCGGACACCCTTGTGAAGTTCTACCAAAAAAACCTGATGAATGAACAGTGGGGCATTGTCTATAGAGTTGTCTCAAATATTGCTAGCTAGTCTGGAGGCGGATGCCAACCCGCAGAAATCCACGCTTGCCGAACCGTCACTGCGTAAGGGTTGTTCATCTGTAGGGCTAGTACAGTGGCGCGACCAGTAGCTGTCAATCCTTCAATGCGATCACCCGCTCCTATCCAAGCGAAATGACTAGCCCATTTTTGTCGTCGAGGATTGAACAGATTAACGCTATGGTTCGTTTTCGGATCTCTAGCCTGTACTTGTACGCCTTTGTATCCATTACATAGACGACAGGCAAGCCACAGATTCTCCTCATTATCAGACCCTCCTACTGCCTTCGGAATAATATGATCTATCTCTAGAGCCCCTAAAACGTATTTTTGCTGACTACGGCAATAACCGCATTGGTCGTTTGCTTGTCGTCTTACCCTGAGCCTGAGACTGTAAGAAATCCGACTCATCAGTCCAAAGGAGCCAATAGTTCACGCTTAACGGCCTCACTGAGTGCAGTCGCTTTTCTGAGTAGACCCTCTTGGTAGATCTGCATGAGGGCCTCTAACTCCAGTCGATTCTCAGAAGATAGACATCCTGACTGCTGTTGGTCTAGCAATTCGCTTAGTCTAGCGTCTTGGTCTGCCTCCATCTGCAACTGGGTTAGTTGTAGTACCTGCTCATCAGACAGATCAGATACAGACTCTACAACGACATCACTTCTAACTGCCGGAATTGAGAGCCGAATAGTATCAGCAATAACGCTAGCGACATCTTTGTTGGCTAGCTTTGCAAATCGCTCAGCTTGCCGGTAAGTCTCGTCTGTCAATGTGATTGTGATTTCGGTACTCATAAGTCTCTACTTCATTCGTTCCGCTAGATGAGCCCCAACTCTCAAGGCATTTGCCATCACTGTCAACGCTGGACTAACGCTAGCACAGGAGGGAAAGAAGCTACTGTCCACTACGTAGAGATTATCAATCTCATGGGTTCGACAGTTGAGATCTAGAACAGAAGTAGCCGGATCTGTGCCCATTTTCGCGGTGCCGCACTGGTAGCCTGCGACTTCAACCGGGGTTTCGCCTCTTGGATAGACTGTGCTCTGTCGCAGTCCTTGGCCAGTGTTCTCAAGGTCTTTGAGTACGCCCATCCACCGATAGACTAAGCGATCGTGTGCTTCTAGATTATTAGGTTTGAATTCGTAGCGCAGCTTTTTCTTAGGGCGACCGTAGCGAGAGAGGGTCTGCCAGTAAACGCGATTGTCAGGATCTGGCAGGACGCCTGTTTGTGCCCACCAGCCGATTGAGCGTTTGGCAAGGCGGTTGAGTCCTGCATCTGGCAGGAATGGGCGCAAGACAGAAAGCAACGGTGGAGATTCTGCGAAGATCAAATCCTGTAGAAGACCGCCACTGTTCTCGATATGGCCTAGAGGATAGTCAAAGTCTCGCAGATCGCTCCAATAGAAGTCATTGATACTGACGCTGGGCATAAACGTGCCATCGTTCGTAACCGAATCTCGTTCTACGATGACCGTCATCAGATGCTTCATCAGATTACGGCCTAGCTGGTCAGAGCTGTTGGCTAGACCGTGCGGATGCTTGTCGTTGGCAGAATCCAGCATAATCGCAGCAGAGTTGACTGCGCCACAGGCAAGTACAACAATATCGGCACTAAATAAGAAGGACTGCTTACCGATTTCTGCTTCTACGGCTTTTACTTCTGTTCCAGTGAGGTTGGTATGCAGCTCGACTACCCTAGCAGAGGTCTTCAACGTCACGTTCTCATGCTTGATCGCTTTGTTGATGCCAAAGATTTCTGAGTCTCCAGTAGGATCATCTTCTCGACTGGTAAGGCTCATCGGTAGTGAGGTGGGTGAGAGCCCTTCTGATTTGATTAGCTCGACGCTAGGCGAAATAATATCGGGATGATCTACAGCGGGGTGAAGGTAGCTCTTACTGTGAAAGGGTTCGGTTGGATCGGCCTGCTGGTCGCCGTGAACCTGATAGAGGTGTTCGGCTTCGGTGTAGTAGGGCTCCCAGTCAACGTATTTAATCGGCCATTCGGGAGCAACGCCATCTTGATAGGTGACAGATTCAAAGTCTTCTTTACGCATCCGCATCAGGGTAGCGTTATAGATTTTGGTATTGCCGCCGATCGCGTAGTTCATCTGAGGGGAAAAGGGCTCACCTTCGATGTCGTACCACTGTTCAGGGGAGCGATAGCGGCCTTTTTGGAAGACGTCTACGTCGGCTCGGTTTTGTTCTTCTAGGGCCATGCGATCGCCCCGTTCCAATACCAAAATCCGCTTACCCGTAGGCGCGAGCTTTTGCGCCAGCGTCCCACCACCTGCGCCAGTGCCGACGATGATAATGTCGTAATGCCGATCGTCAATAATCATGAGCTACTGCCAGACATAGATCAAAATAAACAACAGAATCCAAATCACGTCCACAAAGTGCCAGAACCACGAGGTTGCCTCTACGCCAAACTCTCCTTCTTCATAGTTATTTGGAATAAAAGAGCGGCCCAGCATAATCCCCTGTAGCAGTACGCCCGTAAACACGTGAAGCCCGTGAAACCCGGTCAAGAGATAGAACATGCCGCCAAAGACACCTGATGTGAAGCCAAAAGGTAATCCCATCCACTCTACCGCCTGACCGTAGAGGAAAAAGCTACCCATCGCCATCGTCAGCAGCCAGAAAATCCGAAAGCCCCAAAGATTGTTCTTATGCAAAAAGCGTTCTGCAAAGTAGATTACAAAGCTACTGGAAACTAGAACAGCCGTGTTGATCAGCGGCTCTCGCACTTCTAACCCTTCAAAGCCAGCCGGGAGCCAGTCCCCCGCGCTTGTCTTAAAGACGATATAGCCCACAAAGAAACTGAAGAAAATGACGCTCTCTGACAGCAGAAAAACAATAAAACCGAACAACCGATGATCTTCTTCGTGTTCTTCGTGCTCTTCTATCGAAGCAGCTTGAGTGTTTAGCGTTGGGTCTATGCTTGTCATAATGAGTTAGCCTCCCCTGCTAGATTGGCAACTGGCGTTCTTTTAGATTCTTCTACAAAAGTCCCTCCTGGATTGTTCGAGACGAGCGGTTCATCACTGCCATAGCCATACGGCGGCGATACCACAATCGGAATCTCTTCAAAGTTCTCATGCGGTGGCGGCGAAGAGACTAGCCACTCTAAGCCAATGGCCCGCCAGGGGTTGTCTCCTGCCTTATCCCCTTGAGTCCAAGAGCTGAGCATATTTAGGATAAAGGGCAGCGTCGACACGCCCAGCAAGAACCCGCCTAGACTCGCAATCACATTCCAAAAAGCAAACTCAGGGTCGTAGGAGGCGACTCGTCTGGGCATCCCCATCAGACCCAGTGGATGCATAGGTAGAAAGATTAGATTAACGCCAATGAAGGTAAGCGCAAAGTGCAGCTTGCCCAGACCCTCGTAATACATTCGCCCGGTCATCTTCGGGAACCAGTGATAGATCGCTGCGTAGAAACCCATCACTACCGCACCGTTAATCACATAGTGAAAGTGACCGACCACAAAATAGGTGTTGTTCACATGAATATCGAACGGTGCCGAGGACAGCATAATGCCAGTAATTCCTGAAAACAGGAACATAGACAGTCCGCCTAGGGCGAACAGCATGGCGCTAGTTAGCCGCAGTTTGCCGCCCCATACCGTCGCTACCCAGGCAAATACCTTGATGCCTGTCGGGATCGAGATTGCCATGGTGGTGAACATGAACAGCATCCGCATCCATCCCGGCGTACCGCTAGCAAACATATGGTGAACCCACACCATCAGGCTCAGTATGGTGATTAGCAAAGAAGAGATAGTCACTACTCGGTAGCCGAAGAGGGGCTTGCGAGAATAGACCGGAAAGACTTCTGAGAATACGCCAAAAATTGGGAGAACAATCACATAGACAGCCGGATGAGAGTAGAACCAGAAGAAGTGCTGATAGAGCACCGGATCGCCTCCTTTTGCCGGATCAAAGAAGCTGGTGCCAACAGTGAGATCTAGCAGCAGCATCACCGCGCCTGCCGTCAGAGCGGGTAGACCAATCAGCTGAATCATTTGGGCTGAAAGGACTGTCCAGCAAAAAGCAGGCATCTTGAACCAGCCCATTCCTGGTGCTCGCATTCTAAAGATGGTAGTGACAATGTTCACCGCGCCCATAATCGAAGAGACCCCTGATAGGGCAACCGCAACTAGCCAAAGCGCCTGTCCGTTGATCAAGTTGCCAGTGGGATTTTGCAGACTCACGGGCGGATAGGCCCACCAGCCAGACTGAGAGGGGCCACCGGGAACAAAGAAGCTAGCAATTAGGATGACGCCAAAGACAGGCACCAGCCAAAATGCGGCAGCGTTCAGCCGAGGAAAGGCCATATCCCTAGCGCCAATCATCAGCGGCACGAGATAGTTTGATAGCCCGTTTAGCATCGGGAAGGTCCACATGAACAGCATGATCGTGCCGTGCATGGTGAAGAGACCGTTGTAGACCGTGCGATCGACTAGATCCGCATCTGGCGTAATCAGCTCGCCGCGCATCACCATAGCGAGCAAGCCACCAAATAGGAAGAAGATAAAGGCGGTGACAATGTACTGAATGCCAATCACTTTGTGGTCGGTACTAAAGCTGAAAAACCTGCGCCAGTTATCGGGCGCTTCTGGTTCTGGTGTAGGAACTTGCTGCGATGGTTTCTCCAGCGTTGCGTTACTCATAAGTATTCTTCTCTGAACTGGTGTGATTGACGACAGGGGCAGGCGCGGGTTTGACGGTGGCCCAGCCGAGGCTGATGGTGCCTTTTTCAGCTTCGGCAAATTCGTCGTAGGCCATATTTTCGGCGGCTGTGGGTGGGTTTTGGGCGATCGCACTTAGCCACTGCTGATAATCTTCTTCAGATTCCACCACCACATGAGTCTGATTCGAGGCAAAATAAGTGCCGCTGTAAGCCGAATCGCGTAGCCGATAGCGCCCTTCTCGAATCGGCGTAAACGAAAAGTCAATCTCTTTGCCCGGAATGATATCTTGCTTTACTCTGAACGCTGGGATATAAAAGCCGTGCAAAACGTCCTCTGAGGTAAGCTTGAACCTCGCTCGCTGATTGATGGGTACATGCAGCTCTGTGCTGCTGACGTCTTCTTCTGGATAGCGAAATTCCCAAGACCACTGCCGAGAATGCACCTCAATATACGGATTATCACCTGGTGAGATGTCTCCTGGCACAGGCTCTCTAGATTCACCGGGCACCGTATCCACCGTCGCCATTACCTTGGGCGCGATCGCTTCTAGCAGGCTCATCTGATCATAGGTCTTGTAGCTGACCGTGCCAATCCAAAGGATCAGCATAATCGGCACGGCTGTCCAAATCACCTCTAGCGCGACGTTGCCTTCAATCGGCGGTCCATCGCTGGTGTCGTACTTAGCAGCCCGCTGAAAAATCATTGAATAGAGCAGCGTACCGACCACACCAATAAAAATAAAGGTACCAACTGCAGTCATAAAGCTGAAAAGCTTATCCACTAGCACCGCTTCTGAAGATGCCTGCGGTGGTAGCCAGCTGTAAGCCGCTTGGCCCATCCATACGCTAATCGCAAAGTTACCTGCCGCTAGCGCGCTTAGTCCTAGAATCCGGCGTCGGTTCAGAACCCGTCCTAGGTCTCTGGTTCTAGGTTCAGGGGTTTGGCTAGTTCCGTCGTTAGTATTCACGTCACCTCTAGACTTGTTTATTTCTCTTCTTTAGCCTTTGGCCTCAAGCCTGGTTTTAATCCTGGTTTTATTTTTTTGGGCCAGTCTCCCTAGAGCCTGTAACGGGTGGCTTTGTCAGTGCCTCATCTGCGGGTTGCTGGTCTATTCCATTGGGGTCTAGTCCCGCGTAGATCAGCCGATCGGCAGTGACATGTACGCCAAAATCGCCACCTAGATGCGCGCCCAACGTGCCCTGCGCAAACATCAATCCAAAGATCAACAGTCCCGAGAGTAGATAGCTCCACTCCACCTGTCTGGCCCTGTCTTCTCGCCATAGGTAGCGCTGAAACCCCCGCCAAACCGTCATTCCGACTATCAGCGCTAGCAGTAGCACGCCGCCGAGTCCATGCCATACCATTGTGTCGGTCGCGTTCAGTCCCCAGGGACTAACAATGTCGTCTGGCGGATCGGCTAGCAGAATTTCATAGAAGCCAGCGGCCACGGTGAAGAAGGTGACAATCGCAGCAGCGACCATGTTGAACCAGCCAACATCGTAGAGTCCGGCGCTAGTCACGGGAATAGCAAGAAATTTGAAGATAGGCTTTTCTAGCGGGTAGAGCGCGGCGACAATATCGAATGCGATCGCCACAATAAACAAACCCAGCGTCAAATGCACCAAGTTGGGATGAATTGGTATCCCATAAGGTAACCCGTTATCTTCTAATAGAAGTGGCATCGAAAAGACGTCAAATCCGCTCATCACTTCAACAACCCTGCCCGCGCTGCTTCTACCACCGCTTCTGTGTGCAGACCATAGACCCACACCAGCCTGTCACCTAAATAGGTCTGGAATAGCACAATTACCGTCAAGACAGCATTCATACCTAAATAGGCAGCAGGTAGCTTTTCGGGTGATTTCAATCGGATAATGTATCGCCAGCCTGTAATTGCCGCCAAAATTCCAGAGAGCGCCCAGCCGATTAGCGTATGCAAGTTCAGATCGCCTGCTGCCGCCGAATAGGGCATGGATAGTCCAGCCTCTACCTGACCGAACATGATCGCTATAAAAATAGAGATAGTGGCAAATACCATGTTCCACCAGCCTGCTTCATGTAGCCGGGAGTTCTTAGTAAAGTAGCCGATTGCATCACAGACTACGGCGAACAGCACCATCGCAATCACGAAGTGCACCACAATCGGATGGATCGTATCAGGGTAAGGCAGATTGTGGTTATTTAGTGGAGGAAGTAAATTTTCAAACACCGATCTGTATCCTGATATAAATCAACGCAGTCAAATTCTAACGCTCAAATCAAGATAAGTTTTGGTAATTCGATACCTTTTGCATTGATGTTCTATAGATGTCGTGTCTTACTTCTATAGATAAATGTCTTATAGATAAATATCTGAGAACACAGCAGTACCCACGTCACTCAATCAAAGCTCGCCTAAATACTTGGTGCAGACTTGTCTGAAGTCGTCACCGCGTACTTCGAAGTTGGCGTACTGATCAAAGCTGGCGCAGGCAGGAGAGAGTAGAACGGTTTTGATCGACTGTTCTTTGCTTAATTCTGTGCTTCGGACAACGGCTCGATCGATAGTTTGAACAATCTCGTAATTGCTGTAGTTCGACGCTTCTAATCTTTTAGCAAAGGGCCCGGCAGCGTCGCCAATGAGCAAAACGATCGCCGCTTTTTCTTTGATCTGGGCGATCCAGGCGCTGTCGTCGCCGTCTTTTTGCGCACCGCCTGCGACTAGGATAGCAGGACCGGCCACCGATCGAAGGCCAACTTCAGCCGCGTCGTAGTTTGTGGCTTTGCTGTCGTTGATAAAGTCTACGCCGCGCCAGGTACAGATATGCTCTAGTCGATGTGAGACACCCGGAAAGCTGGCTACGCCTTGTGCGATCGCACTGCCATCAATCCCCGCTAGCCGCGCCGCCGCTACTGCCATCAGTAAGTTCTGCTGGTTGTGCTCACCGCCCATCCGCAGCGCCTTGGTCTCGACAATTTGCTCTGCTTTATGCACGACCCAGCCACCTTCTATATAGGTATCGACTGTGATAGGGGCTAAAGCTGCTTGACCTTTAATGCTGGTCCAGTGATGGCGAGGCGAAGTATGTTCTGCGGCTTTGCGATGGAGTGTCAGATCGTCGCCGTTGATAATCACAGATTGCGATCTCGCTAGCAAAGAAGCTTTGATCTGATAGTAATTCTCTACCGTCTTGTGCCGACTGAGATGGTCTGGGGTGAATGTTGTCCACACGCCAATAGTGGGCGCTAGAGAATTTGCTGACTCGATTTGATAGCTGCTAAGTTCGGCAATGACCCAGTCGGGCGGTTCGCCTAGCGCCAGTTCGCAGGCAGCGTAGCCGATGTTGCCACAGGCCGGGGCGTTGAGTCCTGCCGCTTTGAAAATAGAGGCGACTAGGGCAGTCGTAGTGGTTTTGCCATTTGTGCCCGTGATGCCCAGCCAGGGGCGATCTTGTAACGATCGCCAGGCTAGCTCCATTTCACCAATCGTTTCGATGCCTAGCTCGCGAGCGGTGACCAAGGCGGGTGCATCCCAGGGAACGCCGGGACTGACCACGAGCAGATCGAGCCCTTCGTCTTTGGCAATCTGCGGATCAAAGGCATAGTTGAGCTTGATAGCAATGCCTTCGTCCTTGAGCCGCTGGGCATCGGACTGATGACGCTGGGCCGCGCCGCGATCGCTGAGCGTAACAGCATAGCCTTGACGAACAAGAACACGGGCGGCGGCAATTCCAGAACGGCCAAGGCCGATGACATGGGCAGTTTTCATAGGTGGAGCAGGGGGTGGATCGGCGGAGTGGTGGCTGTTCGAGAAAGCTAGCTTTTCACAATTTCGCCAAAGTCGGCAAGCACCCTCGCATGGTTTCGTAACAGACCCAGCAGATTTAACCGATTCTCTCGCACGGCTTTGTCTTCAGCCATCACCATGACGCTAGTGTCTCCATCAAAGAAGTTGGCGACTGTAGGCGCAGCCTTCTCTAGCCCGGTGATTAGCTTGCTGTAGTCCCGTTCAGCTTGCGCGGCTTGAGTTTGAGGCAAAAGCGTTTGCAAACTGTCATAAAAAGCCTGCTCTGATGGCTGCTCAAAAAGCTCAGGATTGACGACTCCGCTCGGGTCTATAACGCCGGTGTCTAGATTACCTTGAGCGGCGAGCTTAGCGGCGCGGTTGACGGTTTCGTAGATAGTGGCAAGGCGGCCATCGTCGCGGATGGACTGGAGGAATGTGGCGCGATCGCGGACATCCAGCAAATCTGTCAGGGCCTGCTTTTGATACGCTGCGTCCTGTCCAAAGACGGCATTCACTAAGTCATAGTCAATATTCAACCCATCTTGTAGCAGGGTTCGAACTCGCTGATCGAAAAAATCTGCTAGTAGGCCCGTTAGCTCAGCAATATTCACGTCTTCGCGATCTGCTGCAAATGCTTCGATTACTTGAGTAAGTACCGTCAGTAGTTTCAGCGGTAGACTCGCATCCCAGACTACGTTGATGATTGCGTTCGCCGCTCGGCGTAGCGCGAACGGATCGCTAGAACCTTTGGGTAGCTTACCAATACTAAAGATGCTGACTAGGGTATCTAACCGGTCAGCGATGCCGACGACCTGGCCGATTAGGGTTTGGGGCAAGCTATCACCCGCTCCCTTGGGTAGGTAGTGCTCATAGATAGCATCGGCAACCGGCTGAGGCTCACCGCTGTTGGCAGCGTACTTTTGGCCGATATAGCCCTGTAGCTCAGGAAATTCGCCCACCATCTGCGTCACTAGGTCCGCTTTACAAAGCTGGGCAGCGCGAATAGCCTGCTGCGTTTGTCCTGCGTCAAGACTTAGCTGGTCGCACAGCAACCGGGTAACTTTCTCAATCCGGCTGACCTTTTCGCGTACGGAGCCTAGCTGCGCTTCAAAGGTAACAGTTTCGAGCTGCGGCAGATAGTCAGCTAAAGGTTGCTTCTGGTCAGCCTCGTAGAAGAATTTGCCGTCGGCGAGGCGAGCGCGGATGACTCGCTCATTCCCCTGAGTAATTAGAGCAGACTTGGCCGGGTCGCCATTAGATATGGTAATGAAGTAGGGCAGCAGTTCATCTGAATCGGCAGCAGTGCTGACCGGAAAGTAGCGCTGATGGCTCTCCATCTCGGTAATCGTGACTTTAGCAGGCAGCGCTAGAAACTCCTCATCAAATTTGCCGATAATAGCAGTGGGCCATTCGACTAGATCCACAACTTCAGCTAGCAAATCTTCATCGACTACAGCGTGGCCATTCACAGAATCAGCAACAGCGGAGACCTGTTCTAGAATCGTGGCTTTGCGCTCAGCAGGATCGACAGTGACGTAGGCTTTTTTGAGCGCTTCGACATACTCTTGAGCGTGGTCTAGGCTGACATTCTCGGGATGGAGGACGCGGTGACCGGTGGTGATGCGATCGCTCACACACACTTCAGATCCATTCTCCAGCGTCAATGGCAGCAGCCGATCGTCTAGCAGCATTACCAGCGAGCGAATCGGGCGCGGAAAGCGCAAGTCTCCATCCCCCCAGCGCATGAATCGGTTGCCTTCTAGGCCCAGCACCCATTCTGGCACCATCTCTTGTAACAGCTCAGCCGTCTCGCGCCCTGGAATCTTTTGATTGACGAATACAAATTCGCCCTTATCTGTCTCGCGAACTTCTAGCTGATCGACGCTTACGCCTCTAGAGGCAGCGAATCCTGCGGCTGCTTTGGTCGGTTCTCCGTTCTTAAAAGCGGCTTTAGCAGGTGGACCCTTCGCGTCTTCTTCTCTATCCGGCTGGCGCTCTGGCAGGCCATTGATCAACACCGCGAGGCGGCGCGGCGTACCGTAGAATTCGAGGCTGCCAGTGTCTAGAAACTGTTCTTTTAACTCAGCAGGAATCTTGGCCCTCCACTGGGCGATCGCCTCACTGACAAAACTCGCCGGGAGTTCTTCGGTGCCGACTTCTAACAAGAAAGTTGCCATGAGGATCAAAAGCTCGCGTGAAAGCGTTTTTATTATTGCAGAAGGTTGGGCTAACGCCTACGGCGACGCTACGCGAACGACTACGCTCAGCCGCCAAGAATTATTGACGCAGAGACCCTGAGCGGAGTCGTTGGCGCAGCCTCCCGCAGGGTTAGGGCGGAAGAGCCAGTTAGTCGCTACACTGACCAATGTGAATAAAAATCCAAGTATCAGTTAACCATCAGCGCTATGTCAGTCTATGTCGTTCTATTCAATGCGCGCACCGAAAATGAGGGCATTCACTCCCTAGAAATGGAAGGACGTCAGCTAGTACTGATGTTTGAGGTTGAGGACGATGCTACTCGCTTTGCGGTCATGCTAGAAGCACAGGACTTTCCACCTGCATCGGTAGAAGCCTTTGACACAGAAGAGATCGAAGAATTTTGTGAAAGTGCGGGCTACGAGGCGGTGCTAGTAGAAGATGGCACGCTGCTCATGCCGCCAGACAAGGTAGTAGATGAAACAACCTGGAATGCTAATGCGGCTCTGGGTGCCGATCCAAATGAAGCGGCTCGTGCGAAGTTAGAAGAGACTGCGAAGGGCAGCTTTCAAGACGCATCATCGGATGAAATGGATAGAATTCGGGCCCAGTTGGAGAAGTTGCTATGACCGATATGAAAGATCGGGGCCATCTGCTAACCGAGCAAAACAACCCCAACAGTCAAAATCTAGACCAGCTCTCCACCCTAGAGATGGTGGACGTATTCAACAAAGAAGATCAGCGGACAATAGATGCGATCGCCCACGTTAGAACCCACCTTGCCCAGGCGATCAACCTAGCCGCCGCCTCAATGCGAGAAGGCGGCAGACTTTTCTACGTCGGCGCGGGCACCAGCGGTAGATTGGGCGTACTCGATGCGGCAGAGTGCCCGCCTACTTTTTGCACTCCGCCCGAACTCGTCCAGGGAATCATTGCAGGCGGCGCTGCGGCGCTTTTGCGTAGCTCCGAAGCCTTAGAGGATGAGGAGGAAGCGGGCGCTGAGGCCATCATCGACCACAGAGTTACCAAACGCGATGTCGTCGTTGGCATTACCGCTGGCGGCACAACGCCCTACGTACAAGGCGCGCTAAGATCGGCAAAGCAGTGCGGCGCGAGCACAATTTTCATCGCCTGCGTACCGGCAGAGCAAGTGCCAGTAGACGCGGACGTAGACATTCGCCTGATCGTGGGACCAGAGGTGCTGGCGGGCTCGACTCGGCTGAAGGCCGGAACCGTGACTAAGCTAGCGCTGAATATCCTGTCGACTGGGGTGATGGTGAAGCTGGGCAAGGTGTATGGCAATCGGATGGTAGACGTAGCCGTGACGAATAGTAAGCTACGCGATCGCGCCATCCGCATCTTGTGCGATCTAACCGAGCTAGACAGGGAGGAGGCTGGTCAACTTTTGGACGAGAGTGGTCTGCAAGTCAAAGTAGCCCTAGTCATGCAGCTTGCCGGACTGAAGAAGAACGCAGCAGTTGAAGCCTTAGCCGCTGCCGATGGAAACTTGCGCGTAGCCTTAGCTAGCGGTGGTTGACTCGTATAAAAATCTGTCAAAATGACACAGACTCAGGTGTTCTCAGAGGCGACCCGATGACGGTAAAAGAACTACTGCTTCAAGAGATAGATGATGTGGATACTCCGCTACTGGTAGAGGTGCTGGATTATCTACGCTACTTGAAGTTTCGGCACGAAGAAGATGAGTCTGATCTCCGTGCAGCAAGAGCGGCATTAGCTGAGGCGAAGGCAGAAGGTACGCTCCCCTGGGAAGAGGTCAAGGCTCAGGCTGGGCTGTGACATATCAGATTGAATTCACCAAACATGCGAACAAGCAGTTTCAATCGCTGCCTGACCAGATACAGCAAAGAATAGCGTCCAAAATTGAAGCGCTGGCATAGGAGCCAAGACCTCAAGGTGTTGTAAAGCTATCGGGTGAAGATAATGCTTATCGCATTCGTGTTGGTGACTACCGTGTTGTTTACAACATCGAAGATGACAAGCTACAAGTACTCGTCTTTCGCGTAGATCATCGCCGTAACGTTTATCGATAGGGTTACCCTGCGTTCTTTCCACTTTCTCTAAACCGCGTTTTCGCTGCTTCAAACGCTTCGGCCATCACCTGCTGAATACGTTCAGGGTCTGGCTTCTTTCCACCCATCAGGTCACCAAAATACGCACAGGCTCCCTCCCCTAGCGCCCAGGTGTAGCCTGCGGCCCAAGATGCGGCGACCACACTGCCTAGTCCGGGGATAAATTTGACAAGTTCGCGGCCAATCGCTTGGGCAAAGAATCCTCCGGCGATCGCACTAGCCACTCCCCCAGCCTGAGACCGACTCAGCTTCTGTCCATACAGCTGGCCTAGCAAGCCCACCATCGAAATTTGCAATACCGTCAGCACAGGCATCGTCGTAAACGGCAAAGGCACCGCTGCCAAAGTTGCTGCTGCGATCGCAAACGCCGAGATATAGCGCCGCCCCACATCTCGATACAGATTTCCTAGCTGATCGCTGGCCTGGTCCTGCTCATCAATTAGCTGATAAATTGCCCTTGCTTCTGCGCTTGGCAATAGCTCTGCTAGGGCGTCTCGCAGCGCGTCTTGGCCGTAGAACACAGGCGTGTAGCCATCTTCTTCTAGCGTGAAGTCCAACAGTACGGCCCGATCAAAGCAGCTTACGAAAGATGCCTTTAATTCATCAAAGGCTCGCTCTATAGCGGCGATAGTTGGCGGATAGTCGGGATGATCGTTTTGTTCGGGCGGATAAAGCTCGTGCAGGCAAGTGACTGCCAACAGACAGGGCACGTTTGGATGCTGCTGACGAAGCTGCTGCGCGATCTGCTTTAGCTGATCGACTGCAAAATCGTTGATTTTTACCGTCAATATCAGCAGCTGGGCCTGACGGCTCTGATGGCCTAGTTCGTTCGATAGCTCCTCTACTAAATCACCCGTATTCTGGCCGATATCGCCTAGACCTACCGTATCTGTAAAAATCAGCAGCGGCAAATCTTCAGAAGGATAGGCATATCGAGCTGTGTTTTGCGTGTGGGGCCGAAAGCCCTGACCAACAATCTCTGCGGATACGCCCGTTAATCCGCGCACGATTGAGCTTTTCCCCGCCTGCGGCTTGCCCATCAACAGCGCTTCTGTCGTTGGTAGCTCGGCTCGCACTTTCGCCAAGATTTCTGCCATCTGCTCATCGCTGACGCTGAAGCTTTTGAGCAGCGTTTGAGTCACCTGAGTTTGGGCCTCGGCGTAGGCTTTTTGTAGCTGAGTCACATCCGGTGGAAACCACTGACTAGCGCGATCGCCCGCCTCTTTGCGAACGCCCTCCCACAGTTCAACTGCCTTCTGTCGTAGCCTATCTGACCAGCTCATCTATCACTCCTGCTGTACTCAAAGCAAGCTGCACTCAAAACAGCCTGCTTGCTACATCCATCGAATACTATTTAAAGTATGAGCGCTGTAGGTAGAATCTTACCAACCCTATGAGAAAAGATAAATATCGCCCGCGCTTCTCCTTAGGTCGAATCATTCTACTAGTGCTGGTCGTGATTCCTGGTCTGACTGGAGTATTCGTCTTCGGCTACTTCGCCCTTCAGGACTGGGACCAGCTTCAGCTTGACTACGGCTACTTCTCCGCCCTAGTCGAACAGCCTGCCTCCCTAGAAGCCCTTTTCGTCGCCGAAGCCCAGCAAAATGTCCACAGAATCAATCTGATGGCCGACGGCATCTGGACCCTGCTGAGCGCCATCCTATCCGCCATTGGCCTACACGGTATCTGCCGCTAACGAAAGCTACCTTTCAGTCAGCCTCACACCTTCGCCGTTCATCGTTCATCTTTCCTCCTTACCTATGCCCTCCTCCCCTTCCCCCCTCCCCCCGCTTCCCACAATGGGCTGCGGCACTTGGGCGTGGGGCAATCGCCTACTTTGGGACTACGAAGAGAGCATGAACGGTGAATTACAGGCCGTCTTTGACCACTGCGTCAGCCACGGCATTACCCTCTTCGATACGGGCGACTCCTACGGCACCGGCAAACTCAACGGCCAGAGCGAAAAACTTCTTGGCCAGTTCAGCGCCAGCTACAGCGGCCAAAACAAAGAGAACATTTGTCTAGCGACCAAGCTAGCGCCCTATCCCTGGCGATTGACCAAACAATCGATGGTCGCAGCTGGTAAAGCCTCTGCCCAGCGCCTCGGACAACTAGATCTTATCCAAATGCACTGGTCTACTGCCAACTACCTGCCTTTTCAAGAAGGGCCCTTGTTGGACGGCCTAGCCGAGCTCTGCAAACAGGGAAAGGCCAAGGCACTCGGCCTTTCTAACTACGGTCCCAAACGACTAGTCTGGGCACACAAGCGGCTCGCCGATCAGGGCATCAAGATTCGCACCCTCCAGCTCCAATACTCGCTGCTTTCTACCTATCCCCTCACAGAGCTACAGCTCAAACCCGTCTGCGACGAACTCGGTATTCAGCTAATCGCCTATAGCCCCCTTGCGCTGGGTCTGCTCACTGGCAAATACACTCAAAAATCAGACCTACCGAAAGGACTCAGAAGATTTGCGCTAGGTCAAGTTCTCCCTGGCGTTCAACCTTTACTGAACTGTCTGAAAGCGATCGCCCAAGAAAGAGAAAAAACAATGGCCCAAACCGCCATCAACTGGTGCATCTGCAAAGGTACTCTGCCCATTCCCGGTGCTAAAAATCTTCGCCAGGCCCAGCAAAACACAGGCGCACTAGGCTGGCAGCTCAGTGACGCCGAAATCACCGAACTCGATAGCGCTTCAGCCGCCTGCAAAAAACAAATGGTCCAAAACATTTTTCAAAGTCGATAGTTTTCACGCAACTTTTCACTCTCTTGTTCCTTTTCACTTTTCCCCCTCTCCCATGCTCCCCCTCTCCTGGCCCGAACTTACCGCCCTTACCGACTTCACTACCGATCCCGTCAACGGTCCTACTAACGCTCAGTCTCGTCTGCGCCTATTCGGCCAATCAGAAAGTGATATTCGCGTCACGCTCTACCGCGACAATCACGCCTGGTGCCCTTACTGCCAAAAGGTTTGGCTGTGGCTAGAAGAAAAACAGATTCCCTATCGCATCGAAAAAGTCACCATGTTCTGCTACGGACAGAAAGAAGCCTGGTACAAAAAGATAGTGCCATCCGGAATGCTGCCTGCACTATCGATTGATGGTCGTATCGTCACCGAAAGCGACGACATTCTACTGGCGTTAGAAGACGCTTTTGGTACGGTTGGACCTGGGATGAGAGATTCTCAGGTACTGCCTTTGCGGCAGTTAGAAAGAGTGTTGTTCAGAGCTTGGTGCGGGTGGCTATGTCAGCCAGCAGGCTGGTTCAATCAAGAAAAGAACAGCCGGGAACAGTTTGTCAGCGCTGTTGTCACAGTAGAATCAGCTTTATCGGAAACGCCCGGACCCTTTTTTCTGTCGGACTTTAGCACGGCGGATATTGTTTTTACTCCTTACGTAGAGCGAATGAATGCTAGTCTCTACTATTACAAAGGATATTCCTTGCGAGAAGAGAACGCGAAGCTATCTGACTGGTTCGATGCGATGGAAACAAGAGCAACCTATCGAGGCACCCAGAGCGATTTTCATACACATGTACACGACCTGCCGCCTCAGATGGGTGGTTGCTACGAGAATGGTGAAGCGCAAACCGAACTCAACCAGCACCGGGTAGATCACGGCCCTTGGTTTGGTTTACCTGATGTTGGCTACGCAGAGCCCAATACCGCTGAAGCCGAAGCACTCGCTAGGGTAATCAAGCACCGGGAAAGTATTGTTCAGGCTAACCCAGCGGATGACCAGCTATTTGATCTAGCGCTGCGCTGCGCGCTGACCCGGATGATGACAGGAGAAGTTTGCCAGCCGCCTGCGGGTAGTGACGTGGCACTGCGATATTTGCGCGATCGCATCAATGTCCCACGCGATATGTCTATTTACGCCGCCAAACATCTGCGCACCGCCCTGGAAAATACGGCTAGTCTGGTAGGTACCCAACAGGGTCCGATTATCTCTACTCGCAATCGGTACGATCAGAATCCTCTTGCTTTTGTCACGTCTTAACACTGACACGAAGATGTTTCCAGAATATTTTTCAGTCCGTATCTTCTCTGTTTGTAGTCTCGTACCGTCGTGATTAGTATGTAGGCCAGTGCAATACTTTTCTCGTACTGGCTCTTTTCTACCATCGTCACAACCGCAACTACCGCAACAGAAATGATTAAAAGAAGAATCACGTGTATCTCTATCTTTGTCAGTCTTAGTAGTTTGGCAGGTCTTGCCGGAACTGCATCAGCTACGCTCGCAGCCCCAGGCCAGCCTGCTATTTACGACTCTATCCAACAGCTAACCATCTACTCAAACTCCCAAGAAGAGTCTGCGCCAAGAGAAGGACTTCCTGGCCGTCGAGTCAGTGGCGGAACTCGTAATAGCGAAGTCTATGAAAGCTATAAGCTTCAATCTATTCAGAGACTTCGTCCAATTTTCATATAAAAAATCACGTATAGCAAGCCGCTAATGCATCAGCGGCTTGCTATGCCTTTAAAAAAGAACAGGTGAGACAGAATCCTATTGCTGCCTCACCTGTTCTTTTTATATAGCGTGTCCCGGATGCATTCGGTACACGCTAGTCGCTTGGCCTGTTGTTGCTGATAGCTTATAGCCTGTGAACTGTACCTCAGCCAAGTGACCAACGCTATATAGCCGCAGCCATTAGCTGTCTATTACCAGAGCGATACGCGCGGACCGCGTGGGTAGGTCCATCTAGCGGGTGAGCCCGGGCGCAGATCTAGATGGACAAATCCATTACCCACCGCTAGTCCGCCCCTAGGATGAAAGCTCTTCAGCTTGTTAAAGACATCGACAACGTCCATACCCTTCACCCAAAAATCAACCGCATCACCCGCCATATGCCGCGAGCTTCTCGCGCCGCCTACCCGCCGATTGCTAACCGGATCGCGGTACCCAGAGGTGATGCGCATTGGCTTACTGCCTAGAAACGTGCGCACCTCGTCTAGATACTTGCATAGCCTGACGATTCGCACTGTGACGTTAGCATTGACCGGAATGCGAGTGCCGCCTTTGGTCATCTCGGACCAAGTGAAGTTGCATACGGTCGGCTCGAAATAGACCGGTTCATAGATCCCTACGGGTCGACTAATGCCTGGAATTGAAATCTTTGGGCCAAAGTCAACTGGCTTGGTACTAGGCTGATCCCCGTCCAAATTGGGCGAGGGAGGAGCGGGTTCATCTTTGGGATCGTTGCCCGGTTCAGTGCCTTCCATCTGGGCATGCAGTCCATACACAAACCAACGAACTGCCTGATGATTTTCCATCGGCTCAGCTAGCTGAAAGAACACATGGTCATCGGCGCTACTTTCTTGGTTGCCCTCGTAGGGAAGATAGTCGACGACTTCTAGGGAGGTGCCTGCTGAGACAGTGACCAGCTGATCTGGGATATTCTTACTTTTTAACGTAGCAGCTTGAATAGGCAGCGCTTTGAAAAAAGTATCTTGTGTAACAACAATCTTCATAGTAGAAATCCTGCACTTAGTAGAAGATGTAGCAATAGGCAAGTATGGTCGAGCAGTGGTAGCTTACCACACTATTGATAAGGTTGCATACTAGCCTTGAACTACGTTCATCATGATGGCTGTATGCAGTGAACCCAAAAACGCTAGAAAATCTTAATCCTTAGGCAAACGGCTGTTGATGGTAGGGAATTTTGTATGAAAGCTGCGATTATTGGCTGCGGATATGTCGGCACAGCCGTTGCAAAGTGCTGGCGATCGCAGGGATTTGATCTATCAGTGACGACGACTCGGCGATCGCGCATCCCAGAGCTTAGTCAGCTCGCAAACCAGGTCAGCGTAGTCGTAGGCACCGATGCCTCGCAGCTTCAGGCGGCACTGTCTGATCGAGAGCTGGTGCTGCTATGCGTAGGACTGCGTAAAGGTGCTAGCTACAAAGATACCTATCTAGAGACAGCCAAAACGATTGCAAAAAGTCCTCCCTAATACTGATGTGCAGCAGCTAATCTATACCAGCACTTGCTCTGTCTATGGAGACCATCAAGGAGCGTGGGTAACAGAGCTAATGCCGCCTGCGCCTGCTACAGAGAATGGAAAAATTGTCGAAGCAACTGAGCAAACCCTCCTATCGGCTACTACGCCACAGAGAAAGGTCTGCATTCTACGTTTGGGTGGTATCTATGGTCCTGGTCGAACATTAGAGAAGATATATAGCCGAGCGGCTGGGACGACAAGGCCAGGGAAAGGAAATGAAGGCACGAATTGGGTTCATCTCGATGACATTGTTGGAGGAATTGATTGGGCCCGTCAGCAGCGGCTCTCTGGGCTGTATAACCTGGTTCAAGACGAGGTGCCCACAATTCGAGAGCTGATTGATGGAGTGTGCGATCGCCATCAGCTCGCCTCAGTCACCTGGGATGAAACGCAGCCGAGCACCCGCAAAAATGTCCGCGTTTCCAACGCCAAAATCAAAAGCACTGGCTATCAGTTCAAGCATCCTAATTTCTGGTAGTAGGTAGTACGCTTTGAGAAAAGTGGCTATCCACGTATGATCGTGATAATTCTATTCTGAGGCGTTGACGCAGTCTTCCCGTGTGGAAATCGCACCACCTCCGTTCCCGTCCTTTCTTCAACTGGCAACGCCCTTTCTCTGCGATCAAAAATCACCAGCCAGCCAAAATCCAGCCCCAATCGAGCTAGATAGCTGTCTAGCTGCACTAACCCGGCCTTCACGGATCCGGTTTCCCACCTCTCCAAACCTTAATCTCAATTCCCAAAACAACAGAACCATAGCGCAAACACAAATCCATTCTTCCAGTGCCCAGCGCATACTCTCTCTCTATTGACCCGCCGCCATTCACCACGCGATGCAAAAACGCCATCATCACCAAATGAGGCGCAATCTCATGATAGGGCGCACTTTTTAGCAGTGGTTCGCCGTGCTGTCGCCAAAAGCTCAGAAAAGATTGCAACAAACTATCTAGCGAAAGCTCTCCAGTAGCCGTCAGCCAGCTCGGCGTAATCTGTGGCATGGCTGCCATCGGCGTAAACGCTAGCACCCTGGGTAGCACCTCTCGATAGATTGGATTAGCGATAGTCAAACCCTGTTGAGAACTCATCACACACAACCCCAAATCGATCAGAAACTGAATGTCCTCATTGGGTACATTTCCTAAGTCCTGGCCAGCCAGCATCGGCTCAATGATTGCTCTTACCCTGGGCTCTCGCAGTCGCTCAGCTAGACTATCTAGATGAGTATCTTGTCGAAGAATCAGAATCTCCTTTGCCTGTTCTACATGCTCTGTAGTGAGTTCAACAGACGGATCAGGTGCTAATTCTTCCACCATCTGACGAGCCAGTGCGTTCACTAGCCACGGCTGTCCCTGAGTCAGCTCGTATGCAAGCTGAACAGCTTCATCTGTGAAGACCTGTCCGGTATCCGCAGTGTGCTGATCATACAAGCTTTTCACTTCAGCATGGGTGAAATTCCGCAGTGTCAGTGATTCTATCTTTATATTGAAAGGGCTAGCAGTCCCCAGACGAGGACTACCGCCGGAGGCAACTTTGTAGTCTCGAACGTCTCGCAGACCAATCAAAGCGAACGATTGTGGAAACGCGCGCGGACGTCTAGGATATCCAGAACGCAATTGTCTTAGAACAGAGATAAGACGTTCGTCTTGCTAATGCATCAATCTCATCGATAAATAGAACAATAGGAAGCGGACACTTTGTTGCCCAGGTTTGTAAGAACGAAACTATTCGACCGCCAAGTAATACTTCTATCTTAGCAGGTGGCGTAGTTCTGTCAGGCAGTTCAGATTAACAAGTCCAATGACCAGTTTCCAATATGGCATCTTCGCCGCCTCTCCTGGACTACCGCACAAACGCGTGCACCTGTCTCAGCAGAAACCATAACCGCTGCATACTTGCCCTGCACGGTTAACTGCTGAGCCAACGCTAGCATCGCCGTTGTCTTTCCTGTCTGCCTAGGCGCATGAATGACAAAGTAGCCTCGCTGCAATATCAGCCGCTCTACAGAAGGAAGCCGCTCTAGCGCCGGTAGCATGTAGTGGATATCCGCCTGACAGGGGCCTGCGGTGTTGAACCAGCGAGTCATAGAACGCCTGATGACAAGTCAACCCAAGTGTACCGCAGCTAATCTAGTCCATCCCTTCGATGGGGGCAAAGCCCTGACGCTGGACATTTTCGGTGACGGTGCGCGGATCGAGGAACTGGAGGAGATAGTCAGGGCCACCTGCTTTGGAGCCAACGCCGGAGAGTTTGAAGCCGCCAAAGGGCTGACGGGCGACGATGGCTCCGGTGATGGTGCGGTTGATGTACAGGTTGCCGACTTCAAAGTCTGCGTAGGCTCGATCGATGTGAGAAGGCGTGCGGGAGTATAGTCCGCCTGTGAGGGCGTAGTTGGTGCCGTTGGCGATCGCAAGTCCTTCCTCAAAGTCTTTTGCCTTCATCACTGCTAGCACAGGTCCAAAGATCTCTTCTTGGGCAATAGTCGATTCCGGATCAACATCTGTGAAGATGACAGGTCCAACAAAGTATCCAGGTTCAGGTGAGGGCAGCTCTAGTGCTAGGGTTGACTCAGACTTACCTTTTTCGATGTAGTCTCTGATGTTCTGCTGCGCGGATGCATCAATCACCGGACCGACCTTGGTTCCAGGCTCGAGCGGATCGCCCACGTTCAAAGACTTTGTTGCTTCTATCAGCCGTGCGACAAAAGTCTCATAGATAGAATCAACCACAATCACCCGAGAGCAGGCAGAGCACTTTTGGCCGCTGTAGCCAAAGGCAGAATAAACCACGCCTTGTACCGCCTGATCGAGATCTGCACTTTCATCTACGATGATGGCGTTCTTGCCGCCCATCTCAGCGACTACACGCTTCAGATGCTTTTGCCCAGGCTGCAAGATAGCCGCGTCTGCATAGATCTGACAGCCGACTGCCTGCGATCCGGTGAAGACAATCATGTTTACGTCTTTGTGCTTGACCATGTGCGAGCCGACGGTGGAGCCGCGTCCGGGAACGTACTGGAAAACGCCTTTTGGAATGCCTGCATCGACAAAGATTTCAGTTAGCTTGGCGGCAATGACAGAAGTGACTGCGGCTGGCTTTAGCAGGGCGCAGTTGCCAGTGACGAGCGCCGCGACCGTCATACCGGTGGGGATGGCTAGCGGGAAGTTCCAGGGCGAAATCACTAGCACGATGCCTTTGGGCTGATAGAAGTAGCGATCGCGCTCTCCCGCCACATCGTAGTCAATCTCCTGATCTAGCCGCTCCATTTCCTCAGCGTAATACCGACAGAAATCCGCTGCCTCCGAGACTTCTGCATCGGCTTGATGTAAGGGCTTACCGCCTTCTAGCACCATCCAAGCGTTCAGCTCGTGGCGGCGCTCTTCTAATAGGTCTGCCGCCTTGTTGATGATGGCAGCTCGCTCTTTGGCCGGGGTTCGTTTCCAAGCGGCAAAGGCAGTTTTAGCAGCAGCGATCGCACTCTCAGCCTGTTCAACACTGATTTGTCCTACAGTGCCGACTACCTGCAAGGGCCGAGCCGGATTAACCGACTCAACGCTCTGGTCTGTTTGCACAAATTCGCCGTCAATTAGCGGACTGTACGTTTTACCTAGCTGCTTTTGCACAGCGGCTAGAGCGGCATTGGCCTCGCTTCTCTTTTCTGCTACCGCATAGTCAATATCAGCCGCAGGATTAATTCGAGTAACTGGGAGAATTCGGCAGCGCAATTGGAGTTAGAACAGCTTCAGGGCTAGTGTCATCATCCGCGTCACCAGGACCCCACTGCGGAACGGCTAATAGCTCCTCAGCAGGACGCTCTTCTAGGTTCTGTCGCAGAAAAGAACTGTTGGCGGTGTTCTCTAGCAAGCGGCGAATCAGGTAGGCCATGCCTGGAATTAAATCGCCGTACGGACAGTAGACCCGGACGCGGTGACCTTGTTTGACCAGTGCATTGGCCAGGCTGTCGGCCATGCCGTAGAGGACTTGGAACTCTACGTTGCGAGCGGGGATGTCGAGGGTTTGGGCGATCGCCATTGCTAGGGCTTGCGATCGCACGTTATGACTACCAATCGCCGCGTACAGATACTCGTGATTTTCCAACAGCAGCCGAGTCATCCGCTCAAAGTTGGCATCGGTTGAAGACTTGTGGTTGTAAACCGGGGTTGGCCAGTAGTTCTGGCGAGCGGTAATGGTTTCCTGGTCCCAATAAGCGCCTTTGACTAGGCGTAAGGTAACAGGCGTGCCGCGCTCTTTTGCCCACTCGATCAAATCTTCTAGATCGCTGTAGCTATCCCGCAGGTACGCCTGTAGGGTCATGCCAATGTCAGAGCGATCGCGAAATTCTTCTTCCATCAGCAGCTTCTTTCAAAGCGGCCAGCGTCGCGTCTTTATAGCGATACTGCTCCATATCAAAGTGAACCGCTACGCCCAATTCCTCCGCTCGCCGCAGCAGCGTCCGGGCGTGCTCACCCACTTTGGAAGCAGACCCTTCCACATCCAACGGGTCGAACTGCGAGTAGAAAGCAGTCAGCTTGACCGAAACCTGAACTTTTGCCAGGGGCTTGCCTTCTGCGGTGTCTAGCTTGGCAACGGGCTTCCAATTCTTCGCCGCTTCGGTTAGCTGCGTCATCAGATCTAGATACTTGTTTAGGTAAGCCTCGGCCTCGCGTTCGGTGACAACGGCTTCACCGAGCAAATCCATCGTGAACGCCATTGACTGCTTGCGCAGTTGTTCAATGCTCTTAAGCGCCTGCTTAACATTCTCCCCAGCGATGTACTTGCGCGCTAAGGTCTCCACCGCACCGGATAGAGTAGTAGCCGCTACTTGGGCAGGCATCGAGTTTGGATCGGCAAAATTCAGCAGGCTCTTGAGCGCCTGGGGCAGTTCGACGCTGGCATCGCCTAGATATTCTTGAAAGTGGCTGGCGATCTCGGCTTTGGTTGTCAACGAGGGCAGGCAGTCAATCAGGCGAAACATCTGCACCCGCAGGCCAGGATTTTCCATCGTCCAGGCCAGCAGCTTGTCGTCCCAGCGAAGCTGATCGCGCATCTTGGTGACAACAGACGAGAAGAGCGATCCTTTACCTCGGCTATCAGACAGTAGCTGACGCGCGATCGCCTGAGTTTTCTCTTCATAATCTGCCGGGGCCGAAGTCCCTACAACCGCGCGAACTGCATTAGCAACCATCGAAACTCTCCTACTGCTTCAACCAAGACTAAAGCAAAATAATTTTGGCAATTCAGGCATTGTATAGCAAACAGCCGGGATGCTTTCGGCCATCTATTAGGCAATGCTGCCGCGCTTGCGAGCTTCCTTGAACGAAGTGCCAACGTTCTTGAGTCCGGCGCGGATCATCTGCTGCTCTAATAGGGTGAAGAACCGGGTGCGATCGCCCCCCCGCACCACCGCCTGATTGTGCGCCTCGGCTAGCGCCACCGGATAGCCAAACCCCTTTTGCACCTGAGCTAGCATCAGGCTCAGCGCTGAATCGAGCAGTTCACTATCCTCTACTACCCACCGAGGGAACTCTATTCGCGCCACCTCCGCGCCTACATGCACATAGCAAAAGTACACCGTATGCTCGCCATAGCAGCTCAAAATGTCTGCCGAACTCTTCCACAGCGGCCCCCGCTCACCGGGAGATAGCGTCGTTGCCCACAGCGTCACATCGCGCAGCGGCGAAAACACCTGACAGGGCATCTGGCTACGCTGATCTTCGCAGTGGCCTCGACAGTCTGGGCCATTGTAAGGACAAGCCTGAAGCCGCAGGAAATTTAGCGCCTCTCCACTGCGAGACGAGCTGATGTAGCCCATTACCGGAATTCTCTTTTCACGTAGTTTGTCCCAGGCAGCTAGCACAGGCAGCAGAATTTCGTCGCGAGCCGCCGCCGGAATCTGTTCTAAAAACCAGTAGATCAAAGATCCATCCGTCATTGCCAGCGTTGGCACAGAGTCATCTTCTCCAAGTTCAGACAGCATGATAGCTTCAGCGGCAGTTCGCTTGTATCCCATCCATTCTTCTGTGCTAATTCCCCACTGACGCGAGGCATAGAGATCTTCAGCGCGGTAAATCACTTCTGGCAGACTGTCGAGCAAAGGGTATCGGCTCTGGCCATAGTGAATGATTACCCGGCTGATATTCAACAGATAGCAATAGGCAATCTCGTGATGGCTAGGAGAGATTTGGGAGCCGTCAGAAGAGACAACGGTGTGCGCTTCTGGGGCTTTGTTTAAAGCAATCTTTGTTTCTAATGGCTCAATCGGTTCGGCAGCGGCAAAAAGCAGGCGATCGCGATACTCATCCAACTGCTGCGTCAACTGCGCCTGATTCTGCGTAGCCTGTTCCATCAGCTTTTGAGCAATTTCCACCCGCCGCCGCGCCGCTTCGGCTTCTTTGCTCAGATGGTCGCTGATGCCCTGCATCTGGCGGGCGAGTTTGGAAAGATCGAGCATGGGTGGCTACATCCATCTATCGAACGTTTGTACTGCTTGCTGCAATGATAATAGATGAATTCTGTCGTCTTGTCTGGCGATGGTGCGATCGCCTTCCAGGTTATAGCCCCAATCTGCCAAAAATAGCTGCACTTCCGCTAGATCTTCTTGTTCCGCAACAGCCCGTGAGAGCTGGCAAGCGATCTTCAATAAACCAAATGTTGTCAACGCTATGCTTCTCTTTTAGCAGGCGTAGCGTCTCGTACTTTGGCCGCTCGACTTCTTTGCCAAAGATGCGATCTGTTGGAAAGTCTATCCCGCTTTGAGAAAGCAGCGCTTGAATGAATCTCCCTTCTTTCGTACTGACGATGTATATCGGAATGTCACTACTCAGCAGCTCGCTCAGCCGCTCAATTATTCCAGGATAAAACCGATGCAGGTCCAGCCAGCTTTGCAAGTCAGACTGAATCTTTTGATCGCGCACGCCATCTAATGTTTGTACCGACTGCGTTTTGGTCAACTTCGCCGCTTCTAGATACGGCAGCGCCATCTCTGGCCACTCTTCAATAATCTGTTGATCTTTTGCACCCTGTACTAGAGCGGCGACTAGCACAGGCATCTCCCACCCGGTTTCAATCACCGGACGCAGTGGATAGAATCTCTCTGCTAGCCCCTCTGGTGGCGTTGTCTCTTTCGGCTGAAATAGCTGACAGTATGCCTGCCAAGCGGTCTCAAAATATTCAATCAAACCATCGCAAATGACCCCATCAAAGTCAAACGCAATCAGGGCGGGGGCTTCCATATCAACTTGCCTAGAAATTAGCCGCTATCACTATACTCTAAACCGCTCTAAACCTTAGAGAATGCTGACGTACGCCGAGCCCACAGCGCTAGCCCCGCACCTGTCACAAACATCAACAGACTGTAGATTGCGGCTGGAATTGACATTGTGGGGTTGTTTAGCAGGGTAGGGGCACTAGCAACTGCGATCGCCAAAGTCCCATTCTGAATCCCAACTTCACAAGTTACAGCCGTAGCACTTTTATGATCCAGCGCAGCCGCTTTAGCCAGCAGATAGCCTAGAGCCATCGTGATCAGATTGAGCGCTAGAGTAACCCAGCCGACTTGCAGAATGTAGCTAGCCAGATTAGCCCGCTCTGCTAGCAAAAGGCCAAAGATGATTAGCCCCAAGAAAAACAGCGACAGCCACTTCACGCTCTTTTCAACTGTGGCTGAGAACAAAGGTGCATATCGATGCAGCAGCATTCCAATGGCGATTGGAATTAGCGTAATCACCGCAATTTGAACCACCGTTTCTAGAAAAGGGAGCTGTAGAGAAACACCTTCTCCAGCAAACTGCCGCGAGGCTAAATTTACAACAATTGGAATCGTGAATATGGTAATCAGGCTGCTGATAGCGGTTAGCGTTACCGAGAGCGCGACATTGCCAACCGCTAGATAGGTAAGCAGGTTTGAAGTAGGGCCGCCCGGACAGGCAGCTAGAACCATCACGCCAACTGCTAGCTCAGGCGTCAGTGGAAAGAAAGACGCTAGCAAAAATCCTACTGTTGGGAGCAAAAGTAGCTGAGCAGCTAGGCCAATTAGGACTGCTTTGGGTTCTACAAAGATGCGTTTGAAATCAGCTATGGTCAGCCCTAGACCCATTCCCAACATAATGATGAATAGGGCTAGGGGAAGTAAAACAGCGGTAAGCAGGCTAGATTCCATAAGAGAATAAACTAGTGAATCATTTCAATCATCTTAGAAGTTGAAGCGTACCTACAGCTTCTAGCTCTGACTGAGAGTCTGGTTGGGACTTTGACTGATAGTGAAGAGGTAGAACAATCGTGAAGGTCGAGCCGACGTTTGGTTCAGAGCTAAGATGAATACTGCCCTGAAGCAGACTGACCATCTGGCGGGCGATCGCCAGTCCTAGCCCTGTACTGCTCTCCGATTTTTGCCCAGCATCGCCCTGATAGTAAGGCTCAAAGATCCGCTCCTGCTCGTCTATTTCTATACCCAGTCCCGTGTCTGTAACGGCAACCTCTACCACATCAGCGACTTCATCTGGCACTCGCCGCGCTTTCACTTTGATAGTGCCATGCTCTGTGTAGCGAACCGCGTTGCTAATTAGATTGGTCAGCACCTGCCGTAGCCTAGTCTGATCGGTTGTTATCTGACCAATATCAGCAGAGCACTCTACCTCAATCGATAGTCTCTTTTGCTGAGCAAGCGTATTTAGAACAGTCGTGACCTCTTCGATCATTGCACAGATTTCAACAGACTCTAACTTGATTGCTACCTGCATAGCTCTGCAATGAGAGATTTCCAGGGTCTCGTTAATCATTGTTAGCAGCCGTCTGCCGTTGGATAGTACCTGTTCAATAAATTCCAGGTTTGGCTGGTTTGTAGTGCTCTGCTGTCGCAAAAACAAGTCGGAGTAGCCAATAATGCAGCTCAACGGACTTTTCAGCTCGTGGGCAAGATAGGCTATGTTCTTTTGTTCGTTGCGCACTAGCCGATCAAGCTCTTGATTGCTCGCCATCATCTCGTCGTACAGCCAGTTCACCTCGCGCAGTCTCTCATCGGTATAGCGCTCTAGGCAAAATGCGATCACTTTATCTAATGCGCCATCGATCAGCCGAGTCGTACGTAGGGTCAACAGGGAATCGCTAGCTATCAGCTTTTCTTCTAGCACGTCGAAGATAATATTGCGCAGAACGCTGTATTCTCGGACGATTTCGCCCGCATTGTAGCCTTGCTTAGCCCTCAGTTCGCCGTGGACGTTGGCTTTATCTATGGCGCTGCGGATATCTTCAAGCTCTGGGTTAGAGAGCAGGTGAGCGATCGCATCCAAAAGCCCTGGCAAACTATCCAACACCGCCTCGTAGGTCAGTTCCTGAGTGCTCTCAATCCGACTATCTTCACGAACTTGCGCCATCCAGACATCGATAATGCTGCTTTTTTGCTTCGCTAACAGCTGGCCAAAATCCATCTCTGACGCTTCCTAAATCTTAAAGAATTTTTTATGTGTAGCTGCAACTTAGCAAACTTCTACACTTTGCAGGTCACCTTTTAGTGATACTGCCGTGATCCTTCCACTAGTCGTTAGAATGAATTTAGCCATTTGTTCTGCCAGCATGACTCCCTTCTTTTCAGACCAGTTCGATGTCGTTGTTGTTGGCGCAGGCCATGCCGGATGCGAGTCGGCGCTAGCCGCTGCCCGGCTGGGCTGTCGGACGCTGCTGCTGACGATGAATCTAGATCGGATCGCTTGGCAGCCGTGTAATCCTGCGGTGGGCGGTCCAGCGAAATCACAGCTAGCTCACGAAGTCGATGCGCTTGGCGGCGAGATTGGCAAAATCGCTGATCGCACCTATCTGCAAAAGCGCATTCTCAACAGCTCACGTGGGCCTGCTGTCTGGGCACTGCGGGCGCAGACGGATAAACGCGAATACGCCGCCGTGATGAAGTCGGTGGTGGAGAACCAGGAGAATCTGGTGCTGCGTGAGGGGATGGCGACCGATCTGGTGCTGGGCGATCGCAACCAGATCATCGGCATCGAGACCCATTTCGGTATGCGCTTCGGCTGTAGCGCCGTCATCTTGACTACGGGCACCTTTCTCAACGGCACCATCTGGGTCGGCAAAAAATCCCTCTCTGCTGGTCGAGCTGGAGAGCCCGCCGCCATCGGCATGAGTGAGACCTTAAATCGTCTTGGCTTTGAAACTGGCAGGCTCAAAACCGGCACCCCCGCCCGCGTAGACCGGCGCTCTGTGGACTACAGCCAGCTCGAAGAACAGCCCGGTGATGCAGACGTTCGCTGGTTTAGCTTCGATCCAGACGCGTGGCAAGAGCGCGAGCAAATTCCCTGCTATATGACCCGTACTACCGCCGCTACTCATCAGCTAGTGCGCGACAATCTGCATCTATCGCCAGTCTACGGCGGCTGGGTCGAAGCCAAAGGCCCGCGCTACTGCCCCTGTATAGAAGACAAAATTGTCCGCTTTGCCGACAAAGAAAGTCACCAAATCTTCATTGAGCCCGAAGGCCGCGACTACCCTGAGCTCTACATTCAGGGCTTCTCGACTGGCCTGCCGGAGCACCTACAAGTCGAGATGCTCCACACCCTGCCAGGATTGGAGAACTGCACCATGCTGCGCCCTGCCTACGCGGTAGATTACGACTACATTCCTGCTACTCAGTGCTTCCCCACCCTGATGACGAAGAAAGTTGAGGGGCTATTTTGCGCGGGCCAAATTAATGGCACGACTGGGTATGAAGAAGCTGCGGGGCAAGGACTTGTCGCAGGGATCAACGCGGCTCGGCTGGTGCAAGAAAAAGAGATGATTGTCTTTCCGCGCGAAGGTAGCTACCTAGGCACATTGATTGACGATCTGTGTACTAAAGATCTGCGCGAGCCCTACCGGGTGCTGACTTCCCGCTCTGAATATCGGCTGATTTTGCGATCTGACAATGCCGATCAGAGGCTAACGCCGCTCGGTCGTGAGATTGGGCTAATTGACGATCGCCGCTGGCGGCTGTATCAGCAGAAGCAGGCAAATATCGTGGCAGAAAAAGAGCGTCTGCATACTGAGCGAGTCAAAGAACACGATCCGACTGGTCAAAAGATCTACGCCGATACGCAGCAAAAGATCAAAGGCTCGGTGACGCTAGCTGACCTGATTCGCCGACCAAAGTTTCACTACGAGAATCTAGAAAACTATGGTCTAGGCAATGCTACGCTCACTCGCGCTGAAAAGGAAGGGGCTGAGATTGACATCAAGTACTCAGGCTATATTCAGCGTCAACAAAAACAGATTGATTTGGTTTCTCGGCAGACTAATCGGTCGCTACCGCAAGATTTGGACTATATGACTATCGAGACGCTCTCGATGGAGTCTAGAGAAAAGCTAAATAAGGTGAGGCCGCTAACTGTTGGGCAGGCGACCAGAATCGGCGGAGTGAATCCAGCTGATGTGAATGCGCTGCTGGTGTTTTTGGAAGTGCGCGATCGCGTTCGCTGCCCGCTATAGCTGCTGAAGATAGCTCGTTCCACCGAGCTGATTCATCTGGCTAAGAATCCAGTTCTGGCGATCTAGCACTTCCCCCGAAGGCGCTTCTACGCTGTACAGCTCGGGGCCGGGCAGTACAGCAGCGAGGCGAGCGGCTTCGTCAGCGGTCAGATCAATCGCAGCGATCTGGAAGAATTGCTGGCTGGCGGCTTCTACGCCGAAGGTGCGATCGCCAAACTGAGCAATATTCAAATACACCTCCAGGATTCGCTGCTTATCCCATGTCAGCTCTATCAAAAAGGTCAGCCAAGCCTCGATACCTTTACGGACAAAGCCACCCCCCGGCCAAAGGAATATGTTTTTGGCCACCTGCTGGCTAATCGTGCTGGCTCCGCGTAGGCTGGCTCCCGCTTTAGCGTCTTCGAGCGCCGCGTTGATGGCCTCTAGGTCAAATCCGCTGTGCGTAGGGAAACGCTGATCCTCGGCGGCGATCGCAGCTAAAGCCATATTGGGAGAAATTTGCTCGTAGGGCTGCCAGCGATAGTCGTAAAGCCCATTGCGAGCGACAGTTTGAATCATAAAGCTCGTAGTTGGCGGCGGCACAAACCGCAGCAGAACCACCACTAGCGCCGACATTATCCACAGTCCGAACAAGAAACCAGCAATCCACTGGAGCGGACTCAATAGGCTGAAGCGCTTTCTACTTCTAGATCTTCTATACATAAACCATGATTGACTCACTATATTTATAGCAAAGCGCGGATGCATTCGCACTTTGCTATGGCACTTTGCGTTATGGAATAAGGGGTGTAGCCTTTCTAGGTGTAGCGAGCAAAGTGCGGAAAGCTATATGTGCTGCGCGGTCCGTCATTAGCCTTTTCGACCAATCAGAGTGCGATGGCGAGGATCGCTAGCGACCGTGACCACATGCTCAAAACCAGCATTTTCCAGCGCCTTTTCTACGTCGAATGTGTAGTAGTCGTCCGTCCAAGGCTCCGTACTTTTCATTAGCGTGAAGAGTACGGGCGGCAGATTCTGGATGACGGATGAGTTGGGATTATTATCGACGATGGCGAGTGTACCGCCCGCTCGAAGCAGGCGATGGGCCTCTCGTAAAATGGCTTGGGTGATGGTGCGAGGCAGCTCGTGAATCACAAACTGCATGGACACCAAATCGAAAGTAGACCCTGTCAATCCGGTATCTTCGGCCTTTGTGTGAATCCACTGGGCAATGCTGCCGTCTTTGTCTTGCGCCCTAGCCACCGCTAGCATATAGGGCGAGAGATCGAGGCCAACTGTTCGCAGCAGATGATCCTGTTTGCTCTGGTAATAGCTGTGCAGCGATCGCGTCGAAATCCCCACAGAACAGCCAATATCTAGAATATCTCGCACTGACGCTGGGCCGTAGTCAGCTAGCACCTGATGAAAGCTAGCGCGCAGCCGCTCTTGCGCAGCTTGCCAGGTGAGATCGTCATCTGGCCAGACCCGCAGCGCCATTGCATAGGTGGCAGATTCTGCTTCAAAGGCGGCAGGCCAGCACAAGTTGCCTTCGTCGTAGGCGTGGAAGGGTTTTTGATAGTAGTCGGGATAGGTGATATTCGGATTGGCAATATCTGAAAGCGTATGTTCTATGTCTGAAGCTTCAAAGGCGCTGCGGGTCTCTTGCCAGGGAATGCCGTTCTTTTCGGCGGTTTTGATCAACACCTTGCGGGCTTGAGTCTTCATGACGCGGTAGATCGGCTTTGTTTGGATCAGCTTATTCACAAAGCGAGAGAGTAGATCTTCGCCAGCCCAATTGGGTTTAGCTTTGATGGTCATGGTTGCATAGCCGCTCGCAGAACGCTTTTCATTCTAGCGGAGGGGACGTGTCTGCTAGAGAGAAATGATCTAGGTTAAAGGCGTACGAAAGCGACCGTCTTAAGTGTTCGTCTTGTTTATGCGTTGGCCCTATCCTCTGCTGATTGCGATCGCACTTCTAATTGCTGTCATCCTGCTACTAGCGACGGTAGGCTCACTCGCTCAGCTATATGGCACGATTGCGATCGCTTCCCCGCTACTGGCCCAGTTCGTACTGGCCCTAGCGATCGCCGCCTTGCTAGGGTCACTTATCATCCTGGCCCGCTATGGCTGGCTGTTTCTGCGGCCCAAACGTAAGCGGGCAATCGCACTACCCACCGCGCCGGATAAAGTCGCCGCCGTTAGCCTTCGAGCTACCCAGCAGCAGCTTGCTCAAATTGAGGATGAAATTGCTAGGCAAGCGCTAGAAGCGCAGTCGCAGTCGCTAGCGGCTCAGCTAGAAGAACAAACCTTGCAGCTAGTGGTCTTTGGTTTAGGCTCGACTGGAAAAACAGCGGTGGTGAATGCTCTGCTCGGTGAGCTGGTGGCGGAAGTGGCGGCGGTGATTGGAACGACGTCGGGGGAGAGGCGTTATCGGATGGTGGTAGGAGAGAGAAGGAAAGAAATAGTGCTGGTGGATACGCCTGGATTGTTGGAGGTAGGGGCCGTCGGTGAAGAGCGAGCGGCGGCGGCGAAGCAGCTCGCTGCGCAGGCGGATCTGTTGCTATTTGTGGTGGATAATGACTTGCACCGGGCCGAGTATGAGCCGCTGGCGGCATTGATGCAGATGGGAAAGCGATCGCTGCTGGTGTTTAATAAGTGCGATCGCTATTTGCCAGCGGAAAAGGAACAGATTTTGCGGCGGCTGCGAGAGAGAACTCGTGGACTTTTGGCTGGTGAAGATGTGGTGGCGATCGCGGCTGGTCCATCCTCCGTCACTCTAGAAGACGGCACTCAAATGCAGCCCGATCCAGATATTGCTGCGCTTAGCAATCGAATTCTCGCTATTTTGGACAGTGAGCGCTCAGAACTCATCGCGAACAATCTGTTGCTTCAGTCTCAAAAAATTAGTGAAGCAGCCAAGGGGTTGCTCAATACGCAGCGGCAACAGCAGGCTGAGAAGGTGATTGACCGCTATCAGTGGGTGAGTGCGGGCGTTTTGGCAGCGACGCCACTGCCGGTGGTGGACATGCTAGCAACCGCTGCTGTCAATGCTCAGATGGTGATAGAGATAGGCCGGGTCTATGGCATCACGGTCAGCATTGAAGAGAGTAAAGCCCTCGCGGTATCGCTAGCAAAAACAATGGCAGGACTCAGTCTGGCCAAAGGCACGATGAAAATGCTGGCAGTGGGCTTGCAGGCGAACTTGGCAACAGCGGTGGCGAGTAAGCTGTTGCAAGGGGTTAGCGCGGCCTACCTGACTCGAATTGCTGGAAAGAGCTTTATGACTTATTTTCAGTCAAATCAGGATTGGGGAGATGGTGGTGTGCAGTCGGTAGTAGAGCAGCAGTATCAGCTCAATCGCAAAGATGAGTTTGTCAAACAGTTTTTGAGTAAGGCAGTTGAGAAGCTTAGCTAGTCTTTCAGCTTGTCTTCTATTAATGCAGACTGAACCCACACGCCGCGACTATCGTAGTAGCGGATTAGGCGCGATCGCTCTCCTGTCTCTCGCAGCCAGCCCACTTCTATCCGAAATTCAGTTGCTTTAGTGATCTCCCTGGGAACTAGACAATACGTTCCATTGGGCAGTGTCATTAGCCTGTAGTCTAGCGCTCCTTTTAATAGAACAACTTTGTCGGAGTTGTTTTGTTCTAAGCTCAATTGCAGCGTTTGACTGTTCTCTCCAAACTCGTCCCGGCAGCTTAGCGAATCCTGATCCATTTCCCATTGGCTAGAGCCCGTAGTCGCAGGTGCCATTGTGGCATACAGCGCTGAAAGGGTACCTTTCCAGCTTCCTTGTATCTGTGCGAGCGTTATCTTTGGTTCACTAAACTGAGCATCCTCTGTCTGGGTCTCTCGAATCAGCACCACATACTTGAGCTGAGCGCTGCCGCTGACGCTGCTCTCATACATGATCACAAACCGGGCTCTGCGATCGCCTAGCGTCAAACACATCTCAGCCCCAAACTGAGTAAACGCCGTCCACTGCGCCGACCCTTGAGTGAACGACCCACTCTCAAAGAAGTACACATAAGGAGCCGGACCTGGCGAAGAAAACGACCGTTTAGTGACATCAGTTTCGCCGCCCGGTAGCGTTCTTTTCAGCGTGAGCTGCATCGTTTTACCCGGTTCGGCTTCCTCTAAAGTCAAGACGCTAGGCGTGTCTTTAATCTGTTCGCCATCGGGTGAGAATTGAGTAAACGAGCCGTCCCAGGTGCCGATATTTTTCTGAATGCACTGCCACTGAGAAAGCATGAAGAGAAGAATGAAGTATAAGAGATGGATTCTAAATCTTGGCGGCTGAGCGTAGGTCTGTTTCCTCTGTAGCTTCTAAAGGGGGGCGAACGCAAAGGTAGAGTAGGACTCCGAGGAGTGGAATGAGTGTGGCGGTCCAGAAGAGAGCTGGATTAGTGAGATTGCGTTTGGCCATGTCGTCTTTAATTAGCGGCGCGACGATGGCGCACAGCATACAGAAGTCTAGGCTCATGACGTGGATGAACTGGCTGGTTTGCCACTGTTTGGCAAAGTCACCCCAGTCGCCTTGAGTGATGCCGTAGGTGAGTAGGATGAGGCTAACGAGTGCGATCGCCCGTCCGGTCCAGCGAGAATCAACCAGCTTTATCACTGCTGTTTTGGGACCGTTAAACGTTGGGTTGGGTTCTCTTAGCGCTAGATACGGCAAGATCATAAACGCGCCCACCCCAAAGCTCAGCGACACGAAGGGCCAAGCAGCTACCTTTTGCCCCGCACCGTCAATCAGCATCAGGCAGGCATAGGCCATCGGCCAAACGCCCATAAGATTAAACAGGGCAACAATCACCGGATTAATGCCGTCCCACTGACCAGAAGAGAGCTTAATAATTAGCTCGAACGTATCTGGCTGTACAGGGGGCGCTAGCGTGAATGCGTAAGTGCTAAACCCTAACCATAGCAGCACAAAACCTATCTTGTTGACCATAGACCTGAGTTGAGTATTTTGAACATCTGGAGAAAATTTGATTAATAAATAAAGGGCTTCTTTAAGTTTTAAATGTCTATGTAAACATGCCGATTCATAAAGCCTTATCAATCAATTAAAAGATTATCTTAAGATTTGAACTGAGCGCTATTGCCTAACCCATCACCATCAGCTCGGTTTGCCACTCCAAACGGAGACTTACAGAGAAGCTCATTGATAAAGCCTATGCAATCACAAAACGTTTTACGCCTCTACGAAGAGGGTTTTAGAGATTTTACCGGTCTATCTTTAGCAGGAGTGGACTTTGGCGCACGGATTCTAGTAGGCGTGAATTTTTCTGGTTCAGATTTGACCGGTGCAAACCTCAGCCGCGCCTTTCTAACAGATGCCAACTTCACCAATACCAATCTCAGCCGCACTAACTTACAGTTCGCCAAGCTCAGTAGAGCCTGCTTCTCTGGCGCGATCCTGACTAAGGCTGATCTACAAGGGGCGTTTGCCATTCGATCCGATATGACAAAGCTCAGCGCCAGCGGTGCAAACATGAGCCATATCAACCTCCGCGATGCCAGACTAAACGAAGCCAATCTTAGCGGCGTGAATCTAACTGGCGCTAACTTGCGCAACGCCGACCTATCAGCGGCGAATCTAGCCTGGACAACGATGAGAGGCGTGCGGTTAATTGGCGGTGCGATCGCCAAGACCATTTTCACTGGCGCTAAGCTAAACAAAGCCTTCTTAAACGGTCTCAACTTCGACGATATGTCTCTTAGTGGCGTCGACTTCAGTGAAGCCAGACTGCGAGGTGCTAGCTTTCGGCGCGCTGATCTAACTGCCACTAGCTTCCGCGAAGCCAGCCTAGAAAATAGCAACTTCAAATGGGCACAGCTAGCAGGCGCAAACTTCGATCATGCACATCTGCACCACGCCAAATTTGACCAGGCCGATCTGCGCCGAGTCAACCTCAATCAGCCCAACTGGAAAGAAGCCGATCTTCTAGGAGCCTATCTACAGGAGCTAGGACTGGTTCAAATGCGCATGGCTAGTGCCTAGCTAGTATTAAAACTTCGAGGCCGCTAGCGTCTGGTCGTCATACTTATATCGGCGGCTGTAGTCGGTTACGCCGTACAGATTGAACGAAATAGTGGGTTCATCCCCCATTGGCGCAACTTGGTGAACTGCATTCCCTGTAAAGCCGATAATGTCACCCGGATAGAGAATCTGTTCACCGGTCGCTGCAATCTCTTTCGGATCTGATTCACTCTGCTGCCAAAATCTGTTCTTTTCCTGGCCACCCACCATTGCCACAATCCCCCAAGTGCCATGATTGTGAATAGTCGATTTTGTCCCCGGTGCCCAGGTCACCATCTGCACCGTCAGCGGATATTCATGCTCCCGGTAGAGGAAGTTCACCGCCCAGCCTGTTTTTTCACTCGGTGCCTTATGCTCCATCTGTAGCCAGTAGGAGCTAATCAGCAGCTTGCGCACCAGCGGAATAATGGCCTGTACTCGCTTGGCATCATCAGACTCGCGCTCTAGAATATCTTCCATCTCAGTCAAGAAGCGATACATCCGATAGGTGCGCTTTGGCGGTTCGGTTTCGACGGTGCCAAAGTTCTTGCAAACGCCATCGTCGGTGACTAGCCAATTTTCCATAGGGGAATCGAACGGTAAGGAACCTTTGATCTTGTCTTTGAAGAGTTGCGCGTGGATAATGCCAGCGTTCTCATCCTCTAGCTATGCTACTGTGATCGCCGCCATATTTATGGAACTACTAGGTAGTAGATAGTTGACGCTCAATCAGATAGCCTTCGAAGATGTAAAGAGCAGATCTGGTGGCTGTTCATGCCTGCATCAATTCGAGATCTACTTTCACGGGGCAGGGCTCAATATCGGCTTCAATGTCACTCAGGCTTTTTGGCTGCGACAGTTGGGATTTAATGTACTGCTGCTGGAATATCGGGGTTACGGACTGAGCGGAAGGCGCTTTCCCACAGAAGCTTCACTGTATCAAGATGCTGAAACGGCGCTGACTTACTTAGTGCAGGAGCGACAGATTGAGGAGAGCACTATTTATGCCTATGGACATTCCTTGGGGGGTGCGATCGCCATCCATCTAGCCAGTCATCATCCCAACCTGGCCGGAGTGATCGTTCACAATTCATTCACGTCTATGGCCGAAATGGTCGCCCGCTCGAACTACGCCCGCTGGTTTCCCGTACAGTGGATGCTGACCCAGCGATTCGACTCACTCCAAAAAGTGAGTCAGCTACAGATTCCGATGCTATTCATCCATGCAAAAGGCGATCCCGTGATTCCGGTTGAAATGGGCAAACAGTTGTTCACAGCAGCGCTTAGCGCTTGCAAAGAATTAGTCTTAGTCGACACCAACGTACACAACAATGCAGCCGCTATCTACAAAGATGCTCGCCACTTGGTAAGAGTCAAGCTATTTACCATGAGAGCACAGTCCGCACGAAGAGAGCTTTTTCACAGTCCTCCCAGACTACATTCTCAAGCAGCTTAGAAAGGAAGAATTGAAGGGTTATCTAACTTTAAGGTGCGAGAACAGACTGAAGTTATCGCTCGGTTAGCAGCCAGCTATTTCAACTGGGGTTGGCTGCATAGTTGCAAGAAGACTACGGTGCTCATTGGGCGCGATTAAGGTGCGATCGCTGGTCATAGAATGATTTCGCAGCCTATCCCACCTTCTATTGATCCGCAACCAACTATCAGATGAAATAGTATCCGATATTCTCAAAACCTATACCTTTTGGTGCCCTATGAAAATAGTGTCTCAGAAGCGTCTTCTCAAAAAGCTTAAGAGATTATAAGACACGTCCTACGGTTGTGCTCACCGGATGTAGAAAACCTTTACAACTCAAACAACTATTTGGATACGTTCCGGTGCAGCGCGATTGTTGACCGCAAAGTGTTAGCCAGGCGACCCCCATTGCTCCCTCGTGATTCGCCAATCTACCTCACTCCAACCTTGCTCAGCCATCCATGTGGAACCCGGACGGATGGCGACTACTTCTGCTCCTATCCACTCTGCCAACCAGTAGCTGAAATTGTCTACACGCAAGAGGAATACAGGTCAGTTTCTGCACTTGAATGATGGACTAAATATTCTGTCTCATACGTCTTCACTGGCTCACTCTGATGTTTGATTTTGAGACAGCCAAAGAGCATTCTGGCCTATGCAGTTTTTGAAAGCACGGCTCACTCAATTTTATAGATAGAATGAGGGTCAGTTTTGCTCATAGCAGGCAGAGAGGTCAATCTCAATGGTACAAGCGCCAACTAAGATAACAACATTGGCGGAGTTTTTACAACTGCCGGAAACGAAACCTGCTAGTGAATATATCGATGGCCAAATTGTTCAAAAGCCAATGCCCCAAGGAAAACATAGCGTTATTCAAGGAGAGCTTGTGCCTGCTATCAACGGAGTGGTTAAGCCTAGGGGGATTGCTCGTGCCTTTCCTGAGCTACGGTGTACTTTTGGGGGGCGTTCAACGATCCCTGACATTGCAGTCTTTCTTTGGAATCGCATTCCGCGCGATGAAAATGGAGAGGTGGCCAACACGTTTCTAGCTGCGCCAGATTGGACAATTGAAATCCTATCTCCCGATCAAAGCCAAACCAAAGTCACGAAAAACATTCTGCACTGTCTACAGCACGGAACGGAAGTGGGTTGGTTGATTGACCCTAGCGAACAAACTGTGTTCATCTATCGTTCGAAACAAACGCCTGAAGGCCTAGATGAACCCGATAGTATTCTTCCCATGCCGTCATTTGCAACGGAGTTAAGACTTACGCTCAAAAATCTGTTTGATTGGTTGTTGGAGTAAGTCAGGAATAGTTACCCCATCAGACACCTGTCTTACAAGAACCATTTAAAGTACAAGGCGCAGGAGCTAAGGTAGGCAACGAGTCTATTGCGTTTGAGCTATCTTACAACTTGTTTTATTTTCTATGTGCCAGTATTAGGCTAGTTGAACGAGTTATGACACGAAGATATGAAGGTTGGCTACGCACGGGTTTCTACTTTTGAGCAAAACCTAGATTTGCAGATGAATGCGCTAGAGAAGGAGGGGTGTGATGGCGATCGCCCTTCCAAAGGAAGATCGCATCTTCTGCGACAAAGGCGAGAGCGGCGCAAAAGACAGTCGTCCAGAATGGAACAACTGTCTAGGCCACCTGCGCAAAGGAGACACGTTGGTTATCTGGAAGCTGGATTGTGCTAGCCGTTCGACCAAGCATTTGATAGAGCTAGCTGAAGACCTGAAGCAACGAGGCGTCAAACTGAAAAGCCTGAAAGAGCAAATCAACACTGCCTCTGCGATGGGCAAGTTCTTCTTTCGGATGACAGCGTTGAGCGCAGAGCTAGAACGCGACATCATCCGCGAGCGCACCCTAGCAGGGCTAGCAGCAGCGAGAGTAGGAGGACGCAAAGGTGGCAGAAAGAAGAATATCACCGAAGGACAGATGCTATAAGCCAAGCGTCTCGCTGACGAGGGTAAGCTGAGCATCACTAATATCTGTGAGCGAGATGGCATTAACCACGCCAGCTACTATCGTCTCGTCGCCTCGAAGACGGCTTCATGAGCGCCTACTGAAAAGCGAACCGTTCCATCAGGCAGAACTCTACAATAAAAGGTAGATACGAGTGGGCAATTCAATGCAAATTACCCTGAACCTCCCAGACAGTTTGAGTCAGACCGAGAACTTTAGCCAAAGCGACTGGCTGAGGGAAATCGCCTTTGCCCTGTTTCAGCAAGAGCGAGTGTCTCTAGGCCGTGCTAGTAAGATTGCCGGAATCGAACTGATGGACTTTCAGAAGCTGCTGTCAGAGCGCGGTATCTGTGTTCACTACGACGTGGAAGACTTTGAGCAGGATGTTCAGCACCTGCGTGACCGGGGCTGGCTGTGATCGTTGTCAGCGATACTTCCGCTCTTTCTAATTTGGCGGTAGTCGAGCATCTCTGGCTGCTAGAAACTATCTACCAAACCGTCTTTATTCCTGACGTATAGCAATCCGCTGATGCATTAGCGGATTGCTATGCACTTAGCGCTTTATAGGATAAGGGTTACCGCTTCTGTTAGTGGTTTAAGCTAAGGGCGGATTGCTATAGTTGCTAACGAACTGGCGGCAGCTAGCAACCCAGCTATTTCAGCCATCCTCAAACTGGACTGGGTTCAAACGAGATCGCTTTCTCAATCTC
The DNA here is from genome assembly GCA_963772185.1 of uncultured cyanobacterium. Classification (GTDB taxonomy): domain Bacteria; phylum Cyanobacteriota; class Cyanobacteriia; order Phormidesmidales; family Phormidesmidaceae; genus Phormidesmis. The sequence goes on along the minus strand of CAVYWR010000010.1, from coordinate 7,359 downwards.
AACTGGCTAGTCAACTGTAACAAGACCGTGGACTGGATGCCGGAGAAGCGAGTGCGATCGCGCTGGCGCTTGAGCTGCAAGCTGATGATCTGCTCATCGATGAAAGACTAGGACGGCAAGAAGCAGTTCGGCTAGGGCTATCAATCATCAGCATCCTGGGTGTTCTACTCATTGCTAAGCAAAGAAGCCTGATTCTCAAAGTTCAACCTGTTATGGATGCTTTGAGTAATCGAGCTGGCTTTCGTATCAGTCCTCAGCTCTATCAGCGTGTCCTAACGCTTGCCAAAGAACTCTTATAGAGTATCTTTCAAAAGCTCTATAAGCTTTTGAGAACGCTATTTTGAGACACGGAAAGAGACACGGTTTTCTCATGGCTCAAAAGGTCTATATTCCGAGAAGGTCAAACGTACTACTAAAGAAATAAGACTACCGCAATGTGGCCGGTAATTCTTTATAGGTATGCCAGCCCAGTCTTACCTGCAATTTTAACGCCGACGAGTCAACGGCCAAACGAATATCGGGATTGCGCTTTAGCAGATTGGACAGGGCTATTTTTGTTTCCATTCGAGCGAGCGGTGTCTCTAGGCAAGCATGGATACCGCTCTAGACAATCAGAGCATGTATCAAAGCAATTGCTGATCGCCCGTGTCAATAGCTGCCTAGCGTGCCTTGCCGCTTGGCTTGGCCCTCTGCCCAACGAAAGAGTAGAGTGCCGATAGTGAAATAGACGATGCCGTTGAGCAGCGCGATCGCCCACCCATTCCAATCCAATTCCTCCCCCCGCGCCATCAAATCTCTTAGCAGTCCGGTGCTCGGCAAAATCGGCAGCACATTGGCGACTATTCGAGCGGGGCCAGTCCAGTCTTCGGTCGGGGTGGCTAGCAAAAAGAACAGAACAAACTGAAACATGCTCAGCACCTGCTGTACTTTTTTTAGCACTAACGCAAAGGAGCCAATGAAAAAGGCCAGACCGTAGGCGCTAAGCAGCAGAGTAAACAGTGGCAGTAGCAAAATAGGCGGAAAGGCGATTTTGCTGCCAGTCATGACGATGATGATGGCCATGACGCCCAAGATGAGAAAGAAGCGTAGGGTAAGACTGGCGATCGCCCGCGCCAGAAAAACCCGAGGAGCTCCAAATGGCGATAAGAACACCTGCTCTAGACGTGCCTGTATTAGCCTCTATCTGCAAATTGGTGGCAATGTCGTTGACGATGTAGACCACCAGGGTCCAAATTACGTAGCCCACCACCACAGAATCTAGCCGGTCACCAAACGTACTAGATCCAGACATGTACTGCGCCCCGACAAAGATGCCGTAGAACACAGCGGTCAAGATAATTACGCCGCCAAATACTTCAGAAGGGTAGCGGAGCGTCTGTATCCAGGTGCGCTTGAGTTCGCCAATGAGTAAATCGAGCATAGGTCTACTTTTGCACCAGCTGTAAAAAGATGTCCGTGAGATTAGCGCGGTCCTGTCGAATCTCGACGATGGGCAGCGGGTCCAAGATGCCAAGAATTTTGTAGAGAGTTGCTGAGGCCAGAAACTTGTCGCCACTGGCTGCGGCCGGGTAGTAGTGAATATAGCTATCGCCAACAGTGCCGCCTAGTGAGGCGATCGCGTCTTTCCTCTGCATGTCCAATACGCCCTCCACCTCGATGTAGTAGCCAGCATCTTTAGAAAACTGGCGAATCAGCGCCTGAGTCGTCTGCTCTGCCACGATAGTCCCTTCGCGGATAATGGCGACTCGATCAGAGAGCGCTTCGGCCACGTTGAGCTGATGCGTCGTTAACAGAATCGCACAGCCCGAAGCCGCCACCTGTCGCACAAGTTGCTTGACGGTTTCGCCTGCTTCTACGTCTAGGCCCAGAGTCGGTTCGTCTAGCAAGAGCAGATGAGGCTGGTGGATCAGGGCAACTGCGATCGCAATCTTTTGCTGCATTCCCCGCGAGAGCTTCTGAACCGGGACGTTTCGCTTTTCCAATAGATCAAAGGTCTTGAGCAGCTCCACGCCGCGCGTTTTTGCCAGTCTCCGTGGCATCTGCCGCAGCACCCCGAAGTACTCCAAATTTTCCAAAGGGGTCAGCCGCCAATACAAATTGCGATTGCCTTCTAGTACCGCGCCAACACCTTGTAGGGCCTGCGGGTCTTTGTGCGGGTTCTTACCGGCAATCTCTACGCTGCCAGCATCCGGACGGATTAGCCCAGCAATCATTTTGATAGTCGTAGTTTTGCCAGCACCATTCGGACCGAGGAAAGCTAATACTTCGCCGGGCGCAATCTTTAACGAAACATCTCGCACCGCCTCAAATCGCTGTTTTCCTCTGCCGTAGCTTTTCTTGAGAGCCTCAGACTGAAGCGCTGGCCTCAAGCTAGGTAGTGAGCGATCGCCTAAATTGTCTGGTGCCAATGGCATAGCAGGATCTAAAAATCTGTTGGTGAACTAGCAAGCGAGAACTAATAAGTTAGACAAATATGTTAGCGCGCTATCGAGAAGCATTTCTTTATACGTACCTATACTGATGACTAAATATTACAAAATATTAACAATCTGTTAACATTTATTCATGAATTGAAAATCTTTATGCCGTCTTGACCACCAAAAACGGGTAAAGGCGGCATCGCACGGTTATCAAGCTGATATCAGGACATCTAAAACCAGTATGACTTTTTTCCATTTGCACGACGCCATAGAAACTGAAGATAATCAGTCGTTGGGGATGCAGGATATAGGCGGGCTGCTCAGCGTCCTTCTTAAGCCAAGAGCTCAGTTCTGGACGGGCTTCGAGCTATCTTCTATCGATCAAGCGTTCTTGATATGGGCAGGAATAACGCTGGTGATTTTCTTAACGGGTCAGTTTTCATCGGTTAGCTGGGCGATGCAGACGGTGATTGATGCTGCGCTAACAGGCGTGGGTATTGCCGGTACTTCTCGCTTGAACTGGGCGCTAGTTGAAGACGAGCGTTTGAACTGGGTGATTGCCTTGTGGGCTGTGCTAATGACGGTAGGTATGTGTGTGAGTGCCTATGGTATCTACGCCTGTGAGAGTCTAATTATGGTGAACCTTTGCCCGCTGTGGATGGGGCTGTGCGCTCTAGGGTACGGGGCAATGGCGGTGGGTATGCGATCGCACGCCTTCACGGCAGCTTGCCTAGTCCATACTCTGGCGATCGCGCTGCTAAACCATCAGCCTAACTGGCAGTATCTAACGACTGGCCTAGTAATCTCGTTGACTCTGGTATTTTTCTCAGTAGTTCCTTGGGATATGCAAGTCGAGGAGAATATGCAGATTGTGGAAGACATGCGAGGTGCGCAAGACATGTACGGTGCGGAAGCAAACATGCTTTGAGTAGCCGATCACTTGCTGGGCGATTCAGCTCGCGATTTACCCTGTAAGTTCAATTTAGGAAGCTGTTCTTTCGGCTGCTTAGCTAGCTGTTCGGGTCGTCGCTCCGGTAGCTGTAGAGTATAGCGATCGCCATCAAAAACTAGCAGGGGCTGTTCCACGACAGAGGTTTTTAGACCACTAGCGGACTCAAGCTCGTTTGGTTCATTGACGGGTGCATTTGCGGCTCGATTGGGCGAAGGCAATACAGGCGACATAGCGGGGCTAGTAGCGGGATTAATAGCCGTTCCCAGCGGTTCTAGAACCTGAGCAATCTCTACCTGCTGCTCTAGCGAGTCAGTCGAGGAGACTAGCGTTCCCAACCCGTTGATTAGCTCGCGGACCTGACGTCGTAATTCTGGATCGCCAGTCAACTCATCGACATCAGCCATCACCTTCTGCGCGCTAGATAGAGCGTCTCTAGCCGATTCCAAAGTCTGCTGGATTAGCACTAGATTAGCGGGCGTATTCAGTGAAGCGGTGATTGCACCTAGGTCATCAGATGCCTGCGCCGCATTCAATAGCAATGCCTCCAAGTTGCCAACCAGCTCACCGCTTTGAATGGTTGGACCCAAGACATCGACTGCGCCCCGCAGTTGCAAGCTCGCTGCCTGCAAATTACCGAGCGTATCAAATAGAACAACCCGATTCTCGCCAATCAGCCCATTGATATCACCTGCGGTCAAGGAGAACTGCTCCGCCGTACTTTGAATTTGAAGGGCAGCGCCTGAAGCAGCGCCCGTTGCGGACCTGGCCGCGTCCAAAAGTGGGCCTAGTTCGTTGCCCACCGTCTGCGTCAGCTGGGTGGCTTCTTGCGCTAAGTTACCTGCCTCTGCCGTTGCTTCGGACACGTTCTCTAGAACTACTTTCAGGTTCTCTAAGACTTCTGGATCGGCGTAAAGCTCCATCAGGCTAGTCGTTGATCGTAGCAACGCTTCATAGCTAGGGCCTAGTTCCCCTTCCAATCGGTCTCCATCACAGAGAATGAGGCCACTATCACACTCCCCACCACGTGGGGAAATCTCTCTAGCCGCTTCAGACAGCTCAACTAGCGGCGTAATCTCTACTGAAACTTCTCCAATCAGACCCGATTCTACCGTTTCAACCAGCACCTCACTGGGAATTCGCAGCTCTTTAGCGGTAATTTCTAGACCAACTTCTACAGCGTTTGACTGCGGCGTAATCGACATTACCCGGCCAACAGCGACACCTCTATACATTACTGGGGTACCAATCTGGACGCCCATCGTGTCGTCAAATTCTGCCACTAGTTCGTAAGGGCGATTTGCCGGATTAAAGCCACGCAGCCACAGTACTAGCCCTCCAAACAGACCAATTCCTAACAAAATCAGCAGTCCTACGGAGCCTTCTCGAATTGTTCGTGCCCGCATGAATCTTTTATCCTCCTACGTGGATTGGCCCCTCTATTTGAGCACTGAAAAATTGGCGTACAAACGGATTATCTGTGGTGTCAATTTCTTTAACGCTCCCGCTCCACTGTACCTGCCCACCGTGTAGAAAAATGAGGCGATCGGCGGTGCGGCGAATCGTACTTTCCTGATGGGTGACAATCAGGTAAGACTGGCACGTCTTTTCTACATGGAGCTCTCGGATTAGGTCTTCAATAACGGTGGAGGCAATCGGATCGAGTCCCGCTGTTGGCTCATCGTACAGTAAAAGAGCTGGGCTATCGGCTGGGTTCTTGGGGTTAGCCATCACTGCTCTAGCAAAGCTAACTCGCTTACGCATGCCGCCGGATAGCTCCGCCGGGTAGCGATCGGCGATATCCGGCAGACCAACGACAGAAAGTGCCTTATGAACCAGCGATTTAACTTCACGGCGCGAGAGATTAGAGTGCTGATACAGCAAGAACCCGACATTTTCTTCTACGGTCAGCGAATCGAACAAGGCGGCCTGCTGGAAGACCATACCAATTCCAAACGGATCGGAGGCATCTTCTATGAGTCCGACACGCTTTTGACCACCTACCCAAATGTCACCCTCGTCAGCTGGCAGCAGACCCGCGATAATTCGCAAGATGGTCGATTTTCCCGTTCCTGAGGGCCCAATGATGGCGACCGCTTCCCCCGGTTGCAAATCGAGATCTACACCATCTAAAACCTTGTTGTTCCCAAACTGCTTAGAGATTCCTTTCGCGCTAACTAGAGGGTCTGGGCCGCAGGGAGAAGGGTTAGTATTAGTTTCGCTATCGGAAGAAGAGGGATTAATCATAAACAGGCGGGAGGGGTGAAGCTATAGAGTAGAAGCTAGGGAGTTGGCGGACACTTCCTACTACTGTATAAACCTAGTGCAGTATGATTCCAACTGCGATTCCAACAGCCGTTTACACTCGCTATGCGCCCAACTCGTAGAAAGCTATATGCAACGCCTCGGCGCTGGGCGAGGTGGCTAAAACCGGGACTGTTTGTTAAACGCTGGCTGTTTTTGAGCACAGTGGGAATTGTGGCAATCGGCCTTGGCGTGATGGTTTGGCTGAAGCTAACGCCGGTATTCTACACGGTAAAGTTTGTCGGCAACCTGCTTAATTTGATTACTCAGCTAGTGCCTAGCTATGTCAGTGGTCCGCTGGCGGTTCTCGGCGGGCTGTTGCTACTTGTATGGGGGCAAACTCGCACGCTTAGTACAATTGTGGAGGTGCTGCTGCCTGCCAACGGGGAGGACAACCTGTGGGATGCGATCGCCACTCATCGCCGTCTAAACCGAGGGCCACGCATTGTGGTTGTGGGTGGGGGCACCGGTCTCTCTACGCTGCTGCGCGGACTAAAGCACTACAGCGCTAACATTACCGCAATTGTCACGGTGGCGGATGATGGGGGTTCTTCAGGGCGGCTGCGAAGGGAAATGGGCGGTATTCCACCTGGCGATATTCGCAACTGCCTGACGGCGCTAGCCGATGAGGAAAAGCTGCTAACGGAGCTATTTCAGTATCGGTTTGAGACGGGAACTGGGCTGAGCGGTCACAGCTTCGGCAATTTGTTTTTGTCGGCAATGAACGAGATCACAGGTGACTGGGAGCAGGCGATCGCAGCAAGCTCTCAGGTGCTGGCAATTCGGGGCCGGGTACTGCCTGCGACGCTTAGTGATGTCAGCTTGTGGGTAACTCTAAGCGATGGCCGCTACATTGAGGGCGAGTCGAACATCACTAAAGCTGGCGGCAGTATTGATGAGATTGGCTGCCTGCCCGAGAATCCACCAGCGCTGCCTCAGGCGGTAGAGGCTATCAACGAGGCTGACTACATTATTGTTGGCCCCGGCAGCCTGTATACCAGCATCATTCCAAACTTTTTGGTACCAGAGCTAGTAGAGGCGATCGCAGCGCGCAAGGTTCCTAGAATCTACATCTGCAATATCATGAGCGAGCCAGGAGAGACCCAGGGCTACACCGTCTCCAAGCATATCGAAGCGATTGACAGATCCTGCGGACGCTACTTATTTGATGCAGTCCTAGTCCAAAAGCGGCTACCGTCTGAGACCGCGATCAACCGCTACCTCAAAGAAGGGGCAACGCCAGTAATCCTAGATCGTAAGGCAGTGATTGATTCTGGCCGACGAATTGTGATTGCTAACGTGATGAGCGAGCAAAACTATACGGTACGCCACGACCCTGACAGACTAGCAAAGGTACTCGTCAAGTGGTACGAGCGGACTAGAAGCGCCTGGTAGTAGAAGCGTCTAGTAGTATTAAAGCCCTTCTTGCTTAGACAAAAACTTTTTGCTGACCCAGCTAGAGATGCCGCTGACCAAAGCCCCCGCCATCAGCACGCCAATCGCAGGCATGAACAGCGAATCCCAAAGGCTGTACCACAGGTCAAAACCCAGATTGACATTAGCGGCTCGGCCGATGAGCGCGATCGCAAACCAGCCAAAGCTCAGCAGGACAAAAAATAGGTTGAACATCAGCGCAGTATCGAGCAGATTAGCCAAGCGGTCTTTCATGAATTAAAAAGTTATCGG
>CAVYWR010000009.1:0-85282 GCA_963772185.1 uncultured cyanobacterium | reverse complement strand
CCCGCTAGTAGGAAATAGCTTGCTAAAGACCTTGGGTCAGTATGCTGGCGAGGCTTGGAGCCCAGAACTAGAAAACGCTTGGACAGATGCGTATGGCGCTATCACTGGCCTGATGCTAGATGGCGCTGACTACAACAAAACTGATGTAGCACTAGAGAACGTTCCTCCAGCGACTCCAGCTAAAGCGGTTCCAGTCGATCCGACAGCTTCAGCAGCAGGATCACCGGACGAAGCTGGACTCAACGTCGAGCTACTCGAACAGAGCTTCGAGCTAGTCAAACCCAGAGCCGACGAGTTCGCCGCTAGCTTTTACGAGAATCTATTGACCGACTATCCAGAAGCAAAGCCGCTGTTTGAGCACACCAGTATGCCAAAACAACAGCAGATGCTAAAAGGTGCGCTAGTGATGGTCGTCGACAACCTTAGAAAGCCAGCAGTATTAAGCGAAGCGCTGCGTGGACTAGGCGCACGCCACGTGAAATACGGCGCACTGCCTGGGCACTATCCACTGGTTGGCAGCAGCTTGCTAAAGACACTAGAACAATATGCGGGGCCTGCTTGGACACCCGCAGTCAAAGAGGCGTGGGTGGGGGCCTATGGTGCCATCACAGAGCTGATGCTAGATGGCGCGGACTATTCTAAGGGCGAAGTTCAGCTAGCCGAACCCGTGCCAGCCGCTACCGCAAGCGAAATTCCGCCAGATGCGATCGCACCGGCTCCTGAGGCCGCGATAGAAACTCCTGAAGGTATCAGCGGCGGTGCAGCGGCTGGAATTATTGGTGGTAGTGCCGCTGCGCTAGTCGTTTTGTTGTTGATTCTTCTATAGCTTTGATCGCTTTACTGCCCTCCCATTTGGTTCGTAAATCTTTTGTGCTTGCGTCTTGTCGGGTTCAGAGGAGCTAGCGAGACAATCTCTCTATTCTTTTAATGAAGAGTCGTTCTAATCGAAATTCATTCTGGCGAAAGCAGTTCAAGCTAAAATCTGTGATTATTTTAGCGCTGGTCATGCTGCTGGTTTCTGTATCGGCATCCTTTGCCCTAGAGCAAAAACAGATCTTCTTGCCAGGAGAAACGTCTGAAGGCCACCACCTGTTTGAAGCCTCTTGCGCCTCCTGTCATGAAGGCTTCAAGCAAGTGTCCAATGAGACCTGCAACCGCTGCCATGAGGCAGAGTTGGAGAATGATTTGCACGGTGCTAAGAAGTTTCTCGATCCCCGCTGGGCGGGATTTAGAGAGAAAGTAGACGTGCTGACCTGTACAGCTTGTCATAACGAGCATGTGCATATGTTTGGCAGAGGCGTACACTTGCAGCCCGACTTGTGTATGGCCTGTCACGAGGAGCTAACGCTGACCCAGCTCAAGAGTCACGAAGGCTTTGCCCCTGATGGCTGCTGGACAGCGGGCTGTCACAACTATCACGAGCACGACACTATCTCAACTGGTTTTTTGCGACAGAATCTAGGACAGCCCGCTATGCTGCCTGTGCAGCAGTTGCCTACCAGGGTGGTTGAAACAGAGCTAAAAAGCGCGCCTGAGCCGAACCTGAATAAGGAATTCTTGGGAGGGAAGTTATGATTTCGTTCATGAATCTTTCCAGGCAAAGCGGTTTTAGAAAGGCTGTGGGTGCGATCGCTTTAATCCTGATCCTAGCGAGCTCGCTGCTAACAGGAACACTCCCCGTTTCAGCTGCAACTGAGCAGGAAGTCCAGGGGATCATTGACCTGTGGGAGCCCAGCGCCCACGCGCTCAACGATGTCAACTGCGCTAGCTGCCATCAAAACAATGAAAGCAACGAATTCATCGCCAATCCCGATCATGAAAGCTGCCGCTCCTGTCACGAACAGTCCGTAGACACCTTTTTATTAGGCAAGCACGGAATTCGCCTGCTAGAAGGAGAATCAGCGCTCACGCCAAGAATCGCGCAGATCCCTATGAAGCAGGACGCCTTCGACCAGCAGATGAACTGCAACGCCTGCCACAACGTTCATTCTGTGAACACGATGCAGGCGTCGGTCGATTCTTGCCTTAGCTGTCACAACGACACGCATTCTCTCAACTATGAAAACTCCAAACATGCTAAAGCGGTGTTTGCTAGCCAGCCGCTGCCTCGGCCCGGCGCAGAATCGGTGACCTGCGCCGCCTGCCATCTGCCTCGGAGTACACACAAAAGTGGTGACGGCATCCAAACGGCAAAGGTAAACCACAACAACACCTACACGCTCAAGCCGCGCAACCGCATGGTGGGAGAAGTCTGTATGAACTGCCACGGCGTAGAGTACAGCTTCAACAGTATTTTCGACGATGACCTTGTCGAAGCCAATTTTGACCGTCCGCCGACATTGCAGCATCAGACTTTTGATCTGATGCGCGCAGCCGAAGAGCGGCGGGTGGGCAATGCGTCTACTTCAGAAAGCGCAGGATAACTGACCTTTTTGAAAGTGGACATCTCGTTTGTTTCAGTTCTAAATTATTTAGGAAAATGAAGATGTTTCAATCATGGATACAGCGCTTTCGCGTTAAAACAATGGCATTATTTGCCCTCGCTGCAACTATCTGCTTTACAGCAGTGGCTTGTAGTGGTGGCGGTGGCGGCACTGCCACGGCAACAGGTCCGATGATCGCCCCAGACCTAGTCGCCGACTATATTCACACAACGCTCGCTGCCGATAGAACAGCCTATACCCGCCATGTGGTAAACCGCACAAAAGTCCTAGAAGGTAAGCCAAAAGAAGACGGCGTCCTAGATGTGGAATCAACTGAAGGCTGGCAGCAGACTGATGGTATTCCTTTGCCAGCGCAGATGTTCCGCCTAGGATCTGAAATTGCCAATGAATCGGGTCAGTTCACTTACAGTCTCGTTTCTTCTTGGAATATCAATGACAACCAGGCACCCAAAGGCGACTTTGAGACCGCTGCAATTGTAGAGATGGAAGAAACTGGTGAGCCAGTTAAAGGCTATCAGGAAGTCGGCGACCAGGCATATTATTCCGCAATGTATCCTGACTTGGCAGTTGCTGAGGCTTGTGTGACTTGTCACAACACTCACCCCGTTCACCTAGAGCGCTATCCCGATAAAGTCTTCGAGATGGGCGAAGTCATGGGCGGTATTGTGATCAACATTCCGGTTGATAGTATGCCTGCGGATGCGTAGAAGTTAGTGCTCGTTTGTTCTTTGCGCCTTCAATATAGCCTTTATAGCCTTTTGCACTTTGCTATATCTTGAAGGCGCAAAAAGAGTAAAACCATGTGTTTTGTAGTTTGTTGAACTGATGAAACCTAAATTTTCGACTTTAATTATTCTTACTTTGGTTTCTGCGGTTCTGTTGCTGCCGTTTGCGCTGAGCCCTATTTACATAGAGGCGCTGCGCGATCGCTCTTTTGACTTGCACCAGTTCTTGCGCGGCGAACTTTACAAGCAGATCACCGGCTATGTTGCGTTAGCGCTAGTGGTTGCAGAAATGCTGCTGACGGCTAGAAAGCGCAGCCGGAGCTGGCCTTTCAAAGTCAAGATACCGGGCAGCATTCTCATGTGGCGCAGTCTGCATATTTTCACAGGGGTGGCTTTGCTCGGCGCGGTATTGGTGCATACCATTGGCGTCAGCGGCATTAACTATAATGCAATTTTCTTATGGTCTTTCTTTGGTGTGACCCTAACAGCACTAGTCGGCGTTGTTGCCGAGACAGGCGTACTAGAATCTCCGCGCAAGGTCTTTAGCTTTGCTGGAAAGAAAGGCGCTGACACTCCGGCGGGGGTAGGCAAAGGCACGCTAATTCGAGTGATGCGCGCCGTCTGGTTGAAAAGTCACATATTCTTAGTGAGCATATTTTCGCTGCTGTTGGCCGTTCATATCTTCTTGGTCTATTACTACCGTTAGTTTCTAGGGTGTCATGATTTCTACGTCAGACTCTATATCAAACAGCTCTACATCGGATAAAAGTACAGCCAAAAGCTGGCGGCTGTGGATAGGACTCGTCGTTACCGCGCTGGCCATCATGGCGACGGTTCTACTCACTCGTCCGGCTGCGAATATCACGAGTATGACGCCGCTCTCTGGACTGATAACGCTAAAGTCAATGGCGGCGGAGTCAGTGCCTTTTGACGTTGCTTTGACCAATCAAAAGCCGACGCTGATAGAGTTCTATGCGGACTGGTGTACCACTTGTCAGAGTATGGCCGGGACAGTTGATACACTGCACGAACGGTATGGCGATCGCATCAACTTCGTCATGTTAGATATCGACGATCCCCAGTGGGCAAACCAAATCGAGAGCTTTGGCGCAACCGGCGTGCCTCAGTTCACGCTCCTAGATATCCAGCAGCAGCCTGTCAAAACTTGGGTGGGCAAAGTTCCCAAGCCCATTTTCAGCAGTGCGTTCGATCAACTTTTAGGCTAGCGCTGAAATTGTCGTCTTACTTGTTTAGACTCCTATGACACTGCTTAGACGTTTCTTGAAATTATTAGAGTGGGTAGAAAGCACTCAGGATTTCTTCCACTTCCTCAGTCAGCCGACCGGATTTTCGGCGGTGGTGGCGCTACTGCTGTACTTTCCAATCCAAGCATTAGGCTGTGACGGCTTCTCTGCAACAACACTATCTTGCACAGTCGCGCTGACCTTATTTTGCCTGCTAGAGCGCCCAGATTTTTAGCCGTCATCCTTGCCCTGCTATCAGAAATAGCATCCAGCTATGCTGTAGCTGCTATGGACCTTGATAGGGCATTCCATGAACCACCGCTTTCTGCTGCGACTTGTTACAAACATAGCCGTCTTTTTGCTGACCCTTGCTTGCTTTGGCACGGTTCTGTGGGTCGTTGACGAATTTTTGCAGTGGGACATTCTGCCGCCTGTCTGGAGCCTGCTAGTGCGAGCCGGACTAGTGGCTGGCGGGATCATTGCCTTTGTGCTGGTGATGATGAATTTACTGCTGTCTTTGGCACTGCTAGCCGAGGCAAATGCGAGCCGAGCCAATTTGCCGGACTATGTGGTTTCTAGTCAACTAAAGCGCCGGGTACGGCGGAGCGTTGTAGTGGGTTTGATTGCGATCGCGCTAATCATCGGCGGACTGCAAATCACCAACCAGGTCCGCGCTAGAGCCGCCACCCAAACCGTCCAAGCTCAGTTCACCGAAATCCAGACCGAAATGGATCGCTCTGTCGAACGAGTTCTACCCCTATTCACCGCGCCTATCCTGGACGGCCTCTCAGGCAATACCCTGACCGAGAAAGGTCAGATTAGCAATCTAGCCAAGCTGCTCGAATCTGTTCAAACCTCTTTTCCCTACGCACCGATGATGAAGATCGTCACTCGTGCAGACCAGGCCCCTTTTAAGTACGCCCGGATCGACAGCAGCCGAATTAGTGCAAATAGCCAGGGAAGACTGACGCTCTCACCACAGCTCTACGCCGCTTTTCCCAGCGAAGAAGAAACTCAGATCATCGATCAGCTCTTTGAAGAGCAGCTAACCGAAATCACAGAGCCAGTCGTAGGCCAGGTAATCAACACCAAAGCACCCAGCTCGTGGGGCATCTTGAAGCAAAACGACGAGGTGATAGCCGTCGTCTATCTACAGCAAATCGACTTTCCAAACCTCAACAACAACTACGATTACAGAGGCCCATACGACTTCTCACACACAGGCCCCGAACGTCTCATCACAAACTAAAAAGCATAACTCACATCATATATCCAGGTATCGATTATCACCTTTAAACAAATCAGTAGATAGGAATGGTTAAGCTGTTGATTAATGCACTATAGCTAGTGAAGTAAATAACTGAAGAAGTAAAGAATAGGGTAAGATTCTTCAACTGCTCCTGAAGGATTAACTTATGCATGTCATTCTATTAACGATAAAAAAGAGCCGTACGCTTGTCCATTTTGCTAACTTGAGACTAGTGTATGCCGACCTGCACCCAAACTTCCATCTCTGGAGTAGACAAATTGGATCTTATCGATAAACTGAACGAATTGTCCTTACGAATCAAGCAGCAAAAAGATTCTGTTGTAACCGAAGAGGCCGCAAAGACCGCTTTTGTCCTACCATTCCTTCAGGCTCTCGGATACGATATCTTTAATCCATTTGAAGTAATTCCCGAGTTCACAGCGGACCACGGCATAAGAAAAGGTGAGAAAGTCGACTATGCCATCAAGCAGGATGGTGTAATAACAATCCTTATTGAATGTAAAACCGTAGGTGCATTCTTAGGAGCAGATCATGCAGGACAATTGTTTCGTTACTTTTCGGTTACAGATGCTAGATTTAGCGTTCTTACAGATGGGATTCGTTATCTCTTCTTTAGCGATTTAGACAAACCGAACCAAATGGACGAACGTCCATTTTTTGAGTTTAATCTCGCACAGTTTCGCGAAGACCAAATTGAGGAACTCAAGAAATTCACAAAGTCGTCTTTTGATCTGGAAACAATAATTAGCACAGCTAGCAACCTTAAGTACCATCGAGCGCTTTTGCAAGAAATTAGTAATGAATTTGAAGTGCCTAGTGAAAAGTTTGTTCGTGTCTTTGCAGAAAGAGTTTATAGCAGCAGACTTACAAAAACCGTTTTAGAGCAGTTTACAGAACTTACTCATGTAGCACTTCGAGACTTTATTAGAGATCGCGTTAACGAACGCCTAAAAAGTGCCATTGAAAGAGAACAGCCGGAGATTAGAAAGTTAGAGGAAAATGTAGAACAGGTTGAAGAATCTGAACAGACTGGAGTGGAGACAACCAAAGAAGAGCTTGAAGCCTACAGAATTGTCCAAGCAATAGGCTCAGAAGTCGCTGACCCCAGTCGGATAACTATTCGTGATAACAAAAGCTATTGCGCGATTCTCTGGGACGACAATAATCGTAAGCCAGTATGCAGACTGTATTTTTTGAAAACAAAAATGTCGATTTCGATTTTTCCACCTGAAGGTGAGACAAGACAGGATATAGAGAAAGCAACCGACATATATCAATTGAAGAAGCCTATACAGGCAGCAATTCAGCAGTACAAGGAACTTTCAGAGGCACATTAGAAAAAGTCTAAAAGCTCAAAGTTTCACGATCATAAGTGTTCAGTCTCGTGCTCGCCAGGTTATAAAGCGCGAGATTGGCTCCGGAGCTACTGCTATCCACTCTCACTCATCACCTGGATGCGCCCTATCCACTCCTATACGTAAGTCAACCTGATGCCTTATCTCACCTTGCTGTAGTACTTCTACAGACAAAGCACAAGTTCAGTCAACGTATTAGCCTGGTCTATAGGCTGCCAAGTGACACAAGGAGTATCTGACTGTAGCGACTGCTTACGCATTCCAAATTGATATCTGCTAAGTCAAATCTTCTAATCAGCTAGAAACGCTATGTGACAGTGGGGCTTGTCTTGCCTGTAGTGTGATCTAGCTACACAGGCAGCTTGTTCGAACTGCCTTGGCTCACTTCTAGGCATTGAAGTCTAGTAACCTAACCCATCGCTCAATTAGGCTGCGTCTTCAACCAGTCGATATCTTGTTTCTGCGACTTGCTGTTCTTCTTTCGAGAAACTAATATTTCGTATCTATCTGAATTCTCTTTTGTCTTGCGATAGTAGATTCGCATCATACCCATATTGGGCGCTCTACACTCCGACCAAACGTTATGCGTAGCTCGTACTTTTCTAGAATGAGACACATCTCCACTGCTCAGTGCTCGAATTCGAAATCGTTAGCAGCTCATACTCTAGCCGCTGCTTGTCTGCTGCCAAGATTCGATTTGTTTGCTCAAGCGCTTCATGCTCTTTGAAAAAGATGTCTAAGTTTGTCTCCTTTTTTTGTTCACACTTGTCTAGCTCCATTCTTAGACTGGTGCATTCGCACTGCTTTTCTATTAGGTCTCCCTGGTACCGTTCTTGCATCTTAATAGATGACTGACTTGCTTTTTTCTTCTCTAGCGCAAGGCGTTCTTCGTAGGTTTGTTCGGCTGTTTTTAGAGCTCGCTGCGCTGCCTCTAGATGATTAGAAAGAGTGGTTGCGCGTGTAGTGAGAGCTTCGTGCTCATGCTCAAAAAGGCGTATCTTCTGTTCTAACTCGGAT
Organism: uncultured cyanobacterium; assembly: GCA_963772185.1. Classification (GTDB taxonomy): domain Bacteria; phylum Cyanobacteriota; class Cyanobacteriia; order Phormidesmidales; family Phormidesmidaceae; genus Phormidesmis. Next base: position 77,227 of record CAVYWR010000009.1, on the reverse strand, counting down.
CGTCTTTCTATTGCTGCTTGAGTTTTACGAGCTTCTTGCTGAATGTCATTACTGTACTGAGCAGAAACCGCTTTCTGCGCATTGTATAACCGTTTTGTCCAGTAGCGCCTAGCGTAGACCCAGCATAGGGTACTACCAAGCGCGAGTCCGATTACAAGGGTAAGAATATAAATCATCTTAGATAAAACGGCTTTAGATGCAGAGTGTTCCTGACCTCTGCACATCTTATTAAAAATCTGGTACACACAGATTGAGTTTTAAGCAACCTTACAACTTGCAACACTAGCAAACATTAGCTAGCAAACAACCGACGAGAGAGCTTGGCCTGTCTCATCTGGGCCAAATCTATCAGCGGCGTACAGGACCACATCTCGTCTATAGATAGCCTGCTAGCGTCCTGACAAACTTCGCACATATCTGCCGATAGGCTCAGGCGAATTTGCTGCGCCTGCAAGTGGCCGATTGCGCCTAGTCGAATAGCCGCCCCTAGCACCCCGGTCACAAAGCTGTGGACAAAGGCAACCAGAGCCGTTTGTTCATTCAAGCCCGCGATCTGCGTGACCACCGCGAACACGATTGGATGCAGACAGTTGAGCTGACCGCTGGCTGTCTGCTGACTCATGGTCTCTAGCTGAGAATGTGGCCAAGTCTTGCTAGCTACCATCAGTAGTGCCCGCCCGCTCTGTCTTTGCGCACTGCGAGTCTTTTCAATAGGCGTCTGCGCGAATAGCAGCGCGTCAATTTCACGAATATCTTCTAGATTAGAAACAGCGCTCGCTCTATGCGCATGAGCAAGCGCCACCAAGTCAGTACTTCCTACTTTGTTGCATAGCAATAGTCTGACGAAGGTTTTTACATCTTCAGCGGCTGTAATTTTTCCAGCTTGGACTAGACTCTCTAACCCGTGCGACAGGGTGTAGCTCCCGGAAGGAAAGAAAGAGTCAGCCAACTGCATGAGCGTTAGCTGCTGAGCGAGCGCTGATGGTTGAGGGATGGTGTCAGTGGGCATGAGTGTGGTCATGAGTATGTGGCAAAGGATGCGCTAGAGAATGCGCTGAAGAGAAGTCTAAAGTATGATCAGCAGCCATAAACTCTCGTGTGATACGTAAGCCCTTAATTTTCAGCGTTTCAACAATCTCGTAAATCGTAGCTTCTATCGTATCGGCATTATCAGATAGTGCTATGTAGAGAGTTTCGGCGTGCAGCGTCATCGGCCAGTGATGATTACCGATGATATGACCTAAATTCACTAGCTGAGCAGGAGAGTTGGCTGATTCTCGATCAAAGCGCAGGGCAAGCACCTGTTGTTTTTTCAAGCTGATCAAGACCAGCCGATCGCGCTGCGTTCTGAGCACATCACCATCTCTTAGCTGCCAGTCGCGTCCCTTGATGATGCCAACGGCTTGACCTGAAGCTGACTGGGTAAAAATTCGTCCTTTGAGACAGTCTTTTTGCTCAATCGTGACTTCTAGGCATCGCTGGCGCTGACGAGACTGAGCAACCTGGGCGGCTAGCGCGTCGTCTTCTCTGGAGTTACCTAGATAGCAGTCAGCGACTTCCGTAGTCGATCTGTTCGTCATAGTAGTTCGATAGATGAACAAAGAAACTAGAGAGAATAGGGTAGGGGAAACTGCTGGCGTAGCTTTCTAACGTAGTTTATGGCGGATTTGAAGCAGGCTTGCAGGTCGCGGGTGGTGGATGCGATCGCCCGCACAAACAGCCCTCGCTCCCCTGGCAAAACAGAACTCGCCAGTTCCACACCGTCACTCTCGTAGCCTAACGCCTCTATCTGCTGCGAAAGCACTATCAGGTTCTCCTTAGTCGCGCTTTGCATAGGCAATATCAAAATCAACGTCCCCAGCACAGGCGCACTCGCAAATAAATCACTCTCGGCAAAGCGATTCTGAGCGCCTAATAGTTTCATCGCTTCTACAAAAAGAGTCGCGCCACCAGTAGACATCACCTGGATTCGACTAAAGCATTCTCGAAACTGATAGCTTTCACCTCGCGCTAGGCGTCCCGGCAGAATAATCTCGCCCCAGCTCAGTCCAGCCTCAGGATGCAGGGTAATGGTAGTCGTTTGTTTTAGCGTGGAATCAGCAAACAGAATCAGCGGCTCTGGCAAGAATTCTAGAGTCGCCTGCTCATCTACCGCAATTTCATAGACCACTGCGGCCTTTGCCCCCGCTTCTGGCATTGGATGCACTTTTGTTGCTGCCTGATCCATTAGATACAGAGAACTGCCTGCCTTCAGCTTCACAGTCATTCCCAGCACGTCGCCTGCTAGCAACCCCGGCGAAGTATTCATCCGGTACAGGTACGCTCGCTGCTCACGATCTGGATCAATACCATCCGCTTCGCGCCGGAACAAAGGCGAAACGCTCAGCGGATAGGCCATATATCGGCTCTGGAGAACTGTTCTACCTGCCGGATCGCAGCCTAGCGCTAACGCTAGCTGGTGACGGGTTGATAATCTTTGTGTAAGCGGATCTATCGCAACTGGCAACGCTATATACCCGCTGTTGCGACTGCTGCTGTGGCCTGTCCAAACAGCAGCGTCTTCTGCACAAAATCGACCACCTCATTCAAGCCTTCTGAAGTCTTGCAGTTGGTATAGATCACTGGCTTTCCCTGGCGGTACTGTGCGCTTTGCGATCGCATCAACTCCAGATCCGCCCCTACATACGGCGCAAGGTCCACCTTATTCACCACAGCCAAATCCGACTGCACAAATCCAGGCCCATTCTTCCGGGGAATATCATCGCCCGCTCCCACATCAATCACAAAGATGTAGGCATCTACCAGGTCATAGCTAAACGTAGAGGCTAGATTATCGCCCCCGCTTTCAATCAAAATCAGATCTAGCTGTGGAAACAACAGCTCCAAATCCTGCACCGCCAGCTGATTCATCGTTGGATCTTCTCGAATGGCCGTATGCGGACAGCTCCCCGTCTCAACGCCCACAACCCGCTCCGGTGACAGGAATCCTTTTCGCTTTAACCGATCCGCATCCTCGGTAGTCAACAGGTCATTAGTCACCACCGCCACCTCTACGCCTTGTGACATTAGCAGCGGGACAATCCCTTCGATCAAAGCCGTCTTACCACTGCCGACCGGCCCACCAATTCCCAATCGCGCCGCTGATTTTGCCATTGCTACTCTGACACTATTGTTCTGATTTGCCCTCTCTTTAAGAGATCTAGACTTAGGCTTTCAAATTCGCGCCGTTGAACTTGCCATTAAATCCATAGACCTCCTGAGTGCCGCCATAAGGCACTAGCTCCACTTCTTTCTCATCACCTGGCTCAAAGCGGACTGCGGTGCCTGCGATGATATTCAGCCGCATTTTCTGCGTCTTTTCGCGCTCGAACTCTAGTGCGTCGTTCACTTCGTAGAAATGAAAATGTGAGCCGACCTGAACCGGGCGATCGCCCACATTCCTCACGACCATCGTCAGCACTTCGCGGCCCGCATTCAGCTCGATCATGTCCGAGCCACCTGGAATGACCTGCCCAGGCACCAAAGGAGTAGGTTCTGCCGAATTCTCTTTATACATGATCATTCTCCAATCGGATCGTGAACGGTTACCAGCTTCGTCCCATCAGGAAAGGTTGCCTCTACCTGCACTTCGTGCACCATCTCGGGAATACCCTCCATCACATCAGAGCGCTTTAGCAACGTCGTCCCTTCGCTCATTAGCTCGCTCACAGTTTTGCCATCACGAGCCCCTTCCATAATCGCCGCCGAGATATAGGCCACGGCCTCTGGATAGTTCAGCTTCAGACCTCTATCCTTGCGCCGCTCCGCGACTAGCGCTGCTGTAAAAATTAGCAGCTTGTCCTTTTCTTGAGGCGACAACAGCATTAAAGCGCTTCTCCTAACCCATCATTGGAATAAAGATACTATAGGCCCTCTTGCTCATCCGCTCTCGGGTTAACGATTTTTCTTAAGAAACACAAAGAAATCAGATCTTATAGTCTCGTTGTGTAAATGTTCTTGTGAGATTTTTGTTCTAGCGGGACTAAAGCGCGACAATCCAAGCTAGACACCTGCTTTTTATGCAGATTCTTACATTCTCTAGGAGAATCAAAACATGCCTAAGATGTCTGTGAACGTATCTCCCGATACCGCTAAAAAACCTCAGCAGAAGATTCCACTGCAAAAGCTCTATGAGGATCTAGCGAATATCGAACAGATGGACACGACTGCGGGGGCACAGTGTAGAGAGAAAGCGCAGCAGGTACTGGCCAATCCTGGGATCAGCTTGAACTGGAGAGATGCGATCGCAGAACGCCTGCACGAAGCCAACCATACCCTTGCCAACAAAACAGTCACCGACGGCGACAGCTACTAGCGCTAATCGCGAAGGAACAGTCGTAATCGCGCCCTTCTGCCCCAATAGAATTACTCGCTGGTTTGGGGTAGAGGGCCACTCAAAATCGTTCAATTCAAAGCACTACTTCCTCTTTTTCTTCTTTGAGGAATGGGTTTTGCTGCCAAATCCTACCGCCTGAGAAGACTTTTGCTTCGGCGGCTCTAAATCGCCTTCTGCCAGCAGCTTTAGCTTAGAGTCTAGTTCAGGCGGGAACCAGCGATATTCTGGCTCTAGCTCAGACGGATCAAAATCTTCTTCCTTGGCCAGTCCCAGTTCAATCTGTACCGTTGCCCAGGTTCCGCAGACGCTATCGTCGATCTCTCCGTTTCTATACACTCGCTCTATCAGAGCCGCCTTAGAGACCGCTTCCAGCTCGATTAAAGTACTTACTAGAAAAGCATTTAACGATTCTGAGTTGTATTCAAAATCTGCTAGCTGTGAGGCCACTCGCTTTATACAGCTTTCTTTTAGTGCCGGATGCAATACTGCTATCTGCTCTAGCGCTTGAATTGCTGCTGCCCGGTCCCATTCGTTATTCTTTCGGCTGGCTAAGAACAGGGCTGTTGGGGCGATCGCACTTTCGCCAATCATGCCTAGCACCCAGGGAATCTCTTCTCTAGTCCAGTCGGCATCCTCTTCTCCGACGAACAGACTCAGCAGAGGCTCCACGGCAGCTTCAGCTTTTAGAAGGCCCAGACACCGCCAGGCATGTATTGGAGCCCACACCTCTACAGAATCGCTATCGGCATAGTTCAGCTCATCATCCGTTGCCATTCGGATTAGCTCAGGAATATGCTCAGCGGTAATTTCTAACTCGCATAGATAGTTTGGCCAGCTCTCAAACCTATAGAACGGCTTGAGTTGAGAGAGCAGCGATTTATCTAACTTGCCAGGCTCAGCCGAGAGGATCTGTTTGCGCAGGCGATCGCGCTCTGGATCAGACACTCGCCTGTCAACGTCTAGACAACTGCCATAGGTCAGCAGGTTTGAAACTGGCGGCTGATACGTTGCCATAGCCATAAGCAACTCCGGATTAAAACTTTGATTTAGAACGCGTATTGGCCACCGATTCGACCAAGCCGACCGCAATAAAATTTGTCAGCAGGGCCGAGCGCCCATAGCTCATCCACGGCAGCGGAATCCCGGTAATTGGCGCTAGGCCAATCGTCATACTGATATTGATCATCGCTTGAAAGACAATCATCGACAGCACGCCAATCGCTAGCAAAGAGCCAAAATTATCTTTAGCATTCTGCGCAATCAATACCAGCCGCAGGCAGATCAGCCAAAAAGCCAGGATCAAAAACATGCCGCCAACAAAGCCAAGCTCTTCGCCCACTGCCGAGAAAATAAAGTCAGTATGCTGCTCAGGAATAAAGCTCAGCTGTGTCTGCGTCCCATGAAATAGCCCTCGACCCCACATCTCTCCAGCCCCAATTGCAATCCGCGACTGAATCAGGTGGTAGCCACCTCCTAGCGGATCTTTATCCGGGTCTAGGAACAGAATTAGCCGGTCCTTTTGGTAGTCCTGTAGAAAGCCCCACAGCACTTCGCCTAGTTTGCCTGACATCACGTTGATGCCGATTGCCGCTACCGCACCATACAAACGCCAGTGCAAAGACCGATAGGCCACTACGCCCATCAGCAGCACCCACCCCACCCAGACCGGGAACGACACGTGAAACACAATCGCCGATACCAGCGGTGAGGCCATTAGGATCAGCCAGCCTGGATTCGTACCGCTCCAGTACAGCATGCCGATCGTAATCGCGCCAAATACTAGCGACGTTCCTAAGTCTGGCTGCAAAAACACTAGCGCCCAGGGCACCGCCGTAATGGCCAGCGCTCTGATCATGCCAAACAGCGTTGGCGCGTCTCTATCTTTTAGCGAGGCGGCAAGGGTGATGATTGCGCCGAGCTTGGCAAATTCAGACGGCTGTACGTTAAAGCCAAAGATTGAAATCCAGCGCTGCGCCCCCAGTCCTACTGTACCAATGGCCATCACCGCTATCAGTGAAGCGATCGTACCTGCATAGATAATCCATCGCCACTGCAACAGCATCTCATATCGGCTGCGCGCAATCCAAAGCGCCACCACCAGGCCGACAGCTCCTGTGACCAGGTGATTAATCGCATAGCCCGTTTCACCTGTGTACTTTTGGGTGCTGCCGATCAGAATACTGGCAAAGATAGTGACGCATACCGGCAGTAGGAATAAGAGCCAGTCTATTCCCTGCCAGCCGCGAATCAGCTTTTTCCAGCGCTGCTGGGTCGCTGAGTAAGAAGAATAGGAATTCATTGAGCAAGAATGGCTAGGTGTCCCTAAGTTAGCGCAGCTACAGAGATCTTAGCAGCCGTCTTTTTGGCAATGTCCATCAGAGCCATAGCTGACGCAGAATCAGGATCGCTCAGGACAATCGGTAGGCCGCGATCGCCTCCCTCTCTAACTGGCATCTCTAGCGGCACCTTACCCAGCAGTTCTACGCCCAGCTCTGCCGCCGCTCGCTCCCCGCCGCCTTCGCCAAAGATGGCATACTGCTTATCTGGCATATCCGGCGGCACAAAATAGCTCATATTCTCCACCAGGCCCAGAATCGGCACCTTGAGCTGCTCAAACATCTTCAGTCCGCGCCTAGCGTCAGAGATGGCCACATCCTGAGGCGTCGTCACGATCACCGCCCCCGCCATCGGCACTGCTTGAGCTAGCGTCAGCTGCGCATCCCCCGTCCCCGGCGGCATATCTACCACCATGTAGTCCAGCTCACCCCACTGCACCTGATATAGAAACTGACGAATCACGCCGTTTAGCATCGGACCACGCCACACAACCGGCTGATCGCGGTCGATCAAAAAGCCCATCGAGACCATCTTGACGCCGTGATTGAAAGCAGGTTCTAGTACCTGCGCGCCATTGTCATCGCGGACTGTGACGTTGCTTTCACTTAGGCCCATCATGGTCGGCGCGTTGGGACCATAGATATCCGCGTCGATCAGGCCCACTGATGCGCCCGTTTTGGCCAGAGCGACCGCTAGGTTGACCGCCACCGTGCTCTTGCCAACACCGCCTTTGCCGCTAGTGACCGCCAGGATATTCTTGACACCATCTATACCCGTGCGATCGGGTAGGGACTTTTGCTGTGGCGTTTCAGCGGTGACTTCTACCTCTACACTCTCTACGCCAGGTAGGGTGCGCACTGCTTTTTCGCAGTCTTCGACGATGAACTCTCGCAGCGGGCAAGCTGGGGTAGTCAACACCAAGGTAAAGCTCACCTTGCCACCATCGACCTCGACATTGCGAATCATGTTGAGCTCGACTAGGCTCTTTTGCAATTCGGGGTCTTGGACGGGCTTTAGGACCGTCAGGATGGCGTTTGTATCGAGCGTGGTAATCATTAAGGGAGGTAGGGAGTGGGGGGCGTAGAGAGAACAGAAAAGTACCTTCAAAGAATATCTGTTCGGGTTCGCTTTTGCTCGGGATGGAGTACGGCGTGTTCTGCGGCCTGCACTAGGGCCGAGGCGACTCGGTTGAGGTGGGGACGCAAGACTGGCCACACCAGCGGGGAGAGCCAGCCGCTAAGGGTGACAGAATACAGCACACAGGTGCCGCACAGCGTAGAGACGATGCGATAGGTGGCCCGTTCTTGTAGACCCGGCAGCGAAAACACGCGAACGCTAATGAGCTCACCGGGGAGAACGCGCTCGACAAACACCTTTGTAGAGAACAGATATCGATTGAAGGCGCGATAGATTAGGCCGGGTGTGGCTCTTTGCCCTCTAGGGGCATTGGTGCGCGTGATCAAGGGATGCCACAGCTCCATGTCGGCCAGGTTATTGACTATCTGCCAGAGGATCTCGGCAGGCGCAGTGCTAGTCGCTATGTAGTCGCGTTCCATAGAGGATACAAATCATCAAGAGCCGTAACGTAACAGTCTAACCCTCAGTCTAGTAGAGCTATCTGAACTGTTTCAGTGCAGCTCAGTGATTTACTGACAATTTGTCACAGATTGTCACGCTCTGTTTCAAAGATGCAATAAAGCATTCAAAATCGTGTTTGACTAAAAGACAGACTAACTTTAGTTCACTTCAGCGACTAATAGGCTTCCTTACTCTAGGTACCATGACTCTTTCTCCTGCAAAAGCTGTTCGCCCATCCGCTGCATCAGAGGCTTCAGCGCCAACGCCAACGCTACCGCCAGAAGGGTCAAGGGAGCGAGTCAGTACAGCCTTTAAAAAATTGCAAGATCGAATTTGCCAAAAGCTTGAAGCAGTTGATGGCGGCGGTAAGTTTCAAGAAGATGCTTGGGAGCGGCCTGAAGGTGGCGGCGGGCGATCGCGCGTCATGAAAGCAGGCAATATCTTTGAGCAGGGTGGCGTCGGCTTTTCGGAAGTGTGGGGCGACAAGCTGCCACCAGCGATTCTAGTCAAGCGGCCCGAAGCCGAAGGCCACCAGTTCTATGCGACTGGCACCTCGATGGTGCTACATCCGCGCAATCCGTACGTGCCAACGGTCCATCTCAACTATCGCTACTTTGAGGCGGGTCCGGTTTGGTGGTTTGGCGGCGGCATTGATCTAACGCCCTACTACACCACTGAAGAAGACGTGGTGCATTTTCACAAGACGCTGAAAACTGCGTGCGATCGCCACAACCCTCAGTACTATCCAAATTTCAAGCGCTGGTGCGACGAATACTTTTATCTAAAGCACCGAGATGAGCCCAGAGGCGTTGGCGGCATCTTCTTTGACTATCAAAACGGTCAGCGCGGCGAACTCTATCGCGGTCACAACCAGGACGGTCCGGCTGCGCTCTACAGTCAGCAGGCAGGCACCGCGCCGAAGCGCTCTTGGGAAGAGATTTTTCAGTTTGCAGTGGACTGCGGCGATGCGTTTTTGCCTGCCTATGTGCCGATTGTAGAGAAAAGAGCCGGGACTGAATATGGCGATCGCGAACGTGATTTCCAGCTCTACCGTCGGGGCCGCTACGTCGAATTCAACCTAGTCTTTGATCGGGGCACGCTCTTTGGGCTGCAAACCAACGGTCGCACCGAATCTATCTTGATGTCTTTGCCGCCGCTAGTGCGCTGGGAGTATGCCTACGCGCCAGAGCCCGGCACCCCAGAAGCCAAGCTGTACGATGTCTTCCTCAAACCCCACGACTGGGCAGAGATGAGCATCTAAACACCGAATTTCCGCCCTTTTGGGTACTCTAGATTCATGGGCACAGAACAAGAATAAAGCCCAAGATCCAAGTTTCCAACCAAAAGAGGAGCGGCATCAGCAATGGAGCACAAAGACCTTACAACCTCCACAGGAGAGTCCGTGATTGTCTTTTCCCCGTCTGGAAGATTAGACATCACCACCGCCTGGCAGTTTCGCCTCAAGCTACAAGAGGCAATCACCAGTGACTCACCCAATATCTTGATCAACCTAGCTGAGGTCAACTTCATCGATAGCTCAGGGCTGACCTCGCTAGTTGCTGGCATGCGCGACACTGAGAAAATTGGCGGCAGCTTTCGCCTTTGCAACGTCCATTCCGAAGCGAGACTCGTCTTCGAAGTCACTATGATGGACTCAGTGTTTGAAATCTACAGCACCGAGGCAGAGGCGCTGGCAGTGCCGTTTAAAGTTGCGGTTGGTTGACGAAGACTTTGCCACTGACCTAGCTAGCTACCACTCAAAGCTAGCCTGCTTGGCCATTAAAAACGGTCCCATCAAAGCACCCCATAGACCTCGGCCAGTGTCGGGGTCTATTCCTTTGTCATAGGTCTTGAGCAGGATAGTGTCTGCCTGCGGCTCAACATCAAAGCCTAAATAGACATACCGGGTCTGACCGTCATAGTCAAAAGAACATAGCTCACCATCTTTTAGCGCAGACTGAAACTGATAGCCATTCTCTACGCGTTGATAGCGAATCGTCGCACCGCTGTTGGGTAGCGACACCAGATCCTTTGACGAAAGTCCTGCCAGGATGCTGGGATCTTGGCCTGCACCTCTCAACTTCAGCGGATCTTGTAAGGCAAAGTACTGTCCTTTTAGCTGGTCCTGTTGGTTGGCTGAGTCAGTAATCTGTAGAATTCGCTGCCGGTACGGCGGTTGCCCAGAGAGCATGTTCTGCTGCTCTAGCAAAAACGTAAACGTCTGAGCAGAGGACAAGCTAGGAATCGGTCTTTGCCACAGGCGCAAGTGGACATACCAGGCAGGCTGAGCTTTTGCTTGGGCCTTGTTTTCGAACTCGCCTGCTAGGTAGTGCGCCAGACTCAAAAGAGGAGACATAGAGAAATAGATAGTTCATTATTCATTACTCATCATTCATCATTTTCGAGCTCTCACGCTTGGCAAAGGGACTGCAAAGCGTAACAATTAAGTTTACAAAGAGTATTTGAGTGTTTACTTGTGAACAACGTCCGCACGGTTTCAGACACAAAGCGAGCTTTCTATAGCCAGCACACCCGTCCTATCAACGCGATCTATCGCCGTGTGGTCGAAGAGCTGATGGTAGAGACCCATCTGCTGCTAGTCAACGCCGACTTTAACTACGATTCTATTTTTGCGCTGGGCGTTGTCAGCACGTACGATCGATTCATGAAGGGCTACGAGCCTGCGGGCGATCGCGATGCTATCTACAAAGCGATTATCCAGGCAAACCAAGCTGATCCCGACCAGTACCGGCGCGACGCCGAAGAGCTGCTAGGCGTCGCGAAGTCCCTGCCGTCGATAGACAGCTTCAAATCGGTGCTAAACGAAGCCAAGACGGACAGCGGCAGCGATACGCTAAAGGCGAACCTTCACAAGGCTATTAGCAATCCAAAGTTTAAGTACAGCCGTTTGTTTACCATTGGCCTGTACAACGTAGTCGAAGCAATCGATGCGGACTTTTTGCAAGATAAAGAAAAGCGTGACGCCCTGAGCAAAGCGCTGGCAGAGACCATCGGCCTCAACGAAGACCTGCTGAAGAAAGACATTGAGCTCTATCGCGGCAATCTAGAGAAGATGGCGCAGGCGCAAGAAGTCATGAAAGACATGATCGAAGCTGACAAGAAAAAGAAAGCCAAGCGAGAAGAAGAAAAGAAACAGCGCGCTGAAGCCAAGGCAGCAGAGGAAAAAGCGGCAGAGGAAAAAGCGGCAGAGACAAAAGCAGCCGAAGAGAAAGCAGCCGAAGAAAAAGCGAAAGAAAGCTCATCGACTACCGATACTGACTAAAAAGAGGGCTTTCACCGATGGCAACGCTTAGCCTCTGCATGATTGTGAAAGACGAGGCGAAGAATTTGCCTCGTGCGTTAGCGAGTGTCAAAGACTTAGCCGATGAGATTATCGTTCTAGATACGGGCTCTGGTGACGATACGCCGATGATTGCAGCGGCGGCAGGGGCAAAGGTGAATTTCTTGATGTGGGGCGATGATTTTGCGATCGCCCGCAATGCCTCATTAGATCAGGCCACTCAGGACTGGATACTGGTACTAGACGCCGACGAAACGCTGACTGGCGCGGGGCGCAGGCTGATTGCCACTATCAAAGCAGAAAAGCCTTTGGGTGCGATCGCCCCAGACGAGCTACTGATGGTAACCGCGCTGCGCACAGAGACAGGCGCGAACCAGTCTCCCTATACCCAGATATCGCGGCTGTTTCGTAACTTGATGACGATCAAGTACCAGCGGCCCATTCACGAGAGCGTTGACAACAGCATTCAGGCGCTGATGGCGGCTGAGCCGCACTGGCAGGTTGCACAGTTTGGCGAAGCACTAATTGACCATACGGGCTATAGCGTCACAGCCGCCGAGGCGCAAGATAAATTCAAACGCGCTGAGCGGATCATGACTCAGTATCTAGCAGCGAATCCTGACGACGGGCTGATCGCGAATAAGCTAGGAGCTTTATATGTGCAGTCTAAGGAATGGGAAAAAGCTGACGCGCTGCTTCAGCGGGCGCTAAAAGCCGAGCTGAAGCCGCTGACTGAGTATGAAGCGTACTATCACCTAGGAATTTTGCATCGGTACACCGAAGCGTTTGAGGCGGCTGAGGCAGCTTATAGAAAGGCGATCGCGGTGCCGATTGCCGGTCTATTGAAGCTGCCTGCCTACCTGAATCTGGGAGCACTGCTGAAGCTGCGAGGGGACTTGGACGGTGCGATCGCCCAGTACGAAGCCGCCGGACGTATCGATCCCAAGCAGCCGCTGACGTTCTTTAGCCTGGGCGTGGTCCATCAGGCAAAGGGGTATTTGGAACCGGCAATGCGGGCCTATGAATATGCAATTGCACTCGATCCAAACTATGGCGCTGCCTATCAGAATCTAGCGGTCGTCCTATTCAAACTAGGCAAGCTGCCTCAGTCCAAAGCCGCCTTTGACAAGGCCATTGATATCGCTCAAAGAACAAACCCTGCCGAGGCTCAGCGGCTTCGACAGGGCGTAAAAGAGCTAGGCATTGAAGCAGCACTAGCGTCAGGCTCAAAGTAGCAGTATAGACTCAGCCACTCCAGCGAATACCATCATCTACTGCTGATAGCGGTCATCATTCCAGCTATTACCAGTTTGAGCCTCTACCGTCCTCAGCGGATTTGCCTGACTACGGTTGAGCACTTCCCTCGTTTTGGCCCAGGGCTCAGCACCTCCATGAGTACCCGGCTGCCAGCGCACCTTGTGCTGCGACTCATCTCTTAGCGGTGGTCGATCGGGATGATTACGCGGCAGCAATAGGCGTTTGCACTTGTAGAGAATATCGTCCCAGGTCAGCTCTGGCTGATTGAGCATGTCGCGAAAAGTGGTCAGAATCGCCTCTGACTCGTCATTTTGCTTAACAGAAAGCGGCTGTGACGCCCGTAGCGGATCGATTTGTACAGCGGCGACACCTTGGCGCACGGCTTTATAGACCGCTTCGGCATAATCCTTACCGGCTTTCTCGTACTGCATCTGCCAGCCCTTTTCACTAGAGGCGTAGAGCGCAGGCAAACGGTTGAGCGCATAGGTTTCTACCTCAACCGTTTTAATATACTCACGCAGCTTCTCTGGCAGCTTAGACTCTTGCCTAGCCACTTCTTCTGCCACCAGCCTTTCCATCACATTGGTATAGGCTCTATCAGATTGCGGTAAGGAAGCACTCATGGGTACGAAAACCTGAACAACGGCAGACAACGGCGATGTTGTAGTGTTGGTTTTAAGTTACCCATCGACTTTAGATGGTGAAACAGACCCATGTGGATGAGTCTAAAGCAGCAAGAACTGGCATGAAGCTAGGAACGCAAACTACGGGGCTATACCGTAACGAGTTCGGCAGGCAGTCGTTTGAAGGCTAGCCGCTCGTTTTCTACATCGACGAAGATAGTATCGCCGGGAAGAAACTCGCTGCGTAGGATTGATTTGGCGATCGCAGTTTCAATCTCACGTTGGATAGCCCGCTTGAGCGGACGAGCGCCATAGGTCGGGTCGTAGCCAACGTCGGCAAGAAAATCTAGGGCATCGTCGGAGAGCTTTAGCGATAGCTTTTTCTCTTCTAACCGGCGTTCTAGACGCTTGATCTGAATCTTGACGATGTCGCGTAGCTGGGATTTGACTAGCGCATGGAAGATGATGATCTCGTCAATGCGGTTGAGAAACTCGGGTCGGAACTGGCCGCGCAGGGCGTCTGTAACCCGCGATCGCATTTCATCGTACTGAGTATCATCGCCAGCAATATCCAATATATACTGCGAGCCGATATTGCTAGTCATGATGATGATGGAATTGGTAAAGTCCACCGTGCGACCCTGAGAGTCGGTGATTCGGCCATCGTCCAACACCTGTAAGAGAATGTTGAAAACATCAGGATGCGCTTTCTCGATCTCATCAAAGAGAATCACCGCAAACGGACGACGCCGCACCGCTTCGGTGAGCTGACCGCCCTCGTCGTAGCCGACATATCCCGGAGGCGCACCGACTAAACGAGAAACAGAATGCTTCTCCATATACTCGGACATATCGATTCGCACCATCGCTTCTTCGGTATCAAAGAGATAGCTAGCAAGCGCTTTGGCCAGCTCCGTTTTACCGACGCCAGTAGGACCAAGGAAGATAAAGCTGGCCATCGGGCGATCAGGGTCGGCGAGTCCGGCGCGCGATCGCTGAATAGAATCGGCTACCGCAGTCACCGCTTCGTCTTGACCAATCACTCGCTGATGCAGCTCAGAGTCCAGGTTCAAGAGCTTTTGCATTTCTGATTCGACTAGCTTACTCAGCGGAATGCCAGTCCACTTAGAGATGATTTCGGCAATATCAGCTTCGGTAACTTCCTCACGCAAAAGCGTCTTTCCAGAGGTCTGAGTTTCGCTTAGATCTGTTTCTGCTTCTTCTAGCTGCTTTTGCAGCTTAGGAAGCTTATCGTATTCAAGCTCAGAGGCTTTGGCTAGGTTAACATCGCGTTTGGCCTGTTCGATTTCAACGTTGACGCGGTCAATCTCTTCTTTTATGGACTGAATATTGCTGATAGTGTCTTTCTCAGACTGCCACTGTGCATTCAGTTCATTTTGTTCTTCTTTTAGATTTGCCAGCTCTTCTTCTAGTCTCTCTAATCGTTCAACCGAACCCGGATCGGTTTCTTTTTGTAGAGACAGCCGCTCCATTTCTAGCTGAAGAATTTTGCGATCAATCTCGTCTAGCTCTTCTGGCTTGGAGGTGATCTCCATTTTTAGCTTGGCAGCAGATTCATCGACGAGATCGATGGCCTTGTCTGGCAAGAATCTGTCGCTGATGTACCGAGTCGATAGGGCCGCAGCGGCCACTAGGGCACTATCGGCAATCTTGACGCCGTGATGCACTTCGTAGCGCTCTTTGAGTCCGCGCAGAATCGAGACGGTATCCGCGACAGACGGCTGATCGACATAGACCTGCTGAAAGCGTCTTTCTAGAGCGGCGTCTTTTTCAATGTGCTGACGGTACTCGTCTAGTGTGGTCGCACCAATGCAGCGCAGCTCGCCACGAGCCAGCATTGGCTTTAGCAGGTTACCCGCGTCCATCGCCCCCTGGGAGGCACCCGCGCCGACAACTGTATGAATTTCGTCGATAAATAGAACAATCTGACCGCTCGATTCGGTGACTTCTTTTAGAACAGCTTTTAGCCGCTCTTCAAACTCTCCTCTATATTTAGCACCCGCAATCAGCGCGCCCATGTCCAAAGAGATCAGCGTGCGATCTTGCAGAGACTGGGGTACGTCACCGCGAACAATACGCTGGGCGAGCCCTTCTGCGATCGCAGTTTTACCCACACCCGGTTCACCGATCAGCACCGGATTGTTCTTCGTCCGGCGAGAGAGGATCTGAATGGTGCGACGAATCTCGTCATCCCGGCCAATCACCGGGTCTAGACGGCCTTCGCGAGCATACTCAGTTAGATCGCGGCCATACTTTTGCAGCGATTCGTACTTGCCTTCAGGGTTTTGATCGGTCACTTTGTGGGTTCCTCTTATCTGCGTAATGACTGCTTTTAAGTCTTTTTCTTTAATATTGAAAGCTTTGAACATCGGCTGGCCGAAGTGCTTGTCGGCCACGTAGCCTAAGACTAGATGTTCAATAGAAATATAATCGTCGTCGAATTCTTGGCGGTAAGCATCAGCCCTATCAAGTAGAGTGCTGGCGTGCTTGCCGATGTAGACTGAGTCGCTGCTGCTGACTTTGGGCTGCTTGTCTATGAAGGTTTGGGTGTGCGATCGCACATCGGCAACCGAGACATCCAGCTTCTGAAAGATTCGCGCCGCTAAACCCTCTTGATCTAGCAGCGCCAGCATTAAATGCTCG
Source organism: uncultured cyanobacterium (assembly GCA_963772185.1). Lineage (GTDB taxonomy): Bacteria > Cyanobacteriota > Cyanobacteriia > Phormidesmidales > Phormidesmidaceae > Phormidesmis. The sequence goes on along the minus strand of CAVYWR010000009.1, from coordinate 61,092 downwards.
GGTTCCAACTGCTGCTGACTAGAGCGTTTGACGACTTCTATCGTGCTGTCTAGGGCAGTGCGAACTTTCTCAGTAAATTTATTGGGATCGTTGATCTGCATGGCTTTTCTCCTGAAGCGCCTTTTGGTTGCTAGGCTCTTTTCGGCTGCTTTTCACGCTGCTTTCTCTGTGAAAGCAAAGAAGAGCGAAAACCGCTACAGACGCGTCTTGCCTAGCCAGTACACGCTGGTCACTACATCCGGGAACCTGCTGGAGTTCAAGCGCTAGCCCTTGGATGTCTTCTACATTCTAGAGATGTCTACAACTATTCGTGATTCGGTGTTCACGGCTGCAAAAGGTAGGTATTGCCGCCCCAAAGCCAGCTTCACTGGTGCCGCTGTGGAACCCTACCGGTAGGGATCAGCTTCTATACGTTTTAGACTTTAAAGCTAATATTCGCGATCGCCTGGGCCTATTCGCGGTCGGCTCTTTAAGGAAAGCGCGCGTCTCTGACAATCTAGCGCCAATTCTCGGTGGCTATCTCACCGGTCCGAGTGCCTTCAATACGCGTAGCGGCCTGCGCGATCACCTTCGCTACCCTTTACATAATCGCTTTGGCAGCATCCTTTCCATAAGACATCTGATAGCATTTTTACCCTGTGGCACTATAGCTTTTGTCACTTGGCTTTAGATATAGCCTTCAGGATGAAAGCACTATATTACAACGGTAGAAACCCGCGTTGCTTTGCGGCGCTAGGGAACGCCTACCAAGACAGGGAACGCCTACCAAGATAACGGGCTAGGTGACGCGTCTGTGCCGAATGCGTCCGACACAGGCTATATGTATAGCAAAGCGCGGATGCATTCGCACTTTGCTATGGCACTTTGCGTTATATAACAAGGGGTGCAGCCTTCCGTAGTGTAGTAAGCAAAGTGCAGAAAGCTATAAAATGAGAAGAGCTTAGCAGTCGTTACCGAATATATATTAAGTAGAAGTCTTTGTGACCCGTCCTCACCGCGCTGTTTCTAGAAAACTATATGCAACCTACTGCGAACAAAGGCCGCTACAGCGCATTCGACACGTCCTGTCGCCGGTTGAGTTTGTCCGTTTTTTAGGCTACGTCAATCTGCTAACGGTGCGTAGAGTCATTCGCAATACGTTTAGACAGCGGCTCCCCAGCCTAGCTTCTGAAATGGCCTACAACTCTATGCTTGGGTTGTTTCCAGCAATCCTAGCCCTATTCACCGCGATTGGTATCTTTAGTCCGCTTCAGTCTACATTCTTGAAGCTGGCAGAGCAGCTCAGTGAAGTCGCGCCCGCAGGCGTACCCGAGCTGATCTACGGTTTTGAAGACGTAGTCACAGACCGACCTAGCAAAGGACTGTTCTCAGTGAGTTTTGCCTTTGCGCTCTGGGCTTCTTCCGGTGCGATGAGCGCAGCCATGCGAGCCCTCGACCAGATGCAGCAGATTCCGATCCGTCGACGTCGACCCTTTTGGAAAGCGCGCTTAATATCGATCTCTTTAACCCTGGGCACGATTGCCTTGCTAATCTCAGCGTCCTGCTTCGTCTTTATCAGCGAGTGGGCAGTAGATCAGCTAATCTACTACAGCAGCGGCAATGTCGGCTCGTGGGTAGCAACCGCCTGGGGATATTCTCGCTGGCCGATGGCGCTCAGTATCATGTCATCTGCGTTTGCCTTCATCTATCGATTTGGGCCCAGTCGCTGGACACTCGGCAAGCCGATTATGCCGGGAGCTATCCTAGCAGCGCTCTCCTGGGCGGTGATTTCGAGTCTGTTTCGCCTATATGTCGCCCACTTTGGCAACTTTGTCTACAGCGCGGTGGCAACAGTAATTGTGCTGCTGCTGTGGCTATGGCTGACCTCTTTGGTGATGTTGATTGGCGATCTATTAAATCTGACTGTAGGCCGAGCCATGAGCGATCGCCAAAAAGAAAAGCTAGCGCATAGACTGCAAACTATTGAAGACAAACACGCCTAGACAGGCCAGGATCAGCAGCCACAGCACGATCCCCGGCAGGAAAGACAAGAGCGTGAGTCCTCGTAGAATCCAAACGGCCAACGTAATACAGACCAATAGCAACAGTAGCTGAGAACCTGGAGTCAGGCGAAAACGATTGAACATATTGACCGGTTTGTGTAGTTTGCGTGAAGGTGTAGGCAATTCTTAAGAAATTCTATGCATTTGGTACGATTTAATACGATCCTAAATTTTAGATCGCTGCTAATGTTTGCTCTTGACCGGGCGTTCTTACGGAACTCAATCGAGATCTACTTGGGAACGCTTTAGGCATAAGGGTAATGGGGCTTAGTGAGTTTACAAAAAGTTCATTCATCCCCTGTGTGCGCTTGACCTGCTCTCCGTAGGATTAGGCAATAATGACGGTGATTCTACCTATCTGCTTCTATCTGGCCGTAGATTAGCTGGTTGTAAATTGTCCGGCTATAGACTACTTGATCATGAAGTTTGGTCAAGAAGACCAGAGAAAGTCTGCTCCCATTTATTCCTTTGAATTCTATGACAGTTTCTTCGACTCTCCGTGCGCATGATGCTGTAACCTCACTCGATGCCGCAACGCTACAGCGAGAAAAGTCTCTTTTGCAAGGCGACGTGCTAATCTCGACGACGCCTGTGAGCCAGGGCGCAGCAGTAACCGCAACGATGTATGTGCCGCTGGTGCGATCGCAAACTTGGCAGCAGCTCACCGACTACAGCAAGTGGGTCCACTACTTTCCCGACATCGTCCAGAGCCAGGTACTAGAAGCCAAACGCCAGACCCAGACCCATCCAGCCACCCGTAGGCTCTACCAGGTCGCTCGTAAAGCCTTCATGATGTTCTCAGCGCAGGTAGAAATATACTTGCAAGTCATCGAAACCCTACATCAAAACATTCAGTTTCGCTTCGAGCGCGGCACCTTCTCTGACTTCGCCGCCGACCTAACGCTAGAAGACTACGGCGCAGGCACGCTAATCACCTATTCCGTCAGAGCAACGCCGCTGATCCCCGTACCCAGCTTTTTAATTGAGCAGGCTATTCGCTACGATTTGCCCGGTAATATGAAGACAATGCGTAGCGTAATGTGTGCGGCCTAGGGCACCACACCGCCTTTGCAGGTGACTTCACCCATTGACTTCTAGATGTCGAATCAATCGATAGGACTTGACGATCGTCTACACAACTATCTGCTTTCGGCTTCGCTTAGAGAGTCACCTACTCAAAGCGAGCTGAGAAAAAGGACAGCGGAACATCCTCAGTCCAGGATGCAAGTCTCTCCTGAACAGGGCCAGTTTATGGCTTTGTTAGTTCAGCTAATCGGTGCAAAAAAGACTTTAGAGATTGGTGTCTTCACTGGCTATAGCGCTCTCAGCGTGGCGCTAGCACTGCCAGAAGACGGACGGATAGTAGCCTGTGATGTGAATGAAAACGATTGTGCGATCGCCCTTTCCTACTGGCAAAAAGCCAACGTCGCCCACAAAATCGATCTCCGCATCGCCCCCGCCCTAGACACCCTCGATAGTCTGATCGCCAACGGCGAATCTAGCACCTTCGACTTCGCCTTCATCGACGCCGACAAAAGCAACTACGACAGCTACTACGAAAGATCCCTCCAGCTAGTCAGACCTGGTGGACTAATCGCCATAGACAATGTGCTCTGGTATGGCCGCGTTGCTGACTCAGAGATACAAGACAAAAGAACAAAACGCATCCGAGCATTGAATGAGAAAGTGCGAGATGATAAGCGCGTTGCGATGAGCCTTTTGCCTGTTGGAGACGGCCTATTACTTGCGCTCAAAAACTATGGTAAGAGATGACTTTCGACTACGGAGTAATCAACGGGATAGAGCTTCTATCTAGAGTTTGCACACCGCGACCAAGGACCAACAGCACCTGCCCTCCTACAACTTCGCTCAGCGCTTCTTGAATCACTGTCCGCTTAGTCCTGGTTGTTCTCTTAGTATGCGGCTCGCATTGAGTATAGCCAGCAGCGCCACCCCCACATCCGCAAACACGGCGGCCCAAAGTGAGGCCAGACCAACCGCTCCTAGCGCAATGAACAACGCTTTCACCGACATTGCTAGGATGATGTTCTGCCAAACAATGCGAAGCGTACGACGAGCCAGCCGGATTGCCTCGGCAACCTTGGCGGGGGCATCAGTCATGATCACTATGTCAGCCGTTTCAATTGCTGCATCTGAGCCAAGCCCCCCCATTGCCATACCGACATCAGCTCTAGCAATAACCGGAGAATCGTTGATCCCATCGCCAACAAAGACAACTTTTCTGTTCTTCTTAGCTTGGGCTATAAATTCTTCTAGTGCCTTTACCTTGTCTTCTGGCAGGAGTTCGGCTCGGTACTGGTCGAGTCCTAACTGCCTAGCGACGCGATTGGCAACCGATTGGCTATCGCCTGTCAGCATGGCCGTTCTGATGCCTTGAGCGTGCAAGCGCTTGATAGCCTGGGCCGCATCTTGCTTTAGCTCATCGGCGATTGTGATATGCCCGGCATATTCGCCCTCCACGGCCAGATGAGCAACCGTACCCTCTACCGTGCAGACCTCATGCGGAATCCTTTCTCGATGCAGCAGCCGATCATTCCCAGCGAGTACTATGCGGCCATCGATACGAGCGCGAATTCCGTGCGCTGCAATTTCTTCGTAGTCAGTGATTGTAAAGCGATCAGTCGGTTGACCATACGCTTGCAAGATAGACTGAGCCACTGGATGGTTGGACTGCGATTCTACTTGAGCAGCTAGTGACAACAGCTCGCGCTGACTCCATCCGTTTTCGGGCACTATCTGCGTTACGCGAAAGTTGCCTTGAGTGAGCGTGCCTGTCTTGTCGAAAACAACGGTGTCTACCTGCGTGAGGGCATCGAGAAACGTTGATCCTTTAACTAGGATGCCGTGTTTGGCCGCGCCGCCGATGCCGCCAAAGTAGCCCAGTGGAATGCTGATGACCAAACCGCAGGGACATGAGATCACTAGCAGTACGAGAGCGCGATATACCCAGGTTGAGTGAGTGGCACCGGGAATCAGCAAAGGCGGCAAAAGCGCAACTGCCAAAGAGAGAAACACCACGACTGGGGTATAGTACCTGGCAAATCGGGTGATGAATTTTTCGGTGTCAGCCTTTTTGCTGCTCGCATTTTCCACTAGCTCCAGAATTCTAGAGATAGACGATTCGTTAAAAGGCTTGGTAACCCGAACCGTCAAAACGCCGGACTGATTGATCATGCCTGAAAGTGCGGCATCACCAACTGCAACAGTGCGCGGTACAGACTCGCCGGTCAGGGCTGAGGTATCCATCTGGGACTTACCCTCAAGAATCTCGCCATCTAAGGGCACTTTTTCTCCGGGTCGCACTAGGATGACATCGCCAACCTGGACGCTTTCTGAAGAGACTTCGCGACTATCTTCACCGACTTTTAGATTGGCTGTATCAGGACGGACTTCTAGCAGGGCTCTGATTGACCGGCGCGATCGCCCCACAGAATAATCTTGAAACAGCTCACCAACCTGAAAAAACAGCATGACTGCAACGGCTTCTGGGACTTCGTGAATAGCGATCGCACCCAACGTCGCAATCGTCATCAAAAAGTTCTCGTCAAAAATTCGCCCCCGCAGAATGTTTCGCCCTGCCGTCGTCAGTACGCTCCGACCGCTGATGAGATAAGCCGGAATGAGAACAACATATTCGGCAATCGTAAAAGGCGTGTCATGCAGCGGCTCGTTAAAAATCAAACCCGCTAGAAAAAGAGCAGTTGCCACGGCAATCGGCACCAGCGCTGCTTTTAGATCAAACTCACCTGAGCCATGATCGTGACCATCTATGTGCTCGTCGCTGTGTCCGCCGCAATCACCACAAGACTTTGCCATCTTATACACCCAATGAATATGTGAAAGGTTGTTCAGATTCACCTTGAAATATGCACTAACGGTCAGCTTCTACAAAGTGCCTAGTCCACAATTTATCAGGAGCTTTTGCGAGACTTTGTAGAGTTGAGATGGCGCTGTCGCTTTCTTTCGCGTAGGCGATCGCGCCTCTCCTCAGTCAACTCTCCAACACAATGCGGACAAGACACCTCACTCTCATAATTAGAAGACTGCTGATCGGCTTCGGAAATAGGATGTCCGCAGGCGTAGCACAGGGCATAGGTACCTGTTTCTAGTCCGTGTGTGATCGCAACGCGCTCATCAAAGACAAAACATTCTCCTTCCCACAAGCTTTCTTCTTCTGGTACTTCCTCCAGATATTTTAGAATGCCACCTTTAAGATGATAGACCTCTTCAAAACCTTGAGTCAGCATATAAGAAGAAGCCTTCTCACAGCGAATCCCACCTGTGCAAAACATAGCGACTTTCTTGTTCTTCTTTGGATCTAGATTTTCTTTTACATAGCTAGGAAATTCATTAAAGACTTCCGTTTGAGGATTGCTAGCTCCCTGAAAAGTTCCCATACCGACTTCGTAATTATTGCGCGTGTCAATGACAGTGACTTCTGGATCAGCAACAATCTCATTCCAGTCTTTTGGAGAGACGTAGGTGCCGACTTGCTGCGTCGGGCTGACTTCTGGCAGACCAATCGTGACAATCTCTTTTTTCAGGCGAACTTTGAGCTTTTCAAAGGGAAGCTCGGCGGCAGATGATTCTTTGATATCGATGTCTACTAGGCGCGGATCAGACTGAATGTAGGTCAGAATGGTATCAACGCCTTGACGGGTTCCGGCGATGGTGCCGTTGATGCCTTCAGCAGCCAGAAGAATCGTGCCTTTGACGCGCTGATCTTCGCAGGCTTCTTTGAGTGATGGTTGAAGATCTGCGTAGTCAGGCAGCGCCGCGAATTTGTAAAAGGTGGCGACGGTGGTAGGCATGTCGGCAATCGGCTTAGTCACGGGTAGAGATATCAGCGGTCAGTTCCTATTTTGCCATCAACACAGCTTTGGCGGCGCGATGTAGCAGTGAATGACGATAGATCAGCGCGTTCATATCCTCGCCGTAGCCGCCGCCAATGACGCAGGCGACTGGGTAGCCAGCGGTTTGGCAGGCTTGCAGGACGGTGCGATCGCGTTCAAACACCCCCTCATCACTCAGCGCCAGCTTACCAAGCCGATCGTCTTTGTGGACATCTACGCCCGCGTCGTAAAGAACTAGGTCAGGATTGAACTGGGTTATGAGCGGAGTGAGGTGCGATCGCAACACGTCCAAATACACCGCATCTTCTGTCCCTTCATCCAGGGAAATGTCCAAATTACTTTGCTGCTTGCGGCTAGGGAAATTCACCCCGCAGTGCATCGAGAACGTAAAAACGCTCTTGTCTGCTTTAAAGATAAAAGCATTGCCATCGCCTTGATGCACATCTAGATCGATAATCAAGGCGCGGCGGATGAGGTTTTGGGCCTGAAGAACTCTAATCGCAATAGCAAGATCGTTGAAAATACAAAAGCCTGATCCATAGTCAGGAAAAGCGTGATGCGTGCCGCCCGCCGTGTTACAGGCGATGCCATGCTGTAGAGCTAGCTTCGCAGTCAATATCGTGCCGCCGACTGCGGTACAGGTTCTTTGGACTAGTCCAGGACTCCAGGGTAGGCCGATTCGCCTTTGAGCTTTGGTATCTAGAGTGCCGTTGCAATAGGCTTGCACGTAGTCGGCGGTGTGGACTAGCTCTAGCCATTGCGCGGGCGGGGCACCGGGCTGATAGATCTGGGCTTCGGTGATGACGCGATCGCGCAATAGCAAGTCTCGCAATAGCTGAAACTTGGGCATTGGGAAGCGGTGACCATCGGGTAAAGGCGTCACGTAGGCAGGATGATAGACAACGGGGAAACTGGTCACAGGGGGGCAGGGAAGTAGAAATCAAATCAATTATGATAGTTCCATTGACCTTCTGAAGACTAGCTATGACTCAGACTATCGCTATCGAAAAACTGACGCTGAGCGCTGTAGAGGAACGGTTTGCGCTACAGACGTCTACTGATTAGCGAGAAAAATTCTTGAATAACTATTACTGAATGCCCATTTCAGGTTTGTTTCATGGCTCTAGATCTTCCTCGTTTCTATCGTGCTGCGAATCCTAGCCGTCCGCTAAAGGTGGCTCAGCTCGAAGATCGGCGCTATTACGTCGATTTTTCCTCCGTGCGCGGTGGCGACATTGTCAGCGAGATTGGTCGAACGATTGTGCAGCTCTCGCCAGATGATCCAACCACTCAGCTCTTTACCGGACATATTGGCAGCGGCAAATCCACAGAGCTATTTCGGCTCAAAGGTGGCTTGGAACAACAGAATTTTCACGTTGTCTATTTTGAGTCTGATCGAGACTTAGAGATGGCGGATGTGGACATTAGCGACATTCTACTGATGATTGCCCATCAGGTGACAGAAAGCCTAGAGGCGGAAGGCATTCGGCTGCGGCCGACTAAGCTAGAGACGCTGTTTCGCAATCTGCTAGAGACCTTGCGATCGCCCATGGATATCAGCGACGTCAGCTTCTCTGTTGGTGTAGCGGCAATCACTGCTAGAGCAAAGGAAAGCCCCGAGATGCGCAGCCAGCTCAGACAGTATCTAGAGCCTAGAACAAAGAGCATTATCGATGCGATCAATCAAGAGATTTTGGCGGTAGCGATTCAGCAGCTACGGGCGAAAGGTAAGCGAGGACTAGTCGTGATTGCCGACAATCTAGATCGAATCGATCCGATTAGCCGAGCGGATGGTCGTAGTCAGTCGGAGTATCTATTTGTCGATCGCGGCGAGCAGCTAAAGCGACTAGATTGCCATATTGTCTACACCATTCCCCTAGCGCTGATTTTTTCAGACGATCTGCCGAGGCTGTCTAATCGGTTCGGCATAGCGCCTAAGCTACTATCCATGGTGCCCGTGACGACGCGCACGGGTGAGCCGTTTGCTAGAGGGCGTCAGCTATTGCAGCAGATGGTTTTGGCCAGGGCATTTCCCACTGTTCGAGTGCGCGATCGCTGGCAAAAAATCGACATTGTCTTTGATTCTCCTGACACGCTCAATCGCCTAGTCACTATCAGCGGTGGCCATATGAGAAACCTGATGCGACTACTCTACGGCTGCTTGCAAAAAGGCGATCCACCCATCACCACAGCAACCCTAGAATCAGTAATCCGAGATGAGCGCGATGCCCTAGTCGGTCTCATTGACGCTGAAGAATGGCGCTTGTTGTTTTCTGCAATTAGCGATGGTAACGATCAGGGTAATGAAGCCTATAATCCGCTGCTACGAAGTCTGTTTTTATATGAGTACAGAGATAGTCAGGGGCGATGGTTTGGATTAAATCCTATCTTGGCTGAGACGAGAAAGTATAAGCAGTGGCAGGCGAATCGCTAGACGAGTTCTATGGTGCAACACAGCCAGATAGATTTTAGCCCAATAGATTTAGATAGCATCGAGCACAATCAAACGGCGCTCAATCGCCTTCGTCGCGCTGTGGTACTAGGCCAGGGAGAGTTCTCTTTAATTTTGGCGCAGGCAAACTATCGTCATCTGCGGCAGGTAGTGTTAGCACAGCTTAGTGAGGAGCTCGATCTTAATATTGTGTTGCTGCCGCCAACTGCGACGAGCCTGCGAGAAGCGGTGTCAGCAGAGATAAACGCAAATGCGGCGAAGCAGTCTAGGTGGAACAGAACAGCAGGAAACAAGGCGCTGGTGATCGTAGGCATAGAAGAAATGGAAACGCCCTTCTTCCCTACTGATCAATCATCTGATCGATTGCTTGGGCCATCATCCAATCGCTTAGATGAGCGACTGTCTGGGAGTATCTCTGATCTAGTAAAGCTACTAAAAACTGCGAATCTAAGCCGTGATGAGTTGCCCAAGCGCTTTCCCTATCCGGTCGTGCTGTGGGTGAACGATACTGTACTAGAGAAGATGAATCGCTATGCGCCTGATCTAAAGAGCTTTGCGGCAACGCCAATCCGATTCGACTATTCACTCAGCTCGCTGAGCGCGATTCTATCAGCGCAGGCGGATGATACGTTCAGGCAGATTCTCGATGGTGAAATGTTTTCTCTACTGCCGGGTCGCTTACCGCGCTACCTGCCGCTGAATGCCAGGGTGAGCGAACCAGCGGCTGATAGGGAACTGAGATTTGCAATTACCCGCATCACTCAAATCCCCGAAGGCCAAGAACAGCTAGTCAATCTCGACTTGCTGGCTGATTTGTTGTTCTTACAAGGACGTAGCTTGCACCGCAGAGACGAGTTACCACAGGCCAAAAATCACTACAAGAAGAGTCTGCTGCACTGGCAGCAAAAGAGCGTTGCGAGTTTAGCCGTAGCGGATTTAGCCATTGAGCAGGTCGCAGACCTACAGACAGAACAGATCGCTGAAAAAACAGACAGCCGGGCGACGGATGAAACGGACAATCAAACAGTAGATGAAACGGACAGAGCAGCGGTGCTCCTGTTTCATTTGGGGCTGTGGTGGCGATGGTGGGCAGTGTCGAATACACAGTCGAATATTCAGAAAGATACTGTTGTTGTCCTGAGTGCTACGCTCAAAGCAACGTCTCAAGCCGCTAGCTATCAGAAGGCTAGACAGTACTTTGAAGCTGCCTTGAAGATTTTTCAACAGCGAAATCGTTCGGACAGGGTAGGGCGATTCATTTCACCCCTAGCAGAGGTTCTAAAGCAGCTAAAAGATTGGGATGAGCTAAGTGCGATCGCCCACAAAGCCATTCCCCTTCACCAAAACGACCCAATCAGGCTAGCAGAGGACTACGGCTATCTTGCCGAAGCAATCTTGGCTAGAAACAACAATCATCCTACTCCGACTGATATCGAATTTGCTCAAAGATTTATTCTCAAGTCTTTAGAAGTCTCTCAGCCGAGCCGTCCTGCGGCTGAACCTTCTATTAGTCATTCAGCTAGTCAGTATCAGGCGTTTCTCCGCTATCAGCGCGGCGGTTACTTCTATCTGCTAGCAAGAACGCATCAGCTTAGCGGAGAGAGTGCGATCGCGATAGAACACCTAAAGCGAGCCCAACAAAACACCAGTCCCTACTACGATCTAACGCTCTATCGCCAGATTCTAGACAGGCTGTGGATGCTCTATTTCAAGCATAGACGATACGCAGAAGCTTTTGAAGTCAAGCTAGAGCAGCGCCGAATTGAAAGCCTCTTTGGGCTCAGGGCCTTCATCGGAGCGGGGCAAATTCAACCGACTCCAACGATGGCAACATCTCCTCTAAATGCTCAAACCGATATTGCACTATCCGCCGCAATCAAAGCCTCTGGCAGAGCTGAAGATATCGCAGCGCTAGTCAAGCGTTTAGGGCAGCCGCGCTATCCGATTGTAGTGATTCACGGGCAGTCTGGGGTCGGCAAAAGTTCTATCCTGCGAGCAGGATTAATCCCTCAACTGCGCGCTCTAATGCGAGAAGGTCGAACAACGCTGCCGATACTGATCGGTGGCTACAGCAACTGGGCGCAGCAAATAGAAGAAACACTGCTTGGGAAAGAGGCTTTAGAATCCGAATTTCCATTTCTAGAAGCAGACAGCACGAACGAACAAAACAAGAAACCAGTTTCTAGGCTAAGCAGAACTCTACAGCAGTTTGTTCTAGATAGATATCAGCAGGTTGTGCTGATCTTTGACCAGTTTGAAGACTTCTTCTACCAGTATCCAACCGCTTCTGAACGCGTGGAACTCTACACCTTCTTGCGTGAGTGTTTAGATTTGTCCTATATCAAAGTTGTGCTTTCGCTGCGAGAAGACTTTTTACACTATCTGTTGGAATGGGACCGCAGCGCTGACTTGGAGACTATCAACAACGATATTCTCAGTAAAGACATTCGCTACTACTTAGGAAATTTCACGCCAAAAGCAGCCGAAAGATTAATTCATCGGCTGAGTGAGCCGTCGGCCTTTTCTCCTGAACCTGCGCTAGTATCGGCGCTAGTTAGCGATTTAGCGGCGCTCACCGGTGAGGTGCGTCCGATCGAATTGCAGGTTGTTGGAGCGCAGTTACAAAGGCAAAAGATTGAGACGCTAGCCGCGTATAGAGCCTTGGGGCGATCGCCCAAAAAACAGCTGCTAAAAAACTTCTTGAACAATGTCATCTACGACTGTGGCCCAGAAAATCGAACCGTTGCGAATTCTGTTCTATATCTGCTGAGCGAAGGTGATAATCGCCCGCTCAAGAGCCTTTCCGAGCTGCGAGAACCCCTGACACTCGCAGGCATTGACAATACGCCGCAGCAGCTGAGTCTGGTACTCGATATCTTCATTGGCTCTGGTCTGGTGTTTGAGGTGCCAGAGGTCTTTGGCATTCGCTATCAGCTAGTGCACGAGTATCTAGCCAGTCTGGTACAAGACCAGCAGCAGCCTGGTTTGATGGAAGTGCTAAAGGTGGAGCGCGATCGCAGAGCCCTCACCGAAGACCAGCTCCAAAAGGCCCTCGCTGCCCAGTCAGCAACTCTGGCCGAGGCCACCCTCGCTCGTCAAAAAGCAAAACTGGCCGAAATCGAGGCGCTGATTTCGGCGTCGCGATCGCTTCGTCTTTCCGGGAACGGTCTCGATGCCCTAGCCAAAGCCCTACAGGCAGCCAGTCAAGTTCAATTCCAAACGCGATCTCCAGCTCAATCCCCAGCGCAGTTACTAGCGCAGTCCCTAGCGCAGAGAATTTCTCTTTTAGAGATGCAGGCGACGCTATGCCTAGCAGCGGCCCTCTACGGCATTCACGAGAGAAATATTCTAACAGGCCACCGCGACTGGATTCTGGCGGTAGACTGGAGCGCTTCTTTCCCTTACACCCTTGTCTCTGCCAGCCAAGACGGCACTTTGAAACTGTGGACTCAGCAGGGGCAGCTAATTCGCACATTGGCAGGTCACGAGGGCGGAGTAATTGATGTTTGCTTTAGCCGAGAGGGTCAATATCTAGTCAGCGCCGGATTAGACCACACCATTCGACTGTGGCGGTCAAGTGGGGAGCTGATTCAAGTTATCAAATCCGCCCAGCCAAGCGTCACCAGCGTTTGCTGCAATCCCGATGCCACAATGATTGCAGCGACCTACAGCGATACCACTACGCGGCTGTGGCGATTAAATGGTGAACTGATCGCCACTCTAGAAGGCCACGAAGACTGGGCTAGAGCCGTGCAGTTCAGCCCAGACGGACAAATGCTAGCAACAGGCGGCGAAGACAAAACGGTGCGACTGTGGAGCTTAACAGGCGAACTGTTGCAGACGCTGCGCAGACATCGCGGCTGGGTAAGGAGCGTGTCTTTTAGCCCAGATGGGTCGATGGTCGCCGCTGCTGGGGATACAAACGGCATTCGGCTGTGGGGCGTAGACGGACGAAAGCTAAAGACGTTCTACGGGCACAAAAACTGGGTGCGGGCGGTGTCTTTTAGCCCTGATGGTCAGCGTCTGGCTTCGGCAAGTGACGACCAGACAGTTCGGATATGGGGACTAGACGGGCAGGTGCTAGAAGTATTCGAGCACCGTAGCAATGTGCATAGCGTAGCCTGGAGCGCGGATGGGCGATCGCTGGTCTCTGGAGGAGACGACGACCAGGTGCATATCTGGCGGTTACAGGCACCCGCTTTGACCGTACTCAAAGGACAGGATGATCGAGAGAGCCTAGAAAGCAGCTCAGAAAACAGCTCAGAAAACAGTCCAAAGAACAGCCTAGAAAACGGAATTGTCTGGGGCGCGCGCTGGCGGCCGGGCTCCGATAAACCAAGGCAAATACTGTCCGTTTCTGGAAATGGCAGCCTGAAGCTGTGGAATGAGTCTGGCAAGCTGCTGAAGGCGATCGCGCTTCCCCAACAGACCTTGCACAGTGTGGACTGGCATCCTGATGGGACTCGATTTGCGATCGCCTGTTCAGACTATTCTGTGCAGATCCGGCAGGCCGACGGCGAACTGGCCCAAACACTGCTGGGCCACGGCGATATGGTATGGCAGACAAGATACAGCCCAGATGGCAAACAGCTAGCCTCCGTCAGCAGTGACCACACCCTACGCCTGTGGACTCAGCAAGGAGAGCTGCTAAAGACATTCACCGATCACACCAATACGGTCTGGTCAGTCGGCTTTAGTCCAGACGGTCGCTATCTGGTCTCGGCCAGCGAGGACAACAGTCTGCGGCTGTGGCATACCGAAACGGGTTTGCTTCAGACCATCGAAGGGCATACGGGCGGCGTGTGGTGTGCGGCCTTTAGTCCAGATGGCAAGTTTGTGGCTTCAGGCGGTGCAGACGGCATGATTTGGCTGTGGCCTGTCCGTCAGCTTTCGTCAGAACAGATTCGATTAGCGCCCAGACCGGTTCCTCTACAGGGCCATAGAGACTGGGTCAGAAGTCTCCAATTTAGCCCCAGCGGAGAATTCTTAGCCTCTAGCAGTGACGATGGTACCGTACGGCTGTGGCCACTGTTCGCCAAGACCTTGCGATCGCCCGGTACGCTAGCAGAACTCCTGCCGCCGCTAGTAGGCCATGAGGGAGTGGTCTGGGATGTGGACTTTGATGCGAGTGGCAAGCGGCTATTGTCAGCAGGATCTGACGGCACCGTGAGAATTTGGAATCTGGACCTAGAAGATTTGCAGCGTCAGGGAATTGACTGGCTATCGGACTGGCTGGTACCCCGACCTCAGGTTCGACAGCAGATTAACGAGGGAGTTGGCCTATAGACGAGTGCATCCTCACGTTGGCCATAGCCTATGATCAATCCAGTCATCTTCCGCGATCCGAGCTTATGTCCTCTATCGACTCAGCCGCCTTTTTGCACGCCACTCCGCTAGAGGCGGTCAGTCAGCGCATTCACAAATCTATCACCATCGGCTCCAACACATTTTCCAAGACATTTCAGATCGCCTATCCTGGCAATGCGGACGAGCTGCTAGATCATCCCAGCACTCAAGAGGCTTTCCATACCGATCAATACATGCCTTACTGGGCGGAGCTTTGGCCCTCTTCTCAAATGCTGGGCCATGCCTTGATGCAGCAGACATGGCCCGCTAATTACCAAGCTTTAGAGATTGGCTGTGGTGTTGGCCTAGCTGGAATCGTAGCGCTTTCTCTTGGCATGCAGGTGACATTTAGCGACTATGATGCGACGGCTGTAGAATTTGCGGCAGAAAACGCGATCGCCAACGGCTTCACCAATTTCAAAAAGCTTCCCCTCGACTGGCGATTTCCCCCCAGCTTCCAAGTCCCCCTCCTCCTCGCTGCCGACGTCATCTACGAAGAGCGCAACATCGCTCCGTTGATTGCTTTTATTCAAAGCGTTCTCGAACCAGATGGCGTCTGCTTACTCAGCGATTCCGACCGCTCTACCAGAGGCGGCTTCTGCTACGCCCTACAGCAAGCCAGGTTGAATTTCACCCGCCAGCGCGTACCAGCGCAGCCGGTCATAAAGGCCACGAAGTCAAAGGCAGCGTCTACAGAATCTGTCGATAGCCCGCTACAATTCCTCTGGCGAATGCAATTCATCAAGATTTGTAACACAATAGAAAGGTACGAATGATGCTTGAGACACATGACGGTTACCCAAGATACGATTTCGTCCCAACGCCCTGCCCAAAACCTTGAGAGTTCGAGCCAGCTAGCAGCAGGTGGGTCAGCGCCCGATCGCTTTGAGTGGGCTGAAGCCTGGTACCCCATCTACTATGTAGAAGATCTAGACAAAGCCAAGCCGAATCGCTTCACTTTGCTTAAGCAGAATCTGGTGATCTGGTGGGAACCTAAATCGCAGGGTTGGCGGGTCTTTGCGGATCAGTGTCCGCATCGGCTTGCGCCGCTGTCTGAAGGTCGTATTAACGAAGAGGGCCTGTTGGAGTGTCCTTATCACGGGTGGGCTTTTACCGGAGAGGGGGCGTGCGATCGCATTCCTCAGCAGTCACTAGACGGGGAAGCGCATCTATCCAACCGAGCCTGCGTTGATTCTCTACCGACAAAAGTTTGTCAGGGTCTGCTCTTTGTATATCCAGGAAAGCCAGAGAATGCGGCGCAGGTAAACGTTCCTGTGATCGACCTGCTAGAGACAGATCCAGAAGGCTGGGTCATGCTCAACACGTTTCGAGAC
Source organism: uncultured cyanobacterium (assembly GCA_963772185.1). Lineage (GTDB taxonomy): Bacteria > Cyanobacteriota > Cyanobacteriia > Phormidesmidales > Phormidesmidaceae > Phormidesmis. The sequence goes on along the minus strand of CAVYWR010000009.1, from coordinate 45,044 downwards.
TTGCCGTACGACGCGCTGACATTGTTAGAAAATGTCTTGGATGCCAGCCACATCCCCTACACGCATCACAAGACGGTCAGCAAACGAGAGAACGCCGCGCCGATGCAGATGGAGGTCACGACCTTTGACAAGCAGGGGTTTCAAGGCATTTGGCCAGAGGGTCCACGCAAAGGACAGCTAGGCACTCAGCACACCACCTTTGTCGCACCCGCGTTGATGTACCACGATCTGACCTCCAAGCAGTTTGGTAGAACGCTGACGGTTGTATACGCAACGCCGATTCGCAAAGGGGAATGCCGCGTATTTGCCCGTTTCCCTTTTAAATTTTCTTCAAAGCTGCCAGGATTTTTTATCAAGCTGACGCCGCGCTGGTACAGCCACATTAACAACAACCGAGTGCTAGAAGACGATCAAATCTTTTTGCACGTTCAAGAGAGATTGCTGGAAAAAGGCGGCTCCCCAGAAGAAAGACTAAACTCAGAAAGCCCCGATCAACGCCCCTACGCACAGACCTGCTATCTACCGACTCAGGCGGATCGCTATGTGGTTGCTTTTCGCAACTGGGTCAGCGAGTTTGCGGCTGATCCATTCTCGAACCAGCCCCTGCCTTCTGAGTGGTCTACAGATGCGTTGATGGACCGCTACCACTCTCATACCAAACAGTGCAGTAGCTGTAGTACTGCGCTTCGGCGAATTCAGCAGATTCGCAAAGCGACGCTGATTCTCAGTGCAATTTTCTGGTCTCTCATCCCTGTGACAATGGCCGTTTCTAGGCCGCTGCCTTTATCGATCAGCCTATTGATGGCGGCGGTTCCTCTAGCATCCGGCGCTTTGTGGCTGTGGTTGGGGAGCCTAGAGCAAAAGTTTTACAGAGGAGGAGAAATCCCACCCCGGAATTTGTAGCCCCCAAATTGCGGTAGGGGCGTAGCAGGCTACGCCCCTACGGTTTGTTGCGTGAATCGGGGTGCTCGAGCTCGGAGTTGGCGGTTAAAAACTACAGAGTTTCGGTATCACCTAGGTCTTGAGCATCGATTGAGTCTCCGGCCTTGCGCTCGGCGCTGATTTGATTGATCACGTTGAGAACGTTAGTCGCTAGATCAAAAGAGCGGTCTTCTTTAAAGGTAATCTCTGGCGTACGGCGCAGTTTCATCCTTTGGCCAAGCTGCCTACGCACATAGCCTTCAGCCGCTTTTAGTCCTGCCATCGTCTCGGCTTTGGCTTCGTCTGTGCCATAGATGCTGACAAAGATCTTGGCATGTTGCAAGTCTCCGGCGACATCGACGTCGGTGATGCTGACCATGCCTGCACCGACGCGGTCGTCTTTGATATCGTTTAGCAGCATCTGGCTGACTTCACGTTTGATAGAGGCTGAGACCTTTGCGACTCGTCTACTAGTTGCCATGTTGAATTGAGAATAGCTAAGGGGACTTGGAAGGTGGAGCTAGACGCTACGTTAAACCCAGCATTGCTCTAAGGATGAAGCTAAGCCCGATGAAAAAGGCAATGGCTGCGCTGATTAGGGCGATCGCAGTCGAAGGCCGTTTGAGTAGAGGGACTAGGGGCGCGATCGCATTGTAAAAGATGCCCAGCGACACGCTAATCAGATAGCGGGGGTAGCGCGATATATTATCAATGAACTCTTGCATGGTCGCAAAAAGGGAAGGGGTTAGTAGTTACCACTCATCATCCTACCGCAAGTATTATTCCTGCTGTTTTATGTCGCCAGCAGCAGGCCAGCCGCTTTGATGAGCGATCGCTCCTAATGTTTCTCGTATCGTTGCCGACTACCGCCTCCATTCAGGACAAAGACCGAGACGCGGGCCAGCCAATTGGCCTAGTCGCAGCGGCACGTCCTTTTCTAAAGTGGGCAGGTGGCAAGTCTAGATTGATAGAACAGTATCGGCCTTTTTTGCCGACAGACTTTCAGCGATATCATGAGCCCTTTCTCAGGCGGTGGCGCGCTGTTTTTCCATCTAGCGCCACAGCTACAGGCGCAAAGGAAACGGGCGTATCTCAGCGATCTCAACCCTGAGCTAGTGAATGTGTATCAGTGTGTGCGCGATCGCCTCACCCCCCGATTGACCGCTTATCCATCCACCAGCAGCAGCACAGCGAACCCTACTACTACCGAGTCCGCGCCACTCTAGAGACCGAGCCCGTTGCTCGCGCTGCCCGTTTTATCTACCTCAACAAAACCTGCTACAACGGCCTGTATAGAGAGAATTCAAAAGGCCAGTTCAACGTCCCCATCGGTCGCTACAAAAATGCGAAAATCTGCGCCCCCAAACTGCTCCGGGCCGCCTCTGCCGCGCTGCAAATCGCCGACATCTCAGAACAGCCGTTCACCGCGATCACCCAGCAGGCAAAAAATCATCAGGACTTTGTCTACTTCGATCCGCCCTATCATCCGCTCAGCGAAACCAGTAAATTCACGGCCTACAGCCAGTACCGCTTCGCCGCCGAATCCCAAACCACGCTTCGCGACATCATCAGGCAGCTAGTCAGCCAGAACGTACAGGTCCTAGCCTCAAACTCTGACTGCCCCTTCATTCGAAGATCTCTACGCAGATTTCGATACTCAAACCATCACCGCTGCCCGCTCGATCAATTCCAAAGCCAGCAAACGCGGCAAAATCACAGAAGTCTTGGTGGTTGGGTAACACAGTCACGTAGCACATCGGTTGAACGCAATCGACTACAGGGTCTTGTATAGCTTTTGTCACTTGACTGAGGTACAGCTTACAGGCTGAAAGCTCTATGTTGCAACGGGTCAAGTGACGCGCCTGTACCGAATGCATCCGGTACAGGCTATATATCTAGGGCAAACAGCAATAAAGATAGTCGAGAATGACCCCGGCGCTACTTTCTCTTCTGACCGAAGCGGTCTTGATTGAGGCTAGCTAGACTGGGCGAACTGCACAGCGGCCATTTTCACAGCGGCCATTTTTCAGGACGCCTCATTATTTAATACAACGCGGAAAGGGGCGGACCTCCGCCAGGCAAATTTCACCAGGGCCGATCTGCGAGAAGCCAACTTTAAAGAAGCTCAAATGGAGATGTGTGCCTTGAGAGTTGTAAGGTTCGTGATGCTTTATTTACTTCAGTCAGTGGCCTTTCTCTAGCTCAAAGAGACTGGCTACGAGAAAACGGTGCGCTAAATGTTGAATAGCGTTTACGAGATATTCTCTCTGTCTAAAAAATCATCTAATGACCAAACTTTAACAACAGCTCCCAAATTCAGCGGGCCGTACAGATGCGGAAAAACGCCGTGACCGCCGACCGGTCATATTGCAGCACAGCCTCTAGACGATCTGGATCAATCTCTAACAGCAACAGATCAGCTCGCCCCTGATAAAATCGCTCTACCGTGTCTGCAACCTGCTGCTGTGCTGAAAGATGAATGAATCCTTCAGCGTCTAACGACGCAGGCGTGTATGGACCACGTTCTTTGGCAGTGGTCCAGTCTGTCGATTCGACAATATGGAAAAGCATGGAGTTCTATCATCTATGGATCAACCGATTGCGCACTGCCGCCGCCTCTACGGGTCGGCTCGGCGACTGCCACTATCGAACCGTCCGGAGCAGCACAATTCCAGTCGCAGCTCCAATCTCTTCAGTAGAAACTAGCTGATGCCCACTGTTCAAAAGCGCTTGGCCGACTTCTGTTTCAGTAAAGTTCTGATCTACTAGCGTGATGCCCTGATTGCGTTGCGAGAGTCTAGGGGCTGCGATCGCCTCTGCCAAACTCATCTGAAAATCAACCAGATCTACAGTCATTCCCAGCACTGTTGTGATAATCGTAGAGCCGCCTGGCGAACCAAACGCAACCACGTCACCTTCTGGAGAAAACAGAATGGTTGGAGCCATACTGCTGCGCGGTCGCTTTCCTGCTTCTGGCACGTTGGGATGAGGATTATCTACATCAAAGTCGGTCAGCTCGTTGTTCAAAATAAAGCCGTAGCCCGGTACAACTATCCCAGAACCGCCCGTAGATTCGATGGTAAGTGTGTAGGAAACCACCATGCCGTTTGAATCAACAACCGTCAGATGCGTGGTGGATATCCCTTCGGTATCGGTCGTTGTCACTGATACAGGGACCGCGCCCAGACTGGGACTAGGATCTTGCTGATAGGGTAGCGGGTTGCCCGGCTGGGCCCGGTAGTTCGCTTCGTTTGCAGGAGCCGTGAGGGGTAGCGCCGATCGCCTTTTTTCAGCGTAGTCTAGAGCCAGCAGTCCTTTGACCGGGACGTCCACATACTCCGGATCGCCAATATATGCACCACGATCTGCAAAGGCTAGCCGCTCTGCCTCGATCAACAGATGCAGCGCATCGGTTCGGTCCATCGATAGCAAATCGTAATCGGAGAGCAGATTCAGCGCTTGACTGACGGTGATACCGCCGCTGCTAGGAAGGCCCATCCCATAGACAACATAGTCTTGATACTCAGTGACTACTGCTGGTCGCACTCTGACTTCATAGCGGTCTAGATCTGCTGTATTTAGGCGACCTGGCCAAACTGAAAAAGGGGGATTCGCTACTGTAGGAGGGCTTTGGACCGTTTGGGCGATCGCCTCTCCAATCTCACCACGATAAAAAGCATTCACCCCTTGCTCCGCTAGCAGCCTGTAGGTCTTAGCTAGATCTAAATTTACAAAGCGACTGCCAACCGCTGGCGGCTGATCGTCGGGCAGATAGAGCGCTTTGGTGGTCTCAAAAGCTGAAAACCGCTCCTGGTTTGCTGCGATCTGACTGGCGAAAGTCTCATCGACTACAAAGCCTTTTTCTGCAAGGGCGATCGCAGGCTCCAACAGACTTGCCAAAGGCATCGTGCCGTACCGCTCCACCGCTGTCGCCCAGTTCAAAGGCGTTCCAGGCACGCCCACTGCCAGACCGCTACTAATCCTGTTTGGAAAGAAAGGCAGCGGTTCTCCCAAATCACTATCCGGATCGCGAAACAGATCGGGCGTCACTGCCGCAGGCGCTTCCTCCCGAGCGTCCAAGCTAATCACACTCTGCTGATCTGGCTGATAGATCAGCATAAAGCCACCGCCCCCTACCCCAGCCGAGAAAGGTTCCGTCACCCCCAGCGCCGCCGCTGTGGCCACTGCTGCATCCACCGCATTACCACCCGCTCGCAGCACATCAATTCCCACCTGAGTCGCCGCTGCATCTACACTAGCAACTGCGCCCCCTGTTCCTCGCGCTACCGGCTGAGCTCCACTCTGAGACTGCGCCAGGCTCAACCAGCCTAGACTTAGAGACAGACAAACGCACAGTCCAAAGGCAGATAACAAAAATCGACGACGCATACATTATTCTCCAATAAGATGACACTCACCCAAATTGTGATCTACTCAATGTTCCGCAGTCATCTTTACTCATTAGGGAAGTCTGCATCGTTATGGCCGTTTGGCGTTTATTTAGCTATCTGAGCATAGAACATACGAGTTGTGTACTCGAAAGCTATGCGATCGCCCACACAATAAGTCTGAAAAATCTCCCGAAGCCTAGCAGTCATCTCCTCATGATTTTGATGCCCAGCGTCAGGAACATAAGAGGACGACAGCATCCTACCCTCTAGTCCCTCGTAGTCAAAGGTTTGGCTGTAGCTAAATCTCTTTTCGTAGAGCGGCGCGTCTTCAAAGAAGTCAGATAGAACAGCTTGGTCAATTTGCTTGTGGTTAATCTGTTCGTAATCAGTTGCATACTCTTTCAATAGTCGCTCATAGGCAACTAAAAAAGGCGTTGACTCGGTATCGCGATCGTTCCAGACCAGCATCACCCAACCCGCAGGCTTCAAGATTCTTGCAAACTCACGTCTAGCCTGCAAGCGGTCGAACCAATGAAACGCCTGGCCTGCCACGACAAAATCAACACTTTGGTCCGGAAGCGTCGTATCCTCTGCGCTACCATTGACACTTTCAAATCCTGGCTTGTTGCCGAGGTACGCTTCACCGGCTGTTCTCATTTCCAGATTTGGCTCAATCGCGAATACCCGGTTGCCATTGCCTATAAACAACTCGCTTAGAAACCCTGTTCCAGACCCCACATCAGCGACTACAGATGCAGCAGTCAAACCGCATTCACTTTGCAGCGTTTGCAGCACCTCTACTGGATATCTGGGTCGATACCTAACGTAGTTCTCTACTCGACTAGAAAAACGTTTCTTAGAATCAATCATGGATGCAGCAGATCTCAAGATATCTCACTCAGTTGCAGATATATAGTTATCAGCGGCAAACACTTCATCTGCCATCAGATCTAGCTGCGGAAATATCTCTGAAACCAGCTTTTCACCCGCAACAAATCTTCGAATTTGGTATTCTTCATCGTCTAACTGACAGATTGTGATTGTTGGCTGTTTGGGCTTACCGATATGACGGACTGCTCCTAGCGCTCGAAAATCTACTATCCAATATTCTTGAATGCCCATAGCCTCATACTCTACAAACTTGTGACCATAGTCATCTCTCCAATTTGTGCTGACTACCTCAATCACTAAGGGGGCAGTAGCACCATTTTGAATTACCGACGCCGTTGGCCACAGCGTCTCATGTGCCAATCGCTCACGGTTTAGAATCACCACATCTGGTATGTAGCCAGAGTTCTTTGCCTGCGGTCGGATTAAGCAATTACGAGGGATGGAATAGGGCTTTTGGCTACGGCGAATTTCGAGGTTGAGTTCAGCACTTAAGAATCCGTCGATATCTTCGTGAGGACCCGTTGGTAGCACTTCAACAATATCCCCTTCTATCAATTCGTATCGGCGACCGCTGTCTGGATACCAGTCTAGAAAAGCATCGAAACTCATTGGCCCTGAGCTAGTTGGGTCCTGAGCTAACGACTGAACCATAAGGAATCTCCTTGTTTAGGAAGAACATTCGCTACGATAATGATATGACCTTTACCCGTATTCTTCGTTATTTGACCGCTAATTCTAAACTCGGTGCGATCGCACAACATTTCCTCAAGAAATTCTCCAGCTCGATCGCCATCTTCAAAAACATGCCCCGGCTGTTCCGGCTGGTATGGTCCGCGACCCCGATTGCACTTCTAATCAGCGTGGCGCTGACGTTAACTAGTTCGCTACTGCCCGCCGCGCAGCTATACATCAGTAAGCTCATTGTCGATCAAGTCGTTCCTTTGAAGCGGGCGCGGTGGTAGACGTGATGATGCAAGCGCTGCTGCCGCTAGTGGGCGCAGGCTTTGGGCTATTGGTGTTGCAGGCGATTTTGCAGCAGCTCGATGGCTATACCACTCAGGTAATGAGCGATCGCTTCTTGCTCTATGCCAATACCAAGATGCTAGAGCAGGCCACTCGCTTGATCTAGCCCACTACGAATCGTCAGAATTTCACGATATTCTCAACCGGGCTCAGCAGAGCGGCAGCAGCTATCCAATGCGGGTGCTGCGGCTGTCGCTGATGCTATTGGGTCAAGTGACTCGGCTGATCGGACTGCTAGCTCTGCTTTTACGCTTCAACCCTCTGGTCTTTGTGCTGCTACTGCTGAGCGCGCTGCCGACTTTTTGGGTGAGCGTTCGCTTCTCTGAGCGGCGCTTTTGGATGACCCGGCGGCAGACGCCGAGTCGCAGACTGGCCGACTATTTTGGCGCTGTGCTGACCGAGCCCAAATACGTCAAAGAAGTGAGGCTGTTTAATCTAGGCGAGCACCTAGTCAGTCAGTATCACAGCATTCGCGATCAGTTCAACCGCGAGTCGCAGACGATTGCGCGGCGGCAGTCTTTTGCCCAGGTGAGCATTGAAATGGTGGCTGCGATCGCCTTCTACAGTGCCTATGCCCTCGTCCTGTGGGAAGCCCTGCGTGGCCTAGTCACCATCGGCGATCTCACCCTGTATGCAGGCACTTTTCAGCAGGCCCAGGCCGCGACTCAGGGCATCTTGACTACGATTGCCACCCTCTACGAATTCAATCTCTACGTCTCTCAGTACTTTGAATTTATCGATCTATCGCCTCAGGTCACTAGCCCTCGCAAGTCCAAACCTTTTCCAGCACCGATTAAAGAGGGGCTAGTCCTACAAGACGTTTACTTCACCTATCCCGGCAGCGAGCAGCCTACACTCAAGAACATCTCGCTCACCGTCGGCTCGACTGAATGCATCGCCCTTGTCGGCCTAAACGGATCGGGCAAAACTACCTTGCTCAAGCTTCTAACTCGTCTATACGACATCGACCGGGGGCTAATCGCCATAGACGACATTCCGCTGAGCGCCTTCAAGCTGAGCGAGCTGCGTCGCAATATTGGCGTTCTGTTTCAAGATTTTGCTCGCTATGCCCTGTCCGCTCAAGACAACATTGGCTTTGGCGATCTGCCCAATAGAGAAGATTCAGCCCGAGTCTTACAAGCGGCGGATGAGGCCGGGGCCGACCCGGTAATCAACGAACTGGACAAGGGCTACGATACGGTGCTGGGCAAAATGTTTACTGGCGGCGTGGATCTCTCAGGCGGACAGTGGCAGAAGATTGGTCTGGCGCGGGCGTTTATGTCGCAGGCGCAGGTGCTGATCTTGGATGAGCCGACGGCGGCTGTCGATGCGATCGCCGAACACGATCTTTTCGAGCGCTTTCGCCAGCTCACCAAAGGCAAAATGACTTTCCTCGTCAGCCACCGCTTTTCTACCGTGCGCATGGCCGATCGCATTGTCGTCTTAGAGAAGGGCGAAATTATCGAAACCGGCACCCATGAGCAGCTGATGAAAAAGCAGGGCCGTTATGAAGAAATGTTCCGGCTACAGGCTGAAAGCTATACCGCTGCGTGATCACTACCGCACGCTCTTCGGCAAACTCTACCCAAAAAGGAACGGTTTCTCGATAGGATGACAGCAGCAACCTTATTTTATGAGAGCACATGGATATTCGATTCAAGCTTTGGCTGGGCGTATTTGGTTCACTGCTGACGCTTTGGCTAGCCGTCAATTTCCTAGTGTAGGCGCTAGCTGCAATTAGAATCTCGAACACCTCACTAGCAACGACCCGTTTCCTTAGGACGCACATCATGCGTCCTTTTGTTTTGCCGATCTGTTTTGCCGAGCCGGAGCGCTATGAATACCCAACACCATTCCCAGACTGCCGCTTTTCTGTGGTCGATTGCGGACCTGCTGCGAGGCGATTTCAAGCAGTCGCAGTATGGCCGAATTATATTGCCATTTACTCTACTGCGGCGGATGGAGTGCGTGCTAGAGGGGACCAAAGAAAAGGTGCTAGCTGAGGCGAAGGCGCATCAGGAAAAGTCCGATCAGGTGCGCGAAAAGCTGCTGCTGCGGGCGGCGGATCAACAGTTTTTTAACGCTTCGCCGCTGTCGCTAGCTGCCCTTTCGGATACTCAGACGGCGGCGGATTTGCTCAGCTATGTGCGGTCATTTAGTACGGATGCGCAGGAAATTTTTGAGCATTTTCACTTTGAGGATTTTGTTGAACAGCTCGCGGCGGGCAATCTGCTCTATCAGGTGGTGCAGCGGTTTGCGGTGGTGGATCTGAGCCCCAAAACAATCACTAATTTTGGCATGGGGGTGATTTTTGAAGAGCTGATTCGCAAGTTTGCTGAAAGCTCTAATGAGACGGCAGGAGAGCACTTTACCCCGCGCGATATTGTGCATCTGACTACCTCACTCGTGATTACCAATCAGGACCAAAAGCTACGGCCTAATGGCATTGTCACTATCTACGATCCGACGGCGGGGACGGGTGGATTTTTATCAGAAGGGGATGAGTATATTCAGGAGACTAGCGAGGCGGTGACGGTGTCGCTGCATGGGCAGGAGCTAAACCCCGAGTCTTACGCGATTTGCAAGGCGGATATGCTGATCAAGGGGCAGCCGGTCAGCAATATCAAGCTGGGCAATACGCTTTCAGATGATCAGCTAGCGGCCTATCGCTTTGATTTTATGCTGAGCAATCCGCCGTTTGGGGTGGAGTGGAAGAAGGTGCAAAAGCAGGTGAGCGACGAGCACAAGGACAAGGGCCTGGATGGGCGCTTTGGTCCGGGGTTGCCTCGGGTGTCGGATGGGTCGCTATTGTTTCTGTTGCATTTGGTGAGTAAGATGCGCGATCCAAGAGAAGGCGGATCGCGGATTGGGATTATCTTGAACGGGTCGCCGCTGTTTACGGGTGGGGCGGGTAGCGGTGAGTCGGAGATTCGACGGTATCTGTTGCAAAACGATCTGGTGGAGGCGATCGCAGCCCTTCCCACAGATATGTTCTACAACACGGGGATTGCCACCTACGTCTGGATCTTATCGAATCACAAACCAGCCCAGCGACAGGGCAAAGTGCAGCTAATTGACGGCACCGAGCACTACAGCAAAATGCGCAAATCGCTAGGCAGCAAGCGGCAGTACATCAGCGATGAACAGATTGACGATCTGGTGCGACTCTACGGCCAGTTTGAAGAAACGCCCAAGAGCAAGATTTTTCCGATAGAGGCGTTTGGCTATCGGCGAATCACGGTAGAGCGGCCCTTGCGGCTGGCCTTTCAGGTGACGCCAGAGCGGATCGAGGCGGCGCTGAGTGCCAAGGCCGTTCAAAAGCTGGATGAAGCCGAGCAGGATCGCCTAGCCACTGCGCTTAGCAAGCTGGATGAGACGGTATATCGAAACCAAGGCAAGTTTACCAAAGCGCTAAAAGCGGCCCTAGCGACTGAGGAAATAGCGCTAAAAGCCCCACCGATGAAGGCAGTGCTCGCGGCGCTGTCTGAGCGCGACCCAGAGGCGGACATCTGCAAGGCTAAAGGCAAGCCAGAACCAGATACGGGACTGCGAGACTACGAGAATGTGCCGCTAGGCGAGTCGGTGTTTGACTACTTTGAGCGGGAGGTGAGGCCGCATGTGCCCGATGCCTGGATTGATGAGCAAAAGTGTGATGCGATCGATGGCGAAGTCGGGATTGTCGGCTTCGAGATTCCGTTTAATCGGCACTTTTATGTGTTTGAGCCGCCACGAGAGTTGGCGGAGATTGATCGCGATCTAAAGGAATGTACAGATCGGATCAAGCAGATGATTGAGGAGCTGTCGGCATAATGTATTTATCGAGCAAAAAGGACAATAGTAAGGGGGGCTCTGTGAGGATCGAGTTACAATGGCAAGACTATCCTGAGACACTGCAATGCTCATGAGCCTCGACGAACTAATCAAGGCAGCTAATCAACTTGACGAGACTGATCTCGATCGATTGCTTCAGCAGGTAGTAGCCATGCGTACCCAACGCAAGGCGCATGTTCTGTCTTCTAAAGAGACTCAGCTTCTTGATAGGATCAATCGAGGCGTTCCAACAGATCTGAGGGCGCAGTATCAGAAACTGCGAGCTAAGTTTGAAGCCGAAACATTAACAGAGGATGAGCACAATACTTTGATTTGGATAGGCGAACAAATCGAGCAGTTGAGCGCCGAGCGACTAGAAGCACTAGTAGAACTTTCTCAACTGCGTCAAGTTTCGCTGACAGAGTTGATGAATCAGTTGGGTATCGAACCAGCGAGCAATGCCTAGTAGATATGTTCCAACTGCGTTGAAGCATTTGGTCTCTTCCCGCGCAGGTGGAATGTGTGAGTACTGCCGTAGTCGAGAGAAATATGCGATCGATCCGTTGGTAATGGAACATATTCAGCCGATTAGTCGCGGCGGGAAGACGACAGCAGATAACCTGGCGCTGGCTTGTCAAACTTGCAATAACCGCAAGTACATAAAAACTGAAGCGATTGATCCTGTAACTAATTCGATAGTGCCGCTTTTTCATCCTCGTAAGATGGTTTGGATGGAGCATTTTACCTGGAATGATGACGCTACTCGAATGCTAGGGTTGACGCCTACAGGACGAGCAACGATTGCTTTGTTGAGAACCAATCGAGAGAGCGTGATGAACATGCGGCGAGTGCTGACAGTGATTAACGAGCATCCACCGGATTAATGCAGAATGAAGCAAGAACCAACGAATTTGGAGATGAAAGAGAGCTTTGCTGAGATAGCGCAGCTAATTCAGGCTATCTAGAATGCGCCAGTTCTATGAGACTTATCGCAACGAGCAAATTGTCTCACCACTGGTGCGACAATTACCCTGGACGCACAACATGATTATTCTCAATCAGAGCAAACGCTCTGAAGAACGGGAGTTTTACTTGCGTTTGGTGATTCAAGAGAAGTGATCAAAGCGGGAGCTAGAGCGGCAGTTTAAGGCAGCGCTGTTTGAGCGTAGCGTTTTGAATCCGGCAACAGTGACGCAATTCATCCCAAAGCGGTGAATATTCTCGTGCTGACGTGCGGGCTGAGCTTCATGATTTCTACGAGCTAAATGTGGTAGAGCAGGGAGATGGGTGAGTATTACAACCTGTCATGGCCGAATGGCCACTACGTATTGAGTCAAGTTTCTCCCATCCGAGACTCGCTATACGACTGAAACAGAGCTAGAACAATTTTCGCAGTATATCGACAGAGAACGACTGGCCTCATGGAGCCAGAGGAGACTGTACGATGTATCAAGCCGCGCTGTTGAGGATATTTGGGCGGTTGTCGCGTTCAAGACTGGAAAGGTTTTACATCACGATGTTGACGTCCAGCGTTGGCAAAGCGAGGTAAGCCAACAAAATGCTATCGTCGATTTGACTATAGAAGGTGGCTGTTGAAGAGCGAGTCTTACCGAGTTGGCGGTTTGCTAATGTCGTCCAGAGTTTGAGCCTTATCGTAAGGATTGATGGCTAGCTGCCAGTTGGCTGAGCAAGACGAGCGCTGACTTTGGATAAGCGTTACGTCGTTGGCGTTTGTGTAATGTGTTGAGAGAATTATGAGCTTTCCGAAGTATGAGGCGTATAAGGATTCTGGGGTGGAGTGGCTGGGGGAAGTGCCGGAGCATTGGAAGTTAGAGCTTTCAATGCTCCGGCATCTTATCCAGCAATATGGACGAAATTACGAAAGATAGTAGAAGTACCTTTGAACAGGTGAGTTTACCGTATCAATTGGTTCCGGTAGACTGGAATTTTGCTACTGCTTCACGTTACTTGTACGATGGTCTGAATCAGATCTGCTATTTAGCGCAGAAAAGGAACAATTGATAAGCCCGCTTTACGTTAATGGTCGTTCAAGTGTGAACTGCTGACACCATGTTATTATCCGGAGATCTCTAGCAAACTAAGTTCTCAAACATTTCTTGTACTATTGTTCGTCAACTACTCCATTTGCAGTATTACTCAACTAATACAGCACTGCCTAGATATGACCCAGAAGATTTATCAAATCATCCTGGTTCAGTACCTTCATTTGAAGAACAAACCCAAATCGCTCGCTTCCTCGACTACGAGACTACCCGCATCGACGCGCTAATCGCCGAGCAGCAGCGGCTGATCGAACTGCTGAAGGAAAAGCGTCAGGCGGTGATTTCCCATGCGGTGACCAAAGGTCTCGACCCCACCGTGCCGATGAAAGATTCTGGCGTAGAGTGGCTAGGCGAAGTGCCCGAGCATTGGGCTATTCATTCCTAAGCTCGGCTATTATTGCGACATGTACGTTAACGGAACTACACCTGATCGAACAATGATACTCGACTATTGGAGGATGGAGATACTCCTTGGCTCAACTCTGGATTCATTACAATGGCTATCACATTGAATCTCCGATCTGAACTGATCACTCAAGAGAGCATTATCATGATTGTCCAGTTGAGTTGATATCCGAAAGATTCTGTTCTCATTGGACTGTTGGGCAAGGAAAGACTCGCGGACTTTCTGCACTGTTGACTATCGATGCTGCAATCAACCAGAATGTTGCAGCAATAATTCCTAAGCACAATCGATTATCTTCGTTGTTTCTCCACTTCTTTCTTCAGGAGATATATGAGCCTATCAGAGATCTTGGTAGAGGTGGAAACCAGTCGGCACTTAATTGGTCGAGTTACGTTTCAGTGCTACCTTATACCATTGCCATCTAGAAAGAACAAGACTTAGATTAGCTGCTACCTTCAAAGAGATTTTGACCTCAATAGACTGAATTAGAGCGCACTATCCTTAAGTTCAGTTCGGTTCTCCAAGAACGGCGCTCTGCCCTAATCTCCGCCGCAGTCACTGGCAAAATCGACGTTCGGGGCTGGCGATCGCACCCCACCCCAAGCTAATCCACTCAGCGCGATCGCCCCACCCCCAAAACTCTAAGCCTGCGCCCAAAGCTGACGAATCTCATCCGGCAAGAACCCGGCAATCTCATCAATCCGCTGCTGAGGTAGCTCATCTCTCGTTGCCGAGAACACCGCCTGCGTTACCGCCTTGGCATCCGCCTCTTTTGGCAACTGACCCTCCTGCTGTAGCCGCAATAGAAACGTATCCGAGCTAATATCTAGCTGCCGAATCGGACTAATCCGGCTGAAGAACGCCACCATCACATTCGGATCGCTCCACAGGTCCGCCACCTGCATATCCGCCTTAGGCGCATCTACCTGCAATTCCTGCTCAATCTTCTCAATCTCATCTGTCGGCATCAAGTCGCGCATAATCCGAAACACAATCTTCGTCGCCATCTGCGCTTCATTTTCCGTTTGCAGGCCGCTCTTTTCTAGCACCTTATCGATAAACGTCTTCTGGTCCGAACCGTCTTTCTTTTCCGCCGTTGATTTGTTCTTTTCTGCCGTTGTTGAATCTGCCATGAAATGTAATTTCTCTTCTTTTACTACAGCTAGATCCTAAAAGAGCGCAGGCGGCTTCCCCTCCGTCGAATGAAGGAACCCAAAGAGAGAGATTGACTAGGATTGGCTGTGGGAATGCGATTATCAAACACATTCGACATCAATACCCGTCCACATTTCTGATAGAGGTAATGTTTGTCCAGACAACGCTTCTTTCATGCCTTGCTTAATACTTGCAAGTATCACCCCATCAGGCGTATCGTCCTCGTCATCAGCTTCAGACATTAAAATAATGACTCTAACTCTCTGAGGCTGAGCCGTTTCTAATGCACTGTCTAGCGTCAGTTGGCCCTGCTGGTTGATAGTTGCTGTCGTCTCTATAGCCTTCATCGAATACCTGCTGGCTCAAGTCAGTAGCTTTATTCTAGTGCGCTGCTTGCTGTAAGTGCGACTATGGTGCGATCGCCCGCCAACGCAAAACCGACTGCTAGCTATGACTATGACTTTCTATGGATGCGCGATCGCGATTAAAATAAAATCATGCTGACTCGCCCACCTGTCCTAGATAGAGCTACCGTCAAAGCGCTACTGGCTCTGACAAAAAAGCGCTGCCAAGCTTCCGACCATGCCCTACGTCCCGCCGTTTCTCCTAATGCGCTGCATCGGCTAAATCCCATGCTACTGAGCGTAGAAAAACTCAGGTCGCTACTCCCTGAAGGCTTACGCTATGTAGTCGTTGATGGCGTGGCATCCGCTTACTACCAGCCCGCTAGATTCACCGAAGATATCGATCTAATGGTGCTAGCCGAAGACTCTGCTGCCGTAGAACAAGCGCTTCGCAACGCCGGATGGACTCAGCTCGGTGTGATTAGCTTTGGCGGTTCTAGCTGGCAATCGGCAAACGGCGAACTGATAGATCTTCTCCACGCGCCCGAGCAGCTATGGGTAACAGCGGCGCTAGCCTCTCCTATCAAAACGCCAGAAGGACTGCCAGTTCTTGACCTGCCATACCTACTCATTCTCAAGCTCTCAGCGACTCGCGCCGTGGATATCAGCGACATTGTTGGAATGCTCCAACACGCTAACGAAACTGAAAAGCAGCGGATTCGTCAGGTGATTGCCACGCACCGAAACGACCTACTCGAAGACTTCGACCAGTTTGAGGCGATCTCTCAGCTTGGTTGACTCTAATCGATACCTGTTCACATTAATAAAACTGCCGACCACGTAGCAATCTTGCTCGACTGTAGTGCGATCGCCCCCTCCCGCTCCGCAACCTCTCCCCACCCTAGAGCAACGCTTCCCTACCAACAAGCAATGCCTCACCACCACCGAGCAACACTTCCCAGCTACCGAGCAATGCTTCCCTACCACCAAGCAACGACCGACGACCACAGCGCAGTTGATGCCGACCGTCGAGCAACGTTCCCCGACCGTATAGCATCAATTCTCGACCCTATGTGTCTACCTCTACAGACGTTGGGCAACCTGAAGCCGTCCGTTTCCCTTCAGGAGTGCCACCCATGTCCTACAACCGCAGCATTGATCAGATTTTGGCAGATGCCCAGCTCGCCATCGACAACAGCCTAAACAATCCAAAAGTGCTGACTGCTCTAGCCGACTTTGGCTATACGCGCGATCGTATCACCCAAGGCAAACAGCTCTATAGCGCTGCCGCTGCCGCCCAGCTCACCCAAACCAGCGAATCCGGCGGACAGCTTTCAGCTAGCGCCGCCATGAACACCGCCTGGGGCACCGCCAAAAAAACCTACATGCGCTTTGTCAAAGTTGCCCGCGTCGCCTGCAAGCAAGACACCGGCATCGCCACCCAGCTCGACCTCACCGGACGCCGCAAAGAAAGCCTTTCTGGCTGGCTGGCCCAGGCCAATCAGTTCTATCAAAACGCCCTCGCCGACAAAGCCATCTTGAACGAGCTCAAAAGCTTTGGCATCACCGACACCAAGCTCAAAGCCGGACTCGCCGAGCTAAAAGCGGTAGAAACCGCCAACCTGTTACAAGAAAAAGAGAAAGGCGAAGCCCAGGCCGCTACGCGAAAGCGAGATATCGCTTTGGACGCCCTGCAAGACTGGATGAGTGATTTTATTGCGATCGCCAAAGTCGCCCTAGAAGAAGACCCGCAGCTGCTAGAAGGACTGGGCGTACTAGCGCGATCCAGCTAAGCTACTTTGACAGTCGCTGTGGGATGCATCACTAAAATCGTACGTGGCGCTCTACACTAAAAACCTACAGCGCTAGCGGCCAGAGAAAGCAGGACATGGACTTGGAGGACTGCTGGGCGTCTACACAAGCGGTATCAGTACAGCAGCCTTGAGCCAGTACCAATCAACCTGCTGTACCGACAGCCAATTGTTACAGCCACTGATATTCAAAAGGGTCTAGCAGTAAGCCGACCCACCGCTAACGCACTACTCAAAAGCTGAGCTAAGCTGGGCTACCTGCGCGAAATGACTGGTCAGACCAGACACCGCATCTATTCTTTTGATCCTTACTTAGCCTTGTTCGAAGATTAGACCTGGCCGTTAAGGTAAACAGACTTTACTTAGCAAAGCTCTAAGGTAAGGAAAAGCGGTTTCCCTTTACTTAGCTGAGTTAAGACAAATCAGCTATAAATACAAAAATAGTACGAGTGAGCCCAATGGCAGATAGCAGAGAGACCGCCTTTCAGCAAGACATTATTGATGCGATGGCGGCTCAGGGCTGGCTGGTCGGCACTTCTGCCAACTACAACCGCACTAGCGCCCTCTACACCGAAGATCTGCTCGCCTACTTTCAAACCGCCTGGCCAAAGCGCTGGGCAAAGCTCTGTAAAAACAACCCCCACGATCCCGCAGGCGTGCTGGTGCAAAAGACCGTCCGCGCCCTGGAAAAAGACGGCACTCTCAACGCGCTGCGCCACGGGTTCAAGCTTCCCGGCGTCCCGGTGGAGCTGTGCAGCTTTCAGCCCGACCACGATATGAACCCCGACACGCAGGCTCGCTACCAGGCCAATCGTCTGCGCGTGGTGCCTGAGCTTTCCTATTCGCCGCACGCTCGCAAAGGCGGCGACTCTTCGGAAAATTACGATCCGCGTTTGGATCTGGTGCTGTTTGTCAACGGCATTCCGACAGCGACGCTGGAGCTAAAGAGTGAGTTCAAGCAGTCTATCGAACTGGCCAAGCGTCAGTATCAGCGCGATCGCCCCCCAAAAGATCCGCTCACCCGCAAAGCCGAACCCTTACTCACTTTCAAACGCGGCGCACTCGTCCACTTTGCCGTTACTCAGCAAGCCGTGGCCATGACCACCCAGCTAGCGGGCAATGACACATTTTTCCTTCCTTTTAACCAGGGCACGAGCGCAGGCGGCGCAGGCAATCCCACCGCGCAAAGTGAAGATCGCTACGCTACCGACTACCTGTGGCAGCAGCTATTTCAGCCCGACGCTTGGCTAAAGGTGCTGGGCCGCTTTTTGCATTTGCAAAAGAAACCCGACGCCGCCTTTGACGGCAGCATTACCACCAAAGAAACGATGATTTTTCCCCGCTATCATCAGTGGGAAGTGGTGAATAAGCTGATCAACGCTACGCGCACAGAAGGCGCAGGCCAGCGATACCTAATTCAGCACAGCGCCGGATCGGGCAAGTCGAATTCTATTGCCTGGAGCGCTCATCAGCTCGCCGCTTTGTATGACGATGAGGGCAGCAAGCTATTTAGCTCTGTTATTGTCATCACCGATCGCACGGTGCTAGATAGTCAGCTACAGGACACGATCTACCAGTTCGAGCACGCGCAAGGTGTCGTCGTGCGGATCAACCGCGAAGAAACCAGCAAGAGTAAATCAGAACAGCTCGCCGAGGCGCTGACGGCCAAAACTCGAATTATCATCGTCACTATCCAGACCTTTCCAGCCCTGTTCGAGGCGCTAGAAAAATATCCCGCTCTGGCCAGCGGTCGCTATGCGGTAATCGCCGACGAAGCGCATTCTTCTCAAACCGGCTCGGCGGCTAGCAAGCTAAAGGCGATTTTGGGCAGTGAAGTGTCACAGACGGATTCAGCAGCAGAGCCAACTGAAGTTAGCGCCGAAGATCTGATCGATGCGGCAGTGCAGGCGCGGGGTCCGTGCGATCGCATCAGCTACTACGCCTTTACCGCCACCCCCAAAGCCAAAACCCTAGAGCTGTTCGGGCGTCCTGCCAACCCAGATCTTCCCCCAAGCGCTGACAACATCCCCGCCGCCTTCCACGTCTATTCCATGCGTCAGGCCATCGAAGAAGGCTTCATCCTCGACGTGCTAAAAAACTATACCGACTACGCCACCGCCTGGAAAATCACTCAGCTAGACGGCGCTGATGAAGAAGTCGATTCCAAAAAAGCGAGGGCTAAACTCGCTCGCTGGGTGCGCCTGCATCCGTACAATATTGGCCAAAAAGTAGAAGTGATCGTCGAGCACTTTCGCGAGCACATTCGCCACCTGCTAGCGGGGCAGGCCAAAGCGATGGTCGTCACCAGCAGTCGCCAAGAGGCCGTCCGCTATCAGCTGGCGATCAAAGCCTATATAAAGGAGAAAGGCTACGCCGACGTGCATCCGCTAGTCGCTTTTTCTGGCAGCGTGTCTCCTGATGAAGTCATTCCAGCAGAAGTCACTGAAACCAGCAGCCTGCTTAACCCTGAGCTCAATGGTCGCGATCTAGCCAAAGCCTTTGATACCGCTGATTTTAACGTCATGATCGCCGCCAACAAGTACCAGACCGGCTTTGATCAGCCCAAACTCTGCGCCATGTACGTAGACAAAAAGCTGCACGGCGTGGACTGCGTCCAGACCCTATCGCGGCTGAATCGCACTTTCCCTGGCAAAGCAACCTTCGTATTGGACTTCTTTAACGACCCGCAAGACATTCTAGATGCCTTCTTGCCCTACTACACCAGCGCCGAACTCGCCGATGTCTCCGACCCGCAGCAAATCTACGATCTGCAAAACCAGCTAGACGCTGAAGGGATCTATCACTGGGGAGAAGTTACCGCCTTTGCACTGGCCTTTTTTGATCGCACAGCCAACGCTAGCAAGCTCAAATTTCACATTCAGCCTGCCGTCAACCGCTTTGCGCAGCGCTACAAACTTGCTGAAACCGCGCGCCGTCAGGCAGAAGCAGCCAAGCGCACCGCAGCAAGAGAATGGCGATCGCATCGGCCAAAATCAAGCCGAACACAGCCTAACGCAAGCAGGCGAACAGCTAGACCAGCTCGATCTGTTCAAAAAGAACCTAAAAAGCTTTGTCCGGCTGTACGAATTCCTCTCGCAAATTATTGACTACGAAGATGCCGAACTAGAACAGCTTTGCGTATATGCCAAACACCTGCATCCGCTGCTGCGCGTCGATCGCCTAGAACAAGAAACAGTGAACATCTCTGAGCTACAGCTCACCCACTACCGCCTCACCAAACGCACAGAACAACAGCTTCGTCTAGCCGACGCCGCAGGCGAGTACACCCTCAAACCCGGCAGCGATATCGGCACCGGCAGACCGCACGACCCCGAGAAAAAACGCCTCTCAGAAATCATCGAAGCACTCAACGATCTCTTTGGCGCAGAAGTGGGCGATGCGGACCAGGTTCAGTTCCTCAATACCATTGCCGAGCGCATCAGCCGCCAAGCAGATGTGATGGCCCAGGTGAACAACCACACCGCCGAGCAGGCAATGCACGGCTTGTTGCCTCAGCGCATTGTTGAGACCGTTCTAGATGCCATGAGCGATCATGAGAAGCTCTCGCTAAAGGTGCTAGACAATGAAGCGAACGGTCGCAAGCTGGCCTTGATAGTGCTAAAGATGCTGACGGCGGCTAGCGGATCTTTTGCGCAGGATATTACTATGCAGCCGAAAACAGGGCAGGCCAGTTGATAGTTGGGGGGCGATCGCCCTTACTAATCATCTCAAACGCCTTATTCTTTGCCGCCTCAATTTCTAGACAAGCGACGCAAGCCGCCGCCACATCAATCCGGCTCGTCTGACCGTTGAGCGTATCGCCTGTTCTCACTACTACGCCTAGCTTGCTATCCGTACTCGCCTGCACCAGCGAATTAAAATCTCTAGACGTGTAGGGGCCATCGGTAAGCTGACCAGGACGAATAATCGTGTAGGGCAACCCCGATCTTAGAATCGCCGTCTCGCCTCTCCCTTTAGCATCGAGCACGCCGTAGGCATTGAGAACGCTGTACGGAAACTGATCTTTTCTGGCGACGCCGCAAGAAGATACAAAGACGAATCGCTGTAGGTCAGCAGGCGATGCCTCTACCAGATTGCTCACGCCAATGGCATCGACTGCTTCGGGCGTGTTGCGAGCGTTTGCGTTGCGAAAGTCCGCGTCTAAATAGATCCTGCCCCAGTTGATCGCCTGCTCTACTGGGTTGCTGCCAAAATCAAGCTGGAAGTCCCAGCGGGCAGAGGGTAGCGCCGTCGTTCCGGTGGCGCAGACTATATGGGTAACGCCTGTGGTCGCTGTCGCTAACGTTTCGGGTTTGCGAATATCGCCGACCGCGATCTCGACCTTGCCAGCAAACATGCTTTCGGCCTTTGCTGCATTTCGCGTCAGCACCCGCACCGGGTAGCCTGCTGCGATTAGTTTGGCAACGCTAAGCTGGCCTACGCCCCCAGTCGCGCCTGCTACCAATACTAAAGCGCTATCTTTTGGGTTTGAATCTTCACTCATCAAAAATATTTGTTCCTTCTGTGCCAGATGGGTAAACTGTCAGCAGGCAAGCCGCCAAATGATTCGTGCAAAAATTAAAATCTTCTGGGCCGTATTCGTTCAAGCTAGTATCTAGCAATTATCCGGTAATGTCTAGCAGCGGCTGAACTGTTTATCAAAAGCGTATCCCCTGCGATTACTTGCCAGCGACTCCTCAGGTGGCTTTCTACCCAGACTTTGAAACTATGCTAAAGCAGCCATTACTACTGCGGCTACTCGATCCCAAGAGTGTCGAATCTGAGCGCGTTGCTCAATCTGAGCATGACAGCCCAGAGGTCAGCGGACCAGAGGCTAATAGCTCGAAAGAAAGCAAGCTCTCGAAAGAGGACCAGGACTCGACAGAGAATAAGCGATCGCCGCTAGAGCGATTCGATCTTAGAAGGGTTTCTATTGGCTTTGCGGTGATGTCTGCGCTGACGGGCTTTGCCTTCACGCAAAGCTGGCCGGATACGCTACAGACGAAACTGCAGCCAGACCCTGCAAAGGTACCGCTACGGCAGGCAGGAGATCCCAGCGCCGTCGCGCCCGAAAAGGCGGCTGACCTATTTTTGACGCATCAGATCTTTTATCGGAAGCTAGAGGCGATGTCTGGTGCTGCGATCGCATCCACCCCCACCGCCACACCTTCTCAAGCCAATTCCACCAATACCAATCCCACTGACACCAAATCTGCCGCTGCAAAACCCGAGCTACAACCAGAGAAAGTCACTGCCGCTGCGCCCCCAGCTCCCGCCGCCGCTGCGCCCGCCGCCTTTTCCGGTACGACTATTGACAGCGTGCTAGAGATGCGAGTTTCGTTGGCTAGAGACGTGGATGCGATCGCCTTTGCGACTTCCCACGGCGGCACCCTCGCCGACCTAGACGGCAACAGCCTCAAAACCCTCGCGCCCGATACCACCTCCCTAGCCGAAATCAACGGCAGCATTGTAGTCGATGGCGAAACCATGCCCAGCGCCTTCTGGATCTATCCAGATGACGGCGGCTATGTCGCGATTGGCAGCAGTTGGTACAGAGGCCGCGTTCTAGTCGCGCTAAGAGAAAGAGGACTGATTGCGGTCAACTACGTCCTACTCGGCGAATACCTATACAGCGTCGTAGGCACTGAAGTGTCCTCCTCCTGGCCAATTGAATCGATCAAAGCGCAGGCCGTCGCCGCCCGCTCCTATGCGCTCACCCACAATATTCGCCCCGCTAGCGAAGCCTACTTCGATCTAGACAATACGCAGCGCTTTCAGGCTTACAAAGGAATCAGCAGGGAAGATAGCATTACCCAAGCTGCTGTGCTCGCCACTGCTGGCGAATTTATCAGTTACGAGGGTGGCATTGTCGAATCGCTGTATGCCGCCTCGCAAGAAATTGTGGACGATGCGCACAAAGGTAGCGGCATGAGCCAGCTAGGGGCAAAAGATCTCGCTGAGCAGGGCTATTCCTATCAGGAGATTCTGGGGCACTACTACCCCGGCACTGCGCTCGGACGAATTGAGACCGATCAAAACTAAGTCTTCAGAACTAAGCCAGAACAGCTTGACACTCCCACGGCTAAAGCCAGTGGAATTCTTCTACCTCAAACTATGAATTTGGCATCAGTCGTAGTGCCTTAAGTGCATGGCTCAAAGCGTTGATGGTGTAAGCAGGAGCTCCAAGACCTATCAGGAAGGCACTAGGGCTTATGCTGGCAATCGCTAAACGATGACCGGGTCTAGAGACAAGAAGTCAAATCGAGCATGTTCAGCAGCGTTTTCAAAACCATTCACCGTAATGATGTCCCCTGACGTCAAACCAACTCCAAAGGCAATAGGTAAGTTGACCTTAGTTTGTGCGTTGGCTAGGTTGCTGGCTGAGGGAGCATCTAGAACTAGACTGCCTAGGTTGGTAGTGACACCCGTTTCGAAGTCGGTCATCTGAATGCCAAACGAAGCAGCTCCGTCAGATTCGTTAAAGGTGCCAATAGT
Source organism: uncultured cyanobacterium (assembly GCA_963772185.1). GTDB lineage: Bacteria > Cyanobacteriota > Cyanobacteriia > Phormidesmidales > Phormidesmidaceae > Phormidesmis. Next base: position 21,734 of record CAVYWR010000009.1, on the reverse strand, counting down.
GATGTCGTAGGTGCCTGTCAACTCATCAGGGGTGTCCCCGAAGGTGAAGGAGGCACTACCACTTTCTTGACTTGTTCCACCGACAAAGCTCAGAACCGTTCCACCAGAGGCAACCCCGATCTGTTCGAAGCGGTAATTGACAATCGTGTCTGCACTTTCTGCTTCCAAAGTGATAGTTTCGGTAGGCTGTGTGGTGCCACTATCATTGTCCAAGATGGCGACCGCATCCGAGGTAACGCTTCCCAAAGCCATCCCGCTAGATGGATTGCTGATGGCGAAGGTAGCCGTTTCGGTCCCTTCGATATCGCTATCATCGGCAACGGTAAGGGTAACCGACCCTTCAGTTTGGCCATCGGCGATAGTGATCTGAGTGGGAAGGATGCCTTCAAAGTCACCGCTATCGATGCCCGCTCCCGACAACGCTAGATCCAACGTCTGACTGCCTGCTACCGCACTAGTCGCCGTAGCCGTCACCGTAATCGTCGTGTTCTCTGTCTCGCTAGCCTGGTTGGGGGTGACCGATAGATTGACCGCAGGGACGCTCGGGCCAGTAGAGCCAAACTCGATTACCAAGGCTGGTGGTGTGCGGCTACCACCGAAAGACTCAGCAGCGCGCGACCCGCTACCTTCAACGAAGAAGGCCAAAGCGCCGTTAGTTGTCCCATCTGCGCCAATCACCTGCTGAATTAGACCAGCGATATTCGGGCTCTGATAGGTTTGTCCGTCGGTCCAGGCTTCTACGTTCGTCCAGTTCACCTGTGCTACGGCGTCACGTCCAGTCAAGTCTCCAGAAGAGCTGAAGGTCGGTGCGTTTTCAGAGCCTTGAATGCCGATGGTGAAGCTGGCGGGAGCAGCGTTACTTTCGATTGCGGTAAAGGCTATATAGGCGTTGGTGATTGCCGCTCCGGCGGGGATAGTGATGTCGTCAAAGCGAAGTCCGACTCGCTGCAGCTTATTCCCGTTCAAACCGAACTCCAGATCAGAGCTAAAGCTGCCACCGAACTGCTCGAAATCGTCGCTGACTGCATCTACCGGAATCGTCAGGGTGCTAGTGGCCTGCGGCTGGTCATTGTCTGTGATAACTGTTGCCCCTGAGGTAACGCTTCCCAAAGTCAGCCCTGCTGAAGGATTGCTGATGGCGAAGGTAGCCGTTTCGGTCCCTTCGATATCGCTATCATCGGCAACGGTAAGGGTAACCGACCCTTCAGTTTGGCCATCGGCGATAGTGATCTGAGTGGGAAGGATGCCTTCAAAGTCGCCGCTATCAATGCCCGCTCCCGACAACGCTAGATCCAACGTCTGACTGCCTGCTACCGCACTAGTCGCCGTAGCCGTCACCGTAATCGTCGTGTTCTCTGTCTCGCTAGCCTGGTTGGGGGTGACCGATAGATTGACCGTATTGAAGTTTTGTTCTGTTTCTGAAATTTTCAGGAGTTGATTAGCGGGGAGATTAGACAAAATTTGCTCAATACCACTGGGCCATTTAATCAAAACTTCGTCAATTGCAATGTTATTGCCCAATCCAAAATGTAAGACTGTTGAGTTCTGAGCAAATTTGTGAACTCCGCCCGCTTGTTCACGTAGCTGCGTAACTCCTCCGGCGGTGACAAAGACTTGAGCTCCAATACCGTCACGATTTGATAGGGTACCTTCTAAGACTATTTCTACCCAGTTATTTTGATTCCCCTGATTGCGAAAAAGTTGAGTTGGTCCATCTTCGTTGAATGGTTCTGGATCAGCTCCATTAAGAACAAGCAGATCCAAAAAACCATCTAGGTCATAGTCAGCCGTGATTACCGTATCACCCACCCCTTGAAGAGTACCAGCAGCGCCTCCAGCGTTCGGGACTTCAATAAAAGTCCCATTCCCTTGATTCTCATAAAAGATGTCAGGGAGGTTATTTGCACCCTCTGAAGCAACGATAAAAAGATCGACATCCATATCGTTGTCAAAATCTCCTGCAACTACGCTTCGTCCGTCTGTAGCTACGTTGATTCCCGAACCTTGAGTAGCATCGACTAGGTTCTGCCCTGTATTTAAGAGCAATATATCTTCTTCAGGTAGGGCATCGTCGTCAAACCCAATTCCTTGCAGTTGAGAGATACTCGTTTCGCTTTCAATAACTAATCTAGAAGCGGTAAAAGATGGAGCCGATGTAACAATTTGCCATACGTTTGTGGCCGGATTGTAACCGATGAAGACTCCTTTACTTGTACCAGAATTATAAGGTGGCACGCCCACTACGCTGGGATCATTTGGTGAAAGCGTAAAAGTTGCACTCGAAGGGTTTATGGCATTAGAACCGATAAAAATTTCGCCTACATTAAAGTTAGGCGAATCAAAATTTACTGTGATTGTCCCAGTGCTTTCAAACTGAAGCCCCTTTGCGGATTTAGAAAATTGTAGCTGTGCTTCTGCAATATTGGATGCTGCCAGGTTTAAATCACTATTACCTCCTACCTTGCGAGTTAGATAAAGATCAACTTTTAAGTCATTATTAAAGTCTGCAGCAACGATATCTTGTACGAAGGTGAATTGCCCTGGCAATATTGCAGAAGATATATTTTGAAAAGTAGAAGATGCTGTGTCATATATAGTGATAGGCTCAAACCCAGAAGCTGAACTTCCTTGACTTATTAATTCCAGAATTCCATCACCTGTTAGATCTGCTAGAACTGCAAAACTACTGCTTTCTAGATTGATACCTACAGATTCGCCGACATTAGTGAAAGTCCCTGAACTTGTCTGCTCAAAGAGCGTTGGAGGAGCCTCTGTACGTGCAAGAGTACTCACAAACAAATCAAGCTTTCCGTCTCGATTGTAATCGAGCCAAACCGGTGTCCTGCCGCGTCCTAATGGGTAGCTAATACCTAATGTCTGGGCTTGGTCGGTGAATATTCCACCATTATTGATGTACATACCATTCGCTTGCCCCCCTTGTCCAAAACCTCCTCCTCTAGTGACGATAAGATCAAGGTCAGAATCATTATCGATATCTGCCCACGAAGAACCGTGAGTATCTCCAGTAATAGAAGCAGGAAACGAATTGCCTGTGACATCAATGAATGTGCCATTTCCTCCATTTTGGTAGTGAGTAGGAGGAGATTGAAAGTGGTTGGTTACGAACAAATCAGGAAACGCGTCGCCGTTGAAATCACCCCAAGCGCCTCCAAATCCAGGCCCGGTGTAAGTAACGCCAGTAGAATTAGTAACTTCGGTGAAACTTATATTCATTCGTTGTTCCCCTGTGTTCTTAATTAGTTTGTTAAAATCTTCGCTTGACTGTAAACCCGCTAGGTCGCCATTGCGATCCCCTTATAACAATTCTAAAAGAAATAAAGATTAGACAAAGAGATAAAGCTTAGACAAAGGGATAAAGATTAGAGGGTTGTGAGCTAAAGAAGTGTGGGATAAATCATGAATGAAGGCGAGATAGATCATGAGCGATGGATTGTCCCTCTTGCAGTCATTCCAAACCCCACAAACACGATAAAACTAGTGAGGGTAGCCAGCGATACCGCTGTGCACTACCACCGAACGGTTACTAGAAAACTTTCGATACTCTTTACTACCGGCAGCAATTGCCGCCAGACCAAGTAGAGCTCATCTTACAAGCCCGTGCTGAAGGTAGCATCTACAAGACAGGATAGTCGGATCGCTTCCCATGGGTTTGTGTCTGAATGCAATAGCGCCGTGCTTATAAATGCCGTCTCAGCTTCTGCGACCTAAGCTGCTGCCGTCCGCTGTTCGGCTTCAGCAGATCGTAGTCAAACAGTTTGAGAAACTTGTGAAGAATGGCGTACAGCATCACAAGTTCTTCAAACTGTTTGTTTAGTCTGTAAATATGGATGGCTCTGTCTGCGCCTATCTTATCTAGGTTCAGTTTCTAGGGAAGCTGCTGCTAGAAGAAACTACTTTTAGGAGAAATCGCTATGTTGTTTCGTCAGCTCTGTGACCAAGACACCCATACGTATACCTATTTAATCGCAGATGCTGATGTGGGCTCTGCCATTTTGGTAGATCCAGTCCTTGCTCAGGTAAAGCGAGATCTTCAGCTTCTACAAGAGTTGGGACTTACCTTGATGTACTGTCTAGAAAGTCACGTTCATGTTGACCATATCACTGGTACAGGCTGGCTACGGAACAAAACAGGATGCTTAGGCGTCGTGCCTGCTCACGCCCATGTTAGCTGCGCTAACCGCCATATTGATGATGGTGAAATTTTGACAATGGGCTCTATTTCTGTAGAGGCGATCGCCACACCGGGCCATACGGATAGCCACATGGCCTACCTGGTAAATAACAATTACGCTGCCGCACCCACCCACGTGCTGACAGGCGATGCTCTTTTCATTCGAGGCTGTGGCCGGACTGATTTTCAAAACGGCGATGCGGGTACTCTCTACGACTCGGTCACGCAGCGCTTGTTTACCCTACCGGATCGCACGCTGGTATATCCAGCCCATGACTACAGGGGGCACACCGCCTCAACCATCGGGGAAGAAAAGCAGTGGAATCCAAGGTTTGTGGGTCGCAGCCGTGATGGCTATATTGACTTTATGAACGCTCTCGACTTGCCCGATCCTAAGCAGATGATGGAAGCGCTGCCCGCAAACGAAAGCTGCGGGCAAGCGGCTATTGCTATCTAGAGAGTCCTCTGGCAGCGGTCGCTTGAGCTTCGTCACAACTTTCTCACACTTATTGGCGATAAATAAAATATAAACAAGTTTGAAGGCTTATACTCTATGTTCTTCTTGGCTTTGAGAGCAGGGCTGTTCTACTTCTTAGCTGTGTTTTCGGCAGGATTTGCTCTGGGGATTGTCCGCATTCTGTGGGCGGTTCCTCGTTTTGGAGCTAGAGCGGCTGAACTCATGGAAATGCCGATTATGCTCATCGTCATGATCGGAGCAAGCGCTTGGATTATTCGGCGCTGCGCAGTGCCCGCTCAGCTACAGGCCAGACTATACATGGGCCTGACAGCTCTGGGCCTATTGCTATTCGCTGAGTTTGGCACTGTGCTTCAGCTACGGGGACTTTCTATCTCCGAGTATTCGGAAAGCCGCGATTTGGTTTCGAGCACTGTTTACTATCTCATGCTGCTTGTGTTTGCCGCTGTGCCCTGCTTTATTGCTCGGCCCAGCAGTAGACAACAAGAGCTACCCGAATAGAGCGCCGCTAATGCCTACACCCGTCCCGTTAACATCTTCTAATCAATTAACGTATGAGCGACTAGCACTAGAACAGCCGTGGCACGCTTTCTCTCAACAGCAAGCGGCTGAGAGATTAGCAAGCGATTTGAAGACGGGATTGAGCATCACGCAAGCAATACAGCGAAAAGCGCAGTTCGGTAGCAATCAGCTCGCGCCCAAACAGAGCACCCATCTCCTAGTTCAGTTTCTACAGCAGTTCAATCAGCCGCTGCTGTACATTCTGCTGATGGCAGGTGCCATTTCGCTACTGCTGCGCGAATGGCTAGATGCTGGCGTCATTTTTGCGGTGGTTTTGATCAATGCGGTGGTTGGCTATGTTCAAGAAGCCAAGGCTGGACAGGCAATGGCAGCGTTGGCAAAATCGATAGTGACAGAAGCGACTGTGGTTTACCAGGGAGAACAGCAGCAGATCTCAGCGGTTGATCTAGTGCCAGGCGATCTCGTTCGGCTAGAGGCAGGTGATAAGGTTCCTGCTGACTTGCGATTGAGTCAGGCTAATAATTTGTGCATAGATGAATCGATGCTGACTGGGGAATCTGTTCCTATAGACAAAGCAACTACGCCTTTAAAAGCTGACATACCGCTAGGCGATCGCACCAATCTAGCGTTTGCCGGAACGATGGTAACGGCTGGCCGGGGAGAGGGACTGGTCATTGCTACCGGAGGGGCTACTGAGACCGGAAAAATTTCGGGGCTGATTGAGCAGAGTGAGGCCGTTGTAACGCCGCTGGTCCGCAAGCTGAAGCGCTTTAGTGTTCAGCTACTCTACGTGATCTTGGGGCTGTCGGTGCTGGTGCTGGTCATTGGGTTAGCTCAGGGAAAGGTTCAAGCAGGCACTCAGGAAGGAACGCTTAACCAAACCTTCCAAACAGCAGTGGCGCTGGCGGTTAGCGGTATTCCTGAAGAGCTACCTTCTTTGGTGACGATTGCTCTAGCAATTGGCGTTTCGCGGATGGCTGAGCGCCATGCCATCATTCGCAAACTGCCTGCGGTAGAGACATTGGGCAATGCCACGGTCATCTGCTCTGACAAAACCGGAACGTTAACCGAAAATCAGATGACCGTTGAGCAGATATATGCTGGCAGGCGGCGCTATACCGTCAGCGGGACGGGCTATCGCCTAGACGGTGAAGTGCTAGAGCGGGGGCAGTCGGTTAATTTGGAGAGATGCGATCGCCCTAAAAGAGTGTTTGATCTGCGGCTTGCTATGCAACGAGTCGAGTCTACAGTTCAGCACAGAATCATCTGACATAGAACCGCCGACTGTGGTAGGAGATCCCACCGAAGGAGCGCTAATTGTCGCCGCTTACAAGGCTGGGCTAAGTGCAGGTAGGCCAATCTCTGACCGGCTAGGCTCAGCAGATCTAGAACAGAGTCAGCCGCAGATAGACAGCATTCCTTTTGAGTCAGAACATCAGTATATGGCTAGCCTACACAAAGGAACGTCGGCGAACGTCGCCTATGTGAAAGGATCAGCAGAGGCAATCTTGAGCCGCTGCCAGAGCAGCCAAGGCGACCTGGGTGAAATCTCTAAAATCGACGTTGCCGCTATCGAGAAAGTGGTTGAAGACTTTGCGCGTAGCGGTCTACGGGTACTTGCCTTTGCGAAAAAGACGCTGCCCACTACGACCACAGCGCTCGAACGCCAGGAGATTGAGTCTGGCCTAGTTTTTCTAGGACTGCAAGGCATGATCGACCCGCCTCGAAAAGAAGCTATCCGCGCAGTGCGAGTCTGTCAGGAAGCAGGCATTGAAGTGAAAATGGTCACTGGCGATCATGTGGTGACTGCCAAGGCGATCGCGCAAATGATGCACCTCAATCAGCACCCGCGTGTTCTGAATACATCCGCAGTCAGCCGACCTAACAGCTTCACCTCAGGCGATATCAGCGCTCTCAGGACAGGCCATGAGCCAAATGAACGACGAATCCTTTGAAAACGCGGTAGAAAACAGCGTGGTCTTTGCCCGAGTTGCGCCCGCGCAAAAGCTGCGACTGATCAAAGCCCTTCAGCGCAACGGTCACGTCGTAGCAATGACCGGGGACGGGGTAAACGACGCACCCGCCCTGCGACAGGCCGATATCGGTATTGCGATGGGCCTGTCTGGAACCGAGGTTGCCAAAGAAGCCGCTGATATTGTTTTGACAGACGATAATTTTGCCTCGATTGAGACAGCCGTAGAAGAAGGCCGCACAGTTTACCTGAATCTCAAGAAGGCGATCGCCTTTGTTCTACCTGTCAATGGCGGTGAGTCGCTGACTATTCTAGCGAGCGTCCTGCTAGGCACTGCGCTACCCATCCTACCGCTCCAAATTCTTTGGATAAACATGGTCAGCTCCAGCGCGCTTTCTATTCCCCTGGCCTTCGAACCTCGATCTAAAGGGATTATGCAAGTACCGCCGCGCCCGCCTAGTCAGCCTTTACTCTCCGACAACATTCTTTGGCGAATTGGTCTAGTTTCTCTGTTTAACTGGGCGGTTACCTTTGGCGTATTTGAGTGGACGCTCTCTCGTACCGGGGAATCTGCGATCGCTCAAACCATGGCAATACAAACCCTGGTTGCTGCCGAAATCTTTTATCTGCTGTCTATTAGCCGCTTTTTGCCTTCTATGTGGGCACGACTGCGCTCAAAAAGCGAGCCGTTGGTCTACGCGCCCGCAGTCGGGATCGGCTGTGTTCTAGCCGGACAAGTGCTGTTTAGTCAGCTGCCTTTACTCAACCGTTTGTTTCACACAGTCCCGCTCAGTGCCACTCAAGGTCTGCTGTGCTTAGGACTTGGCCTACCAGTCGTGCTTATAGAGGGACTGTTAAAGTGGCAAAAACCGCTGAAGTAATTCTGTTCTTGCCTAGATTGTGGCGTTTCTCGAACACGCATACTCTTAAACGTTGCACTTTGCTATGGCACTGTGCGTTCTATGGCAAGGGCTGTAGCTTTTCGTGGTGTAGTAAACAAAGTGCGGAAGGCTATATAGCGTTGGTCACTTGGCTGAGGTACAGTTCACAGGCTATAAGCTATCAGTAACAACAGGCCAAGCGACTAGCGTGTACCGAATGCATCCGGTACACGCTATATAGCCTGTACCGGATGCATACTCTTCGAGAAGGCGGGGCCTACGGTACAGGCGCGTCACTTGACCTGTTGCAACATGAGGCTTTCAATCTGAAAATTGTACTTCAGTCGAGTGACCAAAGCTATAGATTCAAGACTAACTCTGTAATTGTGAACTCACTACAGTCAATACAGCGCAGGGGGCATGGTGCAAAATATAATGGCTAACGCTGCCTAGTAGCAGCTCGTCTAGTTTGGAACGATCAGGCTGACGAATGACCACTAAATCAGAACCCCAGTTATTTGCCAGATGACAAACGACTGGGCCAACCGGACCTACATTTTGTGAGAATTCGGGCGTAATGCCCTCAGACTGTGCGCGATCGCTTAGCGCCTTTAGCATCTCTAGTCCTCGATTTTCCGTATCTTCCCACCGCTCTTGGTATCCTTTCATCAGTTCATCGGTCACGAGTGGATAGCGATAGAGTACGGGGTTCGGTAGTCCTGGCACAGAGGGATCGCTAGGAGCAAATACGTGTAGCAGCATTAGTTCTGCATTGTTCTCTTTTGCTAGCGTCAAAGCTTGCTCAAACACAATTTCGTCATTTTCTAGATTTTGAATAGGTGCGAGAATTTTCTTAAACATGTTGATGATCTAGAATGGTGATAGTTTACAGAACTGTTGTGACGATACTGGTGTACGACACTGATGACGCTTTTAAGGTATTCAGTAAGTTTGAGGAACTGTTGAAGACAAGCGCGCATGGCACTAATCGTAAGAATTATCAGCCATGAGAATTGTCAGCGCTAAGAACTGTTTGTCTCAGGCGATCACAGCGGCAGGCCCAGATAGGTAGTAGAAATGTCCATAGAATCACTCTGGCTGCTGTTCTAGCGGATGATCTGTGCGATCGCGTGAAGCGCGAAGGCGTGGCTGTAAGGCGCTAGTCCCGTACTGAGAGAGCAGCGCTGCCCCAAAGCCAAAGAGCCCGAACAGACTCACTAGCAGCCCGCCGATAAGGGGAATCAGACTAACGACAAACAAGAGCAACAGCCCGAGCGAGAAATGTCGAAAGGGTGCAGCCTGCTGAGGCGATCGCAGCCGCTGACCTAGCCACAGGCAGCTTGCGCTCAGGCCGAATAAGCCAGTCAGTATCACGGCCAGGTTGACAAGCGGAATAGCGATCGCGCCCAAGGCGCTGCCGCCGAGCAGTACCGTCACCAGACTCGCGCCAAGCAGTCCACCCAGGCCAGAGAGTAAGCTTTGAAAGGGGCGATCGCGCACAACGTTAGAGATTGTCTCAACGCGAGTCGGCAGCAGCAGTAAAAACAACAGACCTGAAATCGCAGCGGCCACAAAGCCAATTAGCCAAAAGAGGGTATTGGTTAGATAAAGCGTGCCAAATACACCAAAGCGATCAAAAACACCGCTCATTCGCTCTAGCACCGTGAACTCGCTGCCGCCCACTGTAGCGCCCTGTTCGCGGATAATTTTGCCGCCGATGGCAAAGCTATCGCCAGCGATCTGCGCATTTTCTTGGATCTGCACATCACCGCCAATGGCAAAGGCATCGCCTTCGACAACTGCCCCAGGCTGTACGGTTAAATCGCCATCAATGACAAAGGCATCGGTCACTGTTTGATCGGCAGGAACGATTAGATCGCCGCCAATTCTAAAAATCGCCTGGTCGGCTGAATTCGGTTGAGCTAACGCGGGGACACTGTCTAGCCAAAAAGCGAAGGCGATCGCGACCAGGCACAGTAGCCACCATTTGAGAGGTTTCCATTTCATCATACAATTCTCCTACTATTGTTCGTTGTCGGGTAGATAGCAATCACCTCATTGAGCGCGTACGCAGCGCGGGCAACGGCTTCACTGCCGCCTGGGGTAGCCGACTGTGCGGCTACTGTCGTAAGGACTGTCGTCATGGCAGAAGACGGCATGGCTTTTTCTCTCTTGGAGCTTTGAATGTCAAACTAAGGTAATAGTTTGAGGAAGTTGTGAAGTATGGCTGCGGTGAGAAATTTGTAAGAAGAACAGAAGTTCCTCACAGATTCCTCACTGTTGTTCTCTACGCTAGGCTCTATGGTTTTGGGATGAGTGTGAAACAATGCAAGTGAGTCATCACGCAGACTATTTGATTGTGGGCAGTGGGCTAGCGGCGCTTGTGTTTGGTGCGCTGATGGCAAAGCAAGGCAAGACCGTTCACGTCCTTGAAGCCCATGAGTATCTAGGTGGCTTTGGTCATACGTTTCACGATGGCCAAAAAGTATCACTTTAACGCTCAGCTTCATTACGTTTGGGACTGTGGCGAGGGCGATACCGTTAACCGAGTCTTGAAAAAACTCGAACTCGACAAAGATGTCACCTTTGAACGCTACAACCCTGACGGCTTTGACCATATGCACGTACCGGGCTACTCGCTAGAGATTCCGTCTGGTTCGGATGAGCTAACGCGAAGACTATCAGCTCTATTCCCTGATCATGCGGTTCAGATTCAAGGATTTGTGCAGGCGGTGCAAACCGTTCGACGCGGGCTGAAGTGTCTTTCTCCGCCGATGCGGCCACAGCTGTTGCTCAAGCAGATGCCGGTTGCCCTGAGTGCGCTAAGCCACTACAACAGCACCTTGCAAGATGTGTTCGATCAATATGAGCTGCCTGAAGCTGCTCAGACGCTGCTGGCGTTGCAGTGGCCAGATTTCTTGCTTCCACCCGAGCAGCTCTCTTTTTATGCGTGGGTGATTTTGTTTACGGGCTACCAGGAAGGTGCCTACTATCCAACGCAGCATTTCGAGCATGTGATTGATTCCCTAGTTGACACTATCGAAAAGAATGGTGGCAAGGTATTCACTGAGACTGAAGTAACGGAGTTTTTGGTTGAAGGAAGAACAGTAAAAGGCGTAAAGGCTGTTAGCAGGCGCACTAATGAAACGCGTGAGTTTTGGGGCGATCGCACCATCTGCAACCTCGATCCCAAGAAAGCGGCCAGCATGATCGGCCTGCACAAGTTTTCTGCTAGCGTGCGACGCAAGCTGGACTACGAATATTCACCCTCTAACTTTGTAGCCTACTGCGCTGTCAAGGATTTAGACCTGCGCGACTATGGCTTTGGCCCCTGGAATACCTTTCATAGCGAAGATCTAGACCTCAACGCGGTCTTCAGACGAATGTACGAAGAAAATGATTTCTCTCGGCCTAGCTTTGCCATCACAACCCCCACCCTATTGACCACAGCGCAGCGAGACTGCCCCGAAGACTGCCAGATTCTCGAATTTCTAACCGTTGCAAACTATCAGTATTTTGACGAGCTGCTCAAGCACGACAGAAAGCTCTACAACCGCAAGAAAGAAGAGATCTTGGATACTATGCTCGATATTGTAGAAAGAGACTATGTTCCTGATTTGCGATCGCACCTAGTCTTTAGAATTACCGGCAGCCCTACAACGAATGAGCGATTCTGCCACTGTCCGCAGGGTAATTCCTACGGCTCTAGCCTCACGCCCAAAAACATGGGCCTTGGTCGGCTCAATCACAAAACTTCGCTTCAAAACTTTTACTTTTGCAATGCCTCCTCGGGCTATCCAGGCTTTGCGCCCACCTTCTGGACGGGGGCAATGCTGTATCAGCGGCTGTCGGGCGTACCGCTGCTAACAGACGCATGATCTATGCCTGCTCAAGCTCCCTCTCCCTGGGGAGAGGGTTGGGGTGAGGGCCGCAGTAAATGCATATCTGATTAAATCCTCAGTTTTAGGAGACTTCAAACGTGAAAATTGCAATTATTGGCGGTGGTGCTAGCGGAATGATTTCAGCCTATCTGCTCGACCAGCAGGGGCACAAGGTCACCGTGTACGAGAAACAAACCGCGCTAGGTGGCCATATCCGTACGCTCAATCAAAACGTGTCGCCTCAGACGGTCTGCTCTGAGCGGCTAGAGATGGGTGTCCTAGAATTCTCAGCAGAGTTTACTAACTTTCGGCGGCTGATGGAAGACCTAGATATTCCCCTAGAGACTGTAGAGATTGGCTCAGGTCTGTTCTTTCGTGGGGGTCGTCATTTTCTATCGCCAGTGATGATCAACAACAACTTTCAGGGCGCGCAGAAGTGGCGCGAACTGCTGCGTTTAGAAGCGCTCTATGCCCAGTCTCTCGGCCTGTGGATCAAAACTCACTGGGCCCGGATAGAACAGCTAGCCAGTCGGCCGCTATCGGAGTATTTCTCGGTAGAAAATGACCAAACCACCTGGCTAAAAGTGCTGACGATGTACAGCTACTCTATGCCCTATAGCACGATTGACGATTTTCCAGCTCAGCTAGCGATTCCTGCACTGCGGCGCTATGTGTTTGGTCACTGGTTTAGAATTAAAGGCGGCGTGTATCGCTATATCAAAAAGATTCTCTCAAGATTCTCGGGTGAGGTAGCTCTAGGCGCTGAGATTAAGGCGATTCATCGTAGAGATGAAGCCGTTCAGATAGAAGGTCAGCTAGGCGATCGCCCGTTTTCCCGTCAGTTTGACAAGCTGGTGTTTGCTGCGCCGCCCGATCAGTTTTTGCGTTTGGTCGCCGATCCAAGCGCGGATGAAGTGAAACGCTTTCGGAATTGGAAACCAAACTATGCGCAAACGGTTTTACACTGCGATCGCGCCCTCTACAATCCCTACAGCATTCAAAGAGGCTCCGAATTTGACTTCTTTCAAACCGATAGCGGCTGGGGCTACAACGCCTATCTCAATCAGCTATGCGGTGTCATGTCACAGACCTCGTATAGCCTCGCTTTTAACTTAGAAGCCGCCCTCTCTCCGGAAAAAATTATTCACATACAGCAGCATCACACCCCTTATTACGATGTCAATTCCTTCCGATATCGAGATCAGATAGTCGCCGCTAACGGAGAGAACAACACCTACCACGTGGGCGCTTACCTCAGCGATGGCCTCCACGAAGGGGCGGTCACCTCGGCGATGGTAGTAGCAGACGCACTGGCAAGACCGCTTCCTCCTAAAAGACTCGCAGCGCCAAAAAGGCCCGTTGAACAATCGACTAAACCCTCCCCTAAACAATCACAGCCTCAACCGGTCGTCTGAGCGATCGCAGCATTTTTAGCGCATAGCCAGTCCTCATACCAGAACTGTTTCAAAAAGTATGCAGTGCTATCAGAGGCAGCTTTTGTATTACCTTCACAGTTTCCTCATAAGCGATCCCCATAGTGACGTTTATACTTTCCTGTTGAGATTCGAGATGTTGCCATGCATTCGCTCAAAGCCTCTCAGAAAATCCTCTGCCGCTACACCAACCCAACGTCCAGGATACAGATCGTTAAAATCACCAATATTTCCAACTGCTACTTTGAACGCGCTATTGTCCCTTATGGGACTGTGTTGTTCGAGGCGGACAGAACCGCTCGTCTAGAAATTCACACCAGCGAGATGATGAGCGCTATCCTATCCGATGTGATTCCTTGTATTCAGCTAACTGCAAAAGCCCACAAGAGCGAGGACAAAAGCTTACAAGAGCGTGGGCAAAGACGTCAGAGCGTAGCGCAGCCAACTCAGCAGCAGCCTTTCTATCTCCAAAGCCGATAGATCGCCAGGGTCAATAAATACCGATAGGCTGCGTTTTGATCACCAGTGATTTGCTATAAGGAACAGTGAGCCCACTTGGGGTTCTACTGCCTTTATCTAATGAGCTTTTATTGATGTCTCAAACAGAGCCCCAAATAGAGCCCAAAACAGAGCTACAGATTACAGAGCTTCAGCAGCTCAACGCCTTACTACGGGAGAAGATCAATGAGCTTCAGCAGACCGAAACAGCGCTGCGAGAAAGCGAAGAGCGATATGCTCTAGCCATAGCAGGCTCTCAGGATGGTCCTTGGGATTGGAATATTCTAACTAACGAAGTTTACTATTCATCTCGTTTCAAAGCGATCTTGGGCTATGAAGACGATAAATTGAGCCACGAGTTTAGCGAGTTTGAATTCAGGCTGCATCCGGACGATCGTGATCGCACCCTCGCAGCCATACAGCAGCACCTACAGCACCAAACGACCTACGATATAGAGTACCGGCTGCTGACAAAGCAAGGCGACTATTGCTGGGTTCAAGCGAGGGGACAGGCCATCTGGAACCAGGCCCAGCAGCCAGTTCGCATGGCGGGGACCATCACCGATATCAGCGAGCGCAAGCAGGTAGATAGTCAGCTAAAGACTTCTATCAAAGAGCTAGCAGACGTGAAATTTGCCCTCGACCAGTCCTCTATTGTGGCGATGACTGACGCCAAGGGTCGAATTCTAGAGGTGAACGACCGCTTTTGCAAGATTGCGGGATATAGCCGCGATGAGCTAGTCGGCCAAACTCATCGGCTGATTAATTCTGGGCATCATCCATCTAGCTTTTTTCAAGCAATGTGGCAGATGATTGCTAGCGGCCAGGTTTGGCAAGGTGAAATCAAAAATCGGGCGAAAGACGGCAGCTTCTACTGGGTTGATACGACAATTGTGCCGATTCTAGGGGCCTCTGGACAGCCAACTCAGTTTGTAGCCATTCGCAACGAGATCACTCATCGCAAGCAGGCCGAGGCCGCCCTACGACAGCTAAATGAAGAACTAGAGACAGAGGTTTGCTTACGAACCAAAGAAGTCGAGATCAGGGCCAAAGAACTAGAGCGCTCTAACGCCGAGCTTCAGCAGTTTGCCTATGTGGCCTCTCACGATTTGCAAGAGCCGCTGCGTACGATCAGCAGCTTTACCGAGCTCCTGGCCCAAGAATATGGTGATAAGCTCGACGGCGAGGCCGAGGAGTATGTCGAGTTCATTGTGGATGGAGCGCTGCGAATGCAGCAGCTAATCAAGGACCTGCTGACCTATTCTCGGGTGAACCGCCGGGGAAAAGCCTTTGCCCTGACGAACTGTGAACAGGTGATCAAACGGGTGATTGGCAATTTGAAGTTTGCGATCGCAGATAGCCAAGCCACCGTTACCTACGACCCGCTCCCTAAAATCTGGGCTGATGAATCACAGATACAGCAGCTCTTTCAAAACCTGATTAGCAACGCCCTCAAGTTTCGAGGCGAACAGCCCCCGCGAGTTCACATCTCGGCAGCGCCGCAGGCCGATGGACAGATTGATAAAGAGACTCATGACTCGGCTAGCAAAGCACAAACACCTTGGCAATTCTGCATTAGTGACAACGGCATTGGCATTGAGCCTGACTATCGCAAGAAGATTTTTGAGATCTTTCAGCGGCTGCACTCTCGTCGTATCTACGCGGGCACAGGTATCGGACTCGCTATCTGTCGCAATATTGTGCAGCGACACGGTGGGCGAATCTGGGTTGAGGAATCCGCTGAAAAAGGAGCTGCTTTTCGCTTCACCTTGGCAAATCGGCCAGCACAAATCGGTCAGCAACAGAGAGTGTCGAGTCTGAACAATCCTTAACAACCTGGCTCATCGGCTCCGATAGAGTGTACAAAAGAGCCCGTATGCAAGTAGTAGAAACCATGTCCATTGACGTTTTGCTGGTGGAGGACTCTCCTAGCGATGCCAAGCTCACTGCCAAGACTTTTAAAAGAGCCAAAGTGCTCAATACTTTGCACATTGTCGAAGATGGCGTGGAGGCAATGGACTTCTTGCGTCAGACCGGGCCTTATCAGAAATCCCCACGCCCTGATCTGATTTTGCTAGACCTCAACCTGCCCAAAAAGGACGGTCGCCAAGTCCTAAAAGAGATCAAAGAAGATCCGAAGCTGCAAAATATTCCGGTCGTGGTACTAACTACATCAGAGGCCGAGGAGGATATTCTCAAGAGCTATAAGCTGCGGGCAAACTGCTACATTACCAAGCCAGTCACCTTGCAGCAGTTCGTTCGAGTCATAGAATCAATCGAGGATTTTTGGCTGACGGTTGTGAAGCTCCCACCTGTAGAATAGAGTTAATAGATAGAAAAAATAGAGTTATATCTATAGCTGGAGTTACTTATCTGTCACCTGCTCAGCCCCTTTGCTAAGCGCTCATCAGCCTGTGAGTAATGCCCCGATTAGCGTTCTCTTAGTTGAGGACAATGCTGCTGATGCCTATTTGATCTGGAAATTTCTTGCTGATGAGTCAAACATCAGCTTGACCCATGTAGAACGCCTAGATGACGCAGTTGACAGCTTGAAGCAGACCCGCTTCGATGCCATTTTGCTAGATTTAACGCTGCCCGACAGTCGTAACCTGGCGACGGTAGAGGGAATGCACGTCGCTGATGTAGAGTTACCGATTATCGTGCTGACCGGGCTTGATGACGAGGAAATTGCGATCGCAGCCCTGCGCGAAGGGGCTCAGGATTACCTAGTCAAAGGCGAAATTAAAAAAAGCGGTTTGGTTAGAGCCATTCACTATGCCATCGAGCGGCAGCAAACCCTGGACAAGCTTCAGCATCTCAATCAAGAACTCAGCCGATCCAACGAAGAGCTAGCGCGGTTTGCCCATGTGGTCTCACACGACTTGCAGCAGCCGCTCCAGGGTATTTTGGGCTTTGCCCAGCTCTTAGTGATGACCCAGAGAGACCGTCTAGACGACGATGCCAACGGCTATGTGGATCGAATTGTCACCTCTAGCCAGCAGATGTCGCAGCTTATTCAAGATTTGCTCGTCTATGCCAAAGTAGGCGCTACCGAGCAGCCCTACGAGCGCATAGATTGCAACCAACTAGTGCAAGACATCGTCGCTGAAATGGCTCCCTACATCAGAGAAACGCAGGGTCAGATAACCGTACAGTCGCTGCCGACAGTTGAGGGTAATCCATCGCAGCTCAGACAGCTTTTTCAAAATCTTTTGAGCAACGCACTCAAGTACCACAGACCCGAACAGGCACCACAGGTCATCCTATCTGCAACGCTTGCAGCCGAAACTTGGCAGTTCACGGTACGAGATAACGGCATTGGCATCGAGCCAAAATATTTTGACAAAATCTTTCAGATATTTGAAAAGCTGCACAGCAAAGGAGAGTATCCTGGCACGGGCATTGGACTATCCACCTGCAAAAAGATTGCTGAAAATCACGGTGGTCGCATCTGGGTAGAATCTAAACCAGACTTGGGTACAGCGGTTCACTTTACTCTACCGGCAGCGCCAAACAACTAATGCTAAGGATGTCTCGACTCCTGCTTGTCCAAGCTTCATCGTCGAAGGAGCTTCTCGCTTTTGACCTGCTCGAAGCTAGAGCTTCTAGCAAAGACTATCTAGGGAAAAGATGACGCCGGGGCGGAATACCCGGATTGAAAATAGCCGCAATTTCTTCATCAGACAATCGACTTATCTGCGCTGAGAAATTTTCAACAGTTAAAGGAATTCCTCTTGCAGCCGCTAGCCGAATGAATTTCTCTGGGTCGTTTAGAGCGGATTGTCTTTCTTGGTTGGCATGAGCTCTTTGAACAGTTTTGTATAGTCGCGCTGCATTTTGTTCTGGCATGGTCTCAATCTCCTGTAGAAGAGTATTGAACCTTCGCGGATGGCCTGATCCGACAGTGGTTATTGGCTCGTTGTGTTTGTCAGGATTGGCGGTGCGTTAAGCTCAATAATTGATAGAGAGACGACGTATAGAGAAAGACTTTGTACGCTTACTCTGTGCTCTCTTTAGGTTTATTCTATCGGCTTTTGTTACCAGTTGGATATTAACAACAGAAAAGTACACTTTAGATGCCGCTGCTCCGATCTGTTTTACCCAAGACCTGTCAAAGCCATCTTTTTCTATTCAGCAATACAGCCGATCTCATGATCAGCAGTACGGCCCTTTTCTCAGCCTAGCTTCACAATTTCCTCATTCCTGCCTGTCAGAATCATCGCTGTCCCTCAGAATGCCTTATGCGAATCGGTATGAAAAATCGAGCCAAAGCATCATGTGCTAAGCGACTCGTATCGCTGATGAGTATTACAAACAGTTCCTTGACAAGGTGCAAAGATGAAACGTTCTCTTGAATCCTCAGTTTTTTCGGTTTTTGGAAACAGAGCTAATGCTCTCGTCTGATGCGATCGCCCTAGCCATCGAAAACCACCGCGAAGACCTGCGCCTACTGCCGATTACGCTGTGGAAGTACCAGCTGATCACTATCAATCAGCTAGGAGCGCTGTTCGACTGGTTTGACAACGCGCAAGAGCGTTTGGTTTTATGAGACAAAAGCTAGAGATAGCCCATAAACCCTACGGCAAGCACGACTAAGCTGCGTCCACCGTAGCCACTGTCTGACCGCAGCTTTGGTTAGCCGGGACTGCTTCCATAATCTTCTTTGGATCGGGCAGATCGAGATCGTCCATCAGTTCGATAAAGTCCTCCCGACTGCGCAACGGGGAACCTGGCTGCTCTGTATCTACAAATCGAGGATTGAATTGCTTCTCTTCTTTGACGGTAGAAACCGTATGACCGCGATAGTCGTGAGCTGGATAAACCTGAGTATCGTCAGGTAGCGTAAATAGCCGCTGAGTAACGCGATCATATAGCGTTCCCGCATCGCCTGATTGAAAATCGGTACGACCGCAGCCCCGAATTAGTAGAGCATCTCCAGTGAGGACAAGCTGGCGATTGACCCAGTAAGCCATGTGATTGTCCGTATGGCCGTGGGTCTCAATTGCCTCAATCGCAACGCTGCCGACCGTTAGCGTTTGCCCTGATTGAACGTAGCCACTGGCGCAGTCCGTATCGGAATTTTCAGGCACTAGCCCTTTGCAGCCCGTGCGCTTTCTCAGCTCTCCGGTGCCGGTGATATGGTCGGCGTGAATGTGAGTTTCTAGACAGTAGATGAGCGTTAGATCGAGCTCTTCTAGCAGTTTGATATCTCTATCGACCTGTTCTAGTACAGGATCCACTAGAACGGCCTCCCTTGTTTGCGGATCGGCGATCAGATAGGTGTAGGTGCTCGATTCTCGATCAAATAGCTGACGAAATAGCATGATAGCCTCTAAAGTTACGAAGAAGTGGGCTGAAGTAGGTCAGGTCAAACTTACCCGAAACGGAGCCGTGTCGGCGAGTTTGGACTGATGGTGCTTACTCCTTTGCCCCGTAGCGGTCGAATACAACCATGCCAGCAATCATCGCTACGAGAAAAATTATCGGGTTGCGATCGCCAGTCGCCAAAGCAGCAATCCCCGGCCCTGGACAATACCCGGCAATTCCCCAGCCAATGCCAAAGATAGCCGCGCCTTTAATCAGCCGACTGTCGATGTCTTTACGGGTTGGCAAATAGAACTTGGCGGACAGTAGCGGGACGTCGCGGCCCAGCACAAAGCGAAAAGAAATGACGGTGACTATCACCGCGCCGCCTAAAACAAATAGCAGTGTAGGATCCCAATTCCCCGCTAGATCTAGAAAGCCCAGCACGCGCTGACGATCAATCATCTGCGAGATGCCTAGACCCACCCCAAAGATGACGCCCGCAGCTAGTGCCAATCCGTTTTGTTTCATCGTATGTTGCATTCTGTTCTCCTGTAGTCTCCCTAGCTAGCTGCGCTCAGCATTAGTACGTGGTGGATAATAAATACTGTGATAAATCCTGTTGAGAGAAATGTGAGCACCGCGACTAGCGATCGCACCGATAGTCGCCCTAACCCACACACTCCATGACCGCTCGTGCAGCCATGCCCCAGTCGCGTGCCTATCCCTACTAAAAAGCCGCCCACCAGCATTGCCTCAGGGGAAAAGTCAGACACTGGCGTGGGCTGCTGAGCCAGCACGCTTTCATACAGCCAGCCGCCGACTAGCAGCCCTATGATAAACAGCCATCGCCACAGGCTATCGGCTCGAAACGCCAGCGCGCCGCTAACAATACCGCTGATACCCGCGATGCGACCGTTAAACAACAGCAAGAGCGTAGCGCTGATGCCAATTAGCACACCTCCTATCAAAGCCGTCGAAAAACTGAAACTAACCATAAGTCTGTTCTTTTCACTCCACGCGATCTTTCTTTGACTGTTTCTACTATCTGGCTTGTCTGCTATCTGGCTTGTCTACTATCTGACTCAGCGACTAGTAACGATATTCCTAGCTAATTGTATGCCTAATTTCGCCATGCATCTTCAGTCGAACTGCGTTGGCCAGCCGAGTGCTATGAGCGATCGCATGTTCAAAATAACGCTTAGTACTTTTAGGCAAATTGGCAGGTATAGCAAAGCGCGGATGCATTCGCACTTTTAGCCACTACACCACTCGTCGTACTCTCTATCTTTGAAGGCTTCTGGATAGTCATTCCAAAAGACCTCAGAAGCGGTTTCAACTAGGGACTTGTCTGTTTGTCTTGCCAGTTCTGCTTGTAGCGTATCTACTGTCGACCAAGCCTCCGCACAGTCAACCGAACCTGGATCCGTTTCTGCGCAGATCTGCTGGGCTGTCTGCGATGCGTGCTGGATTCTATCGGCCAATACCAGTATCTGTGGATTCTCGCTAGCGCTGCTGTTCTGCAAGATATCAGAAACTGATAGCAGCCCCAACAGCTCAGTCTGGATAACTGGCGCACTGTGCAAGTGATAGTCACTCATCAGTCTAGCGGCATGCTCAATGGCTAAATGAGGATTTAGCACAATGCACGGTTTAGTCATCACCTCGTATACTCGCACTGCTTTTGGGTCTTTCCCAAAGGCGATTACCTTGGCGACGATATCGCCTGCGGTAACGATGCCATAAGCATCCGACTCGCTAATCCTATCCACAATCAGGGCCTGAATTGCTTGCTGCTGCATCAGTGTGATCGCCTCGGAAACCCTAGCCGAATTGCGAATCGTAATCACTTTTGTTGTCATGACATCGGCGACTGTTGTCATTCTCACTTTTCCCCTTGCTCAAAGCTGCTGACATCTATTTCCGAAGACTATAGCGCCAAGAATTGATGAATCTGTGAGGCTTGTGTGGCTAAGGTTTGTCCACTGAAAAACTGTAGATATTTACAGCTATCTACAATGTTTACTTTTGTAAAAAAGAGAAATAAGCAACAGAAATAGACTAGCCTTGTAGGTGAGAGATGCCCAGCTCAATAGTAGGCTCAATAGTAGGCTCAGAAGAGCAAATCATAGGTCAAAATCAAGCTATCTCTACCAGGCCAGTGAAACCAAAAGTATGAATTCACCGATCTCTCATACTAATTCCGCAAAACTGGCCTTACAAAGCTGATACCGTTATTTTTTGGATTGTTCCTCTACTGGATTGTTCCTCTACTGGAGAAGTGACGTTTATGTCTAAGAAAAGTGTGTTTAGCTTTTTGTCTAAAGCTGCTCAAGATGATGGACTCAAAGCCAAGTTAAGAGATACGGCTAGCCAGGATGAACTGGTGAGCGTGGCGAAGCAAACCGGATACGATTTTTCATCTGAGCATGTAGACGAGGCGCTTGATGAGCTGAAGCAGCGGCCTGGATTCTTTGGTATGCTAGCAGAAGCCGCGCTAGAAGTGTTTGCTCCGCCCGATGATAACTATCCGGCGACAGGTGTTCAGCCATACAGCGGTGAGCCAGCAGCAAGGC
>CAVYWR010000008.1:0-14480 GCA_963772185.1 uncultured cyanobacterium | reverse complement strand
CTTTGGACAAACACGGATGAGATCGCCGATAACGGTATTGACGATGATGGCAATGGCTATGTAGATGACATCGCCGGATGGGACTTTAGCGGTCGAGACAATGATCCTTATGATGAGCAAGGACATGGAACGCACGTCGCTGGAATTGCTGCTGGCGTTGGCTTCAACTATGGGGTGACAGGGGTCGCCTACGAATCTGAGATTATGGCCGTGCGAGTATTAGGTGCTGATGGCAGCGGTAGCAATGAAGATATTGCTAATGGCATTAGATACGCAGCTGATAACGGCGCAGATGTGATCAACCTTAGCCTTGGGGGGGACACATCTAGCAGCGTTCTTCGCTCAGCCATTCAATATGCGACTAGTCAGGGTTCTTTTGTCGTCGCGGCATCAGGAAACGAAAGTGCGAGTCGCCCAGCCTTTCCTGGTAGATATGCCACTGATTATGGCGTTGTAGTAGGCGCTGTCGATCGGTACAAAACGGCTGCTTATTTCTCTAATGATGCAGGCAATGACTCTAATATGCACTATGTAGTTGCACCTGGTTACTCCATATATTCTGCTGTGCCTGGTAACAGCTACGAGTATAAGAACGGCACGTCTATGGCAGCGCCCTATGTCGCTGGCATTGTTGCTCTAATGCTAGATGCCAATCCAAATCTTACCCATGCTCAAATTCGACAGATTCTGACAGACTCGGCCTCTAGACTGTCTTAGTCTCGGTTGTGCTATGTCCAATACGCGAATAAATAGTGATAGGGAGCAACAGATCTTGCATAAACAATTCTACAGTCAGCGTCTAGTGGCCACTGTTTGTGTTATTGCTTTGTTGCTCTCCGCTACTGCCTGCGCATACTCAGACTCTTCGGTAACCTCTGCGGATAATCCTACTATGTCTTCTTCTAGTTCAGCGATCGCGCTACCTCCCCCAACCACCTTAAATCAAGAGACACTTTCAACTGAATCTCAGGGTGTTGTTGGTACTGTGCAAGTTTTGAGTGGCAATCATATGCCTGGACCTGACGCTATGCAAAGCGATCAAGCCACCGAACTGATAAGTACAAAAGTATGGATATTCGCGGGCAGCGTTCAAAGCAATCTCTCTCCTCGCTGGGCGCTTTCAGACGCGGAGCAGCATCCTAGCCTAGTCGGATGGACGATGAGCGATGATGAGGGAAAGTTTGCCGTCGGACTGCCGATAGGAGAATACACGCTGCTAGCGCAGTATGGGGACGATTTATATCTGAATAGTTTTCAAGGTGACGGTAGCTATAGCTTGGTTGAAGTTGTTAAAAATGAGGTGACTGAGCTAGAGTTGATCAACAGCGAGAACGCCGTTTTCTAGAAGTGAATTGTGCCGATTGTCTATAGCTTGGTGGAATGGTAGGATTTGTTTAGAGCTTGCAATGGTTTTCCCGTTCCACGTACGACCAGCTAGCGAGGATTTACAACATGCCTATAGACCAGCTTGAAGCATTTCTAAAGAAGATGCAGTCTGAACCCGCCCTCAGAAATGAGGTGGTCGCAGCAACAACTGCAGACGATGTTGCGCGAATAGCGCTGAAGCTTGGCTTTGAGTTTTCTGGTGATGAATTATTGAGGATGTCAGGTAGGAAAGTCGGCAAGGTCACCGTTGTGAAAAAAGAGACTCCTGGAGAGTACAACTAGCGCTAGCTCTAAGTTCAGCTTTTTAATTCACGCAACAAACCGATTCACTCAACAAACCGTAGGGTACAGCGACTATGGATAGTGCGCCACGATAATCGAGACTTCGGGGTGTGATCGCACCACCTCTTCTGGCACCTGTCCAATTGCAGGTCTCATGGTCACTGGCTTCTTACGGGTATTGACTTCTAGCACTAGCAAATCGTTCGGCTGTAGCCGTTTCGAGATCCGCTTGAACAAATTCCCCTTCGTTTGTTCGACCTCAATATCTGAACTGATCTCTGCGAGCTCTGCGTCGCTGAGGCGAGACTCCTTTCGCCCGGTTACAATCAGTATCTGCGGCGTAGACTTTAGCTCTGTTGCAATGGTCTGCACGATTTTCAGTGTAGGAATGAAATTCGCTGAGAGCGCCTGCTGTTTATTCACAGCGAAGATAATTCGCCCGGTGTTTGAAACCGGATAGACAAAGCGGGTCACCAGTACGGGCACATGCGCCTGTCTGGCAACATTATCTAGCACATCGCCAAAGAAATTGTCTTTGTAGCTCGAATAGCCTTTCCAGCCGCAGACGATCAGGCTGGCGTCTTGCTCTACCGCCGTTCGCAAAATTCCCTTGTCAATCGCGTCATCTACTCGGCCAATCGGCTCTACTTTGGTTGCCGCCGCGTGAGCAATGTCCTCGGCTATCTCTAGTAGCTGCACCTGTCGCCGCTTGTCTGCTGCCGATACGGCTTTTTTGTGATCAGAAAGTACGTTTAAAGGCAGCAGCGTACCGCCGCCTGCTTTCGCTAAAACGATGGCCAGATTCAGCAGCGTGTCTTCAGTGTTTGGGTTTGCCACCGTCACCAAGACGCGTCGCATTAAATCTATAGGCGCACCTTCGGATTTGGGTGCGGCTACGTTGACCTTTGTGCCCCATCGCTGAACCACCCAGGGCGATAGGATCGAAGTTACAAGGATCATCGCCACCACGCCATTCACCGTTAGCTGATCGACCAGCTCGATATTAAATGCCACTGTAATCGCCGCTAAAGTCGATGCGGCTTGGGCGATAGAGAGCCCAAACATTACCATCACATCTGGCGACTTAAAGCCGAACATTTTTCCGGCTATCCAGGCGGCGGCATATTTACCCACTAGCTCCGCGACAACCATCACGCTTGCGATCACTAGCACCCGAGGCTCGCGAATCAGCACGACCGGATCGATTAGCATGCCCACGGAGATCAAAAAGAAGGGCACGAATAGCGCGTTGCCAATGAACTGAATCCGGTTCATCAGCGGACTCATCTGCGGGATTAGCGGCGTCAGCGCAATTCCTGCCAGGAACGCCCCAATAATAGGTTCAATCTCTATAACGCTAGCGGCATAAGAAACTACAAATAAGGTCGCTAGAACAAAGGTAAATTCAGCGTTCTCGTCGTGACCGAACTTGTGAAAGAACCAGCGCCCTAGTCTGGGAATGCCCCATAGGCAGGCCAGGGTGTATATCACTAGCGCCGGGATCAAAAACAGCCAAAAAGAGAGCGTCAGGCTCCCTTCATAGGCTTTGATAATTACAGCTAGAGTCAGCAGCGCTAGGACATTGGTGATTAGAGTCGCGCCTAAGGTGACCGAGACGGGGGGCGATCGCATAATCCCCAGTTTATTTAGCACCGGTAGCGCCAGCAGCGTATGCGAAGAAAAACACGACGCGACCAGTATCGCCGCTAGCCAGCCGTAGCCCAGCCACAGCATCGCCACGGTCCCAATTACCAGCGGGATTAGAAACGTCGCAATGCCAAATATTGCGGCCTTATCGCCATCTTCTTTGAAGTCATCCAGGCTAGTTTCTAACCCAGCCATAAACATCAAAAACAGCAGACCCACCGTGCCTAGCAGCACAATCGTGCCATCGCGCTCTAGCAGACCCAGCCCATCGGGTCCGACTACTACCCCCGCTAGAATCAGCCCGACGATTCCCGGTAGCTGAAAGCGCTCGAACAATAGCGGCGCGATCAGCATAATTGCCAGAATCGTCAGGAAAATGGCAACGGGATCGGTGATCGGGTTAGAGAGAAAATTGGCAACTATCAAGATATCGATTGGCCGTTGAAAGGGCTACGAAGAGGGCTTCGAAGAAGTGTTAGACTGTCCGCTAATCATAGGCCGAAGGTCTCGAAGCATACAAGCGATCCCCACAAACACCGTAAAGAACTCCAGGCGGCCCAAGAACATGCCCACTATCTGAGACCACAGTACGCCTACAGGTGCATCGGCAGAGGTAATGCCAATCGACAGACCCACCGTTCCCATCGTGCTGGCGTATTCAAACAAGCTGTCCTGCAAGGGGTAGCCGTAGCCCATCATGATGGCGCTACCGACAAAGAACAACGCCATATATAAAAAGACAAACAGCGCTGTCTGGCGAACTTGGCTAGCCTGCAAAAACTGACGCTGCTCTCCTTGCCAGATCTCGGTTTCATTTACCGCCCCTCTTGGCAGCAGCATCTGCCGCGCCTCTGATATTAGCGCGCGATAGAGAATATAGATTCTGAGCTGCTTAATCCCACCAGCCGTAGAGCCTGCCCCGCCGCCAATCAGCATCAGCACGATCATTCCTAGCCAGGGCAAGCTGTTCCAGTCACCATAGCCAACGGTCGAGAATCCGGTGGTTGTCAACGCCGTTACTGCTTCAAAGATAGAGACTCGAACAGCCTTGCCGAGAGTTGGATACAGGCTAATCGCAGAGCTAAAGAAAATGATCACCGCAACTAGCGGAATCATCAGCGCCTGCAATCGCACCTGACCATTGCGAATCACAGACTTGAAGCTGCCAGTCAGCAATAGGTAGATGGTGACAAAGTTGAGACCGCCGAACAGCATTAGCACGATAGTGACGGCTTCGACAAAGGGACTGTCCCAGTAGCCAATTGAGTCTGTACGCGTTGAAAACCCCCCGGTCGAGAGCGCCGCGAAAGAGTGATTGACTGCGTCGAACCAGCCGACGCCAGAGATGCGCAGCGCGATAACCCCAAAAGCACACAAACCGCTGTAGATAATCAAAACTAGCTTCGACGAGCGGCGAACGTTGGGTGCGAGCTGTTCGCTCCGGCCTTCCGCGCTGCTAAGACTAGCACCGACTGGGCCCGCGATCGCACTCAGGGTAATAATCGCCAGCCCCGCCCCGCCAAACAGCTCCATAATGCTGCGATAGAGCAAAATCAGATTAGACGTATCGGTGACATCTACCACCGAGAGCCCGGTAGTCGTCCAGCCGCTAGTCGATTCAAATGCCGCCTGGGTAAAGTTCAGTCCGCCTATTGTCAAAAAAGGCACTGTGCCAAACAGCACGGCCATGAACCACGACAGGACAACAATCACCGACCCTTCTTGCAAAGTGAGCTTGGAGCCTGATTTTGGTGTGAGCGATCGCCATAGCACTAGCCCTATCCCACTCAGCAGCAGTCCTGGCAACAGAAAGCCCCAAGCTAGTCCTGCTTCTTCGGGGTAGGCTATCAGCGCAATTAAAGGAGAAATAATACAGAGTCCAGCGATCGCACAGATCAATCCGGTATAGCCCAAGATTGCCCTGTATCTTTGCTGTAGAAAACTTTGATAGCGCATGTCCTTATACTCCCTCGCCAGTCAAGATTTTTTGAGCCTGACCGTAGGTTTCGTCTTCGCTGATTAAGAGAATGCGATCGCCCGCCATCAGATGGCTACGCCTTTGTGCCAGCATTATCCGGCCACGCCTGACTACGCAAGCGACCACAGCCCCTTGCAGCTTTAGATCCTTGATAGCCGAGCCTACTGCTGGGCTGCTTTCCGCTAGCACGACTTCTGTAATCGTCACACCGCTATCAGTCACTGGGACTAAGTTGCGAATATCCGCACTCGACGTTTGCTGCTCAATCATCGAACCGAGCACCTCAGTCGCCGAAAAAGCAACGCTAACCCCCAACTCTTCAAAAATCTCTCGGTTCTCTGGATCGTTCACCAGCGCCACTGTCTTGGGTACGCCATAGCGATCCTGGGCGATCTGGCAGGCAATTAGATTGTCCTGATCTTTAGAAGTGAGGGCCAGCAGCACATCCGCCTGATACGCTCCCGCCTCTTGCAGCATCGCCGGATCGCTGCCATTGCCCGTCAGCACCGTCGCCTTCAGTCTGCGAGAAAGAGAAACTGCATTCTCTTCATCCGGCGTGATAATGGTCAAAAAGTAACCCTTACTAGAAAATCGCCTCCCCAAAAAATAGGTGAGCTTATCAGTTCCGATTAGAATAATTCTCATTTAGCTACCTGCTTAGCACCTGGCTGACTCTGAAGCTCAAAACGGCCTTCTAACTTTTGTAGGAACTGGTCGGCAGAAAGCTGAGTCGGACTAATCGTGTCAATCTCTAACTCTTGATAGATGGCTTCGCGAGCCGGATCAAATACGCGCGCCAGTACCGTCGGCACTTCAAAAACAGTTCTAGCAATCTGCGCCACCATCAGATTGATATTGTCCTCACTAGTGACCGCTAGTAAACAATCGGCCTTGCTGACCTTTGCCTGTCGCAGTGTCGCTATCTCTGCGGCATCACCCACCACGCTAAAGCCGCTAAATTCGCTAGAGAGATTGTTAAAGCAAATCTCACGCTGATCGATTACAACAACGCTGTGACCCTGAGAGCTAAGCTGACCAGCTAGCAAAGAGCCTAGCCGCCCACAGCCCACAATAACGATGTATTGAGACTTTTTGGCACCGCCGCCAAACAGGTTAGAAGCCATATATAGAAGCTCGCTAATAAAGAACAGTTGTCGAAAAAACAGTCCAAATTCATATCGACTCAACTAGTAAAGAAACTAGAAAGCGGGCTTTGAGCTTGGATTTGTAGCGGCCCTATCCAAATTTTGGCTAGCGGCTGAACAGGTTGGGTCTAGATCGAGCGCAACTCGGTAGTTCTTTAGCGCTTCAGAGCGATTGCCTGTTACTTCTAGCAGCTCACCGTATAGACTGAATCCAGCGGCGTTCTCGGGATGACTGCCAATGCATTTTTTAATCAGGGCGATCGCATCCTCATACTTTCCTTCAGCGGCTAGCTTACGCGCGCTAGCAATCTCCGCATCGTAGTCACCCCCACCAACAGACTCTCTATCCAGGACGCGATTGACTAGCTCGCGTAGCTCACCAGGCGTAAACGGCTTTTGCAAATAGTCCACCGCACCTAGCTTCATCGCGTCCACCGCGTTATCCACCGAGCCGTGCGCAGAGATCATAATCACTTTGAGCGACGGCTGCTGCGCCATCGCCTTTTGCAACACCTCAATACCGTCCATCCCCGGCATCTGAATATCTAGCAGCAGCAGATCGGTAGGCGTGGTCTTTAGCTGATCTAGCGCGGTACTACCATCGACGGCAGTAGAGACCTCGTATCCTTGAGAAGAGAGCGCTTGAGAGACTGTCAAGCGAATGCTCTTTTCATCATCGGCGACCAAAATACTAGCGTTGGGCATTATTTACGTCCTCATACAGGGGCAGAAGAAGCGATGGGAAGCGTGAAAGTGAAAGTGCTACCGTTGCCTGGAGTTGAATCAACCCAAATTGTACCGCCATGTGCCTTAATAATCTCCTTGCAAATGGCCAGACCTAGTCCAGTACCGCCGACATCTTTCTCAGTTTTTACCTGGACGAACTTATCGAAGATCTTACTTTGATACGCCGGATCTATGCCTGGACCGTCGTCAATCACAGCGATTGATATCCAGGTGCCATGACGTCTGGTCACGACCTCAATCGTCTCCTTGGCATAGCGCAAGGCATTGGCAATTAGGTTAGTCATCACCCAGGTGATCTTGTTCACATCTGCCTCGACAGTTGGTAGAGTGCTAGCTGCTTTGCTCGTCACCTTGATCTGCTTATCTTCTGACTGAATCTTCAACAGATCGATTGCTTTCTCGACTAGCTTCTGCGGATCTACAGTCGTCCTTTCCATCTCTAGTTTTCCAGACTCGATTTTAGAAAGATCCAACAGATCGTTGACTAGATTTCGCAGCCGCTCTACGTCTTCCTGCGCAGTCTTTAGCAGCTCTTGTTCATTTTCTGAGAGCTTTGCGCTGGCCGTCTCTGTCAGCAGATCAATACTCATCGCCATGCCCGTCAGCGGCGTTCGCAGCTCATGCGAGGCCGTCATGACAAACTCGCTTTTGAGCTGATCTAGCTGCTTGAGGTTAGTAACGTTCTGAAGCAACAATACGACGCCTAGTCGACGATTATCTTCTGTTGTAACTGGCGTGGCTATATATTGATAGTGCTCTATGCTGCCTCGTTCGATGGTGAGTTCAGAGCACTCTAATCCACTACCAGAAGGGGTATCAGACTCATCCGGGAACGTCGGGATCGGAGATTTGGCGACAGACTGAAGCTGCTCGTAAAGCGTGCGATCGTCCATAATCTCTAGACAGTGACGGCCTTGTGCTAGCTCTGGCTTAGTGCCAAACACGGCCGCTGCAACAGGATTGATTGCCACAATATGGAGCTGATCGTCTACGACGACAATGCCGTCACTGAGGCTGTAGATAATGGCTTCACTGCGCTGCTTTTCGGCGACTACTTTATCTAGGTTCAGCGCTTTGAACGCCTGGAGTCGCTGACTCATGATGTTGATCTCTTCAGCGAGCTGACCAAGTTCATCTTTGGATGCGATCGCCAGCTTCACATCATAGTTACCGCTCGCGATCTGCTCAGTCGCCCCTCGAATCGCTTTGATTGGCTGAACCAGGTTGCGAGAGAGCAGCCAGCTAATGATAAAGCCCACCGCCGCCGCGCTAAGTCCGGCAATCGCTACCGATGCGATCGCCTGCTGTGACGTATTTGCTGCCCGCGCTGCCGCCTCGGTCATTGCCGTCTGATTGAGATCTCTCAGCTCGGTTGCCGAATCACGCACCGTCTGAAAGGCAGGTCGCACAGTCTGTTCATACTCATCCAACTCATTCCCAGAAAGCGCTACTAGCTGATCCACACTCAGCAGATACGCTTGATAAGCGTCCTCTAGCTGACTGAGCGTCTCTGCTTCATTGGGCAGCGTCACATTGTCTTTGGCCCGGCTCAGCCACTGCAAAAACTGAATCTGCTGCTCACGAAACAGCGCCCGGCCGCCGCTAGCATCGTCATTTAGCAACAGAATCAGCGTCGCACTATCCTGCCTTTCCAAGGCATCAATCATACTATCAGCAGCGCGAATGCTGCGATAGTTCTCCTGCAAGATATCCTCACTCGCCTGTCCTAACCGCCAAAGATTGAAAATTCCCCACGCTCCCACTAGAACAACCAGTGCCAAACTAGTTGCATAGCCCGATAAAACCTTCGTTTGTAGTTTCATAAATAGCCCTAGCCGCGCTCAATGGATACGACTATAGAGAAAAACTGTTTGAATATCCGCTTACAGCGAGCTATATCTTTCTTCTGCAAAGGGCTCACCGCGATGGTGATAGCCGTTTTTCTCCCAAAAGCCCAACGCCATCTCTGCTAGAAATTCCAGGCCATTAATCCATTTAGCGCTTTTCCACGCGTATAGATGGGGAACAACCAGGCGCATCGGACCGCCGTGCTCAGCAGGCAGCGGTTCACCAAAGAGCGTGTGAGCAAAAAAGTTCTCTTCTCTTGCAAAATCAGACAGAGAGATATTAGTCGTGTAGCCGCCATAGCAATGCTCCATGATGTGGGTGGCTGCTGGCTCGACCTCAATCGCTTTGAGAAAGTCTATAACCCTCACCCCTTGCCATTTGACATCTAGCTTGCTCCAGGTGGTCACGCAGTGAAAGTCTGCCGTGAACTCAGTCTGTGGCAGATCCATAAAATCTGGCCAAGAAAAAGTCTTGTTAGTGGCTAGACCAGACACCGTGAACTGCCAGCTATCCGTACTAACCTGCGGCGTATCGCCATAGGTCAACACCGGAAATCCTTTGGCCAAATGCTGACCCGGCGGAACGCGATCGGCTAGCTCAGGACCAGGCTTTTCAAAGAATTTCATAGCAGGCAAGCGGTAAAAGATGCCCTTATTGTAATGCTATGATCTGACAGTACAGACAGGAATTCTGCATAACTTGCTAAACTTTGCTTGAGCATCCATTGATCAAGTTCAGCCCTATGGTAGCAGCCACCAACAAACCATTTCATCAGGCCATCAAACTGGCTGATAAAGCCGAAATTGCCAATGGCGATGTGTTGACCATTCACCATAATAAAACTTGGGAACAGTTCAAGCATTTGCAAAAGTGTTTTGAAGATAGTTCTGGTACTAGGCTCTCTTACTATCAGGGAATTATTGAAATCCTTATGCCAGGTACTGCTCACGAACTGTTTAAGAGTGTCCTTGGCTTCCTTATTGAGACTTTTTTGTTTTATCGTCGTATAGAATTTGAACCGAACGGCTCAGCTACGCAGGAAACAGCAGATAGTGCGGCTATTGAACCCGACGAATCCTACAAAATTCAGGGATTGAAGTTGGCAGTCGAGGTGAATTTTACCAGTGGAAGTATTGCCAAACTAAAACTCTACAAAGCGTTGGGAGTTAATGAAGTATGGGTGTGGGAAGACGGTGTTCTAGAGGTTTATCACCTGGAAAGAAACGACTACAGAAAGGTCAGCCGCAGTCAGATTCCTGCTCTTTCTAAGCTAAATCTAGCGGTACTATCAGAGTGCATTTTGATTGGAGAAACCTCTAGAATTGAAGCGGGTCAAAAGCTACTGACTGCCCACCTTGACTAGTATCTAGTCAACCCTCACGATACTTTCTCCAACAGACTAGGTAACGCTTCATAGCCTTCCATACTCATGATCGGTGCGAGCTGACGACGATATTTCTCTAGCGTTTGTTGGAACGGGTCTTCGCCGAGCTGACCTTGTAGAATTGCAGCGAGTCCGGCGGCCTGTCGCCACTCTTCTGAGCCGATGCTGTTGAGCAGGTGCATGGCTAGGGCGCTGTAGAAAACCGCTTCGTCTGTGTTTTTTAGCGCGTGATGAGCTTCGGCGGTGTAGAGGGTGTAGAGCCCCTGCAAATAGATATTGCCAGAGCCCTTGACTGCCTCTGCGCCTTTGGTGAGGATATTCAGGCCGTCTTGGGGGCGATCGCACATCACGCACCCAATTCCCAAACTGTTGTAAGCCAGCGCCTGACTCTGAAAGTCTCCTTGTTTGACTGCAAGTTCTAAGCCTTGATTGAGGTAGGCGATCGCGCCATCATAAACTGCCGTATCCCCCACATCATTCGCCCGCGCCTGTAGCACCTGCGCATAGCCTAGATTCACCAGCGCATTCGCCGCACCGACCTTGTCTCCTCTTTGACGTGCCAGAATCAGCGCCCGCTGACTAATCGTCACTCCTTGCTCGTAGTCTTTTTCTAGCACCGCATTTCGTGCTAGGTGACACAGATCCGCTGTCTCACAGGCCAAGTCTCCTGCCGTTTGTGCAATCTCTAACGCCTGCTCATAAAAAGTCTTTGCCTCACTAGCGCGGCCTAGCATCTGCCGAGAATAGCCCAACAAAGTCAGAATTCTCGCTTTCTCCTGAGTGCCTTCTACCTGTGTCAGCGGCTCACTAAAATAATCTAGCGTATCTTGCAAATAGTCTCCCGAAAAAGAAGCAAACACGCCACCATATAGAGGAAAGTCATCTCTTTGAGAGAATGTTCTAAGTATCTGTAGCATTAGCTGAAAACAGCCATTGCCCAACGCCTTGTAAGAAGAATTTCCTGCGCTAGCAAACCCTTGCGATAGCCGTCCCCAAATCGCTGCAAAGATCAAAGAAGTACTGTAGGAAAGCTGCTTGCCTGCTTTGGCGCTGTAAGGCTGCTTGTCGAACCAAACAATCAGACCGCGCTGCAAAAAGTGCGTTACCACCGCCAGATCTACCCAGCTAGCCACATCTACTGCTGTGCGAGTGATGGCGTCAACAGGCTCATTCTGCGCCAGCGTCCTGAACAATAGCTTGGGCAGTCCTGACGATGCTTTTTGCCACGTCGCCCACGGCCCGCCGCTTTCTCGTTCACCAAATCCTACCGGCTGACCAGCCGACGTATACAGCCAGCTAACCAGATCCGCTTCCAACCGTTCGTAGTTGGCAAGCCCAGCTAGAACCCCCTGTCGCCAGGATGCCATCTCCTCGTCCTCTAGGCTTTTAGCAAGCTGCTTTAGCTGTTTTCGATTCAGACTATTCGGCTGGTTTGGATCGATAAAGCTCAAAAAGACTTCAGGTCGCTCAGCCGATGCTGCCTGCCTGAGCTGGTCCGCAGCAGTAGCAATACCGCTTGCTGCTTCTCTGTCCTGTTGTCCCTTTTGCCATTCGCCCTCAATGGTCTTGAGCGCTCGCAAAATTCGAGGAGCCTTGAGTGAGCCTTCTAGCTGAGCTTCGGTTTCGCTGATTCGGGTGAAGAGCGATCGCTCGAAAATTTCGCCTGTGCCTGTTTCGACTGCGGCTTCTAGCTGCGATCGCACCTGCTCTTTTGAGCGCACGTTTCCCTTCAGCGTCTGCTCCACAATCCCATCGATCAGCGACAGATAACGCTCCACCAAAGATCCGCTCATCTCAATTTCCCTTTGCAGGCTCGCACGACTAAGCCGCTCTCAGAGCAGCCTATATCCATTGTAAGTCCCTACCGCAGTCCCACTTCACAACCGCAGCTCAAAACTCATTCACAAACGCAAACAAAAATTAAGTCACCACTTTTATAGTTCACACGTACTATTATAGATGAGTCACCACCTCATTTCTAGAAACCTTCATTCCCGCCCTACTATGCCTATCACTCCTCAAGCCTGGACAAGCACCATTCCCGGCGTCAAAGAATTCCGTGCTCAGCAGTTCACCACAGCGCTACCGCTGCTGATTGAATCGGCGCGACAGGGATACGCAGAGGCCCAGTGTATGCTCGGCAATATCTACCAGCTCGGCATCGGTGATGCAGAAGTCAATGAAGCCGCCGCTATCCACTGGTACTATCAGGCCGCTCGGCAGGGATATAGCGTCGCCACAGGCAATCTAGCTGGCATGGTATGGGCCGTCTCGCCCGAGGCCGCATCAGCCTTGCACCAGCTATCTCAACAGCAGCGCCAGACCATGACCGCTCAGGCAAGCTAGCTACAGCTTCAGTACAGCATTGTTGTCAATAAATGCTTCTTTGCCGTCCTTCCCAGCTGCGTTGAACTGTCTAAAATACCGCTGTACCTTCTCCGGCAGCTTGTCGTAGTCAAACCAGGCGTCGCCCGCTGCTACTGTCGCCCAAAAGTCTTTTATGTGAGGAGCATAGTCTTTGGCTTGTTCAGGAGACAGAGAAAGCGGCGGGTCGCTTAGTAATCGCATGATGAATGGAAAAGAGCGATCGCCCATCCACTCCTTAGACGTTTGTTGTAAAGTTGGCCAGTCGGCTACGGATTTGATTCGCCGCGTCTGCACAGTTAGCTGGCGGTGTCCCGCTTCGTTGGTTTGCAAAGACATCAGCCGATAAGGGTGAGGATAGCTGACCAAAGAGCCCGTAGTAATCGCATAGAAATCATCTGCCTGGGCGATATCTTGAACGTGAAGATGACCAGTAAACGCGACTGGCACCTTTGCCGCCTGTAGCCGCGATACTAGCTCGGGCGCATTCTTAATCATGTAGCGCTGACCTAGCTTAGTCTTTGACTGTCCCGGCAGGTGCTCTAGAACGTTGTGATGCACCATCACCATTACAAACTTGCCAGATAGCGCGGCTAGCTGCGTCTCTAGCCAGGAAAGCTGTTCTTGATCAATCCAGCCCGTCCCAATCTGCTCACCAGACTCATCAAAAGCGTTGGAATTTAGCCCGATGAGATGCACATCAGGCAAAATCTCCTGATGGTAGTAGAGCTGCTTGCGATCGCTATAGCCAAACTGCTGATAAATTTCAGGAAACTCAGCTAGAGCAATTCGATCTTTCGCTTCGCCATCACTCGAATCTCCCCACTGTCTAACCACATCGTGATTTCCAGGAACAACATAGGTCGGAAAGGGCAATCGTGCCAGGCGACTAGCTAACCATTCATGATTCTCTCTTTCACCATGTTGAACCAAATCTCCAGACAGCAGCAAAAAATCTGGCTGTTCGTCGACTAACTCCTCTAGAATCTGCTCAAAAGCCGGAATGCTGACCTCAACGAGATGAAACCGATGCGGCGAATCCCAAATGGTATGAGGCAAAGCGATGTGTAAGTCGCTGACGATAGCGAATTTGAAGTTGAGGCTCATAACGGCTTCTTAGGCAACATTTCCATAGCTGACACACGGCGCTAGAAGGCGCTAACTACGCCAGCTACATTAGAATGGTAAGTGAATTCTGAAAAGAAAGTCTATGACCCAGTCCAGCGACGACAGCCTAGCGCGGATTGAAAGCAAGCTCGACGTATTGACAGCTGATGTCGATGGTCTCAAGACTGACGTCGGTGAACTCAAAGCTGACGTCGGTAGTCTTAAGACTCATGTGAGCAGTCTTGAGACTCGTATGGGTGGCCTTGAAAATAGATTCGACAAACTAGAGATAAACATGAGCCTATTTGACAGCAAGTTTAGTAACTATCAGCAGGCGACGCAGTGGGTTGTGCAGTTGGCGTTTACGCTAATTGCCAGCGCTACAGTGACCGTAATTATTTCTACCGTACGATAGCTAGGTTTTACTCCGAAATAGCGCTCTGAAATAGCTGTCGTTTTTGTTTAAATGTTGGATAATAGAGAAAGCATACAGCAGCCTCCATAAGTCTCGCTGCGCCAAGATTTAAGCATGATTCAGACGACTCTATTTCCCGATACTTTTAGGCAGTTATTTTCTCTTTCTAATGACGAG
>CAVYWR010000007.1:717500-720650 GCA_963772185.1 uncultured cyanobacterium | reverse complement strand
CCCTCGTTAATGAATGAAATTGTTTATGAGGATAGCATAGCTATTCCGAGTAAGCAAATGGATAGCTAGTAAATAGCTTGAGCGAGATACAAACGAAGTACTTTTCTGGAGGACTTCATCTACTAAAATGGAGAGTTTGATCCTGGCTCAGGATGAACGCTGGCGGCGTGCTTAACACATGCAAGTCGAACGGACCTTTTCGGAGGTTAGTGGCGGACGGGTGAGTAACGCGTGAGGATCTGCCTATAGGACCGGGACAACATTAGGAAACTGATGCTAATACCGGATGTGCCGAGAGGTGAAATATTTATAGCCTGTAGAAGAGCTCGCGTCTGATTAGCTAGTTGGTGGGGTAAAGGCTTACCAAGGCGACGATCAGTAGCTGGTCTGAGAGGACGATCAGCCACACTGGGACTGAGACACGGCCCAGACTCCTACGGGAGGCAGCAGTGGGGAATTTTCCGCAATGGGCGCAAGCCTGACGGAGCAACGCCGCGTGAGGGAGGAAGGCCTGTGGGTTGTAAACCTCTTTTCTCTGGGAAGAAGATCTGACGGTACCAGAGGAATCAGCATCGGCTAACTCCGTGCCAGCAGCCGCGG
This sequence comes from uncultured cyanobacterium, assembly GCA_963772185.1. Classification (GTDB taxonomy): domain Bacteria; phylum Cyanobacteriota; class Cyanobacteriia; order Phormidesmidales; family Phormidesmidaceae; genus Phormidesmis. Next base: position 720,050 of record CAVYWR010000007.1, on the reverse strand, counting down.
TAAGACGGAGGATGCAAGCGTTATCCGGAATTATTGGGCGTAAAGCGTCCGTAGGCGGTTGTAAAAGTCTGTTGTTAAAGCTCACAGCTCAACTGTGAATCGGCAATGGAAACTATATGACTAGAGAGTGGTAGGGGTAGAGGGAATTCCTAGTGTAGCGGTGAAATGCGTAGATATTAGGAAGAACACCAGTGGCGAAGGCGCTCTACTGGGCCATTACTGACGCTGATGGACGAAAGCTAGGGGAGCGAAAGGGATTAGATACCCCTGTAGTCCTAGCTGTAAACGATGGACACTAGGTGTTGCGCGTATCGACCCGTGCAGTATCGAAGCAAACGCGTTAAGTGTCCCGCCTGGGGAGTACGCACGCAAGTGTGAAACTCAAAGGAATTGACGGGGGCCCGCACAAGCGGTGGAGTATGTGGTTTAATTCGATGCAACGCGAAGAACCTTACCAGGGATTGACATCCTCGGAATCCTTTTGAAAGAAAGGAGTGCCTTCGGGAGCCGAGAGACAGGTGGTGCATGGCTGTCGTCAGCTCGTGTCGTGAGATGTTGGGTTAAGTCCCGCAACGAGCGCAACCCTCGTCCTTAGTTGCCATCATTAAGTTGGGCACTTTAAGGAGACTGCCGGTGACAAACCGGAGGAAGGTGGGGATGACGTCAAGTCATCATGCCCCTTACATCCTGGGCTACACACGTACTACAATGCAACGGACAAAGGGCAGCCAACTAGCGATAGTGAGCTAATCCCATAAACCGTTGCTCAGTTCAGATTGCAGGCTGCAACTCGCCTGCATGAAGGCGGAATCGCTAGTAATCGCAGGTCAGCATACTGCGGTGAATACGTTCCCGGGCCTTGTACACACCGCCCGTCACACCATGGAAGTTGGCCACGCCCGAAGTCGTTACCCCAACCTATTACGGAGGGGGACGCCGAAGGCAGGGCTGATGACTGGGGTGAAGTCGTAACAAGGTAGCCGTACCGGAAGGTGTGGCTGGATCACCTCCTTAGAGGGAGACCTACTAAGCTATAGAATGAAAGCGATTTGCAAATAGTTCATAGCTGTAGTCACCTAAGGTCGTCGAGGGTTTTGTTAGTTAGAGCAGTTAGGTCTGCAATTTCTCTAGATTATTCGGGTGTTACGAACAAAGCGTTAGCGCTGAGTGAAAAGACACCGAAAGGAAAGGGCTATTAGCTCAGGTGGTTAGAGCGCACCCCTGATAAGGGTGAGGTCCCTGGTTCGAGTCCAGGATGGCCCACTTTCATACTGCAAGAATCGACTGCACATATGGGGGTATAGCTCAGCTGGTAGAGCGCCTGCTTTGCAAGCAGGATGTCAGCGGTTCGAGTCCGCTTACCTCCACCAATGACTAGCAAAGCGAGCGAAAGAATTACAAAGCGCAATTAGAGTAAAAAATCAGCATCTGATAATGCCTTGTAGTGAGTGCCATTATAGAGTGCTGGTCTTTGTAGACTAGTAAGAACCTTGACAACTGCATAGAAAACTATAAGAAAGCAAAGGTAGTTCGAATGTTTTGCAGAGACATTTGAAAAACAAAAAAGCCCAAGCTTCTATAGCGAGCAAGTTGAGAGCGAGCAAGTTGAGCGTGAAAGCGAGTGACTAGTGAGCAATCAGACTGCGAGCGGTAGGAGATTGTAAGCAAAACGATTTTCTTTTGAAAGAGAAGGTCAAGCTACAAAGGGCTCACGGTGGATACCTAGGCACACAGAGGCGAAGAAGGACGTGGTTACCGACGAAACGCTTTGGGGAGCCGGAAGCAGGCATTGATCCAGAGATATCCGAATGGGGCAACCCGATAACATCCCACTGAATATATAGGTGGGTATGAGCGAACGCAGTGAACTGAAACATCTAAGTAGCTGTAGGAAGAGAAAGAAAACTCGATTCCCTTAGTAGCGGCGAGCGAAGCGGGAAAAGCCTAAACCATTGGTTATCACTGATGGGGTTGTGGGACAGCGATATGGAATCTAGCGACTAAACGAATCACTTGAGAGGTGAACCGCAGAGGGTGAGAGTCCCGTAGTTGAAAGTTTAAGGATACTAGCTGAATCCCGAGTAGGCCGGAACACGAGAAATTCCGGTTGAATCCACGAGGACCACCTCGTAAGGCTAAATACTCCTGTGTGACCGATAGCGAAGAGTACCGCGAGGGAAAGGTGAAAAGAACCCCGGGAGGGGAGTGAAATAGAACATGAAACCGTGAGCTTACAAGCAATTAGAGCACGATTAAACGTGTGATAGTGTGCCTGTTGAAGAATGAGCCGGCGACTTATAGGGTCTGGCAGGTTAAGCAGTAAATATGCGAAGCCAAAGGGAAACCGAGTCTTAAAAGGGCGCTAGTCAGATTTTATAGACCCGAACCCAGGTGATCTAACCATGTCCAGGATGAAGCTTAGGTAACACTAAGTGGAGGTCCGAACCGACTTCTGTTGAAAAAGGAGCGGATGAGGTGTGGTTAGGGGTGAAATGCCAATCGAACCTGGAGCTAGCTGGTTCTCCTCGAAATGTGTTTAGGCGCAGCGGT
>CAVYWR010000007.1:627500-712500 GCA_963772185.1 uncultured cyanobacterium | reverse complement strand
ACGATGGATTCGCCACTAATGATGTTGAGCTCGGGTTCTATCCAAAATCCGGCGTCTATGCTCCAACTGCCTTCCTTTACTTTGGCTTGGATCTGCGGAAAGAGTTCGGGGCGGTTGTGTTCTAGCCATTCAAATAGAGCCGGGCTGGAGTGGGTGTAGGTAAGCTCGGGAAAGTCTTTTTGCAGGTTGAGAATAGAGCGAAAGGTACGTTCGGCGGCGTTCCAGGTGTCGGCAACGGGCCAGAGCCAGGCCATGTCGAGATGGGCGTGACCGACGCATTGAATTTGTTTAGCTTTGAGCTTCGAGCTGTGGTGTTTTAGGGTGCGGCGGAGTTCGCTCAGCGCTTGCTGAAAAGGATGAATGGCGGCGGGAACAGGGACGGCGGCTGAGAGGGTGTCCCAGAGTTGGAGGGCGTCTGGAATTGAGGGGGTGGGGCTAACGCCTGTGGCGACGCTTTGCGAACGGCTCGGCTCAGCCTTCGTGTGGGTGAGGGTTGACCAGGGAAGCTGAGCGATCGCACTTTCAATTTCTGACTGGCTGTTGGGTTCTAGGGTGGCGAGGACGGTAAGTTCGTCGGCGATGAAGCCGGGTTCGGGAGTGGGTGAATGTGCTGGAAGTTCGTAGGTGAGGTGCGATCGCACTAGGGCACCGTCGTCATGACCGGGACTGACTAAGCGAACGGCTAACTGAAAAGTCTGGCCAGGATGAACGCTCTGACTAAGGCAGATACGGGTAAAGCATTCAAACAAATCGCCTGACTGCACCAGCGTTCCATTAGCATAGATTTGGGCGTCTTGTGCCCACCAGGTGAGTGAGAGTCTGAGGATCAGCCCAGTAAGTGGATAGCCTGCTTCGTGGATGGGGACTTCAACTTTCTGGTAAAGCCAAAGAACTTTTAGCCCTTTTCTCCAAGCGATATGCTGCCGCTGATTGAGCGGCGCGGTTGGCCAGTGGCGAGTAAGGTCGGTGGTAAAGAGTTGCTGTGGCGTTAGACCTTTGGAGAAATCAATATGCTGTTGCCACTGTGCTTGGATATTCCGACTGTTGAGCTGGCGAAGGCGGTCTAGGTCGGTTTGTAGGCGGGTTGAAAGTGAGGAGATAGGAGCTGAAGCCATAACTTCCGGTTAAACTTTGGAATGAAGCAGGAGGGCAATACTTGTCATGTCTAGCCCGTATCAGAGTAACCTATTACGATTTTTGGTTGGACAGTACCATTCGGGTATTGAGCGGCATCGTCAGGCTGTGAGAAAGACGCGCTCGGCTGTGGCCTTTGGTGTTGAAATGGGAGCTGAAGTTGGAATGGTACTAGCGATGACTCCGGTGTATGCTGCGGTTCGAGTGTCCCAATCGGCTGGGCGAAAGTTGAGACAGTCTGTGACGAGGCGGCGTCTGTCGGCGACTTTCTCGAAGGTGACAGGTCGGCTGAGCGCTTTGAGCGGTGGGGAACAGTTGGCCGGGCGATCGCAATTACCAATAGCTCATCCTACAGAACAAACTGGCGACTTAGAACAAAAAGTGACTGCTGGTCTGGTGCGAACTATCTCTAAGTCTATTGTGCGGGTAATTTCTAGCTTTGCCGTGCGGGCGACCGATATTGTCCGGGAAACGATGGGGCAACTTGTGCTTGCGGATGAGGATAAAGGCGACTTAGTTCGACCAACGCTCTCTTTTTGGATTGCTGTTTTAGAGGCGGTCGCTAACTTGAAACCTCGCTGGAGCGTAAAAAGCCTAAAGAGCGCCTTTACTGCTTTGCCGCATGCAGCAAGTAACGAACTGCCAATCAGTCGGCAATCGAGACAGTTGAACGTTGGAGCTGCTATGCCTTTGCTGTGTTCTGATAGCGTTGGTCGCTTGCAGTCTGTCTTAGACATTGAGCTAAGCGCGGTGGCTACCCAACCTTTGGAGGCAAAGGTAACTGCGTTCGAATACATTGAGCACCCGTTAGAAACGGCGCTAAGGTGGATTGATCAAATTTTGGCTTGGCTCGAAGATTACTGGAAGAGGATAGCGGAAGTTTGGCATCGATGGCTGGCTAGAGCCCAGCACGACTGAAATGGAGACAATTTGGTGCAAACAAAAAGGGGCGAAGTCAGAATTTAGACTTTGCCCCTTTTATTCGTCTATTTTCTTGCTCTAGCAAATGCTAAGCGAGACAGCCTAGGCGAACCACTCTTCTACCGCCTCCGCCTTGGTATTGGTGTTGCGAGAAAGCGTCTTTCGCTCGAAGTCCATATGGATAGAACGAGACTGCTCTCCGTCTTTGGCAACGGCCACGATGGGATAGCGGATCATGCCATCTTGGAAGGACATGTGGAAGCGGAAAGTACCGTCTGGCTGCAGTTCGATTTCCTTGCCATCCACGGTAACGGTCGCATCGGGCTCGGTCGCACCGTAGACAATCAGCTCCGCATCGGCAATCAGCCAGAACTTTCGAGACTTGGTAGGCGGTGCGGAAGAGAACATCCCGGCCCCAGACATGTTGATACCAGAGGCGGTAGGCAGTGCCCAAAGGCCAGCGCCGGATGGGAACACGTACGAGCTGACTGATTGCTCTGGAACCTGGTGCATAGAACCGAAGAGTGAACCCGCAATGCGCATTGCTTCGGCGGACTGAGCCTGAGCGAAGATGTCGTCATATAGTGGATTTTCGCCTGCTCTGTACCCTGCTGCTGCTTTGCCTGCTGCGGTCGCTGCTTTCTGGCTAGGAGAAACTAGGCTAGCAACACTGCGACTGCGGAGGTCTTGATCCCAAGTGATGGTGACGAATTGGTCTTCGACCCAGTCGGAAGGGTAGACGGGGGGAATGCGGACGGGGGCTGAACGAGAGAGCATTAGCCAGCGGCCATCATCACAGATGTAGCCCACTTCGATAGAGTAGTCGCGATCGCTGACCGGAATCGGTAGGTACCACTCGCGAGCGACTTCGCCACACTCGTATTGCTGAAGGCTGTGGGGCTTTTGAGTATTGATGTCAATATCAGTCACATCGTAGAAGCGTAGGGCCAACCGTCTGCCGCCCTGGTTACGCAGCTCTTGCTTGTGTTCGTTGGGAATATCCCAGTAAGCGTAAGCCCACTGAGGGTCACGAGGTAATAGGACAATGCGGCTTTCTCCATAGCCACCCGGAAGCTCACCGAGCCCTTCATCCACGCTAGCCAAATGCTCCATGCTAAGACTGCGGGTAGCGACAGCCGTAGAACCACTACCGTCCGCAGCTTCAGCAGCGTTTGTGAACTTAGCTGCTTCAGCCGCAACCTGACCGCTTACAGGCGTCTCCGTAAAAGCGGTGCGCATACCTGCTTCTGCTTGCTTTTGCTGAATCGCGGCCACAAGTTCGACCTTACGCATCCGACTGTATCTAGAGACTTCGTACTCACTAGCGACTCTGCGTAGCTGACGAAGGGTCATCTCTTCTAACGGAACGTTAGGCACGGGTGTTGACATGATCATATTATTCCTCGTTTTTATTCAAAGGTCGATCCCAAAAGGTTGAACGGGATCGCCTTTTGTATCGATGTCGTAATAATAGTTCAAATATAGGCGTGGGGATCGCAAATTGTGAGCAATAATTCGGCGTAAGCGCTGTGATCCCTGTATTTCGGGATCGATTGGGATCGTAAAGTCATGGATCCATGACTTTACGCCCTGTTGACTCAACAACAGAACCTCTATCTGGATCTGGTTAGTATTTTGCCTGCTGGTACTCACTGTGGATAATGAGCAGGTTGGCAGCGGATGGGATTGTGACTAAATCTGACAAAGAAGGTCGTGTTATCGGGCGGGTCTTGCCAGGAGCCGTGAAGCTGTGGCTACGCACGCAGGTAGAGCAGATAGACTCGCTGGTGATTGATTTGTCGGGGCGCGATCGCCAGTTACTCTCCGGCTATATTCCTGGCCTAGCGATCGCTGCTGAAGGGGTAGTTTACAAAGGGCTGAAGCTATCGCGGGTGCAGCTTGGCGCTGATGATATCCGGATTAACCTAGGCCAGGTGATCAGAGGTAAGCCACTGCGTTTGATGGAGCGATTTCCGGTAAAGGGACAGGTGTTGCTGAGCGATCAGGATGTCGCTGCTTCGGTGCTGTCGCCTCTACTGGCTGAAGGGCTAGCTGACTTTTGGCGATCGCTGGTTCAACTGCCGGATTTTGCGCAAGCGGTTGAAGATCGCTATGGGGTGCGATCGCTTCAGCCAGACACTCGGCTACATCAACCTGCCATCGGACTCGGCGATCGCTGTCTAGCACTTAGCTTTTACCCGCACAGCCAAGAGCAAACCGATCAGCAGCCAATCATCATAGGCACAGAGCTATCTGTCGAGTCGAGTCAGTTTCTCAAGCTAACATCACCCTGCTGGCTAGATGATATGTCGATGCTGCATGACCTCAGCCAAGGAGAGCCAATTGGAGCGCTATCCGGCTTTCGTTGGGACTTTGGCGAGGATACGCAGATAACACAGCTAACCCTACAGCCCACTCAACTAACTTGCGTGGGGCAGGTGATGGTTCGACCTTGATCTGACTTTTATAAAATCTGATGTCTCTAGGACTGATAGCGATTGAGCAAGGGTAAAAGATAAACGACAAAGTAATAGACCAACGGCGCGGTGAAGACATAGCTGTCTGTGCGATCGAGAATGCCGCCGTGCCCTGGAATCAGCGTGCCTGAGTCTTTGACGCCAGCGTCGCGCTTCATCAATGACTCTGTGAGATCGCCTAGCAAGCTAGAAATGCCGATGATGGTGCCGAGGGCTGCGCCAGTTAGCCACCAAATCGACCAGCCCAGCGACCAGGCTCCGATGATGCCAACGCTGATACTAGCGCCGATGCCAAAGATAGCGCCTTCTACGGTTTTCTTCGGACTGATATTGGAGAGCGGAGTGCGGCCAAAGGCACGGCCGAAGGCGTAGGCTCCGATATCGGCACCCCAAATGCAAGCAAAGGCAATAAAGGTGATAGTTAGCCCGGTGGGAAAGGTTGCCCAGCTAAATACCTCAGGGAAATACCCACCGAGCGGAAGGTTGGTGGCGACCTCCGTGCCCAGATCGCGTAGGCGAATCCAGTAGGTCGGTAGGTAGCCGCCGTAAAAGAGCGCCAAGATAGAGGCCGCAACGTCGGCAATGGTAGCGAATTTTGGCTGGAATAGAAGATAGAAGCAGATACAGGTGCCTGCTAGCGCCAGAGTTGCATCGGCTACCGGGGGAGCAAGATGGGCACTGACTAGTAAGACTTGGCTAACGACGAGCGTGGTTTTGGCGGCTGGGTTAATTCCTTTTGTGCGTACTAGGCCAAAGACTTCTAGCTGACCTAGATAAACAATGACGCTAAATCCCAGGGTGAAGTACCACCCGCCCAGGACAATCAGGGTGAGGGCGATCGCGATCGCGACAATTCCACTGGCAATGCGAACCCACGGCATAAGCGTGTCAACTCAAGTGAACGGCAGTCTCACGGGTACGCAGTTGCGGAACGAGAGAGGTGTTGATCAAGATTGATTGATCAAAGGAAATTAATCAACACACTAGAGTCTAACTTGATTGTTGGGCGTTCCTCTCTATTCGAGCTTATCGCCGCTGATGATAAAGATCGGATCGAGCGCGGCGAAGACCTGCCGATTGCCTTTTGTCTCTAGGCGATGAACGGCTGGCTGCGCGACTTCGATATTGCGAACCTGGAGTTTGGCGAAGGTCTCGGAGGCGGTGTAAAGGGTTTCTAGATTGTTAGCAGTGACGACGATGCGGCCATTGAGGGCGAGTTTTTCTAGAGCGGTTTTAAGGGTGGTTTGGAGCGGTGCGCCTTCGATCAGAACGCAGCTGGGCTGACCTTCGATGTGATGAAGGCATTCGGGCGCGTTGCCGCAGATGACTTCTACATTGGTGACAGAAAAGCGATCGCAGTTCGTTTTGATCAGTCCGACAACTTCCACGTCCCTTTCGACAGCGGTGATTTTTCCGTTTGGGCAGAGGAGAGCGGCTTCAATCGCGATGGTGCCCGTGCCCGCACCGATGTCCCAGAGGTGAGCATCAGGCTTGAGCCGCAGATAGCCAATGACAAGCAGGCGGACTTCTCGCTTGGTCAAGGGGATGCCGGGAAGCTGCTGAAATAGCTGATCGGGGATGCCGGGAGTGGCGTAGGGCCAGAGGCGGGACATGGGTGGCTTGGAGGGACGGGATTAGGTGAATGGTAGCAGGACTTGCTCAGTCACACCCGGCAATCGTTCAGTCATCAACGGGACTTTATTCAGTCGCATCCGGCAATCGTTCAGTCATCAACGGGACTTTATCAGTCGCATCCGGCAATCACTCAGTCATCAACGGGACTTTATCAGTCGCACCCGGCAATCACTCAGTCACCAACGGGACTTGCTCAGTCGCACCCGGCATCAATTCCGCTTCATGTCACCGGTGAGTTTCATTGATGAGTTTCACATTTATAAGTTTCATTGGTGAGTCAGTAGATGAGGGTGAGGATGGTTTGAAGGGTGGGGTCGGCGTTGCCGGTGATGGGATTGCCTGCGGCTTTGAGGGATTGGAGGTGGGCGATCGCACGTTCACTAATCGGTTCGCCGGGGAGCAGGAGGGGAATGCCGGGGGGGTAGGGGGTGATGGTTTCGGCGCAGATTTTGCCGATGGCGTCTTGGAGGGGAAGGGGTTGTTTGGCGGCGAAGAAGGTTTGGCGGGGGGAGTGGGGAAGTGGGGGAGTGGGGGATGGGGAGTAGGGTTCAAGTTTGGATTGTTGAGATTGGCGATCTTGAGATTGGCGATCTGTCGAAAACTGTTTGCATAGAGCTGTAAAGCCCTCGATCAGTTGCTCAATATCTTTGGGGGTGTTGCCGAGAGAGATGATGAAGGTGAGGGCGCGTAGGGTGGGGAGTTCGCAGGTGACGCTGTGCTGCCTGTGAAGGATTTCGTCAGCCTCAAATCCGGTGATGCCTAGCTGAGAAACGCTGACTGTGAGGCGGGTGCGGTCATCTGAGTCGAGAACGTTTAACCCACATAGCTGTTTGATTTTTTGACGCGCGTAGTTTGCTATCTCTAGCGTCTTTGACATCAGTTCTTTGCCTGTGGTGGCCATCTGGTATCGGGCGGCGTCTAGAGAGCCCAGGAGTAGATAGCTGGGGCTGGTGGATTGGGTGAGCTGTAGGGATTGCGAGAGTCGGGTTCTGTCGATGCGGTTCCCTTGCGCATGTAGCATGGCGGCCTGCGTAAAGGCGCTGAGGACTTTGTGAGCAGATTGGACGGCGATGTCTGCGCCTGCGGCTAGGGCTGTGTCTGGCAGGTCGGGGTGAAAGGCGAAGTGAGGGCCGTGGGCTTCGTCGATGATGAGCGGGATGTTGTGGGCGTGGGTGAGGTGGGCGATCGCGCTCAAGTCCGAGCAAATTCCCTGATAAGTTGGCGAGACCACTAAAACTGCTTTGGCATCAGGATGCTCGCTTAACGCTGCTGCGATAGTGCTAGGCAAGACGCCAAGTGGAATATCCCATTCGGCGCAATAGGACGGCTGCACATAGATCGGCATTGCCCCAGATAGGATCAGTCCAGAAATTGCCGAGCTATGAACATTACGCGGCAGAATGAGTTTATCTCTAGGGCCACAGGTGGCAAGAATAGCCGCTTCGATACCGCAGGTTGAGCCATTGGCCAGAAACCAGGTCTGCTCTGCACCGAAAGCAGCGGCAGCTAGTTCTTGTGCCTGCCGGACAACGCCCTCAGGAGCAAAAAGATTGTCCAGCTCAGGAAGCTCGGGCAGATCGGCGCGGAAGGCCGCCTCGCCAAATAGCTGCCTGTGCCGCTCGGTAATGCCCTGACCCCGCTTGTGCCCTGGCGTGTAGAAAGCTGCGTTCTGGCGGTTAGCGCACTCTAACAGCGCATCAACTAACGGCGTAGTGAGTTGATCCAACTGAACGCATTCATCATTCATCATTCATCGTTCATCGTTTGGATTACAGCGAACCTCAATCGTGAACCCGTCTGGATCATAAAAGTAGATGCCTTTGCCGGTTGGTCGGATGATCGGGCCTTTGAATTCGATCTGGGCTGCGGTAAGTAGGTTCATTGCGCTTTCCATCTGATCAGGAGCAATGTCAAAGGCGAGATGATCGGCGCGAGTAAAGCCCTTAGACGGATCGGGATCGGCGGGTGTGTAGTCCGGCTCCCAGAAGAGATCGAGAATGGTGCCGTCTGGCGTTTTGAAATTGGTGACCTTGCCTTCGGCAACGAGTTTGACCAGTGTTTTGGGCACTTCATCGCCGACTAATCTGTGCAGACCAAGGATATCGCCATAGAAGTGGCAAGAGGCTTGCATGTCTTTGACATTGAGGGCGATGTGATGGACGCCGCGTAACATGCCGGGCTTTAGGACGGTGGACTTGGGTGGTGATGGTGTCCATAGCAAGATAGTTGGCAGAAACGCCTATGAGAGAAGTTGATGTTTTGGGTGCGATCGCACTCATAGCGCCAGGTTCAACGCTTCCAAATTTCTAGTAATAATAATAGAAGCTTTATATTGGTTTATCACCACAGCCAGCTTCCCTATGAAAAGTCTGTTTCTAGACCGTCTAAAAAGTCCTGAGCGCCCCGTTTTGGTGTTCGACGGCGCGATGGGAACCTCACTGCAAATGCAGGAGCTGACGGCGGCGGACTTTGGTGGCCCCGAGTATGAAGGCTGCAATGAGTACTTAGTCGAGACCAAACCTGATGCGGTCGAGAAAGTGCATCGTGGCTTTTTAGAAGTGGGTGCGGATGTGATTGAAACCGATACCTTCGGCGGTACCGCGCTGGTCCTAGCTGAGTATGACTTAGCGGATAGGGCTTATGACTTGAATAAAAAGGCCGCTCAGCTAGCTCGAAAAGCCGCAGACGATTACTCTACGCCAGCAAAACCGCGATTCGTGGCGGGCTCAATCGGCCCAGGGACGAAGCTGCCGACTTTAGGCCATGTGGATTTTGATACGCTCAAGAGTGCCTATATCGAGCAGGTAGAAGGTCTTTACGATGGCGGCGTTGACCTGATGCTGGTAGAGACCTGCCAGGACGTTTTGCAGATCAAGGCGGCGCTGATTGCGATTGAAGAAGTGTTCGAGAAGAAGGGCGATCGCCTGCCGCTGATGGTGTCGGTGACCGTAGAGCAGCAGGGCACGATGCTGGTCGGCTCAGAGATTGGCGCGGCGCTGACGATTTTAGAGCCTTTTGGGATCGATATTTTGGGTCTGAACTGTGCGACGGGTCCAGCAGAAATGAAGGAGCACATCAAATATCTGTCGGAAAATTCGCCTTTTATCATCTCCTGCGTACCAAATGCAGGCTTGCCGGAAAACGTGGGCGGTCAGGCACACTACCGCCTGACGCCGATGGAGCTGCGGATGGCGCTGATGCATTTTGTCGAAGATCTAGGCGTGCAGATTATCGGCGGCTGCTGCGGCACGCGGCCCGATCACATTGAGCAATTAGCGGACCTTTCAAAAGATCTAACGCCAAAACCCCGTCCAGTGGGAGAACGCGGTGACCTGCCGCCCTATGGCGAACTGCCCTATATGCCTGCGGCGGCGTCTATCTACAGCCCTCAGCCCTACGAACAAGACAACTCATTTTTGATCGTGGGGGAGCGGCTAAACGCCAGCGGCTCGAAGAAGTGCCGAGAACTGCTGAATGCGGAAGATTGGGATGGGCTGGTCGCACTGGCAAAATCTCAGATCAAAGAGGGTGCGCATGTCCTGGATGTGAACGTGGACTATGTGGGCCGCGACGGTGAGCGTGATATGCGCGAGCTGGTCTCTAGGCTGGTGACGAATGCGACGCTGCCGCTGATGCTGGACTCGACCGAGTGGGAAAAGATGGAGGCGGGCCTGAAGGTCGCGGGCGGTAAGTGCATCTTAAACTCGACCAACTACGAGGATGGCGACGAGCGATTCTTCAAGGTGCTAGATCTGGCGAAGCGCTACGGGGCAGGTGTGGTGATTGGCTGCATTGATGAAGACGGCATGGCGCGGACGGCAGAGAAGAAGCTGGCGATCGCCCAGCGAGCCTACCGTGATGCGGTGGAATATGGCTTTCCTCCGTACGAGCTGTTCTTTGACACGCTAGTGCTGCCGATTTCGACCGGGATTGAAGAAGATCGGGTGAATGCCAGGGAGACAATTGCCGCGATTGAGATGATTCGCGATCGCCTGCCCGGGCTGTCACATTATGCTCGGCGTGTCTAACGCTTCATTTGGCCTGAATCCGGCGGCGCGGGTGGTGCTAAACTCGATATTCCTAGCCGAAGCGATGAAGGTGGGGATGGACGGTGCGATCGTCAGCGCCAGCAAAATTTTACCGCTGTCCAAGATTGAGCCAGAGCATCAAAAGATGTGTCTAGATTTGATCTACGACCGCCGCGAGTTTGACGGAGAGGTGTGTACCTACGATCCACTCGGTGAGCTAACAACTGCCTTTACTGGTAAGAGTTCTAAGCAGCTAAGAACGTCGCTAGATGACAGACCTGCCGCTAGAAGAGAGACTGAAACGTCACATCATTGACGGTGAGCGAATTGGCTTAGAAGATCAGCTCGCAAAAGCGTTAGAGCAGTATCCGCCGCTAGAAATCGTCAATACCTTTTTGCTTGATGGCATGAAGGTGGTTGGCGAGCTGTTCGGCTCGGGGCAGATGCAGCTACCGTTTGTGCTGCAATCGGCGCAGACGATGAAGGCGGCGGTGGCCTACCTAGAACCCTTTATGGACAAGGAAGATACCGATACGAGCGGTAAAGGCACGGTCGTAATCGCCACTGTAAAGGGCGACGTGCACGATATTGGCAAGAACCTGGTCGACATTATCTTGTCTAACAACGGCTACCGAGTGGTGAACATCGGTATTAAGCAGCCTGTGGACAACATTATTGCGGCCTACCAAGAGCATCAGGCCGACTGTATTGCGATGAGTGGTCTGCTGGTGAAATCGACCGCGTTCATGAAGGAAAACCTGAAAACCTTTAACGAGCACGGCATTGACGTACCAGTGATCTTGGGTGGTGCGGCGCTGACGCCAAAGTTTGTGAACGAGGACTGTCAGAATACCTACAACGGTCAGGTGATCTATGGCAAGGATGCATTTGCAGATTTGCATTTTATGGATGCGCTGATGCCTGCTAAGAGGGCTGACCAGTGGGACAACCTAAAAGGCTTTGCGAATAGTCATCCGATGGCTCAGGCAGAAAAGAAAGTCGCAATTAATCACGCGTTGCTGAACCAGAATCCGATCTGCCAGTAGTAATTGACACGCGCCGCTCTGATGACGTTGCGCTCATATTGCTCGGCCTCAGCCGCCTTTTTGGGGCCCCAGGCAGCTTGGCCCAGAGGATATTCCGCTAGAGGAGCTGTTTGACTATCTAGATATGCAGGCGCTGGTGGCTGGGCAGTGGCAGTTTCGCAAGCCAAAAGGCCAGTCTCGTGAAGAGTACGATGCTTTTCTTGCGGAGAAAGTAGAGCCGATTTTGACCGAATGGAAGCAGCGAATTGTCGAAGAGAAGCTGCTAGCACCGAAGCTGATGTATGGCTATTTTCCTTGCTTGGCTGAGGGGAATACGCTGTATGTCTATGACTGGAGAGCGGCGCAGAAAGGGGAACCTAGCGAGCCTGTGACTTCGTTTGAGTTTCCGCGTCAGCGCTCGATGCGGCGGCTGTGCATTGCCGACTTCTTTTTACCAAAAGATCAGGCAAACCCGGGGGAGTACGATGTATTTCCGATGCAGGCGGTGACGATGGGCGATATTGCCACGGAGTTTGCGGCTAAGCTATTTGCGGCGGACGACTATACGAACTATCTCTACTATCACGGTCTGGCGGTGCAGATGGCAGAAGCGCTAGCAGAGTGGGCGCACCAGAAAATTCGGCTCGAGCTGGGCTATGGCGATTTAGAACCTGAGGGAATTCGGAATATTCTGGCGCAGCGCTATCAGGGGTCGCGCTATAGCTTTGGCTATCCGGCCTGTCCGAATATGCAGGACCAGCCCAAGCAGCTTGACTTGCTAGAGGTAGAGCGGATTGGTATGCACATGGACGAGAGTGAGCAGCTATATCCAGAGCAGTCGACGACGGCGATTGTGGCCTATCACGAAGCAGCGAAGTACTTTAGTGCGTGATCACCAGCCTGCTTCTGACTGGTCGTGGACGTACTGGGCGATCGCACGAATTTCCTCACCATTTAGCCTGTCTGCGTAGCTAGGCATGATGCCTTTGCCCTGGGTGACGATAGAGGCGATCGCACTCACTTCTCCATAGCCATTACGCGCCATTGCCCTTTGCTTCAGGTTCTTGCCTCGGCGAATGATGTTGCCACCGTTAGCATGGCAGGCAGCGCAGTTTTCTGTGAAAAGAGCGCCAGACGCGATGCTGGGCTGGGCAGGTGTAGCTGACTCAGGTGAAGAAGCGGCTACGGTAGGCGGTGCGATCGCCAGCCACAGCGATATCACTGCGAGTATGAACAGCACCCGACAGCTCTTTAGTCTGTGTGCAAAGCAGATAGAAAATACTCTGCTGAGAGGGAAAATAGACTCTAAATCCATAGCCATATTGAAGTGCCTAAAACGAGCGGATACGCCTACTCTCGCTGATAGTGGGCCACGCAGCTACCCAAATCATGATAGTTTATTAGAAGTTGTGCTAAGAAATATTTACATAAACCAAAGCTTGTAGACAAAACGACTTGGTATAGCGGTGAACATAAAACACAAGTCAGCTATTACTAGTAGATATGGGCTAAATCTTTCTCTAGATTGTTGCAGCTCGTTTCACTGAGCCGACTCTTAATCCGCGCTATATAAAGAACCACTCTTGCCTGCACACTTTCTCCTTGGCGTTTTCGTTCCTACGACATCTCTGGCCGAGCCCCTACAGCAACTGCTCGCCCAGCGACGCTTTGTAGTCAGCTGGAGCCAGTCTCCTTCAGAATTTGTAGAGTGGGTAGTGAGCAATCGTCATCGCATTGACTGTCTGATCATTCAGGCGGCTGAAGAGTCTTCTCAGGTGTTAACGCATCTAAAAGCGCATGACATCCTGCTGCCGACGCTAGCGCTCTATGATCTGGGTGCACAGTCTTCGGCCGAACTATCGTCTGGCGGTGAACTGTCAGATAGCGTAATCTCTTTTCAGGAGCGACGAGCTTATCATCAGGCTGTGGTAGCCTCTGATATCCGTAAGCTAGACACTGTAGATGATGCCATTTACCAGGCGGTAGATTCGTACTTGCAGCTGCCGACTGAGACGGTTGTGAATGAGCTAGACCAGGTGGGCGTTGGCCTGGGCTCTGGGCTCGACAGTGATAGACGGGTATTTTTGCTGAACCTACAGCAGCAGCGTTTGACAGAGAAATTAAAGGAAAGGTTGGGTTACGTGGGGGTGTACTACAAGCGCAATCAGCAGAATTTCTTGCGTCATATGAATGCGCAAGAGCGCGAGGAATTTCTCGAAAAGCTGCGCCAGGACTATCGGCGAATTATTCTGAACTATTTTGCTGATGATGATTCTATCAATCAAAAGATTGACGACTTTGTCAACGTTGCTTTCTTTGCAGATATGTCTGTTCCCAAAATTGTAGAAATACACATGGAGCTGATAGACGATTTCTCTAAGCAGCTAAAGTTAGAAGGGCGCAGTGATGAAGTCCTCGCTGACTATCGTCTGACGCTAATTGATGTGATTGCGCACCTGTGTGAGATGTATAGAAGATCGATTCCGCGCGATCGCTAACTCCCTTTTTCTCTCAAAGACATAGTTTCTCTCAAAAACATAGAAAAACCTATAAATTCAAGCGCTTAAAAGCCATTTTTCTTGTGGAACACTACCCCTTTCTAGAAAATCACATGAGTGCTTCGAAGCCCGCGTATGTCCTGAAGCTCTATGTGGCTGGGAACACACACAGTTCTAAGAAAGCGTTGAACATGCTGAGAAATATCCTGGAGGAGAGCTTTGAGGGAATATACGCTCTAAAGGTTATAGACGTAACAGAGAATCCGCAGCTAGCGGAGGAAGACAAGATTATGGCAACACCGACCCTTTCTAAAGTCTTGCCACCGCCGGTACGCAAAATAATTGGCGACCTATCAGATCGTGAAAAAGTTTTGATTGGTCTCGATCTTCTCTATGATGAGATAAGAGGAAATGAGCATATTTAGGCAGCTCAGTAGGATTTATCGCAGATTTTTTAAGATTTCCTCCAAAAAATTTTCAGCTCAAAAGTAACCTATGAACTCCGCTTCGTCTTCATCTGATTCGCAGACGCAGACTCGTCTAAAAGGTGTGCAAAAGATTCGCACCATGATCGAGGGATTTGACGATATTAGTCATGGGGGCTTGCCTGTAGGTCGCTCTACTCTAGTCAGCGGCACTTCTGGTACCGGGAAAACGCTCTTAGCGGTTCAGTTTTTGTATCAGGGCATTACCTATTTTGATGAGCCAGGTGTATTCGTCACCTTTGAAGAATCTCCAGAAGATATTGTGACTAATGCCTATAGCTTTGGCTGGGATCTCAGTTCTTTGATCGAGAGCGGTAAGCTATTTATTCTAGATGCCTGCCCCGACCCAGAAGGTCAAGAGGTCGTCGGCAGCTTTGATCTCTCTGCTCTGATTGAGCGAATTCAGTATGCCATCCGTAAGTACAAGGCAAAACGAGTTTCGATTGATTCAGTAACGGCTGTTTTTCAACAGTACGATGCAGCGGAGGTAGTGCGTAGAGAAATCTTTCGGCTGCTCGCTCGGCTAAAGAAGATGGGGGTAACGACCCTAATGACGACAGAGCGCGTCGATGAATACGGGCCGGTCGCCAGGTTTGGGGTAGAAGAATTTGTTTCTGATAATGTTGTGATTGTGCGCAATGCCCTAGAAGGTGAGCGCAGGCGGCGAACGCTAGAGATCTTGAAGCTGCGCGGTACGACCCATATGAAAGGGGAGTATCCGTTTACGATTACAGACAATGGGGTAAGTATTTTCCCGCTAGGGGCAATGAGACTGACCCAGCGCTCGTCGAATGTGCGGGTGTCTTCTGGCGTGAAGACTTTGGACGAGATGTGTGGTGGTGGCTTCTTCCGCGATTCGATTATTTTAGCGACTGGTGCGACCGGTACAGGCAAGACACTATTAGTTAGCTATTTTCTGGCGAATGCCTGCGAGAACGGTGAACGCGCAGTTCTATTTGCATATGAGGAGTCTAGATCGCAGCTTTCTAGAAATGCTTCTTCATGGGGAATCGATTTTGAGAAGCTAGAGCGAGAAGGCTTATTAAAGATTATCTGCGCCTATCCAGAGTCGGCAGGGCTAGAAGATCATTTGCAGATTATTAAGTCGCAAATTGCAGAATTTCGCCCTTCTAGGATTGCGATTGATTCGCTATCAGCTTTAGATCGCGGGGTGAGCAACAATGCGTTTCGTCAGTTTGTGATTGGCGTAACGGGCTTTGCTAAGCAGGAAGAGATCACCGGCTTTTTTACCAATACAACAGAGCAGTTCATGGGCTCTCATTCGATTACCGATTCGCACATCTCGACGATTACCGACACGATTTTGATGCTGCAATATGTAGAAGTGCGTGGCGAAATGTCGAGAGCGATCAACGTGTTTAAGATGCGCGGCTCTTGGCACGACAAAGCTATTCGTGAATACATGATCAACGAAGACGGTCCGCAGATTCAAGAATCGTTCCGCAACCTAGAAGGCATTATCAGCGGCTCAGCTCGGCGAATTTCTTCTAATGAGAAAAGTGAGCTGTCGCGAATTGTCAAAGCCGTTCGCAATGACAATGGCTAAAAGTGAGTGCTATTAGCGAACCTAACCGCGAACAGACTAGCAACGAACATGGAGGGATTCGAACCCCCGACCCTCAGAACCGGAATCTGATGCTCTATCCAACTGAGCTACATGTCCATAGGGATCGACCTGAATTGCGAATCCCTAGAGGCTAAATTTTAGCACTTCTTCTCGTGAAGTACGCACAGGTCTGCTGAAGTAGTTACTGACTGTTACTAACGATACGTTTCTTTGTCTCTGGGTGATTTAATGAAAGGCAACGTTAGGGGCCTACCGCTTCGCGGTGGGTTTGGTGTGAGGTATGAAACGCAGACGGATATTGGGCTACAGTGCTAGCGCATTAGGCACGGCAACGCTAGCGGCCTGTACCCAGCAGGAAGGGGGCGCTGCTAGTGGTGACTTACCTCGGGTGCAGTGGCGGATGGCGACGAGCTGGCCGCAGTCACTAGATACGATCTATGGCGGAGCGCAGACGGTGTGCGATCGCGTTGCTTCTCTGACCGATGGCCGCTTCACCATCGACCCTTTCGCCGCTGGCGAGATTGTCCCTGCTCTGCAAGTCCTCGACGCCGTCCAAGAAGGCACGGTGGAATGTGGGCACAGCGCCGCCTACTACTACGTCGGCAAGAACGAAGCTCTTGCCTTTGGCACTACCGTTCCCTTTGGGCTGAACGCACAGCAGCAGAACGCCTGGTTTTATCACGGCGGTGGTTTGGACGCTGTGAACAAGCTGTACGCAGACTTTAATGTGATTAGCTTCCCCGCTGGAAACACGGGTGTGCAGATGGGCGGCTGGTTCAAAAACAACATTCAAACCGTTAGCGATTTGAATGGTCTGAAGATGCGCATTCCTGGCTTTGGCGGCAAGGTGATGGCCGAGCTAGGTGTGAACGTACAGGTGCTGCCTGGGGGTGAAATCTTTTTGGCGCTAGAACGCGGCGCGATCGATGCCGCTGAATTTGTTGGACCGTATGATGATGAAAAGCTCGGTCTAAACGAAGCCGCGACCTATTACTACTATCCCGGCTGGTGGGAGCCGGGTGCGACCCTAGATGCAACCGTGAATCTAGATGCATGGAACGCGCTACCGACTGAGTATCAGGAAGTTTTTAAGACCGCCACCTATGAATCGAACATCGATATGCTCTCGAAGTACGATGCCCTCAACGGCGCAGCGTTAGAGAGTTTGGTGGCCAAAGGAACAGAACTGATTCCATATAGCGATGAGATTTTAGCGGCAGCCAGTCAAGCTTCAACAAATTTATTAGAAGATAGTGCTAGCAAAGATGCCACCTTCAGAGAAGTCTACGAAAGCTGGAAACAGTTCCGAGATTCTGTGCGCGGTTGGAACAAAGTGAATGAGCTAGGATTCTCACAGTTTGTGAATAAGTAGAGACGTTGGCCATTGCCCCTACAGCCCAGTGGTAGGTGGGAGAATTGAGGTGATCGGCAGGACCATCTCTGGAAAAGATGATGGTGCAATGCTGTTGTCTTCTGTGAGAATTAGATGACTGCTGTAGCCGCGATCGCCTGGACTCCTAAAGATGTGTAGCCGTCTATGCTGAAGATCAACAACCCAATACTCTTCTATATTTGCCTGCGCGTAGAGTTTGTCTTTGATCTCACAGTCTTGTCTGAGCGTGGAGTCTGCGACTTCTACAACCAGTCGCACCTCTGAAGGCGTAGGGTGATGGTCTGCGTAGGTAAGGATATCTCCGTCTACAATAACCAGATCTGGCTCTGGCTCTGACAGATCATCTAGCTGGATCGGGTCTTGAGCCCTGGCAAAAAAAGGTTTGTCGCGTAAAAACTCGTCAATCTGTAGCGCTAATAGCTGTAGTGCGATTACGTGAGGTTTCCCTTTCGCCGCCATGATAATGATTTGCCCAGAAATTAGCTCGGTGCGTTCATTGGAATCGAGTAATCCTAGTTCGCTCAGCTGATGGTAATCCTGGACAGTCCATCGTTTCAGGTTCTGGGGCTCTGATTGTATTGTTGATGGCGAATCGAGTGTTGCCATGTGACCAAGGCCAGCGAGAACGGCGAGTATGCGTACGATTGTAGCGCTTAGTGATATAGCCTTCCGCACTTTGCTTACTACACCACGAAAGGCTACACCTCTTGTTCTATAGCGCAAAGTGCCACAGCAAAGTGCGAATGCATCCGCGCTTTGCTATAAATTGCCTTTGGGCAGGCGTCCTACAGGTAGAAGTCGTCTGCTGAGATTGGACTGTCGGGATAGGTGGAATCTTCGTGTTTAGTGTCACCTCTTGTTGTCTGCTGAAGAGCAACGTCATTAAGCGTGAGCATTTGTAGAATGTTGTCGCCACTGTCTGTGTCGGTAAGTACGCCTGCCTGCAAGCGGTCCCAGATGGGGGTCACCGTGACCAGAAGCTGACGGCCTTTGGCGGTGACGCTGAGGCGCTGAGTGCGGCTGTCTTCACCGGGATGGACTGCGATCCAGTTCTTTTTGACCATGCGATCGACGGTGCGGCTGACGGTGGATTTTTCCATACCGAGGACTTTGCCGAGCTGGCTGGGCTGAATCTGCTTTTCGCTGATGATGACGGCTAGAATATTGAGCTGATTGACGGTGATGCCGTGCGATCGCAATGCTTCGTCATAGAGCCGGGTAATTGTTCTGTTGGCCTGCCTGAGCCGTCTGGCGACACATTCTTGAGACATTTGCCGCGCGATCTCCTGCGCCGTTTCCTTGGTTAGGCGGCTAGGCTGAGATAGGTCAGGTTGACTGGCGCTGTCTGCTACAAACATCGGCGATTATTAGTTGGAAGGCACACACGACTGACAGTAGATGCTGCCGTGCGGTTGACTATACAACTTCTACGTCAATTGTGCTAGCTACCTATGAATACTGGCTTTATTGGCTGATTGAGGGTAGCCAGCTCACCAGTTGCGGAAAGGCAATAATCGCCATCAAAACCAGCAGTTGCAAGGCGATAAAAGGAATAACGCCGCGATAGATGTTGCCAGTAGTAATCTCTTTTGGTGCTGCGCCGCGTAGATAGAACAGAGCGAAGCCAAACGGTGGGGTTAGGAAAGAGGTTTGCATATTCGCGCCGATGATGACGCCGTACCAGACTAGGTCGATGCCGATCTGCTGAGCGATAGGGGCGAATAGCGGCACAACAATAAAGGCGATTTCAAAGAAGTCAATAAAGAAACCGAGAATAAAGATGGTGACCATGCTGACAATCAAGAAGCCGATATTGCCACCCGGCAGGTTAGTCAGCACCTCGGCGATAAATCGGTCTCCTCTGAGCCCTCTAAACACCAGGCTAAAGGCAGTCGAGCCGATCAAAATAAAGATCACCATGCTGGTGGTGCGAAGCGTTTGATCGCAAACTTCTCTGATGCCTTTTAATGTGAGCTGACCTTTGATAGCGGCTAGGATAATCGCGCCAAAACATCCCAATGCTCCGGCTTCTGTCGGGGTGGCGATCCCGAAGAAAATACTGCCAAGGACTAGCAAGATCAGCGTTAGTGGCGGCACCATCACCTTGATGATTTTGGTGAAGAGGGCAGCGCCACGAATGTCGATCAGATCGGCAGGTAGGGCGGGGGCAAGATCTGGGCGGATGAATGCGATCGCCAGCACATGCACAACAAATGCGCCCGCCATCATCAGCCCAGGAATCACCGAACCCAAAAACAAATCTCCAACAGAAATACCGAGCTGATCGGCCAAAACAACCAGCACAATACTCGGCGGAATAATTTGGCCCAGCGTTCCCGAGGCCGCAATTACACCGCTAGCTAAATCCTTGTTGTATCCATAGCGCAGCATCGTTGGCAGAGAGATTAGGCTCATCGTGACTACGGTGGCGGCAACCACGCCTGTAGTGGCGGCTAGCAGCGCCCCGACTAGAACAACTGCCACGGCTAGCCCGCCTCTAATACGGCCAAACAGCGACCCCATTGTTTCTAGCAATTCTTCTGCAATACCAGACTTGTCTAGCATCGCGCCCATAAAAATAAAGTAGGGAATCGCCAGCAGCGTGAAGTTGTTCATGATGCCGAAGATTCTCTGTGGCATCGCTGTTAAAAAAATCGGATCGAATACGCCCAGCGCGATGCCGATGCCGCCGAAGAGGATAGCGACGCCGCCTAGCGAAAACGCTACCGGATAGCCCAAAGAGAGCAGCGCGAGCGCGCCCGCGAACATTGCCGGACCGAGCCAATCAGCAATCATCGGTTTTCTCCGGCTGTTTGTTCTGCATTTGTTGGTTCTATGGTGTAACCCCTAATGATTGCCCAGTTCTTGATTGCTTCAGAGATGCCTTGAAGTATTAGTAGAACAAAGCTGACGAGAATCATGGTCTTGATTGGGTAGCGGAGTAGCCCGCCAGGGTCGGGGGAGGTTTCGCGGACAGCCCAGGATTTAGAGACGGCTCCCCAGGAAAAGTAAAGTACCAGAAAGGAGAAAGGGATGAGGAACAGAACGGTGCCGATTAGGTCTGCGATCGCCTTCCGCTTCCTAGTCATCTGCGCATAGAAGATATCCACCCGCACGTGATCGCCATGCTGCAAGGTGTAGGCCGCACCCAGCAAAAAGACCAGATCGAACAAATACCACTGCGTTTCGATTAGGCCGTTGGAGCTGAGGTTTTGCCCAATTGCGTTGCCGACGTAGCGGCCCAGCACGTTCCACACGCCTACGCCAATCATCACGAGCACTAGCCAGTAGGCGAGTTTGCCAATCGCGTTAGTAAAGCGGTCGATTCTGCGAGCGATCTGAAGCAGAGAATGCACGGCTGTTGACCTGGCTGGTTCGCAGCGCAGGCGGTATCGAGGACTACAAGCCGTATCTTACCTTGTCGCTATTATCGCGTTCTACTACACTGACGGAATTCATTGCTTTGGCGCTATGGTAAAGGCTAAAGGAAGTAGCTCTATGATGCAGTCTGCTAGGTATCTATCGTGACGGAAAAGTAGAGCTTCTAGAGCCGACCCAGTTGCAGAAGTGCTTTGTGAGCTGGGTAAAAAGTATCACTATTGGAGCCTAGATGTCGTGTTCTACGAAGATGACTGGCGTATCTGCAAAGGGCATGCTCTAGAGAATATGACGGTGATGAGAAAGATTGCTCTCAACTTGCTCGCCAAAGAATCCTCGAAAGGCTCTAAAAACGCCAAACGGCTCAAAGCCGGATGGGATGATAACTTTCTCGTTCAATTGCTACTTGTCTAAGTATGCGGTTGCCCTGGTACCTTTGCTGTAGGGCTTGTCAAGCTGTTCGATATGCTTGATTATCGCAAACGGTGTCTCGGTCTCTCCAGCTTCTGCAAGAGGCTGTTGAAGGTCTGGTAGCTCGGCAATGGTTATCTGCGCATAGCTCACTTCGTAAGATCAGAAATTGCTCTAGATAAGCTTGTTTTCCTATACTGCTAGTCTAGTGGATGCTACGGAGAAAACACTTCCAGATCAGCTTGAACACCGCAGTTGTTGAGCAACAAGACGTTGCATAGACAACCGTATGGGCAGCTGTATAAAAGAGCCAATACAAAAGGCGGGTGATTACCGCTGACAAGCTGTTCTGCTATCAGTAGATTAATTAGGCGTACAATATAAAGGAGGGAACGGTGTAAGTAATATGACTACTTCAGTGATATCTGAGCAGCCGCAAAGAGCTGATCAAAGGAAAGAGCGATCGCAACCCACCCTCTGGGCGATCGCCACCGTTTCCTTTGTCCTCGGCGCAGCCGCTAGCAGCTTTACTATCTGGCAGCTCCACAAACTCTACAGAGCCACCATCGCCCCGCCTGTCTCTGTAGAAGGCACGCTCAGAGCCCAATACAGCTACGATGATTCCGCCGCCCGCCCCCATCCCAACGGCTACTACATAGAAGGCACGGGCGTTGATCGTATCTATCTGACTGGCAAGCCGCTACAGAGCTACGTTGGCCAAAGCATCGTCGCCAATGGCAGCGTCGAAGGTATCTGCGGACCCAAATCACTTCCCTGCTATCCGCTGCTACAGCTTAGAGAAGTGGGATATCCAGAAGCCGAATAGGATAGTTGCAAACATACAGTCAAACGTCCATGAAGAAGGCTGACGCTGTAATCGACGTCAGCCTTCTCTTTATCACTCACTTTTTGTCTGTGACGTTGAGCTATTGGAGAGCAGCATTACCCGCAGTTAGCACCTGTCTGATGGCCGTGATAGAAGGAGAGCTAGCTAGTGCTTCCATCTCTTCGCGAGAGGCAGACTCCACTAGATCGTTCATAGCATCTGTTGCTACCGGAAGCTTCTCTGGCGAATCGCTTAGCCCCATGAGCGACTTCACTAATCTAGAAACATTCATTTCTACGCCAGAAAGCGCTAGCTCATCAGCAATTTGCTGTTCTAACGCCATCTGTAAGTCAGATTCTCCGTCTTGCTTAATCTGTCTGAGACTCTTTCCTGCTAGAAACTGCTCAAACTCACCGCTATCGGCAAGGCTGAGCGCTCCGCTAAGAACTGCAATCAGTAAGTCAGCACTGCTTTCTGTCAGAACGACAACTAGGCCACCTACGCTAGTCAACGTTCCACCACCGCTGATAGAAACAAGTACTCCAGAAATTGTATTGATGATAGCGGCTGCTATTTGTGGGCTAGAGCGAATCGCGCTCACAATCGCGCTCACAGCCTCTGCGGGTACGAAGATGACACCAATGCTGCTACCGGGCTCTGCATCAGCGCCGATGGTAGTTGTACTACCGGCGATCGCAGCAGTACCCGAAAAAGCTGTTCCCAGCGCTGACAAGCCTAACAACGCCAGCACAGGAAATTTCACGAAAGATTTCATAAACAAACCTCTTAATTAATACGTATTGAGATAGTCATTTAGGACTAGCGACACCCTAGAATTGCCGATCGTTTGATATGAGTAACACCCTGTCAGCAACTCGATAGAAATTTTGTGACTCAAGCTTCGGTAGCAAGACAAACGCTTACTGTTCTAAGTCTTCGAAGGCTTGAGCCAGTAGGAAGACTAGAGCCATTAGAAACTAAAGCTGTAGCCAACAGAAGCATTTACCCGAGCCCCAGAGCGAGTATTTCCGGTTACGTCAGACACGCCAGCCGTAAGCACTAGCGGAAAATTAAAGGGAGCCGCCGATACGCCTAAACCAAGACCGCTGCCGGTCCACCCGGATACTAGCGAAAGCTCGGGAATTACCTGTAATCCAAGGCTACCAAAGAGGTTGGGAGGGTTTGTCCCGGCATCAATGGCACCGGTAGTGCGGAAAGCGCCTGTTCCCAAACCTAGAGAAGCCGTCAGTGGCAAAGTATTTCTACGCTCGGGCTGCAGCGCAAATCGCTTGGTCACAACGCCGTAGAAAGTATCTTTGGCACTGTTTGCATCCCCCCACGTAATTGGGTTAGACCAGCCGACAGCAACAGCTAGGTTGTCAGCTTGTGGAAAAACCTTGTGTAGCTTAACGCCGATGCTACCATCTTCAGCAAAGCCATCTAAGCTGATGATACCAAGACTAACTTCTACACCGACATTGTCAACGGTATCGCCGAAGCCCATACCTAAGCTAATCGAGCCATCAGCTTTGTTATCTGTGCGTCCTTCAGTAACCCCAGACAGACCAATAAAGGCGTCTCCCCAGTCAGCACCGAAGGCAGAGGGTACGCCAAAACCAGACGCTGGCGCAGGTCTAGGCGCATCGGGTACGAAGTCAGGATTGACCAATAGCTGCTGTCGCAGTTCTTCATCCGTTAGTGGTGAAAAAGTATTATCGACAGGGTTTACACCGTCTTGCGCCAGCTGAATACTATCCTGAGCGAGGATTGCACTAGTTACACTAGATGAACGAGAGAACCCAGCTACCGGGTCGACCGGGCTAGCTACTGAGCGATTTACCATCTCAGAAATAGGATGAGCAGAGTCAGGTACTAATAAATCGCTCGAAGTTGTGCTAATGACATCACCGCCCAACAGGTCGCTACGGCTCAGGCGAGGACTGGCGTTTGCTTTTGGTATTGCACCTGTAATTAGCAAGGAGACTGCCAGCGCGATGCCAGCGAAAGCTTTTCTATATAGTCGAGTAGTCATATTCTTCATACGAATGCAGAAGTAATGGACGTGAAAGGGTCGAAAATGAGAGGTATCAGCACTAGAACGAAGCTAGAACGGAAAAACATATAGCGCCCTTAAGAGTCATCTCTCATGCGGTATATGCAGCTAATCATTCCCATATTTTCTCTAAGGCAAACAAAGTTGATGAGTTCTTTTTTCCTTTTCAAAGCGGCCCTTTGAAACGTCGCTTGAAAGCGACTAAGAGAGGCCCAAAGCAAGACGTAAAAGTAGTTCGCGACTCGTTAGGATAGTTCTGTTATTTCAATGAGATTGCGATGCTGAAGTTCCAGCCACCTGGATTCGGGAAAAAGTCAGTATTTACTGAGTTGGGTCAGGTAGTGTATTACACCCAGGCGAGTTCGCTATGGCGATCGCACACCACTACAGATCAGCCACCGGTAATGTTTTTCCACAACTTTGGCGGCGGTGCTTCTGCCTACGAATGGTCAAAGGTCTACGCTACGCTGGCCTCGCAATACAGCATCATCGCACCTGATCTAATCGGCTGGGGTGCATCCGCCCACCCCGCTCATCGCTACACTATCGCCGACTACCTGGTGAATATAGAATCGTTCATCTCCCAGACCGTCAGCGGACCGATCATAGCCGTCGCTAGCTCTTTTAGCGCAGGCTTAATCGCTCGGCTTGCTAGCCAGAAGCCGCATCTGTTTAGCCGACTGTTCCTCACCTGTCCGTCTGGGTTCCAGGACTTTGGCAAAGGCGCAGGCAGGCGACTGCCAGAACCGATTATCAATACCCCCTTTCTAGATACCATCATCTACACCCTGGGAGCCACTAACGAGCTTGCCGTTCGTAACTTCCTAGAGAATTTCCTGTTCTCTAAGCCGGAGCGCCTATCCGAAGAGATTATCTCAGCGTATCTAGAATCCGCTCAGCAGCCAAACGCAGAGTATTCAGCCCTTTCCTTTCTCAGAGGCGATCTTTACTTTGACCTCATGCCCTATATCAAAACGCTGAAAGTGCCGACCGCGTTTGTTTGGGGGGAGGATGCTAAGTTCACCACCGTCTCGCTCGGTCGGCGACTGGCGCAGCTAAACCCTGAAGCGATCCGACGATTTCAGGTAGTATCAAAGACTGGCGTGCTACCGCAGTTGGAGCAGCCTGGCCCGGTAGCCGCACTGCTGCTGGACTGGCTGCGAGCAAAGGAGTAGTTCGCCGTCACTCTAGAGCAACAGAAGAACGCTATGAATCAGTATTTTGCAACCGTTGCTAGGGGGCTAGAGCCGCTTGTTGTAGAAGAACTGGAGCGGCTAGGGGCAAAGGACGTGCAGCCAGGGTTTTGTGGGGCGGCGTTTAAGGGCGATCGCACTCTCCTCTACAAGGTCAACCTGTGGGCTAGGCTGCCGTTCAGAATCTTGCTTCGCCTCAGCGAATTTGACTGCGCCACTGGCGACGATCTCTTTGCAAGCGTTCAACAGATCGACTGGAGCCAGTATCTCACCCCAGATCAGACGCTAGCCGTCACCGCCACCGGCAAAACCGACGCGCTCAACCATACTCACTTCACCTCACTCCAGGTCAAGAACGCGATCGTAGAACAACAAACCCAAACGCTCGGCTTTCGCTCCGACGTAGACACCCACGAACCCGACCTGCGCATCAACGTCCATCTCCACAAGAACCGTGCCATCCTCAGTCTTGATAGCTCTGGCGATAGCCTGCACAGACGCGGCTACCGGCCCGCCGTCGGCGCTGCTCCCCTAAAAGAATCTTTAGCAGCCGCGCTGATTCAGCTATCCGGCTGGCAGTCCGATCAAGCTTTCTTCGATCCGCTCTGTGGCTCAGGTACGCTGCCTTTAGAAGCGGGGTTACAGGCTTTGCAGGTAGCACCGGGCCTATTCCGTGAGCGGTTTGGCTTCGAGAGCTGGCTAGATTATGACGACGAACTGTGGGAGAGCCTGCTGACGGAGGCAGAAGAACAACAGAAAGAAGACTTGGCAGCTTTTGTCGGGGGGAGCGATCGCGATCCAAACGTCCTGATCCAGGCCCACAGCAACGCCCAAAAATGCGGCATAGAGCACCTCGTAAACTTTCAACAGAATGAGCTAGCCGACGTAGACGCCCCCGCCGACAGCGGCATCCTACTCTGCAATCCCCCTTATGGTGAGAGGCTCGGCAAAGACACCGATCTCGGCGCATTCTACAAGCTGCTGGGCAACGTATTGAAACAGCGCTTCAAAGGCTGGACCGCCTACGTCCTTAGCGGCAACAAAGCGCTCTCTAACAGCATCGGTCTGAAGTCAGCCTCGCGTACCCCTGTCTACAATGGCGCACTGCTCTGTCAACTGATGAAATATGAGCTGTACTAAAATGCACTTATGCAACGCAACGAAACTGATGTAGGGCATGTCATCAGTTAAGTCAGATGACAATAGCGGCGAGGTGAACAGCACTGAGGGGTGCGCGTTCCCTAGCGCTGCAAAGGCGTTTTAGTTCAACACTTGAGCTGTCTCCGGACTCTCTGGTAGCGGTTTACCACAGCGACGACAGTACTGAGCATCTTCCTCATGACCAAGCAGTCCGCAGCTAGTACAGGTGACGCGCAATGAGTTTTGTACTTTGGTGAACTGCTGAATGAGGTTGCCGATCTGGGTAGGAATTAGGGCGATTCCGGTCAGAATCATCATGATGGTAAGCCCTCGGCCTAGCTCTGAGGTGGGGGTGATGTCGCCATAGCCGACGGTGGTCATGGTGACTACCGCGAAGTAGACCGCGTCTAGAAAGGTAGTGAAGCTTTTGGCGTTGGCTTCGTGCTCTGCCTGGTAAATCGCGCCTGAGTAGATAAAGATGATGGAGAATAGGGTGAATAGAATGCGACCAAAGATGAGCCCATCGTAGCCGCTGAGCCGGTTGAACCAGGTTTTTTCTTCAAAGAAGCGAACTAGTCGCAGGATGCGCAGCGATCGGATTAGCCGCAGGAATCGGATATCTAGTGCGCCTAGCAAAAACGGCAGGATGGAAACTAGATCAATCAGTCCGTACAGGCTGAAGAGAAAGCGAAGGGGCTTTTCGGCGGACCACAGCCGCAGCAGGTATTCGAGGGTGAATAGCGCCAAGATAATCTGGTCGGCAGTTGTGACTGTGAGCTGTATGGCAGGAGCTAGAGGATAGGTCTGGACAGCGAAGAGGGCAGCAGATAGAAGAATGAGGATTGCGATCGCGCCATTCACGACTAGACTCGTCGTCGTTGATTCTTTCTCCTCAATGACCGCTCTGATCTGCTCTCGTAAAGTCATGTAGCGAACCTATCCGATTTTTTTTCGCAGGCGATAAAATTACTGAGTCTACAAACATAGGAGCTTGCGCGGCACCCGAGCAAATCTATATGGCTTTTATCCAAACATCTGACACGCTGACTACACAGTCTTTATCGCGATCGCGCCCCTCAGAAAACCAAAAAGCCACGGCTAACAGTGCTCCAGATGATTCTATGCGGCCAATCAAGCTGCCTTCTCTGCCGATTAAACGACCGCTGCTGATGGTGGGCCACGGCACTCGCAACCCCAAGGGTCGCCAGGATCTGATCGATTTTGCCAATATCTACCACAGCCTGGATTCCTCGCGTCCGGTCATTCCCTGCTTTCTAGAACTCACCGAGCCCAGTATCCAGGCAGGCGTAGACCAGTGCGTCGAGCAGGGCTATACCGATATTTCCGTACTGCCGATTCTACTCTTTGCCGCCCGTCATAATAAGTTTGACGTCACCAACGAGCTAGATCGAGCTAGAGATCGCCATCCCGGACTGACCTTTCACTACGGTCGTCACTTCGGCATTACGCCTGCCATCTTCGATCTGTGGAAAGCTCGCCTCGATCTGTTAGATACGCCCGCGCACAATCCTCACGACATCGCCCGCGAAGATACTACGCTGCTATTTATCGGTCGCGGCTCTAGCGATCCTGATGCCAACGGTGATGTCTACAAACTGGCCCGGATGGTGTGGGAAGGCAGCGGCTATCACACGGTAGAGACCTGCTTTATTGGCATCACGCATCCCAGATTAGAAGAAGGCTTTCGGCGATCGCACTTCTACACGCCCAAGCGCATCATCGTCCTACCCTACTTCATGTTCACCGGCGTGCTGATGGAAAAAATTGGTGCGATCGCCGCCCAGCAGCAGGCCCTCACCCCCCACGTCGAGATCGTCACCCTCCCTGAGATGGGCATCCATCCGCAGCTATTGCGAGTATTGCGCGATCGAGAAATCGAAACCCAGCTCGGCCAAGTCGCCATGAACTGCGAAGCGTGCAAATTCCGCCTTGCCGCCAAAGGTGACACTAATCACGGGCACGGCCACCATCACGGGCACGACCACGCTCATCACGGACATAACCACGATCATTTTGACCCCGACCCCTACGCCCAGCCCGAGAAATATCATCAGCGCATCTGGCAAGTCCCGTAGGATAAAGTCAATTCATCTTCTTCGAGCAGGGCAGAGCCCTACATTGTTCCTTATGTCTTTTAACGTCGGCGATCGCATCCGCCTCCACACCCGTCCCCCCTACCTCAAAAGCGACGACAACATGCCCATGCTTCGCCCTCCCGACCTGGTCGAAGTCGGTGAAGAAGGCACCATCCTCAGCCGCAAACCCGGCGGCTATTTAGGCATTCGCTTCGAGCGCGGCAAATTCCTCATTGACGCGCAGTACATTGAATCCGTCGATGCCCCTGCTACTTCCGAGCCTGCATCCGAGAATTAGCCTTGCTTCTCCGCTTTTCTGAAGCGGCTGAACGAATTTGAAGGCAAAACTCCTTGCCATACCGTTCAGTTGATGTGGTATATTCAGAAGCCGTGCGGGTCGCTA
Organism: uncultured cyanobacterium; assembly: GCA_963772185.1. Lineage (GTDB taxonomy): Bacteria > Cyanobacteriota > Cyanobacteriia > Phormidesmidales > Phormidesmidaceae > Phormidesmis. The sequence continues at coordinate 683,816 of CAVYWR010000007.1, read as the reverse complement.
GCTCAGTGGTAGAGCATTCGGCTTTTAACCGACTGGTCCTGGGTTCGAATCCCAGGCGACCCATTTTTTCTGCTGTGGATTAGCAGACGCAATCGCAAAAGTATTACAGACTGCAAAGCCAGTAATAAATACCTACGACAAAGAGAAAATCACCGACAACGGCCTAGAACGCTGCGCAGCCTCATTTTGCGCGGCGTTTTTGCAATCTGCACTGCTTTGCAAACTGCCTGGATCCGCAAAGCCTGCCAAAACAAATGACCAGAGGTTTATCTTTTGACATACTATTAAATTGATAAGAACCTACACCTATCGCAACTTTAGGTAACACTTTAGATGAAGCAGGTGGGTTGACCATCTCGCAGACAAAATTAGGAGGATATGGAATGGCGCTGGTACCAATGCGGCTGATGCTTGATCATGCAGCTGAAAACGGTTACGGAATTCCTGCATTTAACGTAAACAACTTAGAGCAGATCCTGGCAATTATGCAGGCTGCTGACGAAACAGATAGCCCGGTTATCTTGCAAGCTTCACGGGGCGCACGGAAGTACGCAGGCGAAAATTTCTTGCGCCACCTAGTGATGGCAGCAGTTGAGACCTATCCTCATATTCCTGTTGTCATGCACCAGGATCATGGTAACGGCCCTGCTACTTGCTATTCGGCAATTCGCAACGGCTTTACTAGCGTAATGATGGACGGCTCGCTCGAAGAAGATGCCAAGACACCAGCAAGCTTTGAGTACAACGTCAACGTCACTCGCGAAGTCGTCAAGGTCGCTCATGCCATCGGCGCGAGCGTAGAAGGCGAGCTAGGCTGTCTGGGCTCACTCGAAACTGGACAGGGCGAAGCAGAAGACGGCCACGGCTTTGAAGGCAAGCTCGACAAGGATCAGCTATTGACTGACCCTGAAGAGGCGGCTCAGTTTGTAGAGGCCACTCAGGTGGACGCGCTTGCTGTTGCCATTGGCACTAGCCACGGCGCGTACAAGTTTACTCGCAAGCCGACTGGCGAAATTCTCGCAATCGACAGGATTGCTGAAATTCACAAGCGTCTGCCAAACACTCACCTGGTCATGCACGGCTCTTCTTCTGTACCGCAGAAGTGGCTAGAGATAATCAACGCGCACGGCGGTGCTATTCCTGAAACTTACGGCGTTCCGGTCGAAGAGATTCAGAAAGGCATCAAGAACGGCGTTCGCAAAGTGAACATCGACACCGACAACCGTTTGGCCATCACCGCTGCTATTCGCGAAGCGGCTGAAGCTGATCCAAAGAACTTTGATCCGCGTCACTTCCTCAAGCCTTCTATCAAGTATATGAAGCAGGTTTGTACTGACCGCTACGAAGCCTTTGGCACCGCTGGCAATGCTTCTAAGATCAAGCAGGTTGGCGTTGAAGTGTTTGCAGCTAAGTACGAAGCTGGCGAGCTAGATGCAAAAGTTAAAACGGCTGCTGCTGTCTAGACACGAATTGTTTGGCTAGAGTCACTGTCTAGCTAGATAAAGAACAGTTCTATCAATAAACCCCAAGAGGCTTTACTACCTCTTGGGGTTTGTTGTTTATGCAGGGGTGGGTTCCGTTTGATAGAGACTGATACCAACTCCGAGACACATATCCCCCAAATTTGCCAATCTGAAGGTATGGGTAGAAAATTTCAGATTGAATCACACTATTTGGCTGCCGAACTGAAAGCTCACTATCGGGAGTGCTGCGACCCGGTTTCCCCGCTGAGGATTCTTCCTCTCGTTTCTAAGACAAACTGCGTAGCTCTTCTGTAGTAGACACTAGGCCGGAGTATCGTTGTGTTAATCCGATACGCTAGCGAGGTCTGTATCTAGGTGAGTTATCAGGTGCGTCAGAATCCAGTACTTAACCTTCTATTTCCTCAATGGCAAGGTGCAGGCAACATGGCGCTGTACAAAGGTGCGAAGCAGCTACACGGCGCTTTGTATTCTAAGGATTCTTTTGTAGAAGTGCCAGTTGCCTCTACCTATTCTCTGACTGTTGAAGAGAATGTCTTAGGCTTGAGTCAGATTAGCGCCCAGCTTACTGCCGCCTCTAGCATTATCAAAGAACACAATCTAGAACGCATCTTCACCCTTGGGGGTGACTGTGGTGTAGAGATTGCGCCGCTCTCGTTCCTCAATCAGAAGCACGACGGTATGGCTGTTATTTGGTTGGATGCTCATGGAGATCTCAACACGCCTACCTCTTCTTCTAGCAAACATTTCCACGGAATGCCACTGCGATCGCTACTCGGTCAAGGCAAGGCTTGCATTACGAGACAAACCTTCTCTACGCTGATGCCTAGCCAGATATTCTTGGTAGGTACTAGAGAGCTTGACCAACCGGAAAGGGCGTTTGTCTCGCAAAATAGCTTGCGCGTATTCTCTGCCAATTCCGTCAACGAGAAGCAAAATGGTCGTCTTCTATCGGCGATCAAGGCAGCAGGGTTTCACAAGCTATATATCCATCTAGATCTAGACGTTATTGACCCCGCCGACTTCCCCTATGTCGCCTGCCAGACCCCGAAAGGGATAGGGATAGAGCGTCTGAAACAGCTACTATCCGAGCTAATAGACAGCTATGAAATCGTCGGAGCCAGCGTTCTAGAATTTCTGCCTGCTGACTCAAGTTTAGCGGGCTCAGCGATCGCATCTGAACTAATCGATCTCCTTCAATTTTGATGCTTGGAGCTTGATGCTTGGAGCTTGATGCTTGGCGCAATTTGCCTCAACAGGCTCAAAATGCACTTGCAAAAGGCGAGATTACAACAGCACCAAGCAAACATAAAACGCTCTCTAGCTGTCGCAAAATAGCCTAGAGAAGCAAGCAAACGCCATCGAGCAACTATAGAACGGCAGCTAATCGTCATATAAAATCACCGAGCAGTAACCGAATGCTTTGAAGCTACGTTGAAACGGCACCGAGCTACACTCAAATCCTGCAAAGCTAACGCAAAATAGCGCCGTTTTACGACTCCTCATAGCGGGCACACTACTCCTTGTAGACCCGCTTTCCCTTCATACCCGTCATGTCGCTTAACTGTAGCCACAGCCAGTTTCTAGAGCAAGCAAACATCGCCATCAGCAACGCCTTAAGCAGTTCAGAGATACTTTCCCCCCTTCGTGAGTTTGGCTATACTGCCACTCGTATCCGCGCAGGCTACGCACTATACGAAGCCGTGAACACTGCTCAGCTTGCACAGCAAGCCGCCCACGGAAACCAGATATCTGCAACCGCCGCTCTCAAAACGGCCTGGAAAGTTGCGAAAGCAAGCTACATGCCCCATCTGAAAATCGCTCGAATTGCCTTCAAAGATCGCGGCGGCATCGCTACTGAACTGGCATTAGTGGGTTCTAGAAAGCAAGGCTTAGCCAGTTGGCTAGCTCAATCGAGCCAGTTTTATACCAACGCCTTGGCAAATGAACAGATTTTGACCAGGCTGGCGCAATACGGCATCACTGCGCAAAAGCTGAAAGCGTCGCAGGCAAAGGTGAACGCTTTAGCCGCAGCAAGCGCACTACAGAAGAAGCGAAAAGGTGAAGCAAAGTCTGCAACCGAGCAGAGGGATCGGGCACTGGCAGATCTGCGCTTGTGGCTCAGTGACTTTCGCGCTGTTGCCAAGATCGCTCTCGAAAAAGACAATCAGCGCCTGGAATCTCTAGGAATCTTGCAGCGTTCGGCGTAGTTATATAGCCCATAACGAATGCATCCGATCCGGTACAGGCTATAGATCGAGCGCGTCAATGCCTTGCTTGCTGTAGTAGATCCGCAGCTTGATCCCCAAGGTGAGCTGTTTCATAATCCAGTACAGCACTGTCAAAATGACGAAAGTGACAAACACAACCGCTGCTGGTTGCTTGGTGGTCAAAGCATTGAGCGCAATCATGACTACGCTAGTAGGATCGGTGGCAATATCCCAGCTGTTGAGCCGGACAAATCTACCTAGGTAGATGCCAATGGCGCTAAGGGCATGAATCAACAGTTCAGCGGGTAGGATAAATCGCTCATTTCCCTTTTGCTTTAGATAGTAAGCCTGATTCAAGATCGAGAGAACGTAGGCTTCGAAGCCTAGGAGAATGGCCACCGAGTGAAGCGGAATGAAGACCAAAGCGATTAGCCATAGCTGGATACCGCTACTCCTAGTGCCTTTGATTAGGTGAATGATGTCGGTTAGAACGTAGGGCGCATTGGGCAAGAATGCAATAAAGCTAACTAGTCCTAGCCACCATAGGAGAGTGCGAGCGCTCTTGGGTCGGTTGAACAAAAAGAAGCTCATACCGATAGAAATTAGGATCAGCAATATCCACCAAACTACTTTTATCTGGGCTGAGGATTCTCCTGCTATTAGTGCGTTCATCAGCCGCATCTGCGCGCCTATGATCCTAGGCAGTCGGGGCTGAATGCCGATAATGCCGATCAGGCTGATCAAGATAGCCGAACTCCAGAGTTTGACCTTTGAGAGTGCTTTTCGCCGAAATAGCACATAGCTAAGGAACAGCGGAACAAAGGCTAGAAATAAATTCCATAAAATCCAGCCGCTGTAGACCCTAGAAAAGGCGGTTGAGATATCTGTGAAGAGCGATCGCGAAAACATAGGCTATGACAAAACTAGCTGTGGTTCCAACCTGACGTAGCTGCTACTGGCGGCTGATATAGCAATCCGCTGATGCATTAGCGGATTGCTATGCACTTAGCGCTTTATAGGATAAGGGTTACCGCTTCTGTTAGTGGTTTAAGCTAAGTGCGGATTGCTATAGTTTCATCTACCGACTTTCTTTTGACTTTTCCGATCTGTTCGACTTTCTGTCTGCCCCGATAAAAGGTACCTCATCTTACAGGTCAAGCTCCCATAGACCGCTATATTACTAGTATTCAGAAAGCTCCGAATAGCACTTCAAAAAAATTCGCTATCATGTCTAGCCTTCAGAATGAATCAGCTAATATCATTGCTAGTCAGTCATCTAGTCGGCTAGACAGTCGTTCCGGCGCTCTAGACGGCCGATCTGCTGGCCAAATTCAAAAAGCGAGCCGCTCTCTTTTTAGACCGCTTTTGCACATCCTAGACTATGGCGAAGCGCCCGGTGATATGGTGCGAAAGCCAAAGCAAGCCGCTTTTCACGGTCGAAAGGATGTCTACATTGCTAGAGCCGAGATAGAGCTTCGACAGGCTATGCAAGCGCTATCATTTATGACCGGTGCAGAGATTAACTCAATCTCTACGCTGACGGCGCTTTCTCTTCCCCAGACCGTAGCGCCGCTGCTGTGGACCACCAACGCCTTTCTACAAGAAAAATACGTCAAGCCCAACAATCCTCGCTGGATTCGCGATCGCAATCACGACGCCCGCCTGCTGTTTCGGCAGCTTGCCAGACTGAACCTAATGCCTTGGTCAGAGCGCATGGTCGACTACATCAGACCAGACGAACTCCCTGCCGATATACTCTTTCCAATCGGTCACCCTGTCTTGGGTCGCACCTATCGCCGACACCCCTTCAAGACTCGGCTAAATCAGTATTATCCAGTGACCGACTACTTCTCCATCCTGTTCAAAGAAAGAGAGCAAGCGCTACTGTCTCTACTAGGTCAGCTCGGCGCGACCAAGATCATCATGACGCCGATTCCGGCAACTGCTGCGCTTGACTGTCAAGAAAATTTAGCAGCGCAGCTTCATCAGAAAGTCTTCAAATATCCAAAGAGAAGTGACACGCTACCTGATGCTGTCAATGTAAAAGAACATCCTTGGGTTGCCGGTGAACCCGCTTGGCAATCGGTGATTAAAGAAAGAGTTAAACGAGGCGCAATCTGCGCCCAGTTCGAGTTTGACTGCGATGTGATGGGGATGCTCAAGGCGCAGGTCGAGAAGATTGGTCAGCTAGTCCCCGGACTTAGCTCGATGAGATTACCTGATACTCACGAAAACAACGTGACGACGCAGGTGCTACAGACTCGGCAGGTGCAGGTCGAATTTGCTGACGTTGAGGCTGATGATTAGCTGCGATCGCGCACCAACCTCTGAGTATAGGAATATTGACCGGACAAACTATAGCTTTCCGCACTTTGCTTGCTACACCACGAAAGGCTACACCCCCTTATTCCATAACGCAAAGTGCCATAGCAAAGTGCGAATGCATCCGCGCTTTGCTATAGGTGCAAATAACAAACTAGGTGAAATATCGCAAGCCCCACTCGACAAACTGCGAGTGAGGCCCTCTAGTTCAAGCCTCTTTTATCTAGCTGACCGTGTATCTAACTAGCTGTAGTGCTCATCTTTTCTTTTTGCACGCCTGCTTCTACGCTGTCGGCCTCAGAAGGGGGTACAACCTGCCAGAACTTAGCTAGATAGCTCTCCCAGTCGGCCAAGATTCTTTTCGCTTTCTCGCTACCAGTTCGATCTGCGTGCGCTTCGATCAGCGACTTGAGCTGCTGTTCGCCTGCTTCGGTCAGCACTCGCTGCACCTGCACAATCTCAGGATTCACCCGCGTCTGGAAGTCACCAGATTCGTCTAGGAAGTAGCCCAGTCCGCCCGTCATCCCTGCGCCAACGTTACGACCAACGCTGCCTAGCACTACAACCACGCCGCCAGTCATGTATTCGCAGCAGTGATCGCCCGCGCCTTCTAACACGGCGACGCCCTTAGAGTTACGCACGGCAAATCGCTCGCCCGCAATTCCGTTGATATAGAGCGTGCCACCGCTAGCGCCGTAGATGCAGGTGTTGCCAACGATGACGTTTTCTTCGGCTTTGTAAGTGGCTTTTTCAAACGGTTTGATTATAATCTCGCCGCCGTTCATGCCTTTGCCAACGTAATCGTTCGCTTCGCCAACTAGGGTCATCGTCATTCCCCCGATGTTGAAAGCGCCAAAGCTCTGACCGATGCTGCCGTTGAAGTTGAGGTTGAGATTGCCCTTGAATCCAGTGTTGCCGTATTGCTTGGCGATCGCACCCGATACCCGCGCTCCCACAGCCCGATCGGTATTGACCACATCCCAGGTTTTGGTGACTGAGGTATGGTTGGCGATCGCCTCTGCCACATCCGCATCTGCCAAGATATCGTCATCGATTACAAGGCCGTTGCTGTTGACATCGCCGTGCTCTAGCCAAGTGCGATCGCTCTTAACGTCCGGTAGCTGCACCAGCGCTGAGAGATCCAGCTCTTTTGTTTTGGTCAGGGATACATCGTCGCGAGGAACTAGTAAATCAGCTCGGCCCACAATCTCATTGAGCGAGCGGTAGCCCAGCTTAGCCAGCAGCGATCGCACTTCTTCCGCAATAAAGTAGAAGAAATTCACAACCTTACCAGGCGTTCCAGAAAAGCGCTTTCTCAGTACTTCTTGCTGAGTGGCCACACCGACCGGGCACTGATTGGTATGACAGACGCGGGCCATAATGCAGCCCTCTGCAATCATCGCAATCGAGCCAAAGCCGTATTCTTCTGCGCCCATCAGTGCGCCCATAATCACATCCCAGCCAGTTTTGAGGCCACCGTCTACACGAAGGAGGACGCGATCGCGCAGTCCATTTTCCATCAAAGACCGATGCACCTCCGTCAGACCCAATTCCCAGGGTAGACCCGCATGCTTGATCGAGCTCAACGGCGATGCGCCTGTGCCGCCATCGTGACCAGAAATTTGAATCACGTCGGCATTGGCCTTCGCCACACCAGCGGCGATTGTGCCGATCCCCACTTCTGCGACTAGCTTGACTGAAACGCCTGCTTGGGGGTTGATCTGATGCAAGTCAAAGATTAGCTGAGCTAGATCTTCAATCGAATAGATATCGTGGTGCGGCGGTGGAGAAATCAGCGTCACGCCCGGTTTCGACTTGCGCAATGAGGCAATATATTCACTGACTTTCTTACCAGGTAGCTGACCGCCTTCACCGGGTTTCGCGCCCTGAGCCATTTTGATCTCAATCTGCTTGGCGCTCATCAAATACTCAGGCGTTACGCCAAAGCGACCAGAGGCGACCTGCTTGATAGCAGAAGACGCCGTGTCGCCATTCTCTAACCCCTTTAGATGAGGCAGCGTATCAGAGAATCCTTCGCCGTCTACGTCGTCTAGAATCTTGAAGCGGACGGCATCTTCGCCGCCTTCACCAGAGTTAGACTTGCCGCCAATTCTGTTCATGGCGATGCCCAGTGTCTCATGCGCCTCGCGAGATAGAGAGCCCAGTGACATGCCGCCGGTACAGAACCGCTGCATGATCGATTCGACGGATTCTACTTCGTCTAGCGGAATCGAATCGCGATCGCCCGCAAAGTCCAACAGATCGCGCAGCGCTGCAATCGGTCTGCCCTTGAGCTGTTCGCGATAGATCTCGTAGTGGTCGTACTGCTTAGTCTCTACCGCCTTGTGCAGCAGCTTGGTCATTGCCGGGTTGTTCATGTGATATTCACCCGATGGCCGCGACTGAATAAAGCCCATATTTTCCAGGCGTTTGCGTGTCAGCTCAGGGAATGCCTTCTCATGAAAAGACATGGTTTCTTGGGCCAGCTCCTCAATGCTCAGTCCGCCTAAACGAGACACGCTGCCTCTAAAGGCCAGCTCCTTTAGATCCGCGCCGATGCCGACTGCTTCAAAGATCTGCGCGCCGCGATAGCTGCTCAGCAAAGAAATCCCCATCTTTGAAAGGATCTTTAGCAGTCCGTTGTCTATGGCCTTGCGATAGTTGTCCTGTGCGCCATTGAGCGTAGAAACAGGCAGCTTGCCGCTCTCCATCTGCTTTTGCGTCTTACTATCTGCCCACCAGTGACGAACGCTCTCTAGCGCTAGATAAGGACAGATGGCCGTTGCGCCATAGCCCAGCAGACAGGCAAAATGATGCGTACTCCAGCACTGCGCGGTATCGACAATTAGAGAAGTCTTCATTCGTAGGCCGCTGGCGATCAGTGAATGGTGCACCGCGCCTACAGCGACTAGCGGAGGAATGTAGGTCTGTTCTGGGGTGAGTGTTGTTGTGCTTTGGCTGTCTCCCTGACTGGCTAGGGTGGTGATGCGATCGCTCAAGATCAAGATCTGACTACCCGTCTTCACCGCTTCAGCCGCCTTGTCGCACAGCGCCTCTACCGCCGATTTCAAGCTGGCCGGTCCGCCTTCGGTGTTGTACAGCGTCGAAAGCGAACTCACCTTGAAGCCCGATGCTTGCAGCATCGTCATCTCTGTATCGTTGATGACGGGTGACTCTAATTTCAGAATATTCGCCAGCTCGGGATGCTCTTCTAGCAGATTGCCCTGCGCCCCTAGCTGCGTGGTCAAAGACATCACCAACCGCTCTCGCAAAGGATCGATCGGTGGGTTGGTCACCTGAGCGAAGCGCTGCTTGAAGTAGTCGTACAGCAGGTGTGGCTTGTCAGAAAGGACTGCTAGCGGCGTATCATTGCCCATACAGAACGTTGGCTCTTTCGCCTGCGCTGCCATGTCTTGAATGATCATCTCCACGTCTTCAGCCGTGTAGCCAAAGGCGGTCTGCTGGGTCAGCAGGGTTTGCTTATCCAAGCGAGTTTCTTCGCTAAATAGCTGAGGGCGAATCTCCTTGCGGCGCTCTGCTAGCCACTGGCCGTAGGGTTGCGCTTTGGCAATCCGCTGCTTAATTTCCCAGTTGTGCAGAATCTCATGGCCTTCTTCAAAGTTCACGGCCAACATCTGGCCAGGGCCTAGTCTGCCTTTTTCAACGATGTCTTCTACCGGCAAATCGACTACGCCTGCTTCGGATGAAACGACAACGTAGCCGTTTTTAGTTACTGCATACCGAGCGGGCCTGAGTCCGTTTCGATCTAGGGTTGCGCCGATCTGCTTTCCGTCGCAGAAAACGATTAGCGCCGGACCGTCCCACGGCTCTTGAATACTGCTGTAGTACTCGTAATAGTCCACAATCTCTGGATAGTCAGCTAGCTCTGGCTGATTTTGATATGCTTCTGGTACCAGGATTGTCAGCGCTTGGGCAGGTTCTCGCCCAGATCGAACCAGTAGCTCCATGGCATTGTCTAGGTTCGCTGAGTCGCTGTTTTCGGCGTTTACAACTGGCTTTAGCAGCTCTAGGTCGTCTCCCCAGATTGGATGGGAAAGCTCTGCCTGTCTGGCTGTCATCCAGTTGATGTTACCGATTAGGGTGTTGATTTCGCCGTTGTGGCCCAGTAGCCTCATGGGGTGTGCTAGTGGCCACTTAGGCAGGGTATTGGTGCTGAATCTTCTGTGGTAAACCGCAAAGGCGCTTTCGTAGGCTGGATTCTGTAGGTCTTTGTAAAACTGACCTAGTACTTCAGAGCGCACCATGCCCTTGTATACGATTGTGCGCGTAGAAATAGAGCAGACATAGGCTTCCAAAAGTGCCTGCTTCTTAGTCTCGTCAGCATCTTTTGAGAGCTGAACTGAGATCTGCACCATGGCTTTCTCGAACCGACGCCGAACTAGGAAGAGCGATCGCTCTAGATCATCCCATTTCTGATCTTCAGAGGTCACTATCGCCTGAACGATGCTGGGCTGAAACTCTTTTGCCAATGGGCCTAGCGTCTCGGGCTCAACGGGAACCTCTCGCCAGCCCACAAAGGTTAGGCCAGTGGCTTCGACCGATGCTTTGAACTGCGATCGCGCTATTTCCTCTGCATTCGCCATCTGTGGGAAAAACACCATCGCCACCCCTGTCTTTCCAGGTTGCAAGGCGTCTATTCCAGTCTCTTTTGCCCAGTCTTGCAGCAACTGCCAGGGAATTGCCGTCATCACCCCCGCGCCATCGCCAGAATACTTGTCCGCGCAGCAGCCACCCCGATGCTCCATACAGCTCAGCGCACCCAAGGTGTCTTCGATCAGCTGATGACTAGCCTTTCCCTGCTGATCAGCGATGAAGCCAACGCCGCAGGCATCTCGCTCTTCTACGAGCCAGCTGGGTCCCAAGGGTTCTAATACATCGGTCTGAAAAGTTGTTGGATTGAGGATCACGCGCGTATTACCTATTGATGAGAATGAGGGCGAAAGTACTGGCGACGAAACTTTCCTACAAATTATATAGAAACATTAAGTGTTAGTGAAGTTCGTAGGGAACTGTTTTGCCTTAAAAGCATCCATGACATACCTAACTCGAACATCTCAGATACATAAGGATTTGCTCTAAATTCTGTGCATACAGTCTCTAAACGGTCTAGCCGTTGACAGCACAAACACTGGCAGCTTGAGCACTGGCCTATCAGGCGTTCTACCTACATGCGCATTTCGTTAGGCTGGCCATAGAACTGAGTTTCCTCAGTTGTGCTGCCGTTGTGTTGCCTTTGGGGAAACCCTTGCGATAGGGAAACATAAATCAAGGTTCAAGTAACTTTCTGAAACGATTCTTCTATGCTGACTCTATTTTAGGTAACTCTGGAGAGCAGTCTTTCTGCTGATATCTACGCCGCATTGCCTGTATAACCCTCAGCTTGTATAACCCCACCGCTCATATAACTCTACTGATACAACCCTACAGAGCTGCCTGCTGAACTAATGAATCCAAAGTCATCAAAATCCAAGACTACCGGTCGATTCTCATTTGGCTCTTCATCCAATCGAGTTCTATCTAACCGGGTTTTACAACGTTCTACGAAACGGGCCGTTGCGTTTGGCTTTTTGACCACGATGGGCTGGGCAGTTGTGACTTCATTTGGCAGCGATTTAGGTCTTTCTAATCGCCCTCTGTTTGATTTGTTCAAGTCACAGTCCTCTAGACCTGCTGTCATTGGGTCAGAGCCACAGTCGTCTCCGCTTACCCCTTTTCAATCTTTGCGATTGCCATCACTTCGCGCGGATGCCAAAGCCAAAGCGTCTGGGGCTCTATCCGGCAATCAGATCAGCTTGAACGGTCAAACCCTAACTGGCTTTTGGCAGCAGAAGAATGGCCGGGTTGGGATTTCTAGCGCGACGGTAGCAGGTCTACTTGGCGTTGAGCTGATGAGTACGACGGCGGAATCACAGCAGCCAGTACGCTGGTTTCCTACTGCGCAAGATAGCGTGATCAATTTGCCTGCCTGGTGGGATGCGACTGACCGCTACTTAGACATTACCGATCTAGCTGTCGCAGAAGGATGGACTAGTCAGATAGCGGGCAATACGCTACAGCTATCAATGCCGCAAAGTCAGACGACAGGCATTCGTCAAGGCAAGCAGGAATGGGGCGATCGCATAGTAGTCGATCTCTCAGCCCCAGCCTCCTGGCGCATGGACACCTCGAACGGCTATACCATCACCGTTGCTGGTAACGTCTCCCAGAGCATAGTCAATTCCTTTAAAGCTACATCTGGCAACCTTCTCACTCAGCTCGACGTTGCGCCCCTTAGTGGCCAAACCGTCATCAAGATCAAAACGAAAGGCGGCGCGGCTCCTCAGATTTGGACGACCGGTAGCCCTTCAAGGGTTGTGATCGACATTCGCCGCGATCCTATGGTGGAGCGCGATGTCGCCTGGACCCCTGGGCTGCGATGGCGGCAGCAGTATGTCGGCGTGAATCAGCATCGCTTCCCGGTATACATGTTCATTGCTCGGCCTGACCGCAGCGCGCTCAACCTTAGACCTATTCACGCGAATCCTGGTACGGCAGTCGGGATTGAACCCATCATCACAACCGCGCAGCGCAGCGCAGCGATTGGCGCTGTGAATGCAGGATTTTTCAATCGAAACAATCAGCTACCATTGGGCGCAGTTCGCAGTGCTGGCCAGTGGATATCGGGGCCGATTCTAGGTAGAGGCGCAATGGCCTGGAATGACGATGGCGATCTAGTAATGGATCGCTTCATCCTGTCTGAGTCTGTGACCACGGGCGTTGGCGAAGCGTTTCCTATCTTGGCGGTCAACAGCGGCTATGTCAAAGCGGGCATCGGTCGTTATACAGAAGGCTGGGGCAGCACCTATACTCCCATTGTTGATAATGAAATTATTGTCACCGTGCAGAATAACGAGGTGACTGCCCAAAAGACGATGGGGAAGGCAGGCACAGGTAGCGTACCGATTCCTAGAGATGGGGGCTATCTGCTAGCACTAAGAAGCTATCGAACGGCTGGCCAAAGCCTTCAGCCGGGTACGCCGGTTTTACTTAGCAGTCAAAGTCAGCCTGCTCTTTTCGAGCAGTATCCCAATGTGATCGGCGGTGGACCTTTGTTGATGCGCGATCGCAATATCGTTCTCAATCCTCAGCTCGAAGGCTTTAGCACCAACTTTATTCAGGGCCGTGCTCCGCGCACTGCCATCGGCAAAACCGCAGATGGAACGTGGATTATTGCCACCATGCACGACAGAGTAGGTGGAAGCGGCCCAACCCTGACAGAAACTGCATACATCATGCAGAAGCTAGGCGCGGTCGATGCGCTGAATTTGGACGGCGGCAGTTCTTCTAGTCTGTATCTAGGTGGGCAGCTTCTCAATCGTCAGCCCCGGACTGCCGCAAGAGTTAATAATGGTATTGGTTTATTCGTCCTAGGCAACCCTTGATTTGAACAAGGCATCCAGACAACGTTATCAAATTTACAGCTAGCAGCATCAGCAACAACTAACCTTGATTAAAGAGCGAACTTCAACGCTAGTTGATAAGGATAAAGCCTTGATAGGGAAGACATAATTGTGTTCCTTGAGGCTTTACGACTATGGGGAGCGCATTGTTAGAATCAGCCCGCCTGACAAAAAGCCTTTCTGTACGTTCGCTTAGCCCCTGCATTCGCTTAGTTGATGAGCAGCTCTAAGGCAATCTCTCAAACTGATCAAGACCACTAGTTCACACAGACATCAGGAGACCGACTATGGTACAGGTTCAAGAAATTCCACAGCTAGACAGCTCTTTAGAGACAAACGGTTTTGAAGGCGTTGCGGCCACCGAACTCAGACCTTGGGGCTCTTTTACCGTACTAGAAGAAGCCGCCGGATATAAGATCAAGCGCATCGAAGTTAAGCCTGGTCACCGCCTCAGCTTGCAGATGCACCATCACCGCAGTGAGCACTGGATAGTTGTCTCTGGCACAGCTAAGGTCACCTGCGGCGAAAAAGAGACTATGCTCTCTACCAATCAATCTACCTACGTTCCCGCCTGCACTACTCACAGGCTTGAAAATTCAGGTGTCATTCCCCTGATCTTGATCGAGGTGCAAAACGGCGAGTATCTAGGTGAGGATGACATCACCCGCTATGAAGACGACTATGCTCGTTAGCATGGCTCTTCAAAATAGTTAAAAAATACAGACTGTTGTAGAGACAGGCTGCTTGAAAGTAAATTAGAGGCAGTAGCCGACTAAAATGAGTGTTTGACGTGACCTGTTAGAAAGTTCTGAAGTTAGTATTTTAGGGGTAGGCGGCCAGTTGGCTGCCTGCCTCTTTTGTATTCGCCTGTATGTATTTGCCTTATGATTCATCTTACTACTGCTGCCTGCCAGGAAATTGATCGATTGCGCCGTAGACAAAACCAGCTAGACGCGGTCTGTCGGTTGGATTTGCAGCCTAGTAGCTGTGCCCAGTGGGCCTACACTTTGAGCTTGGAGTCGGCAGCGAGGATAGAGGACGATGTTTACGACTTTGGAACGGTCCGGTTGGCGGTGGGTCGCGATCGCCTCACCCATATTCAAGGACTCCAAATCGACTTTGCTGAGGATCTAATGGGCGGGGCCTTCCGCTTTGACAACCCTCGCGCTACCGAGAGCTGCCGCTGTGGGGCTGCATTCGCAATTCGATAACGTTTGCGTAAAACGCTTTTTCTAGTGACGCACAGCTCAACTACATAAAATCAGATAGAATAGTAGACCCGATTGACAAGGTGAAAAATTCCTTGATAGTATCGGTCTCTATGAAAACTTTTTTGCGGAGTTACAATCCCCCGCCTTATGCCTACGATTCAGCAGCTCATTCGCACCGAGCGTTCAAATGCAACCAAAAAGACCAAATCTCCCGCGCTAAAGAGTTGCCCTCAGCGTCGTGGGGTTTGTACTCGCGTGTACACGACTACACCGAAGAAGCCTAACTCAGCTTTGAGAAAAGTTGCTAGGGTTCGCCTCACCTCTGGATTCGAGGTGACTGCCTACATCCCAGGCATTGGCCACAACCTACAAGAGCACTCTGTAGTGATGATTCGCGGCGGTCGTGTTAAGGATCTCCCTGGTGTGCGCTATCACATTATTCGTGGCACTTTGGACACAGCAGGTGTCAAGGACCGTAAGCAAGGCCGCTCCAAATACGGTGCTAAAAAGCCAAAAGCATCATCGTAGAGCTTCAGTGCTTTAACCCTGACGGAAGACCTGCCATCTGGCGCTTTCCTTTCAGGCGTGAACCAAGTCGGGTAATGCTGAAATCCGCTTGTGTATCGCCAGTTAGGTTCGTTGCGTTCTGCGCCTAGTGGCCTAGGCTTCTTTCACTCGTAGCTAGTAGCCGTACTCGAATAGCTACAGTCAAACAGTTACAGCCAAAGACTAGTCAAAACTAAAACCATTCACTCTCTTATTCGCTAGGGTCAAAACCTCATGTCTCGTCGTTCAGCCGCTCAAAAACGCACCGTTCCCGCAGATTCTGTTTACAACAGCCGCCTTGTCAGCATGATGTCCCGTCGGATCATGCTCAGCGGTAAGAAGTCCGTTGCCAACAAGATCTTGTACGGAGCCTTCAAAATCATCGAGGAGCGCACTGGCAACGACCCGCTAGAAACTTTTGAGCAAGCAGTCCGTAACACAACACCGCTAGTAGAAGTCAAGGCTCGCCGAGTCGGTGGCGCGACCTATCAGGTGCCTATGGAAGTTCGCTCTGAGCGAGGAACAGCGCTTTCTTTGCGCTGGATTACTCAGTTCTCTCGTTCTCGCGGCGGCCGTACTATGGCAATGAAGCTAGCTAATGAACTAATTGACGCGGCCAATGATACTGGCGGCGCAGTCCGCAAGCGTGAAGAAACTCACCGTATGGCAGAAGCGAACAAGGCGTTCGCTCACTACCGTTATTAATACTGGCGTTACTAATACTGGCATCACTAGTACTGGTCGGTTAGGAGGTCCGGTGTGGCACGCACTATTCCATTAAAAGACGTTAGAAATATTGGTATTGCAGCGCATATTGATGCGGGCAAAACCACGACGACTGAGCGGATTCTATTCTATTCAGGGGTCGTTCATAAGATTGGCGAAGTCCACGACGGTAATGCGGTTACTGACTGGATGGAGCAAGAGAAAGAGCGCGGCATCACCATTACTGCGGCGGCGATCTCTACAACATGGCGAGACCATCAGATCAATATTATTGATACGCCTGGTCACGTTGACTTCACGATTGAAGTGGAGCGCTCTATGCGGGTGCTCGACGGTGTAGTGGCGGTATTTTGCTCGGTTGGTGGCGTACAGCCACAGTCTGAGACTGTTTGGCGGCAGGCTGACCGCTACAAGGTGCCTCGGATTGCCTTTGTTAATAAAATGGATCGCACTGGGTCGGACTTCTTCAGTGTGTATGAGCAGGTAAAGGATCGGCTAAAAGCTAAAGCGGTGCCGATTCAGATTCCGATTGGCGCTGAAGACCAGTTCAAAGGTGTGGTTGATTTGGTGCAGATGAAGGCCCATCTCTACGAGAACGATCTGGGAACAGATATTCAGGTAGTCGATATTCCTGAGGAGGTGCGATCGCAAGCCGAAGAATACCGCACCCTGCTAGTTGAAACGATCGCCGAGACCAATGACGAGCTGATGGAGCGCTACCTAGAGGGCGAAGATCTCTCCGCTGAGATGCTGATGGATGGCATTCGCCAGGCCACTATCAAAGCCAATCTCGTGCCGATGCTCTGTGGCTCTGCCTTCAAGAACAAAGGCGTTCAGCTACTGCTCGACGCTGTTGTAGACTACTTGCCCTCGCCACCAGAAGTCCCGCCGATTGAGGGCATTCTGCCCAGTGGCGAAATGGGAACTAGACCTGCGGATGATGAGACGCCAGCCGCCGCGCTAGCGTTCAAAATTATGGCCGACCCTTACGGTCGACTCACCTTCATTCGCGTATATTCAGGCGTTTTGAAGAAGGGTAGCTACGTTTACAACGCTACAAAGGATAAGAAAGAGCGAATTTCTCGCCTGATTATTCTCAAAGCGGATGAGCGTATCGAAGTAGACGAGATGAGAGCAGGGGATCTAGGCGCAGCGCTAGGACTAAAGGACACATTCACAGGAGATACTATCTGTGATCCTGACGATCCGATCGTACTGGAGTCGCTCTATATACCTGAGCCAGTGATCTCAGTTGCTGTAGAGCCCAAAACGAAGCAGGATATGGAGAAGCTCTCAAGAGCGCTCCAGTCTTTATCAGAAGAAGATCCTACTTTCAAGGTGAGTATCAACGCTGAGACCAATCAGACCGTGATTGCTGGTATGGGTGAGCTCCATCTAGATATTCTCGTTAACCGGATGCTGCGAGAATTTAAGGTAGAGGCAAATATCGGTGCGCCGCAAGTCGCTTACCGAGAGACTGTCCTCAAGTCTTCAAAGGCTGAGTCGAAATTTATTCGACAAAGTGGTGGTAAAGGTCAGTACGGTCACGTTGTGATTGAACTTGAACCTGCCGAAGAAGGCTCTGGATTTGAGTTTGTCAGTAAAATTGTGGGAGGAACCATTCCGCGAGAATTTATCGGACCTGCTGAGCAAGGGATGAAAGAGGCTTGCGAATCTGGTATTCTAGCCGGATATCCATTAATTGATGTAAAGGTCACTTTGGTGGATGGTTCTTATCACGACGTTGACTCGTCGGAGATGGCATTCAAAATTGCTGGCTCTATGGCGGTCAAAGAAGCAGTGATGAAGGCTTCTCCGGTTCTTTTGGAACCCATGATGAAGGTCGAAGTGGAAGCTCCAGAAGACTTCCTCGGCGACGTGATGGGAGATCTAAACTCTCGTCGCGGTCAGATTGAGGGAATGGGATCGCAAGGCGGTGTGACAAAGGTAACCTCACGGGTGCCTTTGGCTGAGATGTTTGGTTATGCGACCGACATTCGCTCCAAGACCCAAGGAAGAGGCTCCTTTTCTATGGAGTTCAGCCAGTACGAGGAAGTTCCGCGTAATGTGGCTGAAGCGATCATCGCTAGAAACAAAGGGAACGCATAGTTAGTTTTAGGAACACAAAGAGAGATTCATGGCACGCGCAAAATTTGAAAGAAGTAAACCCCACGTCAACATCGGTACCATTGGCCACGTTGACCACGGCAAGACCACGTTGACTGCGGCGATCACAATGACCCTAGCGGCTGCTGGCGGTGGCAAAGCTCAGAGCTATGCAGATATTGATTCGGCCCCTGAGGAAAAAGCACGGGGTATCACGATCAATACGGCTCACGTAGAGTACGAGACCGAGAGCCGTCACTATGCCCACGTTGACTGTCCTGGCCACGCTGACTATGTGAAGAACATGATCACAGGCGCGGCACAGATGGACGGCGCGATCTTGGTCGTATCTGCGGCTGATGGCCCAATGCCTCAAACTAGGGAGCACATCTTGCTAGCGGGCCAAGTTGGCGTGCCTAATATTGTTGTGTTCATGAACAAACAAGATCAGGTAGACGACGAAGAGCTGCTTGAGCTAGTTGAACTAGAGATTCGTGAATTGCTGAGCTCCTACGAGTTTCCTGGTGATGATATTCCGGTGACCGCTGGCTCTGCGCTAAAGGCCGTTGAAAAGCTGCTGGCTGACCCTACAACTGCTCGTGGTTCTGACGAGTGGGTGGACAAGATTCACGCGCTGATGGATGAGGTTGATGCCTATATTCCCACGCCTGAGCGTGAGGTTGATAAGCCTTTCTTGATGGCGGTAGAGGACGTGTTCTCTATTACAGGTCGCGGTACAGTTGCGACGGGTCGAATCGAGCGTGGCGTCGTTAAAGTCGGTGAGACTGTTCAGCTAGTGGGTATTCGTGACACTCGCGACACTACTGTAACTGGCGTTGAGATGTTCCAGAAGACGTTGGATTCTGGTATGGCCGGTGACAACGTGGGCGTACTGCTACGGGGTGTCCAGAAAGAAGACATCGAGCGCGGCATGGTGCTTGCAAAGCCTAAGAGCATTACCCCTCACACCGAGTTTGAGTCTGAAGTTTACGTTTTGAACAAAGAAGAAGGCGGTCGTCATACGCCGTTCTTCCCTGGCTACAAGCCTCAGTTCTATGTGCGTACAACTGATGTAACGGGTTCTATCGAGAGCTTTACTGCGGATGATGGCAGCGCGGCTGAGATGGTGATGCCTGGCGATCGCATCAAAATGAACGTCAAGCTAATCAACCCAATCGCGATCGAGCAGGGCATGCGCTTTGCGATTCGCGAAGGTGGTCGCACCGTCGGTGCAGGCGTTGTTTCCAAGATCACTAAATAAGCATGACTGACAGATAGCGACAATTCCGTAGGGGCATAGCATGCTATGTCCCTACGGGATTCCTGACCAAGACAACCGCTTGCCTTCGGGCAAAAAATGAACCTAGACAACTAAACACTGGCGCAAATAAAGCGCATAATTCTCCATGGCCGCTACTATTCAACAGCAGAAGATCCGTATCCGTCTTAAGGCTTTTGACCGCCGCTTGCTAGATACTTCCTGCGAAAAAATTGTCGAAACTGCCAACCGCACCAATGCAACCGCCGTTGGCCCAATTCCATTACCGACTAAGCGAAAAATTTATTGTGTGCTGCGATCGCCCCACGTAGACAAAGACTCTCGTGAGCATTTTGAGACTCGCACGCACCGCCGCATTATTGACATTTATCAGCCGTCGTCAAAGACAATCGACGCACTAATGAAGCTGGACCTGCCTGCGGGTGTGGATATTGAAGTGAAGCTGTAGAAAAGACTGCTTCGTCAACTCAATGACTTTCAAGGGTACCTATACAAGGTGCCCTTTGTTTTTACCTGCTTGTTGTGTAAGCTCTGCGCTAGCAGCCCTCTTCTGGCTGCGTTAAAATAACCACTGATGCCGTACTAACTTTGAATATGCCTACGGCGCTGTTCTACATTAGACACAATGGATTTTTCCTCCTCAGTTGCCGTCCGAGAACTACCGCTCTTCCCGTTACCTGAGATGGTTCTGTTTCCCGGTAGGCGGCTGCCGCTTCATATCTTTGAGTTCCGCTATCGCATGCTGATGAATACAATTCTTCAGGGCGATCGCCGCTTTGGCGTACTGATGGTCGATCCCGCTACAGGCGATATTGCTAAGGTCGGCTGCTGCGCGGAGGTGATTCACTATCAGCGTATGCCTGATGATCGCATGAAGATTATGACGCTAGGTCAGCAGCGCTTTAGAGTTTTGGACTACGTTCGTGAGACGCCCTACCGAGTCGGTTTAGTTGAGTGGATAGAAGATGAGCCAGTAGAGGAAAATCTGGTCCCTCTCGCTGAAGAGGTCGACAGCTTGCTGCGAGATGTGGTGCGTCTATCGGCCAAGCTGACGAGTCAAGATATTGAGTTCCCAGAGGATGTTCCAGACTTGCCGCTTGAGCTTTCCTACTGGGTAGCCAGTACGCTCTATGGCGTTTCCCTAGAGCAGCAGTCTTTGTTAGAGATGCAAAACACGCTATCTCGTCTAGAGCGAGAGGCTGAGATTTTGACGTCAACTCGTAATAATTTGGCAGCGCGCACAGCTTTAAAGGATGTTTTGGAATAGCCGCTAAACAGGCTGTTCCAGCTTTTTGAGATCGTAGCTGCCAAAGACTTTTAGCTGAGCGGTGTGCAGCTCTAGCACTTCTAGTGCGGTCTTCATGGTTGGGTCGTTAGCGTTGGCTTCTACATCTACAAAAAATATATAGTCGCCTAGCGATCGCTTGGTCGGACGCGATTCTATTCGACTCATGTTGATATTCAGCGCTGAAAAAAGCTGCAAGGGCTTGAGCAGTGCGCCCGGTTCGTTGCTGACTAGGCTGAAGGCCAGTGAGGTGTACTGGCCGCCTGTGGAAGGCTGTCTACCTAGTATCCAGAAGCGGGTGTAGTTGTCGGCGTAGTCGTTGATCGGGTGGGCTAGGACAGGAAGGTCGTAGATCTTTGCTCCCCAAGGAGAGGCGATCGCACCAGCACTGGCGTCTTGCTTCAGTTTTGGCAAGGGTTCTGCCGTCGAGCTAGCCCTAACTAGATCTACTTTAGGGAGATGCTTGGCAAGCCACTCGCGACACTGCGCTAGCGCCTGAGGATGAGAATAGATGGTTTGAATATCGCCGACGCTATTGGCTTCGGATATTAGTGCATGCTGTACAGGTAGCGTGAACGACTGCTGTACGTGAATATCTTCTACTTCCCACAGCGTATCAAGCGTAATCGTAACGCCGCCCCCAATAGAGTTTTCGACTGGCACTACGCAGAACTGAGTTTCTCCTTCAACTGTGGCGTAGATAGCCTGCGCAATCGTGGAATAAGCCTTTAGAGCGGTAGTATCCGGCTCGAAATTATTGGCAAAAGCAGCGGCAGCCAGCTCTGAAAAGGTTCCAGTCGGTCCGAGGTGCGCAATAGAAATCATCTATAGGAAGGTGTTATGCGGGGGTGTGTAAATGTTAGGGTTGTTTTGCAGGGTCATTTATGATTTGTTTCTGTAATCTGTCCTTCTTCCTTGTCATCACCCGCTTGTAATCAATGGTTCGCTTCAGCGCTTCCCAGGCAGTTACCATTTCAGTGCCACAGCAGCCCCTTCCTATAGAGACGTACCTGAGCGAGCCAAGGCGACTGGTCGAGGCACTCGTTGACGAAAAGCAGGTAGAAACGCTAGGCCCGACTCTATTTCGGCTGAAGGTCCGTCCGCTCAAGTTTATTGGCCTGACCATACAGCCTATTTGTGATATTGAAGTTTGGCTAGATGACCAGACCGTACGATTACGCTCCGATCGGTGTCAGCTAGAAGGCTACGAATCATTCAACCAAAAGTTTTCGATGAACATGCAGGGCTATTTGGTCAGCCAGTCGACAACTGCGGGGAAAAAGCTGCGAGGTCAGGCTAATTTGATAGTGAGTGTTGACTTGCCGTCTGCAGCTACTTTAATGCCTAGACCAATTTTAGTTAGAACGGGCAACGGCTTACTCAACGGCATTTTGATCACGTTGAAGCAGCGGCTAATGCGTCAGCTGATAGCCGACTATTGCGACTGGGCGAAGTCCAACGATTCTAAGAAGCTGTCGAACTTTTCTAAGCCCAGCTTTTCGTAAGACAATTTTTCTTACTCTGATACTTCTCTGACTTTTAGCTGCGGTTTGCTTTGACAGCTGCGAAAGGACTGACGGTGCTGCCTAGAAATGCCATGCAGTGCAATACCTGATCTGTGCTTTGCACTTCCGTAGCCTTTATTAGAAGCAAGATCGTAACCGGGGTAGCGGCGATCCAATCGAATGATGAGTTTGTCTCTCCAGACTTTGGCGATGATACTAGCTGCTGCGATCGCCAGCACGGAGCGATCGCCCTTTATAATCGTTTTTTGTTCAATTGGCAAATCAGGAATCCGCTGATTACCGTCGATCAAGCAGTAATTGGGTAGAGGCGATAGCTGAAAGATCGCCCGGCGCATTGCCAAAAGCGATGCCTGTAGAATGTTGATTCGATCGATCTCGTAGGCAGTGGCTAGACCGATGCCTACACTGGTTAGCCGTCTGATTTCTACAGCGAGAGATTCTCTTTTTTTTGCAGAAAGCGTTTTGCTGTCGGCTACACCCGCTGTGGTTAGAGACGCGATCGCAACTTCCGGCACAATTACCGCTGCTGCGACCACTGGTCCAAACAAAGCACCCCTACCAACTTCATCAACTCCCGCCGTCCTATCGCTCAATTCCATTAGCGGCAAGACCAAAGATACTAGTGAAACTAAAGCAACTATTCACTCGCAGAAGATCGACGACGGCGACGGCGAACCACCTTTACCGACTTCTCCTCTTGCTCTGATTCATCATCTGTAGAAGTATCTTCCGCTTGAGCGTTTGATGAATCTTCGTCTGTAGAATCGTCAGCAGATTTTAGGATAGGTAAGGTTTTAACCGTCTCTTCTATATCAGCTGACTTAGACGAGCGGCGACGCCTTCTGACTGGAGCGCTTTTGCCGGATGACTGTTCGTCCCCATTACCCTCTTCAAACGCTTCACCGCTACTAGATTCTTCACTATCGGCTGTCCCGTTCTCGGTCGGCTTAGCTTCATCAGAGTCTGCTGCTTCGTCTTGTTCTAGTTCAGCGTCAGAATGAGTCGGTGTTTCGATCACTCGTTTGTTTGCTTTAGCAATTTCTGCTGCCGCCTTGGCCTCTGCCAAAAACGCTTCACCCTCTCCAGGCAGGACAACAGAGAGCAGCATGTTCTGCGGATTCTCGACCGTTTGCTCACTGAAAACAAGCGGTGAAACGCCCATGGCGGCGTATACCCTTTGCTCTTCTACAGGCATCTCGACTACGACTAACTCTGGCGGCTCTTCCGACTTTCGACGGCTGTTCCGGACCCGCTTGTTTCTACCCCCTGATTCTGCGCTGCCGGGCTTGCTCCCGTTACGCTCTTCTCGCGGTTCGTCTTGCTGATTTTCTCTCGATCTATCTTGAGCTTCGCGCTCAGCTTTTTCGCGCTCAATTCTTTCGTCGACTTGGCTGCTGCGTCGTCGCCGATCTTCTCCATTTCTATCAGCGCTTTTGTCAACCGTCACTGGTAGCGGCGAGCCCGAACGGCTAGGCCGAGACGATGTTCTCTCGCTTCCCCGTCGTCGTCGCCGTCCGCCGCTGCGCCCGTTTTTATCGCTGTAGCTAGGGTGGTTCAGCAGCTCTAGTTCTTGAAATTCAGATTGAGGTGAGGTGGGTGAACCTGTAGCTCTATCCTCACGGGCGGTTGGCCGATTAGAAAAACTCTGAGCAGGGGAGCTATACCCAGTTGCTCTAGAAGAAGATACGCTCTCTAGCTGAGCGCTCGTGCCAGGAGCTTCTCCAGGTAGATGCGCCAGGTGACCTAGTCCGCCACAGGTGCTACAGGGCTGACCGAATAGCTCGTATATGTTTTGGCCCTGCCGTTTACGCGTGAGCTCGACTAGACCTAATTCGGACAGCTGAGAAATTTGAGGGCGAGACTTGTCTGCTCGAATAGCTTTGCCAAACTGCTCTAGCACCTGCATCTTGTCTTTGAGCGAATCCATGTCGATAAAGTCGACGACGATTACGCCCGCTATGTTGCGTAGCCTGAGCTGCCTGGCAATCTCAACAGCCGCTTCACAGTTAGTCCAAAGAACGGTTTCTCTAGAAGTTGCAGAACGGGTAAATGAGCCAGAGTTAACGTCGATGACGGTGAGTGCTTCGGTAGGCTCGATGATGATATAGCCTCCCGAAGGCAGGTCTACTCTAGGCTTTAGCGCCTCTCGGATAGCCGCGTTGACTCTGAAGTATTCGAGAATATGGGTTGGTTCGTTGTGATAGTCAACTAGGACGTTGTTGGGAATTCGTCCGTTGTTCCAGCTAGTTAGGTGCTTTTTGGTCCTTTGTAGGCCGCTTTCTGTATCAGTGACGATGCGATTGACATCGTCGTTGTAGCCGTCGCGCAGCACCTTTTGAATGAAGTCGTCATCACGGTTGAGTAAAGAAGGTGGGCGCGTCGCCATTGCCTCTTGCTGAATCGCTTCCCAGCTACGCTGCAAGGATTCTAAATCCTCGATAATAGCATCTTCCGATACGCCCTCTGCCTCCGTTCTAATCAACAGGCCCATCCCGGCGGGCTTGACTAAGATACCGAGTGCCCGCAGTCGGTTGCGCTCAGTTTCATTTCGAATGCGGCGGGAAAGGTTGACGCCTTTGCTGTAGGGCATCAGCACCAGATAGCGTCCTGGCAGGGTCACTTTACCGGTAAGCCTTGGCCCCTTGTTTCCCGTTGGCTCTTTCATGATCTGAACGAGCACTTTCTGCTGGGGGGCTAGCAGTTCAGTGATTGGACCAGCCATTCGCTTTAGCTTTAGTGGTCCTAGATCGGAAACGTGCATAAAGCCGTTCTTATCGCTATCGCCGATATTGATAAAGGCTGCATCAATGCTAGGAAGAATATTCTCTACCGTGCCAAGATAAATATCTCCAACCTGATGGCTCCCAGTCGCTACGATAATTTCTTGAATTTGATCTTCTGAGAAAACAGCAGCAATCCGATGCTGTTCGGCAATCACTATTTGTTTGGACATTCAATGTTCCTTTAAAGCCTGTCAGTGCGTTCTTAGAGTTCGCAGAACCTACACCTGATGGCTACTTTAGTTGTAAAAAACTGGATGTCTAGAAAGTTGGTTTTCTAGAGTTAAACCTGATTGAAAGGTGCGAATAGCAACCTGTGATACTTGCTCTACTGCGCTCTACGCTCAGGCAACACAGGCAGTATTCAAAGAGCTACAGAAAATAAGAGACTTTCCGTAGAAGCGAGCAAGTTGGCTGATGGCCGCTTCCTTAGAGTTCGTATAGAAAGGCTGTCTGTGACCACTAAGGCGAACTGTTCCTTTTTTTGTCTAATTTCACTACCTAGATATCGAAATCTTGCTTTTACAAGATACTGCTACCAAATAATGACCGATGGCTAGAGTGTAATCTAAGCAGTTTGTTGACTACAAGTTGCTGACTACAACCCTACCGACAAAAGAAACCCTCTCTTAGCTGAGGCTCTCGTGGCTGTATTATAGCGCCAGCTGTGCTTTTGTGATCTTTTGCTATACAAAAAATTAATGTATGGCCAAACTTGTCCTTACTTTACTACAGCTAAACCTATTGGAAAAGCTTCTAGCGACCAGCCGTTGCACTTGCTGTAATACCGCTAGAAGCTTTTTATGTGGCATAGACCGTACTGCCTAGAATGAAATTAGAAATTGAGGTCGATGCTTGCTTGCTACGATGCTGAGGCAGTGGACAAAGACCGTCGACGCCTGCCTGTTTGGACAGGTTTATTGTCGCTGTCGCTATTTGCGCTGACGGCGGGCTTAGCGGCGCTGTCGAAGTGCTGAAGCATGAGTACGGTGACGGGATATTGTTTGGGCAGTTCGCGGCGGACAAACCGACGGGTGTCTTCTTCTAGTCGCGATCGCAATCCATCCCAGTTCACCTCTGGACTTTCGCTATCAGCGCCATCTATCACTTCCTTCCAGCGAGTCTGCACTGATTTGGTTATCACCGGAACGATGTCGCTTTCCCATTGCACCTGTGATTTTATTGTGACCACACCACGCAGATTGATAGTCGGTTCTCCTAGCAGCTTGCCAGTTCTATCTATCGCCGCCGAAACGGTAATGATGCCATCTTCGGCTAGCTGTTGACGCTCCTTCAAAACGTTGCGATCAACAATACCCGTGCGAGAAGCATCTACGAGTTCAATCCCAGAAGTGACCTTGCCATCCACCTTAATGCTCTCTGGCGTGATTTTAATCACATCGCCGTTGTTGACAATAGCGATGTTTTGAGGCTCGACGCCAAGCTGCTGAGCCATTTCCGCGTGCTTGACCAGCATTCTATGCTCGCCATGTACGGGAATAAAGAACTTGGGTCGAGTCAGCGCTAGCATCAGCTTGTGATCTTCTTGATAGCCATGTCCAGAAACGTGCAGCCCTTTATCTTTGCCATAGATGACAGTTGCACCTTGCTGCATCAGCTTATCAATAGTGCCGACAACGCTAATGGTATTTCCTGGAATGGGGTTGGATGAGAAGATGACGGTGTCACCTGCTTCGATGCGAATCTGACGGTGAGAGCGGTTGGAAATTCTAGTGAGCGCTGCCATCGGTTCGCCTTGCGATCCTGTGGTCAAGATCATGGCCTGATCGTTAGGACACTGCTTGAGCTGATTCAACGGCTTGAATAGGCTATCGGGGCATTTGATATAGCCCAGATTCCGCGCATGAGAAATGACGTTTAGCATGGAGCGGCCCACAATAAAGACCGAACGCTTGTGCTTTTGGGCAAGTTCTAACAGCATGCTGACCCGGTGCACTGAAGAGGCGAAGGTGGTGACAAACAGGCGACCTTTGGCGTTGTTAAATTCCCGATCCAGATTAGGAAAGACTGCACGTTCTGACGGGGTATTGCCAGGAATCTCTGCATTGGTCGAGTCGCTAATCAGGCAGAGCACGCCTTCTTCACCGTATTCAGCAATCTTTTGAAAATCAAAGAACTCACCATCTACAGGTGTGTGGTCAACTTTGAAGTCGCCGCTGTGGATAATGGTGCCGACTGGCGTTTTGATTGCCATCGTGAAGCTATCAGCCATCGAGTGCGTGTTACGAATGTACTGAGCGCTGAAGTGTTTCCCAAATTGAACAGTGTCTCTAGGGCCGACGGTGTGCAGCTCGGTGCGATTCAAGACGCCTGCTTCTTCGAGCTTGCCTTGCAAAAGGGCCATCGCCAAACGCGGACCGTGAATGACAGGAATATTGAACTGCTTGAGGTGGAAGGCAATGCCGCCGATGTGGTCCTCGTGACCGTGGGTGACAATCATTCCCTTGATCTTATGCTGATTTTCTTTGAGGTAGGTGATGTCTGGCAGCACGATGTTTACGCCGTGCATCCCTTCTGTCGGAAAGGACAGACCCGCATCTAATAAGACGATCTCGTCGCCGTATTCAAAGACGCAGGTGTTCTTGCCAATTTCGTGCAGTCCGCCCAGCGGGATGATCTTCAGGGTGTTGCTGCTTGACTTTTTGCCGTTTGTTTTTGAGTTGTTGGACGCTTGACCGTTAGCTTTTTGGCTACTGATGGTTTTTCTATTCATGTAGTTACCTTGGTTATGGTGATTTGATTGCTCGAAAGGAAGAAAGCGACTGGCCTTAGCTAGGAGGCTTGCGCTTGTTTTTGTATGGTTTGGGTTTTAGAGCTGGTTGAAGCGATCTAGTGACTGATTCTTTAGTGACTGATTGTCTAGCTACTGGCTCTATCAGTGACTCTGTTAGCGTTCACAGGAGGTTAGGGCCTGCTTTAGATCTTTGTAGCTTTATCTTTGACTCTCAATTTGGCCTCTAGTTAGTTTGACCCTTGTCAATTAAGTTCGTGAAAGGCTTACTTGCTCTGCACTAATCCTAGAATCGAAAGCTGCACTCAAGCTTCTTGCCGACTAACATTCGGTATGCGAAAGCCATGCAGTTTAACGGTGCCTGGTCTAATGCACACGGTTTAGTCGGTTCAGTTTAGTGCGCCTGTTTTAATTCGCTGAGTCCCACATGTTTCTCGTGGGCTATTGAACCTAACTTATTTATTGGCTAGTTGGCTCCTTTATTTCGACTTATGCAATGTCCTCTTTCAATAGATTCATGTCCGAAAGGGTAGTTTTGAGATCTGTTCGTAGTGCTGCTGAGCCTTTGCAGAGCGGTAGACGGCAGTCTCCAATTGCCCATCCTTGCAAATCTAGAGCTACTTTTAAAGGGATGGGACTTGTCGTTGCAAACAGTGCTTTAAACAATGGAAAGAGCTTTAAATGTATGGCGGTTGCCTGGCTAACTTTGCCCAATTCAAACGCCTTGATCATGTCCTGTAGAAGGTCTCCGACCAAGTGGCTAGCTACGCTGACAACGCCGATGGCACCTACAGAAAGCATCGGTAGCGTCAGTGAATCGTCTCCAGAGTAGATGTCAAACTCAGTAGAGCTCAATCGAGCGAGCTGACTGACTTGATCAAGGTTCCCACTAGCTTCTTTGATCGCGATGACGTTGGAGAGCTTTGACAGCTTGATGGCTGTTTCAGGAAGTAGGTTGCAGCTTGTGCGCCCAGGCACATTGTAGAGCATGATCGGCAGGTCAGGGGTAGATTGTGCGATCGCCTCAAAATGGCCATACAGTCCCTCTTGGGGGGGCTTGTTGTAGTAGGGCACCACCTGCAAAGATCCGTCTAAGCCTAGCTTTTCGGCCTTGCGAGTAGCTTCTATTGCCTCTTGTGTACTGTTTGACCCTGTGCCTGCTAGCACTTTGGCTCTACTGCCTACTGCCTGCTTCACCGTCTGAAAGAGCGCGTATTCTTCATCCCATGTCAGCGCAGGTGATTCGCCTGTGGTACCACAAACTAGAACCGTATCGGTACCATGCGCTACTAGGTGGCTAGCTAGCTTTTCTGTCAGTGAGATAGTTGACCTTACCGTCGCGTGAAAGGGGGTCACCATCGCGGTGACAACTCTTCCAAAAAAAGGGTCTTCCTTTTGTGATCTCTCAGGTGAAGAGGTCAGTGGATCAACTGAAATATCAGCCATACTCACATCCATTCAATACCTTCATCCATTTAATTCGTCCGAGTACTCAGTTCTCAGAATGCTTGGTTTTCTATAGCTGTTCGTGCATCTTGCTGAAATTATCAGGCGGCTACTGGCGATCGCACCCACTGTTTCGCCACCACTAGCTCCGCTATCTGAACAGCATTGAGCGCCGCTCCCTTGCGAATCTGATCGCCGCTCAGCCAAAGCTCTAGGCCCGTTGGATTAGAAATATCCTGCCGAATGCGACCGACTAGAACGTCATCTTGTCCGCTAGCGTCAATCGGCATCGGGAAATAGTTAGCCTGCCAGTCTTCTACCAGCTTTACGCCAGCAGCAGTGCTAATCGCATCTCTCGCGCGTACCACTTCAAACGGCTGCTCAAACTCAAGATTAACAGCTTCTGAATGCGCCCGCAGGACGGGTACCCGAATACAGGTAGCCGAAACCCTTAGCTCAGGCGTGCTGAAAATTTTGCGCGTTTCGTTGACCATCTTCATCTCTTCTTCGCAATATCCCTGCTCGTTAATCGGCGTATTGTGCGGGAAAAGATTGAATGCTAGCGGATAGGGAAAGCTCTCAGTCGGCGGCGTTTCGCCAGCTAAAATTGCTTTGGTTTGCTGCTTGACTTCTTCCATCGCCCGAGCGCCTGCACCGCTAGCCGACTGGTAGGTCGCCACGACAATCCGTCGGATAGCCTGAATTTGATGCAGTGGCCAGATTGCTACGCTCATCAAGATCGTAGTGCAGTTGGGGTTGGCGATAATGCCCTGATGCTTTTCTGCGGCCTCTGGATTGACTTCTGGCACGACTAACGGAACAGAATCGTCCATGCGAAAAGCGCTGGAATTATCAATCATCAGTGCGCCTGCATTGACAATATCTTTAGCCCACTGCTTAGAGATAGAGCCACCTGCTGAAGCCAGAACGATATCGACTCCGTCAAAAGCTGATTTACTAACTGCTTCGACTGCGATCGCTTTTCCCTTAAAGTTGAGCTGCTTGCCTGCGGAGCGAGGTGAAGATAGTAGCTTTAACGACTTGATTGGGAAACTGCGCTCTTCTAACAGCTGAAGTAGCTCAGTGCCGACTGCGCCAGTAGCGCCCAGGATGGCAACGTTATAAGAATTATTCAAATATATATCCTCCGAATATCTGGGTTATGACTGTTTAGATCTGAACGTTTTGGGTCTGAATATCGGGTGTTAGGTCGAAATGAAGGATTGAGCTTGTAGCGATACGGGCAATGGCTACGTCTATTGGTAGCTTGCAGTTTCTGAGGTTGCAGGTGATGACGACTGGTGAAGTGGTCTCGTCGAGAAGGCTGAGTAGAAGGGAAAATTGGTGCAATCTCTACGTTGCGATCGCTACACATACTTTAGCGCGATGTGTGTAGTTGAATATACCGCTAGCTGTGAAGTCTATTTCAGAATAAATAGATCAGGTGTATGATGACTTACTGCGACGAATGACATGCATTTTACCTTTGTTCATGTGTTCCAATTATTACATCGCAATCGATCATCACAACCCACGTATTCGTAAATGAAAGTCACCCAGGAAAATCTGCCCGATAGCCAAGTCGGACTAGAGATAGAGGTTCCCGCTGAACTATCTAAGCAGGGCTACGAGAAAGTACTGCGCGACTACATGAAGTCAGCTAACGTTCCTGGGTTCCGTAAAGGCAAAGTGCCCCGTCAGATTTTGATTCAGCGAATCGGCGCTATGCAGCTAAAAGCCGCCGCGCTAGAAGACATGCTGCAAACGGTAATCGAAAGCGCTATTAAGCAAGAGGCTCTAGAAGCGCTAGGCAACTACCAGCTACAGTCAGATTTTGAGTCTTTGATTGGTAGCTACAAGCCAGGCGAACCTTTTGTCATCAAGGCCTCGGTCGATGTGCCGCCAAGAGTCACCCTAAGCAAGTACAAAGGGCTCTCAGTCCAAGCTGAAGAAATCAAGCCTGACGAAAGTAAGGTAGATGAAACGATAGAAGGCTATCGAGAGAACATGGCGACCTTAGTCCCTGTTGAAGACCGGGCAGCAAAAGAAGGCGATGTAACCGTCGTCGATTTTGTCGGCAAGGCTAAGAACGAGGCAGGTGAGCTAGAAGAATTTGATGGCGGCAGCGCTCAAGACTTTCAGGTTGAAATCAAAGAAGGCCGCTTTATCCCTGGTTTTGTAGAAGGCATTGTTGGGATGGAGCTAGAAGCCTCTAAAGAGGTTGAAGTGACCTTTCCAGAAGACTATCCCCAAGCCGAGCTAGCAGGGAAACCAGCGACCTTTGAAATTACGCTCAAAGAGCTAAAGGAAAAGGAGCTGCCTGATCTTGACGATGATTTTGCTGAGGAAGTCAGCGAGTTTGAAACGCTTGAAGAACTGCGTAGCTCCTTGGAAGAGCGCTATCAGAAAGAAGCAGAAGCGGCGACTGATAGCAATATCGATCAAGCGCTGCTCAATGAGCTAGTGAAGCATATCGAAGCCGAAATTCCTAAGACTTTAGTGATGCGAGAAGTCGATTTTATCGTTACTCAAACAGTCACGCAGCTCAGCCGTCAAGGGATTGATATCAACCAGTTTTTGACGAAGGATCTGGTTGAGAACATGCGCGAGAGTGCGAAGCCAGAAGCCATTGAGCGCTTACGTCGTACCCTAGCACTAGGTGAGATTGCCAAGCAGGAATCTATCGCTGTGACGGACGAAGAGGCGGCGGCGCGGACTGAAGAACTAATGGCCGATGTAGAAGATCCTAGCCAGGTCGACCCTGAGCGGCTAGAGCAGGTCGTCAATGAGGATCTGTTAAAAGAGAAGATTTTGGCATGGCTGAAGGAGAACTCGGAGATTGAACTGCTGCCAGAAGGATCTTTGACCCCTGAAGAAGAGACTCCAGAGTTGGAAGCACCGACAGAGGATACGGCATCAGAAACAGCCGATGAGACGGATGCAGAGGAGCAGACCATCGAAGCTAAAGCGGTCGATGTTGAGGTAGTAGACGACTAGGCCGAACTTTCGATGCGACCAACCATTACGTCGTGGTTGATGTCGAATGTAAGACGACTTCGCTACAGTG
This sequence comes from uncultured cyanobacterium, assembly GCA_963772185.1. Classification (GTDB taxonomy): domain Bacteria; phylum Cyanobacteriota; class Cyanobacteriia; order Phormidesmidales; family Phormidesmidaceae; genus Phormidesmis. The sequence continues at coordinate 651,619 of CAVYWR010000007.1, read as the reverse complement.
TTATCGCGTCTTAACTTTAGTTCTGGTTGAGATGCGGTACATTAGGCACGTATGTAGGCAGCTACTTTTATATGGATAGATTGATTCAACAGCGTGGGTTCTCAAACCCTCAAGATCTCCACTGGGGGAGCCCTCTAAATAGCGCTAAAAACCACACCAGAAACCACGCCAGTCATATGGCTAACCTCCAAGCAGGCTTTCCTGCCTTTCAGGCGGCGACTCGCAATATGCTGCCTATGGTGGTCGAGCAGTCTGGTCGCGGTGAGCGCGCTTTTGATATTTATTCGAGACTGCTCAGAGAGCGGATCGTCTTTCTCGGTACACCGGTAATGGACGATGTGGCTGACTCGATTGTGGCTCAGCTACTCTTTCTAGACGCTGAAGATCCAGAAAAGGATGTGCAGCTTTACATTAATTCTCCTGGTGGGTCTGTGACAGCAGGCATGGCTATTTACGACACGATGCAGCAGATTCGTCCTGATGTGGTAACGATTTGCTTTGGCTTGGCGGCAAGTATGGGAGCGTTTCTACTCTCTGGCGGTGCTAAGGGTAAGCGGATGTCTCTACCTAGCGCTCGGATCATGATTCATCAGCCTTCAGGCGGTGCGCAAGGACAGTCTGCTGATATTGAGATTCAGGCGAGAGAGATTTTGTATCTCAAAAAGCGTTTGAATGAGATGCTAGCTGACCATACTGGTCAAGAGCTAGAGCGGATCGAAGCAGATACAGAGCGGGATTTCTTTATGTCTGCTGGAGAAGCGAAGGAGTACGGCTTGATTGATGAGGTCGTGACTAGACAAATGCTCTCAGATACTAAGCTGACGGCGGTAGGATAACGATTATGTCGAAGTATGACTCTCATTTGAAGTGCTCTTTTTGCGGCAAGTCGCAAGAGCAAGTACGCAAGCTGATTGCAGGCCCAGGAGTTTACGTTTGCGATGAGTGCGTAGATCTTTGCAATGAGATCTTAGATGAGGAGCTATTCGACTCTAATTCTTCTGTGACGTCCCCTGCGCCGCGCCGCGATCAGTCTTCCGAGCGGCGTCGAAAGTCATCTTCGGCGCTGTCTTTGACTCAGATTCCTAAGCCGCGTGAAATCAAGTCTTATCTTGACGAGCATGTGATCGGTCAAGACGAAGCGAAGAAAGTTCTCTCGGTAGCGGTGTACAACCATTACAAGCGGCTGAGCGTACAGGCAGAAGGCGATGAGGCAGAAGACGATATTGAACTGCAAAAGTCCAATATTTTGCTGATTGGTCCGACTGGCTGCGGCAAGACGCTCTTGGCTCAGACGCTAGCCGCTATTCTGGAAGTGCCATTTGCGGTTGCGGATGCGACAACGCTGACTGAGGCTGGCTATGTTGGCGAGGACGTCGAGAATATTCTGCTGAGACTGCTACAAGTAGCAGACCTTGACGTAGAAGAGGCTCAGCGCGGCATTATCTATATTGATGAGATCGACAAGATTGCTCGTAAGAGTGAGAATCCCTCGATTACTCGCGATGTTTCGGGTGAAGGGGTTCAGCAGGCGCTATTGAAGATGCTAGAAGGTACGATTGCGAATGTGCCGCCTCAAGGGGGACGTAAGCATCCTTATCAGGACTGCATTCAGATAGACACGCGCAATATTTTATTCGTGTGCGGTGGGGCCTTCGTTGGTCTAGATAAGATTGTCGAACAGCGGATCGGCAAGAAGTCGATGGGCTTCGTGCAGCCCGGTAAAGAGATTAGTAGCGATGAAAAGTCTTCGCTGACGCTGCAAGATCTAGAGCCGGATGACATTGTTAAGTTTGGGATGATTCCTGAATTTATCGGGCGGATTCCGGCGATTTCGATTGTGGAACCCCTGGACGAAAAGACCCTAGTCTCTATCCTGACGGAGCCGAAGAATGCTTTGGTGAAGCAGTTCAAGAAGCTAATGCGGATGGACAACGTGGAGCTGGAGTTTGAGTCGGATGCGATTCGGGCGATCGCAAAAGAAGCCTTTAACCGCAAAACGGGCGCTCGTGCTCTACGCAGCATCATCGAAGAAATTATGCTAGACGTGATGTACGAGCTGCCCTCACGCGATGATGTCAAAACCTGCACAATCACTCGCCAGACGGTAGAAAATCGCTCAACGGCAGATTTGCTAGTCCATCCCTCCTCGCTGCCGAAGCCAGAGTCCGCCTAGGCTAAGGAATCGCAGCCAAACTCCGAACATATCTAGACTATTAAAAGGTAAACAGTAACGATGCCCTACGTTAGCGTCAACGGCGTTGATCACTACTACGAATGGATCTCTACTCAAGACCATCCTGGTAACTATGAAAAGCCAGTGATGGTTTTTTTGCATGGGTGGGCAGGCTCTGCGCGCTACTGGCGATCTACCGCAGAGGCGATCAAAGATAAGTACGATTGTTTGCTGTATGACCAAAGAGGATTTGGGCGATCGCACGCCCCCACCCCAGAACAATTTGCCGCTAACCCAGATCTTGGCACGTTAGAAAGCTTCGCTGAAGACCTGAACGTTCTACTAGACGAGCTAAACCTAACGCGGCCTGTCTATATGAACGCTCATTCTATGGGCGGCTCCATCGGCCTTTACTTCCTCGATCGTTATCCAGAGCGCGTAAAAAAGGCCATATTAACCTGCAACGGCAGCTTTCCTTACCAGAAGTGGGCCTTTGAAGCGTTCTACCTGTTCGGCGGCTACGTTGTCGCCTTCCGCCCTAAATGGCTTGGCAAAGTTCCTTTTGCCCCTCAGATGTTCATGCAGCGCTTCTTAAAAGGGGAAATTCCGCTAGAAGAGAAAAAAGCATTCCTAGAAGATTTCGTCATGGCTAACGGGGCTACCTCGCTCGGCACGCTAAAAGCTGCCGTCAGTCAGCATGCTACCGAAGCCATGCCTGCTGCTTTTGCCGCTCTGAAGGTGCCTACGCTGATGGTTTCAGGAGAATACGATAAGATTACGCCTGCGAACCTAGGCAAAGAAGCAGCAGAGCTGAGCGATAGTATTGAATACGTGATGATGCCAAACACAGCGCACTTCCCGATGATGGAAGATGCGCAGCGGTATCTAGAAATTACTAACTCATTCCTGGCAAGATCTGAAGTGTCCGTAGGTGCTAGTGCATAGCTGTAGCTTTATGCATTCGACAGGCTCTATACCTTTAGCCAAGCAAACAGAGACTGGACGGTAAGACTTAGCCCATTAGCGAATGGTGGAACAAGCAAAGACTGGTTGCCTTTCTCTAGAGATTTTGGTAGCCGATCAGGCTGGTATATCAAAATCAATTCTTCTTCGGGATCGATCAGCCACCCGAGCGTTGTTCCGTTGTCTATACAGTGCAAGATGTTGCTAGTGACCCGAGTAGATGACTGGCCAGGGCTGAGAATTTCGATTGTCCAGTCTGGTGCGATCAGAAATTGATTCGCAATATTGCCATCTGCTCGCTTGGGTATGCGCTCCCAGGTAAAAACAGCTACATCAGGTACAATCGAGCGTCCACCAAAAGTACAGCGTAGCTCTGGAAAAGCCCAGGCTTTTTTATCGGGCTTTGCTATTTGATTGATTTGCGTAACGAGTTCACCCTGAATTGTGCTGTGCTGGCCTTGAGGCATCGGTTTTTGATGAATCTGGCCATTGATGAACTCGCTGGCTGGCTTTGACTCTGGCAGGGCTAAAAACCTTGAAAGAGTCATTGCTTTAGTCGGTGTTGGTACCATAGCTATGGCTTGGTGCTATGACCTAGGTGCTGATTCTTCTAGTCTAAGCCTATCAATCCAAGCCTAGCTCTCGTTTGAGCAGCTCAATAGACTTTTCGCCGATGTAGTTCTCGCAGCGGATAATTTCTGGGGGGCGGATGATGTCGTTGCGGGCAGCGAGAAGGGCGTCCTTGATCGCTGGGTAGCTAGCGGTATCGAGGGCGACGATGGTTTGAGCGCTGCGGACGACGGCACTGAGCTTTTGCGCGTCTTGGGTTTGGGCGGTCATGACCAAGATATTGTCTCCGCGCAGGCTGTAGGAGAGAACTTCGGCGATGCGGATAATGCCGGTGCTGAGGCTGACCAGGCCAAGACAGGTGTCTTTTGGCAGGTTTTTAAGGAGTTCGCGTTCTTTGGCGTAGTCGTAGATGTCGATGGGAATGACGCGGACGGACTTTGGCGCTGCGATCGCCTCCGCCTCATTAATAAAGTATCGACTGGTCACCACGGTACCTGATCTCGTCTGAGACAGCACCTGATCCAGCTCTTCTAGGGGTACAAGCTGCACAGGAATCTTTAGCGCTTGCTCTAGCTCACGCACCATCAGCTCGCCCGCGCCATCTTCTTTTTGAATGGTGACGAGCACTCTAGCGCTACAGCGCAAGCGCCAGTCGACTTCGGTCATGAATAGCTCACGCGCTTGGTGGAGCGAGCAGCCCTGACGCAGCAGTTCATCTAGGCTATTTTCTACTAGCTCTTGAGCCTTGGGAAACTTTGCGAGTAGCGGCGAGCCGGGTTTGACAATCTCGGTGGTGCCTTCAGCGCGGACGTAAATGCCAGAACCGGGCATCGCTTCGACGACACCGGCATCTTCTAGCTGGCGGTAGACCTTGCTAATGGTGTTGCGATGGAGCCCGGTCTGCATCGCCAGCTGGCGGGTGCTGGGCAGGCGGTACTCGGGTGGGTATTGGCGAGATGCGATCGCAAACCAAATCTGATCGTAGAGCTGGGTGGATGCAGGTATTTCGCTATCGGTTTGAATATGAAACTGGACCACTATAGACGCGCTCCCATGACAGCATCTTGATTATCTACTTTAGAGATTAGTCGGGAATCAGCGCTTCGTGGCAGATGATCTGATTTTTTTAGGTCTACTCAATAATTCTTGATGATAAATTCTTAACGATATGAAGCGGATCGAAGCCCTGCGACAGATGCTTAGTTTCGCCTGATAAGCGTTGTAATCATTGGTGATGGTTCAAGCTGAGGGCAGACTGCTATATTTGAAAAACTATTTAATTTGACTTAGGGAGATTTCCCCGTTGTTTTCAGCCGAAGATTTCGCAAAAGCTTTAGAGCAGCAAGACTATCAGTTCTCACGGGGTAGCGTGGTCACTGGCAAAGTCGAAACCCACGAGTCTGACGGAGCATACGTCGATATTGGTGGTAAATCAGCAGCTTTTTTGCCTACAAAGGAAGCTTCGATTGAGTCTGACGTTGTTTTGGAAGAAGCTCTGCCTTTGGGCACAGAGCGCAAATTTTTGATCATTCGCGATCAAGATGCCAATGGTCAGATGGTGATTTCTATTCGCGCAATGGAAATCAAGGAGCTGTGGGAGCGTTTGCGCGAGCGTCAGGAGAATGGCGATGTGCTAGAAGTGACTATCTCTGGTAGTAACAAGGGCGGCGTGACGGCGGATGTTAGCGGTCTGCGAGCGTTCATTCCTAGATCTCACTTGGCTCGCCGAGTAGAAGATCTCGATTCTTTGATGGGCAACACCATCAATGTCGCCTTTCTAGAAGTAGACGAGGAAAACAATAAGCTGGTGCTATCCGAGCGGATTGCGGCAAGAGCTACCGCGATGAGCAGTCTGACTAAGGGTGAGCTGATCGAAGGAACGATTGCCTCGCTCAAGCCCTTCGGTGCGTTCGTTGATTTCGGTGGTGCTTCCGGACTGCTGCATATCAAGCAGATCAGCAAGAGCTATGTGTCTGCGCTGGGTGATGTGTTTAAGGTAGGCGATCCGGTTAAGGCGATTGTGCTGAATATTGACGACCAGCGCGGGCGAATTGCGCTCTCTACTCAGGTGCTAGAGAAATATCCGGGGGAAGTCTTGAAGGATTTGGCGACGGTAATGGCAGAGGCGGAAGAGCGAGCGAAGAACGTTGCTAAGGTGGTAGCTGAGGGCGACAATTAGATTAGCTCTGGTTTCATCTTTTGCATCCGGAGTCCCTTTTGCTCTGTGGGCATTCCTCTTTGAAGGGGATTGGCTTCAGGCTGGAATATTAGATCAATTAGCTTGAGATCCCTATGGGTAGTGTTTGGGAACTGGATTTCTATTCCAGGCCAGTTTTGGATGAGCAGAATAAAAAGCGCTGGGAGATCTTGATCTGCGAAGGGTTGCAGTCAGTAGAAGATAATCCTGAAGACCTATTTCGCTACAGCAAATATGTGTCGAACAGTGAGGTGAATTCGGAGACGTTGCAGGCGGCGATTGAGGAGGCGATCACACAAGCCACTGCGAAGTCTGTCGCCTCACCTACCAAGGTCCGCTACTTCCGCTATCAAATGCAAAATATGATCAAACGCGCCTGCGAAGAAGCGGGTCTACTGCCCTATCCCAGTCGTAGAACGCTGGCTTTGCAGCAGTGGCTAGAAGATCGTAGAGCAAATGTTTATCCAAATGATCCCGGCTACAAGGCAAGCGCTTCAGCTTCGATGGCCAAGCCGCTAGAAGTCGTGAACCCACTACCGGATGCTTTGATTGGTCAGCAGTGGGCGCTAGTCACGCTGCCCGCCAAAGAGTTTGCCGATATGAGTGAGTGGGATGTTGCTTTTGGCGAATCTTTTCCGCTAGAGACGGCGGGCGTGGAGCCGGATACGCCGATTCCGGGATTCATTATCTACTCGAATAGAGCGACCCCGCTAGCCGCCTGGATGTCTGGCCTAGAGATCGCGGCAGTCAGAGCAGGCAAAGAAGAATCGACGAACTACGTTTCTAAGAATACGGCTACCGCTCGGCTACTGATGGAAACAGGTACGATTGAGACCTGGCTGCTGGCCGATTTGGTGACGCCAGAGACGCAGGCGGAAGGTCTGCGGTTTGAGACCGCAAAGGCAGCGGCGAATAATGTGCATTTCATTGCGGTGCAAGATAGCCCAGACTCTGAGTCTTTTGCAGGAATGTGGTTGATGCAAGCTAGAGAATTTGGGTAGAGGCATAGAGAGATGGCGCAGGTGAATGGCAAGGGTTTGGGAAGAAATGTTTTGATGTATGGGGTATTGGGCGCGATCGCCCTCATCATGCTCCTTCCACTGCTCTGGCTAGTTAGCACCTCCTTCAAAGGGCCAACTGAAAACCTTTTCCAGTTTCCTCCTCAGTTCCTACCCACCTCTCCTACTTTCGACAACTTCATCAAGGTGTGGCAGTCTAATCCCTTTGGTCGCTACTTTTTCAACAGCACCCTGATTGCCGTAGTCACTGTCGCTTTAAACCTTTTGCTATGTTCGCTAGCCGCTTATCCACTAGCCAGGCTGAACTTTAAAGGCCGAGAGATTTTATTCTCTCTAGTCGTTTCCACAATCTTGATACCGTTTCAGATTGTGATGATTCCGCTCTACATCTTTACCGTGCGGCTAGGGCTGACTAATAGCTACATTGGCGTAATTTTTCCTGCGATCGCCTCTGCCTTTGGCATTTTCCTAATGCGTCAAGCCTTTCAATCCGTCCCGAAGGAACTAGAAGAAGCGGCCCGCATTGACGGCTGTACAGAGCTAGGCATCTGGTGGCACATCATGATTCCATCCGTGCGTCCGGCGTTAGTGACGCTAGCAATCTTCGTGTTCATCGGTTCGTGGAGTGATTTCCTCTGGCCGTTGCTGATTCTAGATCGACCCGAGTATTACACCTTGCCGTTGGGCGTCGCCAGGTTGGCTGGTAGCTTTTCGCTCGATTGGCGATTGATTGCAGCAGGCTCAGTTATCTCAATCGTGCCAATTATTCTATTCTTCGTGGCAGCACAGCGATACATCGTGCCGTCGGAGACAGGCAGTGGCGTAAAGGGCTAGCTGACCAAAATCTCTACAGAATTGGCATATGCCGAATAGAATCTTTGAATTCGTCCTCTTCGGATGCAATGGTTAAGAAGACAGAAGGTTCTATTGATGTCCCTCGCCCTTGTAGCCCTCATGCTCGCTACTATAAAGAGCAGTTGAATAAAATCAGGAATATAGCTCAGCTATGAAAATTGCCGTTACGGGTGCAACTGGGTTTGTAGGGTCTCGTCTGGTCGCTCGGCTGGTGGGTGAAGGCCACGATGTCAAGGTGCTGACGCGCGATGTCGCCAAAGCTCGAAAGGTGTTTGCGGCGGATCAGTTTAAGCCTGTTGAATACGTGGCTTACGCGCCTACAGATTCAGGAAGTTGGCAGACTGAAATTTCTGGCTGTGATGGGGTGATTAATCTGGCAGGTGAGCCGATTTCAGAGCGGTGGTCGGCGGAGCGGAAGAAGCGGATTATTGATAGCCGTCAGGTGGGGACGCAGAAGCTGGTGGAGGCGATCACAAAGGCCGAACAAAAGCCGTCTGTTTTAGTCAGCGGTTCGGCAATTGGATACTACGGGACGAGCGAGACGGCGGAGTTCTTTGAGACGAGCGAACCCGCTGAAAGTGACTTTCTTTCTAAGGTGTGTCAGGCATGGGAGGCGTCAGCTAGAAAGGCAGAGGGTGCTGGCGTACGGGTAGCGATTATTCGTACCGGGATTGTGCTAGGGGATGGGGGCGCGATCGCCAAAATGATCACCCCCTTCAAACTCTACGCAGGCGGACCGATTGGCAGCGGCCAGCAGTGGTTTTCCTGGATTCACATCGATGATCTCGTCAGCCTATTCATGAAAGCGCTGCTCGATCCATCCATGCATGGCGTTTACAACGGCACCGCCCCCGAACCCGTCCGGATGAAAGATCTTGCACAGACTTTGGGCGAAGTCATGAACAGACCTTCCTGGTTACCGGTTCCGGACTTCGCGATTGAAGCGTTGCTAGGAGATGGTGCGGTTGTCGTACTGAAGGGTCAGAAAGTCCTGCCGGAGCGGACCCAGGCATCAGGATTTTCCTTTGACTACGCAGAGCCTAAAGAAGCGTTGAAAGACGTCGTCGAAAGAATTGGCTAGTGCGTCTAGCTCCACTGCTGTCGGTATTTCAGGCAGCTTTGAATGAATTGCTCGGCCAGCTCTGGTCGATGTCCCCAGTGCAGATGCACGTAGGACGCATGAAGGTTTGGTCGTCGATAGCCTTCGAGCGATGGTTGCTCAGTGTCTCCCCAATAGCGCTGCGTTTCGTAGATGGGATCGCTCAATGTTTCCACAACGCTAGATTTATGGAATTCGTGGCCGACAACGGTTTGCCCTTTTGCTAGTAGCGGACCGCCTGCGATCGCCCGCCCTTTCCGATACCCCAGCGTCAGCCGCTGAGCTCATTTCAATAGTCTGAGGAATCACTCCAGCCATCGGCCAAGCTCTCCCTTCAAAATCAATCAGAGTCTCGCTGAGATACATCAGTCCGCCGCATTCAGCGTAGGTGGGAATGCCTTGCTCAATCTCCTGACGGATGGACAATCTCATTGCTTTGTTGTCACTGAGCTGAGCTGCAAAGACTTCGGGAAAGCCGCCGCCGAAGTACAGACCGTCTGCGGCTGGAAGCGTCTCGTCTTCTAGCGGGCTCCAGAAGATGAGTTCCGCGCCTTGGGCTTCGAGGGCTTCAAAGTTATCGGGATAGTAGAAGTTGAAAGCAGCATCGTGGGCGATCGCAATCCTCACCCGCTTACTTCCTGCAACCGCTGTTCGTTCACTCGTGGGCTGAGCGCAGTCAAATCCTATCAACGGTTCCAACTTTTCCCAGTCAAAGCAGCGCTCTCCGATTTCTGCCAGCCGCTCTGCAACATGCTTGAACCCCTCAATCTCCCCGGTTGGCAACAAGCCAAGATGACGGCTCGGCAGCTCTATATCCTTTTCTCGTCTGAACACGCCAAGCACTGGCATACCGATTTGGGCAAGGGCGTCGCTCAATAGCTGAAGATGGCGATCGCTCCCTACCCGATTCAAAATTACTCCTGCTACCGTCACCCGAGTATCAAAATCTCGATATCCCTGCACCATAGCCGCTAGCGATCTGGACATTCGCCCACAATCAACCGCTAGCACGACTGGCCGCTCTAGTAGACGAGCCACATGCGCCGTACTCGCTGTGTCGTCTGTTCCAGTTGCGCCATCAAATAGGCCCATAACGCCTTCGATTATGCCAACATCGGCTTTTCTGCAATGCTCTCGAAAGCTTTGCTGTACATATGCTTCGCTAGTCAAAACCGGGTCGAGGTTGTAGCAAGGACGCTCGGTGATAGCGCTATGAAACATCGGGTCAATATAGTCCGGGCCAACTTTGAATGATTGAACCTGATGGCCTCTACTTTTGAGTGCGGCTAGTAGAGCAAGCGTCAGCGTTGTTTTCCCAGTACCGCTGCGATCGCCTGCCAAAATAATGCTCAAGTAAACACCCCGTCAAAACCAGATGGCTATACTCTATCCAAAGAACATGCCCCTGTTCCTCTCGTATGACTATGAACCCAATTACAAAGCTATTCGCTGGACTCTTTAGTCTAAGCGTTACTACGTTCGGAATTAGCATTCCGGTATATGCCGCTGATCCCTTCCGCCCTACTTCTCCTCGCGACATAGGTGAACATACAGAAGTTGCCTTTCGAGTCATCTTTGAAGAAGGGAACTATGCCGCCGCCGATGCTGCGCTAGCGAGAGCAGAGGCCAACGAAGCAGAAGAGCCTCTGGTACACGCATTGATTGCGGCTATGGCCTACTTCGAAGGTAGCGCCGGGCTAGACGAAGTCGCTCGCCGAGCAAAACTCACTCAAGAAACGGCGGCTGCACTGAAGGAAACTGACCTGCTACGAGGCCATCTCTACACGGCAGTGGGTCTCTTTCTAGAAGGCGCTCATCTGCTGAAAACAGAAGGGCTAGCTAGAGGAACGCCAAAGGCGCTAGGCATGCTTCAGCAGGTTTTCAATGAGCTCGATGCGGTTGAGCGAATTGATGCTGAAGATTCCGAACTGAATTTACTCAGAGGTTCGATGGATCTAATGCTAGCGGTGAATTTGCCTTTTGTTAGTCCGGAGCGGGCGATCGCCCGTATGGCCCAGCACAGTTATCCTGTCTATGTCACTCAGCGTACGATTGCCATCGGCTACCGAGATCTCGATCAATACGACAGCGCTCTAGTTGCTGTGAACAAAGCACTTGCTGCCGCACCTAATAACCCCGAACTGTTTTATCTGAAGGCTCAAGTTTTAGCCGGACGCGGTGACACTGCCGAGAGCTTGGATTGGTTTGCTGAGGCGCTAGCTCAAAAAGATCAGTTACCCACTGCTTTAAGTCGTCGTATCGTTTGGGAGAACTGTATAGTCGAAGGTGCTGAACCAGAGTCTTGTTCTGAGCTAGTCGGCTATTAGTCAGTTGGTGATGGGAGAGATGCCGACTTAACTTTGACCTACTTGCAAACGTAGTGGAAATAGCTGGTCTCTACTAGAAAGACGACTAAATCGAAGGACTAGTGTGATCGCCAGCCAAAGCATCAGCCAAACCTAAGTCAGCTATGCAGCGCTTTGCTCCATTTGATTTTCTACCTTGCCTTTACGGTCTGATTCTTTTCTGTCTACCCTTCGTTATCTGAACCAAAAAAAGGACGCATCTATCAAAGATAAAAAATCCACCTATCGCCTTAGTAGAATAAGGCGGCTAGATGGAGTGGAAGACGCAGTTAGGAGGTATCTTGCCTACACAATATCGATTTCGCCTGCAGTTCGGGGCGTGTTTTCATAAGTTCTTAATGAATTCCTTAGCGAGATTAAAATAAGCTGCCGATCTGAACGGTCCTGAGTCGGTTGATGGCGGCTACTAGTTCAAACCGTCTAAACGACGCTAGATTGCCTGCTCGCTGATATCTAGAAGATGAGCCGTCCTCGCACAAGATGTCTAATCCACCTCGCTCGATATCGTCCATCACCAGATCTAGCAGCTCACTCAAGGGTCGTTTGGGATCAAAGTAGTAGCAATCTGCGTAGATAATTGCCTGGGCGATCGCCCTTACCTGATGAGCCTCAGCAATTTGTTCAATTGCTCTTAGCTCAATTGTTTCATTGCCCAGCGTTAGTTCATCCCGCTGAGCCTTCACTTTCAACGCGCGATCGCCTCTCCCAACTGGCAAACTACCCGGTAAGACTGCCCGAGGTGTAATTCGGCCAAAGCGATCGCCGCCTTCTGTTTGTCTAGCTTCTAGATCGGCGCGGGCAATCGCCTTCGCCTGTTGCGTCACGATTCTAGGCTGATAGTCCTCCATCGCAATCACCGTATCTGCTACTGCAAAATAATCGCCGCTACCGCCCATCACCAGAATGGTCGAGATTCCATACTCGTCATATAGCTGACGTACCTTGTCAATAAAAGGAGTGATGGGCTCCTTATCTTTTGCGATCAGAGCCTGCATTTTGCGATCGCGAATCATAAAGTTTGTCGCCGCTGTATCTTCGTCAATCAGCAGCACCTTTGCCTTTGCCTCTACTGCTTCGATCAGCCCTGCTGCCTGCGACGTACTGCCGCTCGCATTCGTAGTCGAAAACTGCCGTGAGCCTCGTCCTCTAGGCAAGTGATTGATCACCGGAGAAATATCCACCCCGACCACACTCCGCCCGTCCTCCGCCCGCAGCTTCACGGTCCTGGTATCGGATACCACTTGTTCGCGTCCGTCGCCTGGCACGTGGCTATAGATTCCCTGCCCAATCGCCTTTAGCAGTGTTGACTTGCCGTGATAGCCACCGCCGACAATCAGCGTCACTCCGGCTTGAATGCCTAACCCCTTAAGTTGTCCGCTGTGCGGCGTTTCTAGCTCGACCCAGCCGTCAGCAGGCCACGCGTTGTCAGGAGGCGAAAACAGATCAGCGCCTTCTGTGAGTGGTCGCTCATCAATTCCGCTGCGACGTGGCAAACAGGCTCCCGCCGCAATGAACGCGACTAGCCCACGGCCACTCAGCTGATTACGCAGCGCCTCAGCGTCTTCTAGCGTACGAATTTGGCGCTCTATTGCTGTGGTGTCTAGCGTCTCAAACTTCAGGCAGCAGGCTACTAGCCGCGGAATATCTGTACACAGCAAAGCTGCTGCTGCCTGCCCAGCAATCCGTCTACCAAAGGCCGGTAGCCCAACTGTCAGACGAACCTCAACCGTATCGGCGTCTACCCAAACCGCTGTACGCCGCAGTATGGCTTGACTTGGCACTGCAATCTCAATTTTTCCGCTCTTGCCAGATCCGCGCTTTCTTTGCAGAGACTGGGCCACTTGTGCCACTTGCCTAGTTAGATAATCTGCGATCGCCACCTGCCGATCATAATCAGTCATCCACTCAACCGGAAACCCAGCTACCGCCTGAGGCACCTGGATACAAATGCGGCTGGGTGCGGCAAAGGGATCTCCCTGTACATAGTCCACACTCAGTTTGAACTCATCAAATTCGTAACTGCCCTTTATCCCTTTGTATTCTCTATAGCTGCGACCATCCAAACTTCTCAGATGATGCTGAAGATCTGTCCAGCTTTTCCTTTGTTCTGCCCCCTGTTTTGATAAGTCTCTTCGCCCAGCCATGTCTTGTCCACTACCCTTTTTCCAACGAGATCTTACTTGCAATAGAGGCTTTCTATACCAGATTGCCTCTACCGTGGTGTAGCCAGAGGTCTAGTAGACGTTTTAGGGCTGTCGCGCTCAAGCAAAGAAAGTGGACGAGTCCATCTCGAAGTGACTCAGATTCAGATTACTCAGATTCAGGCACAGTGCATCTAACTTCCACCTAACCGAGCACCCATTCAATGACTCTCCTAAATCTTGTTTTTAAAAAAGCTTATACAGTTACTCACACTGCTAGCAGCATCGCTAGAAAGACGCTGTTCTCTTTAACAGTACTTGGCCTTTCCTTTTCTACCGTCGGCTTTTTCACTGCTGCGCCAACCTCCGCGAATACCACAGCTAGCCAGTCGGCTGATCAAACGCTTATTGAAACAGCTCGTGGCAAAGACCTTGCTGTCTTAGCAGACGGTACCTATCTCTTTGGCCAAAGCCCGCAGCGTAACCAGATCGGCAGTGCCTATGCCGTTTTTTCTATCACTGACAACGAAACTGTAGGCGCTTTCTATCAGCTTAATTCTTCGTTTGACTGCTTCTCTGGACAGGTTTATTCCGATCGAATGGCGCTTAATGTGGTCGATAGCTACCAGCAGACCGTTCATCCTTACTCCATTGCGCTGACCACAGACGGCTCTCTTTCAGCTGGTAGCGCCGCACCTGCCTATACGCTTCAAGGGTTTCATCATATTGAGAATCTATCAGATCAAGACCTCGACATCTTGGCAACTTGCGAAGCGGACTTTAGCCGATAATCACTTTCAACGCTGGCATCCTGGGTATATTCAATCAGGCTCACCTGACCAGGTGCGAATATCTAAGTTTGCAGAGCGTAATTAATCTCAAGCTAGGTCTGTTGATAGACACATCGCCTCGTAAAGTTTTGTATACTAAGGCTTATTACACTTGCAGTGATTCATAGGTGCTTGTCCTTACTTTTCGAGTATTACGGAAAACACACCACTAAGTACGGCTTCCTTTGGTGCCAGAACAGATGAAATACAAGTATATTGACATAAGTAGACAAATAACTTAACTAAAGCCAGCAAAAGAATAAATGGGAAGCCTACTTTTGTAGCTGCGTAGCTGACAGCTATGTGTCCTTGCAAGAGCAATAGGTGAACCACCAAAACTGGGTTCGAGGTCTCTTAAAAACATGTTTGAGCATTTTACAAACACCGCGATCGCGGTCATCATGCAGGCGCAAGAGGAGGCCCGTCGCCTGGGTCACAACTTTGTCGGCAGCGAACAGTTGCTGCTCGGCATCATTAAGGAGAACACTAGCATTGCTGCCAAGGTCCTAGACGAATTTGGCATCAATCTAACGAATGCTCGCACCGAAGTAGAATCAATCATCGGTCGCGGCTCGGGCAATGGTCCAGTAGAAATTCCTTTCACTCCGAAGGTAAAGCAAGTATTCGAGCAGGCTTTTCAAGAAGCTCGTAAGCTTGATCATCCCTATATAGAGCCTGAGCATCTCTTGCTCAGCCTGACGCAGAACTCTGAAAGCGTTGCTTACCGAGTGATTGCAAACTTAGGCGTAGATCCTGAGAAGATTAGAGTGCAGCTTGTGCGAGTCATTGGCGAAAGTACGCCGGTTGTCTCTGGCCGTACAGGGGGTTCTCGCAAAACTGATCGCAAGTCTGACAGTAGCGTCCTGACAGAATACGGTACTGATCTTACTGAGGTCGCAGCAGCAGGAAAGCTCGATCCTGTGATCGGTCGTCACAAAGAAATTGAGCGCGTTGTCCAGGTGCTGGGTCGTCGGACGAAGAATAATCCGGTGCTTGTTGGTGAGCCTGGTGTGGGTAAAACTGCGATCGCAGAAGGATTAGCCCAGCGTATTGTCAACCAGGATGTTCCAGAAGCGCTAATTGATCGCCGAGTCATTAGTTTAGACATGGGTCTGCTAGTTTCTGGTACTCGTTTTAGAGGCGATTTTGAAGAGCGGATTACCCAGGTCATTGACGAAGTTCGCAAATCGCAAGATGTCATCCTAGTCATTGACGAGATCCATACCTTGGTAGGCGCAGGTTCTCTAGAAGGTGGTATGGACGCTGCCAACTTGCTTAAGCCTGCTCTAGCGAGAGGCGAGATGCAGTGCATTGGTGCGACAACGCTAGACGAGTATCGTAAGTACATCGAAAAGGATGCTGCGCTAGAGCGTCGTTTCCAGCCAGTGACGATTGCGCCTCCTTCTGTAGAAGATACCGTTGAGATTCTCTATGGTCTGCGCAGTCGCTATGAGCAGTTCCACAGACTTAACATTACTGATCAAGCTGTCGAAGCGGCAGCGACTCTGAGCGATCGCTACATCACCGACCGCCATCTGCCCGACAAGGCAATTGACCTGATCGACGAAGCAGGCTCTAGGGTTCGCCTACGTCACTCACGCAATATTCCCGCTAGTGAACTGCGTAGCGAGCTGCGTCAGGTGCAAAAGGAAATCCTTGAAGCCATTCAGCAACAGGATTACGATCAGGCCGCTGGCCTCCGCGAAAAGGAATCTGCGCTAACCCAGAAGATTCAGGACACGCTAGAAGGCGATGTTTCGATCATGAAGCAGCCTGAAGTGAGTGATGAAGACATTGCCGATATCGTCTCTTCTTGGACGGGTGTTCCTGTCAATGCCATTACCGAGACCGAATCAGCAATGATGATGCATCTTGAAGAGACTTTGCACGAACGTGTTGTCGGTCAAGACGAAGCTGTCGAGGCCGTTTCTAGGGCCGTTCGTAGAGCCCGTGTTGGCTTGCGTGGTTTGGATCGTCCAATTGCGAGCCTTGTCTTCTCTGGCCCGACAGGTGTCGGTAAGACTGAGCTAGCTAAGGCGTTAGCGAATGCGGTCTTTGGTTCTGAAGAGTCGATGATTCGACTGGACATGTCCGAGTTTATGGAATCGCACACCGTTTCCAAGCTGATCGGTTCACCACCAGGATTCGTTGGCTATGACGAAGGCGGTCAGCTTACTGAAGCAGTTCGTCGTAAGCCTTACAGCGTCATCTTGATGGACGAAATCGAAAAGGCTCATCCCGACGTATTTAATATTCTCTTGCAGGTGTTAGACGACGGTCGCCTTTCTGACTCCAAAGGCCGTGAGGTTAGCTTCAAGAACACGCTAATCATCATGACCTCGAACATCGGTTCTAAGGTCATCGAAAAAGGTGGTGGCGGTCTGGGCTTTGAGCTGGCTGAAGAAGACGCTACGACTAGTCGCTACAACAACATTCGCAACCTAGTGAATGAGGAAATGAAGCAGTTCTTCCGCCCTGAGATGATCAACCGGATTGATGAAATCATCGTCTTCCGTCAGTTGACTAAGAGCGAAGTTAAGGAAATTGCTGAGATTCTGCTGAAGCAGGTGGGTCAGCGTCTGGGCGATCGCAATCTTTCCTTTGAGATGACTGACGCTTTCAAAGACCGCCTAGTCGACGAAGGTTACGATCAGCGCTATGGTGCAAGGCCAATGCGCAGAGCAATCTCTCGCCTTGTCGAAGATCGCCTTGCCGAAGCCATCCTTGCAGGCACTCTTAAGGATGGCGACACTGTTGTCTTTGACATCGATAAAGACGGTGAGATTACGGCTCTTCCTGCAAAAGAGCCTGCTCTTATCGGCGTCAGCTAAGCCGTCAGATGCTTAGGCGATAAACTTGAAAGCCACGGATTAACCCGTGGCTTTTTCCATGTCAACTTTTCTTGGCACCTACTCCCCAACTCCTCTATCCCCAATGTCCAATACTCCTGGTCAAAAGAAAGTCGTCGTTGTTGGTGCAGGCTGGGCCGGACTAGGCGCTGCCTATCATCTATCGAAGCAAGGGTATGCCGTTACTTTGCTAGAAGCAGGCGCTCACCCAGGCGGTTTAGTTGCTGGCTGGAAAACGCCAAAGGGTCGCTCTGTAGAAGCGGGCATTCACGGTTTTTGGTATCCCTACAGCAATATTTTTGCCCTCACAGATGAGCTAGGCATTCAGCCGTTCACGCCCTATACCCGCTCTTCTCAATATTCGCCCGCTGGGCTAGAAGTCGAATCGCCAATTTTTCAGCGCGAACCCTATCTGCCAACGCCACTAGGGACGTTCATCTACACCCGGTTCAAGCGCCTACCGCTGATTGACCGGATGTCTGCACTGCCGCTGCTTTACTCGCTGATTGACTTTGATAATTCCGACGAAGCCTGGAAACGCTACGACAACATGACCGCCCGCGAGTTATTCAAACAGTACGGCGTCTCTGAGCGACTTTACAAAGAATCCTTTGAGCCGATGCTGCTAGTTGGACTATTCGCGCCTGGTGAGCAGTGTTCTGCCGCCGCCGCGCTAGGCATGCTGTATTACTTCATCCTTGCCCATCAGCCAGATTTTGACGTGCGCTGGTGTCGTGGCACGGTTGGCGAGATGATCTTTCGGCCCTGGGTAGAGCAGATCGAAGCAGCGGGCGGCAAGATCCTGGCTAATCAGCGGGTCACTGATGTGCGGGTCGGTAGCAGTAATGAGATTGATGCAGTGATCTGCGGCGATCAGGTATTTGAAGCCGATGCGGTGATCTTTTCGGTGGGAATTACTGGGATGAAGAAGATTGTCGCCAATAGTGAGGTGCTGCGCGATCGCCCTGAATTTCGTGACCTTTCCAATCTAGGCGGTATAGACGTTCTCGCTGCTCGCCTCTGGTTTGATCGCAAGATTGACATTCCCTTACCTTCCAATGCCTGCTTTCGGTTTCCATCAGACGACTGGTTGGACCTTCTTCGATCTAAACGCTCTACAAGACGAATACAAAAACGAACCCGGCACCGTAGTTGAAGCGGACTACTACCATGCCAATCAGCTGCTAAACCTCTCGGATGAGCGAGGTGCTTCCACTTGTTCAACGCGACCTTGCAGGCTGCATTCCGGCTTTTGGCAATGCCCAAATTATCGACCATGCGGTCGTTCGGATTCGCCAGGGCGTCAGTCACTTTGCTCCCGGCAGCTATCGCTATCTCCTACCAGGCACGACCAGCTTCTCAAATGTATACATGAGTGGTGACTGGATTGTGACTCAGCATGGCTCTTGGTCTCAGGAGAAAGCCTACGTAACTGGCCTAGAAGCTGCCAATCAGGTAGTCAGTAAATTTGGTATTGGTAATCCTGCTGATATTATTCCAATTGTCCCAGACGAACCGCATATTCAGGTGGCGCGCACCGTGAACCGTACTATTCGAGAAGTAGGACAGCAGCTACTGCCTCAGTTCTGGCTGCCATAGCCCGGTTCAAAGTCTAATATTCAAACAAAATCTAGCAACGGAGAGGGGGGGATTCGAACCCCCGTTAGGTTTGACCCTAAAACAGTTTTCGAGACTGCCGCATTCAACCACTCTGCCACCTCTCCAGATGGTTTTACATCTTACACCGATTTCTCGGTAAATCCGTGTTCAACCCTAGAACAAGAAAGACGTGTGTTCGTCGTCCGGCAACTGCTGATCCCGTTGCCACAGCCATAGGCAGATGCCAGCATACACGCCGTAGCTAACAACTACATACCAGCCCCTCATTCCAGTAAATTCGACTGAGCTACCTGGGAATTGATTGAAGCGCTCTACTATCCAGATCAGTAAGTGAATTGGATAGTAAAGCATGGAGGCGATGAAGCTGCCAACCAAAGGTATCGGAATAGCTGCGATCGCGCTCACAAACCCACCCATACTGATCAAAGTCACCAGCGGCGTTGCAATTCCGTTTAAGAGCACGCTGTATGTTGGCAGCACCTGAAAGTACAGAAGCTGTAGCGGAATCGTCCAGAGATAGGCTGCAACCGGCACTGCTAGCACCGTCGCAATGGTTACCGGCATCCAGTCTAGCCACTTCATCAGCCTAGGCACCGTGAGTATTAGCCCCAAAGTCGCCATCACACTCAGCTGAAAGCCGACGTCCCATATCCACTGCGGATTGAATAGCAGCATCAACACCACCGCCATCATCAATCCGCCCAATGGATTGACCTTTCGCGCCGTGGCCAGTCCGAGCAGCATCCCGCCGCCCATGATTGCCGCTCGAATTACGCTTGCTTGTAGTCCGGTTAAACCAACGTAGACTACCAGTGCCAAGGCACCTGCGATCGCCTGCGTTCGACCTGGCAGGGATTTTACACAACCCAACACCAGCGCTAGTATCAAAGACACATGAAAGCCAGAGGCTGCCAGTGTGTGAGCTAGTCCTGCTGCAATAAAACTATCTCTAATCTCAAAAGGCAAATCCACCGCTTTTCGTCCCAAAGTCATTGCACTTAGCAAATTGCCTGCTGGTGCTTCCAACCAACGACCTTGTGCCAGCACGATCCGCTGTCTGAGCCTCCATAGAGCCCAGCGTGGTGGCTCTTGATTGGGTAGATACTCTATCCAAAAAGCTGTGAACTTGGCAAAACAACCCTGACGGAATAGGTATTCTCCAAATCCCGCAGATTGTTCCGACGTCTCCTTCTCAACCGCAGAAATTCTCCCCCTGAGCTCTACCAATTCCCCTGGATATAGTCTCTTACTCGGCTTCTAACGCCGCTGTCACATACAGCTTGCCGCTGGCAGAACGGGGCGCTTCAATCGTATTTTTCTCTCCCGCTCCTCTGACAGAATGGACTTCTAGAAAAAATCTACCCTTTTCATTTCGGCTCGTCTGCGGTATCTGCAAAACCTTGCCTAGCACTCTGCGCTCATGACTAGATGCAAAGTAGCTAATGTCATTGGTCGTTGGCTGAGGCGATTTAGCTACACAGTAGCTCGCGGCTATCAATCCAACTAGCCCTGCTATCCACCACTGTCGTCTAGTTGGACCCATCCGCCAAGAGATAGGCACCACCAGAGCGCTGATAGTCCCTATTAAAAGAAGTCCGCAGCCTGTCAATGACAGCCAGCCTAAGATTCGAGCTTCTGTAACTCCTGTCGTCAGCAGTCCCATGATGTAAGCTCCAACAATCACCAACAGGCCCCAAGGCGTCATCTTTTAATTCCAATAACTTCCTTTCCTTAAAGAGCCCATTCATTAACTTTCGTCACCTGCTCCCAATCAGTAAAAGGCCTTGGAGAGTGATCCCCAGAGCCTTTCTAAATTTGTACTGCTATCTCTAGGCAGTCAGCTCTAGATAGACAGTCCTAGCTGAGTGCCGAAAACCGCATGCACAACCAGTAGCGCCAAAGCTGTACTACCGATGAAGGCATGTGCTGTACGGAGTGCTTCGTTACCTTTGCCAAATTTGGTGGCTGCGATAATGGCGTTGGCGGTGAGAAGTGCGATCGCGCCCATCCCCGTCCAAAAATGCGGACTCTCCAAAATCGGCTCGCCCTGCATTACCAGCGATAGAATCCCACCAGTCGCGCCCAACACAATAAACAGATACATCAGCGATGCAACCTTCGCATGCTGCTGCTTTTGCTCAACAGCAACCCCTGTATCTACCGCTAACCGACCCTGCCAACCCGAATAAGCAGCAAACCCACCCATCACAAAAACCACAATCGCCATCATCGCCGGATGTCCCCAATGCACAATTGGCTCCGGCAAATTGAACTGGGAAAACCAGCTTGCAATTGGCTCCAAATACCCTCTTAACCCTACGCCCACAATCTAAATTCTCCTAAACGTTAAGCTACTCGATCCGCCTTAACCAGTCCTGATTCACGTCTGTAACGTTCTTAGGTTTCGTCTGCAAATCAGGCTACCTTAGCCTGTCCTAACAAAGGAAACCCCAAATTCTCTCTCTGTTGCAGATAGAGCTGAGCTACTTTCCTGGCTAACGTCCGAACCTGACGAATGTATCGCGTTCGCTCAGTCACCGAAATTACGCCCCGCGCGTCTAATAGATTAAAAGTATGAGAACACTTCAGCACGTAATCATAGCTAGGCAGTACCAGCTCTCGCTCCATTAACTGTTCTGCCTCTTGCTGATACAGCTCGAACAATTTAAACAGTAGTTCCGAACTAGAGGCCTCAAAGTTGTACGTTGAGTTCTCAATTTCCGCCTGCATGTAAATATCGCCGTAGGTCAGCCGATCGTTCCACTGAATCTTAGCCATCTCATCCACTTCTTGCAGATACATTGTCAAGCGTTCCAGACCGTACGTAATCTCGATCGAGACCGGCTTACAATCTATCCCGCCGCACTGCTGAAAATAGGTAAACTGCGTCACTTCCATGCCATCTAACCATACCTCCCAGCCCACGCCCCACGCCCCAACTGCCGCGTCCTCCCAGTTGTCTTCTACGAACCGTACATCGTGATCCTCAGGCATAATCCCAAGTGCTCTAAGTGACTCTAGATAAAGCTCTTGAATATTCTCAGGTGATGGCTTAATTAAAACTTGGTACTGAAAATAGTGCTGGTATCTGTTTGGGTTTTCTCCATACCGCCCGTCAGCTGGTCTTCTACAAGGCTCCACATAGGCAACAGACCAAGGCTCAGGACCAATAGCCCTTAGAAAAGTATGAGGACTCTTCGTCCCAGCCCCCTTCTCTGTATCGTACGGCTGCATAATCAAGCATCCCCGATCAGACCAGAATTGGTTCAACGTAGCAATGACAGACTGAAAATTCACTGCGCTCCTCTAAGTAATACTTCCAACAATATATATACTCCGCGTCAACGCCAATAAGGAGAAATGCGCATCCTCACTAGAGAAAAGTACGTCTGCCACCAAAACGACTTCTCTATGCTCTAACTTCCATGAATGCGTATCTGCACTTAGTAAGCAGATGTAATAAAAAAGCTCCAGTTGACTAGAGCTTTTCGCGTAGATATCGGTGCTGACAGCTTTGTCAAAAACCAGAAAGTCTTACTAATAAGGTGGTACAGAGCTTTTTCGAAGATATTTTCAAAAAACTGTTGACACAACTCAGCAAGAGTCGCTATATTAGTTGAGCGCTGAAGGGAGCGGCCACGAGAGTGGTACTTCTGGGAGCGCTTCGAGTAGCACCTAGAAAAGAGAATAATTTAGAGAGATAGATTAACGAGACCCTCGTTAATGGAATGAAATTGCTTACGAGGATAGCATAGCTATACCGAGTAAGCAAATGGATAGCTAGTAAATAGCTTGAGCGAGATACAAACGAAGTTCTTTTTGGAGGACTTCCCTAAAATGGAGAGTTTGATCCTGGCTCAGGATGAACGCTGGCGGCGTGCTTAACACATGCAAGTCGAACGGACCTTTTCGGAGGTTAGTGGCGGACGGGTGAGTAACGCGTGAGGATCTGCCTATAGGACCGGGACAACATTAGGAAACTGATGCTAATACCGGATGTGCCGAGAGGTGAAATATTTATAGCCTGTAGAAGAGCTCGCGTCTGATTAGCTAGTTGGTGGGGTAAAGGCTTACCAAGGCGACGATCAGTAGCTGGTCTGAGAGGACGATCAGCCACACTGGGACTGAGACACGGCCCAGACTCCTACGGGAGGCAGCAGTGGGGAATTTTCCGCAATGGGCGCAAGCCTGACGGAGCAACGCCGCGTGAGGGAGGAAGGCCTGTGGGTTGTAAACCTCTTTTCTCTGGGAAGAAGATCTGACGGTACCAGAGGAATCAGCATCGGCTAACTCCGTGCCAGCAGCCGCGGTAAGACGGAGGATGCAAGCGTTATCCGGAATTATTGGGCGTAAAGCGTCCGTAGGCGGTTGTAAAAGTCTGTTGTTAAAGCTCACAGCTCAACTGTGAATCGGCAATGGAAACTATATGACTAGAGAGTGGTAGGGGTAGAGGGAATTCCTAGTGTAGCGGTGAAATGCGTAGATATTAGGAAGAACACCAGTGGCGAAGGCGCTCTACTGGGCCATTACTGACGCTGATGGACGAAAGCTAGGGGAGCGAAAGGGATTAGATACCCCTGTAGTCCTAGCTGTAAACGATGGACACTAGGTGTTGCGCGTATCGACCCGTGCAGTATCGAAGCAAACGCGTTAAGTGTCCCGCCTGGGGAGTACGCACGCAAGTGTGAAACTCAAAGGAATTGACGGGGGCCCGCACAAGCGGTGGAGTATGTGGTTTAATTCGATGCAACGCGAAGAACCTTACCAGGGATTGACATCCTCGGAATCCTTTTGAAAGGAAGGAGTGCCTTCGGGAGCCGAGAGACAGGTGGTGCATGGCTGTCGTCAGCTCGTGTCGTGAGATGTTGGGTTAAGTCCCGCAACGAGCGCAACCCTCGTCCTTAGTTGCCATCATTAAGTTGGGCACTTTAAGGAGACTGCCGGTGACAAACCGGAGGAAGGTGGGGATGACGTCAAGTCATCATGCCCCTTACATCCTGGGCTACACACGTACTACAATGCAACGGACAAAGGGCAGCCAACTAGCGATAGTGAGCTAATCCCATAAACCGTTGCTCAGTTCAGATTGCAGGCTGCAACTCGCCTGCATGAAGGCGGAATCGCTAGTAATCGCAGGTCAGCATACTGCGGTGAATACGTTCCCGGGCCTTGTACACACCGCCCGTCACACCATGGAAGTTGGCCACGCCCGAAGTCGTTACCCCAACCTATTAGGAGGGGGACGCCGAAGGCAGGGCTGATGACTGGGGTGAAGTCGTAACAAGGTAGCCGTACCGGAAGGTGTGGCTGGATCACCTCCTTAGAGGGAGACCTACTAAGCTATAGAATGAAAGCGATTTGCAAATAGTTCATAGCTGTAGTCACCTAAGGTCGTTGAGGGTTTTGTTAGTTAGAGCAGTTAGGTCTGCAATTTCTC
>CAVYWR010000007.1:0-622500 GCA_963772185.1 uncultured cyanobacterium | reverse complement strand
CTAAATTACGTGGCAGGTCGTAATGTATTACAAAGCGGACGTCTGGTTTGTTGATTCCCATCCCAAAGGCAATGGTTGCAACGATGATTTGAACATCGTCTCGAATGAATTTGTTTTGATTGGCTTCTCTTTCCTCAGTGCTGAGACCGGCATGGTAGGGTAGTGCCGCGATTCCGTCTTGTTTTAGTTTTGTTGAGACTTCATCAACATGTTTGCGGCTAAGACAGTAGATGATTCCTGCGCCCTTGTCTTCTCCTTGGTGCTGTTTAATTCTCATTAGAAGCTGGTGGTAAGCCTTCTTTGATTTTTGGACAACTTCGTAGTAGAGGTTCTGCCTGTTGAAACTAGAAACGTAGATGGTTGGATCGTTGAGACGTAGCTGCTGCAGAATGTCGGTGCGGACTCTTTGTGTGGCAGTAGCAGTAAGAGCAATAATTGGAATCTGAGGATAATTCTGCTTCAGTTGAAAGAGCTGTCTGTATTCTGGTCGAAAGTCGTGTCCCCATTCTGAGACGCAGTGAGCCTCGTCGACAGCAAAGGTGCTGATGCCAACTTTCTGTCCGAGTTGCTCTAAGAGTGTTTGAAAGGGTGCTGAGAAAAGTCTCTCTGGTGCAATATATAGGAGTTTCACACTGCCTGAAAGAAGACTATTCTGGCGCGATCGCACTTCTTCAAAAGAGAGCGTACTGTTTAGAAAAGTTGCCTCAATTCCATTGTCCTGTAGCGCTGTAACCTGGTCTTGCATCAGTGCAATCAGCGGTGAGATGACGATTGTGATGCCAGGCTTAAGTAACGCTGGTAGCTGGTAGCAAAGAGATTTCCCTCCACCCGTTGGCATCACGACTAGAACGTCTTTGTTCTTCAGAACTTGCTCAATGATAGAGCGCTGCTCAAATCGGAACTGGTCGTGTCCGAAGAAATGCTTTAGCGCGTCTTCTAGAGGAAGTCTTTGATCTGGTACGGCTAGGTTGTGCGCTGTAGGAATGCTCATACAGAAATTAGTCTTGGTATATACGAGAGTACCCGCCGATTCAAAGGATAAATTGTAAACTTATGTAAACTTATTGACGTCAAACTGGCTTAGTGTCTTGACGGCGGAGAATTATCTGAGTACTGTATGTACATATCTGGGTTACATTATTTCAACTGGACATGCCAGACAAGCAAAAAGTCACATTCTATCTTTCGGACGAGCTGCATCGGCAGTTCAAGATTCGAGCAGCAGTTGATGGCGAAACAATGTCATCAATGGCACAGCGGGCGATTGAGTTCTACATGGACAACGCTGAGCTCGTAGAAAATTCTGGCCATATTCACGGGAATGCTTATCGAATCCATAACTGTCCGGAGTGTAATGTCGCTGTAACGCTTAAAAAGGACGGTCTATCTTTAGTTGCTTCTCATGGCGCTAAGGTAGTCGATGAGTTGGCTGATTTGAGTACTATCTCTAGACTTAGCTGTGGTGCTAGTGCAGAGGTAAATAAAGAGTCTAGAAGTCCAGACGAAGGGGAGTTGATCACTGCTTAGCTGGTGAGCACTTTTCACCGCAATAAAAAGCTAGTTTGTTAACCCGGCTACCGAAAGTCTGTTGTTTCTAGCTTAGCCTGTTGGTTCTATTAAAGATAGATGTTCTAAATCGTCTTATTTGGAGGCGATCGCCATGAGAGAAGAGCTAAACGTATTAATTCAAGCTCAGTATCCGCTGATCTATCTGGTCACCTTTGAAGAGGAAAGAGCGGAGAGAGCGATAGCGGTGATTGCTCAACAGCGACCTCAGCAGCGGATGTATACGTGGACGATGACTCATGGTGTCGTCGAGTATGGCCGAGAAAGTGGCACAGGTCAGCAAAACAATACGGTCTCTCCGCAGGCTGCTATCAACTGGGCAATGCGGCAGAAAGATCCGAGCATCTTCGTGTTTAAGGATTTGCACCCCTTTAAAGACAGCCCTGAGGTAACTCGTAGCCTGAGAGATGCGATTGAGAGCTTTCGGGGTACACAGAAAACTATCATACTGATGTCTCCTGTTCAAGAGGTTCCGATAGAGCTAGAGAAGGAAGTTGTTGTTTTAGATTTCACTCTGCCCAATATGTCAGAGTTGAATCAGGTGTTGAGCGCAGAGCTAGAGAGATCTGGTGTTGCTAGTAGTATCAGCACAGAGGGACGTGAAAAACTATTGAAGGCGGCTTTGGGACTGACCCGCGATGAAGCCGAAAAAGTGTTTCGTAAGTCTCGGGTGATGGCTGGAAAGCTGACGGAAGGCGAGGTTAATATTGTTCTATCTGAGAAGAAGCAGCTAATCCGTCGAAACGGAATACTAGACTACATAGAGGAAGACGAAACGCTTGATTCTGTTGGCGGTTTAGAAGAGCTGAAGCATTGGCTGAAGCAGCGGTCCAATGCCTTTACTGAACGAGCGCGCGAGTATGGACTGCCTCAGCCTAAAGGGATGTTGATTTTGGGCGTTCCTGGTTGCGGGAAGTCTTTGATTGCGAAAACGACTGCTAGGCTATGGGGATTGCCTTTGCTGCGTTTGGATATGGGCCGTGTCTATGATGGTTCTATGGTCGGTCGGTCGGAGGCTAATCTGAGAGGGGCGCTAAAGACCGCAGAATCGATATCACCAGCTGTCCTGTTCATTGATGAGATTGATAAAGCTTTCGCTGGAAGTGCAGGTTCGGCTGATTCGGACGGTGGAACCTCTAGTCGGATATTTGGTAGCTTTTTAACTTGGATGCAGGAAAAAACTTCGCCTGTTTTCGTAATCGCTACAGCAAACCGAGTTGAAAGGTTGCCTAGCGAGTTCTTGCGAAAAGGACGGTTCGATGAAATCTTTTTTGTAGATCTTCCAAACGAAGAAGAGCGAAAAGAGATATTTAGGATTCATCTGGGCAAACGCCGTGGCGATACGGATCGGTTTGATTTTGACCAGTTGAGTAAAGTTTGTGAAGGTTTTTCAGGCGCTGAGATAGAGCAGGGACTTGTCTCTGCGATGTATGAGGCGTTTGCGCAGGGGCGAGAGTTCACTCAGCTCGATATTATCGCGGCGATTCGCGCTACGCTGCCGCTGTCGAAGACGATGAGTGAACAGGTTACCGCCTTGCGCGATTGGGCCCGGCAAAGAGCCCGGCCAGCGGCTTCATCGGTTGCGGAATATCAACGGATGGAGTTCTAACAGTCTTTTTTCCTGCTCCTACAGGAAGAAGGGTCAGTCTTGTTGCTTTTTGTAGCTACTGCGACTGACGGTTTAAAGGATCAGACATTGCCTTGTTGAGTGGCTGATTCTACTTTCGATTTCTAACTTCGTTGTCTCTCAATTTCTTTCCAGGAGGAAACTCAAATGTCTCACTTTAGTACTCTACGCACTAAGATCACTGATGCAGAAATTCTAAAGTCTTCGCTATGTGACCTAGGGGTGACTGTGAAAACTGAAGATAATATCCGTGGCTACAACGGTCAGAACGTTCGTGCTGACATTGTAGCTGTGCTTGAAGGTGACTATGATATCGGCTGGTCTCGCAATGCTGATGGTTCTTTTGACTTGATTGCTGATCTCTGGGGTGTTGCTAAGAAGCATAACCAGACAGAGCTGATCAACTCGATCAACCAGAAGTATGCCGTAAATAAGACCCTTGCTGAGGTCAAGCGTCCTGGTCTACAGAATGCGAATGTACGTCTAGTTCTTCAGTAGCATTACAAGCGTTTTTGTAGTGTTGCTGTTCCCATAGCTGCGATGGACTGAACCGATATCGGTTCAGTCCATTTTTTGTTTGTTCCTTTGGCTGGTTCTTTGCTCTACTTTGCGATAGTTTGATTTAGGAGCTCTGCGATCGCGCGATGCTCGATAGGCGGTTCGGCCACAATAGCTTGGCGAGTATCAGTGATTAGCCAGTCCAACGCGGCGGCTTGAACATCGATAGAAGCGCCGGTTTTATCAACACAGTAGCGACCGAATACGAGCTTATCGACTAGTCGGACACCCGATCCAATTCGAGAATATTCGAAGATGACACTTTTATCGATGATAGTGCCGCTAGAGATCAAACAGTTTGGGCCAATCATGCTAGGTCCAACTATCTTTGCGCCGTCCTCTATCTCAGTCATTCCACCAATATAAACAGGGCCTTCTATATCGATCGCTTCCCAGTTAGCTTTGACATTGAGCCCAGTAAATACGCCTGGTCTCACTTCATTTCCAGGGATACTGACGCCTTTGACTTGACCGGTTAGTACATCTTGGATAGCTTGCCAGTAGTCGGGCACTTTTCCAATGTCGACCCATTCAAAATCCATTCGGATGCCGTAGAAGGGTGCGTTAGCAGCGACTAGCTTGGGAAAAAGATCTCCACCAATGTCAAATTCTTGGCCAGACGGAATATAGTTGAAGATTTCTGGCTCGAAGATATAGATGCCTGTATTAATATCCGTACTAAGCGCTTCTTCGACGGTTGGTTTTTCCTGAAAAGACTTGATCTTGCCATTTTCATCAGTGACCACAACACCGTAGCTAGGTACCTGCTTAAGAGGGACTTGCTTCATTACGATAGTAGCAATAGATTTCTTCTCTCTATGCTGACGAAGTGCTTCAGTTAGATCTAGATCAATTAAAGCATCGCCGCAAAGAACAACAAACGTATCATCGAAGAAGGGTGAGAAATCTTGAATTTTTCTCATGCCACCGGCTGAGCCTACTGCTTCGCCGACGAGCTCTCCGTCCGTGATTCTGCCTTCAAAGGAATAGGCCAGCTCAACGCCGAAGCGCTGACCATCTCTGAAGTATCCCTCGATTTCGTTAGCGAGGTGACTGACGTTGGCTACGATCTGGTCAAAGCCGTGGGTTTTTAGCAGTTCTAGCAGAAACTCCATAACGGGTTTTTGCAGAATGGGAATCATTGGCTTAGGAATGGTGTACGTAATTGGTCGTACCCTAGTGCCTTTCCCAGCGGCCAAAATCATGGCTTTCATCTTTGCAGGCTCCTCACATTTCAACTTGCAGACTGACTGACTATCCCTACTAATGCTATCAAGCTGCTATCAATGTGCCCTCATAGGATTTGAGACTTCATAGCTCCCTTACAGGTCTTTAACACTTGTTGCTAATGCGAAGCTAGTATGTGTAGGCGCAGCTTTCTACTTGGGTATGTATCCAATGCTGGCTATACCTCAAAAGCCTTGGGTCTACCTAGATCCAAGGCTTTTTTACTAAACGAGATTGGAAGACTGCATTTAGTACAGTTCTTCTTCTTGGTGAGTGGTGATTGTGCAATCAGAAGTCGGATAGGCTACGCAAGTAAGAACATAGCCTGCTTCAATTTGGTCGTCGTCTAGGAAAGACTGATCGGACTGGTCTACGGTTCCTTTGTCGATTTTGCCTGCACAAGTGGAGCATGCGCCTGCACGACAGGAGTAAGGAAGATCAATGCCTTGCTCTTCTGCGGCGTCTAGAATGTACTCATCTTCTGCTACTTCAATAGTGGTGTTCAGATTCTCTGCTTCGTTTACTAAAGTGACTTTATAGCTAGCCATGCGGATATCCTCTTGGTTTGTTTGGCCAATGACTAAACCCTCTTATTTTGTCAAAGGGACGGTATAAATTAAGGTCTAGCAACAGCGTATTTTGATACTACGAGAAAACTACAGAGCTGTAACTATCTTGGGATGGATGGTTGAACGGTATTCGTAATCTAAGTTTAAGAAAAGTCTCTGGTTTACTTATGGTTGATGATTAGTTATGCGGCTGAACTATACCCCGAGATGCCCATATTTAGCGCATTTTAGGCTTTTCTTCGAGTGGGTATGTAGATAGCTTCGTGCGGTTCCGCTGGTGTTTATTTTATCAGTAATTCTTTTTGTATAACCTTTGCTTATGGCGTTCCTATTGAGGTTTAGTCATTGAGAATTCTTCTAATCAAGAGTGTTTTCTAACTATCAGTACATCGTCTTCTAGAAGATGATTGAAGGCTGAGCTGTTCTAAAAGAGCCTGCAACGCAATGAGGATTTTGTTTGAGATAGTTCGAAGGATGGCTGAGTTTCACGGTCGACTGATTTGCTTGCTCTGGTGCTGCAATGGGTTCTGCAAAAGTTAGTGCGATCAGTAATGTGGCGAGCAAGTGGTATGACAGGTATTCGAGTTGGATTAGTAGGAACAGGCTACGCCGCGACTGCTAGGGCAAAGGCGTTGTTGGCTGATAGGCGATCGCACCTGGTAAGTATTTCTAGTGGTAGCGGTTCTAGTAGCAGTGCCGAGCGTGCCATTGAACTAGCTGCGCAGTATGGGGCGAAAGCTATTGCACACTGGCGGCAGCTAGTTGCTGAAAGTGCAGTTGATCTAGTAATAATCTGCACGGTGAGCGCTCTACATGGTGAGATAGTTGAAGCGGCGCTACAGGCAGGCAAGCATGTAGTAGTGGAATATCCGCTATCCTTGCAGCTAGCGCAGGCTGAGCAGTTGGTAAAGCTAGCGGCGCAAAAACAGCTGCTGCTGCACGTGGAGCATATTGAGCTACTAGGAGGATTG
Organism: uncultured cyanobacterium; assembly: GCA_963772185.1. Taxonomy (GTDB): domain Bacteria; phylum Cyanobacteriota; class Cyanobacteriia; order Phormidesmidales; family Phormidesmidaceae; genus Phormidesmis. Next base: position 615,982 of record CAVYWR010000007.1, on the reverse strand, counting down.
CATTTGGCCATGCGATCACACCTTCATAGGATCGGTAGGCCCAGCTACGTAGCCTACCGTACGGTTAATCCTCAAAGCCCTGCGCCAAAGAAGTGGACTTATCAAAAAGAGTTGTTTGGTTTTCCTTTTTGTGGGGCGCTTTCTAGGGTGCATCGGTTGACTAATCTGTTTGGCAAAGTGAAGCAGGTCAATTGCCATACCCGGATATTAGAGAATACGGATGGCGTTCATTTTAGACAGATCCTGAGCTTTGGTCGGCTGCTGTTTGAGTCTGGGCTGGTGGCCGAGGTGATCTATGGGAAAGGTGAAGGACTCTGTGTGTATCATCGGGAGATTGAAGTGCAAGGCGATGAAGGATCGCTGTTCTTTGATCGCAATGAGGGGACATTGACCACAGGCGAGGGAACTAGTGCGATCGCTGTCGAGCCTCGGCGTGGTCTGTTTGTTAAAGATACTCAGGGTGTACTCGATTACCTGACGGAGAGTACTCCTTTGTATGTGAGCGTAGATGAGAGTGTGTATGCTCTGAGGGTGGGGGATGCTCTGCGATGTGCCTCTATGAGTGGCGACGCAGAGATTCTCGTTTAAGGATCACTTCTAAATATTACTTCCAGACTAGGATGCCTGGACTTTGCTGGATAGGGACAATATCTAGGGTGTCTAGCTGAGCGCAGTAGTCGATATCAGCGGTGTTGTTCTTGCGTAGAAGTCGCTGGCCATGACTGGCGTGATGTAGTAGCTGAGTGAGTTCTGTTTGCCACTGGCGATAGAGGCTGACGGATGCTAGAGCCGAGTCATTACCAATGATGTCAAGACCGAGATCTGCCTGTTCGATGACGAATTGGATAATGGCTCCGGCGCAGACAGTATCTTCGAGCGAGTATTCACCTTCCCAGCCAGATCCGACTAGCCAGACGGTATCGGGTCTATGCTTTAGCAGATAGTTGACGACTGCCTGCCGAGTGGTCAGCGCGGCGGTGAGTACTAGCGGGGCATCTTGAATACGCTGTAAGCAGCGAGTGCCGTTGGTTGTACTCATGAACAGGCGTTTGCCTTTGGTCTGCTCGGGTGAGTGGTCTAGTGGAGAGTTGCCAAGGTCAAAGCCTTCGACTTTCTGCCCGCCACGCTCGCCTGCTCTAATTCGGTTTTGGGCTGGCCAGTTTTCGCTTTCTGCTATTAGCTTGTCTAGATCGCTAAAGACCTGGATGGCTTCGGCTCCGGCATTGAAGGCAGCGGCCATTGTGGTGGTGGCTCGCAGCACGTCGATGGCGATCGCACAGTCTGGCAGGGAGCCAGTGGGGACTTCTTCAGGCGTGTGATAGACGAATATTTTCACTGAATATCTATCCCGCGCGCATGGTTTGGTTGGCTGAGTCGCTAGTAGTCGCCGCAACGGAGAGGGTGGGATTCGAACCCACGGTACCTTTCGGTACACTCGATTTCAAGTCGAGCGCATTCGACCACTCTGCCACCTCTCCAGGTGCGTAGCTGCTATATGTATATTTGCATCTCTAGCTGTGCATTTAAGTATACGTCGGTGTTTGTTCCTTGCATACTTGAAAGGCTTGGCTATATTAGCCTGTTTGTTTTGCGCTGTCTACTTTTGAGCCGCTGGCATTTTTCGTCTGTAGCTGTGAGCTAGCGCTAAGGCTAGGGTTTGGAGTAGAGCTGCTCTTGCGAGATCTGCGTGAAGTCTGAATCGACCCAGACAAGCTCGATAGATTCAACAGTGCCCCGATCAAGTGTGACTAGAGAAAAGCTGCGGCGATCGCCTCTAGGAGTCGTTTCGATGCGGGGAACGTTGGCTGCGTTGAAGTAGATAGTCCCTTTAGGGTCAGTAGTGACTCTGGTGCGGAGCTGATTTGAGTTGTTTTTGAGCTGGTGATGCATATGCCCAAAGGTGACTAGAGGGACTTGTTTACCGGAGTCTTGTGTGAGGGCGATCGCCTCGGCAAAGTCAGGATCGCCGTAGTCACCGCCACCGCCATCTTTGCCCCAGTCTTTTCCGCAGGGATCTTCTGGTTGATCGCCTAGGCCATAGGGACCAACGTGGCCAACAAAGATGACGGTGCTGTGCTCGGCTTCATCGGCGGCGGCAAGAATTAGATCAAGTGACTCTCTGAAACCGTCAATATTGAATCGGTCTCGATAAAACTTTCGGTAGCGCCATTTTGAGCCGCCCCAGCTAAACGGTCTAGCTCCCACTACGGTAAGGCCAAACTGAGGAAATTCGCGTTTGCCAAAGCCAATATGATCCTCTCCGAGTAGATCGAGCTGAAGCTGCACCCAGTCTTCTTTCTCCCGGTCGTATGGACAGTTTTTTAGACCTTTTTTGCTGGCTGAGTAATAGGCATCATGGTTGCCCATCACAGCAGCTTTGGGCACCTCTACTAAGGCAATACGACGAACGACTTCGACTGCTTCATTCCCGTAGTCGCCGACGAAAAGAGCGAGATCAACGCCTAAGTGTTTGAGCGCGGCATTATCTTCTAATTCCCAGAGGTCGTGAATGTCCCCGACGACGGCTATCTTGACGACTGACTGATGCACAAAGAACCTTTTTGAGAGACGAGAATAGGACCGTTTTGCCACTGTTCTCAGCATATATCAAACGCCTGTGAATCCGCTGGGCTAGCTAGGCTGCTTTAATTAAGTATGAAGATGAAAGTTTGGCGTGAGCATTATGGCTAGGCGGATTGTACTGACGGCTGTGGGTGAAGACTGGCTGGGTTCGCTAGAAGATATGCAAAGAATGAAGTTAGCGCTGGGTCGGCTGAGCGCTGATGGAGTAACGGTGATTTTGTTTTCGGAGTGCGATCGCGCTCAGCTAGAACCCATCCGCAAAGCCTTAGACCTCGACGATCCTTTTATTGTCGAAAGCGGCAGCGCGATCTTTACCCCCGTAGCGTCCAACCCGTTTGAAGAAACACCACAAAAGGCGCTAGGCGATCGCGATGGCGACTACTTTGTAATGCAGCTTGGCTGCCCCTACGTACAAGCAAGAGCCGGGCTGCGAGTGGTTGCCAATATGATCTCTCATCCACTGAAGGGATTAGGCGATTTTACGATTCCTCAGCTACAGCGGTTGGCCAGTTTGTCTGAAGAGGAAGCGCATCAGGCAAAGGCAAGAGAGTTTAGCGAGCTATTCATGACGCCAAAGGCGGTCGAGCCTGAAGTGTTAGGACGAGCCGCTGAGGAGATGGGATTTAACGTGATTTGGCGGACGAGTGAGGTAAGTCGCTTTTCAGAGCTGGTAGGCGCAGGCGCTAGTCTGACGGCGGCAGTGGCAGCTTTGCTATCCGCATACTCGTCTATGGGTGAAATACTAGAGGTAGCTGGGTTGAGCCAGCATCGGTCGGTGCTAGATTGCCTACGCGCTGCAACGCAATCGGTGGACACCAAGATCAAGTTTGAGGAAGTGCTACTGACGTCTGCTCTGAGTGAGCACTGGGTCACGACGGTGGAATCTCTCTGGAACTGAATTTCTAGAGTAAGCAGATAATCTCTTGCCTAGTGCGGCTGACCCTTGTGGTTCTTTCAGGGAGAGTTCTTTCATAGGATGCTATCGGAGTAAGTCTCTAGCTAATTTTGGTGAAAATGACTATAATTAAAATCTGCCAGTTGGTAGGGTTAATTATTTTTCTACGTATTTAGAGAGGAAAGTCTGTGTTTGCTACTGCTGGTGTCTCTCCTGCTCAGATGACATTGCCAAGGGATCTTTTTGCAGCCATTGAACAGCTAAAAAAGGAGCTAAACGCGGTTGTTTTAGCTCATTACTATCAGGAGCCAGACATTCAGGATGTGGCTGATTACATTGGTGATTCTCTGGGGCTTTCTCAGCAGGCTGCCAGTACGCAGGCGGATGTGATTGTGTTTGCTGGGGTTCACTTTATGGCTGAGACTGCCAAAATTCTGAATCCAGACAAGCTGGTTTTACTGCCTGATTTGGAGGCGGGCTGTTCGCTAGCAGATAGCTGTCTGCCCGACGAATTTGCCCGGTTTAAGCGATCGCACCCCGACCATATTGTGATTTCCTACATCAACTGCACCGCCGAGATCAAGGCGATGAGTGACATCATCTGTACTAGCTCTAACGCGGTAAAGCTAGTAAACCAGCTACCTGTAGACCAGAAAATTATCTTTGCGCCAGATCGCAACCTAGGGCGATACGTCATTGAGCAGACCGGGCGCGATATGGTGCTTTGGCAGGGAAGCTGCATCGTCCACGAGACATTCTCTGAGAAGAAAATGCTGCGGCTAAAGATGGAGCATCCTGATGCCGAGATTATTGCGCATCCTGAGTGCGAGCAGTCGGTGCTACGACATGCTAGCTTTATCGGCTCGACAACAGCGCTGCTAAACCACGTACAGCAGAGTGAGTGTGAGCGCTTCATTGTGGCAACTGAGCCTGGAATTATTCATCAGATGGAAAAGCAAGTGCCTAAAAAGCACTTTATCCCTGCACCGCCAGAAGCAAACTGCGCGTGCAATGAGTGTCCCTATATGCGGCTGAACACGCTAGAGAAGCTGTATCTGGCTATGAAGAACAGAACGCCTGAAATTACTATTCCTTCAGAAATTCAGGCTGATGCGCTAGCGCCGATTACTCGAATGCTAGAGATGAGTGCTCGGTAGTATTTCTAGGTGGTTAGCTGTTCTCGCAGCCGAAAAGCTAACATATCGATGATATTATCTCCGCCTTGGCTGAGCGTAGCGTTAGCCGCTTCTTCAGCTCTTTCGACAACGGCTTCGGGCAGGTCTAACAGCTCAACTAGCTGCCTGTAGGCTTCACTTTCGTCTTCGTTGACTGCGGATTCATCTGGAGTGCGAGCGCTGGCGTTGATAACTTCGCAGGAAAGACGCAGAGCGACCTCTTTTTCCTCATTGGTGGTGAGTTTGCCAACAGTTTCTTCGAGCGGTACGTCTTGAACGAAGTATTCTTTGAGCTGGGCTTGAAGATAGTCTTGCTGGTCTGGATCTGTAGCAAATAGCTGACTAAAGCGGGTGAGCATGACTTCTACTTCTTTCTGCTCTAAGGTGCTGTCGGACCACGCCATGGAGAGAACAACTCGCAGCATGTTCATCTGACGAGGAGAGATAGGAGGTGGAGTGATGTTCATAGGTGTTCCTCGCCTTGGATGAATGGCGCAACTGAATGGACTCCTTTCAACTGTATGAAGCGAAGCGAGAAAGCGAGAAAGTGCCCTACAAAAGTTAATGGTTAAGGAATTTAGCTGAGCTAATTTAGCCTAGCTTGGAAAGATGTGTGAGGCTCTTGATGTCGAGTAGACGAATCACGTCTTTGTCGCTGTCGATGGTCAGCCATCTGCGGGCAGTTAGCTTTTCGAGGATTTTGGCGACTTCGTCTGGTTTTACGTCTGCGATCGCGGCCAGATCCGCGTCTGGGATATTGAAAATCTCAACCGCTTCGCCTTTCTGCTCGCCATAGGCTTCTGCGAGCCCTAGTAAGGTATAGACCATCTTGATACCAGGCGCTTTGTGGCGTAGCTGAAACCGCTTTTGGGTTTGCTTTAGTCGTTCGACCATACTTTGCAGCAGGCGGTGGTGAAGCTGCGGGTCTTGGAACAGACTTTTTAGAAAGAGCTGGGCTGGAATGCTGACGAGTTCAACGCGGGAGAGGGCAGCGACATCGGTAGAGCGCGGCGACTCATTCAAGACGGCCATTTCCCCGAAGTATTCGCCTTTTCCTAAGATGACCAGGGTGACATAGCCGCTGCCTGACTGGACGCGGACCTTAGCCCAACCTGACACGATTAGATAGACCGCGTTGCCCCACGAATCTTCCATCAGAACAGTCCGTCCGGCTGGACATTCGTTGAAGGTGGCTCCTTTATAGAGCGTGTCTAGCGTCTCGGGGCTGGCGTTGCTAAAAAGCGGGAAGAGATCGCGAAAAGCTTCGGGCGACACGGGTAGCGACAGGGCAGGTAGTGACATAGCGGAAGCAGCAAGGAAGTCTGAATTAACCCCCTTTATACTACCCAGGCCGGTTAGACAAATTATGGTTGATACGATCTGCGCTTGTTCGTTTGACGGCTATTAATTCGGTAGCTATCGATTCGGTAGCTATTGTCGGTAGCTATTGGTTCGGTACTATTGATTCGGCGGCAGCGGCGGTGTGGGTGGGGCGGTTTGAAACTGGGCAGCTCCAGCGGCAGCGATGGAAACGATTAGGCAGGCGATGAGCGATCGCGCCGATAGGGTCTCGCCCAGGATAAGGAAACCGGCGACGACGCCTGCCATTGGCTCTAGGCTGAGCATGACGCCAAATACTTTGACGGGGAGCGATCGCAAAGCCACCATCTCTAGCGAGTAAGGCACCATACTAGAAAGTAGGGCTACCCCAGCACCCAAGCTTAGCAGTCGAGGATCGAGCAGAGCGCTGCCAGTTGTAGCGATCCCGATTGGTAGCAGCATAACGGTGCCGACTATCAGTCCCCAGGTAAGACCTTCTACACCAGGCAGGATGCTGCCTACCTTGACTGCTAGCAAGATGTAGAGCGCCCAACATACCCCGGCTGCAAGGGCAAAAAACATCCCTAACGGATCTAATGCAGCACCTGTAATTGGGGTCAAAAGCACGATGCCACCCAGTGCTAAAACGGCCCAAAGTCCATCTAGCCACCGCTGGGATTTGAGCACAGAAAGCCCCAGCGGCCCGGTGAATTCCAACGAGATAGCAATGCCTAGTGGAATACGGTCAATTGATGCATAGAATAGAGAGTTCATCATTGTAAGTACGATTCCGTAGGTCAAGATCGCCCGGAAGTTTTGGCGGACTGTGGCATTGAACTTTGGTCTGCCCACTACAAAAAGAATGAGCGCAGAGAAAGCAACTCTTAAGAAGACAACTCCCCAGGGGCCAAGATCGCTAAAAAGAGATTTGGCCAGGGCGGAGCCGAACTGGACAGACAGAATAGAAAGTAGGAGTAGACCGATTGGAGAAGGGCTCTTGGCAGAAATATCCATGAGATGGAGCCGAGACAGTCTTTCTACTGTAGATGGCGATTTGATTATTTGACGCTGACGAAGCGGGACTGGGCGATCGCTGCACAAAGACTACTTCGATACAGAAGATGGAAAGGTCAAGAAAATCAAGTATGGCGAGTGATTCTTTCTACTGATTTAGCATGCTGATTGGAGGGTAGTGGAGACTCTAGTGCGGGAGGTGCTTTGGGCTGTAGGACGGCAGGGGCTAGCTGCCAATTGTTGAGGATGTCGATGATCAGAACTTCGTGAATCCAGGTTTTGACGACGACGGTTAGGGGGAGGGCGAGCAGCAGGCCCAGGAAGCCGAAGACGCTGGCAAAGAAGATTTGGGCGATTAGGGTGAAGGCGGGCAGCAGCGAAACCTGGTGGGCCATGATGGTGGGGGTGAGCCAGTAGGATTCGATCTGTTGAATGATGATGTAGAGGCTGATGACAGCGAGAACCTTCCAGGGATCGTCGGAGATAAGGGCGACAACTACTGGCGAGACCATGCTGAGGGTAGGGCCTAGGTTTGGGATGAAGTTGAGAATGCCCGCTAGCAGCGCGTGGGCGAAAGCCAGATCGATTTGTAAGATCAGCAGTCCTGCGAAGCTGATGATAAAGACAAAGACGGAGCTGATAAAAATGCCGCCGAGCCAGTTGCCTAGTACGAGTTCACACTTGCCAAAAATCTCTCTTGCTCTTTGTCGATAGAAGGCTGGAAAGATCAGCAAGATGACTTTGAGATAGGCTTCTGGGTTTGCCAGTATCATCAGCGACAGCACGCTGACGAACAAAGTTTGTAGCAGAATCTGAAGTGAGGAATTGAAGATAGAGAAGAAGTTGCCGAAAACATCGATAACCGCTGAGTCGGGTGCGGTGAGCCAGGCAAGAAATTCGTTGAATTCGGGTAGCCGGATGCGCTCTGGCATGTTGGCCTGCAAGTCTAGGAGACGGGCCGGTAGGCTCTGGGAAAATCGCACTAGTAGCTCAGCGAGTAGTCTGAACTGATCGATGAAAGGGGGGACAATGCCTAGTACGAAGATAAGGGCAACGGTCGCGGCGATCGCCAGAGTGATCGGAACGGCAGCGCGGCGTGAGATTTTGAGGGTGGTTTTGACCTTTTGGGTGAGGCTGTTGAGCGCGATCGCAATCACCACCGCTGCAAACGACAGCAACAGCAGCGGCTTGATCTGCCATAGGATGTAGCCTGCTGCTATCAAGCAAAGCAAGCTGACCCAATCACCTAGCTTCATCGAGTTTTTCCACGACTTCAATTGCGCTTATTGTATCTAAGGGATCAGGGCGGATTGAGCATTCTCGAAAAATGTTTAAGCGGATGTGAAAGTGCTAGCCTTCAGATACCTAATTTCTGGGCTTGTGAGCTGTGGTTGATAATGCTGGCGCGGAGTGGCGAGTGACTGATACGGAAGCGATTCCACCCGATTGGGTAGAGCGCGTCGAACAGATCACTGGTTTGCCTCGACCCGAGAAAGGCGCAAAGCTGCTGTGGATGCGCGGTATTCGCTCGGCTGAGGCACTGCGAGGATTTTGTCAAGCGGCGGCGTATGTTCCGGCGAGTCCGTTTGCGTTTGGTGAGGAGATGCGCTGGGCGGTTGATCGACTCGTTGCGGCGCAGGATCGCGCTGAGAAAGTAGCGATCTGGGGTGATTTCGATGCCGATGGCATCACCTCGACAGCGGTACTTTGGGACGGCCTAAAACAGTTTTTTGATCACTCCGACCAGCTCACCTATTTCATTCCTAACCGCCTGAAAGAGTCACACGGCCTGTCTATGGGCGGCATCGACCAGATGGCAGCTCAGGGCGTACAGCTGATGGTGACTTGCGATACTGGCAGTACGAATCCTGATGAGGTTAAGTACGCGCGATCGCTCGGCATTGATGTAATTGTGAGCGATCATCATACGCTGCCTGAGGTGCGACCTGATGTTGTAGCGATTGTGAATCCGCGGGCACTGCCTGGGGATCATCCGATGGCTCATCTGTCTGGTGTGGCAGTGGCCTACAAGCTGGTGGAAGCGCTGTATGAGCGGCTACCTGATGTCCCGACTAGACCGCTGAGTGAGCTAGTTGATCTCGTTGCGATTGGTTTGATTGCGGACTTAGTTGAGCTGACGGGGGACTGTCGGTATTTGGCGCAGATTGGCATTGAGCAATTGCGGACGCATTTGAAGGGTGATCATCCGACAAGACCTGGCGTAGCACAGCTGCTAAAGCTGTGTCGACGAGCAGGCGATCGCCCTACCGATATCTCTTTTGGGATTGGTCCGCGCATCAATGCGGTGAGTCGTATCTATGGAGAGGCCAGCTTTTGTGTAGAGCTGCTGACGAGCCAAGACGAAGAGCGCTGCCGCCAGCTAGCCGAAAAAGCAGAGCTAGCAAATACTCGACGAAAGGCGCTGCAAAGTGATGTGCTCAGTCAGGTCATGCGTCAGCTCGAAACGCGCGATCTCTCTACAACGGGTGTGATTGTGCTGTGCGATCCGCAGTGGCCAGTGGGCGTGCTGGGACTGGTCGCTGGTCAGGTGGCACAGCAGTATGGTCGTCCCACTATCTTGCTGACTCAAGATACTCCTACAGAGAATAGTGACGATACGCTTGTCCGGGGATCGGCGCGTTCGGTCAACCAGATTGATCTCTACGATCTAGTCCAGTCCCAAAAACACTTGCTAACTGGATTTGGCGGACACCCATTTGCTGCTGGGCTAAGCTTGCCTGCTAGGGATTTATCAATGTTTCGAGCGGCGATTAATCAGCAGTATCGTCAGAAAATGGGCACAGAGCTTAGCCGCCCTGAAATACAGGTGGACTTGACTGTGACGGTTGCAGATCTAAGTCCGGATCTGTTTCAAGAGCTGAAGCTGCTAGAGCCGTGCGGGATGGGCAATCCGGTGCCAAAGCTGCTGATTCAGAATTGCTGGTTTGAGAATGTCTGGCATCAGAAGCTGAAAGACCGCATGGGCGGGAAGGTTGGCTATATCAAGACTAGTTTTATGCTGTGCGATGAAAGCGAGCATGACGAAAGCGGCTCGAAGTTTCCAGGACTGTGGTGGGGACATTACAAAGATGACCTACCGCCCGGTCGATGGGATGTAATTGTAGAGCTGGACTTCAACAGCCATCCGAAAAGTCGTCGGTATGAAGTGCGGCTGATTGATATTCGTCCGGCTGCGATCGCCACCACAGCAGACAATCTAGATAACAGCAGTGAGCAACTGGCGCTAAAGGATGTTTTAGACGGCGAAAGTTGGCTAATAGATAGACGACAGGACGCTTCTTCTATTGAGGATCTAACAACGCATGTTCAATCTGACTGGGAAGGGTCTGATCAGTCAGAAAGTGATGAGCCTGAAAGCCTAGTTGTAGATCGCTGTCCAACCCTTTGGAGTGATTTTCAACTGTGGCAGCACCAGGCTCAGCAAAGTGGTAAACCGCTCGCTTTGGCCTACCCACTACCCGTAGAAGACAATCCAGTTGATACCTGGATGCTGCTGCTAGGACTTGCGAAGTTTTTGAGCCGAACGCAGCAGCCGGTGACTAGAGAACGGCTAGCTGAGAAATTGGGGGTGTGCGATCGCACGCTAGAACTGGGTCTAACTGCGCTCTCTAAAGCCGGGTTTGCTGTAACCCCTTCAGCTATCGACATTCGATTGAGCTGCGATAAGGCTACACCGCCTAGCAGCGAAACCGAGCGCCGTACCGCTTTGGGACAGTTTCTAGCCGCTGTACAAGAAGAGCACTTTCGTCGTCAGTACTTCTATCGGGCGTCTACTTTGACACTGCAGTCGGCAATGCGCAGATCACTGGCTAAATAAAGCCTCCCAAACAAAGCCTCTACGGTTAAATAATCTTAATAAAAACGCGATCGATGAGTTGGCAATCTTGGAATAGAAACTGTATAATTGAATACAGAAACAAGCATCGTTCATCTTTCTTGTGAAAGACGGAAGTAGGAGCCTGATAGCAAACTACTAGACTCCGAAGGAACGCGCCTCTTAAACCCACACAATCCCTTTGGAGGCGATTACCATGCAACTCTCATACCGTGGCGTAAAGTACAACACTCATCAAAGCGCTGTTCAAGTCACCGAAACTCAAGAAATCGGCCACTACCGTGGTGCTACCTATCACGTTCGCCGTGCAGTCAATATTCCTGCTCGTCGTTCTGAAGATGTACTCAAGTATCGTGGCGCGATCGTTCGCTAGAGTCTAATCGCTGCTAGAAGAAGGTTGTCACAGTGAAGCTGAGGCTAGCTTTGGGATCTTGCTCTAGCGGTGTGTTAGATAATTAATAAGAAGCGCATCCTCACCAGAGGGTGCGCTTTTTTGTTGATGTATCATGTGCTTTGGCAGTAAGAGGGCACGTGCGTATGCTGCTAGGTTTTTTGCTAGGGCTGGCAGTTGGGATCGTTCTAGTGGCAATCTTTCGGCGGCGCTATGGTATCAAGCTAAAGCGCCTGCTAGATCGCTTGGAAGATCCTCAACTGCTATCGACTTTGGACTACGATTCTCAGCTCGCTAGTGCCATTGGCGCGAAAGCAAGGCAGATAGAGCTACTGAACGCGCAGCTAAAAGCATCTCGCTACTTGTTGCAAAGTGCGCCGGTTGGCTATCTGCAAGTCGATGAAGAAAACAGGCTGCTCTGGTGCAACCGCCGGGCCCAAGAATTTTTGGATGTTGAACAAGGTGACTATGTTCAGCCCAGGCTGCTGTTGGCAATTGTGCGCTCTTATGAGCTCGATCAGCTAATTGATCGAACTCGGCAGGTTCAGTCTGTTTGTGAAGCTAAGTGGACTTTTAACTCAATTTCGACTGATCCCTTTAACTACGTAGAAAGACCTGCCTATCCGCTGAAGGGATATGGGGTTCCTCTAGAAGATGGCCAGGTGGGCGTTTTCTTAGAGAACAAGCAAGAAACGGTAATGCTGGCGCAGCAGCGCGATCGCTGGATTTCTGATGTGGCTCATGAACTCAAAACGCCGCTGACCTCGATTCGGCTGGTTGCAGAGACGCTACAGTCACGGGTTGATGATGGTCTAGTGAGCTGGGTAGAGCGTCTGCTAAAAGAAGTGATTCGACTAAGTCAGCTAATTGATGACGTCTTGAAGATGAGCAGCCTAGAGCAGCGCCGGGTACAGCTAAAAGACGAGACAGATACAGATATAGTGCCTTTGATTCAAGCAGCTTGGCAGAGCGCAGAGCCTTTAGCAAAACTCAAGCAGCTCAGCCTAAGCTACGAAGGCCCCGACCGGCTGATAGCCTATATCAACGCTAATCTGATGCATGGCGTACTGTTTAACTTATTGAGCAATGCGGTGAAGTACAGTCCTCCCACTCAGACTATTCAAGTCAAATTGAGCGCAACTGATGGCTCTACGAGATCTGACTTCACAGAAGCTGGCATTGTAATCGACGTAATTGATGCTGGCACTGGTCTAGCTGAGAAAGATCTGCCCTATGTATTTGATCGCTTCTACAGGGCTGATCCTGCTCGTAGTCGAAAAGAGGACTTGGTTGGGGAAAGCGCTTCGGCGGCAGCGGATATGGCCGAGTTTTCGAGTAGTGGTACGGGTCTGGGCCTGGCGATTGTGCGGCAGGTTGTGAATGCACACCAGGGTCGAGTAATCGCTCAAAATGATCCCCACACGGGGGGAGGCTGGCTGAGCGTTTGGCTACCGAGCAAGCGGCTAGTGAAATCTATGTAGCCAGTCCGTGAAATCTTTGCTGTTGGGCGGTCTTACCCCTTGTAAATGTATGGAAAGAGCTGCTTGAATGGATCTGTAAACAATAAAAGTTACTTCCTAAACTCAGTCCTTTTACGGTGGGAGCTGGAACCGGGAAGAGCGTTGCTCCGTACTTGCGACTAAGACCTATGACCGAGAGGTTGCAAAAGCTCTTATCTCAAAGAGGGATTGCCTCTAGACGTCAGGCTGAAAAGTTGATTCTAGGTGGTAGAGTTACAGTCAACGGTGAAATTGCCGAGATCGGTCAGCGTGCAGATGCTGGTATTGACCGTATCTGTGTGGATGGCTTAGAGATTGGTGCCTCGCCGCGAGGCGTTTATTTCCTCGTCCATAAGCCAAGGGGTGTGGTCTCTACTTGTCACGATCCCCAGGGGCGGAAAACTGTTCTAGATCTGTTGGACTCTTCTTTCCGGCAGGGAGTGGGTATTCATCCGGTAGGTCGGTTAGATGCAGGCTCGACAGGGGCTTTGCTACTGACAAACGACGGTGACTTTACCTATCTGTTGACTCATCCAAGACATCAACTGTCTAAGGTGTATCAGGTGAAAGTGAAGGGTGTGCCTTCTTCTAGCACGTTGCGACAGTGGCAAACAGGGGTGATGCTAGATGGCCGTAAGACGCTACCGGCTGAAGTCAGTTTGCTGAGGTCTAAGTCAGGCGATTCTAAAGGAGACGGCAAAGACAAACACGCTCTATTGCGAGTTGCTTTGACGGAAGGTCGCAATAGACAAATTAGAAGAGTGGCTGAGGCACTGGGTCATCCTGTGACAGCCCTGCACAGATCAGAAATTGGCTCTTTGTCGCTCGGCGGTTTAGCTTGTGGCCGTTATCGTTTATTAACCCAGAAAGAGGTTGCTCGGCTCAAGCAAGAGGCTGCTATCGATCTCCGATAGTTACTTTTGGATTGTCTACTCTCTAGTCGTTTCTTTCTATCCACTATTTTCTCTGCCAGCACTTTTTTCTATCAGCTAAATGAGTTGAAGCTTCTCTTTAGTTGAAAAGCTCTGTAGAAAGAAGTTGCTTACAAAGCTTCTACGTTTGCCCCCATCTACCTTCGACTTCTACTAGCTCTATGAAGCAGATAATCATGAAGCACAAACCGCGCGCTAAGGAACAAACTGCTCAGCAGCTACAGCAAGAACAGCTGCGATCGCTCGGTAGTTCACTCAAGCAGGCGCGTTTGCAGCAGGGGCTGACGCCTGATGCAATTGAGGAGCGAACGCTGATTCGCAAGCCACTGCTAGCCGCAATCGAGCAGGCGAATATGGCGGAGCTGCCAGAGCCAATCTACATTCGAGCGCTGCTACGGCGATATGGGAATGCGTTGGGTTTAGATGGAGAGGCGATCGCGAGCCAGTTTTTCACTCACCCTATCGTGAAACAGCCGCGCTCTTCTTGGAAGGATATTCCAGCGGCACAGCTCAGACCTTTTCATCTTTACGGGGCGTATGTGCTGCTGATTATAGGGGCAGTGAGTGCTCTATCTGGTCTGTTGCGGCAAAATGCACCAGATATGACAGCGCAGCCGATTCTCAATCCAGAAGAGATTGAACAGCTAACTTTTCAAAAGCCTACGCCAGTGGCACAGCCGGTAGTAGAAGCGCCCAAGCCAGTGGTGCAGACTAAGCCGATTGAAGTGGACTTAGTGCTGACGGAGCAGTCCTGGGTGCGTGTGGTCTCAGATGGGAGAACTCAGTTTGAGGCGATTCTAGAACAAGGTGAGAAGCGTTCTTGGGTAGCGGATCAATCGATGGTGATTCGGGTGGGGAATGCGGGTGGCGTTTTGTATTCTTTCAATCAGTCTGAAGCGGAGCCGATGGGGGTGCTAGGAGTGCCAATCTCTCGGACGTTTTCGCCGGATGTGAGCGCCGTTGTAGACCAGTAGAGTCAAACCTTAGGGCTTATAGGTAGGGGCGCTCAGGTCAGCGGTTGGTCTGAGCGCTTCCACTTTTTTTAGGAATGGGATGGTTGGTAGCTGAATGGTGACGGTAGTGCCTGTCGCTTCTTCCTGGTTGCTATCGCCTAGATGGTCGGACTGGTTGGAGCCTAGCTGACTAGAGACGAACTGGTCAGAAGATGATTGTTCAGAGGATGACTGGCTAGTGAGTGTGAGCTGACCTTGGTGGTTTTCTGTGATGATTTTGGCGATCGCCAGTCCTAATCCCGACCCCCCAGCTCCATTACCTATACTGCGACTGCGGGCGGGATCAACTCTGTAGAAGCGATCAAAGACGTGCTTAAGATCTTTGTCTGGAATGCCAATGCCGGTATCGGTGATAGCAATAGTGGTCTGCTGAGCGCTGAACGTGAGATTAACAGAGATTTTGCCAGTGGGGGTGTACTGGATAGCGTTGGCAATCAAGTTTGTAAATAGGCGAGTGAGCTGATCGATATCGCCCTGGGTGTGGGCGTGGGTTTTGGGATGGGTGTAGGTGAGGGTGAGATTTTTTTCTTGTGCGATCGCCTGCTGTTCTTCCACCACATCTGCCAATAGTCCAACCAGTTCTACAGGCTCTTTGCGCATGGGGATCAGGCCGCTTTCTTGGCGAGCGAGAAACAGCAAATCGTCCACGAGTCTGCCGAGTCTGCGGGTGAGCCGTTCGACGACCTCTAGCTGAGCTGCGCTGAAACTGTTCATCGGGATCAGCGAGGGCGACCTGAACGTTGGTCTGAATAACGGCGATCGGATTACGCAGTTCGTGGGAGGCGTCGGCGGTGAACTGCTTGAGCTGCTGGTAGGAGTCGCGGACGGGGGCCATTGCCAGGCCAGATAGGAACCAGCCGATTCCGGCGACAGCGGTGAGTGCGATCGTAACGCCGCAGCCAAGATCGACAATCAGCTGGCGGCTGGGTTTGGAGACTTCAAACCAGGGGTGGCTGACGCGCAGATAGCCGAGAAGCTGCGGGCCTAGCTTGATTCGCTGGGTAATCTGCCGCAGCGCGAGGCCGTCTGAAAGGATGATGGTCTCGCCATTTGGGATTGACGTGTAGTGGCACTCTAGGCGATCTAGAGGGCGATCTAGAAAAGGTGCTCCACTGCAAATTTCCTTCGGGGCTAAACCATTCGAGATCGATGCGATCATCTTCGCTGGCTTCTTCACTATTGCGAAAGCTGGCTTCGATATTGACTCTCTCATTGCTTTCGATAATGAGAGAGCGTTCGACGACTTCGATGACGTGATTAAGAGTGTCGTCTACGCGCTCGACTAGGGTACTGCGGACATAGACGTAGACGCCGCTGGCGAAGAGTAGCAACAGTACAGCGGTAACGGCGGTGTACCAGAGAGCGAGGCGGCGGCGGGTGGCTTGGAACATAAGCGGGGGTGCCTAATCGTAGGCATCTTTTCGATGACCTAGACTGACGACACTAACGATAACAAAGCGGTGTCTTGAATGTCTGTAGATGACGCGATAGTGCCCTGATCGGATTCGGTACTCGTCTTTTCTACCCTTTAATTTCCTACAGCCGGATGGTCTAGGATTTGTCCGACAGATCTATCGATGCAGGAAGTAGGCTTTTTTGAACTGATGAGGTAGCTTTCTGAGCTGTCTCTTGCGGCAGCAGGTTCAAAGAGGATTTGATAGCTCACGATAGCCCTAGTTCCTTCTTCAAGGTTTCCCAGAGGTACTGCGTCGCCAGGTTCTTGTAGAGCGATTTCGGCGTCGTAAGGGTCGATCTCGTCTTCGATGGCTTCTAGAGCGGTATCAAGATCAATCTCATGTCTGAACTGTAGATACTGTAGAAAGTTGTACAGCTCTTCTATGGCATCGCGGGAGAGGGATGGAACTTCTAGCGTGAAGGCATCGATTTTTGGTTTTGGCAGTGTGGTCATGGTTTGGTTTGGTGTGTCCATAGCGGGAAGGTTTTCTCCTATGTTATCTGGTTTGACTTACTAGCTTTTGCTGGGTGGGCTGCTGGGGAATTTGCATTTGACAGAGACTTCGAAGTTGCTTTCGGCGGTGCCTTCGGTGAAGATGGGCAGTCCGGCTTTGCCGCCGATTTTCATGCCGAATTTGAGAGTCATTTCTTCGACTTCGACACCGCTGGGTAGGCGTTTGAATGCGCCGATGACTTGCCAGCTGTAGGCGCGGATGGTGCCGTGCATGTTTTTGAGGTGGGCGCGGGCGTCGTCGAGGGGGCTGTAGGACTCGTAATCGCCCTCATCAGAATTTTCTACAACAGATGGCAGTTCGGTAGGGTTAGTCGTTTCGATTAGGACGGTGTAAGTGGTGCCATCGGCGTCTTCTATCTGGACGGGCTGAATGCTACTCATATGTTTACGTTCTGTGCTTTTAATCAAGTGCGCTTGTTGGTTATCTTAGGGTGAATTGTCTTGAATTCGTCCAATTATGAAGCGTTATGCCCTGGTTGTCGGGATTGGTGAGTATGAGCACCTGAAGGATTTGTCGAAGCCAGGGACGGATGCTGAGGCGGTGCGGGATGTGCTGCGGGCGAGTAAGAATTTTGAAAATGTGGCGTTGCTAAACGAAAAGGTGACGGGCGATAGGCTGCGCAGTGCGCTGAAGACCTTGCTATGGGAGCGGGGGAAGCATAGCGATGTGCTGATTTACTTTACGGGGCACGGCTTTACAGCGGGGGAGGATGAGGAGGATACGCAGGGCTTTTTGGCGACGCAGGATTGTCGCATAGAGGTGGAAGGGCGGCGGGTGCTCTCTGCGAGGCGAGGGCTTTCGTTTCGGGCTTTGAACGGATTGATTGCTAAGGCGGAGCTGAGCAGTTTGGTGATGCTATTGGACTGCTGTCATAGCGGATCGTTTGTGGAGAAGGCGCAGGCGAAAGAGAATCTGGGGGCTTTGGAGCAGGCGGATTATTTTTTGGTGACGGCTTGTCGCAGCTTTGAGCAGGCGTATGCGATGAGGGCGGCGGAGCACAGTGTTTTTTCGACGGCGGTGCTGGAGGCGTTGCGCTCGGACGATAAGGACCGGGTGACTGGGTTTGATGTATTTCAGCGGGTGAAGGTGGCGCTGCGGGATAGTGGACAAGAGCCAATCTATCTGGGGTCGGGGACAGATGTGCCGATATTGGAGCGGCGGTCTGTGGTAGTGGCGGATGAGATGAGTGAGGTGTGTCCTTATCAGGGGCTGCAAGCGTTTACGCCGGAGACGGCGGCGGTGTTCTTTGGGCGGGCGGCGGTGACGCAGCAACTGGTGCAAAAGCTGGATCGGTCTAATTTTGTGATGGTGCTGGGGCCTTCGGGGAGTGGAAAGTCTTCGGTGGTGCGGGCGGGGCTGGTGACGCAGCTGATGGCGCAGAGCTGGCAGGTGATCACGATGAAGCCGGATGCGGCTCCGCTGGCGATTTTGAAGATGGAGCTGCGGAAGTTGTTGGTGGCGAGCGGGGTGACGGCGGGTGAGATCAGGGCGCTGCTGGGCTTCGACTCCGCTCAGCCCACAGAGGGTATCGGGCACCGAACCCTGAGCGGAGTCGAAGGGTGGCTGCAACAAGCCGATCTAAAACTGTTGCTGCTGGTGGATCAGTTTGAGGAGGTCTTTACGCTGTGCGATCAGGCTGAACGGCAGCGGTTTGTAGAGGTGCTGCTGGCGGTGAGGGATAGGGCAGGGGCTCGGCTGGCGGTGGTGGCGACGATGCGGTCGGATTTTGTGAATGAGTGGCTGGCTCTGGGGTATCCGGCGGCGGTGGTGGAGCGAGATGTGGTTTGGCTGGAGGCTTTGACGGGGGAGGATCTACGCGATGCGATTTTGAAGCCTGCGCAGGCTCGGGGGTATGCCTTTGGCGAGGGTCTGTTGGATCTGTTGCTAGAGAATGTGGCAGCGGAACACAACTGTTTGCCTTTGTTGGAGTTTGCGCTGACGGAGCTGTGGGAAAAGCGAGATACGCAGGCTAGGAAGCTGACGGCTAGTGCCTACAGAGAGATGGGTGGGCTAAAAGGTGCGTTGGATAGGCGAGCGGAGACGGTGTACAACAGTTTGCGAGAAGTAGATAAGCCCTGGGCGAAGCGGATCTGTCTGCGGCTGGTGCGATTGGGGAAAGGAGAGAAAGATACTCGGCAGCGACAGCCGAAAGAGGCGCTGCTGGCGATGGGGGGTGGGACAGAGTCAAAGAATGAACAACAGCAAAAAACTAGAGAGATTGTGAATGATGTGATTACGAGCCTGGTGGCGGGGCGGCTGCTAGTGAGTGATGGCGAGTTTGTGGATTTAGCACATGAGGCGCTGCTGGAAGGATGGGCGCAGTTTGTATCGTGGCGGCAGGAAGATAGAGACCTGCGGCGGCTAGTGCAGCGGCTAGAAGATGCGCATAAAGAGTGGCAGGCAAAAGAAGAAAGCGATCAGTATTTGATGTCTGGAGGGCTGTTGCTAGAGCTGAAGGAACAGTGGAGCGAGCTAGCGAAAATACTCAGCGGAAAACGGGGGACTGAGTTAGAAGATTATTTTCTGCTCAGTGACGAACAGGAACAACAGAATGTGAACAAGCTGAAGCAGGCTTTGGCCAAAGCTCAGCTACAGGAGGCGTCTCGTGAAGTTCGCGATAAGCTGCTCTTTAATCCTGGTCAGACAGTGGAGGCAACCGTCGATGCTATCAATCTGGTAGGAGAAAGTCAGGAGAAGTTTGATCAAGTGACTCCTCCAGCGCAGGATGCTTTGCACCGCGCCTGGTTTAGTATTCGTGAGTGCCTGAAGATAGAAGGCCATAGCAGCTCGGTTGAGTCGGTAGCGTTTAGTCCGCAGGGTGACCTTATTGTCTCAGGTAGTCGTGATAAGACGCTGCGGCTGTGGGACTTGGAAGGAAATATGGTGGCCCCGCCGTTCAAAGGACATAGCGCCTCTGTCTATTCAGTGGCATTTAGTCCGCAGGGTGATTGCATTGTCTCAGGTAGTCATGATCAGACGCTGCGGCTGTGGGATCTGGAGGGGAACGCCATTGGCTCGCCATTTGAAGGACATAACGACTGGGTTTATTCAGTGGCATTTAGTCCACAGGGTGATCGCATCGTTTCAGGCAGTCGTGATAACACGCTACGGCTATGGGATTTGGCAGGAAATGCTATTGGCTCGCCGTTCGAAGGCCACAGCAGCTCGGTTCATTCGGTGGCGTTTAGCCCGCAGGGCGATCGCATTGTTTCAGGCAGTCGCGATAGGAGGCTACGCCTATGGGACTTAGAAGGAAACCTTGTAGGCTCACCCTTTAAAGGCCATGATCACTGGATTTATTCGGTGGCGTTTAATCCGCAGGGTGATCGCATTGTTTCAGGCAGTCGCGATAATACGCTACGACTGTGGGATCTCGAAGGAAACACTATCGGCTCACCGTTTGAAGGACATAGCGGCTCGGTTTACTCGGCGGTATTTAACTCACAGGGCGACCGTATTCTCTCAAGTAGCACTTACGGTACGCTACGGCTGTGGGATTTGGCAGGAAATGCTATTGGCTCGCCGTTTGAAGGCCACAGCAGCTCGGTTCATTCGGTGGCGTTTAGTCCGCAGGGCGATCACATTATCTCAGGTGGTTATGACAAGACAATACGGCTGTGGAACCTCGAAGGCAACGCTACTAGCTTATCGTTCCTCAAAAGACACAGCGGCTGGGTCTATGCAGTGGCGTTTAGTCCGCAGGGTGATTGCGTTGCCTCGGGTGTTGGTGCTGGCACGCTGAATCTGTGGGATTTGGAGGGAAACGCTATCGGTTTGCCGTTTCAAGGTCACAGTAGCTCAGTTCGGTCGATGGCGTTTAGTCCGCAGGGCGATCGCATTATCTCGGCTAGTAAAGACGAGACGCTGCGGCTGTGGGATTTGGAGGGAAACGCTATCGGCTCACCGTTTGTAGGGCATAGTGACTCGGTTGAGGCGGTGGCGTTTAGCTCACAGGGCGACCGTATTGTCTCGGGTGGTCGTGATAAGACGCTGCGGCTGTGGGATTTGGAGGGAAACGCTATCGGTTCACCGCTTGTAGGACACCGTAGCTGGGTTTATTCGGTAGCGTTTAGTCCGCAGGGTGATCGCATTGTCTCGGGTAGTCGTGATAAGACGCTGCGACTATGGGATCTAGAAGGAAACGCTGTTGGTCTGCCCTTCGGAGGGCACGGTGGCTCGGTTCGATCGGTAGCTTTTAGTCCACAGGGTGATCGCATTATCTCATGTAGTGATGACAGTACGTTACGGCTGTGGGATCTGGCAGGAAATGCTATTGGCTCGCCGTTTGTAGGCCACAGCGATTGGGTTACTTCAGTGGCCTTTAGTCCGAGTGGAGATCGGATTGTCTCGGGCAGTGGGGACAATACGCTACGGCTGTGGGACTTGGAAGGGCATGCCATTGGCTCACCGTTTGAAGGCCACAGCGATGAAGTTTTCTCAGTGGCTTTTGGTCCGCAGGGCGATCAGATTTTTTCTGGCAGTCGCGATACAACGCTGCGACTATGGCGAGTAGGTAGCTGGAAAGATGAGCTGCGCTATTGCTGCAATACGCTGATGCGTCATCCGGCGTTGACTTTGAGACAGACAGAGACAGCGCGTAAAGCCTGTAAAGTGTGTCAACAAGTGTGGACACGGCAGCAGTCGGCAGAGTTCGCAGTGGCGCAGGGCAGCGTGCTGGCGCAGAGGGGTGAGGTGGAGGCGGCGATCGCGAAGTTTGATGAGGCTAAGCGGCTAGACGCTGAGCTGACGCTTGATCCGGTGCGGCGGGCGAATGAGCTGGCGGAATGGTCCGGCGCGAAATAACTAGCCCCGCTATATGATTAACTCAATCGCACTGAAGCGCTACAGATGGTACAAACCCCGACCAAACTGCTCACCCTCGCAGCCTTTCTGGAACTTCCAGAAACACAGCCTGCTAGCGAATTTATAGATGGGAAAGTTACGCAAAAGCCTATGCCGAAAGGAAAACACAGTCGGCTACAGACCAAGCTGTCTAACGTGCTGAACGATTTCCTTGAATCGCAAAAGACTGGCCTAGCCTTCACAGAGCTGCGGTGTCGCGTTGGTAGCGCGGCTATCGTCCCAGATATTGTGGTTTTGTCTAGCAGTCAGATTCCTTGTGATGAGGATGGCGATATTGCAGATATTGTAGCGGTGGCACCCAGTCTTACCATCGAGATTCTGTCGCCTCAGCAAAGTCAAACTAGAGTCATCAAGAAGATCTCTCACTGTCTGACTCATGGCACTCAGCTCGGCTGGCTGATAGATTCTAACGAGAAAACAGTTCTGGTTTTTCGCCCCGATCAGGCAATTGAAATTTTAGAAACGCCAACGGCTCGGCTACCAATGCCCGATATTCTAAGCGCGTTTGAGCTGACGGTAGAAACGCTGTTTGGCTGGCTGCAAGTGTAAGGATTGCTGCGCTGCGGATGGCGCTGAAGCAAAGTGGAAATGCGCCTTGCTATGTATCCGGCTTACACAGCTGATAATTCTGTTCATCGTTGATATCTATCAATACTTCAGATGTTGAAAAAGCGACTCGGTGAATTGCAGCATAGTGTGCCTGAATAATTTGGCGTAGTCCTAAACTCTCATTGCGGATATGTTCTAGTTCAGTTCGTAGGTGATAAGAGAACGTGATCGGATGTCCTATTTTGCCGCAGTAGGACGGGGCGGTGATAAGTGCGTTCTGCTGTTGAGATGTTTGTATCAGGGCTCTGTATACGCTAGCAGAGCGGGGCTGATCGACCGCAGAAATTGTAATGGTTGAGAGTGCGTCTGGTAGTTGAGTCAGCCCAGTTAATATTGTTTGAGTCTTACTGTTATTTTCTTTTCCTTTTACAACGACTGTAGTCCCCAATGCGCAGTCTTCACGCCGATGAGCGTTGTGCTTACCCAATACAACAATAGGTGAAATACCCGCCTGCAAAAATTGTTCTGTTTGATAGTGCAGTAGGGTTTGATGATTGTGCCAGAGCAGGGTTGTTTTACAAACGCCCATTCGGGTAGAGAGCCCAGCGGCTAGGATAATAGCAAAGTGCCGGTCGGTTGCTAAAGCTGCTTTATGGGAGTGGGTAGGCATAGTGCCGTTTTGGAGGGGCTATTTCTGTCGGATTAACCTTTTTAGTATGAACTTTGGAGCCGGTGCTAGAAGGCTGTATTCGTTCGCATAGCGATCGCCCGGTTCCGCCCCGGCGCACTTTGATTAGCTCTGCGCAAATGCTGATTGCAATTTCTTCAGGGGTGAGCGCACCGATATCTAACCCAATAGGTGCGTAGAAATTTGGCAGATTTTCTAAGAAAATTTCCTGCTGCCGCATGGCCTGATGAATCATCCGAATGCGCTTTTGACTACCGATAGCACCCACATATTGATAAGCTAGAGAACGCTGTAAAAGTGCTTTTAGCGCTTCAATATCTTGCGGGTATCCGCGTGCTACCAGGGCAACGTATAGCTGATGCGCTGAGAAATGTGCTAACACCTCACCGATGGAGTGAGAGAAAACGCTAGCCTGCGGAAATCTTTCGAGAGTGAGAAAGTCTGGGCGGTCATCCTGCACAGCGATCTGGAATCCTGAAAAGCTCGCGATTTGTGTTAAGGCTACCGCAACATGACCACCGCCGATAATCAGTAGAGTGGGGAGTGGTTGAACAGTTTCAATAAATTTATCAGCAGCTTGATTCGCTAATAAAGAAGAATGCTGATCTAGCGCTTGTTCATTGGCTAAATAAGATGAGCGATCGCGCACCAACGGCGTCACTAATACCCTAGATTTTCCACTTGCAAAAACGTCCAGGATTTGTTCGATCTGTGCGATCGCCCGCTCACCCAACCAAATCTCTAGCCAAACCTGCACCTTCCCACCGCAAATGCCCTGCGTTTCTCGGTTGGATACACCGGTTAGATCAATCTCAACTAGCTGATTGTTTGCCGACAGATTATCTTTCTCCTTTAAAATTTCTAGCGCCTGCGCAATGACTTTCCCCTCTCCTGCACCTCCACCAATCGTGCCAAGAATCTGGCCATCCCCATACACAGCCATCTTTGCGCCAGTTTCTCTAGGTGCAGACCCGATCACCTTCACGATAGTAGCGACGACTGCGGGCTGTTGGTTTAGAACACTGCGTAGCTGCTGATAAAACGTCTGGGGGGAGGTCATTTCGCTGCTTGTAGAGCCTGCCATACGCGTTCCGGAATCATCGGTAGCTGGCGCAGTCTGACGCCAGTGGTCTGGGCGATCGCATTGGCAATGGCTGGGGCTGCGCAGTTCGTGCCAATCTCGCCAATTCCTTTAGCGCCAAACGGTCCGTACGGATCGGCTTTCTCAATTAGAATCACTTCCATCGGTGGAATGTCAGTCGCCGCCGGAATCCGGTAGGTTCGCAAGCTAGGGTTAAGAATTTTGCCTCGCTCGTCAAAGCGTAATTCCTCTGCGATCGCATAGCCTATACCCATCGCCAGTCCCCCCATTGCCTGACCTCGACAGATACGAGGATTAATGGCGGTGCCGATGTCAATCGCTTCAACGCAGCGCAACACTTTTACACGGCCAGTTTCGGTATCGACTTCTACCTCCGCGCCCAAGAAGGCAAACGTAAGAGAGGCGCGATCACTCGTATGCGACAGCTCTACCGTCAGCGTTTCCTCTTGTTCTGTTGCTTTGTGGGCTAGCTGCTGAAGCGTTATTTTTGCGGTTGGGCTATAGAGTTTGCAGGTGTCTATCGTTAGAGTGTCTAGGTCTACTGCCAGGTAGCGCGCGGCAATTTGAAAGAGATGCGATCGCAGCTTTTGAGCCGCTAACTTTACCGCCTGACCGGTAATGAACATAGTCGCAGAAGCGTAGGAACCCGCATCGAATGGCGTGTTGTGTGTATCTGCGCTCAAGATCTTGATATTTTCCACCGTTGTTTCTAGTACCTGCGCGGCAACCTGACGCAGCGTTGTATCTGAGCCCGTGCCTACATCGACTGACCCGGTGCGCAGCTCGTAGCGTCCATCCGGCAGCAGAGATAATTGGACAGTCGCCAGATGGATTTTGGCTAAGCCGCTTGCCTGCATGGTGGCGGCACAATCCTATGCCACGCCTGATCGGGCTGTCTGTATCGGCGGGGCTTTTCAATTTACTTTCAGGCTCATAGCCCAGCGCTTCAGTCACTTTTTCGATGCACTCATCTAGCGCGTAGCTGCCAATAATATGAAAGTGTTCTTCTCTACCGATGAGAATTTCATCTGCTGGCGTAATCAGGTTATGCTGCCGCAGTTTGATCGGGTCGATGGCGAGCTTACTGGCAATCTCATCTAGCTGAGACTCTATTGCAAACGTGCCCTGCGTTGCGCCATAGCCGCGAAAGGCACCGGCAGGCATGGTATTGGTATAGGCTACCGTGCCAAGATAAGACTGATTGGCGCAGCGATACAAGCCTAGCGGAAAGCAGCCGGTTAAAAACGTAACGGTTTCGCCGTGATTGCCGTAGGCTCCCGTATTCGAGAGCGCTTTCATCTGTTGAGCCACCAGCGTGCCGTCATTTTTTACGCCTGTTTTGAGAGAGATTTCCATCGCGTGGCGGCTGTTGGTCGCTGTGAACTCTTCTTCTCTGGTGAACTGCCACTGAACGGGCTTGCCAGTTTTTAGCGTTGCCAGTACGCAAAGATCTTCGGTTAATATCTCTTGCTTGTTGCCAAAGCCACCGCCAAGCTGAGGCTTGTAAACGCGAATGTTCTCTTCTGGAAAATCGAACAGTTCGGATAGCAGTCTACGACAGTGGAAGGGCACCTGAGTGCTAGAGCGAACAACCAACATGCCTGCTTCGTCAAACCAGCTAATGCTGACATGGGGCTCTAGGTGAACGTGCTGTACAGCGGGAACTTTGTAGACATTTTCAACAATCAAATCGGCCTCGGCAAACCCCGCTGCTAAGTCTCCTTTTTCTAGCTTGATTTTGCCTACAATGTTGTGGCTAGCGTCGTGGATTTGGCTAGATTCTGGCTCATCGTGAATGACGGTTTCTCCCCGAATTGCCTCTAAGGGGTCGATGACATAGGGCAGGATTTCGTAGTCTACTTCGATCAGGTCGCAGGCGATCGCAGCAGTTGCCTTACTTTCGGCTACAACAGCCGCAACGCGATCGCCAATAAAGCGGACTTTGTTGTCTAGCAAGTAGTGATCTAGCGGGTCGGGAACGGGTGCGCCATGTCCGGCAGTGCTGTAGGCGCAGCGGGTGATGTCTTCGTGTGTAAAGACAGCCTCAACGCCGTCTAGCGCCTTGGCTTTGGTGGTGTCGATGCGGCGGATGCGGGCGTGGGGATGGGGCGATCGCACACCTTCAGATGGAGTAGTCCGGGCGGTGCCCAGTCAGCCGTATAGACCGGCTTTCCTGTGACTAAATCTGGCCCATCTTGTTTGGGAACATTCTCTCCTACCTGTGCTTTAGCCTCTGCTGTCACCGGCTCACTTTCCGCAGGCTCACCAGAACTCTGGTGCTTGCCCGCTACAACGCTGTCAATAATAGCCTCATACCCCGTACAGCGGCAGAGATTCCCTTCCATTTCTGCTTTCAATTCTTCTATCGAGCCAGACTCAATCTTGCTAGCCGTCATTACCATTCCAGGCGTACAGTAGCCGCACTGAAACCCCTGCTGATCTAGAAAAGCCTGCTGCATGGGTGAGAGCTTGCCGTTTCCTATCCCCTCAATCGTTGTAATTTTGCGACTATCTGAGCGCACTGCCGGATAGATGCAGCTATGAACAGGCAAATCGTCTACCCATACCGTGCAGCTACCGCAATCCCCGGATTCGCAGACGCGATGCACGCCCGCATAGCCCAACTCTCGCAGCAGACTCAACAAACTTGTTCCCGGCGAACAGGCGGTAGTGCGCTGTTGTTGATTAACCTGAAAATCTAGCGGTTTCTGCACAGGAACTCTCTCTTATTAAGTCTTTAAACAATTGATCTAAATTGCGTTAGTATCGACGCGCTCCAACTGTATCCGCCGTCAGCTCTGCGATGCCACGCCGCATCAATACCTGGGTAATGTGCCGCCGGTAAGTTGCGCTACCTCTTTCGTCATCGAGAAAGCGCTTTTCTCTAAGCGCCGCGCCTACCTGTTCAGCGGTGGGGACAGCATCGAATTCAATCAGGCAGGGCACAGGAACGCTACCGCCAATCCCAAATTTGACCTGTTGGGTCTGTGAGTTGTAGGCGGTGACGATAATTGCGATCGCATACCCCGCCGTACAGACCGCCATCCGCTTCAACCGGGTTTGCCACTGCGTCAGATTCGATGCAGCAATTTTAATGCTGCGCAGCACTTCGCCCGGTTGAAGCACCGTTTGCTGCGGAGCAGTTTGGAAATCAGCGGCCTCTACGAAGTAGGGGTCGCCATTAGCTCGCCAAATCTCGTACTTTGCTTGAAGCGCGACCATCACCGGCGCGAACGTACTAGCACTCAGCGCTAGACAAATATTGCCGCCAACGGTCGCAGCATGAGAAAGCTTAAACGAAGCTAGCTCTCTAACCGCATCTTTGAGCGCTTCTACCGCAGGCCAATCTACTGGAAAAGAAAAATCAAGCAAATCGTTCTGAATACAGGTGGCTCCAATCAAAAGTGCGTCTGGCGTGACTTCTATCGCCGACCAGTTCAGCCGCTGCATATCGACCAGGGTCTTTATCTGCGGCTGCGTTTCGTTGAATATCCAAGTGCCGCCAGCTAGCTAGTGCCAATCTGCTTGCCAGTCTGACACCTCTGCTAGCGACGCTGGCTCTAGATAAGTTTCAACACTATAGAGATCCATAAATAGTGAGTCACCCCTGCGTGAATCTATATTCTCTTAGAAAAACAACTCATGAACTGTACGGAATGTTGCAGAATTAGTAGCTGATGAAGGATAGGTTTTAGGGCAGCGTGTTAGCCACATAGCTTTCCGCACTCGTCTTGCCGCACCTGTCTTTCCGCACCCGTCTTTTCGCACCCGTCTTGCCGCACTTGTCTTGCCGCACTTTGCTACAGAAGAAGGTATCTATCATGAGCTAGAAGTCCGTCATTCTAGCTTTGGAGATTAAGGCGTGAGCAAGACAGAAAACTTTATTCAGGGCTTACCCAAAGCTGAGCTGCATTTGCACATAGAAGGCACCTTAGAACCTGAGGAGATTTCCGAGTCAGCTGATTCTTTCTTTTTTGCGCGATCGCCCCGCAGAAAGCGCTATGAGTACGCTAGAAGACGCGCTCCCATACAAAGAGTCGATTGTCGCGGTCGGCTTGGACTCTGCGGAAAAAGGAAATCCACCTGCCAAGTTTCAAGCCGTCTTCGACCGGGCTAGAGCAGAAGGCTTTTTGACCGTGGCTCACGCTGGAGAAGAAGGACCGCCTGACTATATTTGGGAAGCGATCAAGCTGCTAGGCGTCTCGCGCATCGACCACGGTGTCCGCTCTATAGAAGACTCTGATCTAATGGACTACCTAGCAGATAAGCAGATTCCGCTAACCGTTTGCCCGCTCTCTAATATTGAGCTAAACGTATTCGATTCGATGGCTGACCATACGCTAAAGCAGCTGATAGAAAAGGGACTGTGCGCAACGGTTAACTCCGACGATCCGGCTTACTTTGGCGGCTATGTAGCAGAAAACTACGAGGCCGCACGGTCAGCGCTAGATTTGAGCAATCAAACGCTTTATCAGCTCGCCAAAAATTCTTTTGAAGCCTCTTTCGTATCACTTAAGCGCAAACAGTCGCTAATCGCTGAACTAGATGACTACTGCCATTCGCTCAGAATTGGGTAGGGACATTGGTTGAGTACAGCTTCGCAGAGGGCTCTGTTGTCTGACCGTTGTTAGATTGTTTGTTCCAGTGGCTCTGTAGAGGAGTCAACCAGAGATTTTGAAACCTCTATAGCGTTGGTCACTTGGCTGAGGTACAGTTCACGGGCTATAAGCTATCAGTAACAACAGGCCAAGCGACTAGCGTGTACCGAATGCATCCGGGACACGCTATAGATTACTTTGCAGATCGCTTTGCAAACCTCTCTGTGCATTATTCTGTGGCTCACTCTCTAGCGCCACTTTGTTGAGTCTGCCACCGAAATTTAGCTCGTAAAGCTTCACACCAATTTGATATTCGTACTGACTTAGTAAGCGTCCATAGACATAGCCTGCGTACCCGTCTAGAAAGCCAAGTCGCAGAATATAGAACAGCACGAAGCGCAAAAAGGGTTTGAACGGCAGTCGAACCCAGATCTTTTTGAGGAAGCGCTTGCGCTGGACCGCATCGCCAAACAGGTTGCTGCCGATGGTGCCGCGATCGCCCATCCCGGTGAGCAGATTGTGATAGACCTGTGCTTCCCAGTTGGAGTAGCGATTGTGACGAGCAAGCCAGTGATACAGATCGCGAAAGTCCTCGTGCAGCATATCTTCTGTGAGATAGCCAACTTTCTCATGAGGAATCATCACGTGCTCGTGGACTTCGTTGTCGCCGGTATTGCGAATATCTTCTGTGTTGAGGTTTTCGTAGCGGCCTTTGGCATGACGAAACAGGCGTAGGTTCCAGTCGGGATATTTACCGCCGTGACGAATCCACTGACCCAAAAAGAAGACGCGGCGATTGATATAGTATCCATCGAGGTCGGGACTCTTGATTTTTTCGGCCATCTCGGCCCAAGATTCTGGGGTAATTCGCTCATCGCAGTCGACAATCAGCACCCACTCATTGCGAAAAGGCAGATTGTCTAAGGACCAGTTTTTCTTCTTTGGCCAGCGACCGTTAAAGTCAAACTGAACCACTTTTGCACCCAGACTTTCGGCGATCTCGACCGAGCGATCGTCGCTATTCGAATCGACAACAAAGACTTCATCCGCTTGAGCTAAGCTCGCTAGGCAGGCGGGCAAATTTTCTTCTTCGTTTTTAGCTGGGATCAGAACGGAGATAGGAATGGTCATGGCTTTTCAGTCAGCTTTTTGGGCAGATTGTCTGGGCAGGTTTTAAGCAGTACTTGGGAAAACGCGGTCTGAGGCACCGGTAGCAGCGGCAAAACTAGCGGCGAAACCAATCGCGGACGACACTGCCTAGATAACCCAGCTGGCCGTAGGCATACGCAAAGTTGCCAAACTGTTGAGCGGGCTGACGGCTGTATCTAACAGTTTTGTATAGACCGCGCAGGCATCTTTCTCCACCAGCTTTTAGCTGCCAAAGACCACTGGTGCCGCTGGAGCGCTCGCGGTAGCTTTCACTAATGCCTTGCCACCAGCTCCGCCGCAGAAACCAGCTTCGCTTGATTCGATCGGGGGCAACGTTGTGGGCGGCTAGTGCGGTGGGGACGTAGGCAACCTGCCAGCTATTGTCTAGAGCTAGCCGGGTCAGCTGCTGCTCTTCGTTAGAAAGTAGGTTGGTACCGACTCTCCCCAGATGAGTATCGAAGCCACCGACAGCCGTCAAAAAGGTCCGCCGCACGGCGTAGTTGAGTCCGCGCGGCGTCAGCGTAGGGTCTTGGATGTAGGTCAGCTCATTGCCCAGATCGTATGCGCCTAGACTGCTGGCCAAGTCGTCGGACAGCCAGTCTGGAGGGGCTGTGTCTGGTGGCCAGATCAAGGTGACTTTGCCCCCTGCGATCGCCACCTTCTCTTCTTGCTCAAACACGGCCCACAGCGCCGTTAACCAGCCAGCACTTGCTTCAGCATCGTCATCTAGATACGCCAGCACCTCTGCTTTTGCCACCGCTGCGCCGCGATTGCGAGCAACCGATAGGCCCAGCGTCGGTTCGTAGACATAGCGCAGTTTGGGATGGGATTTGGATTTGACGATTTCTGAGGTGCGATCGCCAGAAGCATTATCAACCACGATTACCTCGTAGCGCCCTCCATACTGCTCAAAGCGCTGCTGCAACAGGCTATCGATCGCAGCCCCCAAATACTGCTCGCGGTTGTGGGTGCAGATAATAGCCGAAATTAGCGGCGTGTCCATAGACGCGGTGAGGGTAGGGTTGTATCAAGATTGCCCTTGATGAAGCCCCCATTCCCCTTTAATTCGGAGATAATAAGCTGAGGCAACTGATCTTTAGCGCCTGAGTCTAGCCCCGTAACCCAAATAACTAAATGACGCCGTCTGCCAATACGCGATCAACCCCTACAAACAGCCGAGCCCGCTCCGCTGCCCAGATGGAGCTAGCCCTGCTAATTGATCACACGCTGCTAGCCCCTGCTGCGACGACAGAGCATATTCTCAAGCTCTGCGATGAAGCTGACCGCTATAGATTTGCGGCTGTGTGCGTCTATCCTACTCACGTGCGCACAGCGGTCGAACGGCTGTATGACAAAAAGGTCAAAGTCTGCACCGTAGTCGGCTTTCCCAGTGGGGCAACCACTGACAGGGTGAAGCTATATGAAGCTCAAGAAGCCGTCGAAAACGGTGCGAGCGAGCTAGATGTGGTGATCAACTTGGGCTGGCTAAAAATGGGGGAGACAAACAAAGTGCATCAGGAGATTGCCACGATTGTAGAGGTGTGCGATCGCCCAGTAAAAGCCATTCTAGAAACCAGCATTTTGACTAGAGAAGAAAAGCAGCTAGCCGCCGAAATTTGCCTGGACGCGGGCGTAGCTTTTTTGAAAACCAGCACCGGCTGGCAGGGTGGCGCGACGGTAGACGATGTAACACTGCTCCGGCAGATTGGCGGTGAGCGCATTGGCATCAAAGCCTCGGGGGGTATTCGTACGGCTGAAGATGCGATCGCACTGGTAGAGGCAGGCGCGACTAGACTAGGCACCTCTCGTGGAATAGAGATCGTGAAGCAGCAAGCGGAGGCTGCTAGCGAGTGAGCCAACGCAACTACAAGGCAACCGGGATCAATCTCAAAGGTATGCCGATGGGCGAGTCCGATCGGCTGGTGACTGTGCTGACTAGAGAATATGGACTCGTTAGGGCGATCGCCCCCGGTGCACGCAAGCACAAATCCAAGCTTGCCGGTCGCTCCGGTCTTTTTGTTGTCAACGAAGCGCTATTTATCAAAGGTAAATCGCTCGATAAACTTGTTCAGGCTGAAACCGTCCGCTCCTTCCCCGGTCTCAGCAAAGATCTCGCCAAACTCACCGCTAGCCAATACCTTGCTGAAATCGTCCTATCCCTTGCGCTTAGCGAGCAGCCGCAAGAAGAACTCTACTACCTGCTAATAGAGCACTTATCCCGGATTGAAAGCGCCACCACCGCGCAAGTCTTACCCTGCCTGACTCAGGCAACCTTTCACTTACTTGCCCTAGCAGGCGTCGCCCCAGAAGTTCATCAATGCTGCCTGTCTAGAGCGCCCCTAGATATCGAGCTAAACAACCCCGACTGGCGAGTCGCCTTCAGCGTCTGCTCCGGCGGCGCAGTCACCCTCGCAGAAATCGAGCGTCTAGAAAACGAACACCGCCAAGAACTCGAAGAGCGGATCGCCAGCTATCGCAGCGACTTTCAAGCCAGTGAAACAGCCGCAGCGTACTCCACACAGCCGGACTACTCTAAGAGAAGAGCAAAGCTCTACGACGCCGCTCAGCCCTCGGTTGCATCCGCTTCGGTGTCCGAGCGGAGCCGAAGCCACCTCAACAAACAGGTCACCAAAGACATCACTAACCGCCTCGGCATTGTCGCCCACCTCACCGCCGCCGAACTTGCCCTGATGCAGCAACTCAGCAAACCCGAGCTGATTCTTTCCCCCGCTAGCCAGACATCCGATCAGCAATTTGAACCGATGTCAGGCACAATAAAAACAGGCATACTTTCCCCAGCGGCTAAACCGTCAATCGGTACAGTAACTAGCGGCAAGGTAACTAGCGGCAAGGTAACTAGCGGCAAGGTAACTAGCTTGCCAACTGCTGGCCCCCATCAGATGTGGCGTCACATAGAACAGGCCCTGCGTCTATATGCCCAATATCAGCTTGATCGACCGATCCGATCAGCTGATCTAATCGATACCTGCTTTACACCATCCACCCATGCTGCGCGAGTCTGAGCCCGACATCGACAACCTCAATAGCGAATCCGTCAGCCATAGCAGTCCTAGCACCCGTTCCAATTCCAAGGATGCGGCCCCTACAAAAATAGAAAAGCCACAGAGCCCTCAGGTCTCTCGAGCTAGCGGGCTGTGGCCTGTTTTTCGCAATCGCAACTTCTTGACGCTGTGGAGCGGCCAAGTCTTCTCACAGATGGCCGACAAGATCTACCTGGTTTTGATGATTGCGATCATCTCCGATACGTTCAAATCCCCTGACCAGACAATCAGCGGCTGGGTGTCGGCCATTATGATTGCCTTTACCATTCCTGCTGTACTCTTTGGCTCGCTAGCAGGCGTGTACGTAGATCGCTGGAAAAAGAAGCCGGTGCTGGTGATGACAAACCTGCTGCGCGGACTGCTGGTCGTTATCTTACCTGGCTTGCTTTGGGTTACTAGCGGCTGGGACATTGCTGGGCTACCAGTCGGCTTCTATATTTTGCTGGTAGATACGTTCCTAATTTCTACGCTCACGCAGTTCTTTGCGCCCGCAGAACAGGCGGCCATTCCTCTAATTGTTAAAGAGAGTAATTTACTTCCGGCCAATTCGCTCTATACCACCACGATGATGGCTTCAGTCATTATTGGCTTTGCGGTAGGTGAGCCGGTCTTGGCGCTAGCAGATAGCTGGCTAGCCCCGATCGATCAGGGCACGGGGATTGGTAAATCTGTCCTGGTGGGCCTTGGCTACGCGGTGGCGGGCGTGCTGCTGCTCTTGATTACGACCAATGAGGTTAAGACCGAATCGACTAAGCCGTCTAAAGCCTGGGACGATATCAAGGATGGACTGAAGTATCTAAAAAAGCAGGTGCAGGTGCGAAGCGCGCTGATTCAGCTGACGGTCCTGTTTTCTGTGTTCGCGGCGCTAGCTGTTTTGGCAGTGCGGCTAGCGGAGGTGATTCCGGCGCTGCGCTCGTCTCAGTTTGGCTTTTTGCTGGCTGCGGGCGGGGTGGGATTGGCAGTAGGTGCGATCGCCATTGGACAGTTCGGACAGCGATTTTCTCGGCCCCAGCTAGGGCTTGTCGGCTCACTGGGTATGGCCACCATGCTCACTGGGCTATCGCTAGCACCCGCGCAGATTGGTCCTAGCCTAGTATTGCTAGTCGGCTTAGGCTTTTTTGGCGCGATGATCGGCATTCCGATGCAGACCACAATCCAGGAAAAGACACCTGAAGAGATGCGCGGCAAGGTGTTTGGCTTGCAGAATAACGTGGTCAATATTGCCTTGAGCCTACCGCTGGCCCTAGCTGGGATTGCTGAGACGTTTTTAGGCTTGCGGACGGTATTTGGACTGCTAGCGATGCTGGTAGCTGTCGGCGGCTTTTTTACCTGGTCTTTGGTCGAGGCGGCAAGCAAAGAAACCGCCTGACATCAAGTATCAGACAGATCTAGCGGCGACAAACTGCTCCCTATATGGTCATAGAATCTACACAATGTGCATATACTGCTATTAGCTAATAAGTGAAATCACTTACGGATTAGAGTGAATCATTTAAGCGTCAGAACGGTTTAAGAAAGCGCTTTAAAGAACTAGATGCACATTGCATGGCTTGGTAAAAAATCCCCTTTTTGTGGCAATGTTACCTACGGTAAAGAGATCACAAACGCTCTACTCGATCGGGGCCACCGGGTTACTTTCTTACACTTTGCCGCGCCCGACGACACCGCCGAAGATTCGGTTAGCTACGAAGAGGTGTCGCTACCTTTTATCTTTAAGTCGCAGATCTTGACAATCCCAGCGCTGGGATCAGCTCGGCTCCTGAGCGAAACGCTGCAAAAGCTAAATCCCGATATTGTCCATGCATCGCTGATCCTCTCACCGCTAGATCTAAAGCTGCCAGAAATTTGCCAAGAGCTAGGTATTCCGCTCGTTGCGACCTTTCATCCGGCCTTCGATAGCAAACGGCGGAACCTGTCTTCTAGTACGCAGCATCTGGCCTACCAGGTCTATGCGCCTCGTCTAGCGAACTACACCAAAGTGATTGTCTTTTCTCAGTTGCAGCGCAGTCTGCTAGTCAAGCTAGGCGTACCGGCAGAGCGGGTGGAAGTAATTCCCAATGGGGTAGATATCTCTCGGTACGCACCAGGGCGATCGAGTATCAAGCAGCAGCTATCCGCTCGGCAGCTCTACGTCTATCAGGGCAGGCTGTCGATGGAAAAGAACGTGGAGTCGCTGCTAAAAGGATGGCGCGCGGCCAATATGCATGAGCATGACAAGCTAGTGATTGTCGGCAGCGGTCCGCTAGAGGCATCGCTAAGGGCTTTCTATTCTGACAGCAGTATTGTCTGGCTAGGCTTTGTTGCTAATGAAGAGCGGCGAGTTGAGATTTTGCAGGGAGCGGACGGGTTCATTTTGCCGTCACTCGTTGAGGGGCTGTCGCTCTCTCTATTAGAAGCAATGGCCTGTGGGACTGCCTGCGTGGCGACTGATGCTGGGGCAGACGGAGAAGTGTTAGACCAGGGCGCAGGAGTGATACTGAGTACGCAGAAGGTGTCTAGTCAGCTACAGACGCTATTTCCTCTGTTTAGAGAGCATCCGGACATTGTGGCGCTGCTGGGAAAGAAAGCGCGATCGCGTGTTCTAGAGCGCTATACCCTCAGCCGCAATATCACCTTGCTAGAGCAGCTGTATAGTGCGATCGCAACCCCGATTAGAAGCCGTTTTTTCCTGAGCAAAGGCGCTAAATAAAGGTGGCCAATGAGCTGTTGAGCTATATAGACTTCAGCTATAAGTTCATACAAACCCCACTCTCTACCCAACCCTACTCTCTATCTAGCTATGGTCGCGGATTCTCCTTTTATCTCTACTCGCCCTGTTCAGCTCAATCCTGATGACAGCTTTGTGATCGCCTTTTCCCCGCTAGATCTAAACCAGGCTTATGCGCTGGCAGAAGATGGGGCGAATGGCGCGATCGCCCTATTTAGCGGCATGGTGCGCAATCAAACCGATGGACAGGCCGTCATCGCCCTCGAATATCAGGCGTATGAGCCAATGGCGATCGCGGTATTTAAGCAAATCGCCGTCCAGATTCGTCAGCAGTGGCCCGATATCACCCGTGTCGTCATCCACCACCGCACCGGCAAACTCACCGTTGGCGAGATCAGCGTCCTTGTCGCCATTGGCAGTCCGCACCGGGCCGAAGCCTTCGCTGCCTGCCGATACGCCATCGACACCCTCAAGCACAACGCCCCCATCTGGAAAAAAGAGCACTGGAAAGACGGCTCGACTAGCTGGGTCAGTATTGCTGCCTGCGAAGTCGATGCCGACAAAGAAACCGTCAAAGAAACCGCTATTTCGTAGCTCTTAACACGTTCTATTACCCATACAGCGTAGTATCGTAAAGCAAAACCAGAGTGGAGCAGCGACGACTCCAACGGGCGCATGGTTTTCCAAACAGATGCAGAATTGAAATCGGCTTATGCCAAACGCCTCAAGCAATCGGGACAGGTAGTCTTTGTCGACAAGACTATTAGTGAACAGGGAGGCACGATTGATATTCTGACCGATAGTGAAATCATTTTTTGCACGCTCACTCTAGATCAGGCGAGCGCCTTTCTACTGAAGTCTCAGATTGATTTTTGTAGTCGCTTTTCACCGAGCTGGCAAAAAGTTGTTGTTGTTCAAGATATTAATGAGCCAGCCGCAGCTACTTTTCTGACCGCATCTGGAATTAAGCTGATTGAAATTTCCACTGAGCTGCCCGAACTCTTAGCAGGCAGTGCTCCGGCAAAGGCTGTAGCTAAATCGCAGCCTTTTGAAAGGGAATCTATCTATTCATATCCAGCGCTCAATAGCGTTGCCGGTGGCGAAGGACTGCGTACAGCTATTCTAGTTATGGCTGCGGTTGTGCTTGTTGGGGGCTGCGGTTTTGTCGTTTTTCGGGTGCGATCGCAAGATCAACCGTCCTCTAGACTCCCTTCATCTGCTGTTGGCTGGCCTGCTGTCCTAGCTGAAAGCGCGAGCAATAGAAAATCGCAGCTTGTCAGCAATAACGTAGGAATATGCTGAGTTTCCTATAATTAGGAGGAAATTCATTAGAGCAGACCTGGACATAGCAAAGTGAGGGCACCGATAATGACTGCTACTTGTACCTATCACTCGGTCCTACACAGCCGAGGAGTATCTGGCGCTAGA
This sequence comes from uncultured cyanobacterium, assembly GCA_963772185.1. GTDB lineage: Bacteria > Cyanobacteriota > Cyanobacteriia > Phormidesmidales > Phormidesmidaceae > Phormidesmis. The sequence continues at coordinate 579,188 of CAVYWR010000007.1, read as the reverse complement.
AGTAGAAGCTGAGTTTCGCCACGAGTTTCGTAACGGAGCGATCGTTGAGACATCAGGTGGTACACCCACGCATAACGAAATTACGGCAACCTTCATTTTTCTACTGAAATCTGCACTACGAAAGCAGCCGTACAGCATTTTCGTCACCGATCAACGCCTTTGGCTACCTGAAGTCAATCGCTACACCTATCCAGACGTAATGATAACGCCACGCCCTACACTGCTACAGCCCGGTCGCAAAGACACAGTGATGAATCCGATCCTAATTGCAGAAACGCTTTCTGACTCTACTGAAGCATATGATCGAGCTGCACTTTATCTGACCAGGTACGGCACTGCTGACGAGTGCTATCTCAATTTTTGAGACTTCAGCAGCCGGTCAAGCCACGTCAAGTCAGACGCCGACCATTTGGGTATGGGGTCTTGGCTGTAGTCAATATCGAGATCGTAGCCTGAAAGCTCATAGATTTGGTCGAGTAGAGGTTTGATCGCGATCGCAATTCCCGCCATCTTCTGGCTCTAGCGGTAGCCAAAACGTTGGAACAGGCTGCTGCACATTGAATGGATAAAGCTGTGCGTGAGGTCGATTGCTACTGTCGCTGACCAAAATTCGATAGTGACTAGCCATTTCGTAGCCGAGTACTGGCATCGGTAGCCCCTCATGGAGTAAATCAATCTCAACCAGATTCGTCTGACTCTCCAAGATTTCTAACCGCTTGCTTTCGTACTTTTGTCGCCCCGTGCCTCGCTTGTTCACAGGCGACAAAATCTCAACTACCGTAATCACATCGCTAGTGCGTAAACTACGAATCTCTAGATAGCGATGCCGCACAGTTTCAGGCATCGGCACCGTCACGGTCACTGGCTCAGGAACCATAATGGCTGTATTTCCTTCTATCAATGATTTGCTCAGCGCAACCTTTGAACGACTGCTTTGGCGAACCGAAACGTCTGGCACTCCGACCAGCAAGGTCTGCTCGGACCGATCCTGTCTGTAAACGGCCTCTTCTACGACAACCCGGTACTTTGGCCGGATCTGAGGGCCCAACACATTTGCGATCGCCACAATCAAACGACTATGGAGATTCGGCCAGGTCGCAGAATTCTCTAAATAAGGATTCATGCCGGGAAAAGGAGAAACCACTGCCACCTCAACCTCAGATAGCTTCGTATCATTACTAGATTAGCATCGAAGAACAAAACGCTATCTTTCCAAAAGCTCATTAGAACCGGGAAACCATCATCTGTTCTATTAGCTCATCGGGCGAATGGTTCAGATGCTTAGCGTAGCGCTGGGCCACGGGCGGGACTAGCGCAAAAGGCCCTGTAAATCCGCTGAAAAGATGAAGGCCGTCAACGCCAGGAACCGGGCCGAGCAGAGGCAGGTTGTCTTGAGTGAAGGTGACGAGGCAGTGTCGCCAGGTGCCGGGGACATCTTTGAGTCGGGGAATGAGGTGGGCGATCGCATCTCTTAGCGCTAACTCGCTTACCTTTGGATCGGCAGGGGGCAGAAAGGCGGTATGAAATCGACTGATCTGTCCAATTCGAGCAGTTTTGTCTTTGAATTGAATAATGCCTGCTTCTAAGACAGGTGGCATGACCTGGTGGTCTGGCTTTTGCCATTCAGACGGGTCGGGGGCGGCGGACTCTGCGTCGGTGCGAGGATTCACCGCAGGCATGATCAGCGATCGCACCTCAAAGTCCAAAGGCTCAGTCTCCACAATCTCTGCATGGGTAAAATACAGCGGTACCTGCACCCTCGCCGCTCGTAATAGCTGCAAACTATACGCCCCTGCCGAGACAATCACCATCTTCGCTGGATACGCCTGTGTCTGAGTGGTTACCCCAGTCACCGTATCCTTTATTCGCACTAGTCCTGTTGCTGCCGACAGATTGTGATGACCGCCAAGTCTACGAAACGCTTGATTGTACGCGGCTACTAACGACATTGGATCGACGTGCGCGTGACGAGTCGTGAATGCGCCTGCGATCGCCTCTGGATCTAGCTGCGGCTCTATCTCGCAAGCCGTTTCAACAGAAACAAACTGAGGCGGCGTCCGCATAGCCGCATAGCTGTCTTTGATAGCGCCTATTTCCTCACCTTTCTCCACCGTCAGCAACAGATCTAATTCTCGTAGTTGCGTATCCGCCTCTAGCTCGTCTGGCAACTCTCGATGTCGAACAATGCCAGCGCGAAACAGCGTCTCGGTTAAATCTGTTGTTCCGGCCCAATAGCCAATTCCACCATAGCTGTAGCGTGTACCGCTATCAGAGCGACTATCATCCATCAGGAGAACAGATTGCCCAACTTTTGCCAGCTCGTAGCTAAGCGCTGCGCCTGCTAGACCGTTGCCGATGACAATTGTGTCGTAAGTCTGCATCGAAGAGAAGTATGGATGATGAAAAGGGTACTGGCTAGAACAGATTAGGGATGGATTTGCGAGAGAATCATTCGCAGGCGATCGTAGTCATCTTTTAGTAATACGCTAACCATCCGACCCGCTTTGACTAGCCAGTCACGATCTAGCTCGCGCAGGTTGTACACTTCGCGGATGGCTGCGGCCACCAGGCTCTCGGTTGGAACGCCGCTGACCTGCAACAGCGTTCGTAGCCAGTCCAGCTCTTCGGTGAAGCGAACTATCTCTGTCGGTTCGCACTGATGAACGGCCTGATGAACCTGCGGCGGACGAGGCGGCAAATGCTGGTAGTACCGACTGCCCAGTTCCATTTCACCTTTTCGACGACGGCTAGCCTGCATCGGCACAAATCCGACAATCGCCACACGAAACTCTGTTTTGAGCATGGCGAAAATCTGCGGCTGCTGCTCACGCAAATCGTCCAGTGACATCCCCAAAGCTCTTGCCCGATGCACCGAATCCAAAGGGCTGGTCGTCGCATGATAGACCACGCCATACACCTGGTTTGCCGCCTCTTCGTCATAAGCCTTCACCCAGCTCCCAAAAGGCGGCATCGCCGGAAAGCTCAGATCCTCAGGCTCCAGGCACTGGGCTAGAAATTCGGTCGTTGTCGTCTCGATCACCTCGGCAATATGGCTAGGTCGCCGCCGAGTGATATCAAACTGCGGTAGCGGCAGACGCATCGCTTACTTCTTCCCACGCTTGGGCTTTACAACTTCTAAGTCGGAGGCTTTGAAGGTGACTAGCTTGTCCCAGTTGCCACCTTCAAACAGGACGGCAACTTTGCCATCGGTAACGCGCTGCACCTGACCTTCAAATCCGTAATAGGTATCGTCAACGTTAGTGACTCGAATGGGCGATCCTGGCAAAATCATCATGACTCGTTCGCATCCTAAATCTTGAGCGCTTGTGGTCCTCTACATAGCTTACAGGGCTAGTTTTAGAATGCAAGCGCCTTTTGAATAGCTTCCTTGCTTCTGACTAAGCTAATCACTATCTAAAGTTCATAAGGGCGGGCAGTTCGACAGCAATCAAGCAGCCAGTAGAGTATTCTGCCGTTAGGGTTGTGCTATCGGTGATAAATGTCGGTTTGGACAGGTAGAAATGCTCAAACGTGCAGTAGTAAACTATCAGCAAAATCACGTGTCTTTTGTGATGCTATGGAATCGTTAGAAACCATCAAAACTCGAATTGACGAGATAAAGCCTACCCTTCAGTGCGATTACCACATAACCGAACTTGGCATCTTTGGCTCCTACGTGCGCGGGGAACAAACCGAAGCTAGTGACGTAGATATCTTGGTTGAGTTCGACCCTCACTTTAAGTTTGGCCTCTTCACGTACTGCCACATAGAAAACTATATCAGCGATACATTAGGGGAAAAAGTTGATCTGGTGATGAAACGATCTCTGAAGCCTTATATTGGCAAAAGCATATTGCAAGAAGTAGTCTACTTATGGTCAAGCGAGACATCCGAGACTACCTCAACGATATCTTGACCCATATTGACTTGGCCTACAGCTTTGTCGAAGGGATGACATTTGAGGAGTTCGAGAACGACGACAAGACTATACTTGCCCTCACTCGTGCGCTCGAAATTATTGGAGAGGCAACCAAGCAAATTCCGTCAGCGATACGTCAACAATATTCAGAAATTATCTGGAAAGATATTGCGGGTATGCGAGACAAGATAGCGCATGTCTATTTCGGCATCAGTCTCGAAACTGTCTGGAGTACTACCCAAGAAGATTTGCCAAGACTGAAGCCAGTTATTCAAGCCATTCTAGATGAAATGTAGGTTTCGATAAAAATGTTGATTGAGTATCTGTATGACGGAGCGAATATCTTTGCACTGCCTTTTTGGGTGCTGATGGTGGTTTTGCCGGGCTGGGCGGTGACACGGCGGGTGATGGGATCTGTATGGCCGTTTGTGCCGCTGGCGCTGGCGTATATCTATTGCTTTGTGAATAGCTTGGACCCAGGATCTGTAGAGGCGTTTGCCAATCCGACGCTGAGCGCGCTAGCAGGACTGTTTGCCGATCAGCGGGTGATGGCGACAGGCTGGATTCACTTTATTGTGATGGATCTGTTTGTGGGTCGATGGATCTATTGGCAGGGGCAGGAAAAGGGTATCTGGACGCGGCATTCTTTGGTGCTGTGTCTGTTTGCGGGGCCGATTGGCCTGCTGTCGCATTTGATTACGACTCAGCTGCAAGAGAGAGTGTTTGGCCTAGCCGAGGTTAAGGGCTCAGAAATGGTCGGCTAGTGAATATGGCTAAACGGTGACTGCCTTTTTTCTGCTAATCTACTCGCCATCACTCATAATGACGTGTTGTAGGTTACTTGTAGGTTACAAAGAGCAGCTCATGATTGCCCCTTTATTTTCTAACAGAAGGCTCTTTAGGCGATGGTTCCTCGGGGCGGGGCGCTATGTCAGTCTGTTTGGCCTTTGTTTGATGCTGGTGGTCGGCTGCGGGGGAGACCAAACGCAGCAGGCGCAGGTTGAAGCTTCGGGCGATCGCGTCTCTATCGGCACCACGCTTAGCGCCCGTACGCTAGATCCGGCGGATTCATACGAGATCTTCCCCGGCATTTTGCTCTACAACATGGGCGATCGCCTCTACACCTACGCACCTGGCACCACCGATCTCATTCCACAGCTAGCGACTGATCTGCCGACTATCAGCGACGATGGGCTCACCTACACTATTCCGCTACGCGACGATGTTACCCTGCACGACGGCACACCTTTCACTGCCGAAGTCATGGCGTTTTCCATCGAGCGCTTTATGGAGAACGGCGGACGTCCGGCTTCACTGCTCGCAGGCAAAATCGACTCAGTCGCTTCTGCAAACGGAGCTTTAGAAATTACGCTCCAGCAGCCGTTTGCGGCGTTCCCAGCCCTGCTTACCTTTTCGGGCGTTACCCCGGTTTCTCCCGAAGTCTACGCAATCGGTGCGGGTGAATTCAATCCCGATACGTTCGTCGGGTCGGGTCCGTACAAGCTGGCGTCGTTTAGTAGCGATGTGATCAAGCTAGATGTGAACGAAGACTACTGGGGCGAGAAGCCTGCTAACGCAGGGTATTGATATTCAGGTATTTACGAGCGCGGTCAACTTGTACAACACGTTTACCTCTGGCGGTCTAGACGTGGCCTATCAGACGCTCGATCCTGACCAAATTTCGCAGCTAGAAGCAGATGCGTCCAGTAATGACTGGCAGGTGATCGAGGCAGGCTCTACGGTAGTGAACTACCTATCGCTCAATCAAAAGATTGCGCCGTTCGATGATCTAAACGTGCGCAAGGCGGTAGCGGCGATGATCGATCGTCAGCTGATTAGCGATCGCGCCTTCAAAGGTCAAGCTGAACCCCTCTACAGCCTGATTCCTAAAAGTTTTCCGGTCTACGAGCCTGTTTTTGAAGAAGCCTACGGTGACGGCAACTTTGACGAAGCCAGAGAATTCTTAGAGGCCGCTGGTATCACCGAAGCTAATCCGCTCGCCTTCGAGATTTGGTACCCTTCCGCTTCTACGCCCAGACAGATCGCCGCTCAGACTATCAAGCAGTCGGTCGAACAAGAACTGCCGGGTCTAGTCAACGTCACCGTTAGCACTGCTGAATCCGCTACCCTCTGGGAGAACGTTGAAAGCGGCGCGTACAACAGCGTTCTTTCCAACTGGTACCCCGACTATTTCGATCCAGAGAACTTTGTTCAACCTTTCCTTGACCTGTGACGAAGGCTCTGCGGAAACGCTCTGCACAGTCGGCTCTACTCAGGCCAACGGATCTTTTTACTACAGCGATAGAGCTAACCAGCTTGTCGCTGACCAGAACGCTGAGCAAGACCCCGCCAAGCGAGACGCTATCTTCTCTGATCTTCAGCAGGTCATGGTTGACGATGTTCCCTACGTTCCCCTGTGGCAAACCAAGGACTACGTGTTTACTACTGCTGATGTCAGCAACGTTGCTATCGAACCCAATCAGCAGTTTCTATTCTGGCAGATTGATAAAGGCTGATTGATAAAGGCTGATTGAGAAAGGTTAACTATGTCTCGTACCCGCTCCCTTCGCCTCTATGTCATTTCGCGGCTGCTACTGGCTCCGCTGATGATTTGGACAATTACTACCGTTGTTTTCTTGCTGATGAGGGCGACGCCTGGTGACCCGGTCGACGCGCTGTTAGGTCCACGTGCGCCAGAAGCTGCCAAGCAGATCATGCGGGCCAAGCTGGGCCTAGACCAGTCGTTAATCAAGCAGTATATAGACTACATTACGCAGCTATTTACTTTTGATCTGGGCAGCTCGCTGGCAAGTCAGGGCCAGTCAGTTTGGCAGATCATTGGCGATCACTTTCCGGCCACGGTAGAGCTGACCGTTTGTGGCATGTTGATTGCAGCGAGCCGTAGGGCTGAGCGTAGGTGCGATCGCCGCGTCTAGGCCAAACACTGTTTTTGATGCGGGTGGCAGAATATTCGGTATCGTCACCTACGCGGTACCGATGTACTGGTTTGGCATGATTTTACAGCTGGTATTCGCTGTACAGCTACGCTGGTTTCCGATTGGAACACGCTTTCCGTTAGGACAGCTAGCCCCTAGTGGACCGACCGGACTGTATCTATTAGACAGCCTGCTACAGGGAAATCTGGCGCAGTTTGGTACAACGCTATACTATCTAGCGCTGCCCAGTTTGACGCTAGGCGTGCTGATCAGCGGCGTATTTGAACGGATTGTCAGAGTAAATTTAAAGCAGACGCTCAAGGCGGACTACGTAGAGGCGGCTAGAGCTAGAGGAATTTCAGAGTTTCGGATTGTGACAGCGCACGCGCTGAAGAACGCCATGATTCCAGTGATTACCATTCTGGGACTGACGTTTGCCTCTTTGCTAGGAGGGGCGGTGCTCACAGAAGTGACCTTCTCGTGGCCGGGGCTAGCCAATCGGCTGTACGAGGCAATCAGTCAGCGAGACTACCCGGTGGTGCAAGGGCTGATGGTTTTCTTTGCAGGCATTGTGGCGATAGTGAGTATCGCAATCGATATCTTGAATGCCTACGTCGATCCGCGCATTCGCTATTAGATAGCCTAGCATCGTAGAATTCTATCGAGCCTTGCGATTAGCACCAGAGGGCCAGAAATGGCAGTTGGCAAAAGCAGAGCTAGAAAGGAGGTAGACGTTTGTTGAAGTGGGTAGGCATTAGTGCGATCGCCTGGGTAGCGCTTTCTCAGGCTGCCGTTCTTCAGGCTAGCTCGGCTCCGGGCGCTCAGGTAGAATGCGAGATGTTTTCGGAGCCGCATCGATTTAATACCCGGCAACCAGACGGCCCAGACGGAGAAAATGTAATCGTGATTGGGCGTCAGCCGGATCGCCCCTATCAAGTCGTGGTAACTATGGCCTCGGAAGCGACCTTTGCTGAGATCAGGGCCTGCGTGCCAGACGCTTATCTAACGCGATCGCGCATAGGCCGCTATATCCAAGTTGCTAGCTTTAGCAACCGCCAAGATGCAGAGACCATTCATAGAATACTGCTGCGGTATGGCTATCCGGCTCGTCTGTTCTACCATCGCTGAGCACGGTCTTATGTTCAAAGTTCGGCCCACATTGCTATTTGTGGCACTGCTGGGATTAATATTTGCTTCAACGCCTGCCTACGGACAGCTATGGAGAGTGGAGGGGACTCGCTGGCTGAGCGTTACGCAAATTAACGGTCGTGTTGAGATGGTGTCCTCTGGGGGGAGGGCTCGTCGAGCGCAAAGGGGCGATCGTCTCAGCCAGGCAGGTGAACAGATAATTACCGAACGGGATTCTTCTGCGCAGATAGCAGTGGACCAGGGAATTGCGAGCATCTCTGTCGCCGAGCGCACTCAGCTACAGGTCAGATCGCTGAGCATCACCCAAGCTGGAGGATATATTACCAACCTAGCTGTCGTCCGAGGGCAGGCCCGGCTAAGAGTTCGGCCTTTTTCCAATCCTGAAAGCAAGATAGAAATCTATACCCCGGCTGGTGTCAGCGGCGTGCGCGGTACAGAATTCGGCGTTGCTGTGCAGCCAGACGGAAAGACTGGCGTCGCAACCTTAGAAGGCGAGGTGACTTTGAGCGCCCAGGGTCAAACTGTAGCAATCAACGACAATCAGCAGTCAATGGTGAGTCCGGGTGAGCCCCCAACGCCGCCTGAACCCCTAAGAGACGATCCGACCTTGTCTATTACCGTGCTTAGACGCGTGAGCGGAAATAATGTCCGCGTTGTCGGGTCTACCGATTCCGTTAACCTACTAGAAGTCGGCGCAGAACTTCGCACCATAGATGATCTAGGTCAGTTTGATTTAATTATCGAAGCTCCGCTAGATCGGCGTATCCAGGCCCAAGTCACTACACCGTTGGGAACCAAACAAGCTTACGAACTAGTGGTGCCGTGATCTTTAGACTAGATGAGAAATTCAAAGGTTTTAACCAAGTGATACCCGGCCTAATCGCGGGTGGACTAGTCGCGCTGCTGCTGTCTGTTCAAGCATGGGCCCCTCTAGAGCGCACGGTTAATAACCAGGTCATTCGCTGGCACGGGGCACACAGATGGGATAGTCGCCTAGTCATGATCAGCATTGACGATAAGACGATTAATCAGATCGGACAGTTCCCAATTTCGCGCGACTACTACGCTGAACTGCTTAAGATATTAGATAAAGACAAGGCTAGCGTTGTCGCTTTCGACCTGATTTTGTCTGATGAGGTCATCTCTGATAGCCTACCCCTAGGGCGTATTCTACCGAACGCTAGTAGGCATGGGACGAGTATAGCGGGTAGATCGGCGACGGCGCGAATGGCGAAAGCGATGCATCAGCATGGCCGCGTGGTGCTAGGTCAAGTATGGAATTCCGAAGGAGAAGCGATCAAACCTGTAGGCGCGCTGAGCGAAGCTGCGATCGCCACTGGACACCTACGCTTGCCTTTTGATCACGACGGATTCACTCGCATAGTAGAAATCACTCACCGTAACGTACCAGCCTTAGGCGTTGCGGTCGCTCAGGCCTACAGCGTGGGTAATCAGCTAGTTTGCATTCCGTCCAATCTCAACAATCTTCAGATCAACTGGCCGGGACCGGTGAATGAGCTGACAACGCTTAGCTTAGTAGATGTCCTTAGCGGCGCAATCTCTCCCAACTTTTTCCTGGACAAGATTGTCTTTGTCAGCTACGGGGCGACTTCAGGGCATGCGTTCATGCGTACCCCGCTTAACTATCGCTGGCCGGTTCCTGGCGGATACATGCACCTAGCCGTGGTCGATAACTTACTCAATCAAAACTGGCTGCGATCGCCCCCCCGACAAATCGTGCTGTTAGGACTGCTGTTGGGTGGGCCTTTGCTAAGCGGAGCGCTGTTTCGTTGGACGTGGGCCGTTCAGGCGATTGTGACACTGCTGCTGATAAGTGTCTGGCTGCTGCTGTGCGTGATGACGCTACAGGCTGGCTGCCTGCTGCCGATAGTGCCACCGATTGCCATGATTCTAGGCACGTGCCTGTTTGTAATCGGTTGGCGGCGGCTTCAGTCAAATGCGCTGCACCAGGTCCGCTCGGCTTTTTTGAGCACAATGAGCCACGAAATTCGAACACCGCTCAATGCGATCGTAAATCTATCTGAAATGCTACAAGAAACGCCGCTAAACGATCGGCAAAGAGAATATGCAGAGACGCTGCACGGCAGCAGCCAAACCCTAATGGCACTGATCAACGACGTGCTCGATTTTTCTAAGATTGAGGCAGGTCAGCTCACAATTGAGGACTACCCGGTCAATATTTGCGAGACCATCGAACGCAGTATCGAGCTGCTAGCACCTAAGGCAGCGGCTAAAAATATAGAGCTGGTCTATGCGATCGCCCCCAATGTCCCAGCTGTCATCATGAGCGATCCAGTTCGCCTACAGCAGATCTTGAGCAATCTTCTTAGTAACGCAGTCAAGTTCACGGCTGCGGGCGAAGTGACGGTCCGGGTAAAGGCGCATCCCTACCGCCAGCCTAGCAGTCAAACGCCCTGGCAGAGGCTGATCTATCAGGTTCGACAGGGCCAGGTTCGACAGGGCCAGGTTCGACAGGGCCAGGTTCGACAGGGCCAATCTCCAAAAGGCAATACTCAATCACCTCTGACCTATACAGACGGAACTGAGCGTGCTAACCAATCAGGGCTGTACGAACTCTGCTTCGAAGTCAAGGACACAGGGATTGGCATTCCGGCTGAGCGCATTCCGCATCTGTTTAGGCCATTTAGTCAGGCCAGTACCTCTACCACGCGCAAGTACGGTGGCACTGGACTAGGGCTTTCTATTAGCAAGCGGCTAAGTGAACGAATGGGCGGTGATATCTGGGTCAAAAGTACGTTGGGTAGAGGTAGCCAGTTCTATTTCACCCTCAAAGCGCAGGTCACGAAAGCAACCCTACCGCCGCCTAAATATCTAATCGGACTGCGGGGCACGCAGCTACTGGTTGTCGATGCCAACCGGACTCGAAAAGAACAGATCAGTCGGCATCTACAGGCGGTGGGTATTCGAGCATTACAGGCAAAGTCTCCTGGTAGAGGCGCAGGCGCTAGTCGGTGATACGCTGGCTTTTGAGGGACTGATTCTAGACGAAGCCTCATTGGCGCAGCGGTAGAATCCGATCGGTCAATCGCAGCGCTGCGCAGCAGGGCAGACAGTCAACAAATTCCAATCATTGCGCTGAGCGCGCTGAAGAGCAATCTAGAGAGCGTTCCAGACGATGTGATCGTCTTGTGGAAACCGATTAAGCAAGCCGCGCTCTATCAGGCACTGCGCTCTATCTGTCCTCGGCTTTGAACGCAGCGCCTAAAACGCTGATCTCCAAACCTGATGTCCTAGTCGATCCAGCGGATATCAAAATCCTGATCGCAGAAGACAACCGAGTGAATCAGCGGGTAGCTCTGCGACTACTGGAGATACTGGGCTACAGCGCGGATGTGGTAGAAACTGGCGTAGAAGCGCTCGCCGCAATTAAGCATCAGCACTACGATGTGATCTTGATGGATATGCGTATGCCAGATATGGGTGGTGTTGAAGCGACCCGGCAGATTCGGCAGCTATCGCAGCATCAAGACGTCTGGATTATTGCTATGACCGCGAACGTGACGCCGAGCGATCGCAAACTCTGCCTGTCTGCGGGAATGGACGACTATCTACGCAAACCGATCAAGCGAGAGGCGCTCAGCGGGGCGCTAGAGCGAAGTCCCAGATTGCGACAGCTAGCCTCAGACTAAACGTATAGCAAAGTGCGGAAAGCTATAAGTTTGCGACTATAACTCGTTCCTACGAACCCGCGATTACAGACTTGAGAACTTCGTAGCAGTTTCTAATCGCGCCTAGGTGCGCAATCTCATACCCATGCGTATTTTCAGTCGGAAAGGCTAGACAAGCACCTCTAGCGACGTGGCCAAACTTCATCGCAATCGAGGCGTCACTGCCAAATCCGTCGATTGCAGCCACCTGTAAGGGTAGATACATCCGCTCTGCGGCGTCCATAATCTCTCGGTTTAGACCTTCGTCATAGAGACCGTAGCTGTCCTGCGAAAATAGCGCTGGTGTAGGCGAATCGATCAGCGGATATTCTCTTGCTAGCGGGCAGATCTCTAAGGCAATCATCTGATCGAACTGGTTGCGCTGGGTGAAGTACAGCGCGCCGACTGCGCCAACTTCCTCTTTGGCAGAAGCAACCAGATACACGTCAATCGGCGGGGACTTGACCTGCTCTGCTAGCGCTAGCAAAATCGCGAGAGACGCTTTGTTATCTAGGGTGTAGCTGGCAATATGATCGCCCATTCGAAAGGGGCGCTTGCGGTGCTTGCCAACGACCATCCGGGTGCCGGGCCGCACGCCTGCCGAGCGCAGTTCACTAGCCGACAGCTTCGTCTCTACCCAGGCAAGCGGCCACTCTACCGCCTTCCCTTCCTGGAATCGCTTCTGCGGTGACTCGTGAGAGACATGGCGCGACCCGAAGCTGAGAATGCCGCTGACTGTCGTGCGATCGCCCAGCAAATCCACCACTCCCTCGCCATACACCCACGGATACGCCCCGCCCAGCGCTCGCACCGACACCCGGCCATTGCGCTCTATTCCTTTCACAATCGCGCCAATCTCATCCTTGTGACCCGTAATCACCAGGCGATCTCGCCTAGAAACGCTCCGCGTTGGCCCTGCCTCGCCTTCGGCGTTACGGCTCCGCTCAGCCTGCGAGTTCTCGGTTTGTTCACTTTCCCTCGCCGAGATCTTGGCAACTACGTTATCCGCCTCATCCTGCCAGTGCTCTACGCCCAGCGTCGCCAGCCGAGCGAGTAGATAATCGTTCACCTCACCTTCCACACCGCTAGGCGAGTGCAGCATCACCAGCTCGGCAATGGTGTCGAAGAAGCGATCGTCATCCCAGGGATCGCGCTCTAGCCTGGTATCTTTAGAGCTAGTCTCTTCAGGGCCAGTCTCTTCAGCGGCGGCAGGATCAGTCATTGTCTGTACTGTTGGATTGATTCGCCGCAGTAGCAGGATTCAAGGTTTCGGCAGCGGTGATGCCTTCGGTCGGATTGCCAAATCGCCAGAGCACAGCGGCAGTCTCAGCGCGAGTAGCGGCTTTGTCAGGTTGGAAGAGCGTGGTATAGCCGTAGGTACGGCGAATATTGGCAAAATCGCCGAGCTGATGATCGGCTAGCAGCGCCTGAGCAACGCGCGGCTCAATTTTTTCAGCATCCTGAAAGCCCCAAGCCTGCTTGATAGCCTCGGTCGTCGCACTTGGCAGCGGCTCTCTGGTATCTAGAGGAACTTTCCACAGCAGCAGATCTTTGCGGGTCAAAGGCGCATCCGGGCGGAAAGTGAGCGTAGTGCTGCTGCCAGTCAGTGGGCTGGGAATAATTCCGGCTTCGGCCAATCCCTGGATGGCGGCAAAGTCAGGATCGCTAATGGGCACGTCTTGAAAAACGGGCTGACTGCTGGTGACGCCAGCACGGATTCTGCGATTGGGATTGCTCTGGTAGAACCGATTGTTCACCGCTAGCAGCCAGCGAGCATATTCGCGTCTAGTCGTGGCTTGATTGGGCCGAAATTCGTTTGGCTTTCGGCGGTGGCGGTGGCGTTGTGCCCTCCGCAGCAGGGCGAGCAGTCGGTGGACGCACCTTCAGTACTTCTAGCGCTAGCAGGTCGCTAAGATAGGGCCGAATCTCTTCTGGCGCTTTGCCAATATCCGTGTAGTCTCCTGCTGTCATGGCGTCTGGCTCGGCGTCTAGCTCGGCGTCTGTAGCCGCTTCGTCTGCACTATCGGGTTCGCTAGCATCAACGACAGGCTCGATGCTGACTATTGGACGCTCAGGGGTAGAGTCTTCAGCCACTTCGTCTGTACCGTTCGCGTTCTCAGTTTGCTCAGCTAGCTGAGGATCAGGCTCTAGACTTCTGCCCAGGCGATCGCCCAGTCCACTTCCCGCGCAGCCCGATAGCACTAAAGCCAGCACGGCTAAGCTCACGCGCCTTTGAATCATCACTCGTCTAAATAAGTTTTGAGCTGTCACCATCGCCGCAAAATACCGTAAAAATACGCTGTGGCAAGCAAGGTCGCTCCCTTGTGCCTATGGCTAATAAACTATTCGCTAATAAACTATTCTAAAACGGATATAGCTATGCCAGCACCTATTATCATCGACTGCGACCCCGGTGTGGATGATGCGATCGCTATTCTCCTCGCCTTGGGCCTAGACCTACCTATTCTTGGGATCACTACCGTCGCCGGGAACGTCCCCCTCTCACTTACCTACCCCAACGCCCGCAAAATCTGCGCCCTCGCCAGCCGCTCAGACATTCCGATCTTGGCAGGCTGTCCCCGGCCCCTACTCAGACCCTTAGCCACTGCCGAAGACATTCACGGCAGCACCGGACTAAAAGGCGCTACTTTTCCCTGACCCTGGTCCAGCAGAGTCCTCTGTACACGCTGTAGATTTCCTAACATCACAGCTACTGAACACAGCTGAGCCCCTACGCATCGCCGCGCTAGGCCCACTCACCAACCTAGCCGTAGCCCTGATCAAGTCTCCGCAGATTGCCGAAAAAATCGCTCAGCTAGTCATCATGGGCGGCAGCATGAGCCAAGGTAATATCACCGCCGCCGCTGAGTTCAATATGTATGTCGACCCGCACGCCGCGCAGGTAGTTCTAGCCGCCGACATCCCAACGACCCTGATCACGCTAGATATCACCCACCAGGTGCTGACCACGCCCGAACGCCTAGCCAACATTCGCGCCATCGGCAATCCCGTCAGCACCGCCGCCGCTGGCATGTTGGAATTCTATGGAGAGTCCGATCTAGAGCGCTATGGCTTACCGGGCGGTCCGCTGCACGATCCTTGCGTGCTGGCCTACATGCACCATCCCGATCTGTTCACGACTCGGACTGTCGGCGTAGAAATAGAAACCATCGGCGAACACACCCTAGGCCGAACGGTCGTCGACTGGTACGGCGGCGCTGCTGGCTCGACCATACAGGTCGCTGAGACAGTTGACGCTGAAGGCTTCTACGCTCTTTTGACTGCCGCATTCAAGCAATTTTCTTGACTGGCTTGGGCTGCCTCTCCCATGCCTTGCTAAAATATCTCTAAACTCACTCAGCGAGCTATGGCCTACACCACCGCGCAGCTATTGGACATTCTCGATGCTGAGATGAAAGCCGCTGTCCGAGGCGATCGCCTGCTGCTGAGCACCGATCGCCGCATCGACGATCCGGTGATTGCCAAAGCTATCGGCCCCCAAAAGCTCAGCCAGATCTACGCCTTCCAAGACTTTCGCGAGCAGATTCACCAATATCAAATTGCCGAAGGCGTCTCCGGCATCGTCTGGCGCGAATGCCGATTTAGAGGAGAGACTGTCCGCTTTCCAGAGATCCATCCACAGCTAACCGCCACCGCCGAAGACAAGCTGAGACTAGGCGCAGCCAAAGGCGTCGTCATCTCGTTCTGGCGGCAAGCAAGCGCCGATCTCACCCTCTGGCGAGCAGGCAATCCGCCTGAGCCAATCACCTCAGAGCGTGTCGAAACCCTGATCGAAAATGCAGAATGGGCCGACGTAGAAGCCACCCGCAGCGAGCTATACCTGCTGTTGTGCTGGGGCAATCCGAAGGAAAGCTACTACGCTTGGGCCTATCCAGAATCGGGGTGCGATCGCGTTATAGCCACAGAAGGGAAACCAAGTGGGATTAAAGTATGAGAGGCTTAGTTCATCCTTCTTACTTCATCCTTTCCCCATGCCCATTGCAGTTGTCACCATTGAAACCCACGGCTTTCCGGCTTCCCTTGCGGCGGCGGACGCTATGGTCAAAGCCGGTCGAGTCACGCTGATCAAGATCGCTCCGGCGGACAGCGGCCATCAGTATGTCGTTGTGCGTGGGCCAAATGCGGAAGCTAAAGCGGCACTAGAAGCGGGGCTAAAAGCGGCTAATGCCTGTTACGGTGACGGTGCGTACGCTCATACCTTGATTCCGAACCCAACGGCCAACGTGATCCATACGCTAGAGCTGGACTATACCGAAGCGTCTTTGCCGTTTGTGGAGTGATGGCTTCGACTTCGCTCAGCCACCTGGGCCATCCGCTCTGCCACCTGGGCTAGGTGTAGAAATGTTTGATATTGAGACCGTCCCCTTCTCCCCTACAATCAGTGATGGAGTACATAGAGCCATTGCAATAGAAATCACTGCAATAGCAGACGCATGGCCTCCGTTCACCTTTAGGAGAGCATAGATGGGACAGGCAGTTGGATCACTCGAAACCAAAGGGTTTCCTCCCGTGCTGGCCGCAGCGGATGCGATGGTCAAAGCCGGTCGAGTGACCCTAGTTACCTACATCCGAGCCGGTAGCGCCCGGTTCTGTATCAATATTCGCGGTGATGTATCAGAAGTCAAAGCCGCAATGGAAGCAGGCGTCGAGGCGGCTCAAAATGCTCCTGGTGGCGTGCTAGAGACCTGGGTAATCATCCCGCGTCCGCACGAGAACGTGATCGGCGTACTGCCTATTCAGTTTGATGAGAGCGTCGAGAGCTTCCGAGAAGCAGTAGAAGTACCCGTGATTCCAGGTAGCAGCACGATGGGCCGACAGCCGTCTTAGAATAAGAGATTCAGGATAAGAGAACTAGAAAATCTTGGCTAGGTCCGTTGCCCGTCGAGACCCACCCCGTCACTGCGTGCCACCCCTCCGAGGAGGGGATCTGTCCCGGCTTTGTGACATTTGGGGATCGAGGTAGATTCCCCCTATCCTCATCGCCTGAAGTAAATCTCCTCCTCGGAGGGGTGCCCGATAGGGCGGGGTGGGTCTCTTGCCTCTTCGCCCGAGACTTCTTTACACCCAATCGAAACCCCTCTCTCATGACAGCGCTGTTGACTAACAATCCTGATACTTTTCCACTGATGGCCGTTGTCGGTCAGGATTCGATCAAGTTTGCGCTGTTGCTTTCGGCGGTAGATCCTGGACTGGGCGGCGTGGTGATTGCCGGACGTAGAGGAACAGCCAAGTCTGTGCTGGCTAGGGCGCTCTATCAGCTTTTGCCACCGATTGAGATTATTGAAGGCTCTTGTAACTGCGATCCGACTAGACCAACAGAATGGGACGATGAAACCGCCAGTCGATTTTCACCGGACACGCCGTTTGAGGATCTGCCGACTAAGGTGATCAAAGCTCCTTTTATTCAGATTCCTTTGGGCGTGACCGAAGATCGGCTGTTGGGCTCTGTGGATGTGGCAAAATCTATCCGGTTAGGAGAAAGTGTTTTTCAGCCGGGATTGCTGGCTGAAGCGCATCGGGGCGTGCTGTACATTGATGAAATCAATCTGTTGGACGATCAGATTAGCAATCTGTTGTTAACGACGCTAACAGAGGGGCGAAATAGAATTGAAAGAGAGGGCATTAGCTTTGAGCATCCCTGTCAGCCGCTGATGATTGCCACGTATAACCCAGAAGAGGGGAATCTGCGTGAGCATTTGTTGGATCGAATTGCGATCGCCCTTTCAGCAGATACCGAACTCACGCTAGAAGACCGGGTTGCCGCTGTCGAACAGGTCAACCAGTTTGCCAACAATCCCAAAGCCTTCCTCGCGGACTTTGAAGAAGAGATCGACACGCTTAGAACCCAGATCGTGCTCGCTCGCGAGTGGCTAAAAGATGTCACTATCACCACCGATCAGATTAGCTACCTAGTCACCGAAGCTATGCGTGGTGGCGTGATGGGTCACCGGGCCGAGCTATTCGCCGTGCGCGTTGCCAAAGCCTGCGCCGCCCTAGATGGCCGCGCTACGGTCAATGCCGACGATCTGCGCAGCGCCGTAGAGCTAGTAATCGTGCCGCGCTCTAGCTCGATTCCGCCGATGGATGACGAGCAGCCGCCGCCACCGCCACCGCCGCCGCAAGATCAGCAGCAGGATGAGTCTGACGACAATCAGGAAGACTCTGATAGCGAAGACGACAGCGAGGAACCCGAAGAGCCCGAAGAACAGCCCGAAACGCCGCCTTCTATTCCCGAAGAATTTGTCTTTGACGCAGAAGGCGTGGTGATGGATCAAAACCTGATGACTTTTGCGCAAAGTACAAGCAAGCAGGGCGCATCCGGCAAAAACAGCGTCATCTTTTCAGACGAGAGAGGCCGATATATCAAGCCCTTTATTCCACCGGGTCAGGCTCGCCGGATCGCGGTAGATGCCACCCTTCGCGCCGCTGCCCCCTATCAAAAGGCTCGCCGTGAGCGTCAGCCCGATCGCAAGGTGATTGTCGAACAAGGAGACATTCGGGCTAAGCGACTGGCGCGCAAAGCGGGTTCTCTAATTATCTTTGTTGTAGATGCGTCGGGTTCGATGGCATTGAACAGAATGCAGAATGCGAAAGGTGCGGTATTGAGCCTGCTAACCGATGCCTATCAGAATCGCGATCAGGTGGCGCTGATTCCTTTTCGAGGTGAGCAGGCCGAAGTGTTGCTGCCACCGACGCGCTCAATCACATCGGCCAAGCGAAGATTGGAGACAATGGCCTGCGGGGGTGGATCGCCGCTGGCGCATGGACTCGTGCAGGCGGTGCGAGTCGGGACTAACGCGCAAAAATCTGGCGATGTCGGTAGCGTGGTGATTGTGGCGATTACGGACGGGCGCGGGAACGTGCCGCTGGCTAGATCGCTAGGCGACGAGCCGGATGAGACCGAAGGCAAGCCAGATCTAAAGGCGGAATTGCTAGAGATTGCGGGCAGTATTCGGGCAACTGGCTATCAGATGCTGGTGATTGACACCGAGCGAAAGTTTGTCTCTACGGGCTTTGGTAAGGAGCTGGCCAAGACGGCAGGCGGCAAGTATTATCAGCTGCCCAAGGCGACTGACCAGGCGATCGCATCGATGGCCCGCAGCGCTATGTCCGACGCCAAATCCTAAAGCAGGCGCTAGGACAGGCGCTAAGGATTCAAGTAGCTAGCCACTCTAACCGTTAGTTCACCCTCACCAGGATCGCGAGTAAACACAAACGCACCTTCGACTTCCTCTTCGCGGGAGAGAAAATCTATGGTTTGTTCGCCAGATTCTACCGTTTCGCTGTCGATACGAAGCTCGGCGATAACTTGGACGGTAGCTGCGGTTTTGCCGCCGAGGTTAATAACCGTGAAGGGGACGTAGTAGCTGGCTTCGCGCTGCTCGGCGCTGTCGGTTGATATTTCTAGAATAGGAGAGCTTTGGTTGCGATCGCTCACCCACAGATAGCCTACGCTGCTAATAATGCCAAACAAAATCAGCAAGGCAATCAAAAAGCTGACCTGCTCCGCTGTAGAGCGTGGCTTTTGCTGACGAGAGGCCGTCTCTTTCGAAGGCTTGCTCATACGGCCAGTCTCCCAGCAGCGCCGCCGATAGTGGCAGGTAGACCCAATATTAATATCTGCCGGAAGGCAATTTCAAAGGGGGCACTAGGATCTAGCTTGCCAAAAAAGCTAAGCATCAGACCAGCCGCCATCAGTGAGAGCAAATACGAGAAAACCGTTTCGCTCAGCGGCCCTTGCAACAGACCCTGCTGCAGCCAACGCTGCTCTTGTCGAGTAAAATCGGCCTGAAAAACAATGCTATAGGACAGCAGCAGAGAGACCAGCACGGTCAGCAAAAGCCACGGACCGTCTATTGCCGCTACTAGCACGGTGACCTCATCAGTAGGCGCAACGCTAAAGGCTACAATCAGCGCGCCCAGCAAGGTTGCGCCGATATCCGAGATAGTTTCGTTGAGATTGTCTTCTGGAAAGAAACGATCTACTTTTTCAGGCGCTGACCGCTGAGCAGGGGTAGATGCCGCTTGTGAATCGTCTGAGTTTTCGGAGTTGTCTGAGTCTTCGGAATTGTCTGACTCTCGTAAGAATTGGTTGGCAAGCGCCACTCCTAGAGAAAAAGGAACACTCTCGAAGACAATCTTGCCAATAGCTCCGCTAAAGCGCGTATCAAAGATTACCTGGCGAAGCACGACTAGCATCGTGAAAGAACAGATTAGGCCGAGCGCGATCGCCTCCACCGCATCTGCTAGCGCTTCTCTTTCGGTCGTTGCCTGCGACTTGCGAAAGCCCCCTGTCCGGCTGAGCAAGTAGGTGGCCAGTAGCGTTGTCAGCAGCACGCCCGCGAGCTGAGGCGGCGACACCGACGAGCCGATCCACCACACTTCCATCGTGTAGAGCAAAGGAATGCCAAACAGAAAGCCGCCGCAAATTCCGCGCACCAAATCGTTGAGTTCGCGCCTGAGAGGACTATTCTGCTTTCTGCGGCGCTTTGACGATGCCATGCACAAGTGGATTTGATCACAAAGAAGATCCTCTCATAATAGTGACGAGGAATACATTCTACTGTTAGAATCTCATCCGCCAGGTAGAGCAGAGCTTTGCTAGAACAACTCTGTCTGTAGTATCTGCAATCTTGATCGGTCAATTAGGCGATAGATAGTGCATCGGTATCCCGTAGGGGCGTAGCATGTACCTGTTTAGCGTATACGCCGAGACCCACCCCGCCCTGCGGGCACCCCTCCCAAGAGGGGATTTGTCCCGGCTATGCAGCGTTTGAGAATCGAGATCGGCCACCTTAAATATCACGGCCCGAAGTAAATCCCCTCTTGGGAGGGGTGGCCGAAGCGTAGCGGAGGTCGGGGTGGGTCGATAACGGAGGCTACCAGCCGATGTTTCATCGCGAGACGCTAAACACGTACCGTAGCATGCTACGCCCCTACGGGATGGGACGTTATTTATCAGCTACTTCCTAAATTGTGAGGATTCTCTGTCAAATAATTGACAGGTTAAAAACAAAGGCGATAGGCTAACTCTTACGGCGTTAGCTACTTTCGCTCTAATCGGCCCCCCGGCCTGATGGGTGAGTATCGCTAGCTGCCTTCACTGCCCCGAAAAATTTAAGCCGCTGACGATGACTGCTACCAACAGATCACCGCCAGCTCGCCCCCAAAACTGCTCTACGACAGTTGCGGAGGTTGTGGACCATGATGCCACAGCCACCCTAACTTTTAGCAAGTTGGGGTGGCTTAACTTTTTCGTGGGGCTTTCTTCCACCGCTCGCTTTGACAGTCGCACTGATCGTTATTTTGGCAGTCAGTTCTGGCGATCGCCGCGAGCAACCCAAACACATCGGAGAAAACCCATGAAATCCACAGCCTTCTTGGCCGATTGCCCTACCGCTGGCGATCTGCAATCTGCCGTCCTACAATCCTCACCGCTGCCGCACCTCACCCCGTCCGGTAGCGCTCCCGGCGAATCCATCCGCCATATCCTGCTCGGCAAACCCGCCGCCATCCGCCAAACTATTCATCTACTGCACACGCTGCACTATACCGAAACCATTCTATGGAGTCCGGTGCTGACGATTGAAGAATCGGTGGTGATTACGCCCGCGCAAGGAGAGGCGATGAGTCTGTTGCGAAAGCAGCTTTAGCAGGCTTGTTCTGACCCTGAACTGGTGCTAGTTCGGTTCGTTCTTTGAGAGCTAGGGTTCGTTCTCTAAGAGGTTGGGTTCATTCCCTGAGAGCTTTAGTTCGTTCCCTAGGAGCTTGGGTTCGTTCTTCAAGAGCTAGGGTTCGTTCTTCAAGAGCTTGGGTTCTTGCCCGAAGAGCTAGGGTTTGTGCCCGAAGAGCCAAGGTTCATTCTCGAAGAGCTAGGGTTCGTTCCCGAAGAACTTAGGTTCGTTCCCTAAGAGGTTGGGTTCGTTCTCTAAGAGCATTGGTTTGAAGATTTTCTATGCTGGCTTTTTCGAGTATAGAAAACCTTCTATGATTTGCCGGAACTCTATTCGCATCGTCGCTAACGACTAGTCGCAAGCAGTCTTTGAAAGTCGGCATGGTCGCGGATGGCATCGAAGTCGCTGTCGGTTTTGGCCATGTCGATATATTCGGTGCCGCCTTCTAGCGCGATCGCTTTTTGCAGACACTGGATTGATAGATCTGCTTGCGAAAGTAGTGAGTGATAGCAAGCCTTGTCATATAGAAACGAGTGGTTGTCAGGGTCTGTTTCTAGAACTTGATCAACTATCGTGAGCGCTTCTTCGTGGCGGTCGAGCTTACTGAGAACAGCCGACTTTAGATTGAGCATGTCTTTGTTGTCTGGCTGGCTGTCTAGAGCTTCATTAATTTTGATAAGGGCTTCTTCGCTTCTTTCGATGTGAAGCAGGGTCAAAGCCTTTGCATACAACGCTCAGGTACGTCGGGTTTGATGTTCGCAAGCAAGTTTTAGTCCCGGTTCTGATTCTGCATATCTACCGAGTGAAACAGAGCTATGCCTTTTGCAGCCGCTTCGTGGTTGTCGGGTTTGATGGCGAGGGCTTGGTCATAGGCGGCGATCGCCTCCTCGGTTCTGCCGATGGCACCAGGGCAACGCCTTTGTTATACAGCGCTTCGTGGAGGTCGGGTTTGATGGCGAGGGCTTGGTCATAGGCGGCGATCGCCTCCTCGGTTCTGCCGATGGCACCGAGGGCAACGCCTTTGTTATACAGCGCTTCGTGGTAGTCGGGTTTGATGGCGAGGGCTTGGTCATAGGCGGCGATCGCCTCCTCGGTTCTGCCGATGGCACCGAGGGCAACGCCTTTGTTATACAGCGCTTCGTGGTAGTCGGGTTTGATGGCGAGGGCTTGGTCATAGGCGGCGATCGCCTCCTCGGTTCTGCCGATGGCACCGAGGGCAATGCCTTTGTTATACAGCGCTTCGTGGTCGTCGGGTTTGATGGCGAGGGCTTGGTCATAGGCGGCGATCGCCTCCTCGGTTCTGCCGATGGCACCGAGGGCAACGCCTTTGTTATACAGCGCTTCGTGGTTGTCGGGTTTGATGGCGAGGGCTTGGTCATAGGCGGCGATCGCCTCCTCGGTTCTGCCGATGGCACCAGGGCAACGCCTTTGTTATACAGCGCTTCGTGTTTGTCGGGTTTGATGGCGAGGGCTTGGTCATAGGCGGCGATCGCCTCCTCGGTTCTGCCGATGGCACCGAGGGCATTGCCTTTGTTATACAGCGCTTCGTGGTTGTCGGGTTTGATGGCGAGGGCTTGGTCATAGGCGGCGATCGCCTCCTCGGTTCTGCCGATGGCACCGAGGGCATTGCCTTTACCGTAGAACAATAGAGAAGCGATATCAGCAGAAGGCGAAAACGACAGCATTCTTTCAGTCAAATCTAAAGCTGCTGGATACTTTTCTCTTTGATGGGCTACAAACCAACACGCTCATCAATACACTAGCTGTGTCTTCTGGCTCAACTGTTGCCGACAGTCGCTGATAGATCTGTTCAAAATATCGATCTAAATCAGCGCTATATCCTTTCGCCTCAATCTGACCATCGCGAGGCTCTAGAATCCGCTCTGTTGCATCTAGTGCTTTTAGTCCTTTGCGTAGCTGCCAGCGATTGCCACCAGTTACGCCAGCCGCGCTGACCCGACACTATTCTCGCCACTATCAGCACTCGCGGTTCAGTCAAAGAAACGTTCAACTGTCGCAGCAGATCCACACTGTCATAGAGATAGTCTGCGATTGGGCCATACTGTTCTTTCGCCGTCTGATATCGACGCTGCCAGCTACCTCCCAGCGTTGGCTGAAACGTATCAATGCTTAGCCGCTCTCCCTCATTCTTCAGCCGCTCCAGATTAGCCACCGGATTCCCAAACGTCTGGTCGTTAGTCCGCGCAATCTCTGCCAGATCGCCTTCTATCTCTACGCCCGCCGCGCTAGCCGCTGCCGTCAGCATTCCTTCTACCGCCTGGTTCTCCGGCTGAGGCAGCTCATAGCAGTCAAACCGCTGCCAAAACTCTTTGTACTTTTCAATACTCAAGCTGCTCCCAATAGCTGGGTATATCCTCATCCTCCCGCTCTTTCTCATTGCGCGCAGTCGCCACCACCCGCACCCGCTCCGGCCCGCACTGCTTCATATAGAATTTCAAAGTCTCTAGCAGCCGCACCTGCAACGGCGATTTCAGCAGCATCGACTTCACTTCATGCTCCACCCCATCCGACGTTCGACCAGACACAATCGCCTGATTCAAATCATCCAAAACAAACAGCAGCTTTGGCCGTCTATCTAATCGGTCAATCGGATAGCTGTCAGGCACCGTCAAAAGATCGTGATTTTTCAATCGCATCACTGTCCAGCCCTGCTGAGCTATGCGTCTGCGCTAGCACTAGCCGCCTCTCGCGTCTTCCCCAGTCCCGTCTGCCCCAGAATCAGCAGCCAGCGCTTAGCCTCTATGCGCTCCATCAGCACCTGCTGTACCACTTGCGTACTCAGTCGCTGCTGATACGGAATATTAAAAGCCGCCAGCGGATTATCCTTCGTCTGCTGCTTACTCGCATAGATCCGCTGCTCTACATCAGTGCTATTGACAGGAATCACCGCGAACGGAAAGGTATCGACTGGCTCAGGCAGTCGTTTCTGCCTACGCGCAAACCGCTTCAAAGCCTTCCGGCCAAACCAGGCCACACCGCCAGCCGCTGCCGTCATCAAAGCCACTAGATAAGTAGCGATTTCAGCATTGTCTTCCGCAAACTGCCACAGGTTTTGAAGAAGCTCAAGCACAAAAATTACAGCCACTAACTGGGACCGCTCAGCCTACGTTTTCTCGGCTATTCTACCGCTCTGCGCCAGTTTCGCCTGTGAGGATTCAGAAAACCGCCACACGCCCGAGTTCCAAACAAAAAAGTCACCCGCCCGATACATCAAGAACATCAGCGAAAAAGGCGACAACACAAACACAAGGCAAATGTGCGGAAACCGCGTCAAAAAATTCTCTCTC
Source organism: uncultured cyanobacterium (assembly GCA_963772185.1). Taxonomy (GTDB): domain Bacteria; phylum Cyanobacteriota; class Cyanobacteriia; order Phormidesmidales; family Phormidesmidaceae; genus Phormidesmis. Next base: position 554,492 of record CAVYWR010000007.1, on the reverse strand, counting down.
AGTCGGTTCAGATGGTGCAAGATAGGCGGCAGCACCCTCAGCAATCTCTCCTCATCTACTTCAGATACCAGATCGCCAACCTGCTCTGCATAAGGTGACAAAACCTCGTCCATGCCAAAAACAAACAAAACCTTCAGTTCATTCACATCTTTTCTACTGGCAACCTGCTGCAATAGGGTTCTAGACTCCCTGGTCAAAGTAATTTGACCCATCCTTTTCTGCGGCACGTCTGCTTGCAGCCGGGAAAATATCGCTCGTCCATACGCAGACGAACATTGCAAAAACAAAATCCCGAATCCCTTCCGTCGCCTGAGCGAGCGAACCAGCGAGCGATAGAGCAATTCTGAATCATCCGCAGCTCTAGTCATTTTTTACCCGTACTATTGATTCAGCCGTGATCAAATCTTACTGTGATCGCTATTCCAAAGAACAACAATCCACCAGCGGCTGCTCGATCAGCTGCGTCAAGTGCGCCGATTCCAACAAACTCTCCCAATCACGAGTAGCGTCCACATCCGTCGCATTTTCTCCATAGCGCTCTCCCAACAATAGCTAAAAGACAACAGCATCGACACGCTTGTCTTTGTCGTAGACGGTTCCCTAAGCAACATTCCAATGGCCGCGCTCTATGGCGCTCAGCAATACCTATGCCCCTGGACTACAGCCCGCAGCCCATAGCGACCAGAGAGCTAACAACTAGTCAGAGCTATCAGCACCTTCGCTTTTGGGCTCCGTATATCCTTTTGGGCAACTAGCTATAGCGACGCTGACTGCTGCCCAAAGGGACAAAGATCGAGAATGACGCAGCGATCGCACTCTGGCTTCCGGTAGTAACAGCAGTGCTGTCCGTGCAGCATCAGCACTTCATGATTGTCGTACACCTGCTGAGCTGTCCAGTCCTCCGGTAGCTGCGCTTCGAGAAGTGCGTGGGAGGGTCCAACCGAAACTTTTGCAGGAATTAATCCTGTTCTAACAGCTACTCGGTGATGATGACTGTCGACAGGCAGTGCCCTGCGGCGCAAGGTGCTAAAGGCTAGAACGGCAGCGCTGGTTTTGGGACCAACGCCCGTCAGCGTCTCTAACCAGGCTCTAGCCTCTGACACAGAGATATCCGCGAGAAAATCAACCGAGAGCGCTTCCTTTTTCTTCCGTAATTTGCCTTAGAATCTGTTGAATCCGAGGGGCTTTTTGCTCTGGCCAGGTGCAGGGTGCGATCGCCTTTTGCACCGCCTCGGTATCTGCATCTCGAACCGCCTCCCAGCTTGGAAACGCTGCCTTTAGCTGCTTGAATGCCCGACCGGAATCTTTGTTTTTGGTTCGATGCGACAGTAGAGCAGACACCAGCTCGCTCAGCGGATCTAAATTGTGAAAGTAGGCGATTGGACAGCCGTATTCCACGCAGAGCTTTTGGTGAATTGCGATCGCCTTATCACTAAGGCTACTTTGGTCTGCTGTCTGGCTGTTCTGCTCGTCCGGGCTATGATCTGGCGTGAGGCTAAGCTGCAAAAGAATTCGGTAGATAGAAGATGATAAACACAATACTAAGCCGACAAAGCAGTTGCGTCTGCCTACGGAAGGTCATTTGTGAACTGCACTTAGTGATCTACCGCTTTAGGGTGATGCCTTACTTTTCTAGATATGTCAATATGTCTAAGTAGATAGATCCAAATAAATATTTTATGAATAGTAAGTCTAGCTCTTCAAACCTAGTCAGCAGATACTTAAAAGGAATTGGTAGGTTTCCTTTGCTGACTCACGAGCAAGAAATTACTCTAGGAAAAACCGTCCAGCATTTGATGCAGCTCGAAGGCACTAGGGACGCTCTCGCTGAGACACTAGATCGTGAGCCCACCCTAGCAGAATGGGCAGAGGCAACCGACTTCACACCCGCAGAACTGAAGAAGACTGTCGAAATCGGGCAGCGAGCTAAAGACAAAATGATGCGCTCGAATCTGCGCCTAGTCGTCTCGATTGCTAAGAAGTATCGCGGCAGCAAGCTCGACATGATGGACCTGATCCAAGAAGGTAGCTTGGGTCTGTGCCGAGGCGTCGAAAAGTTCGATCCGCTCAAGGGCTATCGGTTTAGCACCTATGCCTACTGGTGGATTCGTCAGGCAATTACGCGAGCGATCGCAGACACAGGCCGCACCATCCGCCTACCTATTCATATCAATGAAAAGCTTTCTAAGATTCGTAAAGCTCAGCGTGAAGTCTCTTTAGAGCAGGGTCGCCCGGCCACTATCTCTGAAGTTGCAGAAAAAGTAGAGATGACCGTGGAAAAGGTCAGAGAGCTACAGAGACAAAGCCGACTGCCGCTTTCGCTCAATATGCGCATTGGTAGCGAGCAAAATACAGAGCTAGGCGCACTGCTAGAGTCAGACGGTCAAACGCCAGAGGACTACGCGACTCAGAGTCTGTTGAAAAGAGACATCGGCAGACTGTTAGACAATCTTACCGAAAGACAAAAAGACGTCATCAGCATGCGCTTTGGCCTAGACGATGGCAAAAAGAAAACGCTTGCTCAAATTGGTGAAAATCTAGACATCAGCAGAGAGCGTGTCCGTCAAATTGAGCGCAAAGCGCTAAGGACACTGCGCCGTACAGGGCACGGACTAAAGGAATACACAATGGCTAGCTAAGACTGACCGGATAGAAGAGGCTAGCTAAAGACAAAATTTATCCGCTACTCCCTAATGAGCGAATTGCTGTATTGCATTCGCTCTTTTTTTTGACTATAGCTTTGGTCACTTGACTGAGGTACGGCGCACAGGCTGAAAGCCTTATATTGCAACGGGTCAAGTGACGCGCCTGTACCGAATGCATCCGGTACAGGCTATAATTAGGGCTAAACGATACCGAATCATTGCTCAAGCCTATCCCTGAGCTAGGGAGTGTTTGTGTTCTGACAGGGAACGAAATTTTGACAGTCAATATGTTCTGGTAGCGGGGTGGGAGTCCCGGTTAATGGCCAGTGGTTGGCTTGGGCGATATCTTCTAGGCGCTCAATGCGATCGCCCGTTAGCGGATGGGTGTGTTGCCACTCGGCTACGCGGCTAAAGATGCCTAGGTCAAGGGCTTCCTCATCCAATCCGCCTGAAGAAGTCTAGGCTGTGGCCGCCGTGAGGGTAGCGAGCCATCATTAGTGCGATCGCGTACTCATCAGCCCCACTTTCTTGTGTTCTACTGTGGCCCTGTTCGGCCAGGTTCAGCGCATTCGGCACTAGCGCAGAAGCGGGCCCTTGTCCTAACCCTAGCAAACCGCTGACGGTTAGTAAGACGAGCGATCGCCCCAGTGCATTGAGCGGATCGCGATTGTGCAGATGACCTAGCTCATGAGCTAAAACGAAAGCTAGCTCATTCTCGCTTTTAACGTTAGAAAGCAATCCTTCTGTGACGATCAAATAGCTCCCTGCTGTGACCATCGCATTCTCTTCAGGCATATCTAGAATGCTGACTTTGACTGGTGGATAGTCAACAGCGGCTATCTCTGTTTGCGAAAGATTATCTTGCAGCGAAGTTGTTAGATCCTGTAGATACTCCAATCGGCGATCGTCAGCATCCACTCTTTCTACGTTGGGGCTATCGAATAGCGAGCTGACTAGACTCGCTCCTATTTTCTCTTCGGTTTCGGGGCCAATGCGCCTGACTAGCTGGCCTGCTATCAGCCCTAGTCCTACATAGATCGTAATTCCTACTAGAGCAACCGTTCCCAGCAGGTACGCTAGATTCACCAGCGGATGAACTGGGGTGACGTTGACTTCTTCAGTAATCTCTTTAGGAACAAACTTCATAGATAAAGCTAGGCAAATATCTTTAAACTGCGACTATCGAATGGCAGTTCCATACGCTAGAATCTCGACCGCAGAAAGGCCCTGATCGCGAGACTGTCCGCCGATACTAGCAGTCTCGAAGCGAACGTTGATAATCTGAGAGGCCCCCCACTCAATCGCTTCTTCTTTCATCCGTAGCAAAGCCTCCCGCCGACCGCGATCCACTAGGCTTTCGTACACGACTACCCGGCCACCGACCAGATTGCGCAGTCCCGCAGAGATCGTTTTGAAATAGTCATTAGCGACGACAACGCTGCCGACAAAGAGCTTGGCATCATGCGCGTATGGCAGCGACTGCTTCGCGCCAAAATTCATCATCGGCACGTGCAGCGTCTTCTTCTCTCTGGCCTTGATAGAGGCGTAGTGCTTAGCCTCGAAATGTCGGCCTACGAAAAAGCCAATACCCATCAAGATTAACGGGACTAGTAACTCCATGTCTCTTCCTCAATTACGCTTGGGCTCTATCTATCCAACTGCTTATCTCGGCTATCTATCTAACCTTGACTGCGGTGCCATAGGCAAACAGCTCCGCTGCACCTGGCGCGATCGAGGAAGTGGCAAAGCGGATATTGACGACGGCGTTAGCCCCTAGCTGCTCAGCCTGCATGACCATCCGCTCAATCGATTCCTTCCGCGATTCTTGTAGGAGTTCGGTATAGCCTTTGAGCTCGCCACCGACGATATTTTTGAAGCCAGCTAGGATATCTTTGCCCACATGCTTGGCACGGATGGTACTGCCTTGCACCAGCCCATAGTGCTCAACAATCTCTTTGCCAGGGACACCTTCTAACGTTGTCAGGGTGAGTCTATTCATCTGATCGCATATCTCCAGTGATTAAAAGAGCTAAAGTGAGTCCGGGGTCGTTTCATGATCATCAACATGAAAAGTTGATATACCGGATGATGCCCGATTTATTCACATAAGCTAACGCGGCGCAGCAGCACTTCGATCCTGAAATCTATCGCTACGCTTTAAGGTGAGTATTAAAGAAGTCAACTGTCTTTTGCCAAGCATCCTCGGCAGCATCCTCGTTGTAGTTTTGCCCAGACGGGTTGGCAAAGGCATGGCCGACGCCGGGGTACAGATTGATATCGGCGGTTTTGCCAATGTCTTCTAAAGTCGACTCAAAGTTTTGAACGTCTGCCACCGGAATGGAGCTATCGTCTTCGCCGAAGAAACCGATGATCGGCATGTCTAGAGCGTCTAGCGCTTCAGGAGCCAGAATAAGCTGACCGTAGTAGATGGCCATCGCGTCTAGATCAGATGAGAGCAACAAGCCAGTGCGCAAAGACCAGTTGCCGCCGAAGCACCAGCCGATAGAGCCCAGAGCCGGTGCGCCGTATTCGGTTTCTAAAAAGCTGGCTGCTTGAGCGATATTGTCTTGGGCAGGACCAGGGTTGTCCATAACCGAGCGCATTAGATCGCGAGCTGCTTGAGGATCGGTAGCGACTTCATCGTCGTATAGATCTAACGCTAGAACGGTGTAGCCTTCGCCCGCTAGTCGGCGGGTCATTGCTTCAATATTTTCGTTGAGGCCCCACCATTCATGAATGGTGAGAATGGCGGGGAGCGTGTCGCTAATCGGTTCTGTTGGCTGCGCTAGGTAGCCAGTAACGGGTTGACCGTCGATAGTGGCATAGGTGATGGCCTGGCCAGTGACCGGAACGGTGGGTTCGGCTACGGCGATAGGCGTAGCTGTGGGCTTATCCCCTTCGTGCTCTTGAGCCAGTGTCTCAGTGGCGGCTTCGCTGTTGTTGCTATTTGTATTACTAGATTGGTCTGCGGTCTCTGCTCCACAGGCTTGGAATAGGAGTGTGATCGAAAGCGCCATGACAAACAGCCAGCTCCATACTCGCTTGGTCATGAAGTTGTTGATAGATCTGGCTGTAGGAAAGTTTAGTTTCATGCTTTTATCTGCTTCCTGCTAACTGCTAATAGCCAATTGTGGCTTTTCAATCATGCGGGTTCGGGCACAGACGCAAGCCAATTGTTTAAAAAAGTTTCTAACCAGCGATCTACGCCCTGGCTGTGGTGATGGTGATTGTCTAGCTGCTGCTGCTTGTTTTGGGTGCCTGGTGCCCCAATTAGATCTGCGCCGTTAGTGCTCCAAAAGTCGACCATGTCAGCAGTCATTTCTGGATGAAACTGAAGGCCGTAGGCATGGTTACCCCACCGAAAAGCTTGATGAGGAAAGTTCTCTCCGGTCGCTAGCAGCACTGCGCCATCTGGCAGGGCAAAGCCTTCTTTGTGCCACTGATAGACCATCATTTTGTCGGGGAAGTGCGATCGCCCTTCACCAGTCGCATAGATCGGATAGTAGCCGATCTCTTCCACCGCTTTCCCGTGTGGCTCTACCGTCGCGCCCAGTACCTTTGCCAGTAGCTGCGCCCCCAGACAAATTCCCAAGTACGGTAGCTCTGCTGCTAGCGCCTGTCGAATCCACGCTAGTTCCTGGCGCAAGTAGACTTCATTGTCATTGACGCTCATCGGTCCACCAAAGACCAAGACTCCGGCATAGTCTTCAACCCGCTCTGGCAGCGAGTCGCCCAGAATAGGGGCGCGGATGTCTAGCTGATAGCCCATTGACTCTAGCTTGTGCCCAATCAGTCCTGGAATGCTCGTATCTTTATGAATAAGGGTTAGAATCTTTGGCTGCATTATTCAAGCAAATTTACACGCTCAAATCATACAGCAGGCCGTAGCGGGGCGTAGCGGGCTGACTTACGCATCTTCAGATGGCTCTTCGTTGATGCTAGATCCACCAGAAGATTCGTACAGCGCATTTAGCTGCTCTCTCGCATCCTTTATGGAGATAGAGCGCATCACTAGCAGCGGCTCATTGATCACGTCGCCACTGTCATTCAGGAGCTCTGGATGGGATACAGGCCGGTTGGATTTGGCTGTTTGCGCAGGCTTGTTTACCTCGGTGCCTAGCCTAACCATGTTGCGAATCATGTTAGAAACAGCGAGGACCGCCAGAACGGTGAAGGCTAGAAGGTATAGCAAATGAAGCATGGGTCTAAGGGAGAGAGCGGGGATTGGATACGGCTGAAGCTGATGCGGTTAAAGCTAAGGAGGTTAGCTGTCTGAAGCGCTATTCTCTGCTAGCTGGCGCTGCCTGAGCTGGCGTTGTCTCGGCGGTAGCGCATCGCCACGCTCCAGCATTCATTGACGAGCTTGTGCCAAGACATGACAACTTTCATCTCGACGCCTGCTTGTGAGTCAGTAGCCGCACATAGCGTTTGAGAAACGCTGACCTGATTTTGCGCGGAGCGAACCCTGGTGAGGAGATCGGCCTGCTCCGCAGGACTCAAAAAGCTAAGGGTTTGTTCTTCTAGTAGGCTAGCCGTTCGGCCAAACCAGTGCTGAAAGTCGTCCAAGAGCGGCGGCAGGACTGCTTTTAGCAGGTTGGTATCTTCTGGCGGGACGGAGGGCAGTGTCATAGGAGTGCAAAGGGCGGAAGTGCGAAGAGCAAAAGTGCAAGGGGCGGCTGGCGACTCTCTCTATCTTAGTATGATCTTCTGTAGGTGTTACAGCGCTGAAGATAGAAAAGGAGAGAAGCGGGATCATTCGTCGAGTGGTGTGATCGGGTGAGGGCTGCCGGTATAATCGGCGGCTGTAGCAGCGATCTCATGCAGTGTCTGCCAGCCTGCCGCCCACAGCAGTGGGTTCTTGAGAGCTTTGACGTTGACCCAGAGACGAACGTTTGGATCGCAGGCGGCGACTAGCTCGGCGAAGACAAGCTTGCCTTGATTCTTGCGATTGACGACGTGGAAGTGACGCCAGCCAAGGGTTTTCTGCTGGGCGGTCCATTTGGAGCCGAGCAGATGAGGGTATTTTTGCTTGCGCACGAGGGATGTATGGTTTGACTACTCGGTTTGACTACTTCAAGAGTAGCCTGACTAGGAAAGTGGTTGACTATTGCGGTTGGGTTTGGCAGGTAGATGCTACTATTCCTTGTCTGTGAAGTGCCTATGTCTAGTTTTAGAGTGATCGAGTTTGGAGCGGCTGGGGTGTGCATTGATGATTGAGGTAGACGGGCTGAGCAAGGCGTATGGGTCGACACTGGCGATCGCAGATGTCACTTTCTCGGTGGAGCCGGGTGAGATTTTGGGCTTTTTGGGCCCAAATGGAGCGGGTAAAACGACGACAATGCGGATCTTGACGGGCTATTTGCCAGCCACGGCGGGGACGGCTCGGGTCGCTGGTAAGGATGTCCACGCAGACTCGATGGCGGTGCGTCAGCGGATCGGCTATTTGCCAGAGACGCCGCCCCTGTATCCGGAGATGACAGTAGAGGGCTTTTTACATTTTGTGGCGCGGATTAAGGGAGTGAGTGCGGGCGATCGCGCCACAAAAGTCTCTTCTGCGATCGCCCGCTGCAACCTAGAGGAAAAGCGACGGGTGATGATTCGCAAGCTGTCGAAAGGCTTTCGGCAGCGAGTGGGCATTGCTCAGGCAATTGTGCACAATCCGCCTGTGATTGTCTTGGATGAGCCGACGGTAGGGCTTGACCCGAAGCAGATTATTGACGTGCGCAACCTGATTAAAAGTCTGGCGGGGGAGCATACGATTATTCTATCGACGCACATCTTGCCGGAGGTGAGTATGACGTGCGATCGCATCACCATCATCAACCAGGGCAAAATTGTCGCGACTGATAGCCCTGAGCATCTAGTCGAACGGCTGGCGGTTAAAGGGGGGTATTGGGTAGAGCTAGCGGGCGATCCAGAGAATGCTTTGGCGGTGCTGCGCTCGGTGCCAGGGGTAGTAGACGCGCAGGTGGTGGAAACGGAGGGGCTGGTGGCTGGGCATTCGCGCTTTCAGGTGACGACTAGGGCGGAGGATGTGGGAAGTGCGATCGCCGCTCAGGTGGTCGAACAAGGTCTGGGCCTGTTCGAGCTTCAGCGCAACCGGGCGAGCTTAGAGGATGTATTCATCAATTTGACGATGCAAGAGCAGACGCAAGCGCCAACGGCAGAGGCCGATACGGATTTAGCCGAAGTGCTGCCAAAAGATCCAACCAATGAATCTTCGCTAGAACAATCCACCGATACTAGCGAAACCGACACCAGCGAGACTAATGCCAGCGAGACCGATGCCAGCGAGGAAGATCTAAGATGAAAACGTTTATTGGCAACTTGCTAGCAATCTACCGGCGTGAGCTACAGAGCTATTTCAAATCTCCTTTCGCCTACGTAATTGCAGTTGTATTCTGGCTGATCAGCGGCCTATTCTTGATCGTTCTGCTGCTTTCGCCCAACGGTATCATTGCCCAGGTCAGCGCGTCGGATCAGCTAGGGATGAATCAGCCGTACGATGTCCCGTACGAGTTTTTGAAGATATACCTCAATCTATTGGGCTCGCTGTCGATGTTTGTGCTGCCGATGCTGTCAATGGGACTGTACTCGGAAGAGCGCAAGCAAGGCACGCTAGAGCTGCTGGCAACTTCTCCTTTGACGAACTGGGTGGTGGCGCTCGGCAAGCTGCTGGGGGTAGTGACGTTTTATAGCGCGATGCTATTGCCGCTGATGCTGCTAGAGCTGATTGCATTTAGCGCTAGCGATCCGGTGTTTCCGCTTTCTCTATTTTTGCTGGGTCACGGCGGGCTGCTGCTGTTGGGGGCGAGTACGCTGGCGCTGGGAATGTTTATCTCTTCTCTATCAGAAAGTACGGTACTAGCGGCGGTGATGACCTTTGGCGTGGTGCTGCTGCTGTGGGTGGTGGATGCGATCGCCACTGTGCTTCCTGGTCCGATCGGCTCGTCGCTTAGCCATCTCTCGCTACTGACTCATTTCACCGATTTCACCCAGGGAATATTCGACTCCAGCGGCCTAGTTCTTTTTCTCTCCTACATTGTTCTAGGGCTGTATCTGACCGCTCAATCAATTGATACGCTGCGATTCCAGCGGTCTTAATTTTGTTTGTAATTCTCCTATGAAAAATCTTCAGGGCTTGCTCAAATATCTCATCTGGCCAGGCATCATGCTGACCACAGCAGGGATTGTCGTGGGCCTATTAAACAGTTGGACGCTGGTGGCAGTAGCGCTGCTGGTGGTTGGGCTATTGCTGCTAGTTTCTAGTATCGCCGCTGGTGATTTTGGCGTTTTTAAGCTGGGCTTTTGGCAGAAACGCTCTACTCAAGCGGGTACTAACGCGGCGGTATCGGTTCTGTCTGTGCTGGTGATCATGGGCATTGTCAACTTCATTGGTGCTCGCTACGACAGCCGCATTGACCTCACCGATGGTCAGCTACTGACGCTTTCTCCTGCTTCCCAAGAGGTCGTCAGAAATCTAGAATCCCCTACCAAGGTTTTGATTTTTAGCTCCAATGCCAACCTCAGCGATCAGCAGCTACTGGACAACTATCGTCGATACAACAGTGAGCTGACGTACGAGTATATTGATCCTTTCGCCGAACCGCAGCGCGCCCAGGCTTTAGGCGTTCAGGCTGAAGGTGAAGTCTATGTACAAGCTGAAGCCGCCCCTGAAGCTACGCCTGAAGCCGTACCTGATATGGCTGAGAGTGAAGCAGCTAGACCTGTCCTCGTCCAAACGGTTGATTTACAAGAGCGTTTGAGTGAAAGGCAGCTTACCAACAAGCTAGCGCAGCTCTCTCAAGGTGAAACGGCAGCAGTCTACTTTTTGCAGGGCCATGAAGAGTATGCGATTGACGGTTCGACACCGGGACTCTTTGAAGCCGCTACTCGATTAGGAGACGAAAACTTTGCGGTTGCGCCCTTGAATTTAGCAGAAACCGATCGAGTCCCGGAAGATGCAGATGTGATTGTTGTGGCCGGACCGCAGCGAGAACTGTTTGATACCGAAGTGATTATTTTGCAAGATTACCTAGATTCTGGCGGTAGTTTGTTGATCTTGGTTGATCCGAGGGTGAGTACAGGACTAGAGCCGCTGATGAGTCAGTGGGGCGTTGTGCCAGAAGAGGCGGTTGTGATTGACACTTCTGGGGGCGGTCAGCTAGTTGGGCTAGGTCCGGCAGCGCCGCTAGTGACAGATTATGGCGATCATCCGATTACCGCAGCCTTTGGACAGGGACGATCTTTCTTTCCAGTCGCTAGACCTCTACGGATTGAGGAGGTTCCTAATATAGAAGAGTCTCCTTTACTATTTACCAATCAGAATAGCCATACGCAGGTGCTAGCCGACGGGGATGAGCTGACAGTCGACCCTGACCAGCCGCCAGCCGGTCCGTTTGCACTGGGGGTGGCGCTGACAGGGCCTGATGATGCGCGGATGGTGGTGATTGGCAACTCTAGTTTTGCAACAGATGGACTGTTTAATCAGCAGCTAAATGGCGATGTATTCTTGAATGCGGTGAGCTGGCTAAGCAAAGTAGAAAGCCCGACGCTGGAGATTCGGCCTAAAGAAGTGACGGATAGACGATTGAATATGACGGTACAGCAGCAGATTGTACTGACGGTGCTGGCGCTGGTTGTGCTGCCGTTAGCTGGGCTAGTGGGGGCTGGGACGCTGTGGTTGAGACGCCGCTGAAATTGGACCTTGGCTTCGCTCGGTCACCGGAGAACGTAAAGAGACGGGCGTAGGAAAATACTGTGAAAGACGTTGTGAAAGACGTTGTGGAGGAAGGAGTTTATGTTAAATCGTGGGACGCTGTTGTTGTTGGTGAGTGCGATCGCGCTAGGCGGCGGTGTCTTACTGTTTGAAAATAGAGGGGGCGTTTCCGATAGCAGCGCGTCCGATCCAGAGGCGACAGAGGATGCTCAAGGAGAACCGCTGCTACCGTTTGAAGAGAGTGCGATCGCGCAGCTCAGCCTAGATCGCTCTGGTGAAGATAATTTGTCTTTCTTTAAAGATGAGTCAGGTATCTGGCAGATGAGTGCGCCAGAAGCTCAAGTCGCAGAAGAAGGGGCGATCGCCTTTTTGCTCAATCAGCTGACCCGCCCGTCCAACCGCGTTATCAGTGTGGATAGCGGTAGCCTGGCGGACTTTGGTCTGAATAATCCGGAGGCTACCATCACCCTAGAAGCGGAAGACAGCACCTATCAACTACTAGTAGGCGGCGCTGACTTTGGCGGTGACCAGCGATACGTGCAAGTGAAGAACTTAGATGAGCAGACCGATACTACTAGTGACGACGCAGAAGACTCACCTGAACTAGACTCATCTAATTCAGGTGAGTCTAGTTCAGGTTCAGCAGAGAAAACGTCAAGCGAGATCGAGATTCACCTGGTCTCAGGTGGAATTGTAGACGCGATCGCCCGTCCGACCGCTGAGTGGCTAGTGGCCGATCAAGAAGAGACCACCGAAACGTCAGAAGAGACTGCTGAATGAGTCTTCACGCTATCAATCACGAGTCGCTAAGCACGCAGCGAAATCTGACTGACCGACTCAAAAAGACCCTGATCTTCTCCATTCCGCTCACCTACCTTGATTAGCAAGATAGTTGCTAGGAGCATTAGCACTATCGTGGCACCCCAACTAAAAGAGAGACTATCTGTGCTATTCCCGTTCATTTTCTCTTCGCTCTCTCTGATTTCCTTGTGTTTGGGATGTTCGAAGAATTGATAGTTGCAGTGCAAGCAGTGATAGTGAATAGTTGTTTTGTCGGCGTCTTTCTCGCTGTCGTTGGTGAATAGCTTTTTAGCCTTGCACTGGGGACAGGCTCTCTTGCTTTTGTAGTCTTGTAGCAAAGGAGATGGCATGATCGATTTTCCGGTAGATGTGTAGTTCCAAGGAAGTCGCCTCGTTAGAATTACTGACCGTGCGGTCGATTCCTATACGATTTCGTTGGTCGCTAGAGATGCTATCCTGCTTGGCCCGGCCTCAGAAAATGTACGTATCCTGTAAAATAAAAGATTAGTAATCTTACTGATGCCTTCCCTTACAACGTAACAATGGAATCTGTGATGGTCATCCGTAGGATGGGGCCTTGTAAGGAAAACAGACGAAACTTATTAGATTCCGTAAAAACCGCAAGCTTTCATTAAAACAGCGACACAATCGACAAACCGTAGGGGCATAGCATGCTATGCCTCTACGGTTTTGATCCAACACACTGTCTACTCAGCGCATCATTCGTTTACCGCTATCTACGTCCAATACAGCAACTGTGCTTTGGGAAAGAACTGTTCTATCTTGTCTTCAAAAAAGCTGCGAAGTGACTGAGTGGTGTCTTTGTCGTAGACGTACTTGATGCCGCCAAACTTGTTGCGTTTAGTGGTTCGCGACTCCATCTGCATATCTAGCTCGCTCTTTGGATACCACTCGTTTAGCACCTGCTTTGATTTGGCGGTAAATCGATGGCTGATTAGCTCGAAAGTCAGATCGCACTCGAAGTCTAGAGCGGTAGCAATCTCATCAAATAGCTGGCTATAGCTGTCTCTCCAGCCTTCAAATGCCATAATCGGCGCGATTACAAAGCCAATCGGATAGGCTCCGCCACCTTGCTGCGTGGATAGCGCTAGGGTTCTGAGCGCTTGGATGCGATCGCTCACGCTAGCCGTCCCTCCTTCGAATCCCTTCGAGACCGGATCGGCGTTGATACTCACCCGGCACCGAGTCCGACCATTGTGTTCTATCTCCAACAGCGGTCCGACATTATCAAACTTCGAGACCCAGCGCAGCTGCTTGTTTTTCTGCGTGCCAAAGTAGCGGATGCACTCGCCCAAGCTGCCAGTAAGATGTTCTAGGCTGAGCGGGTCGGTGTAGCAGCTCACTTCAAAGCTTGTAGGTGTACCATCTTCTTTCACGAAGCGGTCTGTATTTTCTAGAATGGCTGGCAGGTTCGCGTAAACTCGAATCACAGGCGGACCTGAAAGGCTGCTGGCCAAATAACAGTATTGGCAGTGAGCGGGACAGCCTTCTGCCAAGTGGAACTGCCAGTCAGCGGATGGGGGGATTGGCTGTAGTTTGAACTGCCCTGGCGGGGCGGTGACCACGGCCATCGTCTGCTTCGCTTTAGCGTAGGTTTCGCGTTCGTCCTTGCCGCGCACTCCGGTGACTCGATTGCTTTTTAGCTCTGTAATCGGTAGTCCTAAATCGCTGACCCGTTGATATATCTGCTGTCCCCAGCTTTCTTCTAGAGCAGCAGGCGTAAATAGTACCTGTCTAGGTTTCCACAGTCGCGCTTTGCCTAAGTGCTTGTCGGCCAACCGCTGATTAGTCCTCTCTTTCTGCACAGTTGCTTTTGGGTACGCCTGCTGATTAACAGCGAGATCTTGAACAGAGGCATGTGTGGTAAAAGCGCTGAAATCGGACGGCATGATTTGCGGGTGAACGGATGAAGAACTTTGGTCAATGGTCGCAAAGTGCTGCGGCGTTTCTACCCCCTCAGAAGGCTGAACTGTTTGATTGATTGGATGCGTCGCTACACCGAAGTGAATAGCGGTAAGAGCGCAGCTAGATTAATCACACCCATTATGATCATCAGCCCAGCAGGCATAAATTTACGCGTTTTAATCAGTCGAATGATAAAGACAATAACCAGCACTAGGGTGACGACGCCTGCTAGCAAGGGCCCTGCCGGACTTCTGCCGTAAAGCATATAGGCTGCGATCAGCAATAGGAATCCGCTGATAATCCCTGAGATTAGCGAGACCTGACTCCCCGCCTGCTTGTAGCCGATGACTCCCCCGACAATTGATAGAATGCCGTAGATCAACGTAAATAGAGGTGCAAAAGTAAGGTTCATTATGGCTTGTCTACCCGTAACGCAGCTGTGTCTAGGAATTATACGGCGAGACTGTGACTGCAAGACTGTGACGGCGAGACTGATGTATGCGGCAGGCTGTACTTTGCTGCGAGTGTTGCCATAGGATAAGGACTGTTGATGAGCAGATGCGGATGAGGTGAGCTATGGGCTCGGATGCGATCGCGCAGACATTCCAACAAGACGATACCGAAGAGATTGCCGCAGACGCTGCTAAAGTTCAGACGAGAGTTCAGAGCTACTATCAAAAATCTGTCTCGCTGCTGCTCTATCAGTCGGTGCTATCAGGTGAGGTCAGCCAAGCCTTCATTCAGCTTTTGGAGACTTTGCTACCGACAGCCGTGACCAGGCTTCAAATCGCGAACTGCCGTCAAGCTTACGGTCGATGGTTCCTAGCGCTCGCCACCGAAAAACAAAGCTGGCAGCAGCACCTTATCCAGCAAATCTTGGTCGACGACAATCCATTCTCTCAGCAGGCGCAGCACCTTCCTGTGAAGATTGAAAGTCCGACTGAGAAAGATCTGTCTAGCCACTATAATCCCAGCATTCTCGCGGCTGCCCGTCACGACCTCGCCATCCTTCACAGTCTCTATAGCCTCTCAGCCGAGCAAATCAGTGAATGGGTAAAAGCAGTTTGCGGCGGTCCGCTCTCACCTGCTGTTCAACCCTTTAGTGAGCCCAAACCTTCGGTCAGCTTTCCCTACGAATCAGATTGGACAGGCGCTATCCAAGAGCTAGCCGCCTACTATCGAGATCATGGGGTAGGTCTGTTTGGGCAGTTCGCTGCGTTCCGGTGGCAGTCCGATACGTCAGCGGCTGGTCAGCTTGTAGGGATTCCAACCCCAGATCCAGTTCAGCTATCTCAGCTCGTCAGCTATGAGCATCCCAAGCAGCAGCTAATTCAAAATACCGAAT
This sequence comes from uncultured cyanobacterium, assembly GCA_963772185.1. Lineage (GTDB taxonomy): Bacteria > Cyanobacteriota > Cyanobacteriia > Phormidesmidales > Phormidesmidaceae > Phormidesmis. The sequence goes on along the minus strand of CAVYWR010000007.1, from coordinate 539,056 downwards.
CCTTGTTACGGGGCTACACTGCTCAAAATGTGTTGCTCTATGGTAGTCGCGGCGCTGGTAAGTCTTCTTTGGTGAAAGCGCTGCTAAATGAGTATTGCGATCGCGGTCTGCGCTTGATCGAAGTCCCTAAAGTCAGCCTGCCAAATCTGCCGCAAATTCTAGAACCGCTTAGCCGTACCCCACAGAAGTTCATCATCTTCGTCGATGACCTATCTTTTGAAGATGATGACGAAGAGTTTAAGGCGTTGAAAGTCGTCCTTGAAGGTGGCGTCACTGCCCGCCCTCAAAACGTCGTTGTGTATGCAACTTCAAACCGTCGTCACCTGATTCGCGAGTTCTTTGACGAGCGCCCAAGGCCCAAAGATGCTGATGAGATTCAAGCCTGGGACACGGTACAAGAGAAGCTTTCGTTTAGCGATCGCTTTGGTCTAACCCTGACCTTCTCACCTGCCGATCAGCCCACCTATCTTGCTATCGTCCGAGAGTTGGCTGCGCAGGCGGGCCTGAAGATAGAGGCAGACAATCTAGACTGGCGAGCCCGGCAGTGGGCCACCAGACACAATGGCCGCTCTGGCCGTACGGCTCGGCAGTTCGTCGACTTTCTAATTGCAGAGCAAGGACTATAGCCTGTACCGGATGCATTCGGTACAGGCGCGTCACTTGACCCGCTGTAATATCAGGCTTTCAGCCTGAAAACTGTACCTCAGTCAAGTGACCAAAGCTATATAGTTGCTCCTTTAGCGGTAAGCGGTCAATTTCACGGGCTCCTACTCCATCAGTCGAGTAGGCATCTTCCTAGATCGGTAATTCAATCGACCGCTAGGGAAGGATAAAGTGTCTTTTCCAACAAGTAATGTTGATGCTAAATTCTACTCTGTCCAATTCCGCCATGCTTAAGTTTTTGATGCGCAGCCGGGCGATTTCAAGCGGCTTCGTCAGCGGATGCCTAGTGAGCACGATTTTCTTGCTACTAGCACCTGCTTCTAGTGCTGTTTCTATTAGTCAAACACATAAAGAAAACGCTGTAGAAGCAGAAACAAGACTAGCCTCAGAACTTGCTGAATCGGCTGATACGTCTCGCTATTGAACGAACAACAGAATGGTCTGATGCTACGAGTATAAAGGATAGCTTTTTGCAAGGCTGCATCGACGAAGAGCCAAGCGCTGTATCAGAAAGAAGAACAAAACGAAACTTCTGCCAATGTGCGTTTAGCGCTTATTCAGAACGCTTTAGCCCCTATCAGTTTGTGCAAGTCAATGCGCTAGCTTCTCAGATAGGAGAAGATGGCATCTTGTTGGTGAATCTGATGATGACTCATGAAATGAAAGTTTGTTCTGAAGAAACCGGATTTGAGCTTGAGTAGTAAAGCTTGAACAGTAGAAATAGACCCCTACATAGCTACTATAGCTTTCCACACTTTGCTCACTACACCACGAAAGGCTACACCCCTTGTTCTGTAACGCAAAGTAGAGCTATAACAAAGTGCGAATGCATCCGCGCTCTGCTACTAGGTGCTAGATATAATGTCTCAGCTCGGTCTGTAGTCCTGTCGAGACGGCTATATATTCCGACTTGAGGTAGAGGAAAGCTGAATAGGTTCTACCGTTTGATGAGACTGTCTCACCCAATTCATCAGGTATAGAACTATGGCCTTGTCCTCCGCTCCAGCCAGTGATGATTCAGTAGACCTGGAGACAGCCTTGCCTGGTCCAATCCGACGCTATTTTGAAACTGCTAACGAGGTGAGTTTGATCAGACGGCAGCTTTGTTCGCAGAAGATGGACAGCTAGTACCGCCGTTTGAGCCGCCGATTGTCGGAAGAGATGCGATCGCCCAGTACCTGAGCGCCGAAGCCGCTGGAATGAGCTTCAACCCGATGCAATTAGAAGATCGCGATCCAGCCGAGTCTGACGACACAACGTCGCCAAGTCACCTAGTCAGAGGAAAGGTCAAGACCTCTCTTTTTACAGTCAATGTCGCCTGGGAGTTTACGCTCAACCGTACCCAAGAAATTCTTGTTGTTAAGGTCAAACTGCTGGCAAAGCTAAACGAACTATTGAAGCTGAAGTCGTAGCAGTCAGTTTAATCAATAGGAGACAGTTTATTTATGGTTGCTGCTACTGGTAATCCCACAGCACAATGAAGAATACAAACAACAGTTTGACGGACTAAGCGCCGATGAAACACTGGCTACTCTCTGATACGTCTACGACGGACTAGGCGAAGAAAGACTTGGAAAATCCTGTCAGCTAGTTCAGGAGATCAAGGCTATCAACTTCGAGCAGAGCTACAGCTTCGTTCGCGACGCCATTGTAGGCTAATGTATTAAGCAACTCTTCAGAAGATATAGATGACTAAAGCAATCTAGAGCCGCTATTTTATATAAGCTGATCTCTTATATTTTCATCATGGCGAGCCCAAATACGCTACAAACCGTCACCCTTGGACCCAAAGGGCCAAAAGTCCCCGCTTTAGGACTTGGCACTTGGTCCTGGGGTGATTCACTATTTTGGCAGTATGGCAGTGCCTATGGGGCCGATGAGGTCCGTGCTGCTTTCAATACTTCTCTGGCCGCTGGCGTTAATTTCTTTGACACTGCCGAAATCTACGGCCTGGGCAAGTCAGAAGAGCTAATTGGCCAGTTCATGCAGGCGATGCCGTCAGGTAGCAATACGTCTATTGCGATCGCGACTAAATACATGCCTTTACCTTGGCGCTTTTCTACCCAATCTGTCGCCGACGCCCTGACGGCTAGTCTCAAACGGCTTAAGCGATCTTCTATCACGCTGTACCAGGTGCATTGGCCTTTCGACTTTTTCATGAGCCAGAAGACGCTGATGAATGCTTTGGCGGACGAGGTAGAGCAGGGTCGCATCAAAACTATCGGCGTCAGCAACTATTCTGCCAAGCAGATGCGCGAGGCTCACAGCTATCTGGCTCAGCGAGGAATTCCTTTAGCCGTCAATCAGGTTCAATATTCTTTGCTACACCGCAATATTGAGACGAACGGTGTCAGGGAGGCCGCCCAGAATCTGGAGATGACGATTCTAGCCTATAGTCCGCTGGCTCAAGGACTGCTGACCGGAAAGTATACGGTAGCCAGTGACCTGCAACCAGCAGGCGCTAGAAAGCTAGATCCTAAGTTCAGTAAAAAAGGACTACAGAAAATAGAGCCTGTGCTGGCTGCTCTACAGTCGATCGGCGACGCGCACGGTAAAACTCAGGTACAAGTCGCGCTGAACTGGCTGATCTGCAAAGGCAACGTTGTGCCGATTCCGGGTGCCAAAAATGCTCAGCAGGCAGAACAGAACGCAGGCGCACTCGGCTGGGAAATAACCGAATCTGAGTGCGAGCAGCTCAATAATGTCAGCGCTCCTTGGTTAGAAGTGAGTACTCCTTCTTTGACCTAGATTTAGCTGTTCTGACGCTAGCTTCTGAACAATCATCGTATGTTGCTTATGAAACGTCTGGTCTTAAGTTTTCTAGCGCTCAAGTCTCTTCGAGCTTAAGTCTTACAAAAAATCAGCACAAGTAGTCGCTCAGCCTTTATCCTACAGATCCTTGGCTGAACACCATCTAAGCGGCAAACAAAGCGGCAAACGTTGCATATGAATAACTCTCGCAAAGTTTTAATCTACGATACAACGCTCAGAGATGGTGTCCAGCGCCACGGCATTTCCTGCACACTCGAAGACAAGATAAAAATTCTTCAGCGGCTAGATCAGCTAGGCATTCCTTTTATTGAAGGTGGCTGGCCAGGGGCCAACACTGTTGATACTCAGCTATTCGACTACCTGCAAGAACATCCTTTATCAGATGCGCAGGTTGTCGCCTTTGGTTCTACCCGCCGCCCGCATCAGGCCGCCTCAGAAAACCCAACGCTCAAAGCCCTGCTATCGGCAAACACTCAGTGGCTCACAATCTTTGGTAAGTCGTGGGATCTACACGTTACCGATGCGCTTAAAGTCAGCTTGGCAGAAAATTTGGCAATGATTCAGGACTCTGTAGAGTTCCTGCGGGCGAATGGCAGGCGCGTCATCTACGACGCTGAACATTGGTTTGATGGCTATAGGGCAAATCCTGACTACGCGCTTCAAACGCTCAACGCTGCGGTTCTAGGCGGAGCGGACTGGCTGGTCCTATGCGATACCAACGGCGGTACGCTACCAAGGGAGATTGAAGCCATCGTTACTGACGTGCAGGTTTGGCTACAAGACAATCACTCGGACTTGGCTAGCCTGCCCCGAGTTGGCATTCATACGCACAACGATAGCGATACAGCGGTTGCTAGCTCTTTGGGTGCGATCGCCGCCGGAGCCAGAATGGTCCAAGGTACTATCAACGGCTATGGAGAACGCTGTGGCAACGCCAATCTGTGCAGCGTCATTCCCAATCTTCAGCTCAAGATGAGCTACAACTGCCTACCTCCTCACCAGCTCAAGCGCCTAACCGAGACCAGCCGATTTATCAGTGAAGTCGTCAATCTCGCAGCCGACGACCACGCCCCTTATATTGGCCGCTCTGCTTTTGCCCACAAAGGGGGTATTCACATCAGCGCAGTAGAGCGAAATCCCAAGACTTACGAGCACATTGAACCAGGAACAGTCGGCAACAGCCGCCATATTGTCGTATCTAGTTCTTCGGGCGCTAGTACAGTTCTCTCCAAAGCCAAAAGCTACAACATCAACCTCAAAAAAGACGATCCGATCACGCGTAGAATCATTGATCGCGTCAAGGAACTAGAAGGTAAAGGGTATCAGTTTGAAGCAGCGGAAGCCAGCTTTGAACTGCTGATGCTGACAGAAATAGGGAGATATCAGCCTATGTTTCAGCTACGCGGGTTTGAAGTGAATTACAACGTAATTCAGTCAGATGTGCAGTGTAATATCGGCGCTCGTGCCATGATTAAAGCAGCCGTCAAGGGACAAGAGGTCCTCGAAGTCGCTGAATGTATAGGGCCGGTTTCAGCGCTAGACAAAGCTTTGCATAAGGCGCTCATCAGGTTTTTTCCGGCAGTGGAGACGTTCTACCTGACTGACTACAAGGTTCGCATCCTCAATAGCGAAGCTGGGACGGCTGCTAAGGTGCGAGTACTAGTAGAGTCCAGTAATGGTGAGGAGCGGTGGTCCACGATTGGGGTATCGGTCAATATTTTAGAGGCGTCTTATCAAGCGGTAGCTGCTGGCATCGAGTATGGACTATATCGAGCGGCTGATCAGCCAGCTACTAGGACAAGCATAGAGGAACTATCTGTATAGATAGGCAGCTCCTCTATGGCAACGTTATACATCTAAGGTAGTGGCTTGGATATAGGTGTCGTCTTGGTGCGCACTTGAACCAGCATTAGTTCTGACTCTGCTAACTAGTCCAGATAGCCCATTAGCGTGCCAGGCTCTTCGTCAATATCATTGCTAGCGATGGGTCTGTGACCAGGAAGCGAGTCTGTGTCGGAAAAATCTATAGTATCCACAGCGACAGGGCGGTGACCTGGCAGCGAGTTAGTAGTAGAGATCTCAAACGCGCCAGACATCACTGGGCGAATACCCGCAGAAGATAATGAATCGACGACCTCTACGTTACTCAGTTCAATTGGACGGTGGTTGGGTAGTGAATCGGACTCGAACACACGAGAGTGATCCGACAGTTCCATCACCTCATGCTGAGGAGCTTTGACTAAGCCGCCCTTACTAGCCGCTTCGTCCTTTGCCGTTTCAGGTTTGGATTCAGCAGTCACAGCTACTTTTTTGCGAGCGCGGTTACTGCTGGCGGCACTTTTGCTAGTGCCGTTCTCGTTGGAGGTGCTCATGTCGTTGACCTTATTTTCTTATTATTAGAGACCTGCTGAGCCCATTGACTTTGGGACTTCAGAATGGGCCAAGTGCGAAGGTTTGCAGGTGAATAATTTAGGACGTTATTCACTAAACTTAAGAAAATATTATAGATGAAAATCAGACTGATTCAGTTTACGAAAGGTAATGACACCAATAAAAAGGTTTGTCGTTGTGTGCAGCCATACATTGTCAGCGCTATAATAATGATCCGCATGGGGCTGAAACGGTTTCGACGTTTTAACGAAAGTCGCAGCGTGATACAGGTCAAGAGTGAGTCCACTCTTGTAAATCAAGGCTCAAACTTAAAGATACATGCAAACAACATCGTACCTTTTGCTCGTAAGCGCGCTCTTGTAGCTGCCGCCTAACAACCTCTTACAGGTTCGAGCGTCTGAACTGTGACTCCGTTAAGCAGTAAGGACTAAACCCCCAACGGGTGCTCTGGCAAACTTCCTTTGATGGGTGCGCCAGCTAAGCCTTTCATCGAAGCATCCTGTTTCCGGGATAATGGAAAACTCCCGCCTTGAGGATTAGAGAGGCTATACCTGTGAATGAGCGATGCGTGATTACTTAGAGCGGACACGGGTTCGACTCCCGTCAGCTCCATTAAAGAAGGCTCAGTCAATTGCGACTGAGCCTTTCTTGTGTGCTTGCGGGTAAAGGGATACTGGGCTTCAGCCAAGCGCACCGATGGCGACTGTAGCTAAGATGGCGCTGATAGCATAGAAGACGCCGACCACCTGTAGTTCTGACCAACCGGAAAGCTCGAAGTGGTGGTGTAAGGGGGCCATTCTAAACAAGCGCTTGCCTTTGCCGTCGGGGCCTTTAGTGGCTTTGTAGTAACCGACTTGTAAGAGGACGGAGAGAGTCTCAGCGAAGAATAGTAGGGTGACGATCAAGAGGCCGAAGAGGTTGTGGCTGAGGATGCCAACAGCGGCGATCGCACCCCCCAAGGCCAAAGAGCCCGTATCGCCCATGAACACCTTGGCGGGATTGCGGTTGTGCGCTAGAAAGCCCAGACACGAACCGCTGAGCGCAGCGCAAAAGACCATTAGCTCGGGGTGAGTAGGCCCGACGAGTGCGCCAAGGCCGAAAAGAGCGATCGCACCCGCACCACCCATCAGACCATCGACTCCATCGGTCAAGTTAGTGGCGTTGCTTTCAGCAACTAAAACGAAGCCAGCTAAGGGCCAGAAGAGTAGACCCAGTGACAGCGTGATGCCAAAAGGCAGGGTAACAGCAGTGATATCAGCAGATTGAGTCGCGAATGCCCAGCAGCAAAATGCGATCGCAAACCCAATTTGAAGAATCAGCTTCGCCTTCGGAGAAATCCCCTTGTTGGAACGCTTGCGCATCACCTGCCAGTCGTCTATCCAGCCAATTAGGCCATAGGCTAGCGTGATTAGACTCGCGGCTACCGTCAGAGATGAAAAGCCAGTCCATACCAGAGCCACTAGCACAGCAACCGGGATAAAGAAGATGCCGCCCATTGTTGGAGTGCCTGCCTTCTTGAGATGAGCGCTCGGCCCATCCTCTCGAATAAACTGTCCCGCTTTTACCTGCTTTAGAATTGGTAAAGCGACATTACCCGCTATCGCTGACAGAATTGCGCTCACTACCAAGGGGCCAGTGATCTGATCGGTTAATAGACCGGAGAATAAACCAGTCCAGCCAACGTCAGACCCAGATATTCGACCTGCGGATAAATCCAATCCAACTGATGCCACCAAAAGACAGCCCGCTAGCAGAATCGAAAGCTTTACCCCAGACAACCCCACAGACTTCGACGAAAACCTTGCATCCACAACATCATTCCTTCACTTACCACACACCTTTCCCAATTTCTGCCGAAACTTGACGCTGCCTAATAAACCCACTATCAGTGCTATTAAGACTGCTCCTGGTTTCAGCTGCTTCAGAGCGAGTTCAGAAGGCTCGTCTCTGCGTTGTCAAGACTGTTGTCAAGACCAAGACCGCGAAAAGATCGCAGCCTACTATAGAACAGCGCAGCCTTCGTAGAAAGCTACACACAAAACTAAAACGCTACATAAAACTTTCCGAACGTTGGCCGATTAGAGCGATCAACAAGAGAAAGTTAGGCCATTACAGACAGACGGTTAGACTTACCAGCCTAATCGTCTAACGACATTTCAACGTCGTCGTCATCGTCATCGTCGTCATCGACATCATCGACATCATCCTCGTCCTTATCCTCATTCCCCATTAGATCTGCTAGCTCTTCAGGCTCAGGCTCATCGCCTATGCTGTCAACAGGTTCGCGTGGGATCAAACGACCCGTTCCTTCCAGCCAATTGAGGATGGAAGAATCTCTTTGAAGCGGAATTACCTCGGCGGTGTCTTTACGAGGAATTTGGCGAACGGACGGATTGTAATTGCTCATTAAGCGATATTCAACTAAAACGGATCAGTAAATAAAGAAGTTATCCATAGCAGGGAAGCGACTACTCTGTTTGAGCGCCGGAGCCGAAGCCTCGAAGTCGGATCCGAGTACCGCAGGCGATCGTCGAAGGGCCGCTAGCTGCCTGCATAGAATCAACTTAATTACTCTACCACCGCATTAATTACATCTATTCGTGAATAGTGTCAATCTTTCACTTATATTTCTTTGACCTAATATTTCTTTGCATGAGCGGACTGAATCATTCCAGAGCGCTTATCTTTTAAGTGCCTATCTTTTGAGCGCTTATCGTTAAGTGCCTATTTTTCAAGCGCTATGTTGAACAAAACTGATCTGAGAAATGCGATCGCCAAAACTAACCGAGGCATTTCTGCCACCCAAGGCGATCGTCAGGCGATTGCTAGCATCATCGCTCGCGTAGAAGATCTCAATCCCACCCCAGATCCGCTTTCAGCGCCTGAGCTGTTGGCAGGTGACTGGCGGCTACTCTACACCACCAGCCAAGAACTGCTAGGTATCGATCGAATTCCTTTTGCGGACCTTGGCAACATCTATCAGTGTGTGCGACCAGAAGTCTCGCGCATCTACAACATCGCAGAAATCAACAGCCTGCCTTTTTGCGAAGGGCTCGTCTCAGTCGTCGCCGACTTTGCCCCCGCTCCCATAGAAGAGCCTACGCCTGCCAAAGAACCGGTAGCGACCGCCGTTCAGATGCTGTCGTCACGCCGCGTTAACGTCAAATTCAATCGCGCCGTCTTTGGCCTACAGCGCGCACTAGGCTATCGATCCCCAGCGCAATACATTCAGCAGCTACAGTCCACCGAAAAAATTGACTTCTTCAAAGGAATAGACTTTGCAATCAATTCAGATCGGCAGCAGGGCTGGCTAGAAGTCACTTACCTAGACAAAGACCTACGCATTGGCAGAGGCAACCAGGGCAGCTTGTTCGTATTGACCAAAGACCTTTAAGCCCAAGCCACCATTCATCGTTCGTCCTTTTACCTTCTGCCCCCATGCTGCCGCTCTCCCAAAGTCATCTCACGATTCTTGATGCCTGTCCTAGGCGATATCAGTATGTTTTTTTTGATGCGCGCTCTGCGCCGTCGACTTACGAGCAGCACGTTAAAACTCAATGGGGAAGTCAATTTCACTTGCTAATGCAGCAGCAGGCGCTGAATTTACCGATTCAGGCTGTCTCTAGTGCAGATACTAATATGGCAGCTAGCCTAGAGGCGCTTTCTAAAGCAGCGCCTGAGGTATTTGGACATTTGGTAGTGCGATCGCCAAATGCTCAATCAGCGCAACTGCCCAGTTCTTTCAGTCAGAGCGAACATCGCCGTATGCTCGCGTTCAATGACTACCTGCTAACGGTGGTCTATGACCTGGTTGTGATGCCTGCGCCGCAGGGTAGAGAGTACATAGAAGGCAATACAAGAGGACAAATCTTTGATTGGAAGACGCATCAGACGCCGCCGGAGAAGGCTCGGCTGCAGGCGGACTGGCAGACGCGGCTGTATCAATACGTGCTGTGTGAAACCACTGAGCTAGCGCCAGAGCAGATTTCTATGACTTATTGGTTCGTCCGATTGCACCCAGGTGACTCTTGGCATAGTGATTCCTCTAAAGAGTCAAGCGGATTTCTAGTCAATTCAGCCGACTCTATAATGACAGAGCCCAGCTCCTACCAGTTCGGCTACAGTTTGGCTGAGCATGACCGTACTCGCCGCGACCTGGTAGCACTGACTGATTCATTGACGAGGATGCGGCGGACAGAGACCTTTCCAAAAGTAGATATTGAAAAAGGAATATGCGGCTACTGCCCTTTTGCTGTGAGATGCGATCGCCTACCCACAAACGCTTCACCTCTCCAACCCCAATCACAAACTACCCAGTCAACTATCCCAACTCAGACCCCTCAGCAACTTCTTAGAGCAGCAAGTCAGCTCACCGCTGATAGCGTTGCCGAAATTCCTCTGTAAAAGACCCATATCTACAGCGCGAACTGATCCGACTAAGCCTCAAAGCATTCCAAAGCACATTTAGCTTTCAGCACTTTGCTTACTACACCATGAAAGGCTACACCTCCTGTTCTATAACGCAAAGTGCCATAGCAAAGTGCGTAGGCTTTGCCTTCTCGAAGAGTATGCATCCGCGCTTTGCTATGAGAGGCTCGCAGAGGTTCGCTCAAGGCGCTATGCTTGATGGTCTGGCGGTACCCCGATAATGGAAGCACCCTTCGAAATCACGCTGCAAATCGTTCTGACTGTCCTGGCGGGGATTGCTGCTCAGGTCGTTGCAGCCTACCTGAAGGTTCCTAGCATTATCTTGCTGCTGATCTTTGGGATCGCACTGGGCACTGATGGTCTAAGCTGGATTGCTCCCCAGACGCTGGGTGTCGGCTTAGAGGTGATTGTCTCACTGTGTGTGGCCCTAATTCTCTTTGAAGGCGGCCTGAACCTAGAGCTAAAAGAAGTGGGCAAAGTCTCAGGCAGCCTGCGGAATCTAATTACTATCGGCACATTCATCACGCTAGTCGGGGGTGGAATGGCGGCTCACTGGCTAGGGGAGTTTCCCTGGTCGATTGCATTTCTATATGCTTCGCTGATTGTCGTCACTGGTCCGACAGTCGTCACGCCGCTACTAAAGCAGGTCGGCGCAGAGCGTAAAGTGGCCACCCTGCTAGAAGGTGAAGGTGTCTTGATCGACCCAGTAGGGGCGATTCTAGCAGTCGTTGTCTTAGATATTATTCTCAACGGTGACGCTGCTCCACTTTCCGTAATTGGGGGACTGCTTGCTCGGCTCGGCATTGGTATCCTAATTGGCGGTGGTGGTGGCGCACTGCTAGCCCTATTTCTGCGGACAGCGGATTTCCTCTCGGAGGAACTGCGGAACCTGGTGGTGCTAGCAGGAATATGGGGATTGTACGGCCTAGCTCAAAGCGTCCAGGGCGAATCGGGGCTAATGGCAGCAGTCGTATCTGGTATTGTAGTGCGGGCAATCTCGATTCCAGAAGAACGGCTGCTTAGACGCTTCAAGGGTCAGCTAACTATCTTTTCGGTGTCGGTGCTGTTTATTTTACTGGCGGCGGATCTGTCGATTGCCAGCGTGTTCGAACTGGGGCCGGGATCGGTGCTGACGGTGCTGGTATTAATGTTTGTAGTTCGACCCATCAATATCTGGGCCTGCACGTTCAACAGCGATCTCAACTGGCGACAGAAGGTTTTCATGAGCTGGATTTCGCCGCGTGGTATCGTCTCGGCTTCGGTGGCTTCGCTGTTTGCAATTCTGCTGACCGATCGGGGGATCAACGGTGGTGACTCGATCAAGGCGTTAGTCTTTTTGACGATTATTATGACCGTTTTTGCCCAGGGCCTGACGGCGCGGAGTCTAGCTCGGGTGCTAGGGGTGACTTCTAGCAGCGCGACGGGCGTGGTGATTGTGGGCTGCAATCCGTTAGGACTCAAAATTGGTCGATTGTTTAAAGATAGAGGCGAGTCGGTCGTGATTATCGATACTGATAAGGCCGCTTGCGACCAAGCTGCGGCGGAGGGCTTTGAGGTCTTTGTCGGTTCGGCGATGAATGAGAAGATTTTGGAGGAAGCAGGACTAAGTTCAATCGGTACTTTCTTGGCGGTGACTAACAATGGGGAAGTGAATTCTGTGATTGCCGAACGTGCCAGGGAAGAGTTTCAGCCGCCTAGGGTATTTGCGGTACTGCCTCGTGCTAAAGCCGGAGAGAGCGTCTCTAAGAGTAGAAGTGAAGTTAAAACGCCTAGGCTGCCGGTGAAAAAGTGGAATACCTATATCATGGACGATGCGGTACAAACCGGGACGTATGACTTTACAGAAGATGCGATCGCCCCGCAAAGAGAGCAGGTCAATAAGATGATTAAAGAGGGTGATGTGGTCCCGCTAGTGATCGAGCTAGCCGAAAAGCTAGAAGTCGCGTTAGGTGAAACTGAGTGGCCAGTCGGTAGCCAGCTCACCTATCTAATTCACGACCCCACGCCTCAATTACTCAAGCGATTATCAGGTGCTCGCAAACCCTCCCGCCAAATCATCAAGCCGACGCCTGAAGTTTCTAGCGCAGAAGCGGCCAGTTCAGAAGCGGCCAGTTCAGAAGCAGCCAGTTCAGAAGCAGCCAGTTCAGAAGCGGCCAGTTCAGAAGCGGCTAAGCCAAAGACCTCCAAATTGAAAGCGCTTAAGTCCAGAATGACCAAGTCAGAAGCTTCTAAACCCGAACTATCTGGCCCAGAGCTGTCTAGCTCGGAAGTCTCTGAACCAGGAGCCCCCAAAGCGGCTGATAATGGTCAGGCCCCTAGGCTCGACAAGCTGGTCGAAGATTCTTAGGGTGAGAGATTTGCTGCGATCGCACTCAGCGGTGCTGCCGCCAGACAGCACGCTAGGCACACTGTATGGATTAGGCGTCGGCCCTGGCGATCCAGAGCTGATCACCATCAAGGCGCTCAACTGTCTGCGCTCAGCCCCTGTGGTTGCTTTCCCAGCAGGATTATCCGGCCAGCCCGGGGTAGCTGAACGGATCGTAGAACCGTGGCTACTGCCAGAACAGACAAAGCTGCCGCTGCGCTTTCCATATGTTCTAGACCCAGACCAGCTGAGTGCCGCTTGGCTACAGGCAGCTGAAGAAGTTTTGCCCTATCTACAGACAGGCGATGTTGCTTTTGTCAGTGAAGGAGACATTAGCTTTTACAGTACGTTTACCTACCTAGCGCAGAGCGTGCAGCAGCAGCAGCCTGAGGTAGTGGTGAAGGCGATCGCAGGTATCTCTTCGCCAATGGCCGCTGCCGCCGCTCTAGGCATTCCGCTTACCTACCAGCATCAAAGGTTGAGCATCCTACCAGCCCTTTACGACGCTCAGCAGCTAGAGACTGCGCTCGATTCGGCAGAAGTTGTCGTCCTAATGAAAGTTAGTAGCGTCTACAGCCAAGTGTGGAAAATACTAGCCCAGCGCCAGTTGCTAGCGCGTAGCTATGTCGTTCAGAATGCTACTAGAGCCGATCAGATTATCTACACCGAGCTACATCGCTATCCAGAGTTAGCGCTATCTTACTTCTCACTTATGATCGTGCAGAACAACTAAAGCCAAGCAACACCATAAAATTGGCATACACCCACGATCGGTTTTGCGCCCAAATCGCCTACGCTAGATTCAGCTACACATTGCTCACACAGTCGCCTGTTAGTCGCACACCAGAGTTGGTCATCCCAGACCATCCGCATCGCAAACTCACGCATGTAGACAAACACGTATTCAGATAAACGTTATTGCCTTGAAGTCATGGCCTTCACCTCTCGACTAACTGCTGCTGTTCGCCCCCTCTATCAAACAGCCAAAGTTATTAATCCTACCGCTATCGGCGTCCTGCTATCTTTGGGCGTTCATGCTGTCTTCTTTGCTTTTGGTCCGCGTACCAATTTTTCCTTTGCTGCGCTTAGCGCCGCTGCTCAGCAAGAAGAAGCCGAAGAGACCATTGTCCCGATTGTGCAGCTAACGCCTGCCGAGCGCGGTCGACTGCCTGCCTTCGCTCAGCCTCGCGTTTTGCCGCCTAGTCCTACCGGACTCGGTGATGAGCTAGGACTCCCCTTCAACCTCTCCTCACCCAATAGAAACCGCCAGATACAGCGCAGCCCAGTTACTGCCGGACGGCTTCCGTCACCTACTTTGCCAGCCGGTAGAACCAACTCCCCTCCCTCTTTTCGAGTCCCTAGAACGACCTTCAATCCGTCCGTTTTCAGGAGTAGCTTACCTCCTAGCTCCACTATCCAAACGCCTACTGTCTCTGTCCTGCCGCTGCCCCCTACAACAGCGCTGCCTAATTCAATAACCGGCAACCCGTCAACTAGCCCAGGCGATAATATCAACCTAGATAGCACCACCCTGCCCGATCTTCCAGGCACTCAACCAACGGCCTCTGCGCAAGATCTGCAAACATCGCCGCGCTCTATTGGTGATGCTTTAGACACGGCTGAAGATAACGCGCCTTCAAATAGCGCTGATTCTTCCGAAGGAACCGCTGGAGAGACGCAATCGCCCACTGACCTAGCTGCTCAGCCGTCGAATCCAATTGATGCCGCACCCGCACAAGGAAACCCCAATCGGCTGTTAGCAGCGTTTGTCTACGATTCAACTGACGTTTCGCAGGCAGAAGCCGACGTTAACCTACAGACGTGGCTAACTGAAACTGCTGAGAATAAGAGCGAGATTGATACCCAGAAAGTTTCAATCACAATTGATTCCAACTTCAAGGTATGCAAAGAGAATCCGCCGACGGATGGTCTGATTGGTGTAGTCGTTAATCCTGATGGCAGTAAAGAAGGGACTAAAGTCCTAAAGAGTATTGGCTATGACGTGCTCAACCGCCAGGCATTAGATGAGATTGAGAGGACTGATTTTGGCCAAATAGCTGTGCCAACTCAGTACCAAGTTGCGGTTGGCGTTCTCTATCAACCAGATGGCTGTGTAGGAGAGTTACCAGAAGCTGCTGTAGATATCGATGGATAGAGATGTCAATGGATAGGAGTTGTGCCGTAGGGTGTAACATGTTGCATCTCTAGAGGGTGTTCCGGCATAGCTCAGAGACAGCTTAGGAATTACCTTGAAAAATTACTAAAGGCGTTTGGTCAGAACCTTGCCGTGGGTATCGGTCCCACAGCTGTTGAGTAAGCTTAGCTCTTCGGCAAGAGCGGCTACTCGTTCGGTCTTACCCGGACTAGGTCGCCAGACTTTAGGATTGTCGTAGGCGTAGTAGGTTTCGACACCATCAATCCCGAGCCTGACAGCAGCACGGATCAGTATCTCCTCGTCGGTGCGATAGCGCACAGGATGGGCCAATATGGCAATGCCCCCTGCTGTTTGAATAGCTCGGATGACGTTTGCAGCGTTGCGTTCTTGCCCTCTAGGCGCTGCTCCTACTAAGTAGGGCCGAATAGCTGCGTCTGCGGGTCTAAAGGCGTAGCCAAGAATATGGACGTCTGTATCGGCTAGGAGAGAGGTGATTTCAACCCCTGTCCAGACTTTGGGAAGCGTCTTTACATTTGACTTGCGATCGCGCCGCCAGGTCGAAGGATTGTGCCAGCGCCAGTCTTCCATCCACGCCCGTGCCTGACGATAGCCCTTGATCGTGTGATGGTCGGTGATAGCAATACCGCGCAGCCCAATTTTGACAGCCTGCTCCATCAGCTCTGAGGGCGCTAGCTGCCCATCGGAACAGTGGGTATGCATATGGAAGTTGTAGGTTTTCGGGCAGCTTTGCGCACTAATACTCTGTAATACTTCTCTGAGTAGCAAAGAATCCTGCGTCGCTGTCCGATGGATCACCTGGTTCGCAGATGCCCGATCAGCAGGACTTGCAGACATGGATTGTCCAGCGTTCGTGATACGACTTAACCTACTATACCCAAATTGTCAAAATATGGGGAAATCTCCCTGTGACTGTAGGCGCATTTTCACCGTTTATGCATTGCCCCTTTTTATAGCAAAGCGAGGAAATCTATATGTCTGCTGGCATCGCCTGTGCATTGCCTTTTTGGCATTCCTTTTTAGCATCAAGCACTGATTGATTAGCGCCTGCCGTTTGATGTGCGCGATTTTTAGTGGGCGTAATCAAACAGAGTGTCTAGATAGATTCGTGAGGGGGTGCGATCGCCTTCTTTCTGCCCATTTTGCAATAGGAATAAAGACAGAGCCGCTGCGTACATCCTGTCTTGATCCCAAGTAGGATGAGTCTCTAGAAAGCTTCTCAAAGCGTTATGAAGATCTTCAGGAATTTCTGCTAGGACACTGATATTGAGCTGCATAAGGAACCTCTGTATAGGCATCTGCTCTCTCAAGCAGGGTGTCGAATTATTCTGCTGATGAAGTCAGGCTTTGTCAATGATAGAAAAAAGAACGACCGCGCTTTTGAGATAAATAATCTACACGAAGTTTGAGTACTTACGGCGATTTTACGTTACGTAAGTTCATATGTTTTTCTGCATTTCTCATTTTATAACCAATGGTTTAGCACAATCCAGAGAAAAGCCCGGACCTATTGATTTTGGGTAAAAACCTGTGGAAAACTCCTGGCAACCTGTGGAAAACTTTTGGACAATCGGTGGATAACTATCGATCTGCTTTTCCCAAAGATAAGAAAAATCGCTTTGGCGAAGTCCTGCCAAAAAGCTGATTTTCGTGAGCTAGACCGTTGCGAAAACTGGCATCTACTATTACACTCATACTCTCAAACCCACGCGTCTTGCTACTTTGCGGCTAGCATCAGTTGCCGTGTGAATCTCTACAGTTCAGATATCTTAAACAAGCCATAATCTGGCTCGACGCTAGTAGATCAGAATTTTCCCGCTCGGCTGGGTTGCTCTCTCGCCGGGTTCTTTGGCAAGTCGAGCGCGCTCGCAGCCTGGGGAAAACTTATCCCTCAAATCTTGCCAAGATCCGGTCAAAACTTGGTATTCTTACTAACCGACTTTATGTGCTGAGTAACTGCCCGTTAACTCTACTGAGATGATTTATTCCCAACGCTGCTCTCGACGCTCTTTCCTGCTGGTCTTTTGCGGTTTGATGCTATCAGCGTCAACTGGCTGGGGTTGCTCTTCAGACCCAGCCGAGCTAGCTCAAGATAGCGGCGCTGCTACGTTAGCGGAAACCTCAGCGCAGACTCTGACTGTCGGCGCGATTCCTGATCAAGACCCGGAAAAACTACAGCGGCTGTATGGAATTCTGGCCGAGTATCTGAGTGATGAGCTTGGCGTGCCTGTGACTTATCGAGCCGTGACAGACTATGCGGCGGCAGTGACTGCGTTTAAGGTAGGCGATTTAGATTTGGTATGGTTTGGTGGATTGACTGGTGTGCAGGCTCGGCTTCAGGTGCCAGATGCAGAGGCGATCGCCCAAAGAGATATTGACGCTGAGTTTCACACTATTTTCATTGCCAGCACGGCTAGTGGAATTGCGCCAATCACCGATCCCGCAGAGCTAAGCGCCCTCAAAGGTAAGACTATTACTTTTGGCTCAGAATCTTCTACCTCTGGCCGTTTGATGCCACAGTACTTTCTAGAGCAGTCGGGTATGACGCTGTCGGACTTCAAAGGCGAACCTGGCTTTTCAAGTTCTCACGATGCCACTATTAAGCTGGTTGAGGCGGGTACGTATGATGCAGGTGCGCTGAACGAGCAGGTTTGGCTAGAGCGCGTGGCCGCAGGCGAAGTTGATCAAAGCAAGGTGCAGGCCATCTGGCAGACTCCGTCCTATTACGACTATCACTGGGTGGTCAATAGTGATGAGGTCGATGAAAAATTTGGCGAAGGCTTTACCCAGCAGATTCAGGCGGCGCTGCTAAAGCTGGACAAGAATGATCCTGACCAGGCCGCTATCCTAGAGCTGTTTGGGGCGGGTAAATTCATCGAAACCGAGAATGAAAACTACGCTCAAATCGAAGCGGTTGGCCGCGAGATCGGCAAGATTAAGTAGCCAATGGATAGTGCTGCGCTGCGACTAGAGTCGGTGAGCTGTCGATTTGGGACGGTGATGGCGTTGCAGTCGGTGAGTCTGGCGATCGCACCCGGTGAAAAGGTGGCCCTAGTCGGCCCTAGCGGGGCGGGCAAAAGTACGCTGCTTAGCTTACTCAATGGTTCGCTCAGTCCCGAACGCGGCTCGGTGCAGGTGCTAGGCAGAGCAGTTGATCGGCTGCGCGGCTCTGAGCGAAGAAAGCTGCAAAGGCAGATCGGCACCGTCTATCAGCAGCATCAGCTAGTCGAAAATCTATCGGTGATTCACAATGTGAATGCCGGACATCTAGGGCGATGGCCGCTCTGGAAAGCGCTGTGGTCTCTAGTTTGGCCGCAGCAGGCAAGTGTCGCCAGACAGGCGCTCGCTCAGTTGGGAATCGCTGACAAGCTATATGCCCGGACCGATCGGCTGTCTGGCGGGCAGCAGCAGCGAGTAGCGCTAGCAAGGGTCCTGGTGCAAGATCCGGCGATTGTGCTGGCCGATGAGCCTGTGGCGAGCGTGGATCCGACGCGATCGCACGACATGATGGCTTTGCTGACCCAAATTGGCAAAAACAGAACGCTGGTGGTGAGTCTACATGATGTAGCGCTAGCACAGACTTATTGCGATCGGATCATCGGCCTGCGGCAGGGACGGATTTTGTTCGACTTGCCGAGTGCAAAGGTTAGCGCTGCGCAGCTCGCTGCTCTTTATGATTTAGAGACCGATAAGTCAGGGGGCAGGGGCGGTGAGATCAGCCCGGTCGCATCAGCCACTATTTAGCCAAGTTACTAATAAAAAGCTTGTCGTCCTTTCTACGTGGCTAATCCTGCTGACCTGGGCGCTGTGGATATCCGGCGCACCTGAGCTGAACTGGCGCGGACAGGCTTCGATCTACCAGTTTCTATCGGCTAGCAGCCATCCTGAGCTAGCGGCTCCTTTCCTGGCGGTGGTGGTAGAGGCTACGCTGACGACTTTTGCCTTTGCGGTCTGTGGCACAGCGCTAAGCCTGATCATAGGGTTGATTTTGGGAATTGCCTGCTCGCGGATCTGGTGGCGGGTCTTTTGGCCGGGTGTGGCGGGTCGTGGGTTATGGACTGCGCTCAGGGGTGGATTGGCAGTGCCAAGGGCCATTCATGAGGTGATCTGGGGACTGCTGCTGCTGAACGTGCTGGGACTAGACCCGATTGTGGGGGTGGGTGCGATCGCTATTCCTTTCGGTGCGATCACCGCCAAAGTCTTCTCTGAAATTCTAGATGAGACGCCCATCGAACCTTTGAGCGCCCTAGTCAATAGCGGCGTCAGCCCACTGACGGCTTTCTTTTACGCGCATCTTCCTCAGGCGCTACCTAACTTAATCTCTTACGGGTTCTATCGCTTTGAGTGTTCGCTGCGGGCGGCGGCGGTGCTTGGCATTATCGGTGCGGGCGGACTAGGCGAGCAAATTTTCTTGAGCTGGCAATCTTTGCAGTATGCGGAAGTTTGGACAGGCTTCTACGCGCTGATATGTTTGAACGGCCTGGTTGATATGTGGAGTGCGACGCTAAGGCGGCAAATGGGGTTCGTCAGTCGAATGGATTTGACTAAAAAGTCAGACGCGTCAGCAGTTGAGATGACGGTTGAACGAAATCGCCTGTTTGTTTGGGGGTCTTGGAGTGCGATCGCTCTGTCCATTCCATTGTGCTTTGCCTATCTCAACGTTGGCTGGGCGCGGATTGGCAGATCTTCTCCGTTTTTGATAGAGCTAGCTAGCCAGCTTACTCCAGACCAGGTTTTACCCGCGCTTTCTGTTGACCTTGTGCCGCTAGCGCTTCAGACCGTGGCGATGTCTGTCTTGGCCATCACCTTGGCTGGTCTGGGCGGCGTCTTGTTTTCCTTTCCTGCTGCTCAGAACTTTTTCTTGCCGGGTGGACTGCTACAGAGCGTGGGCACGGCTCGGCGCTGGAGTTTGGGTCATGTTGTTCTTGTTGTCGTGCGGCTAATGCTGCTAGCGGCTAGAGCGATTCCGGCTCCGATACTGGCGCTAATCATCATTTTTGGAATGTATCCGGGGGTTTGGCCTGGAGCTTTGGCGCTGGCAGTTCACAACTTTGGTATTTTGGGTCGGTTGATGGCAGAGGTGAATGAAAACTTACCAGATGGGCCGCTGCGATCGCTGCGATCGCTCGGTGCTTCTGGTCCCGGTATTATTTTCTACGGCATCTTGCCCGCTAATCTGTCGCGGTTTTTGGCCTATATTCTCTATCGCTGGGAAGTGTGTCTGCGTGAAACGGTGATCGTCGGACTCGTTGGCGTTGGCGGACTAGGCCGACTGCTCACAGAGCAGCTCAGCAGTTTTGACTATGGCGGATTGGCGGCGACTCTAATTGTCTTTGTCGGTCTGACTATTGCGATAGACGCCGTTAGTGGATGGATGAGAACGGCGGTTCGTTGATCTGGCGCTGGTCTTGTGATGATTAAATAGTGACTGATTGAGTTTAGGGTTCGTCCAAGGTTTCTAGGAATCAGCCAACCTGCTGTGGTTGTGTTCTGATGAACAGCTTTTGGAATGAGCTTTTGAGAGGAACTGTTTTGAGTAAGCGATCGCTAGCGGGAATTGCCGGGATTGTGGCGGCGGCGACGCTGTTAAGTAAGGTGTTTGGGCTGCTGAGAGAGACCGCGATCGCAGCTGCCTTCGGGACGGGGCCAGTCACAGACGCCTACAGCATTTCGTATGTCATTCCTGGATTTCTGCTGATTCTGCTTGGTGGTATCAACGGTCCTTTTCATAGCGCCATCGTCAGCGTCGTTGCCAAACGCAGAAGAGAAGAGATTGCGCCCCTAGTCGAGACGGTCACAACGATGATCGCGATTGTGCTAGCGGTGGTGACGGTAGCGCTGATTGTGTTTGCCGATCCGATAATTGGCTTTATCGGTCAGGGCTTTAGCGCGACGGAGGTGGGGTTGGAGAGTCGGGCGATCGCGGTTACCCAGCTACGGATCATGGCTCCGATTACGCTCTTCGCTGGCTTTATCGGCGTTGGCTTTGGCACCCTCAACGCCGCCGATCAGTACTGGCTACCGTCTATCAGTCCGCTGCTCTCTAGTTCGGCAGTGATGATCAGTCTTGGCATTCTGTGGCTAGTGCTCGGCGGCGACATCAGTAACCCCGACAATCTAATGATCGGCGGCATGGTGCTAGCTGGCGGCTCGCTAATCGGTGCTATTTTGCAGTGGCTAATCCAGGTTCCAGCCCTATGGAAGTCAGGACTAGGTCGTCCTAGGCCTGGCTTCAACTTTAGGGATCAGGGCGTTCGCGACGTGCTCAAGGTGCTTGCGCCTGCAACTTTCTCTTCTGGCAGCTTGCAGATCAATGTCTACACTGACCTGTACTTTGCGGCTAGAGTCCCCGGCACCTTGGCGTCTTTGAACTTTGCCAACCTGCTGATTCAAGCTCCCCTCGGCATCATCTCCAACATCGTCCTAGTTCCTTTTCTGCCGATTTTCTCTCGGCTAACTACACCTGACCAGTGGCCTGAGCTCAAACAGCGAATTCGCCAGAGCCTAATTTTAGTCGCGCTGACGATGCTGCCGCTGAGCGCTCTAATCGTGACGTTAGCCCAACCGATTGTCAGCGTTGTCTACGAGCGGGGGGCGTTTGACGAAGAGGCCGTTTTGCTGGTGACACCGATGCTGATTGCCTATGGCACAGGGATGTTTGTCTATCTAGCTAGAGACGTGATGGTGCGGGTGTTCTACGCGCTAGGCGACGGTCAGACTCCGTTCAATATCAGCTTGGCGAACATTATCACTAATGCGGTTTTGGACTATGTGTTTTTCAATCTGATCGGTCCCCCTGGACTAGTCGTTGCGACGATTGGCGTTAATATCGTGTCGCTGATTGCGATGACAGTCTTACTCGCTCGCAAGGTTGACGGGTTGCCAGTAGCGGAGTGGGCTCGAAGTATCGGAATTATTACAGGGGCAAGTTTTTTAAGCGGGGTCTCTTGCTGGTTAACCAGAGGCGGACTGGCCAGCATTGTCGGCTCGGAGGGTTTCTTAGCAAATCTAATTCAGATGTGCGTAGCCGGTGGCATAGGTTTGGTGACTTTCGCGCTGCTGACTATCGTGCTAAAAATTCCCGAGGCGGATTTACTAGCGCAGCGAATCCGCCAAAAGCTAGGTCGATAGAATCTAAGTTCCTAATTTTCTCCGAAGAAAGCAGCTAGAACATTTGCAGAAAGGGCAAGGCGAGGCTGTGGATGCAGTGTCCTACAAACGCTAGCCTTTCCTGTGTGTTCGCTATATGTAAGGACCGAGAAACTTGAGCCCATTCAAGTGGATAAGATGATCGGGATCGCTTGCAATCCAAACTTCAGTTTCCCACGCTAAACTAGCGCAGTATTTTCTGTAGGTAGCCCGATCAGGGAAAGCAGTTATGAAAACCACGGGGTTGATGCAGTTCTGTGTGATTCTCTCAAGTTCAAGCTTCCTAATATGAGAAATTTCTCCAAAACTAGTTACGGACTCGATTAGATAGATCCAACCTTTTTGCTTGGAAAAGGCAATTACATCAGGGAGTTCCTCATGACTGGGTTCTGGGAAGTTGAGTTCTAGTAGCTTTTTACGATTGAGGTACAAATATTTGTCTGAGCTATCGCCTATGTAAAGGACTTCGCAACCGAAGCCATACCTTGGAAGAAGTTGCTCAACGATTGCTTTTTGCAGTTCGTTATGTTTTCCAGGTGTGAAAGATAACTCCGATCCCTCGGGTAGAGTTATCGATATTGTTGAGATGCGTCTTGTCGCATCCAGTTGCTGCCGCAAGGATACTTTGGCTGCTAGAACTTTCTCCGCAGCAGCGTCCCAGTCAGTAGTCTCGAATTTTCGAATGGCTTCGGTATGAACAGGACAGATTGCGTATCCACTCCTACTATCGTTAACAGCAGATCGCTCGACGAACCCAGGAATGACTATTGAATCAAGCACGAGCTGATCTAGCTCTTTCCGCTTGAAATCGTCATATGAGCCTCTACTCATAGATTCTGAGTAATACTCGTTGATGAATTCAATAACGCCTCTCGTGGTTATAGAAACGCCATCATCCTTACTTTTGACTTCGGCCCAAGATGTATCGGGACGTATATCACCGAGCGTAAGTAAAACAAGCGCAAGCCTCTCAACCCTACGCCATTGCTGCTTTGTGTATCTCTCAAGAGGAATGCCCAGCCGACTGAGAATTTCAACAGCGTCTAATATTTTATTCTGTTGCTGCTCTGTCTTCGGTCCAGTGAAACGAGCCAAATCGTAAGAAGCCATGAATTTCTTAGAACATGCTTAGTTGCTTGGTTGCTCCGTTACCCTCTATGACCTGTTGAGTCGTGTATTCTGGGCCTTTGTCTAGGTAGTTCATCACAGATTGGGCAAGAGCCCTCGCAAATAAAGGAGCGACTGCATTTCCTATCTGATAATATCGCTCGGTTTCGCTCCCTGTGAACTCAAACCAGTCTGGGAAAGACTGAAGTCGCGCAGCTTCCCTAACGGTGATACGTCTACGCCGCCCGTCGGGAAGCCGTATACGATGCATATCACCAGTCGCACCTGCTAGATTTCGACAGGTTACTGTCCTAGCTGGCCTATCGTAGTGCAAGTCGCGAGGATTTTTACAGCAGCTTGCCTTCTCATACCTTGCGATGTAAGCATCCATGCTGGGCGTAAGCCACTTAGCCTCTTTAGGTACTTTGTCAAACATAGGGCCTAGAGCAGTCCCGGCTGAGACAGTTGTAGGTTCAGCATCTGGAAACTTGAAGCCGCCTCTATGACCTACTACAACTACTCTTTCTCTATTCTGAGGAACACCATAGTGTTTTGCGTTAAGGAGCCGAGCCTCGACGATATAACCGAGCTTCTCTAGGCTGTTCTTGATCTGCTCAAAGTACCATTGGTTTCGATAGAGTAATCCACGAACGTTCTCAAATAAGAAGATACGCGGATTAATTTGTTCTACAGCAGCGATGAAGATAGGAAATCCGTCCCTAGAATCCTCTAACCCTTTTTGATTGCCCCCCACGCTAAATGGCTGGCACGGAGGGCCCGCAATCACTACTTCAGCGGCAGGATATCGAGTCTGCGAAGTCAAGTGCTCATGCACACAGCTCCCAGCGAGATTGAGCTTGTATGTTTCTACGCAATCTGGCTTGATCTCGAAACCATAAGTTCTAAATCCTACTGACTCAAATCCGAGCGCTAAACCACCGCAGCCTGCAAAAAGATCTATTACATCTATCTCTACCCTACTTTTCGGCAGGCGTAGAGAGTCGTTTACGTGCTGAATCCAAGTATCTGGCATGGATGTAGTCATGATACTTTCAACATCACAGTCGGATTGTTTAATACTGTAGATCTAATCATATTTTGAGGGCTAGTAGTGTATTTGAACTATCTTTGACGGTTTGCTTAGGCAAACGGTTCCATAGCTGAGTAAGTATTGAACCCGAGATGTGTTTCTATTTTCCTTCTTTTTGCCAGATAGAGATGACTTCATCAGTGCCCGCTGTGATCAGCGTCTGGCCGTCTGGAGAAAAGGCGATCGCCTCTATTCCCCAGTCGTGTGCCAGCTTCGCCACGCAGTCACCAGTTGCTAACTGCCATAGCGTCAGCACCCGGTCCTCGCCACCGACTGCGAGATAGCCGTCTTGGCTCAGGGCGATCGCCTTGATCAAATAAACCGATCGATAAATCGAGACAGGTGCAGAAATTCCCAACTGCTCGTCGATGCTGTACCAGAAAACGTCGGTAGCGCTTGCCACGATTAGTCGATAGTTAGATGCCTGACCAGATGGCTGTAAAGCAAGCGCGATCGCACTTCCCGTTCCTTTTCCCGGCTGCGCCACGGTCAAACTCTTGGCTAGTCGAAACCTGCCTTTTTCCTTTCTGGCTCCACAGCTTCACGGTGCCATCGTCACTGGCGCTTGCTAGCAAGTCCCCTGATTGAGAGATGGCTACTGCTGCTTACCCGCCTTTGGTGCTGGGTCAGCCGTTCAACCGGTAGTAGCGTCTCAATATCCCAAATCACAATTTGGCCGTCGCTGTTTGGACTCACTAGCTGAGTGCCGTCAGGTGTGACTAGCAAATCCGTGGGTAGCCAGCTAGAAGTAGGCATCGTGTTGAGCAGGCACCGCCGAGCACTGTCCCACTCTTTCACCGTACCGTCTTCACTAGCGCTATAGAGCGCCCGGCCGTCTGGATGAAAGGCGATAGCCGTTACGGCGGCGGCGTGCCCGGTGCCAACTAGCAGACGACGGATGAATGAATGAACTAGTTCCCCGCTCGCTAGCTGCCACAGCCGCACAGCACCGTCTATTCCGCCGCTGGCGAAGGTTTGACCAGAGGCGCTGACGCAGAGCGATCGCACTAATCCAATTTCTGGCGCTAGTCGATGTCGCCGCTGCCAGGATTGAGTAGAGGGAGTAGCCGATAGCGATGGTGCTGGTTTGGCAAATCGATTCTGGCCGATAGCCCATAAACGCTTGAGCGCAGCGGTGCTATCTGAACTGAGAACCTGCTTGAGACCGGGAACTGATTTCTTAGCGCGGCTGATGATCTCTTGAGAGCTTTTGACCAATAGATTTTGAGAAAATTGTAGGTCGAGCGCTACTTGCTCCATGCTCTGGTAACGCTGTTGCAAAGAGCGCTCTACCATCTGGTCTAGCACCTGGGCAAATCGACTTTCAACGGGGGTAGGTAAATAGTCTTGCCACACCCATTGATCTTCTAGGGCAGAGTACAGCTCGAAGGGATGTAGTCCGGTCAATAGATATAGACAAGTTAGGCCCAGGCTGTACACGTCGCTTGCGAAGGTCGCTTGCCCCATAGACTGTTCGGGGGCGGCGTAGCCAGCACTGCCGATGACGGTCTTGGCTGCGCTGTGACGAACCGACTTGGCCGCTCCAAAGTCGACTAGCATTGGTAGATCTATCTTTTGATCGCCATATCCAGTGGCATTAGCAGCGACATTAGAGCTGACGATATTAGCGGGCTTGATATCGCGGTGAATGATTTGAAAACTGTGAACGTATTGCAGCACGTTTACAAGCGAGTTTAGAAGCGATCGCACCCGATCTTCTGACCAGGGTCCATCCGCTTCTACCTGCTGCTGCAAGTTCTGACCGGGCGCATATTCCTGCACCAGAAAGTGGCCTTGTTGGGATGCGATCGCCGCTAGCAATCGTGGAATTTGAGGATGTTCTCCTAGTTTGCGTAACCGCTTGGCCTCTGCCTCAAAGCTTGAGTTTTTGAATGTCGAATCATTTGCATCAGGCGAACTTTGGTAGATCTGCTTAACTACACACAGAGCCGCTTTCGTTTGGGATGCCTCGTCAGCGTTTGTCAGTTTAGTCGCTAAGAAAGTCCGACCAAATCCACCCTGTCCTAGCAGTGAGCTTAGGCGGTAGGCACCGCCTACTGTCAGCTCACTCCCACAAGCCTGACAAAAATTTGCGCTATTAGGATTTTGAGGCTGGGGACAAACAGGATTAGGGCAGTAGACCATCATCCCAACAGCATGCCATGTATTCTTAGAGGTATGACTTGTCCTAGAAATGACTCTTGACTAGGTTGGAACGGCCTGACCAGGACGCAGCCTGGCCCATTTCCCCATTTCCTGCATGAAGCTGTCGCAGCCCACGACATCGTACTCAAAGCCAAACTCGTCTGCTTGAATGATCTTCTCGCCTTTGACTTCTACTTTTGGCAGGGTGATATTGGCATTGATGGTTGGATTGTTGGGCTCAAAGCTGGGCGATTCGGTCAAATGTAGCTGCTGGTGATTGGCTTCTACCGCGTGGTAGGTAATGCAGCTATCAACGTACTGACAGTTAACGCAAATACACATTGGCCTAGCCCCTTTGATTATCTAGTTGGCTTGCTTTGTTTTACTGTAGCGTAAGATTTTTAGAGGTGATTGATAGAGCGCCATCGAAAACAAGGAGCTTCTAAAAATGATACAAAGGCACCCTCAGCTTTCTGTGCCACCGGGCTATCGAACGCAGGCGGTGGATATTTCTATAGAAGCTGACTTGCTAGACTTTTATCTACTGAGGCAGCGGTCTGTGACAGAGCGGCTCGCGATCGCTGCTAGCTTAATCAACAGCGCCAGAGAACTGTCTTTACACTGCCTAGGCCGACAGTTTTCTGACTTATCACCCAGTGAGTTTGCTAGAAAAATCGCGACAGCTTGGCTACAAGACGACTGTCCACCTGACTATATTCCTGCGGGCTCGCCGATGACTTGGATACAGAATTCAGCTGAGCTAGCCACTCAGCTCCATACCATCTTTGAAGCCTCTAGCATTCCGTATTATGTGACGGGCGGTGTGGCGGCGATCGCATACGGAGACCCTCGCACCACCAGAGATTTGGACGTTGTTATTCAAGTGCCAGTCACCGAAATATTGAAGCTCGCTAAGACATTTGAAGCCGCTGGGTTCTATGTTGCCGATATCGACGACGCGGCTAATGGTTGTATGCAAACGCTACAGATCACTCAAATAGAGACCATTTCACGGGCTGATCTGATCGTTTCAGACGATAGCGACTACGCCCGAGTGCAGTTCGACAGAAGGCAGCGCTACGCTTTCCCAAACGGCACAGAAGTTTATCTAGCCTCGGCTGAAGATATTGTCATTAGTAAATTGAAGCGGCGCAGCGAATCGGAAAAGCAACAGCGCGACGTACTGGCAATTCTGAAGGTGCAGCAGGATAGGCTGGACTACTTATATTTGCATCAATGGGCTGAAAGGTTTGGCGTTCTACCAATACTCGAATCGCTAGAAGTGGCCGCCGGTGTTGATCAAACTTCCTGAAGCATACAGCTTACTTTGCATGTCTCCTTTCACCCCCGACACTTGGCCTTTTTCCCTCGATATGCTGCCCGATCAGACATACGTGGTCGGCGGCAGTATTCGCGATCAGCTGCTGGAGCGTCGGTCTGACTATCTTGATTTAGATTTGGTGCTGCCTCACCAGGCGGTAGAAACTGCCTCGACGCTCGCGCAGAAATACGATGCAGGATTCGTTGTCTTAGATGAAGAGCGGCAAATTGCTCGGGTCGTTTTTGATCAGGTCACAGTCGATTTTGCGCAGCAGCAGGGCGATCGCATCGAAGACGACCTACAGCGGCGTGATTTTACGATCAATGCGATCGCCTTCCACCCCACCAGTCGAACCCTAACTGACCCGCTCCGGGGACAAGCAGATCTCGATGCCAAAATCATCCGCATGATCAGCTACCAAAACCTCGCTGACGATCCGCTGCGGCTAATGAGAGCCTACCGTCAGGCAGCGCAGCTAGGCTTTACTCTAGAGCGCGATACTCAAGCGGCTATTCGTCAGCTTGCACCCCAGCTTCAGCAGATATCAATGGAGCGAATCCGTCATGAACTGGACGCTTTGCTCAGTACCGCGAAGGGCAGTATCCAGCTCGACTCTATCTGGCAAAATCAGCTACTGGCATTTTGTCTGCCTCGGTTCGATGGCAAAAGCGTTCAGCAGGTTGTGGCCGTTGACGATGCGATCGCCTTCCTTCAATCCACTTGGCCTGCCTATGCTCACAGCCTGTGCGACTGGGTGAAGCCCGTTCCTTCAGGTTGCTACCGGAGCTGGGTAAAAGCAGCCAAACTTAGCTGTCTACTAACTCCAAATGCCGCCGCTGCCACCCAAGAACTGGCTCAGCTCAAATACGGCCGAGCTGAAGCCCAAATTACTCTTAAGCTAATCAAGGCGCACTCTGCTATCGAGCAGCTTCGCGAGGGGCCAATGGACCGGGCTCAGCAATTCTTTCTATTCAAGGCGGCAGGGAGTGCTTTTTTGGCGATCGCACTGCTAGCGTTGGCACGCGGCGTAGAGATATCAGTATTAAAGCCAATGATTGAACGGTTTCTAGATCCAGCAGATGCACTAGCTCATGCTCAGCCTCTACTCAACGGTACGCTGTTGATGCAGCAGCTAAATATTGCACCCGGACCAGAGATGGGTCGGCTGTTGGCCACTGTGGAACAGGCCCAGGCAGAAGGCAAAATCAAGACTCAGGTAGAGGCGATCGCCTGGGTCAAAGAGCACGGCGCTCCTCACGCTGACAATTGTCTAACCGATCACATCGCAGAGCGGTGAGGCCGCACGTCCATCTGATGTGCCAAACTACCGTCGTGCCAGTCCAAAGCGTGATCACCTGCTGGCATAACGCTAACCACTTTAGGCTGGCTAGCTGGGGGCCGACGCCGATTAGCAACTCGAATCGTTCCTTTTTTAGACCTGGTTCTAGATCTAGCAGATGCTGGCTGAGACTGCATACCAGCGCGCGCGGCTGTTGCCCGAGAAACTAGCCGCTTACCGCTATTCGCTGTGGATGAGGCTGTTATTTGAGATGCGATCGCTCCCTTAGAACGCTGTCGCCGCTTCTTAGGCTGGAGTTCAGCATTTAAACCGTTAGCTAGATTAGTTGCTGGGTTGCCCGCCTTTTGAGGAAAAACCTTCAGATCTAGTTTCTTCGGAGTCGAGCTAGTTCTCACTATTTTGCGTACAGGCGCTTTCGGTCGTGGACGCAGGGTGGGTGCAACACCACTTTTACTGCTAATTCTGCTGCTGACTTTATTAGGCTTCGTTCTGCTGCCGTTAGCGCTACTGCTAGATTGACTATTAGCCCTTGCGCTGACCGTCAGACCGCTGCGGACTTTGCGGACTCGCGCTCTAGCCGCCGCCACCTTCATTGTCCGCTGCCTAGAGATCGCAAAGCAGCCAACTGCGCAGGTACTGACCAGTAGAAACAACGGTAGTGCTAGTGTCAGCGCGCTGCTACTGGCCGTGTCAGCGCGTGTGGGCTCAGTCGTAGCTAGCGCGTCGTTTGAATGAATGTTATCCGCTTGGGCAGTGTCTGACTGGGGACTGCTTGGCTGGATATCAGCTGAACCGTTGGTCGATTGCGCCGGGTTGACTACCGATGGCTCAACGGTTGGTTCTGGGAGGGCCATCGTCAGGCGCTTAGGGCTCAGCATGCCACCGAGTGCTAGCGTGCCAATCCCCATTGAAAATATCCAAAAGCCCAGCACCAGCACCCAGGGTCGGACTAGCAAAAGTGTTAGCGCGATTCGATAGGCGCTCTTTTCTTGCTTGACGCGGGCAAGACTGCGGGCGCGCTCAATCCGGGTAGTTTCCATCGCGGATAGCTTCCTGGCAATTTTCTTGAAAGGTTTGAGACTTTGAAGCTTCGCTATATTGAGTTTGGCTAGTGGAAGCTTCATACTTTTCAATCTCTTTAGCTGCCAGGTCGTTGTGTAAAGAGTGTCTGATACAGATTCTCTTTTCTAAAAGTTATCGGAATTGTAGAGGCATATTGAACGATTGGCTAGCTATTAGGTGATGTTTTCTTTGAAATAACATCAAAACCTATCAAAACCGTTCCGTGAAATTAACGGAGTTCTAGCGCCGGTAGATACTCCCCCGGATCTTGTGCAATCCATCCTGAAGGAGAGTTCTGACGGACTTCAAAATATAGATAGCTAGCTTCACTACTGCCTACTTTGCCAACTGTCATCTGTGTCGATACGGGCTGTCCTACGGAGACAGAGACTTCACTTAGGTTTGCGTATCTGGTTTGCAGCCCCTGCTCGTGGTTGATTACCAGCAGCAGTCCGTAGCCTTCTCTTTGTCCCACAAAGGCAACGGTGCCTGGCCCGACTGCTTTTACTTCGGTAGGCGTCGGTACGCCAAATGCGAGGCCACTATTAAATACGACTTCGTCTCGGCTAGGATGTGGTTGCCAGCCGTAGCTCAGCTGAATATCGGCGGGCTGCGCCAGTGGATATCCGGGTAGCTGAATGGTGGTGCTACTAGCTGTGATCATGCGGCTTGCACCCGGAATAAAGACGCGGCTAGGAACCTGACTCGCGCAGCCGTTCACTTCAAATAAAAGGTCTGCTTGCGTGTTGTACTGCTCAGCTAGCGTTAGCCAGTCGCTGCCAGCGGGTGCGGTGATTGCCTGGCCATCAAACGGAGGAATAACTACTTCGTAGCCAGTTGGTACGGTAGCGCTAGCAGATGAATTTAGTCCACCGTTGAATCTTGCTAGGGTCGTAGGCCGCAGGTTGTAGCGGGCGGCAATGGTCTCTAGCGTTTCGCCAGCAACGGTCTGATGGCGCTGTAGCCGAGAGAGCGCTGCCGGACAGCTCTCCGCGACGGCAGGAGGAGTTAGTGATGAGATTGATAGGTGGGCGATCGCAATTAAGCACAGAGTAGGAAGATGCCGCATAGATATCTTTAGATAGGCGCTAGTAACAAAACAAAGAAGATCTGAACGAAGCAGAGTCTACTTCTATTTTTCGAGAAGCGATGTTCATATCAGGAAGTCCCAACACTCAACATTGTAATTAGAGTAGTCGCGCTCAAAGCGCTCAGAACTCGCTAAAGTAGAAACAGCGCCTTGACTTGCGACAGGCAGTTATTTTCGGCAGCACATCATTATTTCAGGCAGTGGTATGGGGATTTCTCCCAAGCAAGTAGGACTCGGTGGAATGCTAGTGCTGCTAGGGGCAGGGGCTGGCTGGAGCGGCCATACCTATTTTCAGCGAGGTGACTCTGTCTCGTTAGGGATTGGGCGATCGCAATCTCTAGCGGCTATTCAAACTGCGCAAGAGACAATCACGCCAGCGCCGCCTGCTAATGCTCTGCCAATTGAATCTAACTTTATTGCTAGCGCCGTAGATAGAGTCGGCCCTAGCGTCGTTCGAATCGATGCTTCTAGATCGGTCAGCAGCTCCAGCGATCCGTTCGAGCGGCGTTTGTTCAAGCGGTTTTTTGGCGATGACGACGATCAATCTAGGCCACCCCAGAGTCCGTCTCAAAGCCCGCAACTACCAGAGCGTTTGGAACAAGGCACTGGATCTGGTTTTATTTTGAGCACAGACGGCCAGTTGATGACCAATGCCCATGTGATCGAAGGGGCTGATAAGGTTGAAGTAACGCTCAAGGACGGTCGCACGTTTATTGGAGAAGTGGTTGGCGCTGATCCGGTCACTGATGTCGCCGTAATCAAAATTGATGCGCAAGATCTGCCGATTGCTCCTATAGGAACGACAGACAATTTGTCTCCAGGGCAGTGGGCGATCGCCATTGGCAATCCTCTCGGCCTAGATAATACCGTAACCGCCGGTATTATCAGCGCTCTAGATCGCTCTAGCACCCAGGTTGGTATTTCTGATAAGCGGGTTCAGTTCATCCAAACCGATGCAGCGATTAACCCAGGTAATTCTGGCGGTCCGCTGCTCAATGCCAATGGCGAAGTGATCGGGATGAACACGGCAATTAGAGCGAATGCGCAAGGGCTTGGTTTTGCGATTCCGATTGAAACGGCTAAGCGAATTTCGGACCAGCTATTTGAAACTGGTGAGGTCCAGCATCCTTATCTAGGTATCCAGATGGTGAACCTGAACGAGGAAATGCGCGATCGCATCAATCAAGACGAAGAGTTTGACATCAACATCGAAGCAGACCAGGGTGTTGTCATTATTCGGGTGATGCCAGGGACGCCAGCCGAAGCCGCCGGACTAAAGCGAGGCGATTTGATTACCAAAGTAGGCGGCAGTGCTATCGAAGATGTGACTGATGTCCAGTCTCAAGTAGAAAATGGCGGTATTGGCAAAGATTTAGAGGTTGGCGTTATCCGCGCAGGCGAGCCGCAGACTATCAATGTCAAGCCAACTGCCCTGCCAAAGGATCTGCAATAAGCGGATGAAGCTTTGGATGCTTAGATACCTGTGCATACATACTGCGCAAGGATCTATTCTCTAGATTGATCAGTCGAATCCAAGTCTAGACCTAGCGAGCCAGTTAGATTGGTCTCTAGCTCCATTCGCTGCTCCATTCGTCTAAGGAAGTAGCCTGTCATCATCGCAGAGGCGAGTAAGCCTGCCAGATTTTCTTTATCGGTGCTGACCTGGACATTGAAGCCGTCCGCAGGCAGCACGCCGACTAATCCCTGCACGTTGTGAGAAATAATCTGTCGAATCTCGCCGCTGACAGACTGTGCCACTCTGCTGAGGACTTCGGGAGGCTGATCTTGTAGATAGTTCAACAGCTCGTTTGTCTTGCTATCTTCCGAATCAAGGTTGGTGAAGTCTGCGCTTTCAGGGTTGAAAACCATAGAGATGATAAGTAACTGACCTTAGCTTAGCCACGAGAACGAGTTCTAGGATTGGTATATCCCGTACAAACTAATAATCCATCAGACTTTCCACAAATTATTAAGAAAATCTATGCTTATAGGCGACTACACAACAGCTTAACGAATAATGCCGCGCATCGTCAGGTTCTTAAGTTTCTATGGCGGCTTCTTCTGTGATAGATGACTCTGTTGCTGAGTTTGGTTCTGCGCTGTCGCCTTCATTTAGCGCTGAGTTGGTTTTTGAATCGGCTTCTAGGCTAGCTTCCAAACTATCCTTCTGCTTGGGTAGTCGGAGCGTGGAAATTTGAGGCAGCTTATCAATTTCGAAGTGCTGATAAAACTTCTCGGTCACCTGTAGCCAGGAAGATCGGCCATCTGCCTGACGCCTCTTTTTGACAAAGCCTTGATCGACTAGGTCTGGCACATGCTGATACACGCCCGAGCCTCGAACGTCCACTAGCTCACTTTGGGCGATGGGGCCGCGTAGAGCGATCGCAGCTAGCGTCCGCAGCGCGCCTAGGCCAATGTCCAAAGGCACAATCGTATCGACTAGCGGCTTGTATACCTCGCGCAGCTGTAGCGCATAGCCGTCCTCAGTTTCTGCAATCTCTAAAGCACCTTCACGATGCGCATATTCGCTCATTAAAGCAATCAGACCTTCTTCTGCGGTTTCGCGATCGCAGTGGGCAAACTCCGCAATCTGATTGATCTTCAAAGGTTGGGCCTTCAGATATAAGATTGCCTCAATTGTGTTGGCTAGCTGAGACATGAGTCACCTTTTTCTAAAATCCCCTTTCAGACGCAAGCTCAATCCAGATTGCGTCCGGTCAACTCTACAAAAATATCTTCTAGATTAGCGGGCCGCGTCATCATCCCGGTTTTGTCTGGCTGCTGGTCGAGGTACTGGTTCGCTGCGGCCAGTGTTGGAAAAAATAGATACTCCCACCGATCGCCTTTTTGCTTCATGACGATGCCTTCACCGTGTTTTTGGCGCAGCTCGGCGAATGTTCCCTTTCTCGATCAAAGATCCCTTGTCCATGATGCCAATGCGATCGCACAGATACTCCACTTCTTCCATGTAGTGCGTCGTCAGCAGCATGGTCATCTTATGCTCGCGGTTAAGCTCTAGGATGATCTCCCACAGCCGTCGCCGCGTCTGAGGGTCTAGTCCCACAGTCGGCTCATCCAAAAATAGGATGCTGGGCTGATGCAGCAATGCCCTGGCAATCTGGAGACGGCGCTTCATCCCACCGGAAAGCGTTTTGACCTTGTCGTTGGCGCGATCGCTCAGTCCTACATAGGCTAGCCAACGCCGAATATCCTCCTGCCGTCTAGACGCCGGAATATGGTGCATCCGCCCATGAAACTCCATATTTTCCCAGACAGTCATATCCGCATCTACGCTAACCTGCTGCAACACCACGCCAATTTGACGACGAACCTGCTCAGGCTGACGGCTAACGTCATATCCTGCCACCACAATGTCACCTTGGGTTTGCTGCGCTAGCGTCGTCAGCATCCGAATCGTCGTCGATTTGCCTGCTCCATTGGGTCCTAGCAGCCCAAAAATCTCTCCCGGCTCAATTGCCAAAGACAAATCGTTGACCACACAGATATTGTTATAGACTTTGTGAACGTTTTGCAGAGAGACTGCCGCAACCATTGGTTTGATATCCGCGCTTTGCTATACCTTCTCTCAGCCTATATCAATCCACAGCCTTTCCCCACATCGGCACCCTCTCCCTCCCACCATCCGAGCGAAACCAAGGCCCAATTTCCCTACTCTTTTTTCACATGCGAGCCAGAATAGAAAACGGCGTCCTTTTCTTGCGTAACGAAGACGTGCCGCCGTACAAAAAGAACGGACCCATAGTCCGCAACAGCTATTTTTGGGCGCTTAAATCGATTGCCGATCGTGCTCCTTTCCAAAAGGATTGGGAGTTTGAGGAAAGAGTCTGGATTGCATTAGCTCGGATGCTAACGTCCTTTGCAGAGTCGGGCTATCTAGGCTTAAGAGAAACACAGCTAGAATTTGACCCAGACGAAGAGATTCCAGCTGAACTCAGAACTATGGCAACCTGGCTAGATCCAAACGATTATGCAGAATCAGACGCTGATGAAGAGCTACCGTGGCCATACAACCAGTCGTAAAATACCGACAGAAGCCAAGGTTTGAAAGCATAGGGTTTATTTAGAAGCAAAAAAGGAACCCGTATAGATTACGAGCCCCTCTGCATTTCTAGAATTATCCACCGTTCAGGTTACAGACGAGTGACGCCTACATGATGCCGAGCTGACCTAGAATGCCTTTTCCAGTTAGGTACTCTACTGCGATCGCAGAGATAAAGCCGATCATCGCTAGACGACCATTCCAAGTCTCAGCAAATTCTGTGAATCCTAACTTAGCGGGAGCGTCTGTAGTTGGAGAGTTTTCCATGATTTGTTTCCTCAGTTGGCTGTTTTCTTTGCATCAGAGGCATCAGCGTTACCGCCTTCGCTTGGTGCAATGTAAACGTATGTTAACGAATCAAACAAATCCTAACTGTATCTTTCGATATATCTCTGCGAATATTTGTCAAATTTCTTATGACATCTGCTCAGAAACAGCCAGATCGGCGACCGCTTGTTCCTTGTCTAGTCGACGCTTGCGCGCATATAGCTGAATCGTAATCACAAATGACAGAATCAGCCCCGCAATTAGCCAGGTTGTCGCATTCGTTGGAAAGCTGTTCTGAAAGATAACTAGCATCACTATGGTTACTAGCAGTAGCGTCGGTGCCTCATTTAGCGCTCTTAGCTGCTTTGGACCCCAGCTACATATGCCTGCTGCTAGCTGCTTGCGGAGCCTTGCACAGTACATATGATAGACAACCAGCAGCGCTACAAACCCTAGCTTGGCCTGCATCCAGCCTTCATGGAGTACATCTGGTCGCTGCCACAGCAGTCCGCCTGCCATCGCCAGCGTCAGCAGCATTCCCGGCGTCGTGATGATCTTCAGCAGCCGGGTTTCCATTATCGCGTACTGCTTTTGCAGAATGCTGCGAGCGGGTTCTGGCTCTTGCTCTGCTTCTACGTGGTAGATAAACAGAGCGCACCAGATAGAACAAGCCAGCAAACCAAACCACGACACCGACGATGTGAAACGCTTTGAACCAGTAATAAGCCATATGAATTAAACCGTGTGAATAGCCATGTAAGCAGCGTATTTTCGCTTTGTTTTTGCCTGTGCTTTGGCTTTTGCCCGTTTGGTTTTTCTATTCTCC
Organism: uncultured cyanobacterium; assembly: GCA_963772185.1. GTDB lineage: Bacteria > Cyanobacteriota > Cyanobacteriia > Phormidesmidales > Phormidesmidaceae > Phormidesmis. The sequence goes on along the minus strand of CAVYWR010000007.1, from coordinate 502,847 downwards.
GCTAGCAGCTTATATTTTGATCGCCTAGCTCATAGGTTCTTAACGTTCTATCTGATTTGTTTTCTCTCTGGACTTTTGACCTCATGCCCGGACCCTCGCCCCAGCCAAGCGCTACCGCCTGGCAGCCCGTTAACGAATACGAAGACATCCTCTATCACAAAGCCGATGGCATTGCCAAAATCACCATTAACCGACCTCACAAACGCAACGCCTTCCGGCCCAAAACAGTCTTTGAAATGTACGATGCCTTTTGCGATGCCAGGGAAGACACCACCATCGGCGTCGTTTTATTAACTGGGGCAGGTCCACACACTGACGGCAAATACGCCTTTTGCTCCGGCGGTGATCAAAGCGTTCGAGGAGAAGCAGGATATGTGGGCGAAGACGGTGTCCCTAGACTTAATGTCCTCGATTTACAACGGCTGATTCGCTCTATGCCCAAGGTAGTCATTGCTCTAGTTGCGGGCTATGCCATCGGCGGCGGCCACGTTCTCCATCTGGTCTGCGATCTGAGTATCGCAGCAGATAATGCCATATTCGGCCAGACTGGGCCAAAAGTTGGTAGCTTTGACGGTGGATTTGGCGCTAGCTATCTCGCTAGAGTCGTCGGCCAAAAAAAGGCCCGTGAAATTTGGTTTCTCTGCCGTCAGTACGACGCGCAGCAAGCTCTAGATATGGGCCTAGTCAACACTGTGGTGCCAGTTGACCAGCTAGAGGCAGAAGGCGTGCAGTGGGCCGAAGAAATTCTACAAAAAAGTCCTATTGCTATTCGGTGCTTGAAGTCTGCATTTAATGCTGATTGTGACGGTCAGGTAGGGCTTCAGGAACTCGCTGGCAATGCGACCTTGCTCTACTATCTCAGCGAAGAAGGGGCTGAGGGCAGGCAGGCGTTCTTAGAAAAAAGACAACCTGACTTCAAAAAGTATCCGTGGCTACCGTAGAGCCTGTTGATAAAGCAGTCTGCCTGCTGCTAGAACTCTTTTAAAGTCAGCCAAAAACGAGAAACGTCTATGCTTTGCTTTGGGCATTGCACAGACGTTTCTTTTTCGACGTTTGTTTGGCGATCCTATAGCGTTTAGTTAACTAGAACTACGGCTTGGGATCAGATCCAAAAAAACTAACTAGCGATCGCAGAACAAACAACCTTCTCGACTGGCTTAATCGGCCTTACTACTGGGCTGATCTGGTTGTGCGCTGCGATCCACTTTGTGATCCCCGGCTTGATCTGCGGGCTGTTTGCGCTATTTACAAAAGGTGCAGCTGATAGGCAGCAAGCCTTCCATCTGGCATCGACAGGAACGCTGAGCTGACTGCACTGGCCACCGCGTCTTCCTTCGTGGTTGTAAAATTTGCATAGCCCGCAGCGAGTTATCTCACAGTTTGAAGCAGCCATAATTGAGTTTCTTAATGTATAGTCTTGAACTCTATGATGACTTAATCTAAAGAGCAGTTTTATAACCCAAAAAACCCAAATCTGTTGGTACCAATAGTGAATCGTTGAGAAAAGTACTTATATTATGTTTACATTTTCTTCAGATTTCGGTAAAGAAGTGAAACATCTCTACCCGTGGGCGTTGTAGCCGATGTGAAGAAATGGATTTGTTCGGGGATCACTTGCTAAAAGACGCTACCGAATGCGCGAGCACTCCATTAATGAGAATAACCGTAATCTTTCTGAGAGAGAAAATATTCTTGTTAAAAACTAACAGAAGATACGCCTATTTGAAGATGCTTCTTCAGTTTATTTAAACCGCAAGAGTTGTTAGAAATACTAATCTGGTTCCTATTGCTCTTCTTTGACAAACACTATCGGCCTATTAATACAATGACTGCTATGAGTTACTGTCGTAGACTACTGCTACAGATTATTGCCACTGCTTGCTGGCGCACAGTGCACAGACAGACCAGCGATTGAGTTCTCCTTGCGGACATCGGCACCGACACCTAGGACATAGAGATTGGCTGCTTTGCATCTGCTGAATGATGTGCGCCCATCGCTCAAAAGCTTCTATAGGAGTGGTTGGTGCGTGACTTGAGTGCTCTGAATGCTCAAATGGCTGAGCTGTTTGCCCGGTATAGCTTGGATGTCGTAGGCGATCCCCCGCACCCTGCGAATCTGGTTCTCTAGTCAGCGATGCCCATAAGGCCGCAGAGAATCGGATGTTTTTGATGGGCTTAGGCTGATAGCGATTTAGCTTTTGTAGAATTTTGAATCGTTCGTAGGTGAGTGTTTGCGCCCATACTGGCGTAGCCGTAGCGACGTAAAGCTCTGATCGATGGATACTGGTGGGCCTAGTCTGTCTAGCCACCGCAAACCCAACCGACTTTGGCCAGTGCTGTAGCACCAAGCGAAACTGCCGCTGACTCTGCCAGCTATCTTGATCTTCTAGCCCTTTAATCAGGTTGTTTAAGCCTTCTAGTCCCATAGGTTCTACTTTTTTGCTGAGCTTCTTACCAGGCTTTAGAGTCTGCTATGTCTTTCTGTCAAGTTTTTGCCATACATCAATATATGATGTTGTATCGCCAGCCTGACTAGGGCATCTTTTGGTAGCTTTCTGACTAAAGGGATCCGGCATGGCAGCGCAGCATACTATTCAAGGTTTGGCCTCACAGTTGGCTCCTCGATCTGCTTCAGTAGCTACTTCCGTGGTGGCTGCTAATCTAGATCCAATGCTGGGTAGTGTGCTTAGTAGTCTCGATGTCAGTCTAGATGCTGAGCTAAATCGATACCGCCGTAATCGTCGATTTAGTAGCTTCGGTAGAGGGCTAGTCGAAGAAGACGTCTTTGTCGACGTAGAGAGCGATCCCACTTTCGATATGGAGCCAGTCAAAACTGCTTTGACCATGACTCTACCGCCGTTGCCGCCTAATAGAAAGCTGACGGCTATCCAGGCTTCTTCTCTTGAATTATCAGGGATTGAACATTCAGGTCCTGATCTACCAGGCTCCGATCGACTAGCGCTGCCTGCCTCGAAGCAGATGAGTTCTCAGGCAGATCCTTCTCAGAAAGATGCTGATGAGCTAGCCGGGAGCCAGTCCAGCTTTTTCTATGGGCAGACAGGCCGCGAGCAGACAGCCCACGAGCAGATGGCCCAGATACAGTTTGGCCATACGCAGAGAGAGCAGACCCTTACAGCCCAACCAGATAGCGATACGTCGGAGACCTCAATATCAGCTCTGATCGGTCCAGTGACAAAATCTAGTAAGGCAGAAACTTCCTGCCTTCAGCCGCTTACGCCTATTTCTGACACCCCTCCCCCCAATAGTTATCTGACTTCTTCTAAAGCACTTCTTGAGATGCTAGAAGATCAGTCCATTCAATCGGACGTTGCTGACCCTACAGATCGTCTAGTTAGACGCAAAACAGTTTCACTTGTTGCAGGCGCGACCGTAGCATTTCTAGGACTCGTTGGCGGACTTGGTGCCAGCTACTTCATGTCGGATCCGCTTGTCGCCCAGCGCTTGGCTAACGGACTACAAGAAGGCAACGAAGAAGCCGCTACTCGGCCAAAATCATTTGACCCGCCAGGCCCGGACCTGTCAGGCGCTGAATTCGTCGATCTTGAAATCGACAATCTTAGCTCTTTGCAGATGCCTCAAACTGCTCCAATCAACCTGGGCGAGCTACCGCCAATGCCTGCGATCCCATCCGCTTTAGCAGGGCCATCTCCTTCGCCAGCTCTAGAAGCCGCTTTAGCACCACAAGCTAGCGCTCAGACCGGTACCCAGACCAGTACTCCTACATTAGCTTCATCGGTGGTTGGCACACAGTCCGTTGTGCTCCCGGTCGGTCTGACTTACTACGTGACTGTTCCCTTTACCTCTGAAAGAGGACTTAGACAGATTAGAGGAACAATTGGCGAAGCCTTTGTCCGTCAGTTTTCGGATGGCAATCGGGTCCAGCTAGCCGCTTTTGACAACGCTCAATCAGCCCAGCAGTTCATTGAAGAACTAAAAGGAAAGAATATCAGCGCTGAGGTGTATGGTCCGACTACGGAGTAAAGAAGCTTGCTATGCTGCTAGTGAGGTGATTCTATGGGACGGCTCCACTAATGGGACTGCTTGATCGCATTTCTCGCTTGGTTCGCTCAAATGTCAATACGCTGGTAAATGGCGCTGAAGATCCTGAAAAGGTCTTGGAGCAGGCGGTTCTAGAGATGCAGCAGGATTTGGTCTCTATGCGTCAGGCAGTCGCGCAGGCGATCGCCACCCAAAAGCGAACTGAACGGCAGTGCGAACAAGCCGAACGCACCGCCGCAGAGTGGTACAACAGAGCTCAGCTTGCCCTTCAAAAGGGGGACGACCCGATCGCTAGAGAGGCGCTCGAACGGCGGCAGAACTATGCTCAGACAGCTCAGACGCTAAAGCCCCAGATTGCGCAGCAAAAGGAAATCGTTCAGCAGCTAAAATCTAATATGCGTTTGCTAGAGCAAAAGATTGCTGACGCTCGGACTAGAAAAGATATGTATATCGCTAGGGCTAGAGCTGCCCAGTCTAGTACCCGGCTACATGAAATGCTGACGAGTAATTCGCCTAATGCAATGAGCGCGTTTGAGAAGATGGAATCGCGGGTTCTAGATTTAGAAGCGCAAGCAGAAGTCGCACAAGATATGGGGGTGGATGCTGTCGAAAAGCAGTTTGCACAGCTAGAAGGGCAAGGAAGTGTAGATGCGCAGCTTGCCGAGATGAAGTCAAAAATGATCGAAGGTGGCTAGCTGCCGAGCCCTCTATAGACAGGCAAGGTAAAGTGAAAACAGCTGCCTTCACCTTGCTTAGAATCAACCCAAATCTGGCCATAGTGGGCTTTGATCACCTGTTGACACAGCGCTAGACCTAAGCCGTATCCGTCTTTAGTGCGATCGCGCTTCAGCCGAAAGCTTTCCTCAAAGATGCTCTTCTGGTTATCTCGCGGAATTCCTGGTCCGTTGTCTCGAATGCTAATCTGCACCTTCTCCGTAGTGCGATGCAGTGCCAAGATCCCGATTTTGCCCCTAACAGGGGTGTACTTAATTGCGTTGTCGATCAGGTTGTTGAGTACTCTCTGCACCTGGTCGGCATCGGCGTAGACATGCGGCAGATCCTGAGGCAGATCTGTCCCAATAGTTTGCTGCTTAGCAGAAAGCTTGGGTGAAAAGCCAGCTATCACCCTCTTGCACAGACTGACTATATCCAGCTCTTGTGGTGTCACCTCTAGGCTGGCACTAGATCCTTTAGCCGCCTGCAAGATCTCTGTAATCATGCTGTTGACCGTCCGAATCTGCGTCTTAGTGCTCTTGAGCAGATGAGAGATCAGCTCCGGGGTAAACTTATCTGCCTGCGGGCCATCTGGCTCAAAGGCTAGCTCTAGGGTTTCTATCGCAATCGAAGCTGCCGTCAGCGGGTTTCTAAGATCGTGAGCCATCATCGCAATGATGCGGTCCTTGAGCTCAAGCTGAGAAGACATCGTCTCCTTTTCTTGCTCTAGCCGAAAGATATCATCAGCTAGCTTGATAACCTCTGTAGACTGATCAACTGCATTCACTCTAATCGAGTCGGTTTTAGCAGCGGTCGATAAAAAATCCGTCTGTTCATCTTCGAGCGCTTCCTGTGTCCATCTTGGCCACCAGTGGGCTAGCTGAGTTGCCACATCACTACCTGCCAAAACCTGATAGCTATCGGCCGAAACTTTGATCAGTGCAGGCGTTGCTACTAGCTTGAATCGCTCCGCTAAGTAGGGTTGGTTATTGACATCAACGATCTCCAAGCTGACCGTATCTTGCGTGCAGAGCGTCTTTACTTGAGCGCGCACCTGACGTATTTGTTCAGCTGAGCTAGGCCGCTTATCGACAAAGAACAATAGTTTGAAGGGTCTACTGGCTCTAGTCAAGCTACTGGCTTTAGTCAAAACTGTACCGGGCAAAAACTATATCAAGAAAATATAAAATCAGGCAAAATCTGGCGCGCGCCTCTTCACTTTGCCTCATAAACATAATTTGTTTGGACGAGTCTATATAATACATTCGATAAATTCAGTTCACAAGGACTGGTTCGCCCAGAATTCGCCCATTGCCCTACGCTTCTCTTTTAGAGTATCTGAGACTATCTGAGCGCTATGCTGGCCGCTACAATGATTGAACTGAAGAGCTGAATTCCAGCGAGGTGATGTGAACGCAGCTGAACAAGCATCAACAATTGAGTTTGCCAGTAAGATCGCAGCGACGATTGGACTTTTCAAATCTGAGCTGCCCGATCTAAGAGCGGATCTCAAACCTTGGCTGAACGATCCGACGACTAGAGATCTCATCGATCCAGATTCAGTCGATATTGGCTTCCACTTTCCAGGTGTCAGCCGCCTGTTTCAGTGTCGCAGCTTGCTGATCCAAATCCGTCTACATCAAGATGTAGAGACCGACCAGCGCCGAGCGATTGGTCTTGAAGTGAGCGGTTTTGATCATCAAGGGCAGCGGTGGCGGCTCTCTACGATTAACGACTGGCGATTCGAAGGGGCGATCGTGCCAGAGCCCACTTCAGGAGAGTCTTTAAGAAACTGCTGCCGCCAGGTGTTTGAAGTGTTTAACCAGGAATCACCGGTAGCTTGAGCCTAGCGCCGTAGTTATCTATCTGCTGGTCAGAGAGACTATCGCCGAGCGCGATCGCCAGCGTGATGATTTGAGCATCTATAGCCTGGCTCTTGTGGTTAGGCACTCCTGTCCCAGGATTGACTATAAAAGCTGGGTAGCAGGCGGCGCTCACGCTAAGACGCAAGCGCTCTCCGGGATAGATATTGAAGCAGGTGGGGTGTAGTGGCAATGAGATAGAAGCAGCGGCTAAAGACTCAGATAAAGACTCGAAGCGCCCGTATCCTTGGGTAAGGTTGTAAACTTTGCCGTTTGTGACGCGTGAGAGGACGGCGCAGAGATCGTAGCTAGGGGTTGAAGCTGCGATCGCACCTATCACTTCTACCACTCCCACCACCCGCATTTCCTCGGTTAAAGGCGCAGTGGTGTAGGTCAGCACATCCCCCCGTGCATCTACCGCCGTACGATCAAATACCCCAGCTGGTAGAGAGCTATGACCACCCAGTGACGGACAGGGATTCCAGGGATCGTGCACGAGCGTATCGAACTGTTTCGTATCCGTTTTGGCTTCAGAGAGGATGCCGCCGTCTTCACGGATGTTCGCTAGGCCGTCACTGCCTAGAAAGTAGACTTTTGTTTGGTCTGTCGGTAAGGGGTTATCTGGCCATCGATCGAGCGATCGCCATTGATTTCGGCCCATCTCAAACAGATGAACCGGCGATGCCTGCCGCAGCTCATTCACTTTTCTTCCTTTTAGAATTGCGTCAAACCACTGCACCTGTAGCCTATCTATCGGACTCGCCGCCGCCGGACCAAAGTCCATCTCTCCTACTTTTTGGCTCCATGGGATATGTACCCACGGTCCCACCCAGAAATGATGTAGATGCTGACTGCGTCCAGCCATCTCTTCATACAGCCGTAGGTCTCCTCGTAGATACGGATCAAACCAGCCGCCAATATGCAGCATGGGGAGATCGACTTCGCCTAGCTGTGGCGTCAGCTCTTGCCAGTAGCGATCACCCGGCGACGCACTCACCCAGTCATGGAAAAAGGTCTCAACCTCCTCCAAAATCTCTGGGCAAGCGGGCACAGCATCGGCTAGCGGCAGATCTCGAGCCGCTGCCACTAGCTTCTGATAAGTTTGGCTATCCCCTGCTATTCGAGCCGTCTCCGCCGCTAGCTGCACTGCCCACGTCAGATTTAGCTGAAAGCACAGCGCCCCATTTTCGTAGGCCCAATCTTCGTAGAGTCGATATCCTGTCATAGCGGGCGCAATTGTCTTGAGCGCCTCAGGTTTTGCCTGCGCCGCGTGCAGTTGGGTCATTCCCTGATAGGAAAAGCCGTACATCGCCACCTGGCCATCACAGCCCGGTAGTTGAGCTGCCCACCGCACCGCCTCCTCTCCGTCTGCCAATTCATAGGCAAACAGTGAAAACTCACCTTCAGAAGTTCCCCTACCGCGTACGTCTTGGATCACGACAATATAGCCGTGCGCGGCGTACCAGCGCGGATGAGCGTAGACAATAGTAGAGGCGATCGCCCGGCCATAAGGCTGACGCATCAGTAAAACTGGAAACGGCCCAGCGCCTATCGGGAAGTAGACATCCGCATCTAACCGCACCCCGTCTCTTGTGTACATAGAAAGGGTCTGCCGCGCCTGAATAGAAAGCATGGTTTGGGGTATGGTTTTTGAATACTGAGCAATGATGAGGGGGAAGAAGGGAATTGCATGGAACCCATTTTAATTATTAGTAATTTGCTGCTCGTTGGGCTAACGGGTACCTACGCCTGGCTGACCAATAAAAACCTCAAACAGCTCCAGCAAGAGAGCGTTTACTATCGCAGCGTTATCGAAAAACAGCTCAATCTGAGCGCCCTGCCTCATCTCTACTGGGATTTGCAGCCAACTACAGACGCAGAAGGGCGCACTAGTCTAGCGCTCGAAGTCTTTAATATCAGCAATGTGCCTGCCTACGACGTCCACGTTAGCTTGATTGGGGCCTATACAGAAGAAGGGCTCGGCATTGCTACTTTTATGCGTACCCACGTCCAGCCCCGTCATCGGAAGTATCCACTCCAGTCAGATAAAGTCGGCTACTATGGTGTTCGTAATGCCGTGCGTCTCTCTCTGCTACCGACCCAGCAAAAAATTACGCTCTCGCTACCGTTTCCTATTCAACCTGCCGATGTTTACACTTTGGTGCAATACCGAGAGCTCTCAGGCGGGAACTACTATCAGGTGTGCTGCTTTAGCGCTATTGATGAATCCGGGGTCTATCGAGCTAACATCCTAGAGCCCTCTGAAATACAGTCCATAGATCGGCTACACCTGTTCGATCTAGAAGATTTCGCTATCTCCGATAGAAAAGCTGATATCTCTGAGGAGCTACCCTACTACTTAATCGACTTTGTCGACCTGTGGAACCATTCTATTTCCAGCCGTCTTATTTTAGAGGCCCCTCACTCTCCACCTGGACCACCGGAAGAGGATATTCCTGTTCAGGCTGCCTATGACTTCTAACGCATCGTCTACGCCATATCTAAAACTAGGATCGTCAGCTCGTCAGAGCTTGAGGGGTCAGCCTGTCACCTTGACCGATATTCTACTGATTGATGACGACCCCTTCATTCTGCAAAGCTTACAGCGACTATTGCAGAAGCGAGGCTATCGAGTGGAGACCGCAAACGATGCAGAGAGTGGTATCCACAAAGCGCTTCATCTAGCCCCTTCTGTGATCATTTGCGATCTGCTCTTGCCCGGCGGCTCTAGTGGGGTTGATATCTGCTGCCAAATCAAGCAAAATCCTCAGCTAGCAACCACTGCATTCTTGATCATGACTAGCCACACCGATCTGGCCAACCGGGTCGAGGCGCTAGAAGCTGGCGCAGACGATTTGCTGATCAAACCCATTGATACGGCTGAGCTAGTCGCTAGGGTTAATTCTGGCTTGCGACTACATAAGCTAATGCAGGCGCTCAAGGCGCAGACTCGCAGGCTAGAGAACGAACTGGCAGAAGCCGCTACCTACGTTACATCGCTGCTGCCTAAAGACACGCCAGCAGATGCTAGGAACTGCATTTCGATCATGTCTCGGTTTATCTCTTCTCAGGAGCTAGGCGGGGATTGCTTTGACCACTACTGGCTCGATCCCGACTATCTAGTGATGTACTTACTAGATGTGTCAGGGCATGGCCTAGGGGCCGCGCTGCTATCGACCTCGGTTTTAAATGTGCTGCGATCGCAGTCCCTTCCCGGTGTTGATTTCCACCGCCCTGAAACCGTTCTCAAAGGTCTAAATGAAGCCTTTCAAATGACGGAGCAAAACGATAAGTACTTTACTATTTGGTACGGCGTCTACAACCGAGTCACTCATCAGCTTACCTACGCTAGCGCCGGACATCCTCCGGCTTTGCTGGTGACACCTCCAGCTAACTCGCCTCATCAACATAGAAAGGCCCATCATTCAAGCGCTAGTTACCAGCCTATGCGTAAACTGAGAACGTTGAGCGCTAGCCCAGATCGCACCGTCAAGCTACAGCAGTTAAGAACGCCTGGTATGCCGATTGGGATGATGCTAGATAGCAACTACCGATCGGAAAAATGCACCATTCAAAAGGGGAGCCGCCTGTATGTTTTTAGCGATGGTATCTACGAGATCTATCCAACGAAATCACCTGTAGATTCTAATAGTCTACAGCTAGGACTCACTGGTCTGGTGTCTATTTTGATCGATCTAGAAGCTCAGCAGCAGTTGACTATCAGTGCGCTGATCGATCGGGTTGCGGACTTCGGCGGCGACCAGTTTGAAGACGATCTATCTCTGCTAGAAATCAACTTTCAAACATAGAATTTTTTGACTGGCAAGCTCAGATATCGATCGGTTTAGCCTGTAGCTCTAAATCGGCCATCGAAACTGGCTGCAAGGTCAGCTCGAATACTTGCTCAAACTGGGTGATTAGAGATTGCTGGACGGCGCTTAGGCTAACGTTTGGAATGAATTGCGCGATCGCCCCCACAGATTTCCCTTCCAACCCACAGGGTACAATCCGCTCAAACCCACTCATATCAGGACATACATTCAATGCAAATCCGTGCATTGTGATCCAGCGGCTGACCTTTATGCCAATTGCTGCCAGCTTATAGCCGCCTACCCAGACGCCTGTCATTCCTGGAATGCGATCGCCTTTCAACCCGTACTCAGCTAGCACCAGAATCATCACCTCTTCTAGCGCTCTAAGATACCAGTGCAGATCCATGCGGTGTTGTTTCAAATTTAAGATGGGATAGCCTACAATTTGGCCCGGTGCGTGATAGGTCACCTCACCGCCTCGTTCTACTCGATGGAGTTCATAATCGCTAGCTTCAGCGTCAAACTTTAGAAACTTCGGATCAGCGCCCTGGCCTAGTGTGTAGACGGGCGGGTGCTGTAGCAATATCAACGTGTCTATCGTCTCACGCTCATTAGCTGCACGCTCATTAGCTGCTATGTATCTGGCGACTAGCTGCTGCTGCCATCGCCAGGCGATCGCATAGGGAATCACTGTCCCCGGCAAAAGTACATGGCCTATTGGCTTGTTCTTTGGTTTATCCACTAGCTTGTTTCTTAGCACTCCTTCTCCATCTTGGAACCTGGTATCAAGTCAAGATTTATCAACGGATGCTTAAAATCTTGACAGTTTGCGATCCGGCCAAAATGCCGATGATAGGGTTAGAGAGTATAAACCTAAACCGCCACCAACGGAGGCTGCTTCATGAAGCTAGTAATCCAAGGGAAAAACATTGAGATTACCGATGCTATTCGGACTCACGTACAGCAAAAGATTGAAAAGGCAACTACTCATTTCCAAACGCTGATCAATAAGGTAGACGTTTGCTTGTCTGTTGAGAACAATCCTCGGATCGCTCCAAAGCAAACCGCAGAAGTCACCATTTTTCTGAACAATGTCGTCGTGCGTGCTGAAGAGAGCAGCGGAAGTTTATACGCTAGCATCGACATGGTGACCGACAAACTCACCCGGCAGCTAAGAAAGTACAAGGAAAAGCGTCGCGAGCAAAACCACGCTTCTGTCCGTCCTATTGATGTTGATGCCATTCTTAATGCGCCCGATATTACCGCAGAGACAAATGCCGATATCAGCGAAGTGCTAAGCCACGAGCCTAAGCTACCCGATGCGGTGGTGCGCAGTAAATATTTCGCTATGCCACCTATGACTGTACAGACAGCTCTAGAGAATTTAGAACTAGTTGGTCACGATTTTTACATGTTTCGCAACGTAGAAACCGGAGAAATTAACGTCATCTACGAACGAAATCATAAGGGCTACGGCCTGCTACAGCCCCGGCAGAATCAGACTAAGGTCGCTCAAAACGACTACAGAGAAAGCAACTGCGCAGGCAATAACCAAAAAGAAGGTGCGATCAGCATTACGCCATTTGCCAGCGCCACCTCGTAGGAGGCTGCTTCAGCAATGCTGGCTTGTGAAACCAAGCTTGCTCAAAAGCTCAGAGCCATCTTAGAGCCCTTTTATGGAGCCACTGCGTAAGACTGCGTAGATCTTTGTAGGAGGGCTTTAGTCTTCTGTCTCTGCTTGTCTCTTCTCTAACTTAAAGTAGCTATTTCGCCACTAGCAAACTGTCTAATCGGCCCTGACGCTCAAGTGCGTGAATATCGTCACATCCACCAACGTGCTGATTGTCAATGAAGATCTGGGGTAGCGATCGCCTGCCCGCTCGCTCAGCCATTTCGCTGCGGGCTGCATCGTCACCGTCGATACAATACTCTGTATACTCAACCCCTTTTTTGTCCAACAGAGTCTTTGCCCTAATGCAAAAGGGACAGCGGCTCCAGGTATAGATCTCGATTTTAGGCTGCATGCTCTTCCTCTAATGGGGTTGTGCTTAACTCTATCAGTCTAAAAGGTTCTTTCCGATTCGACTGGACTTTAGCTCCGTATATCAAACGTACGGATGCATTTGTACGCTTGCGCGTTAGGACAGATCTTCATCAGCACAGATGTGCACAGTGAACGAAGTATCCTCTACAGTTACGACATCTTGGTCATATAGCTTACGGCCTCGGCGCAGCTCCATCTCACCATTGACCGAGACTTCTCCGCTGCGGATGATCAGCTTTGCTTCGCCACCAGAGCGAGCGATATCGGTGATTTTTAGAAACTGGTCGAGCTTGATAAAATCTGCTGCCATTGTCATCGCAAGTTTTGAGCTTATGCTTTCTAATTCTTTAGCGCATTTGCCTAATGCGTTTTCAAGCCTAATCGCTTCTTGCGTAAAAAACTACAAAAACAGCGAGATTGACTTCTAGAGCAATCTCGCTGTTGTGTCTTGGCTATTGAGTTTCTAGCCAACGTGCGTCTTCTTTGAGGCTTTGAGTTTAGAAGTCCCTTAGGCAAAGGCAGGTTCTGGGACACTGAGCGTTTCGACTACCTGCTGGGCGATCGCAACCGCCTGCTGCTGCTGTGCCTCCATCTCGTGCCAGCGACTAACGGCTTGTGAAACCGCTTCTAGCCTATGAACAACGCCGCTTAGATGTTCCTCAATGGTAGGTAGCAAAGACTCACATAGGGCTACTTGCCCTTCTAGCTCGCCTACCGCCTGGTACTGTGCGCTACAGGCCGATTCCACATCAACAACACCCTGTCTGTGCTCATCTATACTTTGTTGCTGCTGCTGTCGGATCTGCTTTAGTGAATCTAGCTCGGACTGGATAAGCGCACTCTCCGCCTCTACCTGCTGAATCTGCTCACTTAGCCCTGCTCTTAGCTTGTCAATCTCATCTAGAACAGGCTCTAGTTCGGCTGCTGCGCCAGTACCTTCTGCTGCCAATCCCTGACGGCGCAGCAGTACGGCCCGGTGCTGACTGAGCACTTCCTCACGCTCCAATAAATTGCGCCGCTGGCCCACTAGCGTCCGGTTTAGCATTACATGGCGATCCTTTTCCTCTGCAATCTCCGTTTCTAGCTGTAGTCGGTCGTAGTCATTCACCTCAGTCAGCTTGCTCTTTAGCCGATCAATGTCATCTTGTTGAAGCTTTAGCTCTTCTTCTTGGTCGTTTACAAACTGGATCATCTTTTCCAGGTCTTTCTCTAGCTTAGAAACCAGTGCCTGCAAATCCTCTTCCGTCATTGCTTCTAAAGAAGCCACATCTACCTTTTTGCTTAGCCTGACTTTATCAGCTGCATTTAGCAGATCGTACACCCGCTGGTGTAGCTCAGTTTGATTCTTTAGCTGGTCTGTCAGAAGCTGATTGTGGTCTTGCTTCGCGCCTAGCAAAGATTGCTGCTGCTGCAAGTGAACTTGAGTAGTGTGCAGCTTGGATTCAGCTTCTATGAGGATCTGCTTCGCCGCTAACAAATCAGAGGTTTGCGCTGCCAAAGCTGACTGAGCCGTTGTGAGTTCATCCCGCCTTTGGTGTAGGCGCTGCTGTTCTTCGGCTAGGTAAGATTGATACTCTGCTGCTAGCTCAAAGGCAGTGGTCACCTCATCTGCTACAGCCGATGCGCCTAGATCCGATTGTCCTAGCTCTGCTAGGGCTGACTTTATTTGAACTGCCTGTTCATCACTTAGCCCACCAGCAAATCCGTCCTGATGCTCTTCTTGGCGCTCTTCAAACTGCCGAATCTCACCGTTTAGATGTGCCCAAGCTCCCTCTAGTTCGCTGTTTTTGCGTTCTAGCTCTGCTCGCAGCCGATCCACCTCAGCCTTTTGAGACTCTACCGCCTGCTGCTGTGATTCAATTTTTTCTAGATCTGCCTCTGCCTGTTCAATCTGTTCCTGTCTGGTCTCTATCTCCATCTCACGACGGTTAAGCTCTTGACTTTGATAGGTCAAGGACTCCTTCCACTGTTCTATTTCTTCGCCTTGAGATTTGAACTTTTTACCCAGACCAGAGAAATTTTGTAAGACGCTGACTAGCGTTCGGCCTGCTTCTTGATGACGCTTCACCTGACGGTTATTAGTCAGCTCTAACATGACCAATACGCCGCTGGCGTATGGCGCATCATCAGGCGCAGGAATCAGCTCTTCGTTCGGTACACTACTCCAATCATGCTCGGATCGTTGAGCAGCCAGCAGCTTGAAATCTGCCTTACCACTCCCCATAAATCCACTTTTCTTTTGTGTTTCAGCTAGATAAAGCACGCTGGCAGTTTCCTCTACTTGTACATACCATCGGGCTCTCATTGTGCCCAACACCTTATGGCCTGACACATATTTCGCTAGCCGCTGTTGAGCAAGGTGAAAGGCTCACTGCCAAAGCTATCAACTAATGTTTAATAAACGTTCATTGAATAGATGCGCTGTCTAGCGGGTACGTTGGTGGCAGCATAGGGAATGATTGACCAGCAGACTATAGCTTTGGTCACTTGAGGTGAGGTACATTTTGCAGGCTGAAAAGCCGTATGTTGCAGCGGGTCAAGTGACGTGCTTGTACCGTAGGCCCTGCCTTCTCGTTCGCCTCTGGCGTTCTCGAAGAGTAGAGTATGCATCCGATACAAGCTGCATACGGGTGCTGTCAGGTCAAATGATCATAGAATCACGGAGATTATGAGCACAATTCTGGTTGTCGAAGACAGCGCCGCTCAGCAAGAAAGAATAAGGGATCTGCTCGAAGAAAGTGGCCTGAATGTGACGGTTGCTAGCGATGGCGCTGAGGCATTGCAGCTATTAAGTGGACATCCCCCTGATTTGGTACTACTAGATATTGTGATGCCTAAGATGAACGGTTACGAAGTCTGCCGCCGGATCAAATCCAACTCAGCTACGCACAGCTTGCCAGTGGTGATGTGTTCGGCAAAAGGGGAAGAATTTGATCGCTACTGGGGAATGAAGCAGGGCGCGGATGCCTACATTGCCAAACCTTTTCAGCCTGCTGAGCTAGTCGGCACTGTCAAGCAGCTACTACAAGATTAAAAGGCTTAAACCGCAAACTAGCCTTAATAAGGCCCATGTACACAAGAGAACAGCAGCGCCCATCATGGTAGGAAATCCTGACTTTCAAACAATATCGGGTAAGGACCAAGTCCCTGAGCTTCAAGAGATTGAGACGCCAGAAGGTGAACTTCATCTGAGATTCTTTATTGCAGATAAAGATGAGTTTGCGTTGCCAGCGACGGGAATTCGCCGAATTATCGAGCATGCTCCTGACCACATTACTCCGGTGCCCAATGTATCGCCGCTGCTGCTAGGAACACTTAACCAGCAGGGACGCGTCATCTGGGTAGCAGACCTGGGTCAGTTCTTAGGTTGTGCTAAGCCGATGAATACAGATCGAGCTGAGATTCCAGTGATCGCAGTAGAAGAGCAAGGCACTATGCTAGGGCTAGCTGTGAATCAGGTCGTGGGTACAGATTGGCTAGATACCGAAGCGCTTCGTCCAACTGCTCATTCTGTGGATGCGATCGCCCCCTTCCTAAAAGGAGAATGGCCCCTAGACGCAGACAAACCTCTAAAGCTGCTCGACCATATTGCTATCTTGCGTTCGGCTCGCTGGGTAGCTTAGCGGTAGCTCTTATCATCACATCTGTGACCTTAGCCTCAGGCATAGCTCGGCATCAGATGAATTTAGGCTCAGACAAAAACTTGTATCAGACAAAAATCTAGCATCAGGCTCTCAGAATCGGCAAGGGGAAAGAACAATGGCATCGGCTACGGACTACGCACAATCCTATCAGGCCGCAGAAAAAGCCTACATGCAGGGCAGCTTCGAGGAGGCCGCTCGGGCAATTGACCTGCTAGCAAATGACTACCCAAGCGACCCGAGCGTGCTGCTACTAAAGGGGCATATCTACTGCTACGGACTACAGCAATACGACATTGCTCAGCAGCAGTACAAGTCTGTTCTACAGCTCTCATCCGATCCAGAATTTGTTGACTATGCAAATAATGGTTTGGCCTACGCTAGCCAGTCTATTCATCAGAACGAAGAATCGTACTTGGAAGATGGCCTAGAAGACGCTATCTCGCCCATGCCAGAGGAAATGCCAGAAGAGTTCGATGATGGACTTTTAGATCCCATCTCTGAAGTTGACATTAGTCCAGATGGTATGGGTTTAGAGAATGAGTCAGACGCCGTAGCTTGGTCAGCAAAGGCTGAGACCGAAGCTCGTGGCGACGATGACCTAGATGCATTTGATGAATTCAATAGCGATTTTTCGGCTGATTTTGATGGCGATGATGCTGATCCTAGTTCATCGCAGGCCAGTTCATCGCGGGCCAGTTCATCGCAGACTAGTGGTACAAATCCCTTTGAGTTTTCGGCTGATCAGCAGTCAGAGATTGAGACTGAAGGCCTTGTGCCAGCAGGTGAGGACAGTAGCAATCCATTTAATCCGAATGGCGCAGATGTCGATAGCTTTGATGACGATCCGCTAATTGCCACGCTAGACGACCCCTTTGGGATGCCATTTACAGACGAACTAGCTGGTGAGTCTTTTGCTGAAAGCGATATGACCACATTTAGCGATGCTAGTGCTGGTTTTGATATGGCCGAGTTCGACGAAGCTTTTGGCAATCAGACCGGTGGCAGCGATAGTATCTCGCTGCCACTAGATAGCGAGCTATCTAGCTCGTCAACTAGCTCTGCTGAAGTATCTAGTAGAAACACCGTTGATGAGAACGCTGCTGACGAAAATGCGTTTGACAGCTTTTCATCTATAGACGGCGATGACTCTCTAGCCGAAGAAGACAGCGACTCGTTTGAGGGAATCTCGTTTGAGCCGCAGCTATCTTCTCAGACAGAAGAGAAAACTCTGTTCATGATGGATGACGATATGGAGTCAGGTTTGCCTAGCGCAAGTACTGCGGTATCGTCTGCTGCACCTGTTGATCCGGGTAGTGACAACGCTGCTTTTGCCAGTGGCTTTGACGACTTTGATGCTTTTGAAGATGTTCCAGACTTCGATCTTTCGGATAGCTCTGTAGGCTTTACAAGTCCTTCTATCGGCGCTTCTAGTCAATTTGGTGGTATGGGCCTCGATCAGGCTGTGCCAGAGGCAGATGAGCCAGAGAGTGATAATGGACTAGGTCAGGAATTTGACAATGGGTTTGCCGGAAGAGCTGCTAGCGGATTTGCTAGCGAACGTTCATCAGTGCCAAGCTTTACGAAAAGAACGTTCAGTAATCCCAAACCTCGCAAGCAGGGAGCGCTAGCGCCGCTAGAGAATGCCTCTATGATGACCAAACGGCTGGTACTCGCTGGCTCAGCCGGAGTTTTGTCTATGTTTACGGTCGGTATGGTGAGTCTAGCGATCGCACCTTCACCGAACCCAGGACAAAAAGCCTCTGTATATCCACTAGCCGCTAGCGCTATGGCAGGGCTGGTTAGCTTTGGCAGCGTTTTTGGACTCGGGTATCTAGTCGACAAGCGCACAGAAGAGACTGTAAAAGAGCTTCAAGAACGGTTCAACCAAATTTCGCAAGGCGATCTAAACGCTAGGGCCACTGTCTTTACTAAAGATGAGTTTGGTCGGCTTTCTGAAGGCTTCAATCAGATGGCTAGCGCTATTTCTACCACCACCGGGGAGGCGCAGCGCAAAGCCCAAGAACAAGAGCAGGCCAAAGAAGACTTGCAGCGTCAGGTGATTCGCCTGCTAGACGATGTAGAAGGCGCAGCAAGGGGTGATTTGACAGTGAAGGCGGAAGTGACCGCCGATGTATTAGGCGCTGTTGCTGACTCGTTCAACCTAACGATTGAAAATCTGCGTGAGATTGTCAAGCAGGTGAGCGTAGCCGCTAGACAGGTCAGCCAGGGGTCTACAGAGAATGAAAAGTTTGCCAGATCGCTCTCTGCGGACGCGCTGCGGCAGGCTGAGGAGCTAGCAGTCACACTTAACTCTGTCCAGGTGATGACCGATTCTATTCAGCGCGTGGCCGAAAGCGCTAGAGAGGCTGAAGAAGTCGCTCGCTCTGCTTCTGAAACGGCGCTGCGAGGTGGTGAGGCAGTAGAACGGACGGTTGCTGGTATCTTGGATATTCGAGAAACCGTTGCTGATACTACCCGTAAAGTAAAACGTCTAGCCGAATCTTCTCAAGAAATCTCTAAGATTGTCGCTCTAATCTCGCAAATTGCTTCTCGGACTAATCTGCTCGCGCTCAATGCCAGCATCGAAGCGGCTAGAGCCGGAGAAGCGGGCCGCGGATTTGCAATTGTTGCCGATGAGGTCAGACAGCTAGCCGATCGCGCGGCTAAAGCTTCTAAAGAAATTGAGCAAATTGTTCTACAGATTCAGGGCGAGACCGGCGGAGTCATGACGGCTATGGAAGAAGGCACGCAGCAGGTAATCGAAGGAACCCGCCTAGCAGAGCAGGCTAAACAATCCCTAGACGATATTATCCAGGTATCTAATCGAATCGATGTTCTAGTCCGCTCGATTACGGCTGATACTGTTGAGCAAACCGAAACCTCTAGAGCGGTTGCGCAAGTCATGCAATCTGTAGAGCTGACCGCTCAAGAAACCTCACAAGAGTCTCAGCGCGTGTCTGGCTCATTACAAAATCTAGTAGGCGTCGCCAAAGACCTATTGACCTCAGTTGACAAGTTTAAGGTAAGTACGCACAAAGATACCTGATTGGACAAATTAGTGTTAGTTTCCATAACACCTGCACACATACGTCTGAGAAAGACATAGATTGGGAGAACGCGGCTATGCTGCCTGAGCAACAACAGCGCATCATGGGATATTTCATTGAGGAGGCTAAGGACCACCTCAATACCATTGAGCAGGGGTTGCTAAACCTTCAGTCCTCGATTGAAGACTCAGAAAAGGCAAACGAAATCTTTAGAGCGGCGCACTCGGTCAAAGGCGGTGCGGCCATGCTTGGCCTAGAGAGTATCCAAAAGACGGCTCACCGGATGGAGGACTACTTCAAAGTCCTAAAAGAGTCGACAGTCCAAGTGGATAGAGCCTTAGAAACTATGTTCTTGCGAGTTTCTGATGGACTCAAGGATCTAATCGAGCAGCTAGAAGGGCCCTTTGGACTCACTGCTGAAAAAGCGCAGACAATCATGGCTGGCGTTGATCCAGTCTTCGTTCAGCTAGAAGCGCATCTAAAGAATTTGGTAGCAGATAATCCAGGTGGTGCTCGTCCTAACGGTGCTGGCATCACCACACCTGAAGATGAAGAGGCTATTCAAGTCGTCTTTAGACAAGATGTTGCAGCGCTGCTGCGGCAGATGCTGGCTTCATTCAAACAGCCGGATACAACAGAGAGTAGAAAAAGTCTGCAGACGGTTTGTACTCAGCTAAGCGCGCTTGGAGAAAGGTTTGGGCTGTCTGACTGGTGCGATCTCACTGAGACCGCTCGAATTGCTGCGGCGAATACCGACAGGGAATACCGCACCCTAGCGCCTATTTTAATCAAAGAGATCAAGAATGCTCAAGACTTGGTCCTAGCGGGTCGTACCTTCGAGATTGCTGTCTCTGATGCAATGCAGCTATTGCTGCCAGAGGATATCCTAGCGACTGAACTGTCATCTGGCGTACCAGATCTTTCTAACGAATTTGTTCAGTCCTATTCGGCTCAACCTTACGCTGATGATTCTGTAGAAACTTCAGCAGCGGATCTGATGTCGCCAGATTTGCCAGCACCGGAGACAGCAGCGGAAACGCAAGAGGACGAAGCTTCTGAGCTTAATCTGGAGCTATTTTCCGAACTTTCTTCCGAGTTTTCCTCCGAACTGGCTTCGGATATGGCTTCGGAACTTTCTATTGAGCAGTCCTCAGCGAACAGTTTGTTTGAAGGGGATGAGCCATCTGGCGTAGATGAGCTGTTTGCGGACGATTTGCTAGAAGACTTTGAAGCGGATGATGGATTAGGTGATTTTGATTCGCTTTTTTCAGAGACTTCTGATGATGGAGAGATTGGCAGTCAAGACCTTGGCAGTGAAGATTCCGACAGCAAGCGTGCTAACGAAGAAGCCAGCTCAGAATCACCAGAGCTAGAGCCTGCTACCGCAGCAGGCGAACTAGAATCGTCTGATCTAGAGCCGCTCAATCGTCTGAGTCTGGACTTAGACTTTAACGAAATTCCTTCAGAGCTTTCTATGCTTAATCGCAGCGCGGAAAGCGAGGAAAAAGCGGACGAGTCATTGAACGCGCTGTTAGCAACTGTTAACGTTACTGGGCCAGAAGTTGGGCCTGACGAACTCAATAATTTAGCAGACTTATTCGATGGTGATTTGGAAGAACTCGACAATACGCTAGGAGGACATGCCTTTGTCTCTGAAGAGATGCGGCTGAACCCAGAAGGCATCGGGTCGCAAGGACAAGATGATTTAGCAGACTTGCTAAGCCAAAGTTCTTCGGATGACGATGCTAACTCTCCAGTGAAATCCGCCACGACAGCGGATGAAGAAGACCTGTTTGGAGGCACTCTGACAAACGGTGCGTTTGCAACCGAGAGCAGCCTTGAATTTGACGGATTTGTAGAAAGTGACGCGGCATCGCTGTCTGAGGACGTATGGGCCGAGGAGGCATGGGAAGAAACAGGCGGACAAGAGAGCGAACTCGATACAGGTAGCGAGGTTGATACTCTATTTGGAGTAGGTGCGAATGGTTTGTTTGAGACTGCTGAGGTTGATAGAGCCACCAGAGAACCGCTAACCGCCGATGGGATAGCCGCACAAGGAACGGCTTCTTCAGAAACTCTTTCTGCTGGGTTCTTCTCAAGCCAGCCGGTTAGTCCTAGTGAACTAGAGATAGAATTTCCAACGCTTACAGGCATCAAGCTGAAGAAAGCAGAAGAAGATATCGACAGTTTCTTTTTTGGTGATGATGCTTCAGAAAGAGTTGAACAGGCAAAGCAAGTAAGTAGTCAGACCGCTGTAGAAGAGAGTGAAAATCTGCTACTTGAGGAGTTTGGCATTGATAGCTTTAGAAATGGAGGAGATGATAGTGATGATGAGCTGGATTTGGGCGATCGCAGCCTAAGCATAGATGCCGAAACCGATAGCTTTGCACCAGAGCATCCTACGGCTGAAAGTGCCGCAGAATATTCTCTGGGAAACAGCGATATGGAAGATATCCAGATTTCGGACGATCCTTGGGATGAAATTTCTTTTGATTTTGACGCTGCGGTAGATACTGAAGATTCTGCTAACGACGAACAGCTAGAGATCGATTCACCGCTGACGGCGTCAGTTAATGAAGCTGAAGCAACAGATGAATCCAAAGCAACAGAATCACTAGAAGCTGACGTGGCTTTTGAGCCAGAAGAGACTACAGAGGATTTAGAGCTGTCGCTAGATACGCTTTCTTTAGATCTGAGCGAAGCCGATGCAGAACTAGATGCATTGGAGACAGATTCAGCAGAGGAGGATCTTGATAGCCTTTTCTCTTCTCCTGAAGATACTGTTTCTGTTCAAAGTGATCATGCTTGGAATGCTGAAGGAGTCATAGAAGAGCGCGCGATAGAAGACAGTGCGTTTGATCTTGATTTTGATCTCATAGATGAGAATTCTAATGTTGATGAGCTACTGCCTGAGGATCTTATAGAGTTTGAGGAAGCCTTTGGAACAGACTCAGATAGTTCCGATTCGATAGAGGTAGCAGATAGTGGTTTTGACTTGGAAAACGACCTTCTAGAAGATAGCTCGCTAGCAGATAGCCTGAGCGAGTTGGATGATTCTTCTACCGATACAATGCTGAGCGAGATGCAATTGACATCTTTGGTAGTTGAGACAGACGAGACAGACGAAGCGGGTGGGATAGAGAAATCTAGCTCGGTAGATGTGTCTATTGATGATTTTTTGGAACTTGGCTCTTCTGACGATGCAAAAGAGAGTGAGGAAATGCTGGAGAAGGCGGCGATCGCAGATGACTTTGACGATCTAGAATCGCTGCTCTCTGAAGGTACGCTAGCTGCTCCGGTCCCTGCAACAGATAGCGCTTTGAACCTCTTTGAGACAGATAGCGAAGATGATGATTTTGGCGACTTGGAGCGGCTGCTAGACGATGGAGCTGACGAGCCAGCATCGGCTCTTGCGCATCGACCTGCGCCTAAAGCTGTTCACCGAACGTCCGGAACACGCGAGCAGAATATGCGCGTTCCTGTTAAGCACTTGGACAACTTGAGCAATTTAGTCGGAGAACTTGTCGTCAGCCGCAACACGCTAGAAAGAGACCAAGAGCGACTGCGCCAGTTCCTAGAGAATCTGTTATTTCAGGTGCAGCAGCTCAATGACGTGGGTCAGCGGATGCGCGATCTATATGAGCGATCGCTGTTAGAAAGTTCTCTAGTCTCTAACCGCAAGAACCACGCTGCCTTTAACAAGGCTAGCAAGACTACGCCCGAAGCAGAAGGACACGCAACCGGTGCCATCTTCGATGCCTTGGAAATGGACCGATTCACTGGTTTTCATACGCTCTCTCAAGAGATGATCGAGCTGATTGTGAGAGTGCGAGAATCTGCGTCTGATATTGGCTATACGGTCGAATCTTCTGACCAGGTGACCCGGCAGTTTAGGCAGGTGACAACTCAGCTCCAAGAAGGGTTGAACACTGCTCGAATGGTGCCTTTTTCTCAGGCATCTGCGAGGTTGCCTAGAGCGATACGAGATATCTCATTGAGATGCGGCAAAGAAGCTGGATTGATAATAGAGGGTGAAGATACGCTGATTGACAAGATGATCGTAGAAAGTTTGTACGATCCACTTACGCATCTGGTCAATAATGCGATTACTCACGGCATCGAAACGCCAGAACAGAGAAGAGCAGCGGGTAAAGCGCCCGAGGGAAAGATCACGATCAAGGCGTTTTATCAGGGGAATCAAACGGTTATCTATGTCGCTGATGATGGCAGGGGCATTGACCCGGAGTTCATTAAGCGCAAGGCGATTGAGAAAAGGCTAATTACGCAAGCTAAAGCGGATGAACTAACCGATGTGGAAGCGTACGGGCTGATCTTTCTAGCTGGATTTAGCACTCGAGACCAGGCAGATGATTTTGCAGGTCGTGGGGTAGGTATGGATGTAGTGAGCACTGCCCTGGCCGAGATTCGCGGTGTGATTACAATTGATTCTGAGCTGGGTCGAGGGACGAGCTTTACGATTCGACTGCCGCTGACGCTGAGTATTTCTAAGGCGCTGAGCTGTGTGAGCAACCAGGCGCGGATTGCCTTTCCGATGGATGGGGTCGAGGATATGCTCGATGTCGGACGCGATCGCATTCTCAAAAATGACCAGGACCAAGACTGTGTCCGCTGGCGAGAGATATTGCTGCCCGTTCGCCCGGTAACCGATCTGCTGAAGTTCAACCGGACGCTGGGCCGAGGGCGCGTGTATGGCGGTAGCCAGGACGATGACGTTCTCTCAATTATTGTGCTTAGAAGCGCTAATACCTTTGTCGCTGTCCAGGTCGATCAGGTGATTGGAGAAGAAGAGATTGTCATCAAGCAGTTGGAAGGCCCGGTACCGAAGCCGCTGGGAATTGCAGGTGCAACGATACTGGGCGATGGCAGAGTCATGCCGATTGCCGACGTGCTAGAGCTGATCGACATTGCAACTGGCCGGGTTCGCCGGGAGCCAGTCTCGATGCTGTGGTCAGAGGCTGAAGCTGCCGCTGCCGCCGCCGCAGAGACGCCAGTGAAGAGCGATCCGACTGTCTTGATTGTGGATGATTCGATTACGGTGCGCGAATTGCTCTCTATGAGCTTCAATAAGGTGGGCTACCGGGTAGAACAGGCCCGCGACGGTCAAGAGGCGTGGGACAAGCTGCGCTCTGGGTTGCCGTGCGATCTGGTCTTTTGTGATATAGAAATGCCACGGATGGACGGTCTAGAGCTGCTGTCTCGGATGCAAAAAGACAGTCACCTAAAGCAGATTCCGATTGCAATGCTGACCTCTCGCGGCGCAGATCGGCATCGTCAGATGGCGGTGGATCTAGGGGCTAGCGGCTACTTTACAAAGCCCTACCTAGAAGAAGCGCTGCTAGATGCGGCGCAGCGAATGCTGAACGGCGAAGTATTGGAAAAAGGTCGAGGCGGCTAGCGCTTCTACGGCTAACCCTTCTACGTTAGGATCAAGAGGATTCTTTCGGGTGATTCGCGATGGTTGCTGCTGTAGGTGCTCGTTCTGCTGATAGGGCTACTGGTCGAGACTGGCGACCGGTGGTGCGATCGCTAGAGAAGCTGCTAGATGCGAACAGAGTCATGCGGCGAAAAGAAGAGCTGCTGGTGTACGAGTGCGACGGGCTGACGAGCTATCGCGAGCGGCCAGCGGTGGTGACCTTGCCAAAGACAACTGAAGAAGTAGCGGCGGTAGTGCGGCTGTGCCACGAGCAGGAGATTCCTTTTGTGACGCGCGGGGCTGGCACTGGGCTTTCGGGTGGGGCCCTGCCGATTGCAGACTGCGTGCTAATTGTAACGACCTGCATGCAGCAGATATTGGATATCGACTACGACAATCAAAGAGTGGTTGTACAGCCAGGGGTGATCAACAATTGGATTACTCAGGCTGTCAGCGGTGCGGGCTTTTATTACGCGCCCGATCCGTCTAGTCAGCTAGCCTGTTCTATCGGTGGGAACGTGGCTGAGAATTCTGGGGGCGTGCACTGCCTGAAATATGGGGTGACGACTAATCACGTTTTGGGACTGAAGCTGGTATTACCGAATGGTGACGTGGTCGACATTGGCGGGGCAGTCTCTGAGATGCCTGGGTTCGATCTGACGGGCGTGGTAGTTGGCTCGGAGGGGACGCTGGGAATTGTGACTGAGGTGACGCTGCGGATCTTGAAGTCGGCGGAGTCTGTGCAGGTGATTTTGGCGGATTTTACTAGCGTAGAGGCAGCGGGAGCGGCGGTGTCAGACATCATCCAGGCGGGAATTATTCCGGCGGGCATGGAGATGATGGATAACTTTAGCCTGAATGCGGTGGAAGATACGGTAGCAACGAACTGCTATCCGAGAGATGCGATCGCCATCCTGCTCATAGAGATAGACGGCGCACCCGCAGAAGTGGCCGCCACTGCCCAGCAGATAGAAACGTTCTGCTATAAAAATGGCGCTCGGCAGATTACCCAGGCCACCGATCCAGAAGAGAGAGCCCGCCTGTGGAAAGGCCGCAAAGCCGCTTTTGCAGCGATGGGTCAGCTCAGCCCTGATTACTATGTGCAAGACGGCGTGATTCCTAGAACAAAGCTGCCAGAAGTGCTAAGAGAAATCGAGGAATTAGGAGAGAAGCATGGCTATCGGGTGGCGAATGTATTCCATGCAGGTGATGGAAACCTGCATCCGCTAATTTTGTACAACAACAGTGTGCCGGGTGAGCTAGAGGCGGTAGAGGAACTAGGCGGAGATATTTTGAAGCTGTGTGTCCGAGTAGGAGGCAGCATTTCTGGTGAGCACGGTGTGGGCGCGGATAAGCGCTGCTACATGCCAGATATGTTTAGTGAAACAGATTTGGAGACGATGCAGTGGGTGCGCGGCGCGCTGAACAAGAAGGGGCTAGCGAATCCGACAAAGATATTTCCAACGCCGAAGACTTGCGGAGAAGCGGCGCATAGTACGACTGGCAGTGTGACTGGGAAGTTTGGGACGATAGAGAATTTTTGATACAGCTAGCATCGGATGAATTCGCACGCTAGCTGACCACTTTGCTCTGCTATAACGAGGGTTTCACCATTGAAAATGTGTGATGCAAAGTGGCGAACGCTATAAGTGGCTTATGATTGTAGATAGCCGACTTATGAGAGACGTATCCTATGACCTCCGCATATATTCGTCAGTCGCTTCCTAGCACCTTAGAACTGCCTTGCTCTGACGACACGCCTGTAGATAACGAAGATCAAAATCTGCTGCCCAACTTACTGCTGCTGTTATTGACTAGTTTGTGGGCAGAGCGGATGGATTGGTACTTTGGTGTGGATATGGCTGTTTACCATAACACTGGCGACAATCCCAGGACTCCGGTGGTTCCAGATGCTTTTTTGAGCGTGGGTGTAGAGAGAAGGAAGGGCGGAGTGTCTCGACGGAGCTATGCAGTGTGGGAGGAGCGGAATATTGTTCCTCAGTTTGTTTTAGAAATGGTTTCGCATAAACCAGGAGGAGAGTACGATAAGAAGCTTTCGCTATATGCAAAGTTAGGTGTGCTGTATTACGTAGTCTATAACCCGGAGTTTTGGGAGCGCGATAGCAAGGGGTTACCGAGAGGAGAGTGGCATCAGCCGTTTGAAGTGTACAGGCTGGAGTCAGGGACTTATCAGAAGCAGAGCGGTGAACCTTACTGGATGCCAGAAGTTAGCTTGGGTATCGGTCGATACGATGGAGAGGTGGGTGGCATACCGCAGGAGATTTTGACCTGGTATGACGCTGAAGGGAACCGATATCCAAGTGAGGCTGAGCAAGAAAAACGACGGAGAGAAGCGTTGGAGACTTTTATGCGATCGCAGGGCTTCGATCCTGATAATTTACCGGGTGTTGGTGAAGGGTAAGGAGTCAGTAGATCGCTATGCGGCTTAGGTTATGGCCTCTTGAGATGGTTGAATGTGTATCCGATATTTTTGTTGATAGCAAGTTATTTTGATTGGTGAGTGGGAAAGCTAGGCTTATCGAATGTTGTTGATGGGTAGTGGTTGCTGAAGGGCTGTGGTAGGTACCGGCAAACTACGGATTAATCTCTGTTTGAATTGTTTTGGCTTGTGTAAATAGGCTGACTGTTCAAGAAATGTTGAGGGGCAAGTTAAGTTCGGAGCGGAAAGCAAGACATCAATTGTGCGGGACAACTGCACAGGCCAACCACACCGAGAGTTCCAACCATTAAGTTTCAACTATTGAGCTTCAATTGTTTTGAGATCTTCTATGGGTGCAGGCGGAACGCTTGACTTTTCAAGACTATACGCAATTTACCTCAAACATCACGGAGACCCTTTCCATGACAACTAATCTAAAAGCAAAACTGCTACAGCACTTCGCAGGCAAGAAAGCTAACGGCGGTTTTACTCTGATTGAACTTCTCGTTGTAATCATCATCATCGGTATTCTATCGGCTATTGCCCTTCCTTCCTTCTTGAACCAGGCAAACAAAGCTCGTCAGTCCGAAGCAAGAACATACGTCGGTTCTATGAACCGAGCTCAGCAAGCCTACTATTTAGAGAACAATGAGTTTGGTGCCCAGCTTGATGTGCTCGGATTGGGAATTGCTGATACAACCGATACCTATGCTTACGGCGTTGACACCACTGCAACTGTTGCAAGTGGCGTTACGAACTATGCTGATCCCGAGGGTACTAATGCAGCTTCTGTGAAAGCCTATCTTGGCGGTGTGAAAATCGGCTCTGTTTCTGGTTCTAACGAGGCGACAACGCTAGCTGTTCTTTGCGAAGCGAACAATGCACCTGTCAATGGTGGTCCAGACGAGGCTGCTAACTTGACATTCACTACTGCTTCACTAACGGATTCTACTGATGGTCTTGATTGTGCAGCCGATGCAGATGCTGGGGCCAATGCATTTAAAGGAATCAACTAATCTGGTCATCGTAAAGAAAGTGGCTAGCAGTAGCTGCTAAGGACTTTCAAGCCACAGGCGGGCAACTTAGTTACCAGCCTGTGGCTTTTTGTTTTCAGGAGGACTCTCGTGGTTGAAATCATTGCTAGAAATGCAAAAGCACAGAGTAGAATAGTGCATAGCCTTCAAAAAACTTTTTGGGTTGGCTCAGTTGCTATTTTCTGTCTTTTCTCTCAGAAGTCTTTGCTTCAAGAACTCACCTCAGGTAATGAAAACTCATCATTCGAGCAAAAGACTGTAGAACTACAGTCAAAGAATTCTAAGCTAAACGTTTTAGCTAAATCTCCTACTTTCGGACTAGATAACGTTCTAGCAAACTACGTATTCCTTGATTTCCTTCAGTACTTTGGAGATGAGCGAGCTAGAGAAGAGCTAGGCTATGGACTCACGACTAGCTTCTTTGAGGCGATACTTACCTATACACCTGATTACAGACAGTTCTACTTTTTCTTGTCGGGAAGCGGTTCTCTCTATGCTGCACAGCCTCAAGAGACTACCCGCCTCATAGAAAGAGGATTGAAAAAAATATCTCCTAGTCAACCGAATGATAGCTATTATATTTGGCGATACAAGGGCGTTGATGAGCTTTTATTTCTAGGTGATGGTGAAGCGGCTCAGCAGTCTTTTGCAATCGCAGCGCTCTGGGCAGAGCAATCGGATCATCCCAACAGCGATGCGATGGAGAAAGCTTCTAGACAAACTGCCCAGTATCTAGCGCTGAACCCACAGAGCGAATCTGTACAAGTTCAAGCATGGAGCAGCGTCTTGGCGAATGCATTAAATGAGGAAACTCAAAGGCAGGCAATCGAACAGATCAAGGAACTAGGAGGAGAAGTCACTATCTCTGATGATGGAAAAATTCGGGTTGAGCTCTCTTCCGATAGGTCCTCATAAGCAAAATTTATGAAATGTGAGTTCAGAGCCTTAGTGATAGACCTACAGACTATTTGGTGACTGCTATTGAATCTAGAGGTCTGTACCGACTAAAAACGTTTGGAGCTCGGCCGTCGGAAGTGCAACATATAGCTTTTCGCGCTTTGCTTGCTACACTACGAAAGGCTATATCCCTTATTCCATAATGCAAAGTGCCATAGCAAAGTGCGAAAGCATCCGCGCTTTGCTATATATTCGACCTTCGCTTTTCATAAAAGTGATAGACTCTCTGCTCGCACTTCTTTCATTTCTCTATCGAGCTGTGGAAAGATCGTTGGCGGTCTCTGGTAGAGACCTAGATGCTCTAGGAAAAAACTGGATCTAAGAACGCCTGGGCGCAATACCTTGTCTATATGATTGGCAGACACATTTCGATAAGCAAAGCCAACACCATGTCGTTCTTGGGGCGGTATCACCTGTCGGATAGAATCCATCCATGAGCGAATATCTCTATGCCTACTGATATTGCGAATAATTAGCTCTTTTTCTTGCTGAGTTCCTTCAAAATCTTTTATATAGTCTGCCAGATGCTGACCGGGTGATAGCCAAGCTTGCATTAACTGTAAGCTAGAATTGTCGGGTGCTTGCTCAACATACGTTTGTATAGAGTTGATAGCTACGTCAGGATCACTGTTGATCTCTAAAATAATCCGAGTTAGAGAGCTTAGAGTCGTTAACTCGATTCCTTCTATCGGACGCTGGTGCCACCAGCTCAGTATAGCTATCTGCTCATTTAACCATCGAAAGTGACTCGATTGGAGATTCGTTTGGGATAAGACCCGACGGTAGCTGTCGATAGTTTGATCAAGAACAGCGGGCAGTAGATCTGAGAAAGGCTCGCTCATCCATAGATCGGTGGTCAGAAATTCCGGGTCAGATAGTGTCTCTAATGAAAAAGCTGTAATAGCTTGGTCAATTTTTCCTTGGCCGAGATAAGACAGACCCAGCGTGTAGTAGATGTAGTTGTGGCTCCGCGGAAATAGCAGCGCCGCCTGCCTAGCATAATTTTCCGCTGTATATGGGTCGCCATTTTCAATCAACAATGTCGCCAAATTTTGGTTGAACCAAGGATCGTTCGGTGCAACCCTTACGGCTGACTCTAAATATTCGATGGCTGATGCTGTTAGTGTCTCTCGATCTTCTGCACTAGCAGCACCTTGCTTGATTGCTACTAACTGCTCTGCTGCTAGCACAGAATAAGTTGGATCCCAGTACACTAAACTACTTGCCTTCGACCATTTTTCATCTGCTGAAATAACATCACCCGCATTGGCATCTCTTGCAGCGGATAGGCTTAGATACAGACCCACATCAAATCTCACCCATGCTTGAATGTTTGCGCTAATAAAAACAAAGACTAGCAGGCTAATGATACGGTGGGATAGACGCGATGGCTTCATGTCGATGTTTGGTTTCTGCGTATATGCATCACCGATATTGACTAGCAGGGCGGTAAGGATGATCAGTGTACTACTAATTCCTATATTTTCTAACTGATAATCTGTGAGGCTAGAGAAGCTGTATCCTACAAAGCTAGCGACGATGCCGTATAGCAAGTATCGATCAGTAGGATTGATGGTTTTTTGATAAAGTCTGCTAGCAAACCTAATCAGCCAGACTACCCAGCCCAAATAGACTACAAAGCCAAGTGCCCCTAGCTCAACTAGAATCTGGGCCGGGGTATTATGTAGCTGCTGCACTAGTGCTAGTCCGCTACCTGCTTCTATAGGACGATACAGATTATAGAGGCGTGCCAAGTTCCCTGGACCCACGCCTATAATCGGATGAGTGAAGAAGATGTCTCTGGCGGCTTGCAACATGAACAGGCGATCGTTGGTCGGACCGTCTGTTATGGTGATGATCGCTTCGCTTACTTCTGGTGAAGTCGCAAATTCGAACAGTTCACTCATCCGTGGGTTGCTAAAGGTGATCGCTAGAGCCATAAAGATTAATGCAACGCCGCTGATGAGGTAACGTTTTTGAATCCTTTTCCGATGGCACCAGAGCTGAAAGGGTACTCCTAACAGAAGAACCATCAGTGCGCCTACCGTAGCCCCTCTCGAGCCGCTGATGTATAAACCAACAGCGATGACACTGCTAAATAAGGTGTAGAACCATCTCTTCCATCCCTTCTGAGCTACGCATAGGCTAATAGCGAGTGGCAAGATTAGAAGATTGTAGCCACCGACAAAATTGTGATGCCCTAAAGGCCAAGGATTGCGCAGAGCGCTGTAAAAGCTATCAGAGCGCCACATGTCAGGATTTGGTTGCCAAAACCATAGTCCAACGATAGTAGTAACCGTCCCAGCGACTACGACCCCAAGCCATAGATGGCTTCTATGCAGGCCATTGCTTAGTAGATGAACTATGAGGTATAGAGCAACAACATAGTTGCTAAACAACAAGAAGTTCCAAACTGCGACTGCTGTGAATTCAGCATTTATCGCAGAAATCAGATTGACCACGAGCATCGCAACGACTATCTGGTCTAATCCGTATCCGAGTAGGCGAAACGGTGTAGAAAACTGTCGGAGATTCTGGATAGTGCAGATACTAACGGCGAGAAAAGCCACTTGCCAGATTAAGACAAAGGGCCAGCCGACCATTGTATAGTAGCTGTTGGGAATCCAGCTAAAGCCAAGCAAGAGGAATAGCCCGAGAAACCCTATCCATTGTTCGCGTAGGGTAGACCAAGCGTGTTGTTGTCTATTGGTTTTGGACAGAGTGCTATCAGTGATTTCCATACCTGCCGTTGAGATGCCATGAGCGAACTTAATATGCCCCCTTTCCTAAACAAACTATTTTGATAGTTTCTAACAAA
The DNA here is from genome assembly GCA_963772185.1 of uncultured cyanobacterium. Taxonomy (GTDB): domain Bacteria; phylum Cyanobacteriota; class Cyanobacteriia; order Phormidesmidales; family Phormidesmidaceae; genus Phormidesmis. The sequence continues at coordinate 471,021 of CAVYWR010000007.1, read as the reverse complement.
ATCTCTATGTCCAAATTAAGCGACCAGTTATCAATGTAGTGAAGATCCAGCCGAATCGCGTCATCGAAGGTTTTGATATGAGCACGACCTGAGATTTGCCACAGACCCGTAATTCCGGGCAGTACCTGATGACGTACATGATGCCAAGGCTCAAATAGTGAGGTGTCTCTAAGCGGCAGCGGTCGCGGCCCAACCAGGCTCATTTGCCCAAGCAACACATTAAACAGTTGAGGTAGTTCGTCTAAGCTGGTTCGTCTTAGGAATTTTCCGACTGTGGTAATACGAGGGTCGCTCTCAATCTTGAACATGATACTGTCCGTATTCTCGTTTTGCTGCTCTAAGCTCGCTTGTAGATCGGGCGCGTTGGCTACCATAGTGCGAAATTTCCAGATACGAAAGACTTTGCCATGCAGTCCGGTGCGCTTTTGTCGAAAAAATACTGGACCAGGTGATGAATCTTTGATGGCGATCGCAATTCCTATATAAAGCGGCAGTAGTGAGACAATGACAACTACCGCGAGCAGGAAATCTAACCATCGTTTGAATCGATAGTCAAATCCCCTAAAAAAAGAGGATTCGATTCTGAGCGTGGGTAAATTGGCAAAAATTTCTGGAATACCGCGCCGATAGATCATCTCTCGACTAGACGGCAGCAACCTCAGCACGACGCCGATACTCCGCAGCTGCCAGAACAAACTAGAGGCAAGTTCAGCATCAGGGATTTCTTCGGCTAGGACTTCTTTGGGGCGGAGCCGGATGATCGACTGCAAAGTGGTGGCTGAATGGGTCGTAGATGCGATCGCTGCGCCCACCACGCGATAGTGCGGCTGCTTGTCTACGACTTCAAACAGCATTTTCAATCGCGGCGCTGGCGCAATCAAAAAAACAGTCGTCGGACTGTGCCAAGCTTCTAGTTGACATAAAAGTAAGCTAGTCAAAAGTCGGGCAAAAAATACGCTCAGCACACTGCCTAACCAAGCTGATAAAAAAAGAGAGCGCGGTAGATTGAGATGCGGATCGTAAAAGTAGAGAAAGATCAGCGAACCCAGATAGAGATAGCTAATCAACTGCGCGGCTTTGGCGTAGTCTTTGGCAGCGCTGGTGTGAGTGTACAGCCCGTAGTGCGCAAAGATAGTCACCGTGAAGAAGGCCAGTAGCCAGAATAGGCTGGGTAGTCCTAACCAGGTCCACCAGACAAAAACATGAGAAATCGGCGAATAAAACTGATTGAGAAACTGGGCTAGTTTCCAGGCGCTGGCGATCGCACCGATATCCGTCAATATCAGGAGCAGTCCTCTGATTTGCGCTGATCCAAGACACTGAGACCGACAATGCCGACGAGAGGCGCGAATATCGGTATGCAGCCCAAGCTTTTTGACATGGGTTGGGTGCAGCTTCATAAGGACGGAAGTGAATATCCTAAAATTAACCTGTTGGCTGTTGAGCACGGCTATGCCGTAGGTAACGGTTTAGACGATGCTTCAATAGCTGCCCAGAGAAGAGAACCGTAAAGGCAAGATTGGTGAACAGGTAGCGTCGCCAGAGCCTTCTCGGTTCTTGCACGAGTCGAAAGCACCATTCGAGCCCGGCTGCCATCATCCATCTGGGCGCTTGGGCGACTTCCCCGCTATGGAAGCGAAAAGCAGCGCCTACGCCAATCATGACAGCCTCTAGCTTACCCATCTGACGATACATCCACTCTTCTTGTTTTGGGCAGCCTAATCCAACAAAGACAACAGCAGCCCCAGAGCGTCTAATTCTTTCTACATCAGCCGCTTCTTCTGCTGGTGTGAGCGCTCTAAACGGAGGAGAATGAGTTCCGGCAATTTTGAGCGTTGGGAAGTTGGTCTGTAGCCTGTCAGACAGCTTTTGTAGGGTTTGGGGGGTGCTGCCGTAGAGATAGATAGATAGATCTGTAGTTGAGGCGCGATCGCACCAGGCCAGCATCAAATCCGGGCCATACACCCGCGACTGATACTTCGCTCCTAGCCAGCGCATACCCATTACCAGAGGCATCCCATCTGGGGTGACAACAGCGGCGTTATTGAGGATGTTACGGTATTTGGCGCACCAATAGGCCGTCATGACAACATGAACGTTGGCAGCAACGATGTAGCTAGATTGTTTGGCTTGGGCGAGGGTTTGGATGCGATCGCAAGCAGCTTGATAGGTGATCGAGCATACCTTTGCACCTAAAATTTCTACGCTGCGATTGTGATCACCCATTGACACAAATTAGTGAAGGACTACTCTTAGGCTTCACTGATTTGCCACAACTTCTATCACTTATGGCTTTCGCCGCTTAGCTCCGCACATTTTTGATTGGTGGAACCTCTGCCGTGTATAGAGCTAAGTGGTCAGCAGTCTCCGAATGCATCCGGCGATTGCTATACAAGCGGCAAACTCGGCTAAATCCAGGATCAAAAGTACTTCTGCTAATTTGAAGACACCTGCCTAGAATAGCCGCAGGCTCCTTTACTTAATGAAAGGGCACTACTCACTTCTTCAGATATCATGTTCACTACCTGGGCACAAGTATACAAAGGCTCGACGCTAGGAGGGGCCAGCTTGCCCGTGACTGCTTTGATTAATAGTTCTTTAAAGATGCCGAATCTAAAGGATCAAAAATATTTTCTCTTGGCAAGATCTCAGGGGCGCAGCCTGCATACTCTGAAGCGATTACCGGTAAACCTGACCACAGCGCTTCGTTAACCACTAACCCCCAGACGTCCTCCAGCGTTGGAAAAACCAGAACGTCTGCGCTTTTATAAATAGAAGGCATCGCGTCAGGAGACTGAGCAGGCAGAATAGTCAAGTTATTTAAGCTTAGGCGACTCGCCAGTGCAACAAGCGATTCTTTCTCGATACCGCTGCCTACGATCAAAATGGAAAATACATAGCCTTGCTGCTGCACCTTTGCCGCTGCTTTCAAAAATAAATCCACACCTTTGCGCTGAATTAACTGTCCTGTGTATAACAACACTGGGGACGGCGAAAGCGTTAGTGCAGCGGAAATATGAGGGTTTGTAAACTGACTTTCGTCAACGCAATTTTGAATTTGGAGGATGTGCGATCGCTCAATACCCAACCCTTCAATCAAATACTCTGTTGTCGTCTCCCCGTAGCTAATCCACCGAGTGACCCGCCTAAATACAAGCTGGCGCACTAGTCTCTTAGCCCAGCCACGTTTTCGCTCCGTTAGTAGCGTTCCGCCCCACAAAATCCAGACAGGTTTTCTAAATACAAATCCATAAAGCAGCGCTATTAGGCTCCGAAGTCCCATTTCTGTAGAGATCAGAATATCCGGCTGTAGCTTGATTAGTTCCCAACAATAGCCAGGGTTAATGTGTAAGTAACGAGGGTCGAAGGCTTGCCCCTGTCTTCTTTCAAAAAACTGAAGTGTACATCCCCAAACGTTTCGAATATTAATGTTTGAAAGGTTCTTTTCTAAATCTCTCCAAGTGTCTCTGTTCGACTCCTCACCAGAGAGTAATAAATGCACCAAGAAAGATCCCGCTAAACCTTTGTAGAGAGGAACTCTATAAGGTGTAATCAAGTTATTTAAGAACGCTAGTCTGCAAGCTTTTGTTTCGCTCATAAAGCCACCCATTTCCGAGAGATAATAGATGTCACATGCTGGATACTTTTTGAATATAGAAAGAGCCTGGTTCTCGTTCAGGGGTCAAAAAAGGCGCAGCTACTTTCAAGGCTTCGTGATGATTGTGATGCAGATAGTTCAGCGAGCCGATGATTTTCCAATGTTCATTGTGTGATAGAAAAGCTTCGAGTAGATACTGCTCGTTCCAGAATCTCACTTGCTCTTTTAGCCACTGGGACGGATAATTTTTGGGTGAAAAAATGTCATGAAGATGAACAATCACACCTTCATTAAGAGTCGGCAGAAGCTCAAGGTATTCAAAAAGTACATCTCCTTGAGGTCTGATTATATGAGATGAATCAATAAACAGGATATCGTTTTCTTCAAGGCTTTTGAAGAACGCCACGTCAATATTTTCAACGCACTGCCTGACAACAGACACTCCAGTGTCCTCTAGCCACGTCATCTCGTAGGGCTCTATACAAATATGCTGACATTCATAGTCAGTGTCTTCCTTGCGATTGCTTTGAATTGCTTTAATCGCCATGAGTGTAGAATTCCCACTACCGACTTCAATGATTCTTTTCGGTTTGACAGATCGAATGAGCTGATACCAGTACTCGGCATCTCCAGATTCAAAGGAACCGTTCCCGAGATAAAAATCAAGCTTGTTCCCCTTTTTTGTCGGTATCTCCGATAGTTCATGAGCATAGGTAAATGAATTTAGTCGTTCTAATTGAGAAGCTATATTCCAATCTAGCCCAGGCAGTATTCGATCTTGTGAAAGATACTTTCCTAACGTCTGATAGTTAAATTGGGGTTCATAATAGTGGTCTTGAATAGGGAAAATTCCAATTCTTATGAATGCCTGTTTACACTGTGGAAACTTCTGAACGCCTATCCGGCGTATGCTTTTGAGTAGCCAAGCAGATGGATACACAAAAAATAGTAAGAGCCAATCTATGATGGGCAAGAACATCAGGATAGCACTCTTTATAAAAACCATTACACCGCTCTTTGAGCGAGATGCGTAGAGTCTACTTCGCATTGCATAGATTCTCCAGAAGACTTCGACTGTTCTGCTTTAGCATATTTACTGCCTTCACTTTTTTTTAGGGCTTTGCGCTCTGACAAGACTTCCGAATAGATGGCTTCTAGCTTCTCTGTTTGCTTTCTAATATCAAAATGCGATCGCACTCTCTCGACTGCATTCTTGCTCATCCAATCCCACAAAGCCCCATCTTGAAGAAGCATAAGAATATGCTTGGCTAAGCCTTCCTCGTCTTTCTCTGGAACGAGAAAGCCTGTTCTTTGATGCTCTACGGCCTCTGGAATACCTCCACTAAACGAGCTAACAACCGGTAATCCCATAGACTGAGCCTCAACAAACACAATCCCAAAAGCCTCTGTATAGCCAGACTTTTCAGAAATGCTTGGCACACTCAAGACTTTAGAGCGTTCCATCCAATCTCTAACCGTAGATGACGATTGACATCCCAAAAAGTGACAATTTCTCAAAGTTTGGGATGCCAATTTTTCTAAAGATGCTCTTAAAAGTCCATCTCCTATTATAACCAATCTAGCATCCGGCAGCACTAACTGAACCCTAGCCATTGCCTTGATTAAGAACTCACAGCCCTTTACTTCTACTAGACGACCAACAAATAGAACAATAGGCTCTCTGCGCTGTAACAACGAAGAGCATGAAAACTCTTCTACATCAACACCAATATAGTGAACACTTATCTTATTCGAAGGAAATCCTTGCTGAATCAGCTTTTGTCTTACAAATTCAGAAACAGCTATAAATTTTGACGCAATCCTTTTCAGCTTTCGTCTTCTAACCAGATACATAAAATAGCTATAAGACAAAAACCAGGAATGAGAGGGCTTAATAGTGATGTCATAGCCATGAAAAGTGACGATCAAGGGAGCGTTAAGCTTAGCTGCCAACGGCATAGCCTTCACTCCGTCGGGCCCGAAATGCGCATGTATCAGACTCGCAGATGTCTTTTCTATCTTCTTGAAAAAAGACCCGTGTCTACTACATAGCTTGTAAAGAAGTATCTTTCCACTTTGAGATGGATAGCTTTGACAGAGAGTTAGAACTTTTTCCGATGGTAAACTGAGACCTGGAACGGTACGTAAACCAACATAGAGAGAATCGTATCTATTCAAACTTCTAGTTTGAGCTTGAATAAATGTTTCAGACGATTGGAGTAAATAATTTCTATAAATAAGAACTATTTTCTTCATTTTCAGCTTTATCCACCAACGAGCTTTCTTTTCGCTAGAGAGAGCTTCTGACGGACAGCGATAGGTAGATCCTTAGCACTGAAATGCACAGGAGAGTAGCAATCGTCTTAGATAATTTTACCAAAAGCAGAACTATACCTATCAGACCATAATCTTCGGTGTACAAGAACCACCAGACTCGCCAGCTAAGAATGGATTGCGGTATGAAAATCAGCTTAAATAGCTCTTTAGCTGACGTACCTCCTGATAACCACTGATTTGAATTCATGATAGAAGTGCTCTTTGTTGTCACATTTTGAGCAGCATGTCTGGCATCTAAAAAGATCGAATATCCTGCCTTTCTAGCACAGATCAGAAAGTGTGAATCACCACCATAATGAGGGCACCCGTCCGCGTCTGGATATCCTATGTCTTCTACTACTTTCGTAGAGAAACAAACTAAATTTCCGCTCAATAAGTCACAAGGATATATCTCTTCTTGGCTGGGTTTGATGATTTCGTAACCAAACGCCTTACGTTTCTTTCCACCAAAAGCGATTTCAGTAGGAGCGGAGAGTTCATAACCCATGCCGCCTACTATTCTTTTGGAATCACAGCGTGCAAAATCAACTAAGCCCTCGAGGGTTTTGTTCCCTATAAGACAATCGTCGTTGAGCCAAACGACAAAATCAGCGTTGTGTTCAATAGCATATTCCATGCCAAGCTTTATAGCACCCGTCCACCACAAAGTACCATTTCCGTGCAATAAGATAACACTAGGATATTTGTTTTTAATAGCCTCTGATGTGCCATCTGTAGACCCATCATCTACCACTACCACAGAAAAATTCTCAAATGCACTCAACTCACCAAGCCTTTTCAGACACCTCAGCGTCAAAGCTTTTCGGTTATGCACAGGAATAACAATATAAGTAGAGTCCTGTAATGGTCGCATTGAATAATTAGCAACACTCGACAAGTGTTCTCATAATAAGTGGAAATTTTCGTCCCATTCACAGAATGCCCGCTTTTTTATTCAAGTCAACTACTTTTGGTCAAGACGGTCAGAAGTATAAATGCTATTGCCATCGTTGAAATCTTTGTGAATCGAAATCACATACACAAGAAATTATTACAATTACATCTTATGCATTAGCTCAGACAATCTCTGAATTTATCGACAAATTAATGGGAAAGAAGTAATCAGAAAAAGTTCTTTAGATGCGCCTAGATCATTTGTTATACTCTCGTCATGGTTCTTCTTGAGAATCTTAAAAGGTTATTTATCAGCTGCACTTACAGTAGCTTTACTTAATAGCCCAACATCATTAAAACTCTATCTACACTGCGAACAGCAATCTCAGACAGTTTTCCTGCAATATTCTTTTCTTCTGAGTGTTCTTGATGTAGAACAAACTGACTTTTCTTAAGCCAATGATGCAGACACCTTTCGGCTACTGACCTAGGGTCTTCTATTGCGTAGAGACTGTCATCATTTTTTCTCTCCGATTGACAATCCCAGACATTTATTTTGCTAAAGTACTGAGGCGTGTACGCTTCTAAAAATTTTATGGCCTCTTGATTCCACCAATACGATTTTGGCATAGATATGACGCTAGTCATATCTATGCCGCGGCTGACATAGTCCTTAAACCAATCATTTTTAATGGGAATCAGTCTATCTTGAACAGCAGGATACATGTGATTGTATCGTCTGTAGATAGAAACGGAGCTTTTTTGAGGTTGATTTATTCTTTCCCACATTTGATACCAGCGATGTTTGCTTTGCATTCTAGACCAATCAGTATATTGGTAATGCAAAATTTTTACTTCTTTCAGAGACAGCGCTTTTGCACTCTCTGGAATTGGTACTCGCTGACTATGGATAGTCCGACCAACATGCTCACTGATTCCGTCATCCACAAAACCAAATACTCTCTCTTCCTTTGGTATCCAACAATTCTGCATATCAGACAATAGATTAATCCACTGGAATTTCAAAACAGTGCCTGGGCTGGAAGTAGTCAGAGTTTTCCACTCCGGGCTAGACAAAAAATTTCCAGTTAAACACTCATCTGCATCAAGTGAGATAAGTATCCTCTCACCTTCTATCTTACGAGCTTCACTAATGAGCAGCTTTTGTCTTTCTGGCTCGTTAAATTCTTCCGAATCATTGTCTATCAAAGTTGTTTTAGGAAATTTCTTTACGATTTCTCTAGAGCCATCTGTAGAATGTTGGTCTGCAATTATAATTCGATCAGCCCAAATACTTGCACACTTCAAGAAACGGTCTAAAATCCAAGCTTCATTTTTGACAGGAGTTATACAAATAACTTTAGCTATTGGCATAAGAAAACACTAGAGACTGAGCAGTTTGAATAAATTAAAGGAATTCTGAAATCAGCTCTTAGGAAATAGCTGCAACAAAACTAGTCTCATGTTTTAGAAGGATAAAAATGTTGTCGTAGGTAACTGTTTCGCCAGAAATCGTCTTCAAATAATATCCCCATTCATTTAATAAAGAAAGGATATCAATAGCAGAATAAGGATACGGGATAAGATTAACAGGATGAATTTCCAAGAGAATTGTAGGTCCACAACTTAAGAGGAGCTTTTCTGCCCCCGCTAGTGCCCAAAGTTCAGCGCCTTCTATGTCCATCTTAATCATATCAACTCTCGGACAACCGACCGAATCCCACCATGTGTCAAGTGTTGTCACATCTACAAAGTCAGCTTTAAATCGTCCTGCTCGTTTGGTATCAAGGAACCCATCTCCAGAGGAATGCTTTTTGGCATGTATGGAGAAAGCTCTTTTCCCGTCCTTCATACCGACAGCTTTTTGATACAGAAAAACTTTGTTTTTCAAGGCATTGAGTTTGATAGTTCTTTCGAGTAGAGAATATTGATGAACTCCCGGTTCGAACGCATGTATCACAACTTCCGGAACTTCAGCTAAGACGTTTATAGAAATAAGACCGATGTTAGCACCAATATCTACAAAGACTGGACTACTCTTTTTTTCAAGAACCTCGACAATAACAGCCGTTTCCTGTGGTTCATAAGTGCCTCCAAACCTCACAGGATGGGTAGAATGACATTCAACAATTGAAGTTCCTTTGCTATAGTACAAGCAAGTATTTTTGTATTGGACAGTTCTAACAAAAGGTTTAAAGCTATCTACAAAGCAAGCTACTTTTCTATCTATCTTCGTGACCATCTTCACTCGGTTATCTGCAAATGAATTTTTACTCAACTTGTAAAGTATAGTTTTTTTAATGTTTCGTTTAAGATTTTCAATCAATCTCTTAAAGAAAGCCCTTGTTGTATGTTTTGTGTTGAGAACTGAGAAGATTAGTCTATTGTCCTTCCTCTCTTCAAAATCGTTGATCGAACGACAGTCTTCAATATCTTTCGGTCCCCCTCTCTTTAACTTCATAGAATATAGATTATTCAAGGATAGAAACTTAATTCCCCTATAATAGAAATGATTTTCTGAGTTAAAGATCAAATCATCTTTTGTTCTAGTATGGTGGGTAATTTCCGCATTGTGATCCGAAATAGATGGATTGGAAAATTTTACATGATCGGATTCGTGATGGAGGAAATCCAAATCGTTAGCTTGCCTAATGCCATAGAGAGACATAACCATGCTGCCGTCTATACAAAACGATTCCGAGTCAGCGTTTTGTTCTTTAATCGTATTCTTGAATTCATCAAGCAGAGAATAGTTTTCTCTATAGTTTCTTAGTTTTGCCTTGTTAAGAAAGTGGATACTGTTTTCGTTGAATAATAACCCAGCTAAATCCCTAGCATCTTCATGCGTGTCGTTAATGTGGACAGAATGGTTCCCAATGTTAAAGAAAGAACGAATTTCTTCTTTCGCTTCTCTAATACTTTCTAAACTGTCGGACTCAAGTAGTAGCACTCTCGTTTTCCCCTTCGAATGGAAACAAAAGTCAGTTTTCTCTCGTAGTCCTTTAAACCTGTCTTCCCAGTCTCCACACCAAGGTTCATTCTCATAAACTTGCTTTAAAAGATTGAATAAGCCGTTCCAAGATAGTTCGATTTCTTTTGCGTAAACAATAGCCCCTTTTCTTTCAAGTATTTCTTCGACCTTGGATTCATCCCCTATAGCTTTAGGGAAGATAATAGCGATATATGTATTCCTTATTAGTTTGCAATAGTGATAGGCAATGTGGTCTGCATATCTGGTTCCCATACCTCTGTCTAAAAAATAAGAATAATTATACTGCCTTGAAATGATATTATTTATTTGAAGACAAGTAATATCTTGACCATACGCTAAGCAAGCTGCGATTCTGTGAGCGCCGTCGATCAACACACCTTCTGAAGAAATAGGTACAAGAGAGAAATCGTCGCTAAATCCGTTTTTGGCAATGGATTCGAGTAAATCATCAAAGGAACTCAGAAAAGCATTCTTCCCTATCTTGTTTGATCCATCTCTTTCTTCATAACTGTTAAACGCACGGATATGGTTGCAGTATAACCTCGTTCCCCAATCGGACTCGATTTTACTTTTCCAGAAAAGAGCATATATGTATTTCGCAATCAAATCAAATCTATCTGCGGTTACAAGAGTCTTAGGATCAAGATTTTTTACTTCGAAACCATCTGTTAAATCCACAATTTTACGTCTTATTAGATGAGGATTAAGTTTCTGGACCAGATCCTTAACTTCATAGATTTCGCCTTGCTTTTGTTCAGGTTTTTGAATTGTCATAGCAAAGTTTCTTTCAGATTCTATTACTCAAGTTTTATTTCTGATATAGGCTTAGGTGTTCACTCTACTATCCATTCAGGCAAAGCCTGAACGTGACCCCAAGTAGCTGGGTGAGAATCTATTCCAGGGAAAGACGCTTCAGAGATTTCGAACCCTATAGCGTGTCGGACTTGGTCTAGCCCCATTTTTCCTTGTCGAACACTGATAGTTATCCAATATCTTCCGGGCATGAGTCTTAAATCTCTAAATTTAGCTAAGACACCTATTTCTCTATCTCGATAGGTATTTAGAGTAGTCACGCTAAGTTCGCTAGATGACGTTACGATTGTTTCTCTTTGAAAAGAATCTATTTGTACAACAAAAGACAATTTATTCAAGGTAACAATAGAGTTGGCTCTTATGTACACAGAAAAAGGAGCGCCGAATAGAAACTTGGAAACATCTTTTCCGTGTGTGTCTACCAGACTACATCGGCTAATGCGAATCAGTTCCCCCAAACCATTCCTTCTAGGTAATTTATCTAATATATAGCTCTGGCCTTCGTCTTCAAATGCGTTTAAATAATGCTGGATGACAGTGCCAGTCTTTCCTTGTTTGACCAGTTTCCCCTTAGAAAGATGCATGACACTCTTGCATAAGTTTTGAATTGCAGACATATTGTGACTTACAAACAGTACAGTCCTACCTTCCTGAGCAATATCATTCATTTTTCCTAAGCATTTCTTCTGAAAGCTTAGCATCTCCTACAGCTAAAACCTCATCCACTACCAGAATTTCTGGCTCTAGGTGTGCCGCTACCGAAAAAGCTAATCGAACATACATGCCACTTGAATATCGCTTGACTGGAGTGTCTAAAAATCTTTCTACTTCTGCAAAATGCAACAATTTCATCAAACTTTTGCTAGAATCTCTCTCCTGCTCATTCCTAATATGGCACCATTCAGAAAAATGTTCTCTCGTCCTGTCAGTTCAGGATGAAATCCAGTCCCGACTTCTAGCAAGACTAGCTACTCGGCCTTTAGTTCAACGAATCCCGTTGTTGGTTCTGTAATTCGGCTCAAGAATCTTGAGCAAGTGTTGATTTTCCTGCTCCATTACGTCCGACTATGCCGACACGATCACCCTGCTTAATCTCAAAAGAAACATCCTTAAGCGCCCAAAAATCTTCTTGTTTATCATAGAATCTGAGTTCGGGATGTAATATCTTTGACTTCAGTCGACTTATTTCATTTGCAATGACATCACGCAAAGCAACGTATCGCTCTGTGCTTGTTTGTGACGAATAGAGTATTTCTTCCCTAGATTTTCAACTCGAATAACAGTGTCTGACATGGCTTATATTACATCCGCAAAGGTGCGTTCCATATTGCGGAAGTAAATGATTCCGCTAAGCAATATCGACAACAACCACCGTCAGAGCGACAGGTAAATCCTGGCCAATAGATACGTGATACCGTTGCCCAAGTATTGACCAGCGAAAGCCATCTATGACGCCTACCATCGGATTCAAAGAATAGAGCAAGTCGCCATTGCTCTGGAACAACATTACTACTGAATCCAACTGGAGAAATGTATAGCCCAAACTGGACGATAAACGGGACGATGTAGCGGAAGTCTCGATATTGTACATTCAGGGCAGCTAGCCACAATCCGCAACCCGTCGCAGCCGCAAAAGCAATTAATACAAAAACAGGTAGTGCTAGTATTCGCCATCCAGGAACAAAGTCATACCAAGCCATGAGACCGAGTAAAATCACGCCCGAGATTAGAAAATCGACAAAGCTAACAATAACCGCGCTTGTTGGCACAACTAAACGGGGAAAGTATACCTTGGATATGAGATTTGAGTTGTTGATTAAGCTGTTGCTACATTCAGACAGGGCGCTGGCAAAAAATTGCCAGGGAAGCATTGCCGAGAAAACGAGAATTGGGTAAGGAGCTCCTCCGTCAGAAGGCAGATTAGCCAGACGGCCAAAGACAATAGTGAATACTATCATCGTTAAAAACGGTCGAATTAGTGCCCAAGCGATTCCAATGAAGGTTTGCTTGTAGCGCACTAGAATATCTCGCCATGCGAGAAAGTAGAACAATTCTCTATAGCGCCAGATGTCTTTCCAATACTGGGCTTCTGTACGTCCAGCCTCAATTCGAAGATAGTGTTCAGACTGCGCCATAAGGCTTTAGATTCTTCCTGCTGTTGTATATGCTTAAGTTACCCTGATTGTATTTAGCTCTATCATGTTTTGTTGATGGAACTTTGTTCTTCATGCGATTCTATGGTTACGTATTCAGAAGTGATCGCACGCCACCATCCAACACTATTAATCTAGCCAGACTTACCAACTGAGCTCTCTAACAAAATCTCAATCAGACTATCTCGATGGGGCCGAGGCGATCGCACCCCCACCCAAACCAGCATTCTGCTGTCTCTCCTCATAAAAACCAGCCAGCATTGACTGCACCTCTCCATGCAAATTATCAGCAGCGAATAAGGCATATCCTTCCGTAGAAAAATCTTCCAGCATCTGCAATTGATTCCTCGCTTCGGCGGCTGGCAAATTCAATAGTCTAATGCCAGGAATCACTTCGGTAGAGCGATAGCTAGACTCCACTACCCAAGGGCGAATCAGTTCCGAGAACTCTTCAACCGTATTGGCGTAGCTCATCAGCACAATCCAATCGACTAGGCCCTGGTCCGCCCAGTCTTCCCAATCTTGCTGAATGGTGATCTGACGCTGATAGGTGCCATCGGCGAAGACGGCGGCTGAAATAGTTAGATCCGGTCGCAGTCGGCGCAGTCGCTGAGAAGCTTCGGCGACGAAGGTGGTGATCTGTTGGGTGCGAAAGGCAGTCCACTGGTTCCAAAGGTAGGCTTTGGTGGAGTCGCCGCCGTTGTGCGGGCTAAGGGTGATGGGATCTACGCCAGTCAGGTTGCGGAATTTGTCGCGGGCGGCGATGCCATAGCCGAAGTTACGGCCTGCGTAGGCGCTTTGGAAAGGGTAGCGGACGTAGTCAAACTGGATACCGTCTACGTCGTATTCGGTAGCAATTTCGGAGAGTAGATTAATGAGATAGCTGCGGACTTCGGTATTAGCCGGATCGAGGAAGGTTTTGGTTTGGCCGGGGATGATCAGGTTGCCTTGAGCGTCGAAGCCTGCCCAGTCAGGATGAGCGCTAAGGATGGGGCCAGGGTAGCTGTTGGGCTGGCCGACGATGCGATTGTGGTCCTGGTTACCAGCGGCGAAAAGCCAAACCCAGGCGTGAATTTCCATGCCGTGGCGTTTGCCTAGATCGATGGCGGATTGGAGCGGATCCCAGCCCTGTATGAGGGGATTCTTTTTGGGCGCGATCGCACTGTCATAAATCGGATACCCCGCATTCACCGTCTCAACAAAAACGGTATTGATTCCCGCTGCCTTAAACCTGTCAAAAACCTGCGCTAGTCCTTCGGCAGAGCCTGCGTCGACGATGGTTTCACGGTCCAACCAGATAGATCGCACCTCTGGTTTGGCGACTGCGCTAGCTAGCTCAACCGCTGCGGAGGCAGAATCGGCAGACTGAGGTTCAGAGCCGTTCTGCTCAGTGGGACTAGGCGTACCGCTTTCGAGTTTGCTTTTAACCGCAGCTTTAGAAGGCTCGGGCACGGCTGCGGCCTTGGCTAGTGAAGGCGATCGCGCAGACGCTTTGCTGTCCGGTTCTATTGGCGCGCTCTCTACCTGTGCGGTCTGCGCAAAGGCAATGAGCGGCGCAATCACGCAGAAAGCCAATGCCGCTAACCCACAAGCAGCGCTACTTTTAATATAAGGACGGTCTTTTTTCTTTGGTTTTCGGGGCTGAATAGAAAACAGGCGATCAACCATAAAGATGCTAGCAGGCCCAAAACCTGGGGGAAGGAAGGAACAGATCCGCAGATGCTGTGTCTTGATCAAAATTCCCGGATGGAGGTTTGCGCTATCAACTAAAACTGTTACGTCGGGGCTAACGCCTGCAAAGACGCTACACGTTGGCGTGGTCTCACTTTTTCGTGCTGTGACTCTGCCTAGCCGTCGAAGGATTGGCAGGCAGTCGTTTTGATTGAGCTAGGTCCAGTTGGCTGTGATATCATTGTGAACTGCTACATTCACACTTTTGTCCAATCACTAATCAAGCTAACTACTAATCAAGCGTATGGCTCTGCTACAAGAACGCAAACAGGAAATCATTACCGAGCACCAGGTCCACGAAACAGATACGGGATCTGCGGACATTCAGATTGCCATGTTGACCGATCGCATTAATGCGCTGAGTCAGCACCTTCAGAAGAATAAAAAGGACTATTCCTCTCGTCGTGGTCTGTTGAAGATGATCGGTCAGCGTAAGCGTCTGCTGGCCTATCTAGTAAAGCAAGATTCTGAGCGCTACAAGGCTTTGATCAAGAAGCTAGGCATTCGCCGCTAAGCTTTCGCTAAAATTCCGTAAGCTGTCTACCTACCGACGACCAAGAACATGGCCTCCAAGTCCGAGCGTGGTGCCAAAGGTGAGCAAAAAGAACGAGCTGCACTGCCGTTTGAGCCTGGGCGCGATCGCAAAAAAGCAAAAGCCACCAGCTCATCAGCCACCAGCTCATCAGCTACGGTGAAATCGTCTGAAAAGGCACATGCGAGTAAAGCGAGTGAGTCAGATAAAAGTGATGGCATATCTGCTAGGGCTCAAGCTCGGGTAGACGACATTCGAGCGAGCAACCGCAAGAAAGCAGACGCGAAGGCAAAGGGTTCGAGTCAGTCTGGCGCTGCCAAAGCAAGCCGCCGCGACTCGGATGGAAGGGGCGAGATTCCGGCTGCGGTCAGCAAACGAATGCTGCGGCGGATGGCTGTGCTCTCGCTGACTCCGATTGCTGTAGGCGTCGGTATTTTCTTTTTGTCTTACTATTTGCTCAGTCAAGAAATTCTAGAGTTTGCGCCTGTTGTGGTGCTGCTGACGACGATGGGCTGCTTTGGTCTTGGGGTTGTCGGCCTAAGCTATGGGCTGCTGTCGGCTTCTTGGGATGAAGAGCCAGGCGATTTGATCGGCATGGATGAGTTCAAACTAAATTTGGGCCGGATGAAGGACGCTTGGAAAGAGTCGCGTCAGTCGAAGACCTAGGTGGGCTGCAAGTAGTGCCACTGGCGTTAGCTTTCTGAGCTGTTGGTGCGAGCTGTTTGAGCTAGTAGATACAGCTCAGCCCAGCGGCTAGCGACCTGCTTTGGCGTTAGCCCAAAGGATTTGGCAATACTTTCTATCGGCTCACCAGCTTTGAAGTCCGTCAGCATTTTTTGCTGCTCCGGCGTGATGCTTTCCCAATAGCTGTCCCACTCCTGTGGACTCAATCCAAGGTTGTGCTGTTTTAGGGATGTCTTTAGCCAGCCAAACACCAGGTCCGGCTGCTCTTTGAGCGTGAAGATCCGGATGGCGTGATAGCTAATTTTTTCGCGCAGGCGGTAGGCTTCGCGGACGTTGAGTCCTAGCTGTCGCGAGATGCTGTCTTGGGCGTAGCCTTGCAAGTGTAGATCTAGCCACTGAACGGCAGAGTCTCCTAGCTTTTCTTGTAGATAGTCGGAGAATTGCTGCTTAACTAGCTGGCGGGTGGCCTGCTGATCTGCTAGGTGCCTTTCGGCTTCGTAGCGGTCAAGTGCCTCAAAGTCTAGCAGGCTAAGCGTGCCGTCGGCATCGTCTGTACCCAGTTCCTCGGAGATTAGCTGAATCAGTTCATTGCTGGGCACCTGCGTCATGCCGCCCCGCTGCGATCGCTTTAGATGATTGACAAACCGATACACGAGCAGCGGCTGGTTGCGAATGGGCCGCAGGCAGTACTCTTCGATAGTGGCTAGGGTCAGCAGATTGCGTAGGCTAGCGCGGTCGGTGCACTGACCAATCCACTGAGCCTGCGATCGCAAGAACCGATCGCTTTGCAGCATTTCTTGGATCACTTCTTGCAGCACATCTTTGACTGCCCGCTTGCGATCGCGGCTGAGGGCAATCCAGGTGCGAACCTTACTCCGAATCAAGAACAGACCGCCCAGCTTTTGCAGCAGTCGCTGATAGCCCCGCTCTGGTGAGAGTCCCCAATAGCGAGAAATCAAGATCCGATAGCGGTAGTCTATCGCCTGATAGGCCAGCTTAATATCAGCAGGCGTCATCTGCTCAAACCGAGCCGGATCGCCGATTAACCACTGTGCAATTGCATCACGTGTCGGTTCAGGTTGGTCGGGTAAGTCGGTCTGAAGCTGGTCTTGCCAAGTTGACAGAATCTGGCGGTAGTCTTCCTCTGAACGCAGAGGGTCGCCGTGGGTGTGCGCTGGTATCAACTGTCTTCCCTGGTCCAAACTACTGCTTACTTTAACTCAGGATAGAAATGCTAGAACTCTCATTCCCCAGCCATCGGGCCACGTCTTTGGCGTGATAGGTCAAGATCAGGTCCGCGCCTGATCGCTTGAAGCTAGTCATCGTTTCCATCACGACTTTTTCTTCGTCAATCCAGCCGTTCAGGGCAGCGGCTTTGACCATTGAGTATTCGCCCGAGACGTTGTAGGCGGCAACGGGTAGATTCGTCGCTTCTTTCACCCGCCAGATGATGTCCATGTAGGCAAGGGCGGGTTTGACCATCAGCATGTCTGCACCTTCGGCGATATCTAGCTCAATTTCTTTGAGCGCTTCGATGCCGTTGCCAGGGTCCATCTGATAGGTGCGGCGATCGCCAAACTGCGGGGCGGATTCTGCGGCGTCTCGAAACGGACCGTAGTAAGCAGAGGAGTATTTGGCGGCGTAGGAAAGGATCGGCAGATCTTCAAAGCCGCCGCTGTCTAGGCCGCTGCGGATGGCCTGCACAAAGCCGTCCATCATGCCTGAAGGGGCAATGATATCCGCGCCTGCGTTGGCCTGAGAAAGCGCCGTTTTCTTCAGCAGCTCTAGGGTGGGATCGTTGAGGACGCGGCCCGAGAGATCGCCGACTTCTAGGTAGCCGCAGTGGCCGTGGTCGGTATATTCACAAAGGCAGGTGTCGACGATGACAACCAGATCGGGAACCGCCTTCTTAATTGCTTCGGTGGCCTTTTGGACAATGCCATGATCGTGCCATGCGCCAGTGGCTTCGGTGTCCTTCTCACTAGGAATGCCAAATAGGATGACGGCGGGAATGCCCAGGTCATAGACTTCTTTGGCTTCTTCGACGATTTTGTCGACCGAGAGCTGGTAGACACCGGGCATGGATTTGACTTCTTGGGCGAAGGTATCACCAGGAACGGCAAAGAGCGGATAGACCAGGTCGCTGGTGGTGACGATATTTTCGCGGACCATGCGACGGATCTGGGCGTGCGATCGCAGCCTACGCGGACGGTGAGAAGGAAACATAATCGGCGGCTAAGAAAACTAAGAGAGTATTGCCACCAAGTGTAAGGCTTGCGCCAGAATGAATTAGGTAGAACTGCGCAAAAGTAACCTTCTGTAAGAAATTGCTGCCGTGGGAAATGCCTTAAGATCGCTATATCGAGAGCTGATTGTAACTACATTAGGTCGGTGAGAATGAAGACGGTGATGGATTGTGTTTGCGCCTGCTGAGCTACTTTGGGCGCTAATCGGCCTGATTTTGACAATTGGCTGCACGTGGCTAGAGGCGTTCGTGTTTGAGCTACCTGTGAACGAGTGGCTACAGGGCACGGGCGGCGGAATTGAGATTGCTTCTCTAGGCGTGTCTTTTCAGGTGGGGGCGGTGCTGTTTACTGGCTGCATGGGGGGCAAGAACGCGGCGGCGCTCTCTCAGGTGGCCTACGTGATGCTAGGCATTTTGCTGTTTGAGCGCTTTGGGCTAGAGGTGTTTTCGCAAGGGGCGGGGCTGGGGTATTTGCGATCGCCTAGCTTTGGCTATCTGCTGGGGTTTATTCCGGCGGGATGGGTGTGTGGGCTATTGGCCTTTCGCTCGAAGCGATCGCTAGAGCGGCTAGGTTTTGCGGCGGTGTGTGGGCTGGTGCCGGTACATCTATGCGGGATCGCTTATTTAGTATTGGGTCATCTGTTTCGCTGGTTACCTGCTTCACCGGGGCTAGGGGCTGCGATAATGAGTTACTCGGTCGGACAAATTCCGGGGCAGATCATGGTGAGCTGTGCGATCGCGTTGATTGCCTTTGGTCTGCGTAAGTTACTGTTTTATTAGCGTATGAAGCCCAAAAACGGACTGTTTTGGCTAGTAGCCATTGTCGGCGTGATTCTCGATCAGCTGACGAAGTACTGGGTCGTGCAAAATTTTGAGCTAGGTGAGAGTATCTCGATCCTCCAGGGGGTATTGCACTTTACCTATGTCACTAATCCCGGCGCGGCGTGGAGCTTATTTAGTGATAATGGCGAGTGGCTAAAGTGGCTGTCGATGGTGGTGAGTGCGGGACTAGCGCTCTATGGCTGGTTTGTGCAACTGCCCAATCGCTGGGAGTCGGCAGGCTACGGGTTTATTCTTAGCGGTGCCTTTGGCAACGGCATCGACCGGGTGCTATTTGGCGAGGTGGTTGATTTTTTGCAGGTGTTTCCGGTGACTAGGTTCCCGGTATTTAACCTGGCCGACGTCTGGATCAACGTGGGCATTATCTGCCTATTGATTGTGGCGATATTTTTCCCTGACCCGCGTACTAGCAAGCGATAGGGCGCAAGGGAAAAGAGGACAAGCGTCTAGCGTTGGCTTTTCGAAATCTCCTACATTTGCTGTGTTGGTTCCTATACTGTAGACACGTCAGAATCAAGCTCGTTTGCGCTTATGACTTCTCCGCCGCCACCGCCACCGTCAAAACCTCCCTCACAGAAGCCGCCAAAGACCTTTTTGGGGTCGATTACGCAGGCGTTTCAGACGGTTCAGGCGAATGTAGACTTTGCCAAGATTCCGCTCAAGCCAGATGCTAGGGTGCCAAAGCTGGTGGTAGAAGCTGATGCCAATGGCAAGACCCAAGAATATCCTTTGGTGGGCGAGCACTATCTGCTAGGGCGCTCGTCTAAAAGTGACATTGTGGTGCGATCGCCTATCGTTAGCCAGACGCATCTGACCTTGACTCGCGATCACGCGCTGCCGGGTCGCCCCTTCGTCATTAGAGATAAAGGATCTACCAACGGTATCTACCGGAATAAAAAACGGCTGACGAAGCGACCGCTCCGCCACGGCGATGTCCTCACCCTAGGCCCTGAAGAGCTAGCCGATGCGGTCACGGTTCGCTATATTGATCCGCCGCCCTGGTATATCACCACGCTACGCTACGGCGTCTATGGGGCAACTGGATTGACCAGTTTGCTCGCCCTCTGGATTGTGGGCTTAGAGTGGCCCAAAATTTCTATCAATCCACTGCCAGAGTCTGTGCAAGGTCCGGTGCTGGTCACCGCAGAGGGTGAAGACGGTCGCCGCACGCCGCTAAATGAGCTGCCCAACATCACTCACAGAGAAAACAGTCAGCTGCAAGCCTACTCACCCTTTTTACCTAAAGCGGTTGTAGCGTCTGAAGACACTAGATTCTATTGGCATCCGGGCGTAGATCCTTGGGGCATTGCCCGCGCGCTCAAAACCAACGTGACGGAAGGTGGCATTAGAGAAGGGGCCAGTACGCTCACGCAGCAGCTCGCTCGTAATACCTATCGGGACTATGTGGGTATCGAGGACAGTGCGGGTCGCAAGATTCGCGAGGCTGTCGTGGCGCTCAAGCTAGAGACCTTCTACAGCAAAGACGCGCTAATGCTGCTGTATTTAAACCGGGTGTATCTAGGGAATAACCTCTACGGGTTTGAGGATGCCTCGCAGTTCTATTTCGATAAGGATGCAAAAGATCTCAGCATTGGAGAAGCGGCTACGCTGGTGGGCATTTTGCCTGCGCCGAATGCGTTTAACCCGGTGCAGGACTATCAGGCGGCGGTGGCGTACCGCGATCGCGTGATCGAACGCATGGTCAGTCTAGGCATGATCAGCGCCGAAGAGGGCAGACGGGAAAGGCGATCGCGCATTGAAATCAGTCCCAAAGCCCGCGAACAGCTAAAAAGTGCGAATGCGCCCTACTTCTACAGCTATATTTTCGATGAGTTGAACAGCGTGCTAGGCGAAGGACTCGCTAGAGAAGGCAACTTCATCGTAGAAACCAGCATTGATTTGGAGGCGCAGGCAGCGGCTGAAAGCACCCTGCGCGAAACTGTCAGCACTCAAGGCGCGGCGGCTGGGTATTCCCAAGGGGCGATAGTAACGCTGAATACTCAAAACGGTGAGATCGAGGCGCTTGTTGGCGGTGTGGACTACGCCGAAAGCCAGTTCAACCGGGCCAGTCAGGCCGAAAGGCAGCCAGGATCTACCTTCAAAGTATTTGCCTACGCCGCTGCCCTTGAGCAGAACGTCTCAGCAGGGGAGAGCTTTTCCTGTAGCGACCTGAATTGGGACGGCCAATACTATGCGGGCTGTCGGTCGGGCAGCGGCGCACTCGATATGTATGCAGGCATGGCTCGCTCAGAAAACGTAGTCGCGCTTAGAATCGCACAGGCAGTTGGACTAGGCCCAGTAATCGACTTGGCCCAGCAGATGGGAATTACCTCCGAGCTGCGGTCTGAACCCGGCCTAATTCTGGGTCAAAGCGAGGTGACGCCGTTAGAAATGACGGGTGCATTTGCGGCCTTTGCGAATCAAGGTCTGTGGAATCGGCCCCACGGCATTCAGCGAGTACTCGATAGCGGCGACTGTACGGACTTCGATGACGCTTCTACCTGCCGCGTGATCTATGACTTTGCTCAGTCGGCGGATGCGGGGGTACAGGTATTGGACCCAGCGGTCGCGGATACGATGGTGAGCCTGATGCGCGGCGTAGTCGAAGGCGGCACCGGCCGCGATGCCTATATTGGGCGCGGGGAAGCAGGCAAGACCGGGACTACGAACGACAACGTTGACCTGTGGTTTATTGGCTTTGTGCCTCGTGACGCAGTGGCCACTGGCATATGGTTGGGCAATGATGACAACAGCCTGACTGGCGGTAGCAGTGCGCAGGCTGCGGCGCTTTGGGGTAGCTACATGGGTCAGATACTGCGTTAGCAATGCTGCATTAATAACGTAGACACGCTCACGGTTTCGCTTCAACCGAACTTTTAGCGGAGAAGAGAACACGGCTGCCATACTCAAAAATAGGCGGGTTGCTTTGAGCAAGAGAGTTTGACTACGGCAGAGCGTCAGACGAAAGTGTATATAGATCTGAGGTTTCTTGACGACCTCTTAGGGTGGCGGAAAAGACGCGCTTGAGGGGAAAGTGCGTATGAATATAGTCAGCGGTCGCAGCGCTCAATAACAGCTGAATTGGGGCAGTTTCCGGTAGGGTTTTGGTAAGCTTTTCGATGCGAGCGGCGACGTTGACCGTATCGCCAAATAGTGAATAGTTGAGCCGATAGCGATTGCCTACCGTACCGGCGACTAGCGGACCGGTGTGAATGCCGATGCCAAATTCAATAGCGGGTAGTCCCTGCTGCAAGAGCCTACGATTGAGCACCTCTAGGCGCTGCTGCATATCGATGGCGGCTTCGACAGCGGCGATCGCATCCGCTTTGACCTCCGCTGGATGCATCCGAGGGACTGGCGCACCAAATACCGCCATAATCGCATCGCCAATATACTTATCCACCATGCCACCGTGCGCCATGATGCAGTCAGTCATCGTCTCAAAGTACTGGTTTAGCCACGGCAAAAGCTGTTGAGACGGTAGCGTTTCAGTGATGGTCGTAAATCCTCGAATGTCCGCAAATAGCACGGTTGCCGTCAGGTCCTGCGCTGCCAAATCGCCCTGGCTGAGAATCTCACTCTTCCGCTGCCAGATCAGCTCTGCTGTCTCTGGAGAGACATTCATCGAAAAAAGCGCCATTAGCTGCTGTCTTTCTCTTTGCTCATGTAGCTGAATAGCTAGCGCGCTGAACATCACGGTGCCAATCGGCGCAGCGACCGGTATCCACCATCCTACCCAGAAGCAACCGAGCGCCACTCCACTCCATACCAGCGGAAACCCAATCACCAGAGCCAGTCTTTGCCGAAGGTTTTGCCGCCATAGCCAGTGGCTACCAACTAGCGCCAAACAGCTCAGTAGCAGTATCTGCTGCCACTGAGAGGGCCGCTGGAGGTAACGCTCCCTGAGCAGATTATCGATAGTAGCGGCATATAGATAAACGCCGCCTACAGGTGGATTGATGTGGAAAGGAGTCCGCAGCGAATCAACGCCCGGTAGTGAAACCCCAACAAGCACAATCTTGTTCTGGAGCTGGCTGGTGTCAAGCCGGTCGTTGATCACGTCTACAAAAGAGTAGATCTGAAGATCACCTGCCTCGTTAGTAGCCTCTCTTGATAGGTCAACTTCGCCTGGCCAGTTGATCCAGATTGGCTGGTGAGCTGGCAAGTTATCCAGCAGCGGCTGAAGGCGTTCAAAGGGCTCCGGTTCAAGAGGCTCTATATTAAAGGGCTCTACAGGAGTAGCGGTAGAAGCAGAGCCCGCACCTGCTGTGGCAGCGAGCGTTTCTGCGTAGATCTGTAGAGCGGCGAATGTCAACAGTGGGGTAGTAGTGTCTTCGCTGAGAAGTCGTAGCTGCCTGCTGATGCCATCTTCGTCGGGGCTGTTAGTGAACTCACCAGCTAAGAAGAATCCGTTAGCAGGCTCGGCAATACTGGACGCGACACCAAGTCGGTTGCCTACGCTGTCTATACCCACTGCTAGGACCACGTTGGCGCTGTTGACAATAGCTTGAGCAAGCTGCGCGTCTTGATCTGTCGGTTCAGAAAATAGAATATCGAAAACCACCACAGCAGGCTGGACGGGCGCTAACTGGTCTAGTAGCTCGGCGTAGTATGAGCGCGGCCACGGAAATCTACCGAGTGCTTTCACGCTGGCATCGTCGATTGCAATCACGGCTATCCTGATTGCTCCAGTCGGGCGCACTGACTAGCTCTCGCTTGATCTGGTGTAGCCGGTTGTAAGTTTGCTGCTCTAGCACCTGCCAAACGCCGACTGACAAAAAGCTGACAGCAATTCCTGCTACGACCAGGCCCGACCACAGGCTAGAGCGCACTATCGAAGCGGGCGAGTTGCCTTTCTTGTCCCTGCCTTTCTTGTCCCTGCCTGTTTTGGGCTTACCTTCTATCTGCCTGGCAATCTTGGGTTCCTATCCTCGACGTCTGGCTTTACTCTTCATCTTTTGAGACAGGCTGAGCTGTAGCTGTTCTTGAGCGGCCCAGTCTTGCAAGATGCGGTAGAAGATTTGGCGATCGCGGCTCTGCAACACAGCGGTCTGATCGGCGGTTTCAATCGCGTAGGGATAGCCGTTGCCCACCACGACCTCAGCGCGAACCTGGTTGATGACAGTGTCAATTAGACCCGCTTCCCAGATCCATTTTGGCAGGTCAAGCCGGGCAGGATAGCCAGCGTTAGTCTTTAGATAGGTGAAGGTGAGACGATCATGCATCTCTCTGTATTCGGTGAGAATGCCACCGCGATCGCAGGTCATGATTGGAGTGCGATCGCCCCAGTGCATCATCGAGTTCAGCAGCTTGGCATCGTGAATAGCGCGAGACTTGCCCAAGTCGTGAAACACTTTTCAATAGCGTAACCACATCATTCGACTCAGCGGTATCTACATAGCCGACTAGCGGCACCTGATGCTTTTCGCTTGCCTGTAACAGCGTCAGCACCTGCTCTACGTAGGGCGCACGAATATTCTCTTCGAGCATAGAGGCAAAAGAGAGCACTAGCGAACCATCGCAAAAGACTAGACACTTTTCTGGGTCGCGGCCCTGCTCTAGCGCTCTGTCCTTTCGCCGTCTTGATATAGTCAATTAGCCGCTGCACCTCCATCGAGAATCGGCGCATGTTGATCCATCGATCCATCGGCTGTGAGCGGTCAGCCACCAGATCTTTTGGCGTCATTACATCGAGCAGGATGTCCTTTTCGTACGTGCCCGCCGCTGAGTGATGATTCTCGAACCAGCCGATCTGAACTAGGGCGATCGGAATCGAGAAATCCTTTTGCGGAAATACCTGCGAGCCGTCGACCGCAAACGTCGTCACGCCTGTAAGCTGCTGCCTGACCCATTCCAGGCTTTGCTCTCTGTTGTCCCATTGCAGATGACTGCGGATGATACCGTGATCCTGAACGCTAATCTTTTCTAGAGGCCGCGCGCCGATATCGCCAGACTGAGCTTTGACCCAGCGATCGCGCTTCGCCTCTGGCAGCATCGTCCATTCCTCCCAAGCCGTTCGATACTGACTGAGGTAGCTAGAAGTACTCGCATCAAAGCTAGAGAAATCCGCCCGCTTGCGGTTGAGTGCCGACTGAATTTGAGAAGGTTTGATGGCCATACCGACAGCTATATTTGCGCTAGAGAGTATTGTCTAATGCGATAGAACAGGAATACTAAAGTAACACCCGGTGCGATGGATACAATCATTACAGGTAATACAAGAACAAGAAGATTTCTATGAAGTGGCGTGTAATTTTAGAACCTGACGCAGATACTGGAGATTGGGCTATCTGGTGCCCAGAACTACCCGGCTGTGTATCGGCTGGCGAAACTGAACAAGAGGCTATGGAAAATATCAAAGAAGCCATCTTGCTTTATCTTGAGCCAGATCCGATTGAAATTAGTCCGAACGCCTTTGCTAGAGAAGTTCTAGTCTGATGGGTCGAATTCGCCAACTCAGAGCAGACCAGGTGGAAAAGATTTTGAAGAAACATAACTTCAAAAAGGTTTCTCAAAAAGGCAGTCATAGGAAATGGCGAAATACAGATAGTCAACTGCAAGTTATTGTGCCGTACCACAAAGGCAAAATGCTGCCGCTCGGAACGCTACGAAGCATTATGACCGATGCGAAGATCCCAGAGAGTGAGTGGAAGGACGACTAGATCAGCACTGTAAACCGAAGTGATTACTCTTACCGAATGTAAACCAGTGTTGCAATCTGCTTAACATTGACGGGGTTTTGGTCCTTTCGCACAAGTGACGGTGATACGATTCTTCCCATAGGTTTTTTTATTACGTGGAGCATAAGCCCTTGGCACTTCGGGTTGCGGTTGTAGGCGGTGGTCCGGCGGGTTCTTCCGCTGCGGAAACACTTGTAAAAGCTGGCATTGAAACATTTTTGTTCGAGCGTAAGCTGGATAATGCCAAACCATGCGGCGGCGCGATTCCGCTGTGTATGGTGGACGAATTTGATCTGCCTCCAGAGATTATTGACCGCCGGGTTCGCAAGATGAAGATGATCTCGCCTTCGAATGTTGAGGTCAACATCGGTGAGACGCTACACAACGATGAGTACATTGGCATGTGCCGCCGCGAAATTCTCGATGGTTTCCTCAGAGACCGAGCTGAAAGGCTAGGGACTAAGGTAATCAACGGCACGGTGCACAAGCTGGAGATTCCTGAAAACGACAAAGATCCCTACACGCTTCATTACGCTGACCACTCCAAGGGCGGTCTGCAAGGTGAGGCGCGGACGCTCAAAGTAGACATGGTGATTGGCGCAGATGGTGCCAATTCTCGTGTCGCTAGAGCGATTGACGCGGGGACTATAACTATGCGATCGCCTTCCAAGAGCGCATTCGTCTGCCCGAAGACAAAATGGCCTACTACGAAGAGCTCGCCGAGATGTACGTCGGCGACGATGTCTCTCCTGACTTCTACGCCTGGGTCTTTCCCAAATACGATCACGTCGCAGTCGGCACTGGCACCATGCGCCCTAACCAGGCGCGGATCAAAGAATTGCAGCGCGGCATTCGTCAGCGCGCAGCCAAGCGGCTAGAAGGCGGCGAAATCATCAAGGTAGAAGCGCACCCGATTCCTGAGCATCCCAGACCTCGCCGCGTCGTTGGCCGGGTGGCCCTAGTCGGCGATGCTGCGGGTACTGTGACCAAGTCTTCGGGTGAAGGTATCTACTTTGCGGCGAAGTCGGCGCGGATGTGTGCTGAAACTATTGTTGAATATTCCAACAGCGGTGAGCGGGCATTGACAGAAGCTGAGCTAAAGCTCTACATCAAGCGTTGGGACAAGGAATACGGCCTGACTTACAAGGTGCTCGATATTCTTGCAGCGCGTCTTCTACCGCAGCGATGCATCACGCGAAGCCTTCGTCGAAATGTGCTCTGACATTGACGTACAAAAGCTGACCTTTGATAGCTACCTGTACAAAACTGTCGTGCCTGCGAACCCAATCACGCAGATGAAGATTACCGCCAAGACGGTTGGTAGCCTGCTGCGTGGCTATGCGCTAGCCCCCTAGCGGTCACAGATCGTAAAGCGCCTTTGTCCTAAAGTGCCGCTTTGACTAACTGCGTTATTCTCTTTGTTCAAAGCGTCATCTGATTATTCAGAGGGCGCTTTTTTTTGTCGGTGTGTTGCGGTTTAGCAAAGTAGTCAATACTGTAGAGTGCCGTACTGTTCGGAGTCTTGATGAAGCTAACGCTGGCCCGCTTAGAATCGCTGTTGATGTCTGCCTGCGACGATCTGCGCGGCAGTATGGACGCGAGTGAATACAAGGAATATATCTTTGGCATGCTGTTCTTGAAGCGGGCTAGCGATCTGTTCGAGCAGCGGCAGGCGGAGATTCGAGCCGAATTGGAAGCGGCGGGAATGGATGAGGCAGATATTCAGCTAGAGCTGAAGACGATCCTGACAAATATTCTGGCAAGTATTTCTATGTGCCACCTCGGGCACGGTGGAATGAGAGCTGGGAAGAGACCGTCATAGAAGATGGTAAGCCCAAGCTAATTCGGCATCCGGCGCTAAAGCATGTGAAAGAGAACGTCGGTACGATGCTGAATAAAGCACTAGAGGCGATTGAAGATGCGAATGGCGACGCGCTGCAAGACGTGCTCAAAGGGATCAACTTCAACCGCAAAATCGGTCAGCGAACGCTAGACGATGATACGCTGGCGGATTTTGTCACGAACTTTGAAAAGATTCCGCTCAAAGATAGTGACTTTGAGTTTCCTGATTTGCTGGGGGCGGCGTATGAGTGGCTGATTAAGTACTTTGCTGATAGTGCCGGGAAGAAGGCGGGCGAGTTCTACACTCCGGCGGAGGTGGTGCGCATTTGCGTGGAGGTGTGCGACCCGCAGGAGAATATGAGCGTGTATGACCCGACGGTAGGCTCGGGCGGCATGCTGATTCAGATGCGGGACTATCTGCGAGAGAAAGGGGGACGGGCGGAGGAGCTAGCACTGTACGGTCAGGAGAAGATGGGGACGACCTGGTCGATTTGTAAGATGAATATGCTGCTGCACGGCATTTCTCATGCGGATATTCGCCAGGAGGATACGATTCGCGAGCCGCAGCACCTAGACGAGAGCAATGAGCTGAAGCGATTTGACCGGGTGGTGGCTAATCCGCCGTTTAGCCAGAACTATATCAAGAAGGATTTGAAGTTTCCGGGGCGCTTTCCGGTGATGCTGCCGGAGAAGGGGAAGAAGGCGGATTTGATGTTTGTGCAGCATATGCTGGCGGTGCTAAAGCACGATGGTCGGCTGGCGTCGGTGATGCCGCACGGGGTACTGTTTCGCGGTGGGGAAGAAAAGGCGGCGCGGCAGTATTTTATAGACCAGGGCTATCTAGAGGCGGTGATTGGGCTGCCGAGCAATCTGTTCTATGGGACGGGGATTCCGGCGTGCATTTTGGTGATGAACAAGGCGGGAGCGCAAAGTCGCGACCAGGTGCTGTTTATCAATGCGGACCGGGAGTATCGAGAGGGCAAGGCGCAGAATCATCTGCGACCGGAGGATATTGACAAGATTATCTATGCGTATCGCAATGGAAAAGACATTCCGGGGTATGCGCGGCGCGTGCCCAGATCAGAGATTGCGGCGGAAGAGTACAACTGCAATATTCGGCGCTATGTAGACAATGCGCCGCCGCCAGAACCGCATGACGTACGGGCGCATTTGCACGGCGGGGTGCCGAGAGTAGAGGTAGAGAGTTTGGCTCACTTTTGGCAGAACTACGAGACTTTGAGGGCGGATATCTTTGTTGATCGAGATGAGCAGTACCTAGATTTTTCGGCTGCGGTGGGCGATCACAGAGAGATTGCTGAGTTTGTGACTACGCATGAGAGCGTGGTGGCCTGTCATGGGCGGTTTATGGAGACGCTAGCGGCGTGGTGGCAGGAGAATTTGCCAATTGTAGAAGCGCTGGCCCCGGATGCGGAAAATCAGGAAGGTGATCAAAAAGGCAGGCCGCGTAATGTCTACGTGATGCGCAGCAGCTTGCTGGGTAGCATTCAAGCCGCCCTGTCCGAGCAGAAGCTGCTGACGCCGTTTCAGGTGCGAGGGGCGTTTGCGAACTATGTGGATTTGCTAAAGGCAGACTTTAAGTCGATTGCGGCCAGCGGCTGGGGACCGGAGCTGATTCCCGATGAGGATATTTTGCAGAGTCAGTTTCCGGAGATCTTGGCGGAGCAAGAAGCCGCGCAGGTACGGCTAGCAGAGCTACAGGCGCTATTTGCAGCGGCAGGAGAAGAGGACTTTGAAGACGAGGAGGAGACGGGGGTGCTGCCTGCGGATGAGGTGAAGAGCAAGAAGGGCGAGCTGAAGCAGGCGACGGCAGTGTGGAAGGCGCAGCTAAAGCTGGTGAAAGAGTTGGCGGGGAATTTGTTTACGGAGCTGAAGGGGGCGGGGCTAGTGCCTGTGGGGGCGAAGAAGCAGTTTTATTGTGTGGAGGGGTTTAGCCAGAAGGAGCCGCAGTTTGCCAATGGGCAGCGGATTTTAGGCTTTGCGGCTGAGGCGGGCTATGTGAGTGAGTACGTAGGGCCGCTGAAGGATGCGATGGAGGCCGGGACTCGGGCGTTGGCGTTGGCGACTCGGATCGCGGAGAGCCTGGAGCGGCACAAGGCGCTAGAGGATGAAGTGAAGGCGCTGCGAGCGACGATTAAGGGAATTGAGAATAAGCGGGACGAGCTGGTGCAGAGTGCGCGGGTGAAGATTTCGGCGGATGAGGCCAGAGGCGTGATTGTGGAACGGCTGCGGCGGGTGCTGATGGGGCTGTATGGGGCGTATTTGCGGGCGGATGTGCGCGAGTGCGTGCGGGCGATTGAGAATTTGTGGGGGAAGTATGCGGTGACGGCGAAGGCGATTGAGGCGGAGCGAGATGAGGCTTCGCGGCGGTTGCAGGCGTTTTTGGTGGAGTTGGGATATGAGTGATAGAGGCAGTGACCTATGCTTATTGACGAGAGTAAATCCCTTCTGGAAGGGTGGCGCGTAGCGACGGGATGGGTCGGTAATTTGCGCGTACATCGAACCCACCCCGCCCTATCGGGCACCCCTCCCGAGAGGGGATCTGCTTCAGGCTGAGAAGATATGAAGAGGGCTAGGGTGGTGCCTTTAGCGGATGTTGCTTATCCCGGACTTTAGATGATAGCTTTTGTTGTTGGTCTATCGAAATAGTAGATTCTCCTATGATTCAGGTTGTTGAGATTCCGATTGAGCTAACGAAATTTCAGCTACCGACAGCGGTTCACAACCGCTTGCAGTTTCTTTTGGGTCGGCAGGATGAGGGGCAGGCATTATCTCAAGATGAACGGCAGGAGGCTGCGGGCTTGGTTGAGTTGGCGGAGTTTTTGTCTTTGCTGCGGTTGCGCTCTGCTCGGGTGGCATGGAGCAACGTAGAAGTATGCGGTGACGGCGAAGGCGATTGAGGCGGAGCGGGATGAGGCTTCGAGACGGTTGCAGGCGTTTTTGGTGGAGTTGGGATATGAGTGAGTAGGGATTGATTTACTGAGTGCTAGAGAAGTTACTCGAACCGAGCGAGAGATTTATGAAGAAGGATAATTCAGAGCTAAACGATACACTTCGGTCGGAATATGATTTGAAGCGTTTAAAGGTCAGCGGTTAGGGCCTGAGCCAAAAGCTCTGGTGCGACGGTCGTGCAATTAGAGCCTGATGTGGCGGCAATGTTTCCGAGTGCGGAGGCTGTGAATGAGGACATTACTGATAGCTCACGTTTCTAGAGACAAGTCAAGATAGACGCTCAGTAACAAGTGGCCTATCCGACAGGATGCGTGGCTTACTTAAAGATCGCACACATCTTGTATTCGATGTATGCGACTGTAGGCAAACCGATCAGTAAATAAAATTTCGGTGTGCAACAAATCACGCAATTATTGCTCTTAAGGACCAAACGAGCTGATTCGATCAGGATTTTCTCTACTACTACTTGCTTCTTATCAGGCCATCGGTATACAAATATCACAGCTCAGACAACTACAAGTCAGAACTTAAATGCTGCTGTGGTTAAGCAGATTAGGCTATTTCGTAGTCCGAAAGATAAATGCTCCGTCAGAACAAAGCAATTGCTTCTATATTAAGCTCTATTGACCGCGCGATCGCATCCACCGAAGCCCTCATCGAAAAATACCAGCACATCAAAGCGGGGCTAATGCACGACCTGTTTACCCGTGGGATTGGGGCCGATGGCAAACTGCGTCCTCCCCGCGAGCAAGCCCCTGAGCTTTATCGAGAGAGTGCGATTGGTTGGATTCCGAAAGAGTGGAAAATTCGCGAATCTAGTGAGCTGTCTGACACCATGTAAGGGATTAACGCTAGGGACCTCTTGTAGCGACTCAGTCATGACTGACTATCGTGAGAATGGTACCGGTTCATCTCTGCGAATCGCTGATATTAAGATGAGCGATCAGATCCGAGTCAAGTATGTATACTATGCCTCATTACAAGACAGTAAACTATTTACTGCAAGAGTCAAGTGAAGAAGGAGATTTTCTGCATGTACAAGGAGCTGGCTACTTGTGGCATCTTGCGTCTGTCCAAGAAGATTTGCCATGGGTCAACCATGCATTGACCGATATGATTTCTCAGACAGATACAGATCTCGTTAGATTCAAGTCTTGTGCTACGCGGATGATTCAATTCATAATCGGTAAAAGATACAGAGTTGCTTCAGACAGCGAGGTAGTAACTCGCAAAATCAACATTTCAAGCTTGTACGAAATTGCGACATTGCTAGCACCTGCCAAGCGATGCAAGAACAGCATATTAATTGCCGTACTCGAGAACAGCAACTGCATAGTTTGATTGTGAGAAAGAAAGTAAGTCAAAAGCTACAAAAGCAAAAATCTGGACTCATGCACGATCTCCTCACTGGCAAAGTCCCCGTCACCCCCGACCCCACCGCGATCGCCTCCAACTAAACCCCACACAGCCCACCCCTCAAGCAAAACTAACGCATGAAACCCACGAGATAGAACGCTTCACAGCGATTAGCCCATTGATTTGATAAGAGTGCGATCGCCTATAATAAAGTCAAAAAGGGCTATACAGCATGATTGACTGGTCCACCTGCGAAGCGGTTGAGCGACATCCTGACTACGTCAGCGGCACTTGAAGGTCTTTCGAGGTACCCGACGTACCTATATCCGCACTATTTGAAAACTTAGAAGATGGAACCTATATTTCACGTCTGCATAAGGTTTCAGGCGTCACTACCGAGCAAGTCCAGTAAGGCTCGCGCATGTCGCTCGCAGCACGATGGTAGCGGCATAGATGCGTACTCTCTTCGGCCAAGGCGTACCCGTTCCACTTCGAGCCTATTTGACAGCTTCGTATACAGCCCCTAACTTGTCCATCCACACCTAGAAAATTCCGATGCAAATCACCCTAGACATCCCCGACCAACCTCGTACAGGCGCATCCGACCAGCCGTTGATATAACATCGCTATATCTTGCTAGCTGAGAGATCACCTGAGTATTCGGCTGAAGCCCTGCAGGTTCGGACAGGATATTGGTATCGAGCAGAAAGCGAGGTACTACCAAGCCTCTACCTCACGCCCTGAAGACTTCTCTCTCACTTGCTGAAAATCTCATCGATCGATTCATCGCTCAAGTCGACCTCATTTTCTTGGCAATCGTCTAATTTGTATTCCGCCCTAAACTCTAGAACTGATTTCCAAAAGTCTTTCTTAGGTCGAAAGCGGTCATACTCTTGCGCCGACACAATCACAGCTACGCGCTGACCTCGGCGAGTCAGCTCGGCAGTCTCTCCAGATTCTACTTTGTGAACAAGCTGCGCAAACTGGTTTCTCGCCTGCGCGATCGAGTACTGGGTCATAATGGCTATCTAAATGGCTATCTCTAGAATTATAGCCTTGTTTATATCAGCCAGTCAGCTAGACTACAGCGCCTGCCTCGTATCCGCATAGCCCAAATCGTGGTAGTGCGATCGCTTTACATCGTAACCGAAAGGGTAATACTAATATGGTATTACTTACCCGGTTGAGGTCCATGCTATGCGCATCACCACCAAAGGACAGGTCACCATCCCCCACAAAATCAGGGAAAGCCTGGGAATTACTCCAAACACCGAGATCGACTTTGTTGAAGAAGACGGTAGAGTCTACATCGTCAAGACCGACGTGCCCAAGCCCACCCAAAAGGTCAAAAAACTTAGGGGCATTGCTACTGCAAAGCTATCAACTGACGAAATCATGCAGCTTACTCGCGAGTCAGCATGAACGGTATCTTTATCGACTCATGCGTCCTCTTGGATCTATTCGAAAGAATAGAGGAATCAAGCACTCGCCCCTACCCGACTTCTTTATCGGAGCTCATGTCTTAGTCTCACAATTTCATCTAATCACTAGAGACACCAAAAACTACAAGACTTACTTTCCTCAAGCTAAACTCATTCAGCCATAAATAGGCCGCAACAGAATCTCTATCTTGTATGTCTGAATATACCGAAGTCGAACAACCCTTCTTGCAACAGCTCGCCACCCTCGGCTGGCAAACCATCGACCAGGGCCAGGGCATTCCCTCAAATCCTGCCGCCAGCCTGCGCACTACCTTTCGCCAGTGGCTCCTTCCTAACGTCTTCAATCAGGCCGTCGCTGCCCTCAACACCGCTTCAATAGAGGGAGACACCATCCCTGGCTCACCGCCAAACAGCTCCAAGACCTGCAAGACCAAATCGGTCGCCAGCCCAACCGCACGCTGCTAGAAGCCAACGAAGCCATCCAAAAGCTGCTGTTCAAAGCTCAAGTAGACGCTAATGAACAAACTGGCGAACAAGACCCGATCGTCAAACTGATCGACTTTGCCCACCCCGAGCGCAACCAGTTCCACGCTATTAACCAGTTCCGCATCGACACCCCCGGCTGCGTCAAAGCCTGCATCATTCCCGACATTGTTCTATTCGTAAACGGCATCCCTTTGATCGTCGTGGAATGCAAAAAAGGCAGCGCCACCTGCGCCAACCCGATGGCCGAAGCCTTCGTACAGCTTCAGCGCTACATGAACCGCCGCCCCGCCACCGCCCAGCAAGGGCTAAAAGAAGGCGAACCCAAACTCTTTCATACCAACCTCCTGCTGATTCGCAGCACTGGCCTCGCAGCCGACTACGGCACCATCACCTCAGGCTCAGAACACTTTTATCCTTGGAAAACCCAGTGGCCCCAGCCTGACGAGGTTGCCGAAGGCATGAACCCCCAGCAGCAGTTGATCAACGGTATGTTGAACAAAGCCAACCTGCTCAGCATTCTGCGCACGACCAGCGTCTTTATGGATACCGACGGTGGCCCCCGGATCAAAGTGGTGTGTCGCTATCAGCAGTTTCGCGCTGCCAACAAAATTATCCAACGCTTGCGCAACGGCACCACTGCCGCCGACCGCAGCGGCGTTATTTGGCATACCCAAGGCTCTGGCAAAAGCCTGACGATGGTCTTTGTCGCCCGCCTAATTCGCGCTTCTCAAGATCTGGCCGACTACAAAATTCTGCTGATTAACGATCGCGTTGACCTTGAAAAGCAGCTTACCAAAACCGCCACCCTGATCGGTGGCCGCGTCCACACCATCGACAGCACCGACCGCCTGCGCACTCAGCTCGCTACTGACACCTCAGATATCAATATGGTGATGGTCCACAAGTTTCAGCAGCGAGACGCCGCCACTCCGCTCAAAGTCGCTGAAGCCCTGGGCACCTACCTCGCCATTCCTAGCGGCGACACCTTTGGCGTCATCAACAGCTCCCCTCGCATCGTGCTGATGATTGACGAAGCCCACCGCACTCAGGGCTCGGACTTAGGTGACAATATCTTCGAGGCTTTCCCTAACGCTGCTCGCATTGCCTTCACGGGTACCCCTTTGATTACCGAGCGCCACGGCGAAAGAAAAACTCACAAGCGCTTTGGCGACTATATCGACACCTACCGCCTGATGGATGCGGTTGCCGATGGCACCACGCTTCAGATTCTGTACGAAGGCCGCACCGCTGACGCCGCCCTCAATGACAAATACGGCTTTGAAACCCAGTTCGAGAACCTGTTTAGAGACCGCACCCCTCAAGAACTGCTGGCCATCAAGAAGAAATACGGCGCAACGGGCGACTTGTTAGAAGCCGAAGCGCGTATCGGTGCGATCGCCCAAGACCTGGTTGCCCACTACCTACAGCACATCTTCCCCAATGGCTTCAAGGCTCAGGTGGTGTGTCATTCCAAACTCGCCGCTGTCCGCTACCAGAGTGCGATCGCCGAAGCCCTGATCGACACCGCCCGCCAGCTCGCCGCCCAGCCCACCGTAGATCTAGACTATCTCAGAAAGATTCGCCTCCTCAAAGCCGCTGTGGTCATCTCCGGCGATGGCACTAACGAACTCGCTGCCATTACGACTGCTCGCAAACAGGCCAAAGCGTGGAATGCGACCCAGAACTTTTGCAAGCCTTTTGACTTTGATGACCCAGAAAAAGCCAACACCGGTATCGCCTTTCTAGTCGTGTGCGACATGCTGCTCACTGGCTTTGATGCGCCGATAGAACAGGTGATGTACCTCGATAAAAAGATCAAAGAGCACACGCTCTTGCAGGCGATCGCCCGCACCAACCGCGTCAAAAAAGGCAAACAGCGCGGCTACATCGTCGACTACATCGGCCTGACCGCAAACCTCACCGACGCCCTCACCCTCTACGCCGCCGCCGATGAACAGCAAGAACTCGCCCTGGGCCTCAAAAGCATCGCCTCCGAAATTCCCATCCTCGAAGAACGCTATCAGCGTTTGCTACAGCT
This sequence comes from uncultured cyanobacterium, assembly GCA_963772185.1. Lineage (GTDB taxonomy): Bacteria > Cyanobacteriota > Cyanobacteriia > Phormidesmidales > Phormidesmidaceae > Phormidesmis. Next base: position 435,409 of record CAVYWR010000007.1, on the reverse strand, counting down.
CTTTTCTACTCACCACGCCAGCCACCACGCCAGCCACCACGTCAGCCACCTGCGCGAGTACGCCGAAGGCAGCTTGCCGACTGTAGAAGCCGACGCCGAGGTGGTTCATCAAGCCGTCAAGCTCCTCAAAGACGAAAGGCTGCGCATTGACTTTGACGTGTACCTGAAGAAATTTCTCACTAGCCTAGATATTGTTCTACCCAACCCTATCGGCCATCCCTACCGCATCCCAGCCAAACGCTTCGGCTATATTTTGCGCGTCACCAAAGAACGCTACAAAGACACCAGCCTCGATCTGGGCGACGCCGGACAGAAGGTCAAAGATCTGATCAATCAGCATCTGATTAGTCTGGGCATCAATCCAAAAGTGCCGCCCGTCGAGCTACTTTCTACTGACTTTATCGACCAGCTCAATCAGCACGCAGACGGCAACCTAGAGGCCAAGGCTAGCGAAATGGAACATGCCATTCGCAAACACTGCACCGTCCACCACGATGAAGATCCTGCCTTTTACCGCAGCCTCTCGCAAAAGGTTGAAAACCTGATTGACCAGTATCAAGATCAGTGGGAGAAACTGGCCGAAGAGCTAGAGAAGCTTCGCACCGAGGCGATCGCGGGTCGTCAGCAGGGTGAAGACGGCATGAGCCAGGAAGCCACCGCCTTTTATGCGCATATTGCCAACGAAGCCTTTGCCAATGGTGAAGTGCCCGCCGAGGCCAAGGCCAAAATGAAAGTGATGATGGAGACAGTTGTCGAAACTTTGCAAGGCAGCATCGGCAGCATCGACTTCTGGAATAATAGCGACAAGCAAAAGAGAACCCGCAGCGCGATCAAAACCGCACTCACCCTGACGGGTATTGCCGAGCTGAAACAAAAGCGCGATCGCCTCGCTATTGAAATTATGAAGCTCGCTAAAAATCGCCACGACTCGCTGCTAAAAGCCCCTGATGATCGCTCTCAATAGCACCCTATGACTACCCGCTGCGTTAGAGATATTGAATATCAGCTACTGCCTAGTCGCTCGCGTCGAACTACGGATATTGTGATCGAGCGCGATGGCGTGGTGAGTGTGCGATCGCCCCTAGGACGCACGCCAGAGCAGATCGACGCTGTCGTCGAAAGCAAGCGCCTGTGGATATATCGCAACCTGGCCGAGTGGAAAGCGCTGAATGCGAGCACGGTCGTGCGCGAATGGGTAAATGGTGAAACCTTTTTATATCTAGGCCGTACGTATCGACTAGCCTTGGTCACCGATCAAGCCTGCGCTCTACAGCTCAAAGGCGGTAGGTTCTGCCTTGATCGTAAAGTGCTAGAAAAAGGCGGACCCGCAGCGGCCAAGCAAGCGTTTGCTGCTTACTTGGCTAAGAAGGGACAGGAGAAACTGGGCGATCGCATCCAGCACTTCTTACCCAAAGTCGGCGTTCAACCCACTGGCCATACGCTCAAAGATCTGGGCTACCGCTGGGCTAGCTGCGGCAAGCAGAGCCATCTCAACTTCCACTGGAGGTGCATGATGGCCCCGCTCAAAATCATCGACTACATCGTCGTCCATGAGCTGTGTCATCTGCACTACCGCAACCACAGCGACGCCTTCTGGAACGAAGTAGATAAAGTCATGCCAGACTACCGCGAACGAAAAGTCTGGCTGAAAAAGCAAGGTGCTAGTTTAACGATTTGAAATAAGCTGAGGCACGCTCCTAAGACAGTGCAGCCGCCAGCATCCTGATGGCATAGCGATACAATAATTTGAGCAGAGTAAAAAGGTAGAAGGATGACGGATCGGTTAATTAGGGCGACGGCAGCAGAGGGCGGTATTCGCGTTGTTGGAGTAACGACGACTGAGCTAGTGCAGGTTGCACGCGATCGCCACCACCTGTCTTATGTCGCGACAGCCGCTCTAGGTAGAGCAATGACGGCTGGGCTGCTGCTAGTCTCTAGTATGAAGCGAGCTGAATCGCGAATCAGTATTCGGATAAAAGGCAACGGTCCTTTGCAGGGACTGATGGTGGACGCTGGACTAAACGGGACCGTGCGTGGCTATGTGGAAAAGCCAGAGGTGGAGATGCCACCGAGCGCAGACGGCAAGCTCAATGTCGGGGCGGCGATTGGGCGAGAGGGCTACGTGAACGTGATGCGCGATGTGGGCTACGGTCAGCCGCACGCCAGTACGGTGGCACTGGTCACGGGTGAGATTGGCGATGACCTAACTCATTATCTAGCGACTTCTGAGCAGACGCCTTCGGCTTTGGTGCTAGGTGTGTTTGCGGGCGCTGATGGTGTAGAAGCGGCAGGTGGACTGCTGTTGCAGGTAATGCCAAAGGCGGCTCGCGACGAGGCGCTGATTTCTCAGCTAGAGTCTCGGCTGACGAGTTTGACAGGCTTTACGCCCTTGCTGAGAGCAGGGAAGACGCTGCCGGAGATCTTTGAAGCGCTGGTCGGTGATATGGGGCTGACGATTTTGCCAGAGTCGCAGGATGTGCGGTTTTACTGTCGGTGTACGCGCGATCGCATGATGGGCGCACTAAAGCTATTGGGCACGACTGAACTGACTGACATGATCAAAGTAGACGATGGCGCAGAGGCGATCTGTCAATTCTGCAACGAGGTCTATCATGCCGATAGCGAGCAGCTACAGGATTTGATCGAACAGCTTCAGATGGAAAGAGCCCGGTAGAGACTATTCCCAAGGCAGCAGCAGACTGGTCATCACGTAGCTGATTAGCGTGCAGATCAAGATCGAAGCGACGTTGAAGAGTCGGGAAAGCTGCTTGCGTAAGTTGGGATTGTATTCTAAAGAGTCGCCAACGATGTCCAGCGTAGGCCGATAGTTTTTACTGTCGGTGGCTTCGGCATCGATGGTGAGCTGCTGAGTATGAAGGGCGAGATCTTTGAGCAGTTGACGCAGCCAGAAGGTGAGGCCGACGGTGCCAACTAGGGCGATGGTGGACACCAGGACCGGGTGGATGACGACGTTGATGATGGCGATCGCCCGCTCAGACACCTGATATCGCACTAGCCTCAGCACCGCCCAGATCAGGCCAGAGACCGCTACTTTGTAGAACAGGGACAGGTAGACTTTACGGTCTTCTTCTAGAAAGCGACGGGCGATCGCCGCTTCTGCTGTCTTGGGTTCCGCTTTGGCTGTGCTAGAAGGGTTAGCCGCCTTTGCAGTCTTGCTGGTCGACTGGCTCTTTCTGCCTTTTCGAGGCGTTTTTGCCGTCGCAGTTTGATCGGCTGAAGATCGGCTAGACGTTCTCGACTTTCGCTTGGTCGCTGCCTTGTCTAGGGCTACGTTTTCTATACCTGCAAGATCAACTGCCCGATCAGGCAACCCGCTGGGAATAGCCAAAGTTGGCGGAGCCAGACTGCTGGGTTCGACGCCTGCTGTTAGCTTCTGACTCGGTGCTTCAGGTGCAGACTGACTGGTTTCGTCGTCGCTTGGCGTTGGGGAATTGCCAAATGGACTTTGACCGTAGGTTTTAGAGTCGTATGACATGCAAAAGCTAGGATGACGGACTGGACTTTAATCTGGTGGTGGCTTCCTCGAATACTTCTCGGGGCGTGTTGCCAGGGAACAGGAAGCTGGTACCTGTGTTGGTCACTAGGAAATTGGGCGTACCGTTTATGTCTAGAGCTTTTGCTAGTTCTACATCTTGCTTGATCGCCGCGTCAGCTTCTGGGCTATTGCGATCGCGGTTGAACTGTTCAATATCTAGCCCAATCTGCTCGGCTAGCTCGACATAATAGTCTTCACCTAGCTTGTCTTGAAAGGCGAAGAGACCGTCATGATATAGCCAAAACTGGCCCTGCTGTTCCGCCGCCCAGCTCGCCTTAGCAGCGGGTTCGGCTTCGGGGTGGATGCTGACTAGCGGAAGCTGCTTGTAAACATAGAGGACATCATCGGTATGATCTTCAGTGAAGTCTTTCATATTGGCGGAGGCGATCGCACAGTAGGGACACTGAAAGTCAGAAAACTTCAGGACGATCACTTCAGCGTCGCTTGGCCCTTTGGTCGGAGAGGTGCCCACTAGCTGATCGCGCGGGGTCGCATCTACGACGGATTGAACCTTGGCCATGCGAGCATCCCACTCAGCTCGCATCGCGGCAATTTCTTCTTCGGTGGGTTCTGCGCTTTCTGCTTCGGCCAGTTCTTCCTCAGTCGGCGTTGATGCTTGATCGGCAGATGGCGCTTCAGTCGCTGGGTTGCCACAGGCGGCTAGAGAGAGCAAACTCAGCGCAATCGCCCATCGGAATATTGGTATTGTCCGACGCCAAGCGTTCGCGAAAGAGTAAGCCATGATGAATAATGTCTTTAACCTAAAGGGTCTCTACCATCCTAATGCAGTCTAAAAGTAAGCGACTGCCCTCTACTCTCTAACCCCCCATTCCCCCATTCCTGATAATCGCTAACCCTAATCAACCCAGCCGATGTCGTCATCATCTAGCATGCTGTTGTTCTGTCCGCTCGCGGGCGTGCCTCTTTGGATGGCATATTCGGGAATAGACTTGTAGCTAGTGTATGGGCGTCTAAAGCTAAGACTGCTCTTTTGCTTTTCAGCTTTCTGCTTTTCGGCCGCTTCAGCCGCTTTGGCAGCGGCCTGTTTTTCAGCCGCTTCCCGTTCAGCCGTTTCCTTTGCAGCCTGTTCCCCAGCCTTTGCTAGTCTCTCTTTTTCTGCGTTCTGATTCTCGCTGATTTTTAAGATTGTCTGCCTGGCTTCTTTGAGTTGCGCGCTAACCTTCTTGAGATCGGCATCTTTGGTTTTGCTCTCATTTTCAGCTTTTTCTAGGCTGTCTTTTAGTTCAAAGATACGCGCCTGGTGAGTATCAACGTCGTCTTGCAAGGCGCTGATTTGAGATTCTGTTTTGATCAGTGCCGCTTCTAGCGTTTTGATTTTCTTGTTCAACGCGGCTGTATCCGTATCAGCACTTGCTGACTTAGCTGCTGATTGAGTGGTGGCAGCTTTTGCTGTCGTTTTGTTCGCTGAGGCTTTGCTCGCTGCGGTTTTGCTTTCCGACGCTTTGCTAGCGGCTGTCTTGCTGGCCGATGTCTTACTGGCTGGATGTCTTACTGGCCGATGTCTTGCTGGCCGATGCTTTGCTGGTACTGGCTTTTACTGCTCTTTGCGCCTATTTTCGTAGCAGGCTTGTCCGTGCCACTCTCAGCTTCTAGGACTGGCTTTTCGACTTCTTCTTTGAGCAGGTCGGCAATCCGCTTTTTGGTCATGAGTCTTTCCAGTCCCTTTTGATTTCGTTAGCAACTCGGTTGTAGTCGGCTTTGGCTTCGGCGGCGTTTTTGCCTTTTAGCTGGATGATTGATACGCCTTCTAGGGCTGCTCTTTCATGCGCTTTGTAGGTTCTAACAAAAGCGTGACAGGCGGGAATATCCAGCTCCATCAGCATGGTTTGGGCTTCTAGCGCTTCGCCCAAAGAGCGAGAGTCTACTTTGGTCAGCAGCACTCGGTGGGCAACGCCGGAGGGCACAATAGACTTTTTGACGGTCTGCACTAGAGCGGCAATGTCCATAGGTGCAGGCGGGGTCGGCAGCAGCAGATAGTCGGCTAGCGGGATAACAGCGGAGAGAGCTGCTGAGTTGAGCGCGGGCGGGGTATCCACCACAATCAGATCGTAGCTGTCTATTGCTTTTAGTTTACCAAGTAATGCCGGATCGCTCTCTTGACTCACGTCGTAGCCGAGGGCGCGATCGCTTCGGTCGGCCCACCAGGACGCGGATCCTTGAGTATCGGCGTCGACTAGCAAGACGGACTGAGTCTGCGCAAAGATAGCGGCTAGATTGACGGCGGTGGTAGTTTTGCCAACGCCGCCTTTGCCGTTAAAGACGACTAAAATCTTGGGAGACATAGAAACACAAAAGGAGGGCGCTAGCTGGATTAGCCGACGTGTTAAGAATAAGGGCTATTGCCACAATCTGCCGATTTTGTATAGTTCCTGTTACGACGCGCCCTTTGATCAGACGAAGGTCAGGACTCGGCAACGGGTTAAACTTAGTAGCATCTGCTATGGACTACCCACTCGCCAACCCATGACCGCCCAAACGCTGACTCCGCCTACCACGCCACTTTCCCTCACAGAACTCGCTCAGCAAACTCAGCAGGCCGCTCGCGAACTCGCCCAGCTCTCTAGCGATCAAAAGAATGGGATTATTGAGGCGATCGCCCGTTCCCTAGAAGCCGCCGCCCCCCACATTACCGCAGCCAACCGGGAAGATCTGGACGCGGCTGTGAAAGGCAATCTTGCCAAACCCCTCTACGCTCGTCTAAAGCTAGACGAAACCAAGCTCAAAGGTGCCATTCAAGGCGTCCGCAGCGTCGCTAGCCTGAGCGATCCCACAGGCGCAGTCACCCTCCATCGCGAACTCGATCGGGGCCTGGTCCTAAAGCGTATCGGCGTTCCCCTTGGCGTACTCGGCATTATCTTTGAATCTCGCCCCGATGCCGTCATGCAAATCTCTACCCTTGCCATCAAATCCGGCAACGGCGTCATCCTAAAAGGTGGGCGTGAAGCTATCCATTCCTGCACCGCCCTCGTTCAGGCCATCCGTCAGGGCATTACCAACGCTGGTCACGATCCCAACGCGGTGCAGCTACTGACCACTCGCGAGGAAACCAACGCTCTACTCTCTCTAGATAAATACGTTGATCTGATTATTCCTCGTGGCTCGAACCAGTTTGTTCAGTACGTGCAGGCAAACACAAAAATTCCGGTTCTTGGTCATGCCGATGGTATCTGCCATCTATATATAGATAGCGCCGCTGATATCGAACAGGCTGCTAGCATCGCAGTTGACGCAAAGGTCGGCTATCCGTCTGCCTGCAATGCGATTGAGACCTTGCTGGTTCACGAAGAGATTGCGAGTGAGGCGCTGCCTATTTTAGCCAAAGCGCTTCAGGCAGAAGGTGTAGAACTACGGGGGGATAGCAAAACTTGTCAGAGTCTACCGGAGATTAACGCGGCGACTGAAGCGGACTGGTCGACGGAATACAGTGATTTGATTTTGGCGGTGCGGGTAGTGGATTCGGTAGAAGATGCGATCGCGCACATCAACACCTACGGATCGCGGCATACGGAGGCGATCGCCACCACCAACCAGGCTACTGCCGATGCCTTCATGGCCAAGGTCGATGCCGCAGGCGTCTACCACAACTGTTCCACCCGCTTTGCCGACGGCTTTCGCTACGGCTTCGGCGCAGAAGTTGGCATCAGCACCCAGAAAATGCCGCCGCGCGGCCCGGTCGGATTAGAAGGACTGGTGACTTACAAGTATCAGCTTGTCGGTGATGGCCACGTTGTTGCAACTTATACAGGCGCGGACGCAAAAGCGTTTACGCACCGAGATATTTAGCCGAAGACATTTAGAGATAGTTAATGGATATTATTCACATCAATGACATCAAAGCCTTTGGCTATCTGGGTGTTCTACCCGAAGAGAATGTGCTGGGTCAGTGGTTTCATGTCGATCTAAAAATTTTCATCGATCTCTCCAAAGCGGGAAAGACCGATGCATTAGAAGATACTCACAGCTACGTAGAGATTGTTCAAGCGACGAAGCAGCTGATTCAAACCAAGAAATACAAGCTGATCGAAAGTCTTGCAGATGCTGTAGCTACCCACGCGCTAGAGAGCGATCGCCGCATCCAACAGATCAATGTGAAAGTCACTAAGCCCACACCGCCTATTCCAGAATTTGGCGGTACTGTAGCCGTCGAAATTACGCGGTCACAGCGCTAGAAAAAGCTGTTGTGCCAAGACCCCTTGCCGAGACTAGGCGTAGAAGTGAAACAGATAACAGCGTGTCGTCTTGGTCGGGTTGAATTAGGGCGTATGGTCGCTGCCATAAAATCCTCTATCGCCGCCAATAGGCGTCACTGGTCGGTGGGCAGGCTGAGGCGATGAGGGATAAGGGTTACCTGTACGCCTCAATTCATAGTCGGATCCGTAAGATGAATCACCGCCTCCAAATGAGAATGCCGAACTAAAAGCATCTACCATCATTTCTTGGACAAACGGGATAGAAAACAGGGTACTCCAACCGTTCTGGCCGCTACTACTATTACTACTAGCCACTCTAGATGAGCTTGGCGGGCTAAAGTTGCGTAGCGCCATTCTATAATCGCCACTGCCCTGAGCACCATATGAAGTCGCAACTACAGTGTAGGTGTCGTCGCGCGGTAGCGTTACCGAGATGAATGAATTCGGATTCGCCTCTGCTGCGTCGTCGTTTGTCGCAACTAAATTACCGTCGCTGTCAAATAGCCCGACTAGAGCATCAAAATCAGAGCTGTCTAGGGATATAGAGACCCGCTGTCCCGCACTCCCCTCAATTTCATAGCTATCAAAGTAGCTTCCTGTACTGAACTGTTCGTCATTAGCGTTCAATACGCCTAGCTGATGCACTGTATTTGACTGAGCCTGGGCGGGCAATATTGTTGGGGCCGTTAGGAGCAAAAAGCCCCCAACGCCGCAGCCACATAAAACATTGATTCCCTTGTACAGCTTCATATCCCTTTTTAGTTTTCGATAGCTCTTAGCAATCCGCACCTAAGCTGATGCCACAAGCGTACAACAACTCGTGATTTGCGATGTAGTCGCCTCTCAATAGTTCAGGAAATCTTACAAAATGTGGATTTCTCTAAACAACAGGCAGAAAAGTCTGGTTTTTTAAACTATGCTTGCATTGCTTCTATTGTAAAGGCCGTAGATATCTAGACGTGTACAGCCTTTTCTGCCGAGTTATGTTATTCAAAGTTCTGTTAGTCAAATCACAGACTTAATTCTTTCTTCCTCAACTATGAAAATTAGGAAATCTCTCGCTAGCTTAGTCTCAGCAGCTTGCTTACTTGTAGCCGTTCAATCGCCAGCATCCGCAGGATTTGGCGATCTGCTCAACACCATCAATCGCGTCAATAACACCGTAAACAGTCTTGATCGCACCATTAACGGTACTGCCTATACAGTCAACAGTCTTAGCGAGACTCTAGGACTCAACCTGAATTCTAGGGAAGGCGAAATTAGCGCCGATGACCAGACAGGGCAGGTGATGCAGGTTTATCAGCTATGGTACGAGGACTTATCCGCTGCTGATAAAGAGAATGTTTCCTGGATGGTGATGCAGCACGCTCAAGATCAGGATGTCTCTTTTGAGACTATCTCTAATAGCGATTGGTTCTTGCAGAAAACACCCACCGAGCAGTCACAGGCTGCTGCTAACTTCTTCAAACTACAGAACATTACTGAGGCAACCGCGCAGGAAAAAAGCCGGTTCTTGGCATTCGCTTTTTGTGTGAATGGTGGCGGTGGCGATAGCTGCCAGGTATAGTTCGAAAGACCAACGAAATAGGTTAGAGTCGAGTATCGCCTAAGCGTCCTCAATAGCGGAGCAGCAGTAGATTTATTGCGGCTCCGCTATTGCCTTTCAACCAGCCGTGCGATTGGCAACCAAGACAGGGAACGCCTACCAAGACAAAGTAAGAATGCATGATGGCGGATGCACGTCGGTTCGAGATAGCGAGGATAAGCAAACATGCAAGCCGTTGACTGGGCGATTGTGGCTGTGTACGGGCTGATTCTGCTAGCGATTGGAGTCGCAGCGAGTCGTCAGCAGGGGGGCACGGATGAATATTTTAGGGGATCTCGGCAGTTGCCCTGGTGGGCGATCGCGTTTTCGCTCATTGCGACATCGTTTTCAGCGGCCTCCTTGCTAGGTGGCCCTGGCGAAGGCTTCAACTACGGGCTGTTGTACCTACAGCTCCAGTTTGGCGATCTGCTCGGCTATCTGCTGGTGATCTTTTTGTTTTTGCCCTTCTTTGTGGGGCTGAATCTAACGACGGCTTACGAGTATCTAGAGCTGCGGTTCGATGGCAAGACGCGATCGCTGGGTTCTCTGTGCTTCTTACTATTTGTGATCGCTAGACTAGGTGGCCTGCTCTACGCCGCCTCACTCGCCGTCTCGACCGTGGTTGATATCTCACTACCGCTAGCTATTTTGATTGTGGGCTGTGTCTCTATTGCGTATACGGTCATGGGCGGAATTGCGGCGGTCGTATGGACGGACGTATTGCAGTTTGCCATGATCTTTGTGGGACTAGGCGCGGGCATTTGGGCCGCAGCGCAAGGGGTTCCCGGTGGCCTAGCAGAGCTGTGGAACACGGCAGGCGAAGCTGGCAAGCTAAGCGTCATTAACGCAACTTGGGAGCCAGAGTCAATTCGGTCGCTGCCGACCGCCCTGTTTGCCTACGGAATGCTAGCGTTCGCAGTCGCTGGAACTAACCAGCAGTCGGTGCAGCGCTATGTGTCTTGCTCAGACTTAGCAGATGGGCGCAAGGCGATTTTGTTGGGCTGGTTTTCTGGCCTTGTCGGCGTGGCGGCGACGCTAATTCTAGGGGCGCTACTATTCAGCTTTTATACAGTGAATCCGGGTTTGCCAGCGGATATTCCAGCCGATGGGATTTTGCCATATTTTCATCGTGAACAATGGTTTGCCAGGTACATCTGGGCTGTTGGTAGCGGCAATTTTAGCGGCGGCGATGTCTTCGATTGATTCGGCGCTGCATTCGCTAGCCACCTGTATGACGGTGGACTTTTACCAGCGCTACTCGAGAGGTGAAGTGAGTGAGGTCAGGTCTCTCAAAGTTGCTCAGGGTTTGATTGTTGTTTGGGGGATAGTAGGAATGGGCTCTGCGCTCTATGTCGCCTCTACCGGAGAAGCGCTGCTGCCCTTCTTGATCAAATACACCGCTCTGTTTTTAGGTCCGCTGCTAGGTCTGTTTTTGATGGGCGTTTTAGTGCCTCGGGTGAATGCGAATGGCGCTTTCTATGGCACAATCAGTGCGGTAATTCTGCTAGCCGCAGGGACGACATCGGGATTATTTACCTTTCCCGGTATCTGGCAATCGGCAGTAATTGCACCTGTGGCAGTGATTCTAGGTTTTGTTATCTCGCTGCTAGGCAAAGTACCTGCAACAAGATCTACAAAAGGACTGACGCTGTGGAGTGAGCGAGTGGAGGAGTGATGCTAGAAGCGCAGGCAACAGAATTAACCATTGAGTGTAAGGCGCTCAACCGGACGATTCAGCTAGGAATGCCTGATAGCTACTGAGTTAAAGCTTGGAAAACTGCCACAGTAGGAGACTTCTGACTATTTTTTGATTCACGCAACAAAGCTCTCTAGACTCAAAAACATGGAAATTACTCCTAACATCAGTGTTGATTCTGAAATTCATTATGGAACTCCGGTTATTACAGGAACTCGCGTGCCTGTATTTCTGATATTGGGTTCTCTAATCGGAGGCATGGGCAAGGAAGAAGTCAGCCAAGAATACGAGCTGACTAACGTTCAGGTTGAAGCGGCTCTTACCTATGCAGCTGATCTATGCAGATGAGCTTGCTCACTCATCGGCGGCTGCGTTGCCAGTTGAACCAGTTTTCTGACCAGTCTCGTTTCCAGTGGCCGATTTCCCACTGGGTTTGACGGTGTTGGAGAGCGGCCTGATGGACTAGGTTCATCAGAGCTGAGTTTGATGTCGAGGAGAGATTGTTGCAAAGTTTGGTGATGGGTTGGTTTAAATAGGTGGCTACGATCGCAATACAATCGTCAGCGCGATCGCCCACCAGATGCGCACCCACTAGCCGCCGACCTACGCACACTAGCTGACAGTAGCCAGAAGCAGGCACTACCTGAGATAGATCGGTACTACCAGCATGAGTAGCTAGCCATACGCGGACTCTGTCGCCATAACGATCGGCTGCTTGAGACCGGGTGAGACCAACCATCGCAAATTGATAGCCTACTTTCATTAGTTGAGCAGGCTCAATCTGACGAGTGGGTAAGAACAAAGCATTTTGAACAGCGGCTAAGACTTCACTGTGGGTAGTCGCTATCTCTCTATGACCTTCGATGATTTCGCCACAGGCAAACAGTCGGCTCTTGCCTACCTGAAACTTGCGGTCGATTCTTAGAAAAGGTGAGCTGTCGTACTGGCGGCGACTATGGCGATAGACAAACTTAGGTAAATCTAGCGCGGGCTGTTCGGTGCCAAAGAGCAGGGTTTGCTCTGCTGTGGCGGTATGGGCATCAGCTGGATCGATGAAAGTGACGCCAGCTTGAGCAAGCCGCGATCGCACCAAAATCTGTACCCCTTCATCCCATCCAGGCAGCACCTCCACCGTTTGCACGGCTACCTGCACCCCCATCTGAGCGAGCACCTCAGCCCATAGCAGCGATCGCACCCCACCGCCCCAAACCATCGCCGATTCAGGTAACTGCATCGCGGATAGCAGCGGCTTGAACACGTCAGGTGATAGGCCAAATGCAGCTAGCACCGCCCGCGCCTTGATCTGCCGACTGCGCGTAGTGACTACGCACCTTTTGGACAGTCGCTCTGGCATCTCTAGCACCACGTCAACGCCTTCAGCACTAAGCGCTGCTTCTGAAAGATGAACGTCTTGAGTTTCAGCGGCGATCGCACTCCATTCTAAAAAAGCGCCCCAGTTCCAGTCAGCGCGTCCGTGACTCGACTGACTAACCCGCTGAGCTTCAAACCACCGACTAACCGCCTGCGCTTGGCATCCTCTTGTCACCTGCTGGAGCGCTTGCAGTAGATACCGATGTCTTTGGTTAAGTACGAATAAACCTGGTGGCTCGACTAAGGCGACCCTGGCACCATAGCTAGCAGCTTGGAGTGCCGCTTCGCGCCCCGCTAGCGTTCCACCCAAAATCACCAAGTCATAGTCAGCGGCCATAGGGACTTATCTCTTCTCCAATCTTCTCCAACTGGGGCAGCACGTCGGCCAGGGCTGCGAGCAGTCGTTCGTTTTCTGCTTCGGTCTTGAGCGCCACTCTGAAGTAGCGATCGCCTAGTTCGGCAAAGCTCATGCAGTCGCGAATGTAAATCTTATGCTGTTTGAGCAACTGTTCTTGCAATGTAGTTGCAGAGACATCACAAGCGACTAGGAAAAAATTGACGACGCTAGGCAAAGGGCATAATCCTGGTAGAGCCGCTAATCCTTGGTAGAGCTGCTGGTTCGCTGTGGCTAGCCAGTCCCAGGTTTGTCGCTGAAAGGCGCTGTCCTTAAGCGCGGCGATACCAGCGGCAGCGGCGAAGGCATTGACTGACCAAGGATCGCGCCACTGATTCCAGCGCTGGATAGTCTTGGGGTGGGCGATCGCATATCCCAGTCGCACTCCTGGCATACTGTAAAACTTCGTCAGCGAGCGAATAACCACTAGATTAGGAAATTCGTGAACGAACTCAATCACGCTTTGGTCTTGCTCTGATGGCAGAAAGTCCATGAAGGCTTCGTCTACGACGACTAGCGCGAAACGTGATAGGAGCGATCGCACTCTCTGCCGAGAAAATACAGCTCCAGTCGGATTGTGAGGATTATTCAAAAGCAGGCCGCAGTCTGCTGACGAAATTCCTTCAGGCATAGAAAAGTCAGCGTCCCAGTTATCACGCCAGCCGTCGGCAGTCAGCAGATCGATACTCAGCGTTTGAGCATCGAATGACTTTAGAGCGCGGTCATAATCACTAAATCCAGGGCCGAGTTTTAGCGTTGGCTGCTGCAATGAAGCTAGGTCGCGAGCGGCATAGGTAAGGAGTTCGGCTGCGCCATTGCCGGGGAGAATGTCGTCAGTTGGCAAATGGTGATGGTGCGCGATCGCCTGTCGCAAAGCGCCATAATTCGGGTCAGGATAGGCCACCACAGACGAAAAAGCCGCCTGGATTGCCTGCAAAACAGAAGCAGGCGGTCCAAGCGGACTAATACTAGCGGAAAAATCCAGCAGATCATCAGGAGTACACTGAGCCAGGTCAGCGGCCCAGGTCAAATTTCCGCCATGAACCGGTCTAGGCATACCCTACGCGTGTAGATCAAGAAAAAAGCAGTCGCTACTTCTTCTTGCCTGCCACCATTTCCTTAAATTGCTTACCCGCTGAAAATGCAGGGACCGTAGTTGCTGGAATCACCATCGTGTCACCAGTCTTAGGATTGCGACCTTCTCGCTCCTTGCGAGCCCGTGGCTCAAACGAGCCAAATCCTACTAGAGTGACCTTTTCACCTTTTGACACCGCTTCCATAATGGACTCTACAGCGGCAGAGATCACAGTGTCAGCCTGCTTCTTCGTAAGCGAAGTTTTATCTGCAACTGTATCGACGAGTTCACCTTTATTCATGCTTATCTCCTCGGAGGATGATGGGGTTAATTTGAACGAGTTGATTTGATCGAAGCTGACTAATGTTTGCCCGTGAGCAGCTAGCTAATTACTCGCCTGCGGTAGCTGTCTAATGCCTACCTTAGGCAAGGTGTAAAGTTTGGATGAGGTTCTCAGAAACTGAAAGGACTATCAGCTATTAGCAGCAATCGCTGAAACCCCCGAAACCTCATGAATTTTACTGCCTCATTCTAAGGGGTACCCGTGCACTCTGAACAGAGAAAACCCTGAATTTATACGCTTTTGAGGGATTTTTTAACATAATTTACTGTTATGAGGCAAAAAGGATAGATTCATCTTGACAAAAAGCCAATGCCTCCTGTAGAGAAAAGTATCTACAGGAGGCATTGATGCAACTTGATTTTTTGAACTGTGGACGCCTCTAGCGCAGTTAGCAAGCACGCTACGTCATAGTCGACTGCTAGGGCTTATTCTCTAGCAGCTGCTGTACATCTTCACCAGGGGTATAGCTATAGCCATAGACGCTATCGTCGGCATCGTTCATTACTTGCGGGGTCAACAATACGATCAGCTCACGGCGAATGTTTTCTCGATTGGTGCTTCTAAAGAGCGCGCCAAGTAGCGGAATATCCCCTAGAATTGGCACTTTACTAGCAGTTGTCCGATCGGACTCTTGAATGATGCCAGAAAGCACCAGCGTCTGACCATCTCTTACTCTGATCTGACCAGAGGTTAGCTGCCGATTGGCCAACAGCACGGCTTCTTCGCCTTCGACATTGAAGCTATCTGTCGGCGCTGAGATAGAAGGTGCGACCGCTAAAGTCACAAAGCCGTTATCATCAATGCGGTCTATTTGAACCTGTAGATTCAGTCCGGCGTCTTCTTTTTCAAAGGTAACTGTTCGAATAATTCCGACTTCTGTTGTTTCGATGTCTGTTTGGATATTCGTGACCACTTCTTGAGTTAGCTGCACTGCGGCTGTTTGGCCTTCTTGAATAACCAAAGTTGGGTCAGTCATGATCTTAGCGTTGCTACTTTGGATAGAGGCTTCTAACTGTGCCAAGAACTGTCTAGCAATACCGATTGCGCCCCCTGCGCCAGTGAAGTTGATCAGGCCAATTCCACCTGTCTGGTTGATGGCGGTATCGCCTAGACCAAAAGAGAAACTCGATCCGAAGGAGTCAGAATCGTTCAGGTTCACATCAATTACTCGCAGATTGACAGCCACTTGGCGACGACGAATATCCAGCTGGATCATCTGAGCCGAGGCAATTTCAATCTGACGAGGCGTGCCAATTAGTGTCAAAGAATTCGTGCGCTCATCACCGATAATCTGCAATCCTCGCAGTAGTGGGTCTGCGTCTGCAAAGTCAATCCGCTGGTTGGTTAAGGATGACTGGGTCGTGGTGGATTCGGTCACATCGGTGCCGCCGCCGACTTCTACCGCGTTCACGCTAGTCACAGAGCTTTCGCTAGTCACCGCGCTCTCAGCGCCCATTGAAACCAGGAAGTTGACCGCGCTACTCACGTCAATTTGATTGAGGCGAATGCTGCGAACTAGGACGTTGCGGGCGCTGTTGGGCAAGCGTGGTGCGACGAAGATTGTCCGACCTACTTTATTCGCTTCTAGCCCAGAGAGCTGCAACACGTAGTTGAAAACGTTTTGAACAGGCTCGTTTTCAATATCTAGAGAGACTCTAGAATCGAAAGCTTCCGCGCCTTCTCCTTCATTGCTAGAAAATGCCAGGTTTAGGCCAGCAGCTCTAGCGAGTAGGGAAAGCACCTCACGAGCAGAGGCATCGCGCAAGACGAGTCTGGGTACCCGTTCGGCTGTGCCGAGATCGATTTCGTCTAGCGTAGAATCAATATCGGATACGGAAAGATCGCCGACTGGCGGTGCAATGGCGCGAGGGAGAAAAGGCGGCGCACCGTTCAGAGTTGGCGCAGTAACAGGCGTACCGTCAATAATCACGCCTGGATTTGGAACTAGAATCTCGGGAGTGTTTTCGCCTTGGATAGGTTGAGGGATGGCTTGAGGATCTGCTTGAGCCAGATTGCCGACTGCTTCAACCGGATCTGTCTCGGTAGGGGTGGCTTTGCCGGGGACGGTGACGATAGACTCTGGCAGTGTAGAGGGAGCGGCTTTGGCGTGCGATCGCGTATCCAAGCTCAGCACAAACGACTCATCCGCCGACTTTTGAATTGCACTAACTGGCGCTTTCTCTTCGCCTGCTACCGTGACTCTCACCCGATCTGCGCCCACTGCCTCTAGCGTGACAGACTCAATTCCCGGCGCAGGATTCTTTTTGGTAAAGCGATCGCCCTTTTTCAGCTCTAACCGCGCATGGGCGATATCTGCCTGGAGCAGCTTGCCCGAACTTGCCGTCACGATCTGAGGAGAATCCCCTGTAGTCTCTAGCTTTAGGGTTAGGCCCGCAGCGGTTCGCTTGAGGTCAATGCCTTCTACGATCGTCGCACCCATAGCAGATTGAGCAGCCAAAGGGCTAGCTAATACAGCCAAAGCGCCTCCTAGCATTAGGCTTCTAAAATTAAGACGACTTTTCACAGAAACAGTACTCCTTGGGTCAAATCTAGCGGGATATAAAGCGAAGTTGAGATCAAAAAATCTGGCTATGGGCTGGTAGGCTCAGCATCAGCGCCTTCCTCGACGGGGGGTGCTACCTCTGGTGGAACGTCGGCGTCAGCAGTCGGAATCAACGCATCAATTTCAAAAGACGTATCTAGCTGGGCCTTTGGGCTGCTAATCACCTGACCGTCGCTGCCGATCACGGTTTCGTCCACCGCCTGACCGCTAGTGATGCTGAAGTTTTGCACCATCAGCAAAGGCTCCAATCTTTCTAGATTTCTTAGAATTGATTGGGTTTGCGCATAGTCAGCCGAGAAACTGATCGAATAGTTTTCGCGCTTGAGCTTGCCATTAACTTCTTCACCCAAAGAACCATCTGCAACAACTGCTTTCTCACCGGGATTAAACGTCTTGAGCTGAGCTTCCAAAAGAATAGGTGGAATGCCTCTGGCTCTGACCTGATTGCGGACGCCGTTAAGGGTGGCATTGCTGCTTTCAATCCGCTGGTTGATATCCAAAAGCAGGGTATCCATCGTGTCTTCGTTCGCGAAGAGCGAGTAGACATTTTGCCGCTTTTGCATGGCAACAGCTAGCTCTGCCTCTATCTTGGCTATATTCTCTAGCTGCTGAGCCTGCGACACTAGCTGGCCTTCTTTGGTAGCAATCTCTGTGCGCAGCACGGCATTCCCCGCCGCGACGGGCATGACCTTTTCTTTGTACAGATAGCCAGTGCCGCCTATACCGACTAGGGCGATCAAAACGCCAATGATGGTCGGCGTAATCTCTAGACCAAAGACGACCGGATTAATCGGTTCGTCAATAAAATCGGCATCATTGATCGAAAAATCTCCTGAGGCAGTCATTACTCTATGGCTCCTGTTGCTTGAAGGGCACGAATGCGAGCAGCCAGTCCAGTAGACTCCTGCTGTCGATTTAACTCATCGAGTAGCGCCGTTGCCGGAATACTCTTGATCTCGCCAGTGATGGTGTAGCTTACTAATTCGGCAGACTCCTCAGTTGCCGCCTCGCCAGGGCAGCGACCAGGCACTTCCGAGCCCAAACTAGCAGTTGTAATCTCGATTGACTCATCCAAGAGGAAGGGTGAACTCTGAAGGGTCAGTAAGAAGTCATTAACGTCATCAAAAGAGCAGGCGTTGCCGCCCAATTCAATGCCGCCCGCAGCCGAGCCGCCTTCGACTGGCGCTGTCTGGACCAGGCGTAAGATCTGGGTGCGCGTAGGAATTCGGCCCTGCACATCACGGACAATCGCCGACCAGGGTCGAATCCGCTCAAACACACTGGCCAATGCCTGAATTTCTGAGTTGACCGCCGCCGTTTGCTGTCTGACAGTATCGATTTGAGCCACTTTCTGCTGGAGCTCAGCTAGCTGCGAATCTAGCGCTGCCGACTGGGCGACTAGGCTCTTCTTTTGTCTTTCTAGCACCATCCAGTAGCTGCCAACCCCGCCAAGCGCGCATAGGCTCACCATCAAACCCACTAAAATCGGCACCTTTCTACTAAAGTCGGCTTTGGGCGCAGCCTGCCCCACTGGAACAATGGCGTCAATTGGTCTATCGACGCGATCGTTTAGAAAATTGATATCAATTCCGTACATGGCCCTACACCTCCCTCAGTCCGAGACCGAACACTGTTGCTAGTCCTGATCGCTGTGCAGGTGAAATTTCTTCATCGGTCTCAATCCCCAAAGAATCTATTGGGTCAATCACGTTAGTAGGCAGTCCTAACCGCTGCGAGAAAAATTCGTCTAGATTGCTGATAGCCCCACCAGGGCCTGCTAGCAGCAGCTGAGCTACCTCCATGTCTTCTCCTTGGTTGAGATAAAAGTCGATTGAGCGGCGCAGTTCGTCAGAGAGTTCGCCCACAACGCGCAATATGGCCGCAGTGCCAGGATTCATCCCCCCCTTTGGAGCCCCAGAAATAGGACCGGACGGAACAGACATCCCTTGGAGCAAATCGGCATTGCGAGACGGTGGTAGGTTCATCGCTCGGCTCAGAGCGCTCTGGATTTGGAAGGTGCCAAGAGGAACAGTGCGCGAGAAATGGGGCGTACCGTCTACAACAATAGAAATTTCAGTGCTCTCGAATTGAATATCGACAATGGCAACGGCTTCTTGGGAGGTAAACTGCCGCAGCTGTTCGCGGATGGTACGAATCAGAGCGAAGCTGCTGGTTTCTAGGACGTTGAGGCTAAGGCCCGCCTGGGCAAAGGTTTCGGTGTAGCTATCGGTGATTTCTCTTTTGACAGCGACGAGTAAGACTCTCACTTTCTCGATGCCATCGTCGTCGACTACGTAGCCTACTTTTTGGTAGTCTACGTCGGCCTCGTCTCTAGGAAAGGGCAGGTACAGACTGGCTTCTTGGTTGAGCACCATCTCGCGCAGCTCAACGTCGTCTAGCTCGGAAGGTACCAAGATAACGCGAGTGACCGCGCGGCCCGGTACCGCAGTCGTCGCCTGAGAGACTTTAATTTTGTGCTCAGCGAGGGTTTCTTGAATAATTTCGGCCATCGTCGGACTATCGACAATCTGACCTTCCTCAAAGACACCTTCAGGAACTTCGGCAGTGGCAAGGGTCTGTAGCTTTAGCTTTTGTCCTTGCTGCTTGAGGCGCACTATGTTGATGCGCTCAGGCGTAAGTTCGATACCGACCCCTGACGTTTTTTTGGAAAATAATGACTTGAGTCTGTTCACGACTGCGCCTAGATTAATATCCGAATTTCGACCCTAGATTGCCCAGGTCTTAACAAGAAAATTACATTAGTCCTGAGTAAGACTGAGTGCTTCTACACTTGCCATGTTGGGCTTCGTAAGGGCGTACGTTGCCGATATCAGCAGAAATTCACCGACATTGAAGTTTGCCCATCGCTTCTACAGAACAAACAGGCTTGATGAACTGGTGGGGAGGATCGGGACACAAAGCAAACAGCCTCTACCACCCGATAAGAGCAGTAGAGGCTGTTGTTGATACGCGGCGGGTTTGTCCCGGCTATGTTGCGTTCGAGTGCTGGTCAGGAAAGCAGCGGACTAGGAGAGCTTAGTGCCTTCTAGCTTTTCCTGTTCTTTGACGGCGCTGATGCTGTCGCCTTCGCCTTTGTTTAGCTTTAGCTTCTCGCCAACGCCTGCAATCTTGGACTCCACGTCGTTCTTGGCAAAGTAGCCAGAAATAAACGTGCTAACCGCAGATAGCACAATCGGCCCGAATATGAAGCCAATCAGTCCGTTTACGGTGAATCCGGGGACCAGAACGGAGGCGAGCCAGAAGCACAAACCGTTAACGACTAGAGAGAATGCGCCCAGCGTCAGAAAGGTGACTGGCAGTGATACCAGCTTCAGCACTGGTTTGACAGAACCGTTGACAATACCGAGAGAAACCGCTGCTAGCAGCGCAGCAGTGAAAGTGGCAATGCCCACGCCTGGAACAATCAGGTCAACGACCAAGATGCTCAAAGCAGTAATGAGCGTAGTTACGAAAAATCCCAACATATTTGTTTTACTCTTCTTTTTAAGGGTGAATGATTGAAAGCAATCTTAGATAGTCTCTAAGATCTAGAAAGCAACAGGGTCAGACTAGCTAGCATCGGGTAGCTGTGCTGTTTCGTAGTGCTTTGCGATCGCCCATACGCCGTGGATACAGCCAGGGACATAACCCAAAAATGTCAGACCGAGATTGATAAAAAATGCTGGGCTAATGCCGTAAGTGAGAAAGACGCCGAGGGGGGGTAGAAAGAACCCTAGAATGTAGCGAATGAGTTTGTTCATGTAATTGTCTCCTTTGCTTTACTCTTCAACAATGACAGAACGCTTTGATTTGGAAGGTGTTGGAAACCCGCTAGAACAATGCAATAAAGGATGAGCTGACGGCTTTCACTACTGCTTTTACGCTCAAAGTGTTCGGTTAAGTGGTCTAACTGGGTGGGTTGGTTTGGATAGCTTATGGAGGAGCGATCGCAGCCAAATCACCCAGCCACGAATAGCCCCAAGTATCGCCAGAAATATAGAGCTCAACATCCCTCCGAGTGAGGAGACACTAGGTAAACCTACTACCCCTGATGGACGTAATTATCAGGCAAGGCGCTACCGCCGTAGCCTACGCTACCTTTTCTTTGCGCTGGCTTTTTAGCTGGCTTACTTCTAATCTGGTGACTAAAGCGCGACTCGCTTGGTGAGTATCGCCATCATCTCATTCGCTCTGCCAGTCGGAAGAGGGCGGCTCCAGTCGTTTGGGTCCGCGTAGCCGAGCTGGTGCAATTGCGCAATCGTGGTTTGGATACCGCCGGGCGTGCCAAGTAATAGATGACGAACTTGCTCTGTTGTGCTCAGTCTGAAACTGTGGACGCGATCGCGTCCGGTAAGGGAAATGTAAACATGAGAATCTGGTCTCCGGTTAATAGGGGTTAGGAAACCAGAACCCAAGCGACTTTAGCCACCTCTCGAAATATGTGCAAATTCGGAGTCGCTAAAGTACACTGCCCTTAGCTTCCGGACTGCTGGTTCAGTTCGTGAAGTTAGCCGTCGGTAGGTGCTCGTAACACCTGCCGATGGCGCTGAAGCCAAATGAGTTCTGATGAAACGGCGGCGATAGGCATCACGCGCCTTAGCTATTGAAGATAGAGTGATTTTTGCACTGAGTCAAGTAATTTGAATGCTGTAGTTCATCGCCCGCATGGATTAGGCTGCCGTCTGCTCAGCTAACTTCTGACGCAGCTATCAGACTTTTAGATACGATATGCTAGTCAATACAGACAACTCGGCTGATATCCTATGTCTTCTCTAGAAAGTTACACGGTCGTACTACGTCCTGATGACAATGGAACCTTTGTTGCCTACGTTCCAGCAATTGAAGGATGTCATGCCTGGGGGCAAACATCAGAAGAAGCTAGAGCGGAGCTAATCAACGTATTCGACATGATTCGTGATGAGTATGCGGAAGAGGGAAGAGTCGCTGCCTAATGACGTTGAGCTTGCAGTAGCTAATGCCCGCTAAAGCAAAAGAGCTAGAACGGGTTGCGGAAAAGCTAGGCTTTGTGAAGGCCAGACAGAAAGGTAGTCATGCTAGATGGAAGCATTCTGATGGACGGGCAACGACTATCCCAATTCATGGGAATGCGGAGATAGGCGGTGGACTCTTTAAGTCGATTCTAAAACAGCTAGGGATTTCAGAGAATGAGTTCCGAAAGCTGAAGAGGTAGATGTGCTGAGCAATCCATAGATAATCGCTCAGCCAATACTGATTTGCCTGCGCCAGACAGACAGAGAGACTTTTCTTTCAGGTGACGTCAAGATCTAGATGAGTAGCTACGCCGGAATTGCTTTTGAAGGCGACATGCGCCACTTTCAGAAACCGCGTGTAGGATTTCTTGGCAGTTCCCCAAGCTTCGTTCACATCATTTGAGCAGGTCTAGACTGTCTTAACGACTATACGGCTGCTCTAAGCTCAAACCTGGAATAACTCTGTAGTGCTTTACGTTGAATGTGCAGAGAGTTGCGCTACGTCCAACAGCACAAGCACCAATTAGAGCATCAATCAGACCAACCTTGTGAGATAGATGGTAAGTGGTGAAGTCAGACAACGCCCGAGCACAGTCGGTTTCAGTAGGCCAAACAACAGACAATGGCGCTACTAACTGTATGACTTTGCGCACCTGTTGTTTGTTCTGAGCGTCCTGAATCAGTTCCATTACAACAAAGCCAGGAATGCTTGGCAGGTCGGAAAGCGAGGCAAACCAAGCCAGTGCAGGCGCATAGCCACGCTGAATATCAATCATGATATCGGTATCGACAAAGTACACGACTAACTATGCGCGATCGCGATGTTCAGCATCTCGGCGCAACCTAGAGGCGTACTCTTGGCTGTTCGTAATATCGGGTCTAGAGTTCACTACCCCAATGTTTTCCCAATAGGTAACAAGCTCCAGTCCTGTCCTTGGAGGATTCTGGAGAAAAGGGCGAAAGGACAGTACGCGCAAAATGTATTCCGCTAGAGGCAGTTTTAGTTGAGAAGCCTCTGTGGACAATTCATTTTCAAGTTCACCTGATAGATCAATATTGATAGTCGTCATAGTGTGCTGTTTCCTCACAAAATGAGTAAGCCAGTAAGCAAACGTTCCTGGATGATATGTTAAACGATCTATTGCTCCAAGATATCGCTCATTTGTCACTCTACCGAAATATCTTCGACACTCTTTCTCTGGCGGAACACTTCGCACCCCTTTAACGACGCTGGCTACTTTTCAGATCGCGCCAAAACGCCCATGCCTTCCAATAGCTGTGGCTCTTCTTCTAGCGCGACCTTTGCGATCGCCAGATAATCACTCAGCCAGTCTTGCAGTTCATCTAGCGCCGCATCTCTCTTTTCTGTCGCTGCCTGCGCCTCTCCTTTCTCTTTTTCTTGGACCAGATTGGCCTGCTCTATCACCGCTAGCTCAGCCAGTCCAGCCTTCAGCTTTGGCTCAGTGATGCCAAACTCTTTTAGTTCAGAGAGAACTACTTGATCCCCTAGCGCATTCTTGTAAAACTGCTGCGCCTGCGCCATCCAGCCAGAGAGACTTTTCTTGCGAGTGCCGCCTAGATCTAGCTGGGTGGCGACGCCAGAATTGCGTTTGAAGGCGACACGCGCCACTTTTAGAAACCGCATGTAGGATTTCTTGGCAGTTTCCCAAGCTTCGTTCACGTCAGTCGTCGCCGAGATCTGTCCGCCCGCTTCGGCCTGCTGCGCGAGCTGTGCAGCGGCGGCGGCGCTGTAGAGCTGTTTGCCCTGCTGGATCTTTGCCTTGGTATAGCCGAAGTCGCTGAGGTATTCGAGCACTTTTGGATTGTTCAAGGCGTTGTCGATGGCGAGCTGGGCGTCGCTGAGCAGGGTGTCGATGCTGCGATCAATCGGCATAGGTAGAGTCCTGAGTGTATGGAGATGCGCTCTGAGCGTTCCCAATGTCTGCAAAGAAGTACAGAAATGAAGCGGAATTGATGCAGAGCGCGACTGATAAAGTGCAGTTGATGATTGAAGCTTTGCAGGGTGCGACTGATAAAGTGCAGTTGGTGACTGGAGCTTTGCAGAGTGCGACTGATAAAGTGCAGTTGGTGACTGAAGGATTGCAGAGCGTGACTGGGCGATCGCAGACGGTGACTGGAGGATTGCAGGGGGGAGCGGATTGATTGGGGGGCGATCGCACTTCCTCAATCCCAGTCATTTTGCTAATGACCTGTAATAATCAACAGTAGACAGTCGGTTTTGAGCCAGGTTTGCAGTCATGGTACAGACGCCCACAAGAACCCTCACCCTAGAAGAATTTTCGCAGCAGCCCGAAACGAAGCCTGCTAGCGAATACATTGACGGTCAAATAATTCAAAAGCCGATGCCAAAAACAGCGCACAGCGTTATTCAAGCAGACCTCACAACTGCCATCAACGCGGCGATTAAAGCTAATCAAGTCGGACGAGCCCTGCCAGAACTTCGCTGTACATTTGAGAACCGCTCAATCGTACCTGATATAGCCGTACTTCCTTGGTCAGCAATTCCTAGAAAAGTAGATGGCAAAGTTTCAGGAGAACTTCACCATGCGCCCGATTGGATGATTGAGATTCTGTCGCCGGGGCAGAACCAGACGAAAGTAGTCAAAAAGATTATGTACGCACTAGCGCACGGCACTCAGATGGGCTGGCTAATCGACCCAGACGAAGAATGTGTTTTTGCCTATACACCTGACTTGCGAGCTGTGCTGTATGAAGCTTCGGATGCACAGTTGCCAGTACCGGAATTCGCGACAGCCTTTCAGCTAACGGTGGGTGAATTAGTAGCATGGCTGTATGAATGAAGGAAACCACCCTGAGTGACATGACTGATACCAACTATTTACCAACCAACATCCGGTTAGCCGAAAATGAGTGGCAGACGAAGACCTTTAGGTTCCCGGATCGGAATGATCTTTGTTACATTCGGAACAATCTTTTTCGTACATAGAACTTTCTCCGTATGGTCGAAGAGTTGGGAAAGACAAGACAAGCTTAGTCATGTTCCTACAGAATTGATCGTGTCAGAAATACTCTACTCTAATGAAGAGCTATATGGGTTGGGCCCTGGAGGGAATGAAACAGGAATCATCGTATACAAGATTCCAAACGATACGGTCAAAGAGATAGAGCTACTAGGTATTGACTACTTCACAAGATTGCTACCAAACTCAGGGAGCCGCTACGAACAGCGAGGACAGTATTCAGAATGGCAGGAGACTCCTATTAGTTCAGATCCAGATTGGAAAGACAAAGTTCAAACACAAACTCCCGACTCAGTAGTCTCTCCACCCAAACTAGCTGACTATCTGGATAGATACGGCTGGGAAATTAAAATTGAACCGGAGATTGAGCAGGAGATCAATGAGGCAGTTTCTAGTCCGGGAAGCTACTTCGCGTATAGCCGTGCTGGCATGTTGATAGTGATACCTAGTATTGAGAAAGCTGTCTATGTGTACAGCGGATAGGGCTAGCTCTAAGCCATGAGACCGCCGCAACGATCTAACACTTAAGACTGAGAAAGACTGATGAGCAACATACTGATGCAGCACGCTAGCGATCAGAAGAGCAACTGAGGTATCCGCCTGCTGCGCCATTATCTTCAACATTTGCAAATCGTCAGTAGGCAGCCCAATACTAATAGCCGCTAGCTCGTTGGTTTGAGCCAGTGCATAGCGCTGATACTGATTGATCGCCTCCGGTAGGTCAGCAATAGACTGCCACTCTCCTAGCTCTACAGATTCTAAAATTTCTAGTTCTTCCGCACTTAAAGTAGACATAGCTTATTCTCCTAGATATTTCTTTTTCATCTTCCGACTAGGAATAATCGTCTTCAGAAAAATCACTTCGTCATCTTCCACAAACGGCACCAGATATACATATTCATTCATGGCAATGATAAAAATTCTTTGAGATGAATATTTTGTCTGGTCAGGGTGCTCAATGATGTCTAAGACCTGCTTCGCCTGAATAGCCTGCAATACCTGTTGAAAGCTAACCTGCCTTTGAGCCTTCAACTGCTCGTTTTTGTCATCGCTCCATCGAAACTGCTTCAATATCTATCTCTGTATCGCTTCTGTCGCTTTGGCTGAGCTACAGCTTACAGGCTAAAAGCTCTATATTCCACATCGTACATGCGCAAGCTGACTTATGTTTCAAACCACATGCTGCCTATACTGTCTTAATTTCAAATCTAGCTATCAGAAAAAAGTAAGCTGAACGTCAAGCTATGAAATTCTATGAGCGATCGCAATAAACCTCTCATCTGGCTAAAAGGTAAAGTCAAAACGCCGCCCTTTAGTCAGACAGCTAGAATTGAAGCAGGATACCTACTCAGAAGATTGCAGCAGGGCAAGACACTGGGAATGCCGCAATCGAGACCGATGCCCAGCATTGGCATTAGCTGTCATGAACTTCGGATCAGAGACCGTGAGCAGAACTGGCGCATCATCTACCGCATCGATCCAGACGCCATCATCATTCTCGAAGTCTTTAGCAAAAAGTCGCAGGCGACCCCAAACAGCACTATTGATACTTGTAAACAGCGATTGAGTAGATACGATAGGGACAAGCAGGAGTAAGCCAATGGACCAACAAACTAAAGAAAAGCTTGAAGCCAAAGGATGGCAGGTTGGATCAGCTACCGATTTTCTTGGTCTTGCAGACGAAGACTTACTCATCATCGAAATTAAACTAGCGCTGTCGCGTCGCTTAGAAGAACGGCAGCAGCAGATAGCCGCGCCCGAAGAAGTGGACCTTAAACAGCCAAACCAGACACAACATACCGAACCATCGACCTCAATTGATCAGCTCATCCGCGATATGATCGCCACTGGCTCTTCCCCTCAAGAAATCGGCCAGCTAATTGCCAGCGTTAGCACAGCAGCGGCCTAGTCGTTCAGCTTTCGAGTATCCAGATTCAAAGATCTGGCCTACCCGACTTACCCAAACAGGCGACTTGTGATGTAAAGTCACAAATCATCGCGCCGTTTTGCCTCATACGCCATGTCAATTATCCGCCACTGGAAAAAGTTTCTAGCCCTTGCCCTCGTCGGTCTGCTCTCTAGCTGGCTGATTAGCTGCGGTAGCGGGACCAATGCCGCCGCCGATAGCTCCGGCAAGGCCGAAGTCGAATTCTGGACGATGCAGCTCTCGCCCAAGTTCGACGACTACTTCAACGAGCTGATTGCCGAGTTTGAAGCCGAAAACCCAGACACGACCGTGAAATGGGTCGATGTGCCCTGGTCCGACATGGAGACCAAAATCCTAGCGGCGGTATCGGCGAACAACGCGCCCGACGTGGTGAACCTGAATCCAAACTTCGCCTCTCAGCTCGCGGCCAGAGGCGCATGGCTGACGCTAGATGACAAGCTCTCTGAAGCAGAAAAGGCGGTCTATCTGCCGAAGATTTTTGAGGCGACGCAGATCGATGGCGATAGCTTTGGCTTTCCCTGGTATCTGACGGCGCGGGTGACGCTGTACAACACCGAGATTTTTGAAGCGGCGGGGATTGCTGAGCCGCCTGCCACGTTTGAAGAGCTGGCGGACGTGGCGAAGACAATCAAGGACGAAACCGGAAAGTACGCTTTCTTCATTAGCTTTGTGCCAGAGGATGCGGCGGATGTGCTTCAGTCTTTTGTGCAGATGGGCGTGCCGCTAGTCGATGACGAAGGTAACGCAGCGTTCAATACGCCAGAGGGCAAGGCGGTCTTTCAGTACTGGACGGACCTGTATCAAAATGAGCTGCTGCCGCGTGAGGTGCTAACGCAAGGACACTCGCAGGCGACTCAGCTCTATCAGTCGGGGCAGACGGCGATTTTGACCTCGGGCGCGGAGACTTTGAGCGCGATCGCCACAAACGCCCCAGACATCGCCGCCGCCACCAAAGCCGCCCCTCAAATCACTGGCAGCACTGGCAAAAAGAACGTCGCCGCGATGGATCTCGTCATTCCAAAGTCCACAGACGTAGAAGCCGCCGCGCTGAAGTTCGCCACCTTCGTCACCAATGACGCCAACCAGCTCGCCTTCGCCAAAGCCGCAAACGTACTGCCCTCCACCGTGGGAGCAATGTCCGATAGCTACTTTACCGACGTGCCCGCAGATGCCTCTCCGGTAGAAGTCGCTCGCTCGGTCAGTGCTAGCCAGCTAGAGGATGCTGCCGTGCTGATTCCGGCAATGGAAGATGTGAAAGTCTTGCAGAAGGTAGTCTATGACAACTTACAGGCGGCGATGCTAGGAGATAAGACGGTGGATGCAAGCGGTGACAGATGCCGCCGCAGAATGGGACAATCGATAAAGCGAGAGGGAGAGGATGAAGGCTCAGCACCGTCTGATCTGCTGTGGTGTAGCGGCGCTGCTGGGCTGTCAGAAGATAGGGCCTCCTGAGCAAATTGCACTGACCCGCGCTGACTGTGAGCAGCAGATCAGGATTTGCTTTTGTGGAAGGGGGTGAGTTTTTGCGGGGGAGCGATCGCACCCAAAAAGACTACGCCTACCAAATCAGCGCCGAGGGCTTCGCCGACTCACCCGAGCGAGTCGCCGAAGCTGAAGCGGGCTTTCGGCGTCAGGGCTGGTTTGATCGCGAGCCCGACGAGGAAACCGTTAGCCTACCTGCGTTTTGCCTAGCGCAGAATCTAATCACCAATCAGGACTATCAGGCTTTTGTGCAGGCAACAGGAGCATGAACAGCCTGGAATCTCTGCTGAAGACTATCAGACGCAGGGCTTTTTAGTTCATGACTATAGCGAAGTAGAGCCCTATCTGTGGCAAGCAGGCCAGTTTCCAGCCGGACAGGAGCAGCATCCGGTGGTGCTGATTTCCTATGAGGATGCGCTAGCTTATGCGGACTGGCGCTCAGAACAAGACGGCGTTAGCTACCGACTGCCAACTACTTTGGAATGGGAGAAAGCCGCCAGGGGCACCGACGGCCGCTATTTTCCGTGGGGGAGTGAGTGGCGTAATGAGGCGACTAACTGGGCGAAAAATGGTCCGTATGGAACGAGTGCGATCGCCACCTACCCAGACAGCCGCAGTCCCTACGGCATCGAAGACATGGCAGGCAACGTGTTTCGAATACACCAGTACCCTCGTCGAAAAATCCAACGGCAACATCGAAGTCCTGCTAAAAGGATGCGGCTGGGACGACTACCCTGGCTTTTGCCGCGCCGCCTACCAGCACGATCGCCCCACAGACGCCAAACATATCCTCTTTGGCTTTCGCCTAGTCATAGAAACAGAACGAACCCGAACAGAGTAGCGATACCATAAGGCGGAACAATTCACTCAACCTCCCTAATGGCTTCTCACTCCCCCGCTTCCTCACTCCCCCTCTCCCCCACCTCCCAAACCCTCACCGAACTTCAGCGACTCATTGACGTCATCGCTCAGCTCCGCAACCCCGACGGCGGCTGCCCCTGGGATCTAGCCCAAACGCCCCAAAGCCTAGCACCCTACGTAATCGAGGAAGCCTACGAGACAGTAGACGCGATTCAAACGGGCAAAGCTAAAGATATTGCCGAAGAACTTGGAGATTTACTCTTACAAGTTGTTCTACAGGCGCAAATCTTTCAAGAACAGGGAGACTTTGATTTAGGAGATATTGCCAAAGGAATTGCAGACAAGATGATTCGCCGTCATCCGCATGTGTTTGAAAAACAATCCGATGACGAGGGGACCAAAGCGCCAGAAGCGCTACGAATGAGCTGGGAACAGATCAAAGCGGCGGAAAAGGCAGAGACTGAAGATCCCGACAAACTTTCTCCTAAGCTGCGGCGATATGCTAGATCGCTACCGCCTCTAACGGGCGCAATGAAAATCTCTCGCAAAGCGGCAAAAGCTGGATTTGAATGGGATTCTCTAGCGGAAGTCTGGGAGAAAGTAGACGAAGAGATCGCCGAATTGCACAAAGCTATCGAGTCAGAATCTACTGCCGCCCAAGAAAGCGAACTCGGCGATGTTCTATTCTCTCTAATTCAAATTGCACGGTGGCAGGGGCTCGATCCTACCGCCGCCCTACAGGGCACAAACCGTAGATTCATTCAGCGCTTTGCCAGCGTCGAAGCCCAAGCCAAAAAGCCTCTACACGACTATAGCCCCACCGAGCTAAACGCTTTTTGGCAGCAGGCCAAACAACAGCTCGCGGCGCAATCATCCAGGCTTTAGCTACCAGCTCTTGAGCCTTCTCTAGAGATAGTCTCTAGTGGATAATGCTTTGCAAATCAGGGCTAATCTTTAAGCGCACGACAATTCCGGTAATATTGTCGTGCCCGTTGACTTCGTTGGCTAGCGTGATTAGGTCGTCCATCCCGGTGACGACCCCTTTCTTTTCTCTTAGAATTGGATCGATGTGGCTATCTAGATAGTCTTCTACCAGGTTGTTGTCGCTGAGTCCGTCAGAGCAAAGCAACAGCAGCGTGTCTTCTGAGAAGTTGAGATAGGTCACACTAGGAAAGAGACTTTCCTGGCCACGCGGACCTAGTGCCTGGGTGAGCTGGTAGGCGTCGGGGCGTTCGTAGGCGATCGCAGCATCAACGCCGCGCTGAATCTCTCTTTGACCCACCTCGTGGTCTGTTGTAATCTGCTTGAGCCCAACTCGCCTGGTGTGTTGATACAGCCGACTGTCTCCGACATGCGCAACCACCGCGGAGGTTCCCTGCACTAGCAGCAGTACCAGGGTCGTTCCCATGCGCGCATGTCCAGTCTTCTGTTCTTTCTCATTAATCTCGTAGACTGCCTGATTAGCGAGTTTCACGGCCTCAACAATTGTCTCTTCATCTGGCAGTGTAGTCTCTGCTGAAGTCTTGTTATCAGAGCCTTCTGCCAGCGCGGACGGCCAGTGCGCCTCAAAATAGTCAGACAGCGTCTGAGCGGCAAGCTGACTAGCCACTTCTCCACCGTCATGTCCACCCATACCATCGCAGAGCACGTACAAACAGCGAGCCTGATAGCGATGAGACTGATTTTTTAATTCCTTTTGGCAACTGCTAGCAATCAGAAAATAATCCTCGTTGTGCTCACGCAGGCGACCCACACTTGTGCGGCCAAAATCTTCCAGTGAAATCAGCTTCATAGGTAGAACCATTGTAGAATCTTCCATCTCTGAAGAATCACTAAGCAGTCTGCTTTCCAACGGGTCAGGGGAGGAATCTTCTGGCAAGAGGTCTTCTACTAAGAGATCTTCTACTGGGAGATCTTCTACTGGGAGATCTTCTACTGGGAGATCTTCTACTGGGAGATCTTCTGAAGCCATATCGTTTTGGGCGCTAGGGATTGGGAGAGGCGGAAAAGGGGGGAGAGGGGAGGAGGTCCGAGGGGTTGTTGCATCTGGGGTGGAAAGGAGTTCTTTGCCGATGGTGGCTAGCTCATTTCTTAGCTGATCTAGGGTTTGGGCGGAGGTGACGGCAAGGATGAGCTGTCTGATCTGTCTGAGGGTAGCGACTTCGCCTCTGTGAGGTTGGGCTAGCAGAGACTTGAGGAAAGCTTTTAGATCCGAGAGCTGAGGATCTGAAGTAGAGTCATCCTCTTCCTGAAGGTCTCCACCCTGCTTTTTGTAGCCGCTGGGCGGGATGAACTTGTGGACGTAAAGAGACTGGTCGGCGGTGATGCCAAGATTGTCAGCTTGTAGAAGGCTGGATCGCCACTGGGGAATAGGCTCAAGTGCCGCCCAAAGATCTGTGAGTAGATGGGTCCAGTAGACCGGCTGTAGCGGATCGATGGCGGTGGAGAACGCTTTGACCAAAGGCGTGGTTGTGGGCTGGTCGTAGGTGATCATCAAGGCCGTTTCATCCTGCTGCCAGGTGTCGTAGAGCTGAGGGGCGGCGTCTTTTAGCAGCAGGTAGGGGTAGGCGGCT
This sequence comes from uncultured cyanobacterium, assembly GCA_963772185.1. GTDB lineage: Bacteria > Cyanobacteriota > Cyanobacteriia > Phormidesmidales > Phormidesmidaceae > Phormidesmis. Next base: position 403,758 of record CAVYWR010000007.1, on the reverse strand, counting down.
GCGGGCAGATCTAAGATGGATTGTAGAGTTTCTACCGTTGGAGTGGTTTCTGTATCAGCTAGATCAAGAAGACGCTGCTGAAGAGGCGATCGCACTTCAGCCTGACTATCTATTACATACGCTCTGCCAGAACTAAGCACAGTAGAAACCTGATATCGACCTTCAGAGCCTGCTGCGCTGTTGTCAACAGGTCTACCCGGCAAATACGTATCTGGGACCAGCTCTAACTGATCGAACGGCAGCACTCTGATCTGTAGCAATGGCTGTAGCAACGGCTGGGCCGTCAAAGGCGAGCCACAGCGCTGACAGAAGTTGTGGTCTACCGGGTTAGCAAACTGACAGTTGGCACAGATAGGCATATCGAGTTCTAGAGCATTGTCTCCAGGCGTGCTTGACGGTGTGGGAAAGATTGCATGATAGATAGAAAAGGACAGAAGTAGAGAATTGCCTGATTTGGATTATGCCTGAGAATGGCTGCTTCGGGGCAGCGATCGCACCTCATGGTCGCTGAGCGATCGCCACTGCCCTGGCAGCAATCCGGACAGGGTCAGAGCCAGTTCATCTGGGGCTTGCAGACTAGTCTTTAGGTTTGGCCTCGATCTTTGAGCGCTTGAGTCTTTTCCTCCCGACTGCCGAGCGCCGGGCAGAAACAAAGCGCTGCGAACCAGCCGCAGTGTCGGATAGCCGACCGCCGCTGTCATACGGCGTACCTGACGATTTTTCCCCTCGCTCAAGACAATCGCTAACCAGGCAGTAGGTATCTGCTTACGATAGCGAATCGGTGGATCTCTAGGCGGCAGATCTGGCTCTCGCATCAGGCTCACCTGGGCAGGCCGAGTGTGGTAGCCGCGAATGGTCACGCCTGTGCTGAGCTGGGCGATCGCATCCTCTATCGGCTGACTATCAGCGCTGCACTCAATCTGCACCCAGTACTGTCGCCGATGCCCATAGCGCGGATGGCTTAGACGGTGCTGCATTGGTCCATCATCTGTCAGCAGCAGTAGCCCCTCACTATCGCGGTCCAAGCGACCGACCGCATACACATTCGGAACACTCACAAACGCCTTGAGCGTTCGCCGCTGCGGCGGAGCGGTAGAGCTGTTTTTGGCTGAATTGTCGGTGAATTGGCTCAGCACGTCGTAGGGCTTGTAAAGCAATAGATATTGATAGACCACGTAAGCAAACTTATTAATTCTTGAACTCTATTGACAAATCGTCCTAAAGCCAAAGCAGGTAGATATTCTAATAAGACAAATCTAGTTCTGTTGTGAGATCTCAAGTCATGGACAACGCAAAAACATACAAGATGAACTGCACGCTGAAGTTCGGTGATATCTACAGTCAAATTATTGTCTGGCTTTTGGTCTTGTTCATCAGCTTGGCCTCAGCGCTAGCCCTGATGGGCGCTAGCCGCCCTGTGTACGCGCTTGCGACCGTTGGCCTGATCTTTGTTCTATCTCTGCCTTTCTTACTCTTCGCTTTTGTTACTACTCTGCTCAACCACATCGAGTTTAGCGAGGTCGATCCTAACGCTGTAGTTGCCAATTCACCGGCTGCCACTGCCCGGCTAGCTAGTCAGAGCGCGTAGATAAGATCGTTCACGGCGTTTGCGATATCCCTGTAGGGGCATTGCATGCAATGCCCCTACAGGGACGATGCGCTGGTTCGTAGCGCAAAACTCTATGGTTCAGGCGCGACTGGGACTTCAGCAGGACTCTCCTCGGCTGCGGGGATTTCTTCGACTGTACCCTCTACTGACTCAGTCGGCGTGCTTTTTTCACTAATCAGATCGCGAACGCCGTCTTTGTACTGGGTGGGGGCAAGTGCGATCGCCTGATCAAATAGGGCCTGGGCTTCGCTGTCCTGGCCCTGTTCTTTGAGGACCAATCCTTTGGCTAGAGTCGGACGAAAATCTGGCTGGGTCGGCGAGGCCGCTTGAGCATCAGCGATCGTCTCATCATAGATGCTCAGCGCCTGATCATAGTTCTTCTCTTCGACATATACCTGACCGAGTAGCAGCTTAACCGAGAGCTTGTCAATACTGCCAGGTGCGATCTCGTTGTTTTGATCCGCTGTGTTCAAAGTGTCTTTTAGCAGACCCACAGCACCTTCTGTTCGACCTTGGCTCAGCAGCAGCGCCACTAGACCTTCTAGGGCCGGAATGTTACCAGGGGTCTGAGTCAAAACGCCGCGATAGGTCTGCGCAGCGCCTTCTAAATCATTAAGCTGTTGCTTGGTTTGAGCGAGCAGCACGGCGTATCTGGGCTCGCTAGGATTTAGCTCAACAAGTCGCTCTAGTGGCTCTACGGTGCCCTCTAGGTCGCCTAGTCTACTCTTGGCGTAGATAATGCCAGAAAGCGCCGTTTGATTATCAGGCTCTCGGCTCAACACCGCTGTGTAGCCTTCAATCTCGCCCTGTAGCTGGGTTGTTTCGTCTACGCTGGGCTGAGTGGCTGAGGAAGCAGCGCGATCGCCATTAGACGCGCGGCCATTCAGACCAAACAAAACAGGCACGGCGACAAAGGCGGCAACCGCTGCAATTAGCACACCTCTTACCAGCCAACTATCTTTTTTAAAGGCCACAGTACGCTTTCTCCCGGTATCCATCAAAATAACTTGCTCATACTAGCCTACCCTTCCCATCTGTATTGTTGGCAGTATGAATTGCTAGCAGCCTGAATTTTTGACAGGAATTTTGGCGGTATACGCAAGCCCAAAAAAAGTACGGATTTACTGCTCACTGGTCTGAACGAATAAGCGTAGATAATCCTGCCCACTAGATAGCAATCGCTGAATCAAACTGATTTTCTAGCCGCTTTTGTCCTACAGATGTTTTCTTTCTAACAAGAACCATGAAGCCTCAGTCGTAGAACCTAGCGGTTCGCGCTAGCCTGTGAGAATACTTGCAGCAGAAAACCTGTCAGAACGTAGCGAGTGCGATAAATCAAATTTGACGCTGATGTTAATCTAGGGTTTGAAAAGTGCTGTCGACGGTCTACCGATCGCAGGCACCATAGCACTTACTGACAAAGACTTTTCTCAGTCTTTGTTACCAAAGTTGCAGGTACAGTTCAGGAGTTTGACGATTGATGAGTTCTGCCGCTAGCCGCCCGCCCCGCTCTATCAACGAATCCGATAGCATTGCTTCGAGTTCAGTCCAGACAGGATCAACAGCAGAGTCAAAAAGCGATCTAAAAGCCGGATTGCGTAAGCCGCCGGGGCGATCGCTCTTGCAGCCACCCGCTCGCCCGAAGCCCCCTGCGCGTCCGGCAGCCGCCCCTCCTGCTGCGACAGAAACCACAGTCGTTGTCAAACAGCCCCTTGCCCCTCAGCGGCCTGGGCCCATTTCGCCTCCTAGCGAGCCCAGACAGTACCGGGCGATTGGTCTTCTAAAAGGAAAGTACATCCCATCTGAAGAGCAGCTAAACCGGGGAGACATTTTGGCAGAAGACGGCACTTTGATAGATGCTGTTTTGCTCGGCAGAGTCACTAGCCTGCTTAAAAAGCACATTGATCTAGAGACAGACCATCTCTGGGTAGTCTATCCACGCACTCTGTACAAAGACGAATTCGATAAAGACGAGCCGACCCAAGACGACTCAGTTCAAAAGCAAATCAGATCAGGCAGATTCGGATGCGGAAAGCTCAACAGCCGTAGCCGAGACAGGTTCTGATCAGCTAGAGTCCGAAAAGCCTGCTGCTGAAAACTCAGCATTGGATTCACAGACTTCTAACGAAGATAGCTACTCGCGAGACTCCGACGACGATTCAGAGAAAATTCCAGCGCTGCATGTACAAATTGTAGGCGTGTGGGAACCCGAAACGCTTAACGCGGAGGCGATGGAGCAGCCCGAGGAAACCCGTCCGCTCTCTAGCAAGGAGGCTGAATCACTGTGCGACCAGTTCTCTATTCGCGGCGAAGTCGCCAAGTACTCGGAAGAGCTAGGTGAGATTACAGTCAACATTGTCCAAAAAAGTAAGTCTGAGAATACAAAGCCAAAGCGCCCATTCAAGCTGCTGGTTAACGGTCAGCTAAGGGGACGAGCGACCGGCTACTTCTGGGATCTAACCGTCGAGCGCCAAGCGGGCAAGCTACTGCTCAAAGAGAGCAAGTCAATTGGCGTTGTCCCCCCGAAGAAGAAGCCAAAAGGACAAAAAGGCGGCAAACGTCGTCCGTCTTCGTACAAGCCAAAAGGTAGCAGCGGTGCGCCAAAGCCAAAGCCGAAGCCGAAAGCAGCGAGTCCTAAAGCGGATGCAGCGGCGACGGAAGTAGCGGCGGAATGTAAGGAGTGGGCTGGGTGCTGCGCTAGGTCATGTCGATGCTAGGTCATGTCAATTTGCGGACCCCAGCTATCTTGTGGCATGAATCGTGTGTCAGTAGGGAGAGGGGCGATCGCCCCTGTCAGCTCAAATTCACCTGACTCAATCCGCTGCTTTAGATCTAGCGCCACCTGGCTAGACAGATAGACGCTCGCTAGCGGCGCGGTTCTAACTCGCTTGCCGTCGAGTACGATCTGGCCAGACTTGAGCTGTGCATAGCTGACTAGGCCAAAGGTCGGTCTCACCCGTCTCGGAATCGAGAAATCGACTACCGGAGCGACCAGTTCCTCGTCCTTGACTGCGCAGCTAGCGAGCACCGCTTCGCTCAGAATAGGAATGGGCACACCAACGCCTAGCATTAGCGAGGGGCCATAGCCTTTGAAATAGCAGCCACGTACCCAGTGAGCATCCATACGCTTGGCATCACCAATCAGAGCAACAGTCGCAGCGGGTCCAACCGGAGCGCGGTTCAGGCAGACGGCGCTGGAGCGGAAAGTGTTGGGTGCCCTCCCAGGCGATATAGCCCTCTGCGCCGCCGAGTAGAACGCGGGTGCCGATGCCAACAGTTTGCAAATCCGGATCGTTGAGCAGCGGGGAGAGTGCGCCAGTGTTGGCGTAGACAGCGTTGCCTAGGCGCGGCTGTAGTGGCCCTAGGTAGGTGGAGAGCGGGCGATCGCCACCGTTGACTGCCACGATAAAGTTCTGGTAGAGATTGCGCGGGTTGAATAGGTAGAACTGGTTGATGCGATCGCGCGTAATCGTCGTCTCCAAACTGGCCCGAGGATAGCAGTCCGTCACCTGCCCCACCGCCGTCAGCCGCACCGGCTTATCCGCCACCAGGTCGGCAATCACGTGACCGCCCCCGCGCTCTTCCACCTCTCCCTCTCGAATGCTGTCTCGACTAGAGGTGACTAGCTGCCCCGCCCCAATGTACAAATCCACCGCACCAAAGCCCGAGTAAGCCAGCACGCCATCAAGATGACACTCAACAATCTTGATCGGCGGATCGCTATGGCCCAAGTTCATCATCGCCCCAGAGCCCTCCATCGGCTCGAAGGTGCCCGTAGTGATCACATCGACCGTCTTGGCAGCCTGCTCGATGCCTAATTCTGCAATTTTGGCCTTAGCTTCGGTGATGGTCCACGCGGTGACTTTACCCAGACGAATTTTGTCGTTGATCTCGGCAATGGTGCGCATGGGCGAATAGCTGGGTAAGACGGCTGTGTCTGATAGATCTCAGTATATGAGTCTTGTATCACACGTTTGAATAGTCCTCATGAAGTCCACAAACAGAAATTTTCTAAGTCATCCAGACTCAGGAAGTCTTCTATGTAGCCTCGTAGTTCAATTCTCATTTCCTCTACGGTTTTCCTGCCATAAAACTTCAGGTAGCTCAGTAGAGACAACATAAATAAACCCTAGCAGCCCCGCGCCATAGATAAGACCTAGAGAAAGCGGCGACGTGAATGTACTAAGCAGGTGATCTCTCAAATGCCAGTGCAGTCCTGCGTGGATAACCATGAACGAAGCAAGACCTGTTCTTGCCCATCTACGCACAACTGTCGACGGATGCTGAGTAAGCCATAGCAAGATAGCTATCACAGGAACATGAAGCGCAACGAACAGGTTACGAGCTAGCAGATCAGGAAAGCGACGCAGAACAAATAGGAGTCTCCACTCTGATTGCGTCACTGCGTCTAGCTCGTGAGCCAGCAGCGTAGAGAAACTCAGTTGAAATAACAAGTTTCTCATGCGCTAGGCTCTCTGTTTAGCCACTGCTCTCTTTGATAGAGGAACAAAGAGAGACTACAGCAGATACCCACACTACAGGTAGCTAAAGCATACAGTGCGAGACGATTAGTTGGCATTCCGAGCCGCTTGAGTTCAATCCGCGCAAAGGCTACGAAAATGAGCGAGGTGAGAACAATATCGCTAGAAAGCAGGGTTGGAATAGATGTGCTCAGAGCCTGGTTAAAGAAATTGCCAATAGAAGCATTATCTGAAAGCAGAAATTGCGAAAAGATGACCCACGAAATAATCACGCTGAGTACGACACAGATACCGTAAAACCTACTTCTATCCGAAGTCCGTTTGTCCGTTTGATTGAAAACTGTCTGCATACTAACTCTCCTTAGCTTTGTTGTTTTTGAGTGCATACTTGTATTGTGCACTTGGAAGATAATTGTTTCAATTACTTGCGAGGTAATAAAATTAGAGCGTTCGATACGAGTCGTTAGGGAGGATTTATCTAGATGGCAGCGGTCACAGATAATTCGTTTGGCCAGTTGTTGAAGCAGTGGCGATCACAGCGCAACTTCAGTCAGATGGATCTTTCCATCACTAGCAACGTCTCTCAGCGACACATTAGCTTTCTTGAGTCAGGGCGATCCAAGCCTAGCCGTGACATGGTGCTTACGCTCTCAGCCGTACTGGATATTCCGCTCCGACAGCAAAACAAGATGCTGACTGCTGCTGGCTTTGCGGCTCTCTATTCAGAGTTTGACCTAAGCGATCCAGAAGTTGCACCTATCCGTCAGGCCCTAGAATTTACGCTGCGACAGCAGGAACCTTACCCAGCCTTAGTAATTGATCGCTACTGGAACCAAGTCATGATGAATAAGGGCGCTGAGCATCTTATCGAATGGCTAACAGAAGCGAAGGAATTACCCGTTGAGATTGGTCAAAATTTGATCAAGCTAATGCTGCATCCGCAGGGTGTTAAAGAACACGTCGAGAATTGGGAGATAGTGGCTTCTCATATTATTCACCGCGTTCATCGAGAGACACAAACAGATGGGGAGCAACAGTCGCAATTGTTATTCAACAGCCTTCTGGCTTATCCCGCAGTCGAAAACCTTTGGCGCTCTCCTGTCAAAGAGAATTGGCAACTGCCGCTGTTAAACACTGTCTTCTCGAAAGCCCATCAACGGCTGAGCTTCTTCACCACGCTGACAACACTTGGAACACCCCAAGACATTACGCTTCAAGAGCTGCGTTTAGAGTGTCTTTTTCCATCAGACGAGGCGACCGAGGAAGTCTTTCAAAGACTCTTCGATTGTGAGTAGTTCAACCTATCATCTTCATCAGCGGAAGACCTTGCATCTCGACCAAACGCTGTTGGCGAGGTTTGGAACGATACATATGGGCCTATTGCGAGCCTTCCTTCTCAGGACTATTGATTGATAACTTCTGGCCAGTTCTCATTTGCTCTAGCGATATTGCCAGGAATATCTCGCTGCCATCGCCTTTGAATGCGAGTCGTCATAGTTAAGGTATAGTTTGCCGTCTACGATCTCCCAAGCATTAGGGTCAACTGGCGCAGTGTATCCTTCGGCTACGGTCCAAGCGCAAAAGTCTCCGTATTGAGGCGCATATTGTTCAGGATTCTGGGCAAACACATCTCGGATTTTCAGCGTTGGCAAATTGCCAAGTAGCATTCGTCCAGCAATTCAATGACCCCCTCAGAACATGCGATCGCATAGAATGACACTCAAGCAATCCAGGTAGAAAGGTCAGGCCAGCACGACGACCAGCCCAGTGGGCAGCGCTATGGTACAAACTTCCACAAAACTATTGTCCTTAGACGAGTTTCTGGCGCTGCCCGAGACTGAGCCTGCTAGTGAATATATCAACGGCAAAGTCATTCAGAAGCCAATGCCCCAAGGAAAGCACAGCATTATCCAACGGGAGCTGAGCTTTGCTTTGACCCTTACCTTTCGGCCTACTGGTATAGCTCAAGCGTTTCCAGAACTTCGCTGTACCTTTGGAGGTCGCTCGGTTGTTCCAGACATTGCTATCTTTCGGTCAGAACGTATTCCGCGTGATCTCGATGGGCAGGTTTCAAACTCATTTAATTTACCGCCAGATTGGACGATCGAGATTCTCTCGCCTAGTCAGAGTCAAACACGGGTGACTCGTAACGTTATCCACTGCCTTGATCACGGGTGTGAAATGGGGTGGACTATAGATCCAGCAGAGTCCTTGATATTCACCTACGGCTCAGGTAAGTCAGTGAGCGTCTTTGAAAACCTCACAGAAAGCTTGCCTACGCCTAATTTGCAGCAGCCGTCAACCTGACACCGGGCGAAATATTTGGTTGGCTGCAAGTGTAGTTCAGTGCGTACGCTATGCTTGGTCACTAGCGATCAGTGACCGTGACGACGTGCGCTTGTCCAGAGAAAGATCGCAACGATGATGGAGGGGGTGATGATTAGGGCGATCGCAACCCGATTCAGTTCAGTACCCGCTAAATCAGCCACTGGCAGCAACGGCCCACCAAATTTGATCAGCGCGCTCAGAGCGGCTGACGAGACAATCACTTTTGCTAGGAAGATCAGCGTGTCATTTCTGCTGTTCATTCAGGCTTTGCCAGTTCGATCGTCATTGCGCACCATTCATCTTGATAGGTCATGCCAGTTACCTGCCAACCGTATGCCGCTCAAATGTTCTTCTACCCATGCGGCTTTACTAGTCAGAATGCCGCAGAGAATTCCCCAGGTGTGATCGTTGGCAAGCTCGCTGAGTCGAGGAATAATCAGCCCGACGATAATCTCTGAGAGAATATTGCAGACAATGCCATCTACCGGGCCTGCGGCCATTTCGATGACTTCGCCGACGCTGCCTAGTTTGATTTGCAACGCTTCTGGCTCAATGTCGTTCAGGTTGGCATTATCCCTTGATGCTTTGGTCGCCAAGGGATCCACGTCTGCTGCGTACACCTGCTTGGCACCGTACAGCAAAGCGACAATCGACAAAATTCCTGAGCCGCAGCCAATATCAGCAATCACCGCGTCTGCTAGCTTCTGCTTTTCGGCCTGTTTCTCTAAGGCTTTTAGACATAGCTGAGTAGTGGCGTGCGCTCCGGTACCAAAGGCACTACCCGGATCGAGCGTCAAGATAGTGCGATCTGTATCGGGTGGCTCCATCCAGGCCGGATTAATCAGCAGGCGATCGCCCACTTCCTCTGCCTGCCAGTACTGCTTCCAGCTACTAGACCAGTCTTCTTCGGCGATCAGCGACCAGCTCACTTCTGTAGTGGGTTCTAGTCCCATCTGTGCTTCGTCATCTAAGACGGCTTGTCGAATTGCCTCAAGCGCTTCTGCATCAAATTCGCTCGAAAGTAGATAGGCACTGACCGTGCAGCGATCGCCTTTTCTCTGACTAGCCGTACCCTTACTCTCAAGCTGTTCAAACTGCCAGTAGACGCTATCTTCTAGCGCCACCGGACAATCGACAGTGACTTCCCACCACTGATTCACGTCTAGAGCACCACGACATAGGCATCGCGAATCCCCTGCTCTTTCTTGATCTCTTCCAAGATGCCAGCAGGTAGCGGATCGTCAATGCTCAAGACCATCACAGCATCGCCTCGGACGATCTTGCGACCGACTTGCATACTGGCAATATTGACATTGAAGCTACCTAGCAAAGAGCCAATCTTGCCAATGATTCCAGGCATGTCACGGTGCAGCGTAAACAGCATGTACTTTGTCGGCGGCACGTTAATCGGGAAGCCGTCCATATCAATAATTCGCACTTCGCTGCCACCGAGCAAAACGCCCGTGACCGAGTGCTCGCCCAAAGAGCCTTTAGCGGATAAGGACAGAGAGCCGGTGTAGTCTTCTACGGTTGTATCACGGGTTTCTACCACTCGGATGCCGCGCTCTTTGGCTTCGATTGAGGCGTTGACATAGTTTACGCGCTCTTGCAGAGCATTAGAAAGTAACCCTTTTAGGGCTGCTACTACGATGGGCTTAGTATCGTTTTGGGCGAGTTCACCTTGTAGCTTGATGGTGAGCTCTTCAATACGGCCACCGGCTAGCTGTCCGACGAAGTTGCCCAAAGTTTCAGCTAGGCTCAGATAAGGACGTAGCTTTTCGAGTACGTCGGGTCGCAAGCCTGGGATATTGACGGCAGAGCGGGCGGGCAGCTCTAGCAAGACATCGCGAATCTGCTCGGCAACGTCTACAGCGACGTTGACCTGCGCCTCTGCGGTAGAAGCGCCCAAATGAGGGGTCAGGACTAGAGATTTGCCGACAGATTTGAGTGGGGAGTCGCCCAGAGGCTCCTCGCTGTAGACATCGATTGCCGCGCCTGCAATTACGCCGTCGGTCAAGGCTTGAGCAAGAGCGGCTTCGTCGATAATGCCGCCACGGGCGCAGTTGACAATGCGAGCGGTGGGCTTCATCTTGGCCAAGGACTCGGCGTTGATCAAGTTGGCGGTCTCTGGCGTTTTGGGAATGTGTAGGGTGATGTAGTCAGATTCGCTCAGGAGCAGATCCATTTCGACTAGACGACAGCCGAGTTCTTCGGCGCGATCGCTAGAAATAAACGGGTCAAACGCCAGCAGATTCATCCCCATCGCCCGAGCAACCGTCGCCACGTGCGAGCCAATCTTGCCTAGCCCCACCACGCCCAAAGTCTTCTTATAAACTTCTACGCCCGTAAACGCCTTACGGTTCCATTCCCCCTCTTTCATCGACTTATTTGCCGCCGGAATGTAGCGAGACATCGACAGCATCATCGCTAGCGCATGCTCAGCAGCAGCGATGGTATTCCCTTCGGGCGAGTTGACAACGACAATACCGCGACGAGTCGCCGCAGGCACATCCACGTTGTCTACCCCTACCCCTGCACGGCCAATGATCTTTAGATTTTTACCGGCTTCTATGACGGCCTGGGTTACCTTGGTCCCCGATCGAATCATCAGCGCATCGTAGTCAGGAATGATGGCGATGAGTTCTTCTAGGGGCAGTTTTGTTTTGACATCGACAGTGGCGACTTGGGAAAGAATATCCAGTCCAGCTTGGTCGATGGGATCGGAGACGAGTACCTTGGGCATAGAAAGTGGCGAGAAGATTTAGCAGATTTTGCGCTGTTCACAGACGGTTATGTTACTGCAAAGTGGGGGCTTCTTCTTTAAGGTTGTGATTGTCTTTATGAATCGCGTCCTGGTTGACATTGCCTAGATTATTCAGCTAGAGGCGGCGGAGTCGAGGGCATTGAATGCGTCGGTAATCACCACATTTGACATAAGGAAGCCTTCGGGATCGCTCAGCCGTATGCGGTCTGTTGATTTGAGAGCAGTCGATTTAGGGTTGTGCGCGCTTCTAGCGCAGGATGAAGCAGAGTCGAGAATGAGCCAGCCGTTTTGTAGATGCGAGGCGATCGCCTTGCTAAATTCTCGCAGTCCTTTTTCTCCATAAACCTCGTGAACGCCCTTCAGCTCTATTCCAGACGGTAACCGTAAGCCCATCATGATAGTTTCAACGACTTGCTCATTTGGTTCAATTACAGGGTCTTCTGTTCTACCGCCGTTTTGAATCAACGCCTCTACCCAAGCCCGGTAGCTTTTCTGAGTACGAGGCCGATCAATTCGCTGATGATTTAGATAGCTAGTTGCCCCCATGCCAAAGCCATAGTTCGGCTCGCAGCGCCAGTAGGTAAGATTGTGCCGACTGGCGCGGCCTGGTTTGGCATAGTTGCAAATCTCGTAGTGCTCGTAGCCGCTAGCTGTCAAAGTAGCCTGGGCGATCCGATACATCTCAGCGGTGTCGCGATCGCTAGGCAGCGGTGCCTGGCCTGGGGTGAAGTAGCGACTAAATGCGGTTTGAGGCTCGACGATTAGGTCATAAATGGAGAGGTGCTGTGGCTGGAGGGCGATCGCCTCTGCTAACGACTCTTCCCAATCCTGCATCGTCTGATGTGGCAGTCCAGCCATCAGATCTAGGCTGAAGTTCTCAATTTTGGCCTGTCGCAGCAGCTCAACCGCTCTGAAAACGTCCTGCCGCCGATGGAAACGACCTGCCGCTGCCAGCAGCTCATCTCTAAAAGCCTGTACGCCCAGGCTGACTCGGTTTACGCCTGCTGTCCGGTAGCCTTTAGCGTGATCTAGATCGAATGTGGCCGGGTCCATTTCCAGGGTGATCTCAGCGTTTGGCTCGATGCCGAATTTGCGTGCGATCGCCCCCAAAATCACTTCTACCTGCGTAACTGACAGCAGCGAAGGCGTACCGCCGCCGAAATACACCGTTTTTAGTGGTTCATCGCCAAAAACAGGCGTCACGGCAATTTCTTTCAGCAGCGTTTCCACATACTGAGCCATCGTGCCAGAGGTATCTCCCCGCCGTTTGGAGCCCACCACCGTGATAGCAAAGTCGCAGTAAAAGCAGCGCCGACGGCAAAAGGGAATGTGAACATATGCCGACGTCGCCATATCGCTCTCTCTATCCAAAAAGTTACGAAATCCGAGAAGTTACAAAAAAAGTGAGAAGACAGGCGAACGTTAGATCAGCCCCTATAATAGCCGTAATCTCAACCACATCAACGCTTTTAAGCGGGTTGCGACTCCCCCTTTTGGCCCTACAATTCTATCCGGCCTCATACATAGCTTATGCTCGACGCACTCATCGTCTTTTCATTCATCCTTACCGGGGCAGCCGTCGGCTTTTTCAGCGTCGATCTTTTACCCGACTCCGCCCTTAGCCAGGTCAGCAATATCGAAGGGCTAGAGTCGGTTACCGCTGGCTTTGGTGCGCTAGTCGGTGTGGCCATCGGTCTGCTTGTACAGACTAGCTATCGGCGCGTAGAACGGCAGATTACCGATATGCCCCCCGACCGCCTACTCGCTAGAGCGGTTGGCCTAGTCGTTGGCCTACTAATTGCCAACCTGATGCTGGCACCGCTTTTTCTGCTTCCCTTTCCGGTCAAATTCAGCTTTATCAAACCAGTCACCGCCGTCATGGGCAGCCTCATATTCGCCGTTACAGGCATGAGCCTAGCCGAGACCAACGGTCGCGCCCTCTTTCGGCTGATCAATCCCAACAGCTACGAGACCCTGCTGATCTCAGAAGGAACCCTCAAGCCCTCCAAATCCAAAGTGCTCGACACTAGTAGCATCATCGATGGCCGTATAGAAGACTTGCTCAAAACTGGCTTTATTGAAGGTCAGCTGCTCTTGCCGCAGTTCATCTTGCAAGAGCTGCAAAGAGTCGCCGACTCGGCTAGCGACCAAAAGCGAGCTAGAGGCAGACGCGGATTAGATATCATCAACCGCATCCGCAAGAACTATCCCAACCGAGTCATCGTCGATCCAGCCGACTACGACGACATCAGTGCGGTCGATGCCAAACTCGTCAAGCTCGCCCAGGAGATGAAAGCCGACTTACTGACTACCGACTACAACCTCAACAAAGTCGCCAGCGTCCAGCAAGTTAGCGTATTGAACATCAATGATTTAGCCAAAGCGCTACGACCTACCTATCTACCCGGCGACGATATCGAGATTCGCGTGCTAAAAGAAGGCAAAGAGCCATCCCAGGGCGTGGGCTATCTAAACGATGGCACGATGGTCGTAGTCGAAGAAGGCAATGACTATATCGGCGATGATCTAGTCGTAGTCGTCACTGGCGCACTGCAAACTTCGGCAGGCCGAATGATTTTTGCTAGACCCAATCGCTCGGCGATGGCTTCTTCCTAAGATTCGTTGCTACGATAACGTGCGAGTTCTATTTACTCATGAATTTTTCGGTGTTGGTCTGATGGCCGAAATATTCCGATATCAGGGGATAAAGTTTATTATCTACTCAGACGACCACGAACCGGAGCACTGTCACGCAAAGAGTGCCGATTTTGAGGTCAAGATATATCGGGCAATGAACCGATGTCGATGAATGCAGCTGCTGGCGGATCTAAAGAGTCTAAGTTTCAAAAGGCCGCACTCAAACTGGCGCAAGCGCGGTTGATCGAACTCAAAGCTGCGATGGAGGTAATCAAACATGCTCGCAACTAAACCCATCACAACGCTGATTGAGTCTGTTGGCTACGAATCTGACGGGCGGTGTTTTGAAATAGTGCTCGATAACGGTTCTAAGCTCTCGGTGCCTGTCGACTTGCTCAGGATGGAGCTATGGGAAGATGGGCAATTAAAAGCAGCGCCAAGGCCAACTGACGTGCAGCTATCTACTGTCCGCGTATGGTCTGGTGGCCGCTCAATTGATATCGACTGTATCAAGCAAAATTTTGGTCTTGAGCAGCTTCTAAAAGCCGTGACGTCATAGCTTTGTAGTCTTTGCCATACACAAATCGAAAAAGACGAAAACCTAGTTGAAGTTTTACTTCAAGACATAGAGTGAATTGATCTAGTCGTCTACGTCAGCAAACTTAGTTGGCCGTTGTCTGATTCGATTTTGCGCTGCTGACGATTCTTTTGTTTGGCAAATTGCTGACGTTTTGGATTCTCTAGCCACCTGCCGTGGGTGACGAACCAGGTGCGAAGGATTTTGGCTTGCTGTTTGTCTAAGCTGTCTAGCTCTAGGGCGAGTGGAAAGAGATCGTCGGTGTTCTGTTGGGTCCAGCGGGTGTCGCTGGGGAACAGATCTGCGCCGAAGGGCGTGACATCTTTGGGCATGCGGGTTATCAACGGTTTGATATCGGTGGCGTGGATGATGCTGTGACGCAGGTCGTCAATGCGTTTGGAGCGGCGATCGCGCGCTTCACCATAGTCCAAAATCGGCGTAGGATAGCCCTTTACCTTGGGCGGTAGCCCTAACTGATCGGGTTTTAGATGCCGTAGCTCTGGCACCCAGCGATGGACAAAGTCGCCTTGCGGATCGCAGCGGTCGATGGCCTCTTGCTGAGGATTGTAGATCCGAATCCAGGCTTTATTCAGGCAGTGGGTAACGCCTGCCTGTTGAGCCCACTGGTAGTGATCGATTGGACAGTCACCATCGATTAGATAGCGCATGAAGTGAAGCGCCCCATATCGCCAGTCCATGCCAATCAGGTTACAGAGGAAACTTGCATAAATGGCGCGGACGCGAAAGTTGAGCGCTAGCCAGCCGCCGGTCTCTCGCAGACATCTCGCCGCCGCGTCGACGATTGGATAGCCAGTTTCGCCGTTTTTCCAGGCTTCATAGTGGTCTAAATTATAGTCCCAGCCGCCGTTTTTAAGCTCTTCAGCGGGTAGCAGGCTGTCGGCAGGTCCAGTTTCAAACGGGGTATAGAGCGATCGCACCTCTAGCTGAGGCAGATACCGAAACCGCTGCGTAAAGCCACTGCCCCACCGCAGCCGAGAAATTAGCTGATGAGCACTGCGCTGCACCCGCTTGTCACCTTTCCAGCTCGGGTCTGCCTGCCTGTTCCAAATAGTCTGGGCACATTCACGAATAGAAATCGCTCCGTATTTGATATAGGGACTCAGGCCGCTAGTCGCGTTCGCACCAGGGTAAGAAAGCTGCCAGTAATAGCTTTGCGCTTTGCGACTATCAAAAAATAGATGCAGCAGCTTGCGCGCTTCCGTTGTGCCGCCTTGAGGGATAGGTATACCGTCTGATGTGTGTCCTAGCGCCTCTAGCGCTGGTAGCTCGTCTGATGGAACATCGGCAGGGACTTCGATTTTCTGTGGGGTTGGGGTGAGCGGCGATCGCATTCCTTCATACCACCCCTGTCGATACGTTGGATACGGCACCAGCTCAGGCGTTCCACCTAGCGGCTCAAACCAGCGAATCTTTAGTCCTGCTGCTGCTAGCGCCTGGTTTAGCCGCGCATCTCGCACCCGGCCATAGATTCGCTCGTAGTCGATGTAGCTGTAGATGCCGTCAGCACCCGTTTCTTTGATTAGCTTTGGCAGAATATCTACCGGATCGCCTGCTCGCATAATGAGTCTGCCGCCGCGCGATCGCAAATCTTCATCTAGAGCCGCCAAACAGCTCAGCATAAAGCGCACCCGCCCAGAACCCGTTTCAGGGTGCAGCAACAGCGCCCGGTCAAACACAAACACAGGGACAACGGCCCCTCGCCGAGCAGCTCTGTAAAGTGGCTCATGATCCGAAATCCGCAGATCTCGGCGAAACCAAACAATCGTGCGATTCATGCTAGCGAAGGCGCGTCAGAACAGCCTCCCACCGGAGACATTGCTATGATAGCGCCCAGCTACGTAGAGCATCCTAAACGGCTATGTCTGGGAAAACTTTTTTATACATAGCCCTTGCCTAATTCTGTACATGTGATAAAACTGTCAAGAAGACATATAAAGTTCTCCACTCGATCATCGTCACTGATTGAGTGCATCTGCCGAAGTTGTAGTCCTTATCAACGCTGAACGTAACTCACCAACTATTGGCAATCAAAGTATCTTCCCTTTAATTAGCACAGCATCTAGGCCAGTCTTCGGCTCAAAACTGGAGCACTGTAGCCAACTCAGCTGCGGAATTTCACACCCGCATCAGAGCAGCTACTTGTAATCTAACTTTCTTCAGCGCTCACTGAAGGTGGCTTTGCCGTGCATTGTGCACATAATGCCAGTTGTTTTCGCGCGTGCTTCTATCTCTCTGCTCTACCGGATATCCGCCCAATACCATTAGAACTAGGAACCAGGAATATGAAGAATGCATCCATGACAAAGACAATGAATCACTCCGATACGAGCGACTCGATGAATCATCATGCCGAAATGATGGCTATTGAGAAGTTGATTGATAGTGCCAAACCAACGCACACAGCGATTAAAAGTGGTGCCTGGTCAGATTCGCGCACTTGGCAGGGTGGCAAAGTGCCTACCAAAGGCGCGACGGTAATGATCGATCAAGGCACTACCGTTACCTACGATCTAGTCAGTGATGAAGAGATCAAGACAATTGCAATCAAAGGCAATCTGAAATTTGCAACAGGCAAAGACACTCAGCTGAAAGTCGAAACCATCATCAACGCGCCAGCGGGGCAGATTAATATTGGTTCGTCGCAGCAGGCAGTCAGCGCGGATAAACAAGCGAGAATTATCTTTACAAGCGATCGCGCCGTCAACACCCAGTGGGACCCCGGACAGTTCACCAAAGGGCTCATTAGTCACGGCAGCGTCAACATCTACGGCGCAGATAAAAAAGACCAGGTACGCCTCGCCAAAGACGTATCGGCAGGTGATAGCGTACTCATCTTTAAAGACGATTTATCCGGCTGGCGCGTAGGCGATGAGATTGTCGTCGCCGGGACTGATTATGGCTACAACGGGAACAACAAAGATAATAGCCGGATGCAAGACGAAGTGTTGACCATCACTGAGATCAAAGGTCGACAGGTTAAGTTCGTCAATAACGACATCACAGGTGACGCCAACACTGTTCTGAGGTTCGACCACAAACGCCATTCCAAATTAGACCCAAGCAAGATTGACCTATACGCGGCCAATCTGTCCCGCAACGTCAGCTTTGAGACTGAGAACGGTAAAGACGTGCCTATTAGTCACCGGGCGCACGTCATGCTAATGCACAATCCCAAAGTGAACGTACTCAACGCAGGCTTTTATGACCTGGGCCGTTCTGATAAGGCCAAACTTGTAGACGATATTGGCAAGAACGTTGACGGCTCTAAAGGTAATGGCACTAATATTCGAGGTCGCTATAGCCTACACCTACATCAGACTGGCCTTAACCCCGATGAGACCATCCTACTCAAAGGAAATGTCGTCTCCGGATCGCCAGGCTGGGGAATTGTGCAGCACGAAAGCCGCGCTGGGTTAGAAGATAACGTGGTCTTTGATACGGTCGGTGCAGGGATTGTGGCTGAATCAGGCAATGAAACAGGCTGGTGGACAGGTAATATGTCCATCAAATCTACTGGAATTAGATGGGATGTTGCCGGAAAACAAAGAGACAACCGCGAGAGAAAGTTTGATCTTGGTTTTGAAGGAGATGGCTTTTGGATTCAGGGCGCGGCGCAGATTGCCAACAAAGGGAACAAAGCATTCAGCTCGAACAATACTGGTTTGTCTCTTTTTAGCGGCTCACTAGATACGACCTACTTCCGCCCAGTTAAAACGATTGCAATTGACACGCTGCCACCTGATATTCAAAAGCTGTTTGCCAAAGGACAAACAGAAGCAGACATTCGCCTGATTCCGATGGCAGATGTCACTGGCTTTGAAGGCTACAACAACGAGAAAGGAATGGATGTTTGGGGGTATAAAACCAACTTCGATGGCGAGCTAGCCTTCAACGGTGACGAGACTAGAGCAGAAGCATTTGAGACGGCTCATATGGGGCGATCGCAGATCAAAGACTTTAAGCTGTGGGGCAATCGCTGGGACGGCCTGAGCGTAAATTACAGCAGCAATATTGACATCAAAAATGGTGTTGTCGCAGGACAAGACCGCAGCGATGGCCAGGTCTCTGGTGGCACAGGCCTTTTTGTAAACCATGCGACCTTCAATTCCACTGTCGATGGTGTAACAATTGACGGTTTCAGTCAGGGCGCTCACCTTCAACAGCCCAACAGCGACAAAAACTACAACAACAACACTCTACAAAATAGCACTCTACGCAACAACACTTACAATTTCAGTAAGATTGGTGATGAAAAGCTTGATGACAATCGCAAAGACGATTTCAGCGCCTTTGGCAGACTCCGAAACAACCAGTTTGAAGACGCAGCCAACATCAACAACCGAGCGCCTGTTGCCAAGTTCTCGAGCAAGCAGATTGGTGGACTTAGCATGGAGCTAGATGCCAGTGCGTCTTATGATGCCGATCCCTATGTTCCTAAAGATGGCAAGGCACCTAAAACAGAAAGTAAGGGAATAGCAGGATACGCCTGGGATGTTGACAACAATGGCACGCTGGATTATTTCGGCCGAACGCTGAAGCATACCTTTCAAAAAGCAGGAAGTCAAAAAGTTGGGCTGACAGTACTAGACGCGCAAGGGAAAGCAACCACTACAGCGCAGACGATCAACGTGCAACCAAGCAGCTACGGCAACGCTTTTCTAGGCGGTAATTTTGAGGCGGGGACACCCGTTCAGAAGGAACCCTGGATGAGCAGCACACAGTGGGCCGACGGCGGCTGGTACGTGAACGCACAGATTACAGGTGGGGTCGCCCAGCTTTCCAAGCTAGGTAGATGGGGTAGCCATATTGGTCAAATTGTGAGAAACGAAGGTATTCACAAAGGCGCACAAAAGCTGAACTTTAGACTAAAGAATATCGAAGGTTCAACAGAAAGAGAATACTGGAAGAACAACGAAATCACCGTCAAGCTGTGGGGAGTCAATGGTCAATTTACCAACAGTGGCTGGGAACCGACTGGACCTAGCCAGGTGGGGACACTACCAATGCAGCGCACTCAACTAGTCAGCCAGCAGTACGGTGGAGACAACGGCGAGTCTTTCGACTGGAAGAATATTAGCCTTGATGTCGATTTAGGTAAGGGCTACGAATATCTGCTTGTTCAGGTCAACACAACGCGCGCTGGAGACGCGGGTGACAATGTCGCGATTGACAATATTTCTCTTACCGGGCAGGCAAACTCAATGCTTGCTTCGACCCTGCCAACTCCGAAACCAAATCCAAATCCTGCTGCTCCACTTTCGATTGCAAAGCTCAGCTTTGAGGAAAAGGGAGGTGGCCGGGCACTTGATATCTCGTCAGCAGGGATGGATAACTTTGGCCGACTCACAGGGGGTGCCAGTCGTATCCAGGGCAAGAAGGGTATGGCCGTAGGCTTTTATAACGAAGGCGCGATGGTTCGGTTGAGAGAATCCGAAGAGATTAATAGAGGAACTCATAGTGAGCGTACGGTTTCGCTTTGGTTCAAATCGGATCAGCCGATGGCAGGCAAGCAGGTCATTTACGAAGAGGGCCAAAAGATCCGTGGCATGAATCTATACCTAGATGACGGTCTGCTGAACTTTGGAGGCTGGAACCGTTCAGAGCCAAACTGGAAGGGCGACTGGCAGTCAATCGGGAAGGTCAAGGCAGGGGAATGGAACCATGTGGCCCTAGTCCTCGATGGCGACGAGAAGGTAAAAGATGACGCTCTGACTGCCTATTTGAATGGTCGTCAGGTTGGACAAGTAACGGGCGCTGAGCTAGGCAATCGTGGTGCGCTCAGTCTTGGTAGCATTCAGGGGAAGACGCTATTTTCAGATGGTATTGGGGAAGGGCGAAGTGCGAACTTTGTCGGTGGCATCGATGAGTTTGAAGTGTTTGACACAGCGCTGACCGCTAACCAGGTCAAGCAGTTGGCGATCGCATAAACAAAAGTCGCGCTAGCCGCGAACAGCCCATAGCGTTGAAATTAACGCTATAGGCTGTTCGCGGTACTACTGCCTCTGCGTAAAGCGACTTAACGAGATTGATTGTTCATTGTAGTTCTGGTGTACTATATTTGTAGTACAGACAGCTTACGGAGAACAGCGATGCCCCAAGTGCATTCCTCTAGTCCTATCTCTAACCCTGATACAGCCACTTACGCTTCTAGCCGCACGAGCGCCGTCAGGGACGTTCGGAAACAGAGCGAAAGCCGAACGATTGAAAAATTCAGTCTCCCAACGAAGAAGCGCTGGCACCTCTCAGCCCAAAAGCGAAAAGCACTACTTGCTAGCGGTGCGGTTGCCACTTTGGTAGTGGCGATCATTTTGCCTGATCAGGTGTCTTCGGAGGCGATCGCGCAGTCAAACTGTTTGGAAGTTGTCCAGTCTGGCGCTGAAATGTCCAGGGATGAAATCTCGAGCCTGATCACGCTGCCAGTTGGCTCGCCAAAGCAGTCAGTTCGTCAGGCGATGTCGGAGCCTTATTGCACCTTACCGACTGAGCGCGCCGACGAAAATGCGGCGGCGCAGAACGCGACTGAAGCGCAGACAGCCTCTAGCAGCACTGAGCGAGAAGCCTATCCCCTGGCCTTTGATCCCGAAGTTTGGATCGTCTTGAACTACGAAGCCGAAAAGTACACCGGTTACGATTTCGTGTTCAAACCGTAGGAGCGCAGCACGCTGCGCTCCTACTCTGCAAATCTTTGCTCAATCTCGCCTAAGTCTGGCTGCCAGCGGTAGACGCTTAGGTCTAGCTTGCGCTTATTAAAGATGATTCCTTCGCTTTCTAATAGGTGCTGCTGCAAGTCATCGTTTCCGTCTCGCAGTGAAGACCTAGAAACTTCTCCCTTGGCGTTGATTACTCGGTGCCAGGGAATTTCCATGCTGTCAACCACCCGGTAGAGCGCATAGCCAACCACCCTGGGTTTGCCTATCAGTCCGGCCAAGTCTGCAATCTGACCGTAGGTCGCGACCTTGCCACGGGGAATTAGTTTAACGATTTCATAGATCTTGGGGTAGCACGACATTTTGATTACTGGTCCGCTTGCTCGCTGTCTACTTCACAGCTACCGGTCGTAAAGCAGTGAGGACAGACTAGGATAGCTAGCGATCGCGCCTCCACCTCCACTACCTGCTCCCGCTTATAGACTTTGCCCGCTTCAACAAATCCGTCCGGCTTCCCGGTATCTAGCAGTATCTGCCACTCCTCAGCATCTACGGTATTAGGCACTTCAAAGTCAATGCTGCTCTCAGACGGATTGAAGAAAAGCAAGAAGCTATCGTCTAGAATTCGCTGCCCGCGCCTGTCCAAATTTGGAATCTCGGCACCGTTTAAGAAGATGCCAATCGCCTGAGTTGAACTATCGTGCCATTCGCGATCGGCGATCGCCGTGCCGTCAGGATGGAACCAGCCAATATCGACCACGCCAGAGCCGTGCAGCTCTCGGCCAAAGAACCACTGATGACGACAGAAGATAGGATGTGCTTGCCGAAACTCGATGAGTTTGCGAGTGAAGGTGAGAAGCGATCGCGCCTCCTGATCTAGCTGCCAGTCAAACCAAGACAGCTCGCTATCTTGACAGTAGGTATTGTTGTTGCCCTTTGTCGTCCGGGCCATCTCATCACCCCCTAGCATCATCGGCACCCCCTGCGAGAGCATCAGCGTGGCTAGATAGTTCCGTCTTTGCTGAGCTCGTAGCGCCAATATCTCTGGATCGTTAGTGTTTCCTTCTGCCCCACAGTTCCAAGAGCGGTTGTAGCTTTCACCGTCCCGGTTGCCTTCGCCGTTCGCCTCGTTGTGCTTTTCGTTGTAGCTGACCAGGTCATTAAGCGTAAAGCCGTCATGAGCCGTAATAAAATTGATGCTGGCATGTGGCAGTCGTCCGTCGTCCTGGTAAAGGTCCGAGCTGCCA
Organism: uncultured cyanobacterium; assembly: GCA_963772185.1. Taxonomy (GTDB): domain Bacteria; phylum Cyanobacteriota; class Cyanobacteriia; order Phormidesmidales; family Phormidesmidaceae; genus Phormidesmis. The sequence goes on along the minus strand of CAVYWR010000007.1, from coordinate 381,447 downwards.
GTAAATCTAAAGGCAAAATCACCCAGGCTGTACCGTTCTCCTCGCCAAAAGTCACGAATAGTGTCGCGATATTTGCCATTCCACTCAGACCACAGCACCGGAAAGTTCCCCACCTGATAGCCGCCTTCGCCCAGATCCCAAGGCTCGGCAATTAGCTTGGTGGTAGAGAGCACCGGGTCTTGATGGATGATGTCAAAGAAGGAAGAGAGACGGTCTACCTCATACAGCTCGCGAGCCAAGGCAGAGGCTAGATCGAAGCGAAAACCGTCTATATGCATTTCCTGCACCCAGTAGCGCAAGCTGTCCATGATTAGCTTTAGCACCTGTGGGTGGCGCACGTTCAAAGAGTTTCCACAGCCAGTAAAGTCCATGTAGTAGCGCGGATCTGTTTCTACTAGGCGGTAGTAGGCAGCATTATCGATACCGCGCAAAGAGAACGTCGGGCCAAGATGATTGCCTTCACCCGTGTGGTTATACACCACGTCGAGAATGACTTCGATATCTGCCGCGTGCAGCGCCTTCACCATCGCTTTAAACTCACGTACCTGCTGGCCTGCCTGGGCGCTATAGCCAGCATGAGGCGCAAAGTATCCGATTGAGTCGTAGCCCCAGTAGTTGTGCAGACCCGTGGTGACCAGGTGCCCAGGATGGACATCGTAGTGGTGGACGGGCAGCAGTTCGACAGCGGTAATGCCCAAGCTCTTTAGATGAGCGATCGCCTCCGGATGGGCCATGCCCGCATAAGTGCCCCTTAGACCCGCCGGAATCTTGTCGTGCTGCTGGGTAAAACCGCGAACGTGAACCTCATAGATGACGGTCTGGTCCCAGGGAATATCGGGATGGCGATCGCCTTGCCAGTCGAAGCTATCATCGGTCACGACAGATTTAGGCATGCAGGTAGCGCTATCAGTCGGTGAAAAGTCTAGGTCGCGATCGCGATTGCTAAAATCGTCCATCGGAAAGCTAAACAAATTCGGACCAAAGCGAACATCACCTGTTAGCGTTTTGGCATAAGGATCAATCAGCAGCTTGTTGACATTAAATCGATGTCCTCGCTCAGGCTGATAGGGGCCGTTTACTCGAAAGCCATACTGCTGACCAGGGCCTATACCCGGCACAAACCCGTGCCAAACGTAGTTAGTCACTTTGGGCAGTGGAATCTGAGTCTCCTTGCCTGCTTCGTCAAACAGACATAGGATCACCCCAGTTGCATTCTCAGAAAACAGCGCAAAATTGGTGCCTTCCTCCGTCCAGCTCGCGCCTAGCGGATGAGATCTTCCTGGCCAAACTTCTATCGTCATCACTGCAAGGCCCCTGACCCACGTACCGACTATCAAGCTGCTTTTCCACCCTTCAGCCCAGCGTTCACTAGAGCAGCGTTAAAGGAAAAGCATCCAAGCAATATATCCCTAGAACCGTACCAAAAATTGCTGTTTAGTGGCGGATGGATAGATCTAGCACCTCGTCAACCGTAGATCTATTGTAAAAAGCCTGTTATTCCAAAATGCAGTATTCGTAGGCTCTACGAATCTGTGACCAGTATCATCTTCTGACTGCCAGGGTCATCACACCAGTCGCATTTCACACTCAGTATCTTGGTAAAGTCGGTCTACAAGTCCGCTATGCGCCAACCAAAACGTCAAGACCTTAAGCCAAACCCATTCATTTCCCTGCGTGATCCTGAAACGGGGAAATGGAGAGTTGTTTTTAACTTTGCCCAAAAGTCAGTACCCCAAAAAGCATAGGACGCTCTAGGACTAAGGACTCGGAATTCGACGCGGCTGCTGTCAAGATGGATATCAAAGCAGTTTCCTTTTCCTTCTATGCGATCGCTATATCCACCGATTAAGCCCTACCGACAAAGTGAGCTGTCGGTCTCATCCCTGCATACGCTGTACTACGAAGAAACGGGCAACCCCAATGGTAAGCCCGTCGTTTTTCTGCATGGTGGACCGGGGGGTGGCATCGTACCGATATACCGGCAGTTTTTCGACCCGGACAAGTGGCGAGTAATTCTCTTCGATCAGCGCGGCTGTGGGCGTAGTACGCCGCATGCCGAACTTGCTGAAAATACGACTTGGGATCTAGTTGCAGATATTGAGAGATTGCGATCGCACCTTTCCATCCCAAACTGGACCGTCTTTGGCGGCAGTTGGGGCAGCACTCTCGCCCTCGCCTACGCACAAACGCATCCAGATAAGTGCAATGGTCTCATCCTGCGCGGCATCTTCATGCTGCGCCCCAAAGAGATTCACTGGTTCTACCAGTCTGGCGCTAGTAATCTTTTCCCCGACGCTTGGGAAGGCTACCTCGCACCCATCCCGGCTGAAGAACGAGGCGATTTAGTAGCGGCCTACTACAGGCGGCTCACTAGTGACGATGCGGCTATTCGACAGGAAGCCGCCAAAGCCTGGTCGATTTGGGAAGCTAGCACCAGCAAACTCATCCCAGATACGGGCTTAGTCGAGCGCTTTGGTGAAGGCAGCTTCGCCGACGCCTTTGCCCGCATCGAATGCCACTACTTCACCAACGGCGGCTTCTTTGATAGCCCCGATCAGCTAATCGATAACGTGAATACGATTCGCCATATTCCCACCGTCATTGTGCAAGGTCGCTACGACGTAGTCTGTCCGATGGTCTCTGCCTGGGAGCTTCACCGCGCTTGGCCAGAATCAGAGCTGATCATTGTTGAAGATGCCGGACATTCTGCTACAGAGGTAGGGATTACCAGTGCGCTAGTGGAAGCGTGCGATCGCTTTGCCGAAATCACTCCAGAAAGATGTCAAGACGAGATCTAGAGCGTATTCGAGAGAAGGTCCGGTTGCGTCAGTACGATATGTCGGCTCATGCAATGGAGGAGATGGCAGAAGATATGCTGACTATACTAGATGTAGAATCAGCCATTCTTAACGGTCAGATTAGTCGTGTAGAGAGAGACGATCCTAGGGGCACGAAATATGTTGTCGTTGGGACGGCTATAGACCGTCAGACTCCCGTAGGTGTAGTCGTTCGATTTTCTGGTTCTGGCCGTACTCTTATCATCACCGTTTATGAAGTCACTGAAATACAGGACTAGCCGCCATATGTACGGATACCAATGTGAATACTGTGAAGGAACGGTTCGGCCTCGGCGGTTACAGCGAGAAGCCTTCAAGCACAGAGATGGATTTGTGATTCTAGAGGATGTGACAGTCGGTATATGTGACTGCTGTGGCAACCGCTATTATTCTGCTGATATTCTTCATGCCGTTCATGCCGTTGCAACTGGCCAGCAGTCACCCGAGCGAACAGAACAGATACCCGTAGGTCATCTGAAACTGGCCTGATAAAACTTCGCTGATAGACATCCTATGATCAAGGTAGGGACTAAATAGTGGTTAGTAGAAGATCGCAATTGCACTGCTGATGAACACGAAGTAGGGAGCTTAGATGCCAGATTTAAGCGATTGGAAAGCGTTTCGAGCCGCACAAAAGGAAATGACGCTGGCGGCTGGAACTGCTGCGCACATTGAGGTTACTGTCCGCTACATCGATATCGGCACCGATAGCAACGGAACGGTTCTGTTGATGCACGGTATTCCGACCTGGGGCTATCTTTATCACCAGATCATTCCTCTCCTTGCTCAAGCTGGATACCGAGTGATCGCGCCTGATTTTCTAGGTCACGGCTGGTCTGACAGGCGCGATCGCTTTGATCGTTCTTTTCAAGATCAGGCACGGATGATCGACTCGCTGCTAGAAAGGCTCGGTCTATGCAAAGTAGATATCGTCGGACACGATACGGGCGGAGCAGTCGCGCTGATTCTGGCAATCGAATACTCACACAGAGTCAATCGGCTAGTGATTACCAACTCTGTTTGCTATGACCGATTCGACGACGATATGCTTGATTTTGGTCATCCGCTCAGATGGAAGCCTCGCCCGGTGAGCGACCTAATCAAGGCATTAGAAGAAAGTCTAGCGGCTGGGCTATCAAACAGCGATCGCCTGACACCTGAATTTCGAGAAGGTATAATTGCACCCTGGGCTAGTGAAGAAGGAAAGCTGAGCCTAATTCGCAACGCCTCGGCGCTGAACGCTAATCAAACGATGGCTTTGGTGGACCGGCATAGCAGCATCTTTGCGCCGACGATGGTGCTTTGGGGAATGGACGATCCTTGGCAGAAAGCAGAAGACGGCAGACAGCTCTCTACAGAAATTCCTAACGCGATATTCAAACCACTCTATGGTGTTTCGCACTGGTTGCAGCAAGATGCGCCAGAAGCGTTCACAGCAGCCCTAGTCGATTGGTTAGCAAGCACACAAAGCAATATGTAAAAGCAGTACACGGAAGCACGACCTACGGACTACCGTTTGATGGCAAAACATCGTTAACTTAACCTTAAGATGACTTCAGTATGGTTACGGGTCAATTGAGGTACGCATTAAAACGTGGAAAAGCAGCCAGACACTCTCACCTACTCATCTCTGCCACCAGAGCAAAAGCAGCATCGACTGCGTGAGCTAGCTAGCGTATTTTTTCGGCTAGGAACGGTGGCCTTTGGGGGACCAGCGGCTCATATCGCCATGATGGATGACGAGGTGGTGAAGCGGCGGCAGTGGATGAGCCGAGACCAGCTGCTCGATTTGATTGGCGTGACGAATCTACTGCCTGGACCAAACTCTACAGAGCTAGCCATTCATATCGGCTACGAGAGAGCGAGCTGGAGCGGTCTGTTTGTAGCGGGCGGCAGCTTTATTCTGCCAGCATTTGCGCTGGTGTGGCTGCTGGCGGCGCTGTATGTGCGCTATCAGTCGGTGCCGCAGATGGGCTGGCTGCTGTACGGCATCAAGCCGGTGATTATTGCGGTAGTTTTGCAGGCACTGTGGAAGCTGGGAAAGAAGGCGGCGAAAGACAGGCCAACGACGGTGGTGGGGTTTTGCGCGATCGCCCTCTACTTCACAGGTATCAACGAAATTCTGTTGCTTCTGCTAGCCGGACTCGCCGTCATGCTAGTAAAAAACTGGCAAAATAGAAACAATATAGTAGGTGGATTTCTCTTACCGCTTTCAGCATCGCTAGCGCAGGCTGGCGGCACGGCTGCGACGGCGGCTTCTGTGGGCTGGGCAGGCGTTTTTCTGTTCTTTCTCAAGATTGGCTGCGTGTTGTACGGCAGCGGCTATGTGCTGTTGGCCTTCCTTCAGCGAGACTTGGTAGAACAGCAGCAGTGGCTGACATCTCAACAGCTTTTGGATGCGATCGCCATCGGTCAAATTACTCCGGGTCCGGTTTTTACCACAGCTACGTTTGTGGGCTATCTGCTGGCTGGGAATGCGGGTGCGATCGCTGGCACCATCGGCATCTTTCTGCCCGCCTTTCTGCTAGTCGGCCTGGTCAATCCGTGGGTACCTAAGATTCGGCAATCGCCCTGGGCTAGCGGCTTTCTAGACGGTGTCAACGCCGGAGCACTAGGACTGATGGCTGGGGTCACCTACACGCTGGCTACGGCAGCGCTAGTCGATTGGCTGACAGTTATCCTAGCTGTGCTGAGTGCCGTTTTAGTATTCCGTCTTAAGATCAACTCAGCTTGGCTGGTGATAGCCGGAGGCGTAATCGGTCTGTGTTTGCACCTGGTTGGACTAGTTTAAATGCCCCTACTGCATACGCTTCAGAATCTGCAAAACGCTGTAGAGTTCTTGCTGCGATACAAAGGGTGCGAACACTCTTGAAACGGCATACTGTCGCTGAGGTTGCTGTATTAGCTTAACGAAAAAGATATCGTCACCGTTTGTCACCATACCGAAGCTCGGCAGATCTGCTTGTGGGTTTGCCATTAGATAGGCCAGCGTTTGAGGGAGGGCAGCCCAGGCTGACAGCGCTGTCTTTTTTGACTCTAAGACGACCACCCAGAGCCTATCTTTTATTACTAGCACATCCAATCTTCCCTTTAGAATTTCCTCTCCATCATCCAGGCGCAGATCTACAGATTCTTCTGCTTTAACAAGAAAGGGCGGGTCATAAAAGCCAGCGATCGCAAGCAGCGGCGAAGCTAGTAACAGAGTCACCGTGCCTTCTAATAGCTGACCTTCGGATCGCTGATACAGATAGCGCTGACGAAGTTCAACCAGGTTGCTTTTCTCAGTCGCGGTTAGCGCAGGTAGTCCTGTTTGCCATTCCAAGAAAAAGGACTCGTCTTCCGTCGGGGATAGCTGGAACCGCCTTTCTGCATCTGCTAGGGTTCTAATAGCTTCAGTGATAGCGAGGCTCATAAAATCCGACCGATTTGAGTCTAAGGCTACATACAACCAAGTTCTAAGCTAGTCCCAGGTTTCTAGAGCAGATGTCCAGGAAGAAAGACGACTAGAGACTTGCGATCGCCTAGATTCAAAAGTTGCGGCCACCCAGATAAATACCAGCCCTAGCACAATGCCTACCGCCCACAGCAGTAGAGAATTCGCGCTGATAAACAACCACAGTACTCGTAGACTCTGTAAGACGAAAGTAGCCGTTCCAACATACAGAAAAGCTCTAACTTTCAAGATTAGTCCAGTAAAGATGAACAGAATTCCGATTACAACTGCAACAGACGCGAAAGTTAGGATCGACTCTGAGACTTCTGTTTGATACAGCGCAGTCACACCGACCAAGCCACTGGCCAGCACTCTGATCCAGTGCTTTTGTCTGACGTTTGGAGCCGCTGCGGAAATAGGGGTCTACTTCGGTGGTGTACAAGCTTGAAAGCGAGACAATCAGGCTCAATGTAATCGCGGTGAGCCAGCCTCTACCGTCTAGGTAGTCCAGTAGCGCTAGGTCAAATAGCGCCACACTCCAGTAGCTGAGCCTGATCCGACCGGTTCGATTGGCCATCCACGCATAGAAGGCAGCAACCACTAGCATTCCTTGAGTTTGGACTTCTAGCCAGGTGATGCTCAGCATCAACAGCGGTAGCCAGAGACCGAGCGATCGCATTTCCTCGCCCCAGCCAAACCGCTCCCAGGGCAGTGAATAAACAAGTAAGCCAATTACACAGGCGATCGCACTTCCCCAAACCAACAGTCCCACTTGGTCAGGGAACCAAACAAATCGGTCATAGGCTGTGCAGAGCAGCGCACTCATCAGTCCTATTTGGGTCCAGGCAGAATGATCGGCGATGATAGTTTGAGGCGTCCACAGCCGATTGCCAACTAACAAGGCATAGCCAGAAGTCAACAGCGCAGTCACCGTCCAAAGCGCGATACCTTTTGGCTGGCTGAGTTCTGCTACGGGCGCGGTCACACATAGCCCAGCCCCCAGCAGCCAGTGGATATGGTTTACCAGCGTAATCACCCGCGACGATAGCTTCGAGTATCTAGTTAGCCACTGACCAGTTAATCGATATAGAGCCGTTAGCAATAGAGCCAAAATTGCCAGCAACGTCACGCCATCGCCCGCCTGTCCACCTTCAGCTTGCAACAGTCGGTAAACCAAAAGTTCGTAGGCACCCGCTGAAAGCGCAAACAGTCCGATATAGCCCAGCAGATTTGAGAGAAGCTTGCCTGCGACCTATCTCTACAGAAACCTGCCTACGACCTACCCCTACAAAAATCAGACCCGCCGCAATCGTAAACCAGCCTGATTCTGCTGAAAAGCTCTCATGTCCTAGCCACCAGCCCAGTACGGCGTAAATGATTGGAATGACGTGCCAGCTAGAGCGATAGGGCGGATGCTTTGAAGTCCAAAGATCGCCAGCAAGCTGAGAGACCAACCCTAGCGCTAGCGTTGAGATGCCTAGCAGCACTAGTCTAGAGACCGTATCCTCCGGTGCTTGCAGCGTAATTACGATAGCGATCGCAACTTCAACCGCCCAAGCTAAGCTGTAATACTGCCAGTTCGCCGCTCGGTGATAGAGTCTCTCCGCTAAAGAGGCACTTAGCAAAATAATTGCAGCCAGTAGATACTTTGCGTAGCTAGTACCAATAAAATCGAATCGATCAGAAGCCGTGATGCCTACTAGCGCAATATCTGCACCCCACAGCAACAGCAGCCACATCAACACCATTGCCCAGTTGTGAATCGCTATTGTGTAGTGCTGCGCTAGGTCGTCTGAGGCTAGAAGCTCTGACGGTGCATCCGGCACTGATCGCCTAGCACGACGAACCAGTCCTCTTTGCAATAGCCACAAAGACCCGACCAAGATCGCATGAAAGATAGTCAGCCGTCCAAAGCTCTGGTCCATTCGTCCTAGCAAGCCGCGCCACACAACGCTAGTTATCAGCAGCAGCGCGAAGCCAACTGTGAACTGAGCCGCCCACCGTCTGCGCCAAATTCGGCTGTTGATGCCCGTGCAAAGAGTGGCGATCGCCAGACTCAGAATCGCCATGCGCCAGCTCGTAAACCACGGCACCTGCATGAAAAAGGTAAGGACAGCAATTCGAGCGGCTGCTTGCGGGCGAAGCGATCGCGGATGATTGGCAACAAAGGTAAGCGCAACCGGGACAGACAGCCAAATCCAGGGCGGCGAGTCGGCCCAGCTTTCTAACAGGAGGCCGTATCCAACTACGGCCAGAATCAGCCCTGCGCCCCAGGTATTGAACTGTAGCCGCTGGCTGCGCAAGTATGGATGGCAAAAGAATTCGGCGATCGCACCGCCCAAAGCAATACAGCCCCAGGTCAGCCCGCTCGTATCCGGCGCGATATAAAAGATCCAGCTCGCCGCTGCGGCTAGTCCCATCGCATGTGTCAACGTCATCAGGCCACCGGGAAAGCTGCGCCGACGCGTCAGAATCCACACTAAGGTAAGCGTTGATAGCGTTAGATTCACCGCTGCGGTAAAGCTGTTACCCAAGCTCAGCAGCGACAGGAATAGGCCAAATCCCAAAGCAATTTGTTCTGTTTGTCGTGCTAGCTGATGATGAGCTTGGCGACGCAGATAGGTAGCGAATGCTAGAACGCCTAACAAAAAAGGAAAGAAACCAAGACTGGCCCAGTCGATAGTTTCAATGCTGCCCACATCAAACCAGGTCGATAGTAGCGTCAGCAGGCGATCGCGCAATCTCGTAGGCAGCACCATCCAGGCCAGCGCATAGGTTTGCAGCCCAATTCCCAAAGCTACCAGTAGATAGCCTCTAGTCCAGGACTGCTGAAGCTTTACCCAGATCAGGTTCAGAGCTAGGAAGCTAATCGCGATCGCCTGCAAAGGCGGCTCCTGCCCAACTGTTTCCATCCAGCCCACTAGTAGCAATCCAGCGCCGACTCGCTCCCACACTACCCGGCTCGCTTTTTGCCTGGTGAGCCAAACCAGCAGCCAGCCGCAAATGCCTGCGGCCAATCCCAACTGGTAAAGAGGTACCTGATCAATCAGCAGACTGCGAGCCAGCAGAATCACGCCAGAAAGCAGGACCGTCAGCACGTCAAACGGTAGGCCACTGCCTGATCTTTCTGCGACTGGGTTCTCTTCTGTCGTGTCTGCGGTAGTTGCGCCTGAATCTGGTACCGAGTTAGTGGCCAAATTAGGAGCGAGCTGAGCGGAATAGCGGTCCTGATAGGTCAAATTTGCCGCCGTCGAGATCGCACCGATGTAGGTCGCTAGCACGGGCCAAGCCGCAAAGCTCCAGCCCCAATGCAGCCAGCTCAAGCCGATTAGATTGATGCGATTAATGCGCCGAGGCATGAGCTCATCGGAAAGGCTAAGCGGAAGCAGGGTAAGCGCGATCGCCGCCACCCCGCAAACCACCAGACCAATCCCGCTACTGAGCGCGCCAAAGCGGTCCATCATCCAGAAATTTACCGGAATCAGTAGCATCGTCGCTAGCGCCAGCATTCGCCCCGTGCTGCGCAGATTTTCCTGCCGCTGTGCCTGTACGCTCGCCGCCCAAAACGCCAGCGTATAGGCAAACAAAACGCAGTACTGCCCTACCGCCGAAAATGATTCCCACTGACTAGCTGCCAGCACGCCTGATGAAATGACAACTAGAAAAACCCCTAAGAACAGCAGCCAGATTACGCTGATCTCTTCGACTAGTGCGGCAGCGGCCTGAGCAATTCGACTAGGTCGCTCCACTGGTGCTATCGTTTGAGCCTCGTCCGAGGCGACTGTAGGCACTAGCGTCGAACACTCAGCAGCATCAGCACCGTTCTGCTTGTACGCGATTGGCAGCGGCTCGCTCATTGTCAGTGCGATTGCTTCGATTTGCGCTTCTGAAAGCAACCCCAGCTTTACCCAGTAATCCAATCCTTCTAAAAGCTGACTGCTGACCTGCGGCGAGGCCGAATCTAATCGAATATTGATTCGCATAGTCGTGTTCTCTATAGTGCCGATTGGGATCGCTGCTGTCCTGGCTAGCATACGAGCAATCTGCGATCGCCTCGTGAATATGAAGACAGATTGCAAAATCGGCTACTTTTTTCTGTTGATGCTGTTGTTTCTACAGCTTCAAAAAAAGACCTTCTAGCAATGCCAGAAGGTCTTTTAATCAAACTATTTAGCCTTTAAGCTTAACCTCTAAGCTACTACCGATGGCTTTGGTAATAGATCTTTTGTCCTTCATTCGGAACGTAGACGCACTCACGCGCCGACCGCCAGAAGCTAGTCCAGATAGAATCTTTAGATTCTCTAAAATGCTCTCCCATAATCGGCTTAATCGCCTCAGTTGCATCCTTAAGATAGTAGTGAGGCATACTCAAGAAAATGTGATGCGCTACATGAGTACCAATGTTGTGATGGATATTGTTGATAAATCCATAGTCGCGATCAATAGTCGAAACCGCACCTTTGAGGAAGTTCCAGCTATCGTTGCGGTACCAGGGAATATCAGGCTCTGTATGGTGCAAGAACGTAACCAAATCTAGCCATACAACAAACACCAGATAAGGCATGACGTAGTAGTTGATCAAGAACAAAGGGCCGAACGCAAAACCGACCCATGCCAAGAAACCAACAAACAAGGCGATACAAGTGGTACTAGTAATCACATCCCACTTCTCGGAAGGACGAAACAGAGGACTGCTAGGCAAAAAGTGAGACCCCTGACGCCCCGGAGAGCGGAAGAACAGATAGAACGGATAGGCGAATAGGAAAAGCGTGAATCGCACAAAGCGAGCGCCGCCTTCCATTTCATCGTAGGTCGCTTTGGAAATGGGATACCAGCTTTCGTCCGTATCGATGTTGCCAGTGTTGGCATGGTGCGTACGATGGCTAATTCTCCAACCGTGGTAGGGTACCAGAATCGGCGTATGGCTGAGGTGGCCAATCAAATTATTGAGCCACTTGCGCTTGGAAAAGGAGCCGTGGCCGCAGTCGTGACCGACAACGAATAAGGCCCAGAACATGGTGCCCTGTGCTAGCCAAAATAGCGGGAAGAAAAGCCAGGAGTTGATAGTGTGGGCGATCGCATATAGCCCAGCAATGATACCGATATCCAAAAAAAAGTATGATAGCGATCGCAGCGCAGACGGCTCAAAGCAATAGTCGGGAATGGCATCTTTAAGATCTTTGAGTGTGAATGGCAGATCTCCTTGAGACCCTTTGGGCGAGGTAGATTCAACTGGGCGAGTACTTAGCTGCACGTATTACCTGAATGAATTGACATAACAAACGCAAAGCCTGCCCGCTCTAGTGCAAAACATACAAACACAAATCGCTTCAGTGCCGAATATAGGTGCCGAACACATGAAGTTTAAGGTTGCATTTAAGTAGCGGGTCTACTTTACAAAGCTTCACAATACTATAATTTGGTCATTAGATGAGACCGCTGTGCAAATCCCCATGCAAACGTAGGCCACCAGCAATAAGTATCAGTATTACGCTGTCACAGCAGATCTAAACGCCGTCAGGTTCTATGCCTAGCTCTCTTAGCTTCGCGGCCAAGCGGTCAGCTCGCTGTCGTACTTGCTGTGCTTCCTGCTGCGCTTGATCTGCCCTTTTCTGTGCTTGATTTGCCCTTTGCTGTTCTCGCTCTGCCCTTTGCTGTTCTCGCTCTGCTCTTTGCTGTTCTCGCTCTGCTTTCTGCTCAGCAGTCAGAATCCATTCCCCTTTTGAGTCTTTCCAGCGCAGCCATTTTCCGAACACGCCCTCATACTCGCCCTGCCATATTCCTAAGCCCAGACCTAACTCTTCAAACCAGTGATACTGACCCTCTAACGTCAGCAACTGATATTGAGTGCCGACTAGCTGATAAAGCCTGAAATCATTTTCGTAGCGGTCAAAAATGGCGTAGTACGGAACCCGCAAGGCTTGCTCATAGGTTTGCCACTTAGTAGGCGGACGATTGACCTCTCGCAGCGTTTGGCCTAGATCTTCTGCTTCTGTCCCTGGCGATAGCAGCTCTACAACCAAGAAAGGGGTTTCCATTTCCTGCCAAATTACGTAGCTCCACCGCAGCTCACTCTGCTGTGTCGCCCGCTCTACGCCTAGCACTAAAAACCAGTCTGGACGCTTGTGCCAGCCGGGATGACGGCTGTCGTAATACAAATTGAGGTCGGTACCGATGAAGACCTGGTCTGAGGGGACCGTTGTTGGCAGGCAAGTTTCTCGCAGCAGCTGCGGCTGAAACTCATGAAACTCATCTGGCAAACCTAGCTCCTCAGGATATTCGCTGGGCAGGTCGTACATAGTTGGCAGCGTTTCACTCGCTGGCCTGGGTTGTTCTGGGTTTGACAACTGGGGAGGAGACATTTCCACTGGCTCCATACGACACATTTGCTCCAGCTCGTTTACTGTGTTTGATGGTCTGCGTTTGATTGTAGCAGCGATCGCAAGAGCTCATAATCTGGAAAGACGGTATAGCTACGTTGCCCCTTTGCTCAGCGCCCACTGAGTGAATGATGGGAAAAAGCGGTTGAGACCAGTGGCGATCGCACTCACGCCAACAACAACTTCATTCTGTTGCTTCTGCACCATCTTCCAAATTGCTTCAGCAATCTCTTCTGGCTGACTCGCAATGCCAGACTGTAGCGCCTGATTCATTTGCTTTTGACGACCCTCAACTTCCTGATCGCTATCACCGCGAAACATCGCGCGTTCTAGGAAGTCGCTAGCAATTACGCCTGGATGCACAATCCCCACGTGAATACCTTTGGAAACCAGCTCTAGGCGCAGGGTCTCGCTCATCCCGGTCAACGCATATTTGCTAGCACAGTAGGCCGTCATGTTTGGCATCGGCATCTTGCCACCGATAGAACCGACGTTGACAATCGAGCCTTTCCCAGCGGCCAGCATTGTTGGCAGGACTGCTTGAATCGTATGAACGTATCCCCAAAGATTAGTGTCAAAAATGCGATGCCAGTCTTCTAAGCTGGTGTTGACCATCGGGCCTGTTAGACAGATACCTGCGTTGTTAATAAGAGCATTTATCTCGCCGAAGGTAGACAGGGATTGTTCGACTAGAGCACTGACCTGTTCGGGATTGCTTACGTCTGTGGGAAGGGCGATCGCCTTTCTGCCCATCTTCTCGATTTGCTCAGCAACCGCCTGCAATCGATCTTCTCTTCTAGCCGCTAGCGTCACATCCCAACCCTGGGCTGCGAACTTTAGCGCCGTAGCCTTGCCAGTTCCCTGAGAAGCCCCTGTAATCAAAACGTGCTGAGTCATCTTTGCTTGCTAAGTTGTCTAAAGCGCTTTATCTAAGAGTATTTCATTAGACACCATAGTTCATTTCACAAGCTCAAAACCACAACCTGTTCCTGCGACTGCTCTTACGTGTGAACAAAAAAAGGGCGATGAACGGAAAAAGGCGTAGTGTCAGAAAGAAGAACAGCAACAAGCTTTGCTCAAACAGTCTCGGTGGTCTGTGGTGGTCCAAGCGGCGCAGCGACTGCCGCAGACCTCTAATGAGCCAGCGCAGGCCGCCGGACGCTTAGTGAGCTATCCGACTAACAATCACTCTCGTGTCGTAAGAACAGTGAGAGCTTATACACGAGCGATCGTTACTGCCTCGGGTTGATCCTGATATTTCCCTTTTCTAGTGTCGTAGCTGACTTGACAGGGTTCTCCTTCTAGGAACAGAAGCTGTACGACGCCTTCATTGGCATAGATGCGGCAGTCGGCGCTAGAGGAATTGGAGAATTCTAGGGTGAGATAGCCGCGCCAGCCTGCTTCGGCGGGGGTGAGGTTGGCGATGATGCCGCAGCGGGCGTAGGTGCTTTTGCCGATGCAGATGGTGGTGACGTTATTAGGCATCTGTAGCTTTTCGAGAGCGACGCCTAAGCCGTAGGAGTGCGCAGGCAAGATGAAGTAGCTGCCGTTTTTATCGGTTTTGAGCTGGGTGGGCTCTAGATTTTCGGGATTGAAGTTTTTGGGATCGATGACGGTGCCGGGCACGTGGCGGAAGATCCGAAACTCGTTTGAGGAGAGGCGAATGTCGTAGCCGTAGGAGGAGAGGCCGTAGCTGATGACTGGCGTTTCGTGGATGTGGGTCGGTAGCTGAACTCGGCGAATCAGGGATTCTTCAAACGGCGCGATCATGCCTTCGCTGGCGGCGGCTTTTATCCATGCGTCATTCTTGATCATTTCCTTACACCAGATAGTTACGACGAAACTGAGTGACTTGGTCTGCGACTTCTAATAACGATTCTGGCATCTGTGGCCCGGTGAAAATAATTTCGACGTGGGCGGGCCGGTCTTTGATCAGCGCTAGCACTTCGTCTTCTGAAATTAGCCCAAAGTCGATTGCCAAACTGAGCTCATCAAGAACTACCAGGCCGTAGACGCCGCCCCGCACGGCTAGCTGCGCGTGTTCCCACAGTTCTTTGACGGCTGCTCTGGTCTCATCGTCTACGCTAGTGCCCTTGATGCAGGTGGGGCTGCCGCAGCGCACCCAGTCCAGGTTTTGTCCCATGCTCATCGGATATTCGGGCCCCTGGTCGATTCCCCCTTTCAAAAACTGCATGATCAAGACAGGTAGACCCTGCTCGGCAATTCGCATGGCCTGCACCATTACATTAGTAAAGAAAGTGCGGTGCTGCGAGGTAAAGACCTGTACGGTTCCTTCTATAGCGCTAAGTAAAGGATGGCGCAGCGAATGACGTTGGGCGGTTGGCAGAGGGACCGGGCCCTCACCGAGCACGCTAGGAAGGACTCTGAGCTGAGAAACCATAAAGTGATAAGCGGCAAGTTAGTACAGTGGTACAATCGAGACAACTGTGAAAACCAAATATAGCGTAGTTAGCACCTCCAGATAGAAATAATACGCTATATGTCGAAATTGAACACTGCTTAGAGTAACGATCCTTGGCGGGTCAGCTTCAGAGTATGATTCAGCAAAGTCGCTCTATTTATAGCTTTTCCGCACTTTGCTATATCTGCTCTAACCACCGCCCTATTATTAGTCGCTTATGCCTTGGCAACGCCCTGACCAAAGACAGTCCGATCAGCTTCGTCCTTGCAAATTTGAACGTCAGTTCACGAACTATTCTGCGGGGTCTGTGCTGGCCCATTGCGGTAATACTAGAGTACTTTGCACGGCATCTGTAGAAGCGGGTGTGCCGCGCTTTCTCAAAGATTCTGGTAAGGGATGGCTAACGGCGGAGTATCGGATGCTGCCGGGTTCGACGCAGACGCGAAAGTCGCGGGAGTTCATGAAGCTTTCTGGGCGAACGCAGGAAATTCAGCGGTTAATTGGGCGGAGCTTGCGAGCGGCTATAGATATGGAGGCGCTGGGTGAGCGGACGATTACGATCGATGCGGATGTGTTGCAGGCCGATGGCGGGACGAGGACGACGTCTATTACTGGGGCGTATGTGGCATTAGAGGATGCGATCGCCCATCTAATCAAAATAGGCGAACTCACCACCTCTCCAGTGCGTCACCAAATCGCTGCCATTTCAGTCGGCCTGCTAGAAGGCGATCCTTTCCTAGATCTCAACTACCCCGAAGACTTTGCCGCTGATATCGATTTCAACGTGGTGATGAATGAAAAGTTAGAGTTCATTGAAGTGCAGGGCACAGCCGAGGCCGAAAGTTTTACGCGATCGCAGCTAAACGCCATGCTGGGCTACGCAGAAAAAGGAATTGCCCAGCTCATGCAGCTACAGAAGGCAGCTCTAGCGGAAAACCGCTAGTTTTCACTCCCGACTTTCCCCTCGGCTCGCAGAGGAGGAGTCGTGAATGAACTGTACTCATTAGCTTTGAGGTGCTCATAGGAGGGATATTCTATCTCTCCAGCTTGCTATTCGACAGGATGGTTCTAGAACAATCATTTTCCTCTGGCGCACGATCAAAAACTGTATGTATAGTAAAGCGCGGATGCATTCGCACTTTGCTATGGCACTTTGCGTTATGGAATAAGAGGTGTAGCCTTTCGTGGTGTAGCAAGCAAAGTGCGCAAAGCTATAAGCAAAGTCACCAATGCTATATAGCCTGTACCGGATGCATTCGGTACAGGCACCTCACTTGACCCGTTTCAGCACAAAGCTTTCAGTCCGAAAACTGTACCTTAGTCAAGTGACAAGAGCTATAGTTTCACCTAATCAGCAGCATCTATTAGAAGCAAAGGTAGGTAGGGAACGGTATGCGCCTCGCAAACTTTAGTCCGAACTTTGGCAAGCACCAGAACAGCCAGCTAGCTAGTCAGCCAATCAAACGGTATTGCACAGCGGCAGTGCTGTCTATCCTGGGCGCGGGCGTACTAGCAGCTTGCAACCCCCAGCCCACAGTAGAAACCAGCGCAGCCCCTCAAACCGACACTCAAACGCTCAGACTGCTCTACTGGCAGGCTCCGACCACGCTAAACCCTCACCTTTCACCCGGCACCAAAGACCGCGAAGCGGCCAGCCCGATTCTAGAGCCCCTAGCCGCATACAACGAAGCTGAAGAGCTAGAGCCCGTCCTTGCCGCCGAGATTCCAACGGTCGAAAACGGTGGCGTCAGCGCCGATGGCACCACCGTTACCTGGCAGCTAAAAGAAGGCGTTTTGTGGTCAGACGGTGAGTCGTTCACAGCCGAAGACGTAGTGTTTACCTACGAATTCATCACTAGCCCCGAAGTCGGCTCTACCTCTACAGAGTTCTATGGCGAGGTCGCCAGCGTCGAAGCCGTGGACGATCTAACTGTAAAGGTGACCTTCGCCCAGCCGACGCCCGCTCCGATGAATCCCTTTGTCGGTGGCAGCGGCATGATCTTGCCAGAGCATATCTTCGCGGACTACGTGAGCGCTCAGGCTCGCTCCGCACCGGGAAACACCTCACCAGTAGGGACCAATGCCTTCATGGTGAGTGAGTTCAAACCAGGCGATACGATTGTCTACGAGCCCAACCCAAATTTTCGCGGCGAGCCACCTGCCTTTACTAGAGTAGAGATGAAAGGCGGTGGTGATACCGTCTCAGCGGCGCGCGCAGTACTACAAACCGGAGAAGCAGACTATGCCTGGAATATTCAGGCAGAACCAGCGGTGATAGAAGGGCTAGAGGCAGAGGGCAAAGGCGAGATGACTTATGTATTCAAGCCGCTGATGGAGCGCATTTATATTAATTTTTCGGACCCGACTGTAGAAGTGGATGGAGAGCGATCACAAAAAGACACCCCTCATCCCTTCCTTTCAGAAAAACCCGTCCGTCAAGCGATCAGCCTAGCCATCGATAGAGAAACCATCACCACTCAGCTCTACGGCGAAGCAGGCACCGTCGCCACTAACTTTGTCGTTGCCCCGGACAAATACGCCTCGACAAACACTACCTACGCTCTCGATCTCCAACAGGCCGCGCAGCTTCTAGACGACGCAGGCTGGGTCGATACTAACGACAACGGCATCCGAGACAAAGATGGCGTCGAAATGGAGCTGTTGTTTACGAGTTCCGTGAATCCGGTTCGACAGAAAACTCAAGAGATTATCAAGCAAAGTTTAGAGTCAATCGGTATGTCGGTGGAGCTCAAGAGTGTAGACGCCGGGGTCTATTTTGGCGATGCGACCAATCCTGATTCTGTGAATCGTTTTCTCGCTGACCTACAGCTATTTGCCTTTGATAGCGAAACGCCCGAACCCGACTCGTACATGGAGCTGTACGCCTGCGATCAAATCGCTCAAAAAGAGAATCAGTGGTCAAAAGAGAACTCTTCTCGCTACTGTAATCCTAAATATGATGCCTTGTTAGTTCAGCTCGCCCAAGAGCTTGACCCAGAAAAAAGAGCTGCGCTGTTTGTAGAAATGAACGATTTATTGATCGAGGATGTGGCGCTAATTCCACTGGTAAGAAGGAGTGATGCGTATGCGATCGCCAGTTCTCTGACCAATCTAGAATTTACCCCCTGGGCTGCGAGCACATGGAAGATGGACGGCTGGGGAAAAACGTGACTTCGGCTCCGCTCAGCCACCGGGTGAGAATCTAAGTTTATCGTGGCCTGAGCGGAGTCGAAGGCCCAACGCCGCCAGTATGCTCAAATACCTCTTTAAACGTACTCTCCTTGCCATTCCTACCTTAATCACCATCAGCATGGTGATCTATCTCGTGCTGTCGCTTGCCCCCGGCGATCCGCTAGGCGAACTTGCCAATAGCCCCTCTATTACCCCCCAAGTCCGAGAGAACATCCGCCGCGCCCTTGGTCTCGATCAGCCGATCTACATCCGCTATATCAAGTGGGCCGCTGCCTTTCTCACTGGCAACATGGGCTATTCCTTTGTTAATCCTCTTCCTGTTAGTGAGCTAATCTGGCAACGTTTACCCACAACGCTTTGGGTGGTGGGCAGTGCCTATGTCTGTTCTATCCTGCTCGCTTTTCCCCTCGGCGTGATCTCTGCGCTCAAACGCTATACCTGGATTGATCAGCTCGCCACTACCTTTGCTTTTGCCGGGTTCTCTATTCCACCTTTCTTTACCGGGCTGTTGTTTATTCTGTTGTTTAGCGTTACTCTTGGCTGGCTACCCTTCATCTACGACAGCACCCTAGTCGTCAACAGCACCAGCAGTCTTTGGCGGCAGATACAACAATCCATCATGCCCATAGCCGTACTCACGCTGTTTCAGACGGCCGTGCTGATGCGCTACATTCGCGCTGCGATTATCGAACAGCTCAATCTCGACTATGTCCGCACGGCCTATGCCAAAGGGCTCAGCAGCGCTCAGGTGATTTTTCGTCACGTGCTGCGCAATGCGCTAATTCCAGTGGTGACGCTAATTGCGTTAGAAGTACCTGCTGTATTTACCGGAGCGCTAGTGACCGAGCAGGTGTTTCGTGTGCCAGGAATTGGCTCACTGCTAATCGACTCTATCAACCGTAACGATACGCCAGTGGTAATGGCGATTACCTTTATCTATGCCATTTTGATTGTGCTGTTCAATCTGGTTGCCGACTTGCTCTACGGCGTTCTCGATCCTCGAATTCGTTATTGAGCTGAGAAATGTCTCTAATTTTTTAAGGCTGAGTAGTTACCATGCAACAAAGCCTCAATGCACTACCGCTTTTTGTTTCGCTACTCAAAAACAAGTATGTTTGAATATGACTGACGCTTATCGCTGGATTGACAAGTCTCTGCGAACGCTGCACCAGGCGCACTGGCATCGCATCGTTCAATCGATTGAAGGCCGCAGCGGTCCGGTTGTGACAGTTGATGGTCGACTCTCGATTAACCTAGCGAGCAACGACTATTTAGGATTAGCCGCCGACCCCCGGTTGATAGCCCAGGTGAAGGACGCGGTTGAAATCTATGGGACAGGGTCGACAGGCTCACGGCTGCTCAGTGGGCATCGATCGCTGCACCGAGAGCTAGAAGAGGCGATCGCACATCTAAAGAGCACAGAAGACGCAATCGTTTTTAGCAGTGGCTATCTGGCTAACCTAGGGACGATTGCAGCGCTAGTCAACAGTCGCGATCTGATTTTAAGCGACGAATTCAATCACTCTAGTCTCAAGAATGGAACAATACTCAGCGGAGCGAAAGTCATTACCTATGCTCATAGCGACATCGTCGATCTAGAAGCGAAGCTAGCTGAATCGCGATCGCTCTACCGCCGCTGTCTGATATTGACAGATGGCGTATTCGGGATGGATGGCGATATCTGTGCCCTGCCAGAAATTTTGGACTTGGGCGATCGCTTCGAAGCAATGGTGATGGTCGACGAGGCGCATAGTGCGGGCGTGTTGGGTAAAACAGGGGCAGGCTGCGCCGAATATTTTGGCTGTAGTCACCAGCCGATGGTGCAAATGGGGACGTTGAGCAAGGCGTTTGCCAGCTTAGGGGGCTATGTTGCCGGGAGTTCAGAGCTGATTGACTTCTTGCGTAACCGTGCGCCGACCTGGATCTACACCACTGGGCTCTCGGCGGCAGATACGGCTGCGGCGCTAGGAGCCATTTCGCTGCTGGCGCAAGAACCTCACCGCTTGAGCTCGATCCACCAAAACGCTCGGTACCTGAGTAAGCAATTAGACCAGGTGCTTTCTACGCGATCGCTCCACGCTCAAGCACGCGCACTTCATCTCAAAAGGCTTTCTTCGGAGTCTGCAATCATTTGCTTGCAGGTAAAAGACGCTGCTACCGTCTTGGCAATGGGCCAATATCTCAAGGCGAACGGAATTTATGCTTCAGTCGTTCGCCCGCCTACCGTGCCAATTAGCCGCTTACGCCTTAGCCTGATGTCTACTCACACCCCAGCTCATATAGATCGATTTATAGAAGTTTTTAGCCGTGGACTAGCAGACAACTTCCAATCTGTTTGAAGCTTAAGGGAAGGTTACAAGGTAGAGTATGTCTCATGGACAGTGCTGAAAACAACAGACCAATTGCAATCGACCTATTTGCCGGGGCTGGAGGGCTCTGTCTTGGTTTTGAGCAGGCTGGATTCGATGTGCCGGTAGCAATCGAAATCGACCCGGTACATGCAGCCGTCCATCGGTTTAATTTTCCGCTGTGCGAAGTGATTCCCCGGTCGGTTACTGCCGTTACTGGAAGAGAGATTCGCTCTGTAGCCAAGCTATCGACTACAAGTAAGATTACCGCTGTGATTGGTGGCGCGCCATGTCAGGGGTTTTCAGCAATGGGACCACGTTCTGCTAGCGATCCGCGCAATGCCCTAGTCAAAGAGTTTTTTCGGTTAGTCGATGAGCTTCAGCCGAGCTACTTTGTATTTGAGAATGTAAGAGGGTTGACATGCGATCGCAACCGACACATTCTAGACAGCATTATCAGTCAAATCGCTGATATCCACTACCGCCTGATTGATCCTTGGCAAATCCTCAACGCCTGCGACTACGGCGTTCCTCAAAATAGAGAGAGATTGTTTTTGATCGGCGCAAAAAAGAACAAACCGCTACCTAGCTACCCCTCATCGTTAGAAAACTCTCCTACTTGCGCTGATGCTCTCTGTGACTTGCCGGACGCGGAACAGTTTCAGCAGTTGATTCAAAGAGGCGAGACCATTGTTTCTTTTTCGAGCCCCAAAAGCTCCTATGCATCCGTAATGCGCTGTCAGTCGGAAGATGACTGGCACTACGGCTATCGTCGTCAGTGGAATCGGTCGCTGCTGACCAACAGTATCCGCACCAATCACTCGCAGAAGTCGCGCGATCGCTTTGCCCATACCCGACCTGGTACTCGCGAACCGATCTCTCGCTTTTTCCGCCTGCCACCAGACGGCATCTGCAACACGCTCAGGGCTGGTACCGACTCAGCTAGAGGATCCTTTACCAGTCCTAGACCCATTCACTATCAGTATCCTCGCTGCATCACTGTACGAGAAATGGCTAGGCTGCATGGCTTCCCAGACTGGTTTCGCTTTCATAGCACCAAATGGCATGGCGCTAGGCAGGTTGGTAATTCAGTCCCGCCGCCGTTGGCACGTGCGATCGCCACCGAAATCCTTAGAGCCCTCACACACATACCTATTCCACCCACTCAGATTCTGCCAACTGGGAACGAGCAACTCCTAACGATGGTTGCCTCAGAAGCCGCAAGCTATTGGGGGATCAAAAGTCCTATTCAGCAACGTAATCGACAGAAAATGCTAATTGAGTCTAGGGAAAATAGCGATAAATTTCACGCCGATGAAGACAGCGAACAAATATAACAACATTATTTTTCAGTTCAGCACCTATTCGATAATCGCCGACTCGAAAGCGGTAGTAATCACCTTCTCCACCAGATAACCTCTTCAACTTCGTCACCGATTGTAGATCATCTGTGGCTTCAACCGCTTCAATGATCGAGCGTATGCGGCCTAATAACCGCTTATCCTTGGCTAACTTTTGAAGATCGCGTTCAAAACTTATGAGAAACTCCGTCCTCATTCATCACACTCTAGAATTGAAAAGATTCTCGAGCGTTCTACTCTTTCAGTGCCGCGTCCTGCTTCTATTGCCTCAATTAAGGCAAAATCCTCCAGTACCTCAACAAGCACTTCTCGAAATAGCTCCCGCTGTTCATTCAATGTTTCAGCAAGTGCTTCTTTCAGCGCTTGCTTGAGTGTCTCACGCGAAATGACGGCTTCACTCAATTTATATACCTCGGTCGAGCTAGTGAGCGCAATGCTCGTAGCTGTATGCTTACGGTTGCTCTGCTATCGCTCAGTATAAACCATAGATACTCCTGCATGACGTTTTCATGGGCTGAAAACGTCATGCAGAGATAGCCGCCAACTCAAATATTCTCCGCCGTAGAGCTGTACCGGGCTGAACCGTTCCCCATTAGGATAAAGGGGTTGAATGGCAAAGCACACGCGCATGGACATTAAATCGGGTTTTGTAGGCACGGTTGGGAATACGCCCCTGATTCGGCTCAATAGCTTTAGTGAGGAGACTGGCTGCGAGATTCTGGGCAAGGCAGAGTTTCTAAACCCTGGCGGGTCGGTCAAAGATAGAGCGGCGCTGTACATCATTGAGCAAGCTGAGAAAGCAGGCACGCTGAAACCAGGTGGTACGGTTGTGGAAGGGACTGCGGGCAATACTGGCATTGGCTTGGCACATATCTGCAATGCCAAGGGCTATAAGTGCGTCATCATCATTCCTGAAACGCAGTCAGAAGAGAAAATTAGCCTACTAAGAACACTAGGTGCGGATGTGCGGACAGTGCCAGCTGTGCCCTACAAAGATGAGAATAACTATGTCAAGCTTTCGGGTCGTTTGGCGGCAGAAACTGAGAATGCAATTTGGGCCAACCAGTTTGAGAATTTGGCCAATCGTCAGGCGCACTATGAAACCACTGGCCCAGAGATGTGGGCGCAGACTGATGGCAAGATAGACGGCTGGACGGCGGCGACTGGCACAGGTGGCACCTATGCAGGCGTTGCGATGTTCCTAAAAGAGAAGAATACTAAGGCGCGCTGTGTGGTGGCAGACCCAATGGGTAGCGGCCTGTACAGCTATGTGAAAACAGGTGAGATTAAGCCGGAGGGCAATTCAATTACAGAAGGAATTGGCAACAGCCGCGTGACTGGAAATATGGAGGGCGTACCGATTGATGATGCGATCCAGATTGACGACCACGAAGCGCTGAAGGTGATCTATCAGCTTCTATATAAGGAGGGGCTGTTTATGGGTGGATCTGTCGGTATCAATGTGGCAGCGGCGGTAGCACTGGCTAAGGAAATGGGGCCAGGTCACACAATTGTAACGATCCTGTGTGATGGCGGCGCTCGCTATCAGTCCAAAGTATTTAACCGGGAGTGGCTGATGTCAAAAGGGCTATGGTCTGATCAGTTCCTGCCTGAAGCGTACTCGTAACGAGTGCAAAAATCTGCCTATTCTAATTCCTAACATCCTTCTTGTGAACAAAGATATTTGCTTGCAACTCATTTAGGATCAAGACACTTCTTCATTGCGTTTAGACCATGACCTACGATTTTGATCTCTTTGTTATTGGCGGTGGCTCTGGTGGCATCGCTGCTTCCCGGCGAGCTGCCTCTCACGGAGCAAAAGTAGCCGTCGCTGAAGCCAATCACTTGGGAGGCACCTGCGTGAATCGCGGCTGCGTCCCCAAAAAGCTAATGGTATACGCCTCTCGCTTTCCTAAGTCTGTAGAAGAATCTGCTGGCTATGGCTGGCAAATGGATCCTGGCGAGTTTAGCTGGAAGAAAATGATTGAAGCTGTTCACGGCGAAGTTGAACGGTTAAATGCCATCTATCAGCGCATGATCGATAGCGCTGAGGTCACACTATATCGGCAACGTGCCAAGCTTTTGGACGCGCATACGATAGAGGTCGGCGATGAAAAGGTCACTGCCGAGAGGATTTTGATCGCGGTCGGCGGAGAGCCGGTAAAACCAGATATTCCCGGCATTGAGCATACGATTAGTTCTGATGGTATGTTCGAGCTGACTGAGCAGCCCAGGCGAATTGTGATTTTAGGCGGTGGCTATATCGGCTGTGAATTTGCTGGCATCATGAATGGGCTAGGCACAGAGGTCACTATGGTGATCCGCAAGGAGCAGATCCTCAACGGCTTTGATGAGGACCTGCGTGATGAGCTGCACGAAGCGCTGCAAAAAGAAGGCATCAAAATCTTCAATAGTTCTGAGATTGTCGGGGTTGAAGAAAGTAAAGAGGGAGTCATTGTCAAGATTGCCGATGGTGATGCCGATGGCGATCAAAAAGGCGAAGCCTATACTATCGTCGCTGATGCGGTCTGTTTGTCGGCGACAGGTAGAAAGCCCAGTCTAGATGGATTAGGGCTAGAGAATACGGCGGTAGAGACGTGTAAGGGCGCGATCGCAATCGACAAACACTGTCAAACCGCCGAGCCCAGCATCTATGCAATCGGTGACTGCACTGACCGCATCAACCTCACACCCGTGGCTATAGACGAAGGGCGCGTTTTTGCCGACACGTTCTACGGCGGAAAGGACAGGCTGATGAGCTACGACTACGTACCGTCTGCTATTTTCACAACGCCTGAAGCGGCTGCGGTAGGCATCACTGAAGCCGATGCTATCGAGAAATACGGCGAAGAGAACATCCGTGTCTATCGCTCTCGCTTTCGCTCAATGTATTACACGCTGCCAAACAAGGATCAAAAGACGCTGATGAAGCTGGTTGTACATACCGAGAGCGACCGGATATTAGGGGCGCATATGGTCGGCGATCATGCGGCGGAGATTATTCAGGGGATTGCGATCGCTCTAAAGATGGGTGCAACCAAAGCCAACTTTGATGCAACTGTCGGAATTCATCCTAGCTCGGCAGAAGAATTCGTCACTATGAGATAATTAGTGAAATAGTTTATGCAATAAGTAGAAGTACTTAAGAGAGAATTTTCGTAAGAGAATTTACTCTTCAAAAACAAGATGAGTACTTCTACTTATGAGAGAATCCTGTTCAATTTACAGCGTCCTCATAATGTGTTCGTGAGGACGCTTTTCAACGATTAGAAATCCGCACAATCTTTGAAAAGCTTATATATCAATACTTTTGAAGCATTAAAGAGATGGGGATCGCTGTTGCAGATGACCGGGATCTCCACTTATACCGATTACTTGCATTAGAGCCATGTGAACTTTGCATAATTTATGGCCAAAATGTTCTCTAAGCACTTGTCATTCCATTTCAGCGCACTAGGATAGTTAACGAAAGCAAAAAAGATATAGACACATTAAGCAGATAAGAACGGCATCTATAAAAGCGGCAGATGAAACAGCACCTCCGCAGAAAGTCAGAAATTTTCTCTGATAAATCTACTAATTCTTCGGGCATCTTCGTTGTAGCCAACGTGCTTATGCCTACCCAAAACTACTGAGTCATTAAGCTACTCTTCTTGTTGTCATGGTTCAATTTTCGCCAAAGATGAAAAATACTCTAAACATCCTGACTCCCCTACGTAACTGGATTGAAGGCATCCCGGTCGAGAACGAAAAAACCGCCCACCGCATCGTTTCTTTAATTCCAGCCGACTGCCCCTTTGAGCGAGACATCAAACTCTTTCAGCGCACTATTGCTCACATTCCGCCAATGTGCAAACTCAATCCCCTCTACGATCCACTAGTCATGCTACGGTTCAAGGCTATGTGCTACCTGGTAGACGAGTGCGGTGTAGATGCGGCAGTGCTTTCATAGCATTGCATTTTCTCTATCTGTTCTGTTTTTTCATAGACTAAAGTAAAGGGCGTACAAATATGTACGCCCTTTGTTATTGACTATTGGATTCGAATAGTCTTTGGCCTAGATTCCAGACCCGTCAAAAAATTCCTGTAGCGCCCGGTCATCCAGATTGCAGCACTTACTGCCATCGCAGTTCTCTCCTACTGCACCTACAGACATCAAGTCCTCAAGCTCAGCGATCTTAGCAGTGATCTCTTCTTTGGTCTCCAGCTTTTTAGCTTCTCGCAGCTCAGATACTTCGTTCTCTAGCGCAATCATTCGATCCATCAGTGCGCGGATTGCCCTTGCCTCAGAATCAGGTAGCTTTGCATGGTCTAACGTGCCTACTCGCTCACCCGAACGATAGACGACCCGGCCGGGTACACCGACAACTGTACAGTCCGAAGGTACTTCTCTAAGGACCACAGACCCAGCTCCGATCCGGACATCATTGCCAATTTGAATGTTGCCCAGCACTTTCGCGCCCGCACCGACGATCACACCTGTTCCCAGCGTGGGATGGCGCTTGCCTGACTCTTTTCCTGTGCCGCCTAGCGTCACGCCTTGATAGATCAGTGATAGGTCACCGACGATTGCAGTCTCACCGACGACTACACCCATGCCGTGGTCAATAAATACGCCAGAGCCAATCTGCGCACCAGGGTGAATCTCTACGCCTGTGAAAGCCCGGGCAACATGCGAGAGGAAGCGCGGCACAAAGGGGATACCCACATTCCACAGCCAGTGAGCCAGTCGATGTATGACCAAGGCTTGGAAGCCGGGATAGAGCAGAATGACTTCTAACCAATTGCGAGCGGCTGGATCGCGCTCAAAGATGATGCGAAAATCACGGATGATAGCCTTGAGCACAGTGGGATTTCCCTTATGGTAACGGCGGAATAGTAACGGCGAAGTGCCGGTAGCTGTAGCACTTACTTATTCAAATATCAGCGAGCCAGATTTATATTAGCGTTTGATTAATTGATCTCCAACCTCTAGAAAGTTCGGTTTGCCGCTGTGTCTTTTGAGAGAAAGCATACGGCAGGGGTGAATAGAAAGTCGGCTTAAAGGTCGGACCAAAGGCTACTTTGAGTTCTCAGCAAGCAAGTCTGCGCTGTCATTACGAGCGTTGTTCACGGCCCGGCTGACGGGTCTAGCCGCAAGTAACTGCATATAGGGCGAGGAGTGCTCCACGATGTCTGGCGCTCCGGCTAGCCATTCTTCGTATGCATCGGGTGGCAGAATAACCGGCATCCGGTGATGAATCTCCGCTACAGGCCCATTTGCAGCCTGGGTAAGGATCGTGAAGGTGACGTTCTCTTCACTGCCTGCTTTCTCCCACAGCCCAGCGAAGGCAAACACCTGACCGGGATAGTTGAAGTAGATAGGCTGCTTGCCAGTTTCTGTGTTTTGCCATTCATAGAAGCCAGTTGCGGGCACCAGGCAGCGTCGCTTAGTCCAGGCACTTCTAAAATATGGCTTGGTTGCGGCTGTTTCGATACGAGCGTTGTGCGGTGCGCTCATGTTTGGCTTAGCCCAGCTTGGCTTTAGCCCCCATTTAGCCAGTCCAATTCTGTCTTTGATGACAACTGGCGACATCGCGCCTGGTGCGCGGTTCCAGGTTGGGACGATTTCAACGCTGTTAGTCAGCGCGAAAGCATCCTTAATTTGGGCCATCTGGGCATCAAGTGTAAAGCGGGCGCACATGTTTTCTGTCCTTGGCTAACTGTCCTTAGCTAACTGTTTAGTAACCCACTACCCAATACCCAACCGACCGGCTAGAGTCGGCGTTAGCGGCAGTAGCACTAGTAAAACCATCAGTAGAGAGACCAAGGCTAGGGCGGCGCGAGTATCGTTTGGCTCGGTTAGATCGTCGGTGCAGGGGCGTTCGGGCTGACGCTGCAAAAAGACAATGAGAACGGCCCAATAGAGTGCTAGCGGATTGAAGAGACCGACTATAGCCAGTAGCACGAGAGTAATAGCTGTGCTGGTGACCACAGTTTTGCGGCCATAGATAGACTGGACGACTCTGCCGCCGTCGAGCGAGCCAGCGGGCATCAGGTTGATAGCGGTAATGATCAGACCAATCCAGCCCACGATAAACAAAGGATGAACATCAACAAGGTCTGATTGCAGGGCGTCGCCTAAGACTAGGCGCGACAAGCTGCCGACAAAGATAGAGCCTCGAAAGAACTCGGCAGGAAGCTGAAAGGGGCTGCCAGACTGGGAAAGCACTAGGCCCCAGAATAGGAAGACGAAGGACAAGAGACCGCCAGCAACCGGACCCGCAAACGCAATATCGAAAAGCACGGTGCGGTTGGGGACAACGGACTCGAAGCGGGTGATAGAGCCAAATGCACCTAGCTGTAGGGCTGGCAGGAAGAAAGGCGGGCTGAGCTGAATATCGTGCCTGCGCGCATAGAAACGGTGACCAACTTCGTGGACAGCCAGAGTAGCGAGAATGCCAAGACCAATAGGAAGGGCGTCTGGCCAGCGCTCGGGGGATTGGAAGACATCGAAGCTCTGGAGCACGGCGGCGGTTTCTACACAGGTGGCTACGGTTGCGATCGCCAGTGCAACTGCCAGAATCCGCTGCGGCAGAGTCGTCGATTTGGGTCCATTCTTGCTTGGGAAAACCACCACAACTGGCTTATCTTCTGGGTCTAGCAGCAAGAAAGACTGGTAGCGATCGCCAAACTTATCCGCTAGCTTTTGACTGATTCCCAAGGCAGTCTTGTCCGCGTCCCCTCTGAGATTGCCTTTAAAGACAGCGCCTTCTCTAAAGGGAACCGTCTTCGTTCTAAAGAAAGTATCAATGCCAAAAAAGCCTTCTATGATAGTGATATCCTCTGGCGGAATTGGCGGTTCTTCCGCTGGCTTGTCGTCTTCTGCTGGCTGGCTACTACTGTGCTTGGTGCGATCGCCTCCATTTTCTGCCGCATCTGACTTAGTGTCTGCGACCGTAGATACGCTCTCCACCTCTGTGCCAACAGCAGATGGATCAGCAGCCTGCCTAGCCAGCTCGGTCGCTTTCTCTGCGGATTCTGTCGCCAGCGCTTCTTGCCCAGCCGCTCTCAGCTGACGACCAAAGTAGATATACAGCCCTGCTGAAGATACGACCAGCAGTAGAATACCTGCTAGGTTCAAATAAATCCCTGCTGCCGAAAAACCAAAGAACAGCAGCCAGGGAACCATCAGCACTACAGTCTGGAGCCAAGCCAAGATGCCAAGCCGACCCAGGGGCTTGGCTTTTAAAAAGCCCCAGACCAAAATGCCAACGGCGACGGCTAAAAGTAAGACTGTAATCATAAGAAAGGATGTGAGTGGTAGCTCATGAGCATTGCCATAAGACCAGATCCCACAAAAAGTAAAGGGCCAAAAATTAAGAAAGTAGTATCAATTCTTAATTTTATTTTAGTGGAGGATGGTGGCGGCATCTCAAAAGCTTTCAGCTAAACTAGCTGCTAGCAATGCGCGCATTTAATGACTCCACTCCCTTCTGATCCTAGCGCTTCACCAGGTGCTAACCCCGGTTCTGCTGAGTTCGATCCTCAGCAATTTGATTCCCAGCGAGCAGCTACTCCACAGACAAACGCTGCAGCGGTTGGCAATGGCTATCATCAGCCGTTCACAGTAGACTACAACCCCGATCCTGACCTACAAACAGATAACGAAGACCTGAACGACGCCGCTCCGCTCAAACGAAGACAAAAGCAAGCGGAAGCCGCATCGCAGACCGGTTCTCAGGCAGTAGAACGATATCGACGCCAGCCTGCAATCGATCCGGTGAAGGTTGCTCAAGCACCTATCAGCGTCATTGCGATCGCAGGTGTAATCGTCGTCGTTGTCGGCCTTACCTTGAATAGCTTCTGGCTCACCCTTGCCGGATCTCTAGTTGCTTTTATAGTTTCCCTACGACTGCTCAACCCCACGCTACAAGAAGCGCTTAGCGATCTCAGCCAGCAGCAAAAGGCGCTGCTAGTCGCGATTCCAGGTCTATTCATCGGGCTAATCGGCCTAGTCTACACCAGCGGCATCAGTCGCCCGATTGCCCGGTGGGGCAGCGGCTTACGCTGGGATATCATCAGCGCTTTAGGCGACTTTCTAGGCGCAATCGGTCAGATCTTTATTGCGGTACTCGCCGTCTATGTCGCCTGGCGTCAGTACATTATCTCTCGCGATCTGACCGTTCAGCAGAACCTGATCACCCAGCAGCAAACCATCGACTCATACTTTCAGGGCATCTCGGAACTCGTCTTGGACGACGAAGGCTTGCTAGAAGACTGGCCTCAGGAGCGGATTATTGCCGAGGCCCGCACCGGTGCCATCCTCAGCAGCGTCGATGCAGGCGGTAGAGCGAAAGTGCTGCGTTTCCTTTCTCGCTCAAAGCTGTTGACGCCGCTAGCGCGTGACCAGCGACTAGGTCGCCCAATTCTAGATGGTATGGGTGGCTACGCAGAAGACCGGCTCAGCGGCACTCGGGTGATCGATTTAGGCGTGATGCTTGCCGCTACTGAGCTCGCCGCTACCGATCTGCGCTGGTTAGATCTTAGCGGTGCCAACTTGATTCGGGCTAACTTGTCCGACTGCGATCTAGTCCGCACTAACTTTTCTCGCGCTATCTTATGCGACGCTGACCTTTCAAACACCGACATTATGGGCGCTCGCTTGTTCTACGGCAGTATCGAAACCGCGACCCCGCGCACCCGACAAGACAAACCCGACTACACAACCGGCGAATTCACTGGCGCAGTCATCGAAGGTGCAGATTTTACCAATACCCAACGGCTCTCTGAGGCGCAGCGCTGCTACTGCTGCGAGTGGGGCGGTAGCAAAACTAGAGGGACTATTCCCGGTGGCTGCGATGATATTCCCAATCGGTTAGGTCGCTGAGATATTGGGCAAATTTGATTAGGCGATATAGCTTGTGCCGGATGTATTCGGGATGAGCTATAGAAAGCCTACTTGCCCCTTCTTTTCACCTTTTGGTGGCCCCTGGTCCGATCATGGTTTCACGCACCTTCGGAAGACGCTCTCGAAAACAATCCTCCTCGAAAACCAAACAGCGTCATCCATCGGCAAAAGGAAAGAAAGGAAGAAAGGCTAAAAAGAGTGGGAAATTAGCGAAACGTCGCAGTCAGAACGGTGAGGAAGAAGACATTGAAGAAGCAACCGCTAACGCCTAGACAGCTGTTAGTGCTAGAGCGTACCGCCGCTGCCAAGCGTAAAGAGATTACCTCCTTTATTTCTTCCGTCTTCTTTGGCTGTGCGTTTGCAGGTCTGCTGATTGCGCTACTGCTCGATCCTAAGCTGGGCGTTGCCGCAGGGGCGTGCCCTGATGTGTCTGATCTTGTCATTCAAGTATCAGCGACTGGCGCTGTATGCCTTCATTATCTACATGCCCTTTGCCGGAACGGTGACTTACGCACTGGGCGGCAATAGTCTGTTGCAAATTGCTAAAGATGTGTTCTACGTTCCTGCTTTGATTGGAGTCTATCAATTCTGTAAGAAAAACAGACTGCCAATTATTCTGCCAAAGCGCAGTGAAGCCACCGCTGATAGCGCTAGTTGCGATAGTTTGTATCACTGCGCTATTCGTCAATCTACCCGATCAAATTGGCCAGGTGAGAGGAAAGCTACCCTTTGTGATGGCAATCTGGGGCGCTAAGGTTCTACTCGGATATGTGCCTTTAGTGGGCTGTATCTACTACCTGATTCGAACTCGAGAAGACCTGGAGAAGCTGCTGCGGCTACAGGCTATGCTCGTGCTGGTGGCCTGTAGCCTGGGGTTGATTCAGTACGGCATGCTAAAAACCGGCATCTGTCCAGGCACGATTGGCGAAGGTGAGGACTCTATTTCGGGCTTCATTGCAGGCTCGCTGTTTTGTAGGTGGGTCTCTGCTATACGCACCTTCTATGGGACAGATTCGTCTACCGGGAACATTCGTTGCGCCCTGGCAGTGGGGCTGGTTCTTGATAGCAGGAACGTTTTTTAGCTTTGGCACATCATTTAGCGATAAGTCTTTTATCTGGCGGATTGTAGGACTAGTCTCGCTAGTGGCGGTGATTATGATGGCGTTTCTCTCTGGGCAGCGAATTGCGCTGGTGCTAGTGCCATTTTCAATTGCGCTGCTAGTCGTAATGACGGGGCAGCTAGCGAACTTTAAGCGGTTTGTGCCGATGATAGTGCCGCTGGGTTTGATTGTGTTCTATCTTAATTGCCAACAACCCGGAGGTAGTCAATGAGCGGGTAGAAAGTCTGATGTCGCGCTGGAAGGCGTCACCTCCTCAGCAGTTTATTGCCAAACAGTTTAGTCAAGTATCAAGAGAGCAAGAGGGAATCTTTGGACAGGCGTAGGCCGAGCCACTAATTCGGCGCGGACCTTTGCCAAGACCACCCTAATTGAGACCTATCATCCAAAGCTGGTGTATGAGTTGGGTCCATTGGGACTGCTAGCGGCGCTGGCGGTGTACACAACCATGACGATAGTGACGTTTCGGGTATATCGCCAAACCAAAGATAAAAACCTGCGCAGCTATGCCGCGTCGATGTGGGTGTTCATTCTCTTTATTAGCTACTCACCGTATTACTATCCTCTAGATGTCGATCCCGTAGCGGTCTATTACTGGCTAGCGGCAGGGATTGTGATCAAGATTCCGGCTCTAGAGAAACAAGAAAAAGAAAGAAAGGCAGCGCTGCTAAGACCGCCGGAAGAAGAGGGAAGGGATTGAAAAAACGGAAGAAGAAAGAGGAGGCAACCTTTGTGTGAGACTTTCTCTGTTGCTTTTGCTTTTTGTCTTGATGAAATCCTTGCTCTATCTTTTGTCTTATGATCCAGACAACGCGTTCAACAGATTGGCCTTTAATCTCAGTGATTATTCCAACCTACGGCAGAGAGTCTGTCTTGTGCGACACGCTCAATAGCGTGCTGGCCCAGACCTATCCAGCGTTTGAAGTGATTGTAGTCGACCAAACTCAGCAGCACGAGGCTGCGACTCAATCCTTTTTAGAATGGCTTAGTCGTGAAAACAAAATTCAGCTGCATACTGTGCAGTGGGCGAGTTTACCAGCGGCGCGTAACTATGCGATCGCCCGTGCTAACGGCAGTATCTTTCTATTCCTAGATGACGATGTAGAACTGCCCGACGGCTGTCTGATGGCCCACGCGAGGGGATTTGAAGGACGGCCGGAGGTAGGGGCGATCGCGGGCCGAGTATTTGATCGAATGAAGCTCTCAGAATCTCGAAAGCCCGAGATTGAAACGCTGCCGCCCGAAGCGATGGATCCTGGCATCGCCTGGTACCATATCGATTTGGTACATACGACCAAACCGCAAAGGGTGCTGACGGCTAGAGGCTGTAATATGTCTTTTCGGCGGTCGATATTCTATCAGCATGGCCTTCGATTTGACGAGCGCTTTCAAGGCAGCGCGGTCCGCGAAGAATCCGACTTTTGTCTGCGCGTGCGCGAAACCGGACTGATCATCTGGTACGAGCCCGAAGCTCATCTGGTGCACCTAGGCGAAGAAACCGGAGGCTGCCACGACATCAGCACGCGATCGCTCCAGTATCAAACGACTTTCTATCACAATCACTTTTTAATGGCGCTAAAGAACTTGACGCCGGGGCAGCTGCTGAGACTTTCGGGCAGCTTGTTTGACTGTCACGTTCTAGGCAACCCACCTTGTAATAAAAGCGGATCGCCGATCAAGATTGTTACCCGGCTGGGGTTCTATCTGTTGGGCTTTGCTCACGCTTGTCTGACGCTGATCAATCCGGCGAATCGGGACGGGCGGCTGTATACATCTGAGGTCGGTCAGTGAAGATACTTGTTGTTAGTCATACCTACACTGTCGATCTTAACTGTGAGAAGCTGCGATCGCTCGTTCAAATAGACCCGACTGTAGAAGTCACAGTCGTCGTTCCTAGTCGCTGGTACCCCGGCGGCGTCCAGAATAAAATTGTAGAATCTCAGGCCAAGCGCGAAGGCCGATTTCGCGTCCTGCCGCTATCAAATCTAAGCAGCAACAATCAAAGCTTGCTGAGCTTTGGGCTCGATTTTCTAACACTGCTAAAAGAATTTCAGCCGGACATCATTCAAGTAGAACAAGGCTCAAAGTCTCTAGGCTACGCCGAAGCGATTTTCTTAAACAAAGTGCTCAAGCTCAATGCTAAGAATGTCTTTTTCACCTGGTGGAACTTGCCTTATGACGTTAAGTTTCCAATTTCCTGGCTAGAACGCTACAACCTGAAAAATACGCACGGTCTAATCGCTGGCAACCAGGACGGCGTAGATATCTTGAGAGATCATGGCTACAAAGGTCCAGCCTGCGTAATGCCACAGCTCGGCGTTGATGAGCGACTGTTTAAGCCGACCGCGCAGCCTCGGCTTGCTGCCAGCCACGGTATCAATCCAGATGACTTTGTCATTGGATATGCGGGTCGATTTGTTCCTGAAAAAGGATTAGCGGTTCTGTTCGAGGCGCTAGCATACCTAACAACAGAATTAAAGGCTCAAAAAGCGTGGAAGCTGCTAATGCTAGGCCGAGGGCCGTATAAGTCTAGCCTACAAGCGATGGCCGCAGATCTAAACATCGACCAGCATATTTTATGGATAGAAAGCGTCTCTCATGAACAAGTACCCGACTACATCAACCTGATGGATACGCTAGTGCTGCCCTCCATGACAACCTACGATGTTTCAACGATGACCGCCGTTGGCTGGAAAGAACAGTTTGGTCATGTCTTGATTGAGGCGATGGCCTGCCAGGTGGCGGTGATTGGCTCTAATTCTGGAGAGATTCCGAATGTGGTCAAACAAGACGGGCTGATTGTGCCAGAAGGTGACCCTGTAGCGCTCGCTCAAAGCCTGCACCTGCTGATGAACGATCCACAGCGGCGACAGACATTAGCAGAAAGTGGCCGTATCCGAGCCATGACAGAGTATACCAACCGGGCGCTGGCCAAACGACAGCTCGAATTTTATCAGACGCTATCTTAATTTTCTTCAGCAGCTATGCCTTTAAAAGTCTTGCAGATAGTGCCGTCTCTTTCTTTGGTCTATGGCGGGCCTAGCCAAATGGTGCGCGGTCTATCAGCAGCGCTAGCTCAGCAAGAGGCGATCGCACAGATCACAGTCATCACCACAGATGCCAACGGAGACATAGACGAAGCCCCGCTAGATGTGCCGCTCGCTCATCCAATTTCACAAGCTGGCTATGAAGTTATCTACTTTCGCTGCGCCCCTTTTCGCCGCTACAAATTTTCAGCAGAATTACTTCGCTGGCTGTGGGACAACGCTCACCATTACGATATCGCCCACATTCATGCTCTATTCTCTCCGGTTAGCACCGCCGCCGCCACCCTCTGCCGCTGGCAAAAACTGCCCTACATCATGCGGCCACTCGGCACCCTAGATCCTGCCGATCTAAACAAGAAAAAACATCTCAAAAAACTATACGCCCATCTTCTAGAAAAGCCCAACTTAGCTGGAGCAGCGACTCTACACTTCACTAGCGAACAAGAAGCCAAAGCCTCTGAACGCTTTGGAACAGCAACGCCTGCAATGGTCTTACCGCTGGGCGTTGCCCTGCCCACGCTACCCGATCGCCCCGAGGCAAAAGCCCAAATCAGAAAGCAGTTCAGCATATCAGCAGAACGTCCGATTATATTATTCATGTCTCGCATTGATCCGAAAAAAGGCTTTGATTTGCTTCTGCCTGCCTTAGAGAAACTGAATCAAGATAACTATCCTTTTCATCTGTTGCTTTGCGGATCCAACCCACAGGATAGAACCTACGAAACTAGCATCAAGCAGCAGATAAAATCTTCTAGCTGGTCCGAGCATGTAACTTTCAACGGATTTGTCTCTGGCCAGCTTAAGGCCACTATCCTGAGCGCTGCCGATCTTTTTGTTTTACCTTCCTACTATGAGAACTTTGGCATTGCCGTTGCCGAAGCGATGGCCGCCTGCCTACCTGTGGTCATCTCCAACAGGATTGATATCTGGCCAAAGGTAGCCGAATACAGCGCTGGCTGGATAGTTCCTACAGAAGTAGAAGCTTTGACAAAAGCGGTAGCTGAGGCGCTGTCCGACGTCGAAGAAAGAGAGAGAAGGGGGCAGAATGCTCAGCAGTGCGCCCAGGAAAATTATGGTTGGGATGCGATCGCCCACACCCTCAGCCTCCATTATCAAACCCTAGTCAAATGAAGTTGGTCACCAAAAGCAGACCTAAACCTTCCTGATACCAAATTCTAACTACTTGCTCTCGAATTACTGGAGGACGTAGCAATGCTAGCATCACAAGACCAGGCTATATAGCGTGTCCCGGATGCATTCGGGACACGCTAGTCGCTTGGCCTGTTGTTACCGACAGCTTATAGCCTGTGAACTGTACCTCAGCTAAGTGACCAACGCTATAGAACCCACTTGAGATCTTATAGCTTTCCGCACTTTGCTATACGAAGTGGCAGTGAGTTGCTCGAGTATCAGCCTAACGAGGCAAAGGTCCATCTGCGCCTTAGCATTGACCAGCGTTCTCTCGAAGTTCTTCTCAAACTCTTACAGCGTTCTATCCAAGCGTTAAAACGCTCGCCTACCCCACGGCAACCGGTACAAAGCCGGTCCTGTCTATGGCAGCTTTCTTTGCTCTCGATGGCTTCGGCGATAGCTCAAACCTAAGCTTTTGCGACTTAACTTTATAGCTTATCCGCGTAAGCATGAGCAGCGCATTGTCAACTACAAGTATCTCTAGTTTCAAGGTGTCTCGATTGGCTCAGGTGCAGTTAGGTCAGGTATAAAACAGATCGCTAACCGCGTGAAGCTTACAGGTGCACAGTGGAAAGCACAGAATATTCCGCAAGTGTTGAGACATCAATGTGCTTAGGGCGAAACAGTTTAATGAGTTTCTCAAGTCATCTAGACTGTAACAATAGTCCGGACAGAAAAGGGAGAGATTTGGACAGAAAAGCTACTTAGGTATAGGGTGTAGTCATTACAAACCGACCCCCCTGAAGTAGCTATGGAAACTATGATTCAAGGTTTACTGCGACAGGCAGTAAACCGTTTAGCAAACCCCAACGGCACTTTTTCATCACCCTGACGATGACCATCCAGCTGGTGGTAGGCAAAGTTAACTTTGTTAACCTCAGCCGTTACAGCGAGCTATCGGAACGCACCTACTGTCGTCAGTTCGAGCAGTCGCTTGACTTCATGAGCCTCAATCACTGCCTAATTGAGACAGCCATCGCGTCAGAGCGGTTTCAGGTGGCCGCTATTGATGCTTCGTTCATCCCGAAGAGTGGCAAGCACACAGCTCAGAGAGCTGGCCTAGCGTGTGATCGCCGATCATGGCAAGACTTCACAACTTATCCCACTTTTTACTGATGCGCGATCCAATGTGCTAAATGGCTGAAACCGTTAAAGCATAAGGCTTTGAGCATACTTATCAAAAGCTTTCGTATCTACACCTGCGCACTTATGTAAAAACTATGTACGTAAGACAGTATTATCTATAGCAGCTTTGCTGCTGATACACACCATTCTGCCCCTACAGCAAGTATGCAAAAGATAGATTCTGACACTCGACAACTGGTACAGGAAGGAAGACCAAACCCTACAGAAAGAAAAACAATGGTTAAAACGCTAAAGCTAGCTGTGAACGGCACTCTGATGAGAGGATTAGCTCTTTGTCCGAACCTATTGGACGTAGGGGCAAAGTTTGATAGAGAAACTCGAACAGAAGCTGCCTATAGACTATGGACAATAGACGATCGCTACCCAGGAATGATCAAAGTGCGAGAAAACGGCATCGCTGTCGCCGTTGAAGTTTGGGACGTACCTTTAGCGGGATTGGGAATTGTTCTTTCTAAAGAGCCGCCCGGACTCGCGATTGGAAAAGTGATGCTCGAAAATGGGGAAGAAGTCTTGGGCGTGATCGCAGAACCACTGACAGTAGAAGGTCAAAAGGAAATTACTGAATACGGTGCCTGGAGAGCCTACCAAGAAGCGCTGGTATAAATATAAGCTTTAGCACTGTCTAAATTGGCACTGTAATCAGTGAGATCAACAGTAATCTCATTCTTTGTCGCTGCTTTGTATACCCTAAGTGTATTAAGAATACTGAGTGTTTAATCATACGCGCCGCACAGAATAGAGACGCTTCGCTTACAAAAGGTATTCACTAACCAATATGTTTAGATTTCCTTTGCCTCAGACGGCTCTGAAGAAAATCGGCCTATGCGCTTCTGCAACGCTTCTAGCAGTAGCGGCTGGTTCCCAGACTCAAAGTCATGCGCATAGTCAGCCCTTTGGCCTAGTTAAAAACCGGGTACGCAGAGTCGCGCAAAATACTAGTCAAAAGAATGTTCAAGTGGCTGCTGTGCCTAGCTGGGCAACGGTTGAGCAGAATTTGATCATTGAGCACAGCCGGGTTCGCCAAGATCCGCAGAGCTATATTCCGATGCTGCAAAGACATCTCAATAGCATGGACTCGCAGGGTAATATTCCCAATGGCTGCGGCTATAACTGTACGCTGCTGACGCAAGAAGGACGCTCTGCTGTCGAAGAAGCCATCGCCTTCTTGAGTAATCAAAATCCCGTCGAACCGGTGGACATTTCGAACGATGTAGCTAGAGCGGCGAAGGCTCACGCTAGAGACCAAGCTGGCGGCGCGGTAGGTCATACCAGCTCGGATGGCACCAGTTTCTCTGAACGGCTTGACAGCTTTGGGATCAAAAGTGGAGGCGAGAATATTGCCTATGGTCCTAATACCGCTCGTCAGGTGATCATGAACTTGATCATCGATGACGGGGTAGCCAACCGAGGCCACAGGACCAACATCTTTTCGCCTCGCTGGTCAGTCGCTGGGGCAGGCTGCGGTTCTCATGCAGCCTACGGGACAGTCTGTGTGATTAACTACGCGACTGAATAATCTGTCAGCGGCTCTTTAATGGCCCGCCATCTTTTGACCAATTGTGGTGAGATTGGCATCGGCGATCGCACTTTCATAAACCAGCTTGCCATCGCTGATTACGAAGAGGCGATCGCACAGTGCCAGCAGCTCGTCCAAATCTTCGCTGACTAGCAGCACCGCCACGCCTCGATTGCGAGCGGCAACAATCTCACTGTGAATAAACTCTACTGCCGCAAAGTCTAATCCAAAACAGGGATTTGCCGCAATCAACAGCTTGACCGAATCGGAAGATAGCTCTCTAGCCAGCACCGTCCGCTGCACGTTCCCACCCGACAGGTTGCTAATCGGCGTTTCAACAGAAGGCGTCTTGACCGAGAAAGTTTGCACTAATCCCTGTGCCATCTTTTCTGATCTCTTTTAGAATTAGCCACCATTGCCATTTAGCGTGCGGCGGCTGGTCAAAAGTTCTGAGCGACATATTCTCAGCGACGCTCATTCCCGGTGCGCAGGCATTTTTTAGCGGTTCTTCGGGGAGGGCGTAGATCTGATGGCGAAACATTTCAGCTCTAGTGGCGCTGTAGGGTTCACCGTTGATACTAAGGATGCCTTTAGTGCGCGATCGCTGTCCGGAAAGGACTTCGACTAGCTCCTTCTGGCCGTTACCAGAGACACCCGCAATCCCTACAATCTCACCGCTGTTAACCGCCAGACTCACGCCGTCAACAGCGACTAGTCCGTTATCTCTATTAGCTGTAATGCTCTTAATCGATAAGACGGGCTCGCCTACGAGAGCATGATGCCTGTTGGTTTGACCAGCTTGTATTCTTCTATCTGTCGTCTTTGCAGCTGTTTTTGCTATCGGCTCAACCCTTTGCTCAACTGTCGGCTCGACCGCCGTCAACTTTTCAACAGAAGTAGCAGTGTCTACTTCTCCTAGCATCATCTTCGACATATCAGCAACTGAAAGCTCATTCGCATAGCCCTGACCTACCCGTTTGCCTTTACGCAAGATAGTGACCTCATCGGCAAACGCCAGCACTTCCTTAAACTTGTGGGTAATAAGTAGAATGCTTAGCTTACCTTTAAGGACTTCCTGCCGCAGGAGACCTAACACCTCTTCTGCTTCTGCTGGCGTTAGAACAGAAGTTGGCTCGTCTAAAATCAAAATCTGATGCTTTAGATAGAGCTGCTTTAATATCTCTAGCTTCTGCTTTTGGCCCGCTGCCAGCTGAGCTACGGGCGTATCTAGCGCTATGCGAAAAGGTGAATTGGCCACAAACGTCTGTAGCGCCGCAGACTCTTTCTTCCAATCGACAATAAACGGCGTATCATAGCGAGAAAGCACTAGGTTCTCAGCGACGCTCATTGAAGGAACAGACGTAAAGTGCTGGTACACCATACCAATTCCATGACTGTGGGCATCTTTAGGACTTTTGATTGCTTTAATCTGATCGCCAATATACACATTGCCCGCTGTCGGCTGATGAAAGCCCATAATGCACTTGACTAGGGTGCTTTTACCCGCGCCATTCTCTCCTAGCAGCGCGTGAACCGTGCCGGGCTTTAGCGACATCGAAACCTGATCTAGCGCTACAAAGCTGCCAAAGCGCTTAGTCATCGACACTACTTTAAGCTCTGGAAGGTTCATCTATTGTGCTTACCCTTGTAGGGTTTTGATCAAGTCGGTAGAGCGAGCAACCGCGCCAAACACACCGCCCTGCATTTTTATCATCTTTAGGGCAGCAAGATAGTTGCCATAATCTGTTGCCCCCGTGCAGTCAGAGAGAACTAGACACTCATAGCCGCGATCGTTGGCTTCGCGCATGGTCGTATGGACACAGACATCTGTTGTGATGCCGGTGAGAATGAGGTTTTGAATTCTCTTGCGGCGTAGTAACAAATCTAGATCGGTTGCAAAAAAAGCACCTTTTCCTGGTTTATCGATAACGGTTTCATTGGGTAAAGGCGCTAGCTCAGGAATAATCTCCCAGCCCGCTTCACCTCTAACTAGGATGCGCCCACAGGGCCCCGGATCGCCGATACCCGCTCCGATTTGCTGCGATCGCCACTGCTTGTTTTCTGGTAGATCAGATAGATCTGGTCGGTGTCCTTCTCTGGTATGCATGATGGTGTAGCCCTGCGCTCTCATCACACCTAACAGCTGCTGTAGTGGCTCAATCGGTGCGCGCGTCAGCGATAGGTCATAGCCCATCTTGTCGACATAGCCGCCCTTGCCGCAGAAATCGGTCTGCATATCAATAATCAGCAGCGCCGTATTCTCAGGGCGCAAATCACCATTAAAAGGATAGGGGTAGGGATCTGAATTGACGTAGTGTCCCATAGTTGAGTGACTTAGAATGAGCATCTGATGAGGTAACTAGCGCAGAATATCACAGCACCAGTGGAATTTCCTGGCGTTCTTTGACCGACTTTCTCTAGGCAGCTCCCTTCTGACTATAGAAAAGGAAGCTAGCAGTGAAAGTTCACTGTAAACGAATTGTGAGTTTAGATTTGGATGTGATTGTCCAAAACTTGCTTGTCTATGATCGGGCGAGTCAGGCCGGGTAGCTGCTCCTCAATCCAACTGATATTGAAAATATGGGTGTATATGGCGCAGGTTGGCTTAAGCTGTCCATTTTCTATTTTCGCTAGTCCAACCCGCGTAATTGTTTTTTCCTCTGGAAAGTCACGAACCTTGATTGCACCCTGTTGTAGTACTCTAAAATAAAGAATAAGCAACAGGTTCAAATCTTTGCAGCTAAGTATATCGTAGCGGACAGACATCAGGTGAGACGCGGCTGTATTACTCTCCCAATTCTTAATGATTTTGCATAAAACAATCTCATCAACTAGACCCGTACCCCCTAGACCTCTGACAATTTGGCTAGAGTATCTACTCACGTAGTCATAGATTATTTTGTATAGAAAAGGAATGCTATTTGTCCAGTACTTAGTTCTATATAGAATGGCAGCTATCGTACCAGCATCGCTGATTTTTCGAAAGCAATCGCTGTCAGCACCCATCAAAAGCAACGCGACTTCGATTTCGTGTCTATCTACATTCATCTTTGGTACATATATGACTAAAAGCAGCTCAGCTAAAGTTGTTGCCTGAGCAAGTATCTTCGATCAGCAAAAGCAATCAGAAAGCTTCTTTGCTCTATCTCTAATCGGCTGAAGCCTTGGATACTTCGAAGGGCGACTACTGTCAGTTAATACATGCACAGAACGAGGCTAGCACTTCAGCCATTTTTTATCACTGTCTAAGCAGCATTTTCTGGCTATCTT
The DNA here is from genome assembly GCA_963772185.1 of uncultured cyanobacterium. Taxonomy (GTDB): domain Bacteria; phylum Cyanobacteriota; class Cyanobacteriia; order Phormidesmidales; family Phormidesmidaceae; genus Phormidesmis. The sequence continues at coordinate 339,296 of CAVYWR010000007.1, read as the reverse complement.
TACAGAAGATGATGGGTCGTCATGCGCTCTACTCTTGTGCGCTCTACTTGACTTATTAGCTTCCTACTCATACGATTAGCTGCCAAAATAAAGCTGTAAATCCGAGGGTAACGCTGTGCTGCGGCAGCAGCTTTAGCCAAGGCTGTCGGCCTATCTTTTGGGTGAGAATGATACTGAGACCAGCACCCAAGCACAGAGAAGTTCCTTGCAAAAAGGCGATAACCGCAGGGTGGGCAGTCCACTCGATGCCTACAGCAGACTGACCCACGGTTGCCCAGAAAATGGGGACAATCCGTCCAGCTTCTGACAGGCCCGGTAGTAGGTAGTGAGCCAGGCTAGCGAGCAAAACCAGCGGTAGATAGCCATAGGCAAGGGTGAGAAAGTCTCGCTGAGAGCCAGTTCCCTGAAGCTGTACGCGAGCGCGGTCGAGTAGAAGGGCGATCGCACCTGGTAGAAACAGAGCGATGAACGAGGCGATCGCATGTCCCCAAAAGCTATCTAAAAGTGCGCTATCCCCCAGCACCATTGTCGTTAGCTGCGGTAGCCTATGCAAGAAAACAGCACCCAGCAGCAGCAACAGCAGCGCCACCTCATAGCCAGTCGCCCGGTGGCTAGTCCACAGCTCTATGCCGGGTGGCCGCAGGTTCAGCGCCACAGACTCGTGCGGGCAAGCCTTTAGGCAGGTCATACACAGCACGCAGTTTCGATTGTCCACTAGCTGGGCCGGATGAGAATAGACCGGACATCCCGCCGTTGCTTGGCCCTTTCCCTCAGCCGGACCGCCTTTGTAGCAGTGATAGGTATTGCAGGTCGCTGAGCAGATCCCCTGCTGGGCGCGCAGCTCGACCATCGAAAGCTTGGCAAATAGGCCGTTCATCCCGCCAATCGGGCACAGGTAGCGGCACCAAAATCGCCGTTCAAATAGAACAGAACAAATCACCGCGCCAGCCGTGATAATCAATAGCAGCCAGCCTGAAAGATAGGCCGTATTCTCCAGATTCCAAAGCTCTTCCCACAGTAAAATCAGCGCGAATCCACCGTAGAGAATCCAGCCGCCCCAGCGCTCTGCCCAGGCTCTAGGCCAGCCCTGAAGCTGACGCGGCCACAGCCAAAGAGAAAGCTTTTGAACTACCTCTCCATAGATCATAAACGGACAGACCGCGCACCACAGCCGCCCAACAAACGGAAAGCCAATCAAGATCAGCGGCCACCACCAGGCCCAAAAGAAGTTCAGCGCAAAATTCGTATCGCGAGTCTGTGGCCCCCACATCAGCACAGCAACAACAATCGGATAAAACCACAGCGTAAAGCCATAGTTAATTCGATTGGGCCACCAGGGACTAAGCAAGAACTCTCGCAGGTTCTGATAGCCTTGCAGAAGGTTGAACCTGAAGCGGCGCTTCTCATCTTCCTCGGCCCAGAAGACCTCTTCGGTGAGAATAGGGCTTTCTGACTGGCTGACCGCGCGCTCGACCATACTTTCGAGTTCGGTGAGATTGCCTGGAAAGTCATAGCTTTGCAGGCGTCTGAGCGCAGCCGGATCGAGCCTGACTTTGCGCAGGCCGCGCTGACGGCACAGAAGCTGGGCGAAGTAGGTGACTAGCGCGTCGATATCGGCTTTGCGAACGCGCAGTGGCGGCGATTTGATCTGTAGTTCACAGAGCTTGGTGATCTGCGGCAGCGCCTTTTCGGACACCAGCAAAATCCAGGCAGCGCTGTGACGCAGCTCGGCAGGGGCTTCGCTGTCTCTAGCAACGGGCTGATAGGCACCTGTCTCTAACAGCGATAGGATGGGCGCTTCTAAGCTTGGATCAAGATCTTGAATGTTGTTGAGTAGGAGCGTACCAGCGCCTAGCCATTCGAGTAGGCCGGGCTGGCTGTCGCCACGTCCGAAGAGATCTTGCGATCGCAAATTCTCACAGTTCACCTGAATCATTGGCTGCTTTTTACTGTCCGAGCCAAAGTGAATCAGCGCCGCCAGATTGTCTTTGTTTAATCCTGGTTCGCCGAAGATGAGGATAGGCGGTTTTCTGCGATCGCCTGATTTCAGGCTGATAGTGTCTAGACTAGTTGCCTCTCTAATCTGCTGCCTCAGACGGCTAGCATAGCGGCTGCGCCCGACAACGCCGCGCTTTACTCTAGTGACCAGATAGGGCCTTAGCTCCTGCTGACGTTCTTGCTCATACGCTAGCTGCGCGGAAACGTCTTCTAGACAGGCGGCTAAAAGCTTTGAGAGCTCCTGATTGAGTTCAGGATATTCCTTGGCAAGCGCCTGAAAGCGAGACTTTTTTAATTTCCATAAGACACAGTCGGTTTGAGAAACGATTGTCTTAGCCGCTGGCGTCTCTAGTAAAAGCGCCTGCAAATGGATGACTTCACCCGCAGAAAGCTCTGTGACGGTAGCCTGGCTGGTTTTGCGGGTGCGATAGCTTTCTAGCTGACCTGAGCGAAGGATATAGAGAGCATCGGGTTCGGTGTCTTCTAGAATCAGGCGGCGGTTGGCAGCAAAGGGAATTTTGTGCAGGCAGGGTGCGATCGCCTCGACTAAAGCTGATGGCAAATCACGAAAGATAGTCTCCGTTCGCAGCCAGGCGATCTGCTGCTCGGATAGACCCAAATCGGTTACATCTGCTCCATCGTCAAGACGCCCAGAAGCGTGTGCAGAAGGGTGCGAAGGAATATCCATAAGCGCCAAGGTCTTTTTTTTAAAAACATCCTAATTTGAACCTACCGCAGAACAGAATATAGCTGGCGTTGATTGCCTAGATCTATAGAAATCGACATCTGCTCAAACTCAACGATGCGAACAGGCAGCTAGCTTCTGATGGCCGTTTGACTTTGGCAACTTGATATTGATGTTGTTCTCACCCTTGTTGATAGCAAAGACACTAGGGCGTCTGTCTCTAGCGGGAAGCCTGAGTCTACGCATTCTAGATCGCTTCGCTTCAAAGCCTTGTGTCGGAGCGCTAATCATTTCCTAGATCGAGGCCAAATTGATGAAAATCGCATTTTTCTCAGCTTTTCTGAAAAAGAATAGTCCAACAGCATCTGAGCGGTTCCAACTAGTCAAAAATTTTTCGATTGTTAGTATTGGTGGGTTTGCGATCGCTATTGCTTTACTCTCTGCGCTTTACCGACAGCAGGCACAGCGCGATCTGCTGCTCTCGACAGAAGAAAGTCATGTAGCCCTTACCCAGGTTCTCTCAAACGCACTTTGGCCAGAATACGGGCAGTACCTGTTCTCTATTCGTTCGTTAGACAACCAGTCATTGCTCTCGGATGCGACCATTCGCCAAGCGAATCAAAGGGTAACAGCTGCGGTTGAAGGCTCAAAAGTGAAAAAAGTCAAAGTTTTTGATGCTAATGGACGAGTTGTCTTATCGACCGATGCTTCCCAAATCGGTCTCGACAAAAGCCAATCTTCAGGTTTTGTAGCTGCGCAGTCAGGAAAAATTGTTAGTCAAATAAATCATCGCGATACCTCTCAAGCTACAGATGGAAAATCTATTGAACAATACCTGCTTTCTAGCTATATTCCGATTCGCTCCGGGAATTTCAGCGGAAAGGTGATTGGTGCCTTCGAGATTTATACTGATGTCACTCCGACACAGCGCCGAATTCATCTTGCCCAGCGAACGATTATTCTAGGCAGCGCTTTGGTCCTATCAGTGCTCTACGGTATCTTGTTGCTGTTTATTCGTAGAGCAGACTACTTACTCTCACACCAATATCAGCAGGTGCTCGAATCTGAAGACCGCTATCGGTTGCAAACAAATAAGCTAGAAGAGACCTTAGCTAATCTAAAGCAGACTCAGTCGCAGCTGATTCAAAGTGAAAAGATGTCTGGCCTAGGCCAGCTAGTAGCCGGTATCGCTCACGAAATCAACAACCCAGTCAATTTTATTGCCGGAAACGTCTGTCCAGCAGAGCAATACGCCAGCGACCTACTAACTCTAGTAGGGCACTACCAAGAGGAGTATGCGACACCTTCTGACACTATCCAAAACATGATAGAAGAGGTGGACTTAGAGTTTTTGTCCGAGGATTTTCCGCGCTTGCTGAGTTCAATAAAGGTAGGCGCTCAGCGAATTACCCAGATTGTGGTCGCTCTAAGAACATTCTCTCACTTGGATGAAGCAGATCGTAAACCAGCTGATATTCAGCTAGGAATAGAAAGCACCCTGATGGTTTTGCAGCACCGGCTAAAAGCACAGTCAGTCAGACCAGAGATAGAAGTTTTCACTGACTTCTGTTCGCTCCCTTTAATAGACTGCGCTCCTCGTGCATTGAATCAGGCGTTCATGAATATTTTGATCAATGCCATCGATGCGTTAGATGAGCATTACACCAGTCTAGTCAAATGCCAATTGAGTCTGAATCCAACAGCTCAAGCCGAGCTAGCCTGCGACTGGCACCCCCAAATCAAGATCTCAACCGAACTATCCAGTACACAAGAGGTCGCGATTACAATTGCTGATAATGGCTCGGGCATCCCCCAAGACATTCAAGATAGAATCTTCGATCCTTTCTTTACCACCAAGCCTGTAGGCAAAGGGACCGGGCTAGGACTGTCTACTAGTCACACGATTGTGACGCAGCAGCACGGAGGACGCTTGACTGTTGTCTCTTCACCAGAGGGGGGAACTAAGTTTGTCATCAAGCTACCCCTGTAGTCCCTGTCATGTCTAGAGCCTTCATGTTTAGAGCCTTCTGAAGGTCTGTTGCTAGTTGAGGTTTGCCAGCCGTTTATAAGCTAGTGCGAGCGCTGCATCATCCCCCACATTTCCTGGAAAAACAACAACTGGCAAGTCAACGAACTGGGGATGGTCTGAGGGCGTTTTCACGACAGAAACACCTGGAATGACCTGTCCTAGCAGCCTAGCTGAGGTAAGCGCCAACCCTTGACTGAGCGTATTATTTGAAGTGATGCCGCCTTTACTAATGAGAAAGCCAATGTCTTTGGGCAGCGCCTGCACCACTTCTACTAATAGGGCAGAAATCGCATCGCCAAAGGCAAGACGCGCCTGCGGATTGTCAAAAGCCAGTTCTGTGCGGCTAGTATAAACAACAGGCGTTTTCCCTTTGCCGTGGGCATCTTTTATTTTTTGAACAACGAGATCTAAGATCTGGTCATGACCTGTATCAGGGTTCTCCTTTAGCCGCAGAACGTCTACTTCTACGCCAACCGTATCAGGTGCCTTCAAGAGAGATTCTAGCTGGCGGGTCGTCTTTTGCACATGAGATCCGACAATCACAGCGCCCGCTGATGCATGGGTTAGCTGATACATCTCTTCAGATTTGGTAGGCTGAGGGGGGAGATTAGCGAGAGATGTCAACAGGCTAGCGGCACTGCGAAACAAGAACTTTTTCCCTTGAGCCGCTGCGCAGAGTAGGTCTTTGGCAAACTGATCTAGATCGCTTTGAGTCTGGCCATCAACGACAACGCAGCAATTTCCTTCAAGCTTTAGCAGTCTGTCTAAACTGCCCTGTCGAATATCTTTTAGTGTGAACTGCTCGACTTTGCTAGCAGGAATTTTGCCGTTTGTTTTTTCTTCTACATAGTCAGGCAGATAGCTAGTGCTGTAGCCAAACACAGAGTCTTTGGCAAATTCGGTGTCGTGAGTGGGAATGCGCTGACCGTCAGATTCGATATAGTGTGTGCCCTCTATGGTCACTCGCCCCGCTTCAAAGAAAGTCGGCGTCATGAAGTGGGCGTCAAACGGGCCTAGATGCTCGGCGATGACATCGGTTTCTACGGGATAGTGCCCGCGCAAGGTTGAATCCGAGCGACTGACTAACAGGAAATTAGTCGTCTGGGTTTGCTCGAGTGCCTGCTTGAGATTGTCGCAGACTTCGGCGGTGACAGCGGCGGCAGCTTCTGGGGTGAGCGATCGCGTATTCGTTAGCACAAAGAAAATCGGCGACTCGTCCTCTAATCCTAGCACCAGCGTTTCTACGTCCCACTTCAGCAGCAGCAGGCAGCTATGCACCGTCTGCGACCCGGTCGGATCGTCATCTAGAACAATAATTTTCGGCGCAGTTTGACTAGTCATCACCTATACCTCCAGTAGAGCCTGAGCCCGCTTGGCGATCGCATCAGCCGTCAAACCATTGAAGGCAAAAAGCTGACCAGCGCTAGCGGCGGTCTCTCCTCGCTTCCAAGAAAATACGTCTCGTGGTGCGTTGCTCCTCAGCATCAGCGGCTCTACCATCGCGCTCGATCCACCAGTAACGCCAATTAGCGCATCCCCGTCAAATAGTTCTGCAAACTCCGCATCGCTAAGAAAGTCTCCATCTTCATAAGAGCAGCTCTCCCAAGCTACGTCGCTAGAACGATACAGCCGTCTAGGATTAACGATACTGACCACTTTACTACCAATGCCACGTTCTTCTAGCGCAGCCGCCGCTTCTAAAACAGGAATCAGCATCATATCGCCCACCACGCCGAAGACAACTGTTTTTTCTCCCGGCGTTTCTTGTAGCGCAATCGCGCCTTTTTCTAGCGCGGTGCGAGTTTGTTCAAAAGTGGTGCGAATCGGTAAGGGTGTCTTGCTGGCGGTGATGGGAATGCCTTTGTTTTTGGTTGCGATCGCCCAGTCATAGCAAACCTGAATGCTGTTGGCATCAATCGGAAACAGCGGAAAGATATTGCCATTCTTCATCATCGCCGCAAAGTAGTTCTCAATTTCAGGCCGCTGATGCGTCCAGCCGTTGCGGCCCTGTTCTAGCGAGCCTGCCGTGAACAAACAGATCGTAGACGGCGTGGGCCTGCGCAGCTCGGCCATCGCCTGAGTAGTGGTTTGCCAGATCGGTAGACCGTTAATCGCAAAAGACTCATAAGAGCACCACAGGCTGCGAGCCCCCATCAGCGCCTGAGCCGCCGCCAGTCCCGCACAGGCATCTTCACTGAGCGGTTCGTACACCTGACCTTTTGGCCCCTGAAAATAAGTATCGTCCTGGGTCGGGTGAATAATCTTCAGCGCCTGGTTGATATTGTTGATACCAGAAGCCGCATTACCATCCGCGTTAGTCACTACAAAGTTCGGATCTTGCTGACCGACATGGGCGACTAGCGCCCCCATCGCCGTTGTCGCCACCTGTTTATTATCTTCTCCTAGCTCGAATTCATTTAGCGGCAAAGACCCGAGATCAGCTAGCGGCAGCTCTGATTCTGTTACAGCGGTCTCGGCCGCAGGACCACCGTGAGAGCGGGCGAAGTTCTCTCTGACCAGTGCCCAGCCTTCGGGCGGCAAAGCTCTTGCTTTTAGGGCGGCAACAACATAGTCCTTGTCTAGACTGTCACCAGGATAAAGGTTGTGAGATTGTGACCCTCTTTTGTGAACGCCTGCACCTTTTAGCTGTTTCACGATCAAAACGGTTTGAGTGCCGCCTAGCGCCGACTTTGCCGCTGCGTCCGTAGCTTCTAGAATCGCCTGAGTAAAGACGGTTCGCTGCTGGTCAGAGAAATTGGTGCTATCGACATAAGCACCTTCCTGGTTAGCATCGTCGTATTCTTTGGCGTCGACTAGGATGACCTTGGCAAAGCCGTTCCCTTCCCAGTAGGCGATCATCTGCTCGTTTGTGTAGGTCGAGACGATGCTGTGATGCTCTTGCGAAAAGCCGTTCCACACTAGGATTGGCAAGTAGTTTGTGACGTTGGGATAGATGGTGTTGAAGTGGCCGAAGCTGCTCATGATGTAGGGTTCACCCAGGCCACCGTCACCGATGGTGACCGGGAAGAGCTGATCGGGGTGGAGCTTGGCAGCGGCCATGGCGAAGTGCTGACCTTGGCCGAGCGGACCCGCCGGGCTGAGCAGGCCGGGAATCTGGCCGGAGAGATGGCCGAGCAGACCGTGGGTTTCTCGAAAGCGATCGCCCATTTGCTGAACGGTTTTAATTCCCATTTTTTCTAGAGACGTATCTAGAAAAACGGTGCTGTAGAAGCCAGGGGCGTGATGACCGACTTCGGTGATCAGGTTCTTGTAGCCGAGCATGATTAGCGAGGCAATTACGTCGGCGATACTGGCAAAGCCGCCGGGATGACCGGACTGCTTGCTAGCAGTAACGTGCAGCGTCAGGTAGCGTAGGGCGTCGGCGGCTAGGCGAGTTTGGTAGACGGCGGCAGGGTCTGTGGGGGAGGCGATCGCCTGTTTGCCCTGGGCGATCGCAGCTGCCTTTCCATACTGCTCAAAGTCAGCGCCCGGCGATCCAAAATGCTGAATACCTTCACAGAAACTAGGGATAGAAACAGCTACCGTCATGAGAAAATCCTTGGCCTACACAGTTATGATACTGGTCAGACTACAGGCTGAGGGAAGCGAAAACTCTATGTTTCTCTAGCGTCTACATAGAAAAACCTCAAGAGCTGTCCTCTGTAAAATTATTCGAGCCAGAAAATGCCCTAGCCAAATAACCTCAAGCTAGATAGAAGTCTGAGAATCACCGACGCTCGCCGGGTAGCAAGATATTCAGCACCAGCGCGCAGATTCCACCGGTTGAAATCCCAGAGCCAAAGATATTTTGGATCAAGGGCGGCGTACCGACGAGAAAGTCTGGATCAAAGGTTACGCCCAGCCCTAGACCCAGAGAAGTTGCAAGAATTAAAGTCTCTCTTCTGCCTAGCTCGATAGTAGAGATAATCTTTATCCCGGCGGCGGCGACGCTACCAAACATCAAGATAGTCGCGCCGCCCAATACGGCCTGTGGAATCGCCTGTAATACGCCGCCGACGATGGGAAACAGACCTAGCAGGGCGAAAATAGCTGCGATAAAGTAGCCGACGTAGCGACTGCCAATGCCGGTGAGCTGAATGACGCCGTTGTTTTGGCTAAAGGTGGTGTTGGGAAAGCAGTTGAATGCGCCTGCGATCGCAGAGTTAATCCCATCGCCGAGCACGCCACCTCGAATTCGGTCGAAGTAGATCTTTCCTTTGATAGGCTGACCCGTGACTACAGAGGTGGCCGTCAGATCGCCAATTGATTCAATTGTAGTAATTAGATAGAGAAAAGCGAATGGGATAAAAGCGGCAAAGTTAAAGCCAAAGCCATAGCGAAAAGGCTGAGGCAAGGCAAACAAAGACAGAGTGCCCAAGCCGCTGAGATCAACAATGCCTAAGAAAATTCCGAGGATGTAGCCCACAATCAAACCAATGGCGATAGAAGCCATCCGCAAAAAAGTGTTGCTGCTGCTGTTGAGAATCAGGATAATCGCCAGCACGAACAAAGAGAGAAAGATATTTTGAGCGCTGCCAAATGTCTCGTTGGTTTTGGCTATTGCCCCGCCGCCCATCGCTAGTATGCCAGCTTTGGTCAGCGTCAGGCCGATTAGCATCACCACCGTGCCAGTGACTAGCGGCGTGATAATTCGGCTAATGACCTCTAGAAACTGACTAAAGATCATTTCAATAAACGATCCAATAAAGCACAGTCCGAAGATCAGCCCTAGCGCTTCGGTGGGCGTTGCACCGCCTGCTGTTGCCCCTAGCCCCGCGCCAATAATCGGCCCGATAAAGGCAAAGCTCGTGCCTTGAATACTTAGTAAACCAGAGCCCACTGGACCAATCTTCTTAGCCTGAATAAAGGTGGCAATGCCAGATACAAACAGAGACATGCTGATGATGTAGGCTCTATCTTCTGGCGGCAGGTCTAGCGCTCCGCCAATGATCAAAGAGGGCGTGATAATGCCAATAAAGCTAGCTAGAACATGCTGAACAGCGGCGAAGATAGATTCTCTAAGCGGCGGTCTATCTTCTAACCCGTAGATTAAATCCGTCGAAACCGCAACTGCTGGAACTGGGGGCAGATCTGCAACAGTCTCATCTGGACTATCAATGAATTTCTTCTGCTGACTCATCAGTTACCTCTCAGTTGATTGATCACCCAATCATTATGAGGAAAACACGAAACTAGAATGTGATAAACGATACATTTGTTGTTTTTCTTTGCTGATAGCTTGTCTCCTAATTTCGTGTGGGTTGGGAGTTTTCAGAAATATGCGATTAAATCTATCAGTTTTGACAGATTCAAAGTGGATCAAGCTTTCTTTTCAAATCTTATTGTCTCTATGTGTTTATAGTGGCGCTTCTATTCATGCTGCTAGAGCTGAAGGTGTCAGTTAGACGGTGCAGTAGAAAATACTACTCTTCTAGAAGAAAGCGCTCTAGGAGACAGTGCTGCTACGAAGTGGTTCAGCGCTGGATCGACAACAGAAAGCCTATCCTCTAGCGAAGAACAAAACACAGCGCTAGAGGCGGCACAAACTCCTGTCGTAGAAAGTAATGCAGTAGAGAATGATGTCATAGAAAACAATGCAGTTGACATTGCTCAAATTACTAGCGTCTCTGAACTATCTGACGTAGAGCCAAGTGACTGGGCGTTTACCGCGCTACAGCGATTGGTAGAAGAATATGGCTGTCTAGAAGGTTATCCTGATCGCACGTTTAGGGGCGATCGCGCTATGACTCGCTACGAGTTTGCAGCAGGATTGAATGCTTGTTTAGACACAGTGCTACAGCTAGTAACCGGTGGCGAAGATATTGGAGAGCTCGATCGACTGCAAGAAGAATTTGCCCTCGAACTAGAGGCCGTTCGCACTCAGGTAGATGATCTAGAAGCAAACGTTGCAGAGCTAGAAGCTAATCAGTTTTCAACGACAACAAAGCTTAGAGGTAGCGTATTTGCCTACTTGAGCTATGCAACAGCGAATGGAGATATTTTGTCCGAGCGGGCGATCGCCACCAACCCTTTTGCAGGCGGACGTGATGCCAACGGCGATCCGCTAGTTCAATCAATTGAAAGCGACATTCAGCCCACCTTTGGCTATCTCACCTGGCTGGATCTGACCTCGTCTTTCACCGGGCAAGACCGCTTGCAGCTTCAGATAGCGGCTGGCGATGCCACCTCGTCAGCCAACAATTTCACATCAGCCGGACTGTTCAATACCTACGGCACGCCGTTCACCCTTTCTAGGGTAATCAACGACGATGAACCTGTGATTCAGAGAAGTATTTTATTCTTTCCCGGTCGGCGAAAAAGCTCTCCTTTACTGTAGGCCCGCGCGTCAACTGGTACAGGCACTTTGACAACAACCGATTCACCTTTTTCCTAACGGGCGCAAACAGCTTTAACTCTAGTGGCGGTACGCAGGTCAACGCAGTCGATAGAGGCGCAGGCGTAGTGGCTGAAGTAGACTTAGCAAAATGGGCCGACCTGCGAGTAGGCTACCTGGCTGAAAACACAGAATTTCTGCCAGGGCCTAAGATCTTCTAGCGACCCAGAGCGCGGTCTGTTTGGCGGAGCAAATACTCTGACCGGACAGCTCGGCATCTATCCCACCGACGACATCAACCTTAGATTCTTGTATACACGCTCAAACCTAGAGGCCAATCAGTTTGGCATCGTTGGCGGCGCGGTGAGTGAGCCGCTCTACGGCTTAGCGGATGATGGCGAAGGAGGACCGCTAAACAATGCCACTGCGGACACGTTCTTGTTCAACTTTGACTGGCTAGTCACTGAAGGCTTTGGGCTGTTTGGCCGCTACAGCTACGGCAGCACAAATGTAAACCCCTCTACTGCAGGCCGTGAAGGAGGCGATATCAACGCCCAGTCTATTCAAGCTGGAGTGGCCTTCCCCAACTTGTTCAAACCTGGCGCGCAGGCGATCATTTCCTACCTCCAGCCGTTTGAAGTGCTAGATGGTGAGGAATTTTTGATTGCTGGCGGTGGCGACGGTGCGATTCAGCGCGAAGTCGAGTTCACTTATCGCTATCCGGTCTCTCCTAATCTGGCTATCGTTCCTTCTCTCTACTGGGTGATGAACGCCAACAACTTTGAGGACAATCCAGATATCTTCTTCTTCAACTTACAAGCTCAGGTTTCTTTTTAGGCTGCTAGATCCTTTGCGCACTAGACTATGCCTAGATATTATCTCTACGCCAATCCAAAATAATTAAAATACAGTGAGAATAGTTTTTTCACTTTACGGGGTCTGATATTTTCATATGGAAAATCTGAAAGTTGTTGTAGTTGGTGCCGGGATGGGCGGTTTGACGACAGCCCTAGCGATGCAAAGAGCTGGCTACGAAGTAGAAATCTATGACCGGGTAAGTGAGCTGCGTCCGGCAGGCGCGGGGATTTCGCTGTGGTCTAACGGCGTAAAGGTGTCTGAATCGGCTGGGACTGGGGCCAGAGATCGCTAAGATTGGTGGTCCGATGCAGCAGATGGCATACTATGCCAAATCAGGCGAGCTGCTGACTAGATTTAGCCTGTCGCCACTGGTTGAAGAAGTGGGCCAGCCGCCGTATCCGGTATCTAGAACAGATTTGCAGCAGATGCTGTTAGCAGCGGTGGGGGAAAGCAATGTGCAGCTAGGCAAGCGCTGCGTTGCGGTAGAACAAACTGCTGAAGGCGCAACAGCCATCTTTGAAGACGGGCACAGAGCATCGGGCGATCTCGTCGTAGGCGCTGACGGGACGCACTCGATTATTCGCTCTCATGTGCTAGGGCAGAAGCTGGAGCGGCGATATGTGGGCTATGTGAACTGGAACGGGCTAGTGCCTGCCAGCGAGGATATCGCGCCAGCTCGATAGCTGGGATATCTATGTCGGCAACGGTCAGCGGGCTTCTGTGATGCCAGTGGGGGGCGATCGCTTCTATTTCTTCTTTGATGTGCCTTTACCAAAAGGAACCGAGAGAAATTCCGAACGCTTCAAGCAGGAGCTATCTGAGCACTTTGCAGGCTGGGCCGAACCTGTACAAAACCTGATCCAACAGATCGATCCAGAAAAGACAAATCGAGTAGAAATTCACGATATTGAACCTTTGGAGACGCTAGTAAAAGGGCGCATAGCGCTGATCGGCGATGCGGCGCACAGCACTTCTCCAGATTTAGGTCAGGGGGGCTGTCAGGCGATGGAAGATGCCTGGGCGCTAGCAAACTATCTGGTAACGACGAATTTAAGCGTAGAAGATGCGCTCATTCGCTACGAAGATAGCCGCAAAGAGAGAGTCGCGGACATCGTACTAGGGGCGAGAAAGCGCTCGAATATGACCCATGCCAAAGAGCCTGAAAAAACAGAGCAGTGGTACGCTGAGCTAGCGACCGAAGACGGTCAAAAGATTATGGACGCGATCTCTAGAACCATTACAGCAGGGCCAATGGGATAGCCAATGAAAGGTAAACTCACGACTCATGTATTGGACACGGCGAACGGCGCTCCGGCAGCGGGAATGACTATTGAGCTGCGGAAGCTAGCAGAGAAAGGATACGAGAAAGTTTCTAGCCATGTTACGAACGCAGACGGTCGCACGGACGGCCCTCTACTAACGGCTGAGACAATGGCCACGGGTCTCTACGAGCTGCTGTTTACGACCGGGGAGTATTTTGCCAAGAAGACGGACGGCCTGCCTGAGCCGCCTTTTCTGGATGTGATTCCAATTCGATTCGCGATCGCAGATGTCAACGCGCACTATCACGTACCGCTGTTAGTTTCGCCCTGGTCGTATAGTACGTATCGGGGGAGCTAGGAGAACGTGGAAAGACAGGTAGCATCTGATCTTCTCATAGATGCGATGACGGCTGCTTTTGGTATATTTCGATACGATTTATTACGATAGAAGTGTTCAATCAAGCAGGCTTCTCTAGAAGTCTCGATAACATGAAATCTTCTATAAGAAACTCAAAAGCCAACCGTTGGAGCATCAAGCGGCTGTTGCAGCTTTCTGAAAGCTTGGACCAAGCCTATGGCACAGGCAAAATCGCGAAGGAGAAGAAAGAGCAAAGCTTAGGCTGGCGCACTCAGCAATTGTTAGATATGTCAGCGGCAAAGGCACAGCCTTTCGTTTAATCCCAAATCTAGACCGCTTATCTCCGACTTGCCGAAGGGCGTAGCAGTGCTAGCGCCCCTACAGGTTGCCGATTTCAGATCAATTCCACGGGTGCTGACGCGCTTCATTGACGATTTCTTGCGCCTCTTCGAGTGAGATATTGTAGCGATCGCGCAAATGATGAGGAATGCGATCGCAGTCCCGGTTAGGATTTACGGCTGGCAACTTGGCATAGGCAGGCAGCGCCACATTGCACAGCAGCGGTGAAGGGCTTGCCTCTAGCTGATAGGGTTCAAGGTTTATCGCTTCGCGCGAATTAATAAAAAATAGCAGGGCTCCGCTGAGATTAGCATCGCTGAGATTAGCCCCGTTGAGGAAGGTGCATTTGAGGTCAGCGCCGCTGAGGTTGGCATGTCTGAGATCGGCATTGCTGAGGTTGGTGCTGATCAGGTCAGCGCCGCTGAGGTTGGCATACCTGAGTTCTGCGCGATCTAGGTTGGCACCATTGAGATTGGCACTGATCAGGTCTGCGCCGTTGAGATTGGCACCACTGAGATCGGCGCTGCTGAGGTTAGCCCCGTTAAGGTTGGCACTGCTAAGATCGACACCGCTTAGATCGGCCCCACCGAGGTTAGCACCGCTAAGATCAATACCGACGAGGCTGCCTGTGTCTTGGCTGGCAGTGCGGAAACTTAGCAACAGGAAAGTCCCACCAGTAACGGTTGCGATCGCGCCACCATACCACCACACTATCCACAGAAAGACCGAAGCAGCGACCGCTCCAATCACCTGCCACTTACCGATCCTTTTGTTTGGTGGGCTCTTGGGTTGGCCCTGTTTGAATTGCGATCGCATACTTGAGGCTCCTTATTGCTGCGCCTATTGTCGCGTTCATATTCTGGGAATGTGTCAAACGTTTACACGCGCTTAACTATCCCATTTCACAAAACATCTCCTTAAAAGCGAAACTCTTTCCACACGCTACAGGCAAATAAGCTTACGTCGTCCTAGCTTTTAGTGACTACACTTAATCCTCAACTTGACGCCGATCAAAAATCAGCTTATCTTCAATAACTATGGCTGCGATGCCGATCGCAGTTGCTTTCTCAGAACTCGATTCTACTTAGCACAGCCAGCAGGTGTTCTCAGCACCCGCTGACTGCTAACCCTCAAGGATTAACACGCAATCCCGGACGGCTAAGGACAACTGTACCTTAGCCACCCCGACTTGCACTACATCTACTTGCGGGGTGGCTAGGCAGTTTTGAGTTCTGGTTTCCTTAACGTACAAGAAAACAGACCCAAACCTCGGAGACCAGATCTCATGTTTCTTCCTTTCATGCAGGGCGCAGCCGCGTCCACAGATTCTGTTGCAGAGTCTTCTACTTTCAGCCCATCTGTTCCAGAATCATCCACCGCCAGCGCCACATCAGCAGACGGCTGCTCACCACCGCCAAACAATTCCAACAGCGAAAATGGCGAATACGAAACCGTGCGCCATATGCTGTTTGGCCCACTCTCATCCATCCGCTACACCATCTGCCTGCTACACCAGCGAGGCTACGCCGAACCCAATGATTGGAGCAGGCCCATCTCTACAGGCAAACCCAACGAGATGATGGCGATACTCACCAAGCGAATTAGGCTGTAACGGTAGTGCCTGCTGCTGTCTGCGCTTGCGCTTTGCCTGACTCTTTTAGCGTTTCGAGTAGGGCGTAGACAGCAGGCGGTTGGAGAGTTTCAGTGGCGATCGCAACTCCCACTTTCCGCACCAACGGCTCCGGCAGAGAAAACACCTGCACTGCATTGGGAATCGGCTCAGCCGCTAGCCTAGGCAGGATCGTACCGCCGATTCCCTGCTCTACAAGGCTAACAATCGCAGCATCAGTTTCCACCTCATTGACTACATTCAGCCAGCAGCCGAGCGCATTGATATGTTCATAGACCGGGCGCATCGCCGGATAATCCACCGGCGACATAATCATCGACTGTTTCGACAGCTCGCTCCAGGTAAGCTGATTGTCTTTTAGACTAGTCTCAGGTGGCAAAAGAACAACAAACTCATCCTGTAGCAGTTCCCAGGTAGTCAGCCCCTTCCCAGCGGGCAAAAGCACAATTCCAATATCTGCTCTCCCTTCCTTCAGAGCTTGTTCAACCGCTTTATTATTGTCATGCTCAGTCAGATTAAGCGTGATACCCGGCAGCCTCTGATGAAAAGCTTTAATCGCCTTCGGCAGAATATGGGTAGAGATACTGCGAAAGCTAGCAATCCGAACCTGCCCTTTTTCAAGTCCTTTGGCGATCGCCGCCTCCTGCAAAATTGCCGCCGTGCTGCTAGTGATGGTTTTGGCGTGGGTGAGAATGCGATCGCCCGCAGGTGTCAGCGTCGCCCCGTGTCGGCCCCGATTGAATAGAACAATACCCAGGTAGTCTTCTAGAGAGGCGATCGCATGGCTCACCGCCGACTGCGAAATCCCCAGCGTCAGCGCCGCCTCACTAAAATTCTCATGCTCCGCCACCGCCACCAAAATCTGTAGCTGAGAAAGCTTAATTCTATTTTGGGCATTGCTTTTCATCCTGCTAGTATAGCGAGCCCTGAATGCCAGACATACATAGTAGAAACGTAGGCTACCTAGGCTGTCTTGCGTATAGAGCCTTCTGCCTTGGAAAATGCATCTATCATGAATTCAGTCATAACTGTGTACTCAAATGACTCATCCCCAACTAGCAGAAATATTGAGCAAATTGCGATCGCGTCTAGAGGCAACATACAAAGAGCGATTAGTTTCGCTAGTGCTATTCGGTTCACAGGCCAGAAAAGAGGCAACTTCTGACTCAGATATTGACATTTTGATCGTGCTTAGTGGTGGGCTAGATGTTCCAAGAGAACGGAAGAAACTCAGTGAATTTCTAGCAGCCCTCTGCCTTGAGCATGAGACCGTAATTACTTGCTTGTGGACAGAGATTGAGGACTGGCAGAGTCGTCAGAGTCCATTGTTCCTCAATATCAAGCGCGAAGGAGTTGCGGTGTGAGCGAGGAACAAGCGGCTTTAGTGGAAAAGGCCAAAGAAAGTTTAGAAGCAGCACGGCTGTTGTCCGATCAGACTATGTATGGCTTCGCTGCTTCGAGAGGCTACTACAGTATGTTTTACATAGCCCAAGCTTTTCTGTTGGGAGAAGGAATGACATTCTCTAGTCACTCGGCTGTGATTGGTAGTTTTGGCAGGGAGTTCGCTAAAACAAATCGCTTGCCCTCAAAGTTCCACCGATACTTGATTGATGCAATGCAGACCAGAACAGATGGCGACTATAGCACGGCTAAGGTCACAGCCGGAGAAGCCTTTGAAGTGATCTCATACGCTGAGGAATTTATCCAGCTTGCAGACCAGTTATAAAGCTCTCATCTGCCGATATCGTCCCAACGCCATTAGTGGAAAATAGTGACAGTACAGACGATAGCGCAAATAAAAGTGCTGAGGAAAGCCCGTACCCGTAAAGGATTCTTCTTCCCAGGTGCCATCTACTTGCATATCAATCAGATACCGTATGCCTCTCTCCACAGCAGCCTTTGCCGCCACGTCCAGCCAAACGCCAGCATCGATCAACCCCATCAAAGCCCAGGCGGTTTGGGAAGCAGTGCTAACTCCCTTTCCTTTCAGACTTTTATCTTTGTAGCTGTTGCAGGTTTCTCCCCAGCCACCATCGGCATTTTGAACGCTGACCAACCAGGCAACACCGCGTTTGATTGACTGGCGATGGCGATCGCGCGCAACCAAACACAGCGCAGACAGCGCCTCGCTCGTCCCATAGATGTAGTTCACTCCCCAGCGACCAAACCAGCTACCGTCAGCTTCTTGTTCTTGCACGAGATAGTTGATTCCTCTAGAAAGTCGGTACGGAGTCAGGTCAGCTTCGTAGCTGCTCACCAGCTCCGCATCACTCATAAATCGACCGTGCATCTCCAGCACCCGGCCAGTAATATCGGCAGTGCTAGGGTCGATCATAGCCCGCAGATCGCCGTAGGGTATATCGTTCAGCCAGTCCTGATCGTTGTTAATATCAAACGCTGCCCAGCCGCCATCCTTGCACTGCATCGTCGCAATCCAACGGACCGCACGGGCGATCGCACGTTTCTTCAACTGTTCATTCGGCAGCGCCACATCGTAGAGCGCCATCGCCACCACCGCCGTATCGTCCACATCTGGATAAAAGCTGTTGTCAAACTCGAAGGCCCATCCTCCTGGCTTGCCCTTGGGGTTCTTGACTGCCCAGTCGCCATAGCTGAGGATCTGTTTATCTAGCAGCCATTCACCTGCTTTGACCAGAGTCGGATGGTCAGCAGAAAGGCCGGAATCGGTGAGCGATCGCATTGCCAAAGCCGTATCCCACACAGGCGAGATACAAGGCTGCACCCAGCACTCAGACTCGGTTTCCACCATGAAGTTCTCAATTGCCTGAAATCCGCGCCGTACTACCGGATCATTGACGCCATAGCCAAGCGATCGCAGTGCCAGCATCGAATTCAGCATCGCCGGGATAATTCCGCCCCAATCACCGGTTGCTTCCTGCCGTTCTATAATCCACTTTTCCGCTTTTTGCAATACTCTCTTTTCTAAGTGGAACAAGATCAACAGATTCGGCTAGCTTGAATACTTTGTCTAACACAAGAAAAGCATCGCTCCAGTCTCCTTTCTCGCTCAGCTCCCAGCGCACATTCTCAATGCCTTCTGCATACAGCTCATTCAGGTTAATAATCGGCTGCACAGAATAAATTGGTTTTTTGTCGAAGACAATTAGAAGAGGAACCGTGCTGCCCCTTGCCCAGCTAGAAAGCTCATAGATACTGAACGGGAACGGCTGCTCTAGCTGCATTACCCAAGCAGGCAGCGTTGGCAGTCCCTTCCACTGAAAGCAGCCAATTAGCGCCAGATGAAACTTAGTGAAAATGCGAGTTTGACTAATGCCGCCTCGGTGCAGAATAAACCGCTTCGCCTCCGACTAGCGCCGGGTCGCTGGCCGGAACGCCCAGTAGCCGCAGCCCCATATAGGCTTCCACAGAAGTGCTCAGGTCGCCGCCGTCACCCCAAAACAGCTCCCAGCCACCGTGTTCTTTTTGCTGCGATCGCAAATATCTCTCCAACTTATCTAGCGGTAGACTATCCACAATCCCCCAAATTTTGTACAACAGAACCACTTCAGCCGTGATGCTGGCATTCGATTCCAGATTGGCCCACCAGTAGCCTTCTGGTTTTTGAATAGAGAGTAAATATTGCTGCGCGGCTTCAATTGATTGATCGATTGAAGGAACAGTCGGAGAATTCGCTATCGGTGAGGGCGCTGAAGTTGCCATAAAAGTTGGTACAGAAGTTGACATAGAGTCGGAGGAGTTTACATCAATGAAAGCGTTACTGAGATAGCATAATGCAAATTCTTCAACGACCAGATGGAAAATGTATTGCTCGGACTAACTACGGTGTCTACCCTGATTTGGGTAGGCATGCTGCTGCTGTGGGGACAGTTCTGGCGCGCCGATCAGCGATTAGACCCAGAATTGCTAGAATGGGACGCTTCGCCGGGTCAATGGCCATCGGTGGCGGTGGTAATTCCAGCGAGAAACGAGGCAGATTTGATTGAGACGGCAGTGCGATCGCACCTAACCCAGACCTACCCCGGTCCACTCTCAATTCTGCTAATCGACGACAACAGCACAGACCAAACCGCCCAAATTGCTGCCCAAACTGCCAAAGTAATCTGAAGAAAACCAATCTACTTACTATCCTTTCGGGCAAAGCTTTGCCGACTGGTTGGAGTGGCAAACTCTGGGCACTCCAACAGGGCTTCGACTATCTAAAGCAGAACGACTCGACCAGCGCTGCCCTACCGGACTACGTACTATTCACCGATGCAGATATTGAGCATTCGCCCCACAATCTCCAACAGTTAGTCGCTAAAGCTAAAACCGACGGCCTAGATCTGGTTTCTCTGATGGTGCAGCTACGCACCCAAAGTTTCTGGGAAAAGCTGTTGATTCCAGCTTTTATCTTCTTCTTTCAGCTCCTCTATCCCTTCCCCTGGGTGAATAATTCCAACAAGAAAACAGCCGCCGCTGCCGGAGGGTGCGTCTTACTCGGATTCGACGCGCTCTTGCGGATCGGTGGACTCCAGCTAATCAGGCAAGCCCTAATCGACGACTGTGCGCTAGGTGCGGCGGTCAAAGCAGGCGGTCCAATTTGGCTCGGATTAAGTAATGAAGTAAAAAGTCTGCGTCCCTATCCCAGCCTGCATAGCCTTTGGCAAATGGTGGCGCGCAGTGCCTACACCCAGCTCAACTATTCTCCTTTCTTGCTAGTGGGAACAGTAATTGGCATGGCGCTAGTGTACTGGGTGCCACCGCTGGGGTTGGTAATCGGCATCGTGACGGGGGAAAGTGCGATCGCCCTGCTCGGGTTGTTTGGCTGGCTGCTAATGGCAATCGCCTACTGGCCAACCCTACGCCTGTACAAAAGTTCTATCTGGATGGCCTTCGCGCTGCCTGTGACCGCACTTCTCTACACGCTTATGACAGTTGATTCAGCACGACAGTACTGGATAGGGAACGGCAGTGAATGGAAGGGTCGAACGTATGCTCGTTAGCGAGCGCTGTGTCAATCTTATAGTGGGCAAAAGTATCAGGATAGGGCACGGGCCGATACTGTTGTCTGTCCACTAGGGTAGTTTCAGTGCAGCCCAAGAATAACAGACCGTTTGACCGCAGTAGATGATCGAGTTTGGTAAGGGTGCGATCGCGCGCCATTTGGCTAAGAAAAATCAACAAGTTCCGACAAAAGATAATGTCGTAGGGTGGCTGATCGCTCAGCATCTGCGGATCAAGAATGTTGCCCTGAGCAAAGTCAACCTTCTCACGAACAGAGTCAACCAGGATGTATCGCTGTACTGCCTGTTTTGTCTGACCGCTGCCTGCTGGCGCTCCTAAACTAAAGTACTTATCATCACTACGATACCCCTGCCTTCTAAAGGCGTAGGGACTATAGACACCCTGTCGCGCTTTGTCTATAGCCGTTTGGCTAATATCGACGCCATCGATCAAGAATTCATCTATTGACAGCCCCTCTTCGAGCAGCGTAATTGCAATGGAATAAGGTTCTTCCCCAGTCGAGCACGGCAAGCTAAGAACGCGCAAAATCCGATCTGGGTCTGCTGCTTTCACCGCCGACCATTCCTTGGCAACCCACTGCCGCAAGAAAAAGAAAGACGCCCGATTGCGAAAGAAGCTCGTTTCTAGCACCACTACAGACTCAACCAAAGCATCAAATAGCTCAGGTAAGTCCTGCAAGCGAGTCAGATAAGCTGAGAGCGTCTGTGTGCTATCCGAACGCATTCCCTTCTTAATCGCACGCAAGATAGTACGCGATCCGACTGTCTCAGGGTTCAGTCCTATCCTGCGCCGCAGCAAAGCTTCTATTTCGTGCTGGATAGCTTCGTCACGGTCCATTCGTTGTAAATTTCCCACATCCAAAAACCAAGCTGTATGCGCGCTAATTAGACAGCATCAGCATATTAGCTAAGCTCTACACCAACTGATCTATATATCCCCGCTCAGTCAGTTGGGTAACGAGTCGCTGAAGCTCAAGGGAATGACATAGCTACGTCACGTGGCCTGAAAGAAGACCATTTGCGATGGCTGAAAATGAGATACTGAAATCGGATATTTCTGCAAAGCTTTGCAGCCGTACACTACCTGGCCTACCAGAAATATCTCGACGACTCTATCTAGAACGTCTGGTACAAAGATATGAAGAGAACGCTAGTCTATCCGGTGATCTACAGAGAATGGCCCGATCTCAAACGAGACTTTATCGAATTTGAGTCGTTTACAGAATTTGTTGAAGAAGTAGTCGACAGCGCAAAAAAGGGAGCCAGCGTCGCTGACTCCCTCTAATCGTATCGAGTTTCTTAAATACCTACCAAAAGCGCAGTAGGAACCCGAATCTATTTGATAGTGACCTTTGCACCTGCATCTTCTAGAGTCTTCTTAGCCTCTTCAGCGGCTTCTTTAGCAACCGCTTCCTTAACGGTAATCGGTGCAGATTCCACCATGCCTTTCGCTTCTTTTAGACCTAAGCCTGTCATCGAACGAACTGCCTTAAGAATCGCAATCTTCTTATCGCCAGGAACTTCATCCAAGACAACGTCGAACTCAGTCTTCTCTTCGACTTCTTCAGCCGCCGCCGCCGCGCCGCCGCCACCAGCAACCGCTACTGGTGCAGCCGCGCTCACGCCAAACGCTTCTTCAATCTGAGAAACTAGCTCAGAGGCTTCTAGTAGAGATAGGGTTTTCAGCTTTTCCAAAATTTCGTCAGTTGCAGCAGACATGAATGTCTCTCCTTGTTGTGTATTAGTTGTTGTGTACTAGTGGTGTGTTTCGTAAACGTACAGATTTAGATATCCGCTTACTCTTTCTCGGCATATGCTTTGATGCCGCGACCAATCGAAGCCGGAACTTCTTTGATGCCAAGCGCTAGCTTCGTCGCTACAGCGTTGATACCAACCGCAATCTTGGCGTAAAGCTCGTCTTTGGTTGGCAAATCGGCGAGTGCTTCTGCATCTTTTTGACTCAGCAGCTTACCTTCTAGTACCGCACCGCGCAGCTCAGTCTTCTTAGTATCTTTCTGAAACTTTTTGTATGCTTTTACCGCAGAACCAATGTCTTCTTGTGTTAGCAAGATCGCAGAGGTACCGGTTAGCAGCGGTTCCATCTCTTGCCATTGCGCTTGATCGGCGATCGCACGCTTTAGCAGAGTGTTCTTCGAGATTTTGCACACTGCGCCTGACTCACGCAAGCGGTTACGCAAATCACTAATCTGCGCGACCGAGAGCCCCTTGTAGTCAATCACAAAAGCTGATTCTGACTTGTCCAGGATGTCTTTCATCTCAGCGACGAGCGCCTGTTTATCCGCTAGGGTTCTTCCCATTCCATTTCACCTCCTTTTCAGTTAGATTTTTGTATTTAGTCGCTACGCTGGGTCAAAAACAAACCCCAATCTAGAAACCAGATCGGGGCATACGTATCGAAGCAATATTGCGCAGTGTTATCCAAAGGCTCAGCCATCAACCGCAAACCTCGGTAGGAAATTAAGCCTTCCGCTTTTGATAGTCGTTAGAACAACTAACTATCAAAAGCTGATTAGCACCTACTGTCTCTGGTCGCTATATTCGATTGTTGAGGGTTGTGACCGATACGCTGCAAAAGCCCGTAGAGGGCTTCAAACTAAATTACTGGTTACTAGCTTTTTCGGCTAGCTAGTCTTTTGGATGACTATTCTTTGCCTGAGAGCAGCTCATCTAGCTTCAAATCACGCAGCGCCGAAATATCTACAGAGATAGACGGTCCCATCGTGGAGGAAACAGAGATAGAGCGCCAGAATCGACCTTTAGCACCAGAAGGACGGTTGCGATCAATCGTCTCCTGTAGCGCCTTTAGATTTTCTAGCAGAGCTTCTGCCGAAAAATCAGCCTTTCCAAACTTAACATGAACAATGCCAGTTTTGTCAGCTCGAAATTCCAACTTACCTGCTTTGAACGCTTCGATTGCGCTTGCTAGCTCGAAGGTAACCGTGCCCCCTTTGGGTGAAGGCATCAAACCGCGCGGACCGAGCACCCGACCCAGCTTGGCCACCTTAGGCATCATATCCGGCGTAGCAACTAGCACGTCGAAGTCCATCATGCCTTTGCTGATGTCTTCGATTAGCTCCTCAGAGCCTGCGAGCGTTGCACCTGCTTCATTCGCTTCGTTGACCTTCTCACCACGGGCCACAACAGCGACGCGTACGTCTTGGCCTGTGCCCTTCGGCAGTGCAACAGTCGTTCTTAGCTGCTGATCGGTGTACTTAGGATCGATGCCCAGTCGGATATGCGCTTCTGCAGTTTCAGTGAATTTTGCAGTGGCCGTTTCTTTTAGTAGAGTAACGGCTGCTAGCGGCTGATAGTCGAGCTCAGCGTCTACTTTTTCGTACAGCGCCTGCATGCGCTTTGAGATTTTTGCCATGATTGTCTTCTTTTTGGGGTAGCTAGCGAAGCAGTTGCCTCTTCCCCGATAGTGTTTACTGCGATGCGTTGAATTGGATGTTTCTTGGTACGCCTTTCGAACGTGTCTTACGGCGTGTCTACTTAACCCGCGACATCAACGCCCATATTCCGCGCGGTTCCTTCAATAATATTCATTGCCATCTCAATGTCATTAGCATTGAGGTCAGGCATTTTCATCTCAGCAATTTCTTTGAGCTGAGCGCGAGTGATAGAGCCTACTTTCTCAGTTCTAGGATTACCAGAACCCTTTTCAATCTTAGCGGCTTTCTTGATCAAGACCGACGCGGGCGGGGTCTTTAGAATAAAAGTGAAACTTCTATCTTCAAAGACAGAAATCTCAACCGGAACAATCAGCCCTGCCTTTTCAGCCGTTCTGGAATTGTAATCCTTACAGAACGCCATGAT
This sequence comes from uncultured cyanobacterium, assembly GCA_963772185.1. GTDB lineage: Bacteria > Cyanobacteriota > Cyanobacteriia > Phormidesmidales > Phormidesmidaceae > Phormidesmis. Next base: position 314,981 of record CAVYWR010000007.1, on the reverse strand, counting down.
ATTCACACCGTGCTGACCCAAAGCGGGGCCAATCGGTGGGGCAGGGTTCGCCTTACCAGCGGGAATCGCCAGCTTAATGAGCGCAACTACCTTCTTTGCCATTGATTAACTCTTACTTACTTAACTCTTTTAGAATCGGGTCACGACTCTTTCTTCACTTGATTAAATTCAAGTTCTACAGGCGTATCGCGACCAAAGATAGAGAGCAGAGCCTTCAGCTTGCTGCGCTCTGGACTCACTTCGATCACCTCACCCTCAAAGTCCTTAAACGGACCCGAGAGCACCGTGATTTTATCACCTGCTGCCATGTCGATTTTGACGACAGGCGCTTGCTCCTGGGTCTGCTTAAAGATTCTTTTGACCTCGCCCGCGCTCAGAGGCATCGGCTTTACATGGCCTCGTCCTCGTCCCTGGGCTCGGCGCTGTTCTGCGCCAACAAAGTTGATTACATGGGGCGTGTTCTTGACAACCTGCCAGGCATCATCATCTAGGGCCATGCGGATCAGTACGTACCCTGGAAAAACTTTTTCGTCGATGTTTTGACGGCTACCGTCTTTTCGCATTTTGACAGCAGGCGTCTGAGGAATTTCGACTTCTAGGATCACGTTGGAAAGATCGAAGGTCTTGACTCGCTGCTCTAGAGTCAGCTTGACCTTTTTCTCACAGCCAGAAGCAACTTGAACTGCATACCAACGAGGTCTTTGGGTGCGTACGGTGACAGTTTCTTCTGCTCCTGCCTCGAACGTCCCTTCCTCTGTCCCTTCCTCTGTCCCTTCCTCAAGGGCTTGAGACTCGTCGTAATTAGAATCGTCGGAAGCCATAATCAAACTCGCTCAAAGTTCGCCTTAACAATCAAATAGTGGTGCAAAGAGGTGCTATCGAAAAAATCGAGAGAACAAGAATTGGAAGGGAACAAGAATTAAAAAATCAGTCTTGAGGCCCAGCCGAATAGCTTGTCTACAAAGTAAATAATCGTAGCCGAGAGGCTGACCATAAGAATCACAGCAGCAGACTCGCTGATTAGCTGCTGACGGGTTGGCCAGATCACCTTAGTCAGTTCCTCACGAGTACCCTGGGCAAACGCGTTGGCACTGAAACCGTCGGTAGAGGCTGGCTCAGCAGACCGTTTGTTAGCGGCCTGTTTGCCAGCTTTCTGATCAACTTTCTTTTGCCCGACTTTTTCTTCAGCCTGTTTAGAATCTTTCTTAGCCACTGATTATGATTCCTCGCCTATCCACAACAGATAAGCACTCAATTTTAAAGCACTCTCGTAAAGTATGGAAAAACACGCCCTGAGGGACTCGAACCCCCGACATTCGGTTTTGGAGACCGACGTTCTACCAACTGAACTAAGGACGCATACGTCGGTTGGCTACAGGTCGCACCCAACCGGCTATCTCACCAAGACGGTCTTACGAAAAGCAAGATGATATCTCACAGTAAGGATGATATCTCACAGTAAGTGAGAGCAGTCGGTTTAGAGAGAGCGGTCAAAGCGTTGCTTCAGGCGAGTTGCTTTACCAATGCGATCGCGCAAATAGTACAGCTTAGCCCGACGCGCCTTACCCCGACGAATCACCTTAATACTAGCAACTCTTGGAGCATGCAGCAAAAATACTCGCTCTACGCCCACGCCCTGAAAGACGCGGCGCACCGTGATGGTCTCGTTGATGCCACCATTGCGCATAGCAATGACGGTCCCTTCGTACGGCTGGACGCGCTCTTTACCGCCCTCTACAATTCGCACACCGACGCGAATCGTATCCCCAACATAGATTGTGGGTAAATCGTCTTTGATTTGTTCCGCTTCAATTGAGCGAATTATTGCTTCAGCGTTCATCTCAGCCTTTGTAAAAGCGCACAGTCTTTGAGTATATAGCATGAATGCAGAAATGATCTTAGTTTTTTGAGAGTATGTGCGGGTAGAGCGTCGGGTCGTGATGTTTTCGGCAGCTAGAACCGTTACGATATATCTACCTTGCTCACTCTTTTTTAGATCTCTACCTCCATGAATTTTCTGACTCACCTGCTGCCAAAGATATCTTTTCCCCCTGCGCTCCAAGGCATCTCTGGCAGACGAATCGAACTGAAGTCGGAGATGGAAATTGAGACGATGCGGATCGCATCGAGAATAGTCGCTACGGTGCTAAAGGAGATCAACGACTTGACCGAAGTGGGGATGACGACCGCCGATCTAGACAGCTACGCCGAAAAGCGAATTCGTGAGATGGGAGCAACACCCAGCTTTAAGGGCTACCACGGCTTTCCAGCCTCTATCTGCGCGAGTGTAAACAATGAGGTGGTACACGGCATTCCTCGCAAGCGAAAGAAAATCAGCAACGGGGATCTAGTCAAGATTGATACCGGGGCCTACTTCGACGGCTTTCACGGGGATTCTTGTATCACTATCTCGGTAGGAAAGGTAAAGCCAGAAGCGCAGCGACTAGCGGCGGCAGCTCAGGCCGCACTGCACGCAGGCATTGAGCAAGTAAAGCCCGGTAATACGCTGCTAGATATTGCTGGCGCGATTGAGGATTCGGTAAAGTCGAGTCGGTTTAGCGTCGTCGAAGAGTTCACCGGGCACGGGGTAGGCCGCAACCTACACGAAGAGCCCGCTGTGTTTAACTTTCGGACCAAAGAGGTGCCAAATGTGACTCTAAAAGAAGGAATGACGCTGGCGATTGAGCCGATATTGAATGCAGGCAGTCAGCATACTCGGACGCTGAGCGATCGCTGGACAGTCGTCACGCTCGATCGGGCCTGGTCAGCTCAGTGGGAGCATACGGTGCTAGTCACTGAAAGTGGATACGAAATTTTGACCGATCGCACTAAGGTCTAATCTAAGGTCTAATCTAAAGTCTGGTGCTGCCTTCTGTGAGCACTCAATATGAAAACTTGTTCAATGTAGAAGCTTACTCGTCTTATTCCTTTAGGGCTTCAAGGCTGACGCAGGTCTCGGCATCGTAATCGATGTCAAACTCTATGAGATAGGCTTTGGAGCTGCGGTTTGGCGGGAAGTCTTCATAGCTAAGGACAGTAGCAATAATTTCATTATTGATCGCCTCGTAGCCAGTACTGCGGAGTAAAGCTGGATCACCTGCAACATTGCCCTGTGCGTCGAATAGGACGCCGACTTCGGCATTGTGAGGTGCTTTTTCTAGGCAAAGGCTGAGCGATCGCGCTTCCATATCAGCCTGTCTAGACACCTCAATCGGATAGGCAATCTCAGTGAGATCGGAGATCTCAGCTGGCTCAATATTCTCTACAGTTCCAACGTTAGCCTGCCTCTGAATATCGGCTTTCCAGTCAGCTCGATTCTGACTAGCACTAAGGTCATCCGTATCTTCCTCGCTGTAGGCTAGCAATTCAGACAGATCACTAACCTCTTTGAGCAGATCGTCTGAGACCGAGGCTGATTCGGCAAGGGCGGCGATTAGCGTAGTGATAGAAGGTGAAGCGGCATCCTCATCTAACGTAGCGGATGGACTACCAGAGTGATCAGACAAATCAGGGACGCTGCCAGTTGAAGGCCGACTAGCTTGCGGAGCAGCAGAGGGAGTTGCCTCGCTACCCGCTGCTGGCAGATCAGCAGACGACGGATCAGGGCTACTAGCCGGAAGATTGGGAATATCACTGCTACTAGTAGAAGTGGTAGAGGCAGTAGAAGTGGCAGGTGCTGTACGCCGGGGAGCCGCTTGAGCACTTACCGCGCGAGGAGCAGCCGTGCGAGTATCAACCGCGACCGGAGAAAGAGCGGCTAGCTTTGGGGCTTTGCGACTGGCAATTACCAGAGCATCTGGGTTAGGCACGGGTGCTTGGTCTAGTGGCTGATCGGCCAAGGCTTCTCTTGCCGATATTCCTTTTGGCGGAAACGCTGCTGACTCTGAGTCTTCAGAAAAAGGCACGTCTTCTACGACGATAGCTTCTGATTCACCGCCCGTGGGCAAAAACAGCACCAGCGCATGTAGGCCAAGCGCCATTAGAAAAAGAGGCCGAGCGAGTTGAACAAGCTTCATAGAAAATATGCGATCTTCGTAAGATTAAGAATAGCGAAGACATCCGTTCTTTAGCTGTGCATAAGGAGCACTATCTCAAGCGTCCTCAGATTTAGACGTCATCAGGTGTCAAATTCGAGGATCGTTCTGCCAAATCACCAGCAGCGTCGATCCCTGGAGCTGTACCAGGCTAAGATACATGACCACATTACCGTCCGCTTTCGTGAGCTGGTGTAAAGGTTCTCCTCCATAGCTACCTGCTTCTACAAAGCTAAGCCCCGCTGATGAGTAAACCTCTGTTTGCTTAGCAAGTATGTCCGCGGGCTCTCCGTCTAGCCGCCTGGCGTCTCTCGCTCCTGCTACCGCTTGCGAAGTGGGGACACCGCCTACGCTTGTCTCCGCTACGAAGAAGGACGAATCGGTCCCTTTCCGGAACTCCCTAGGAGCCGGAAGCGCATTTCCTCCAGTGAGGGGATCTTTGTATCCTTGTAACCCAAGACTGTCCAGGTTCTGAATATACATCTGCTGATCCGCGCTGGAATCGTAGGCAGCCATCTGAGTCCCTGCCGCTGATTGAGTTTGCGTCGAGCTATTAGTAGATGATGCGGGTGCGGGTGATTGAACGACTGGGCCTGGTTCGACACCGCCTGGAACTGGAGCCGCAGGCGCAGATGCAGGTCTCGGGGGGGCGATCGCAGGAGCACTGCTCGGCGATGGCGGTGCGGCGGGTTCTGACGGCGGCGGCTCTGAAGTCGCAATTTCAGCCAGGTTCAAAACATCCACGGGAATAGACTCTATCTCTTCTGACTGCTCTGTAGAGTCTTCTCCGGTCTTAGGTTCGCTTGGATTAAAAGGAACCACTAGTAGAACGACATGCACGCCCAACGCTATCCAAGTCAAAGGATGGTGCAGAACTTTCTTGAGCGTAAGGCGGTGAGTCGTGCTTTCGGCAACCATGAAAAACGTCAGAGAGTGGAAATAAATGAATAGCAAACGCCCCAACATTTCAGGACGTTTGCCACAGACCACTAGAGATCAGTAGTCAGAAACTAACCGTTTGAAAAATCCTACGGCGGGCCGAATTAGAGCATTCCTAGAGAAGCCTCATAGTTATCTGCTGCTAAAGGTACGTAGCCAACTTCACTAATGATGTTGTCCTCGGTTTCAGCCGCTCTAGTCAGATAGTACTCTACAAAAGACTTGACTTCAGGGCGACTAGCCATAGCGTCTGTGTCGACGTAGATGAAAATCTCTCGAGCTAGAGGCTTGTAGTCGTTGATAGTTTCTGGAGAAGGAATAACCGCTTCGCCATCAGTTGCCTCGCTAGAAATACCGACCGCCTGAAGCAGGTCTTGGTTCTCTAAGAAGTAGGACATACCGAAGTAGCCAAGCGCATTCGAGTCGCGAGAAACCCCTGTTACTAGAACGTTGTCGTCTTCGCTAGCGGTGTAGTCAGCGCGGCTAGCGCCACCGTCGCCTAGGATTTCTTCGTTAAAGTAGTCGAACGTACCAGAATCCGAGCCAGGACCATACAGGTTTAAAGGCGCATTTGGAAAGCTGGAGTCGACCTGGTTCCAGTTAGTGATTGTGCCCTCAGATGAGCTGTCCCAGATGGTTTTGAGCTGGTCAGTTGACAGCTCGACTGCCCAGTCGTTATTGGGGTTGATCACTATAGTAATGGCGTCGAAGGCAACCGGAATCACCTCATAGTTGATGCCATTGGCTGCGCAGAGTTCCTTTTCAGAATCCTTGATGGGTCTAGAAGCATTAGAGATCACAGTTTCGCCTGCGCAAAACTTCTCAAAGCCGCCGCCAGTACCAGAAACGCCGACTGTAAAATTCACATCAGGATCGACAGTAGTCGTGAACTCTTCAGCCATCGCTTCGGTGATGGGAAATACAGTACTCGAACCATCGATAGCAATTAGGTTGCTTTGGGCGTTAGCTGCGACAGAAGCCAAGCTAATAGTCGTCACCATCGCTGCCGTACCTAAAAATTTGAAGCCGAAAAACTTCTTTACGCTCGTTGTCATGTTGAAACTCCTAAGGTCGAAAAATACGCCAAGGAGTAACTTATGCATTCCAGTTTAAGAAAGCGACGTCTTTAGTTTATGAATGTATTAAGGACAAAGCTCTGAAAGCCGTTATCCTATACTACAGACACTCTCTTTTGGAAAATGATAACTTTATTTGCTGTCTTGGTGCGCATTCCCTTTCCAGTCCTACTCCAAAGAATACGAGGCTCTTGCTTGAGTTCACCGTACTGAATTTTCGTAGAAGCTAAGAGTGGTGATTGAACGGCTAGGACTGTTTTACTGATTTCAGTCCGTTTGACTTTCGACAAAGGGGGTATTCCAAAAGCGCCAGTTCTCTTTGTTGAAGGGCGATCGCCAGTGTCGGATCAGGGCTGATTCTAGCTGCTGTCTGGCTTTGCGATCGCCCGGAGCCTCTGGCCAAAAGGCAATTCCTAGCTCGCTAGTGAGGCCGTTGTCGTAGTGGGCCTGTCGATAGTTCAGTAGATAGCGCTTGCAATCATGTTCGCCTTTCCAACGTTGGTTGGATTTGATAGTCTCGCCGATATATAGGACGACAGGATTACTGTGAGCGGTGCTGGCGTAGTCAATCACAAAGTACATTGCGGCTACGCCAACATCATCAAACTGCCAGCGCCAGAACTCAGTGTTTTGCTTGCGGAGATCGAAAGGAGCGATCGCGCTGACCAGATCGTTTAGAGTAGTGTCACCGCTGCTAGATTCAAATAAACTGCCCTGCTGTTCGGTAGGAGAGAGCTGATCTTGAAAGGCAATAACTCTCTGCTTCCAGACTTTCAGCTCGCAGAGTCCTACTTTCGTGGGTGGTTGAAAGTTTTTGTAGGTGGAATAGCCGACTGACTGCATCGCCGAGTCAGACAGTAGAAAGGTTTGACGATCTTCGCTCATCGCTTGCTCTCGAGTTCTGAACCTCTAGATATAGCGTATGACGAGCAACTATCTACCATTTCTAATTTGCCCAGGTCAGCGATGACTCCACGGTATCGCCAGTTGCGCTTGTATAGCTGGAGAATTTCCGCTTCGGACAGTAAGGTGATCGAAGTGGACTGTCCCTGCCAGCAGATGGATTCTAGAGATGGCAGCTCCGCTAGTGTCGAAAAGGCTTCTTCTATGGAAAATTGCATCTGACTGATTGCGCGCGCTATGTTCAGTCTACTGTCGCTTTCGACCAAACCATCACTAACATTTCTGATGGTTTGGCATCGTACGTAAACTCGCCAAACCCGTTAGAACTCCTTAGCATCTGATAGAGCCGGGTGGCTTCGGCCTCTGTGAAGCTGGTGGCAGGCACTACCGCTATGCCCAGACCCTCAGGGCTCAGTAGGTGTGAACATCGCTCGACAAATAGTCGTTCCATTGCTAGCTGCGATCGCCCCTTATCTCCTACCTCCGATTTCTGATACGCATACAGCTCACTCCGCCGGAAATAATCGCTCATGTAGGCAAATTGATCCCGGTAGCTCATCCACGCGGCGCTCACCTTAGGATCTGCTTTAGCCAATGCAGGTTTAGAAGTTTTGAAAGTCTTTTCACTCACATTAGCTGCTGTGGCCAGCGTCGGAAACTGTTGAATAAAGTCAGCAACCGTTGGGTGAAAAGTGCCATGTGGAGGATGGCAAGCCACAATGTCAAATCCGCCCGCTTTGACGATAGCGTTGAAATGATAGCCAAAGTGAAAGGGCTGTAGTCTCTCGATATCTTGCTGCGCCAGCGGACGATGTCGGGGTCTATCAGCTAGCTGAGTGATCCGATAGCGAATGCCTAGCTGCTGTCCCATATAGTTCAATAGCAGCGTATCCAGCTTCTTTTGTGCCTTTTGATCTAACGCTAGAATCTCTGCTTTTAGCAACGCAGCTCTTGCATAGCGCGGTACGTTGTGAGTTTTGGCTAGCAGTACAGTTTTAGACTGATAGTGCTCTAGCGCGATATTCTTTTCGCTGAGGATCATCTGATAGCTATCGGCGGCTAGTGGTTGCAGCAGATTCCCTTGCAAGATGCGCTCGCTGCCTGCTTGATTGATCTGGTCAAAGCGCTCTTCGTCAACAGTGACAAATCCCATCAGCGCGTCGCCAGTCAGTAGATTGAAGTCTAAATCAAGCAGCGGCTCTATCTCTTTTGGCTGCGTTGCGGTCTGGACCAGATGCAGCAGCAGATACAGGCGGGTGCTCTCTACGGCATCCTCTGATATATCAACGCCATAAAGCAGATTGCTGAGAATCCGTTTTTGAAAGGCTTGAACAAAGCTGTCGGCAGGCTCTGCCATATCTTTATCCTCTGGCATCTCTACTAGACCCGATCGCCAGATCTTGAGCTGAGCATCCTGGTTCTGCTGGATGTGGCCGGTCAAAATGCTAAATATCTCGGTTAGCCGCTGATGGAAAGCGACGAGTAGCTGTCCGCTGCCACAGGCCGGATCGAGTATCCGCAGCGTCGGCAAAATATCCTGGATCAGGCGTCGACATAGCCAAGCATCGGCAGTGAACAGCCGATCGTTTAGCGTCTGTAGTCTGGGATGGCGCGCTAGTGGTTCTGTGGTCTGAGTCGAGGTTTGGCGAGATGCTGACTGACGAAAAGATGACGGGGTACGTTCGACGCGCTGCTGAATCAAGCTGTCTAAGGTGCGATCGCACACCGCCCGACCCAATGCCAGATCTCCACTCCAGCCGTCGCCGCCCTCACAGATACTCTCCCCATCCTGCCAACTGATAGAGCAATCTAGCCAGTTCCCTAAAGCGCTACTCAGCCAAGGATTGAGCCCATCCACGCTCATCTGTTCACCCAGCCAGCCCAGCACGTCCTCTAACGCTGCATCCTCAATCGAGATCTGCGCATATGCTCCTTCCAACTGGTGTGTCTCAAACAATCCTCCTAAGAAAGGCACCTCTCCTACCGCTGCTTGCAGTGCCACTGTCCGCTCTATCTTTGGTAGCGCCAGACTTTGGTAGAGCGGTTGTAAGCAAGTCTTGAAAAAGCTACTGTCCTCGTCTCGGCGTTGTAACCACTGACCAAACCGAGACTGTAAGTACCACGCATCGTCTGCTAGCCAGCCTTTTTGCTGAATTTGTTGAATCAGCAAAAGTCGCCGCAGCGTCAGCGCCGCATACGACTGTCGATGCGCAATATCTTCAATGCCGTGAATACCTTCGCGTAGCTGTAGCAGCAGCGCTTTAAATCGACGGCTCTCATCAGCACCACCATCATGAGGAACAGACGGATATAGCCCACCGCCGATCGCTAGTCGCCGCAGTCGCATTTCCCATAGCGCCATCGGCTGACCGACTACATACAAGGCACTTTCAGACTCAGACGAACACCACAGACTCCGCGTTTTGAAGGCATCTACGATGATCAGTAACGGCGCTGTTGTTTCTGAATCTGTCGCTAAATCCAAAGATTGCTGGTAAGTACAGATAGCTGAATAGAGCTGATAGCGCAGCGTCGGCGTGAACCGCGTTTTTTCAGCCAGGACCACTTGCCATGCGGTTAGAGCGCCGCGTCTGGCGATGGGGACACAAGTTTGATTTAGCGGAGAAACTGGTTCGACTGTCGAATCAGGTGCGGACCAGTTCAGCGATTGAATGAATAGGGCGCTGAGGCTGTGCGATCGCAGTGCTTCTATAGCTGCCAAATCTATCACAACCCGCTTCAACCCTCGACGGCAATCGTCTTGTCAGTACCAGGCTTATCCGTACCTGGTTTGTCAGTATGAGCGATCGCGTATTCTCTAAACCGATCGAGATCGGCCTGTAGTGTCGAAGTCACCACCCGATCTACAAAAGAACTGCTCATCATCATTCGCGCCAAAATCGACGGCAGCGCATAAGAAATGCTCATCTTCACCGTACTCATGCCGTCTTTGCGGCCATAGAACCGGATTGCGCCTCGATTGGGCAGTCCATCTACCGACTCCCACTGGATAATCTGCTGAGGCACCACCTTCGTCAAACGCGACAGCCAGGAAAAAGAAAGCCCCGTCGTCTCCAGCTTCCATCTCGATAGCTCCGGGTCTTCCAAGACTTCTACAGAACTGATCCATTTCATCCAATTCGGCATCTGAGCGATATCTGACCACAGCGCCCATACCGTCTCAATTGGCCGATCCACAGTTACGTGTACGCTATGCTCTAGCCACTCTGACATGGAATTTTCTTTCCAAAGGTATATTCTACTGGTATACCAGGGAACGGGGCGAAGGAGATGGCCGCAATGTCAGTAATGTATGTGAGTCCCGACGGCCAAGATAGTCAAAAAGGCACCGCCCGATTCCCGCTACAAACCATTACCGCCGCTCTCAAAAGGGCGATTGCAGGCAGCATCGTCCAGCTTGCCCCCGGCACCTATCAAAATGAATCGTTCCCGCTGGTCATCCCGCCTAGCGTCACCCTGGCTGGAGACTCACCTCAAACGGTTACCATTCGCGGGGGCGGCAGCTACCAGGAGCCTAGCGACCGGCTCAAGTAGGCAGTCCACTAAAGCCCAATCTAGAAACGTCGCGGTTGTGCTACAAGACCAGTCGCAGCTTCGCGGTGTCACGCTGAGTAACCCCCAGGGGACGGGCCTCGTAATGGCAGAAGGCACTTCACTGGTAATCAAAAATCGCATTGTCAACTGTCAGCAGCACGGCGCTCTGGTTTCTGCCGCTGCTCGCCCCTTCTTTTCTGAGAATGAGTTCGACCAAAATGGCGCAACTGGCATTGCCCTAGTTGATCGCTCTAGGGCAGAAATTCGCCAAAATCAATTCACGGCCAGCGGCGAAGCGATTACCGTCCGGGCCCAGTCCGCCCCGCTAATTATCAATAATCAGTTCAACAACAACCGCACTGCTCTACTGGTGGTGGACTTTGCCCGCCCTGTGCTGCGCCAGAATCAGGCCGTTGGTAATCAGCAAGTCGGCCTCTGGAGCCAGGACCGGGCCGAACCCGATATCGGTCATCCTGAGGATCTGGGTAGTAATCAGTTTGAAGGCGAGCTATTCGATATCCGCAACGATGCGATCGCCCCCATCACCACTGCCGGAAACCAGATCAATCCCACCAAAACAAAAGGCCGCATTGCCTATCTCTCTAGCCAAATTCCCGACCCTGCCGCCATCCCCGCCGTTTTACTTGGCAACACCCCCATCACTCCCGGTGGTACTTCCGGCGAGCGGAGCGAAGCCGAAGCCCCTACTACTCCCGGTGGCCCTTCCGGCGGGCAAAGCGAAGCCGAAGCCCTCAGTCTCGACAGCCGTTTCAATGATCTCGTCGGCCACTGGTCTGCTCCCTTCGTGGAAGCCCTGGCCAACCGCAACCTGGTCAAAGGCTTTATTGACGGCACCTTCCGCCCTGATAGCCAGGTCACCCGTGCCCAGTTTGCTGCTTTGATCGCTGCCACCTTCCCGGATCTCGAAACCATCCGCCCCGGTCAGCGCTTTCCGGATGTGCCGAGCGATTTCTGGGCAGCGACTGCAATCCGTCAGGTGCAAAGTCAGGGATTTGTCTCCGGCTTTCCGGATGGTTCGTTTAGGCCAAATGCGCCCATGACCAGAGTTCAGGCTATCGTCTCTTTGATCAACGGATTGTCGCTAGGGACGGGGCGATCGGAAGCACTTTTGATCTATAGCGATCGCGCCCAGGTCCCCTCGTATGCTATCGAAGCGATCGCCGCCGCTACCAACCGTCAAATCATCGTCAACTATCCCGATACCTATAGCCTGCGACCGCTAGTTCCCATTACCCGCGCTGAAACCACCGCTCTGGTCTATCAAACCCTGGTTGCCCTCGGAGAAGCCCCTGCGATCGCCTCTCCTTTTATCCCGGAAGTCGATACTGCCAAGCCTAACTTTGCCGATCTCTCCGACCGTCACTGGGCGGCGGGCTACATCAGCGCGCTCGTGCAAAAAGGCTGGCTGAGCGGCTTTCGCGATGGGACTTTTCGTCCAGACGATCCGATGACCCGCGCTCAGTTTGCTGTCTTACTAGTAGGCGCTTTCGATCCTGCTGCCAAACGGCCTGCTATTAGCTTTCGCGATGTGCCCAGCAGCTTTTGGGGCGCTGAGGTGATTCAGCAAGCTTACCGGGCCGAATTTATCTCTGGTTTTCCCGATCTGACCTTTGATCCGAATGCTCCTATGACCAAATTACAGGCGCTGCTCGCCCTCGCTAGCGGCCTAGACCTAGAGACCGTATCGCCCCCACAGCTATCTTCGCTAAAGGCGTACGACGATCAAAACGATATTCCTAGCTATGCCAAAGCGGCGATCGCCTCCACCACCCAGCTCGCCCTCGTTTTCAATCATCCCATCGTCACCGAGCTGCGGCCCAACCGCACTGCCACCCGCGCCGAAGCTTCCGCAATGGTCTATCAGGCCCTAGTCATCAAAGAGCGCATGTCTGAGCTGCCCTCTCGCTACCAAGTCAGCATCTAGCTATGCGATCCTACCGCGCTCTATTTGACTAGACCGTTAACAAGACTCGACTAATGGATCAATAAGATGGGAAACTAAATTTAAGTATTCGCAATCACTTTTATCATGGCTGAAATTCAATTTTCTCGTGGCGTCAAAGAAGACGTTGTTCCCGATATTCGTCTTACCCGTGCCAAGGATCTCTCCGATGGGACGGCTACCTTCTACTTTGATAGGCCCAAAGCTCTAGTCGAAGAAGGCGGCGAAGTCACTGGCATGTACATGCTAGATGAAGAAGGCGAACTCAGCACTCGCGATGTCAACGGCAAGTTCGTCAATGGTGAACCCGCCGGTATTGAGGCTGTATTCGTTATGCGCGGGCAAGACGAGTGGGACCGCTTTATGCGCTTTATGGACCGCTATGCAGAAGACAATGGTCTAGGTCTGACCAAAGGATAGTTTCCTGTAGAGGATATTTCTCCAGCTCTCGATGCTGATAGCTTATGTGCACACCTCACGCTGACACAACACAAACCAGCGTTCTCTGTGCGCTACTGACTGTTAGCGATACCAGAGACGAGACTACCGATAAAAGTGGTCAGCTGATGCGATCGCATCTCACCGAGGCAGGTCACACCATCAGCCACTATCAAATCATCAAAGACGAGCCTGAACAGATCGCTTTGCTAGTTCGCACTTTGGCTATCCGCAGCGATGTTCAGGCAATTATATTAAATGGTGGGACTGGTATCGCCGCTCGCGATACGACCTTTGATGCGATCGCCCCTCTCCTAGAAAAAGAGCTACCCGGCTTTGGCGAGATCTTTCGCCAGCTTAGCTATGCTGAAATTGGCTCACGTGCGATCGCCTCACGCGCCACCGCAGGCATCCACAACCACACTCTAATCTTCTCCCTCCCCGGTTCTAGCAAAGCGGTCAAACTCGCCCTAGAAAAGCTCATCCTGCCCGAGCTTCGACATCTAAGCGGTCTGTTGCAGTAATCTGCACAAGGGGCTTCACTGAGAACAAAAGCTTCGCCTGCTCGAAGAATATCCATCCCTACCGATCCCTTCTATTCGGTAAACCGCCCATCCTTTCGCGACCGCCCCGACTAAGGTTCGGCGTAGCTTCCACACTTCACGACCCCAAATCTATCTGCGACTATAGGATTGTTGAAACAAAGCAGCCCTCCTCCAACTTACGCAGATGAAACAACAACTCTCCAACCTCTTTCACAACTGGTATCGCAAAGCCCTTAAGCATACCCAGTATCGCTGGCTTGTCATTTTTGGCACACTGCTGTATCTAGTCAGTCCGCTCGACATTTCACCAGATGCCTTTCCCATCATTGGCTGGATTGACGATGGTATCATAGCCAGTCTCCTAATTTCAGAAGTGAGTCAGCTTGTCACCGAAGCGTTCAAGAAAAGACAGCTCTTCAATGACACCATCAAGACAGAGATTGAAACTGTCATCGATTCCGACAACGTTAAAACTATTACCGTAGACGCCGTTACTGTTAGCTAGAGATCTGCTAGCTAAAGATCTGCTTGTTTTCCCGCCAAAGCACCTCAAAGCAACTGAGTCGAGGGCTTCGCCTCTTTTACACTATTGTCATCAAGCAACTATCACTAAGGAACAAACCATGACCTACATGCCAGAAAACCTCTCAAATATTCCCGCAGACGGTTCTGCTACAGAGCCAACCACAGTTGAAAAGCTGAAAACGCTAGCTCAAGAAGGAACTCAAAGAACTCAGCGCATCTCTCAAATTCTCAAGCAAGCCTTTTCAGAAACTCGCGAAGAGTTTCAGGCCGGACGCACTGTCATCAGTCCTATTGCCAAAGAAGTCACCGCTGAAGCGGTCTCTGCTTTCAAATCAAAAAGTCAGCAGGCGACTGAAGCCGTCAATCAGGCATGGGAAGCCGAAGAGAGTACGCCAGATTTCACAGAGCGGCTAATCAAAGTTCTGAAGACTATGGCCAACACAGCAAAAGCAAGCCTATTTCCCCAAGTCAAGGTGCAAACTCAGAAACAAGCGGGTAATCTAGACAGCCTTTTGCGCGATCGCTACGGCGAACAATATATCACTCTCAAAGATCGATTTGGACGGGTCCGTGCGTGGGTGAACACTGCTACCAATAGCACTGCTACAGTCCCAACCGAGACGACTATCGAGAACAGCGACACTACGTCAGCCACCGTTATTGAAGTAGACAGTAAAACTATCAACTAACGTTTGCCAATCCTCACACCTTCTACCCGCTAGTAAAGTTTGTTACTTTACTAGCGGGTTTCTTATTGATCGTCACAACTCTGTGGCTATTGCTTTCGGCCAAACTGCTGCTTCGCCTCTCGGTACACAGACTCAGTAATCTCAGTGATCTCTCGCTCTTTCGCGAACTTCTCAATTTTTTTGCGAGCTGCGGGTCTCACAAAAAAAGGAATTTCCTTTAGCAGTGCCTCCGCCGCTGTTGTCCACTCTACTGAACCTGCCATAGGATTTACTCCATCTACCAATACATACGTCTAAGAGTAGTCTAATAGCCATCAGACAGCCTTACGCATAGCTAGGCAGCGATATCCTGCTGTAGCCAGTTTTGATTCGCTGCAATTAGTCTTGCCGTTTCCTCTTTCGGTAACGGCTTTGAAAAATAATAGCCCTGACCGTAGTTGCAGTTTAGATTCTGTAGAGAGACTAGCTGAGCTGCCGTTTCAATTCCTTCGGCAATGATGTCCATTCCTAACTGGTGACCCAAAGTGATAATCGTCTTCACAATCTCACTATCTTCAGTCGCGGTCTCCTCCATTCTTCCAACAAAGGAGCGATCTACCTTCAGCGTGTCAGTTTGTAGCTGGTGTAAATAGCTCAAAGAGGAATACCCAGTTCCAAAGTCGTCTAAACTCAGCTTTAAGTCCAGAGCCTTGAGTTTTGCCAGCTGCTCGATTGTGCCATTAACATCTTCCATTGCGGCGCTCTCGGTTAATTCCAGCTTTAAGTAACTGCTGTTAAGAGCTGTCTTAGTTAGAATTGCTGCTACTGCTTGCGCTAAATCTGGCTGATTGAACTGCTTAGTTGAAAGATTTACGCTGACAACTAGTTCTCTAGCTTGAGCAAACTGGCGGTGCCATTTGTGCATTTGTCTACAGGCTTCTTCTAAAATCCAGTGGCCCAAGGGCACAATCAATCCAGTTTCTTCAGCCGCCGGAATAAAATCACCAGGCGAAACAAATCCTCGCTCCGGGTGCTGCCAACGGACTAACGCCTCGAATCCAGATAGCCAACCTGTACGTAAGTCAATAATCGGCTGATAGTACAGAACGAACTCTTCATTATCGATTGCCTGACGCAGCTGGCCCTCTAGCTCAAAGCGCTTGACCGCCTCTAGCCGCATGCCCGGATCGAATACCTCATAGTGGTCCTTGCCTAGCACTCGCGATCGCGTCATTGCTCTGTAGGCATCTTGCAGCAGCGTTTCCGCCTGTTCTAGCGGCTCGCCTTGGCTCAGTGCGATCCCGACGCTAAAGCTACTGGCGATTGGATGGCCATCTACTACAGAAGGCTCTGCAAACGTGCTGTACAGCAGATCGGCAGTCTTTGTTGCCTGACTAGCTTCAGCTAAGCTGGGCAAGAGAATTGCAAACTCGTCGCCTCCTAGTCTGGCGATGTTGGTACGCAGGGGCAGTGCAGCTTTGATTCGCGCTGCGACATGCAGCAGCAGCTCGTCGCCAAACCGATGGCCAAAAGTTTCGTTGATCGCCTTGAAATGGTCTAAGTCTAGAACCAGTACCGCTAGAGAAGCATGAACGTCAGTCTCTTTTCTCTTGTTGAGCGATCGCTCCATCTGTCGGACGAATAGAGCCCGACTTGGCAGGCCAGTCAAGGGGTCATAGAAGGACTGATAAAAAACCTGGTACGTGATCAGTCCACTCCCAGTTAGCAGAAAGCCCAGCGCCGGAGCTGCAAACGGTATCCATCCTGTCAGGCTGAACGCAACCGCACAAGTCCCGCCTAGAACGAGCAGACCGCCTACGAGCGCCCCTCCCAAGAGGGCAGAACGCTTCATCCGCCATACCAGTAAGCCACCCGCTAGCGACCAGGTAAAGATCCAGACATTCTCAGCCCAGTTAGGCCAATACCAAAAAACGCTAGCTCCATCCAAAACACTGCTCAATAGCTGACTGACTATCTGAGCATGCACCATCACGCCATACATGACGTAGTCTCTGACTATTCCGGAGCTATACGGCGTGCTAAAGAAATCTTTTTCACTAGGTGCGGTTACACCAATTAGAACAATCTTGTCTTCTATCCAGCTAGGTGACACCTCTCCATTGAGCACTTCTGTCAAACTCACCTTACGAGCAATAAAATCAGAAGAGCGGTAGTTCAACAGCATCTGATAGCCACCTGGATCGGCAATATCGTAGCCACCCGAATCAGGATCTAAGAGCGGAAAGTGAGTCTTACTAATCGTTAGTGCTTTACCATTTACCGAAAGCTCGTTTTCTCCTGGGCCGAGGTACTTTAGCCCCACCTGTAGCGCAAAAGAATAAAGCGGTTTCCCGTCAACCTGCGCATACAGTAGTCCCCGACGCAAAACGCCATCAGAATCGATTGGAAAATCATTGAACCCTACCTGGTCATCAGGCATCCCAGGAGGGGCAGAAATCTCGTCATCAGCGCTCATTCCTATGCTAGTAATAGCCACTACGTTTGGCTTAGCGAGCGCCGAACGGAGCGCCTGCTGCCCTTTCCCATGAGAGATGTTTCGATAGATATCAAGTCCAATTACCCGAGGAGAATGCGATTGGATCTCTGCTAGGAGGTCAGCCATTGTCTGGTCAGACATCGGCCATTCGCTCTGTCTGCTGATATCCTGCTCTGTCACCTCGACTATTAGCAGACGAGGATCGGGGCCCTTATCAGGACGCAATCGGATCATATAGTCGTACGACTGTAGCTCCAGTGGCTGCAGTCCACCTACCTGCCGAAGTCCTACTAACAGAAGCGTGATAGCCACACTCGCTGGCCAATAGGGTTGACTTTGCAACCGCCTATACAAATTTGCAATCACCAACAAAAATTCTCCTGGCAAAGGGGTGTCTACGTCCCTCTCAAGCAGATGATTCCCAGCGGACTACAACACTAATCAATTCAATTAGTTAAGTCAATACTATAGCCTTCCGCAGTTTGCTTACTACATCACGAAAGGCTACCCCCCTTGTTGCATAGCGCAAAGTGCCATAGCAAAGCACGAATGCATCCGCCTCTGTGCTAAATGATCTTTTGTACATCAAAGAACTGTAGTTTTACCGATCCGACGCGGAGCTGACCTTTGACGGTGATGCGATCGCCAGACTTGGTGGTTAGCCATTGACTGAGGACGCGATCGCTAGCGACAATGGTTAAGTAATAGATCTTTAAGGACAACTATGGCTAACATTCAGCCAACCAACCTTCAGCCGACTAGGGTACCCAACATGGAGCGGCCTAAAAAAGGATTTAATAAGTACGCAGAGCAGCTAAACGGCAGAGCTGCAATGGTTGGATTTGTAGCACTCATACTGATAGAGCTGCTGACTGGAAAGGGACTGCTGACTCTAATTGGCATCAAATAGAGCTATCAACACACTCATCAGCGCCAATTAGAAAAGGCACAAACGGGATTATCTACCCGCTTGTGCCTTCTTGCTATGTGACTGCAGAGGCTAGATTTGACTAGCTATCCTAAACGACTCAAGAGACTGAGTACTGAGCGTACTTGTCTAGTGAGCAGAAACTCAAGCCAAACAAGTACTTCTTACCTAGAACTTACTTTTCAGTCTCAGAGAACTCAGCATCAATCACGTCATCTTCGCCGCCTGTTTCAGCGTCGTCGCCGCTAGTAGGATCTTCAGGAGCTGCGCCTTCAGCGGCTGCACCTTGCTGATATAGGTTACTGCTAAGGGCATAGAGAGCCTGCTGTAGAGACTCCATCTCCGACTTGATCTTGTCGTCATCTTCAGCAGCGAGGGCTTCTTTTAGCTCCTTGATCTGACCCTCGATCTTCTCCTTCTCTTCAGCCGGAACCTTATCGCCGAGCTCCTCAATCTGCTTTTCAGCTTGATAAGCTAGAGAGTCAGCCTGGTTCTTTCTGTCGATCCGCTCACGACGCTCCTTATCAGCGTCTGCATTCGATTCGGCATCGCGCACCATTTGATCGACTTCAGTATCAGAAAGTGTAGACGCACCAGTGATGCTAATCGACTGCTCTTTACCCGATCCCTTGTCCTTTGCAGTGACGTTCAAAATACCGTTGGCATCAATGTCGAAGGTCACTTCAATTTGGGGAACGCCGCGCTGAGCAGGTGGAATACCGTCAAGGCGGAAAGTTCCTAAGCTCTTGTTATCGTTAGACATCTCGCGCTCGCCCTGTAGAACATGAATTTCTACATTGGTCTGTCCGTCTACCGCCGTCGAGAAGACCTCAGACTTTTTGGTAGGAATGGTAGTGTTGCGAGTAATTAGCTTCGTCATTACACCGCCCAAGGTTTCTACACCCAAAGACAGCGGAGTCACGTCTAGCAGCAAGATGTCCTTGACTTCACCAGCCAAGACACCCCCCTGAATTGCCGCACCAATCGCAACCACCTCATCGGGGTTAACAGTCTGGTTAGGTGCTTTGCCCAAGAATCTTTTCGACGAGCTGCTGCACCGCAGGAATGCGAGTAGAGCCACCGACTAGAACGACTTCGTCAATATCAGACTTGCTGAGCTTGGCATCTTTGAGTGCGTTCTGTACCGGAACACCACAGCGGTCGATCAAGTCAGAGCACAGCTCTTCAAACTTAGCCCGAGTCAGAGTAGTCTCTAAGTGCTTAGGACCATCCTGGGTCGCGGTGATAAACGGCAGGTTAACTTCCGCTTGGCTGACGCTAGAGAGCTCAATCTTGGCTTTCTCAGCCGCTTCAGTCAGACGCTGAAGTGCCTGCTTGTCTTTGCGAAGGTCAATGCCCTCTTTGTTTTGGAAGTCTTGAGCGAGGTAGTCGACTAGCTTCTTGTCGAAGTCGTCGCCACCTAGGTGAGTATCACCAGAGGTTGCGAGTACTTCAAAAACACCGTCGCCAACTTCTAGGATAGAGACGTCGAAAGTACCACCACCTAGGTCAAAAACCAGGATAGTTTCGTTGCTCTTTTTATCTAGGCCATAAGCCAGCGCGGCGGCTGTTGGCTCATTGATAATCCGCAGGACTTCGACGCCTGCAACTTTACCCGCATCCTTGGTTGCCTGACGCTGAGAGTCGTTGAAGTAGGCAGGCACAGTAATCACGGCCTGAGTGACTTTCTCACCGAGGTACTTACTGGCGTCGTCTACTAGCTTGCGTAGAACTTGAGCGGAAATTTCTTCAGGCGCGTACTGTTTGCCGTCAGAGGTTTCGATTTTGACGTTGCCACCTACTTTGGCAATTTTGTAGGGGACTTCGCTGGATTCGTTATTGACTTCGTCGTACTGACGGCCAATGAAGCGCTTGACTGAATAAAGGGTGTTTTCTGGGTTCATTACCGCCTGACGCTTGGCGATTTGACCCACGAGGCGATCGCCATTTTTCGCGTAGGCGACGACTGAAGGTGTAGTACGAAAACCTTCGGCGTTAGCAATTACAGAAGGCTTACCGCCCTCCATGACTGCGACTACCGAGTTTGTGGTTCCAAGGTCGATTCCGACGACTTTTCCCATGTGTATGCTCCGATCTGGATAGTTATAGGTTTGCTCAAAAGGTTATCTCTATAGTGCTTAATCAGAGGGGGTTTGCTGAAGGGGGGGTTACCGAACCGGGGGTATGGGTGTGTCATGGTTTCTAGCTCGAAACAGAATAAAATGTCACGGGTGGGGAAATGGAGCGCAAGATAGAGATTAGCTAACAATGAAGGGTACGTAGCTGTTCCCCCGCTCATTGGAAACAATTATGATTCAAACTATCAAAGCCAAAGCAACTGTCCAGCCTGGTGGCTCGATTGAGGTACATTCAAACGAGCTGCCCGAAGGCGCTACGGTAGAAGTTATTGTGCTGGTGGAAAGCGTCGAAGAGTAGAAAAAGCCTTTGAGAGAGCCTATTGACTTGATCGGAGCTGCTAAACCGGACGAACCCGATATCCAGAAACCGCAGTAAGAACCAAAGAGGCTATCTCGCTTTGTGGGCATGATGAAAGGAAGAGGGAGCTTTAGCAGCGCTGCTGATGTTGATGAATACATCCGGCGAGAGCGCGACTCATGGGACGATTAGACTGGCTTCAAAGCGACTCTTCTGCGCAGAGATCTCACCAACGCTTCTATTTAGATTCCAACATCCGGATACGATTTATGCAGCTAGTGCGATCGCATCCGAATGCACGACTTTCCTGACCAATGATAAGCAATTTAGAACTGTTCAGGGCTTACATTTGCTGTCGCTATCGCAAGTTCTGGCGAATACTGGCGAAGAAGAATCAAAGTTAATTCGCAAAAGGATTCCCTACCCGGTGGCTTCCAAGTAGGGGTTAATTTAGGTTCTGCTTATGCGACTGCTGTGATCGCACTATCTTCTGCTTCATCGACCAAAGACTCGTCTCTGAGTGCAAAATACAGCTCTAAGTTTGCCACTGCGAGCGGCGAAGCCTTGCTTAGAGTTTGAGGGCCAAACGCTGTCAAAGATTCCAAAGCCGCTCTTTCGGCAATATATTCTTCGCCCCGTCGCCGCAGCTCTGCACTAAAAGAATAGACAAGGCTTTCGTGTAGGGCTTGAGGCACAAAATTAGACTTGGCTTCCTCATAAACTGAGTACTCAATCGGCTTATCATCAGAACTACCTTCTATTGTGATGTCGCTTTCTGTTTCCTCAGCTTCATTATCGACAAGTGTATTGAGCTGCTTCACCTCATTGATGGAAAGCGTTTTAGACCATTCAATATGATTGTTCCAGGCGTTAATAGCTACTAGGTCGTGGTTATGGATTCTAGTCAGTTCTGGAAATAGGAAGTCTAGCTCATCATTCGTTTCGATCTTATCTAAGGCGGCTAGAGCGTCTTGACGAACAATCTCGTCCAAATTGATTAGTCGCTCACTCACTGTCTGCAACTCGCCCTGCATTTGATAGGTCATTGCGATCGCCTGCTCAATTGCCCAAACACACTCACGCCGACGAATGTATGCAGCCGAGCTGATACCGCTCATCAACTGGCTATTGTCATAGTCTGAAAGCGCCTGAAACAGCATATCCCTGATAGACGTAAGCTCTTCGTTGCGTAATCCCAAGTCCTGTATGCTCACTGCAGAGCACAACCGATTCATTGCTTTGTCGAACAGACCGTAGGCTCTTGCTAAAATCGTACGATGATCTTTAAATTCCACATCTTCCGATACTTGCTGAATGTGTTCGACTAGTTCAGCTCACTTCTGGTCTGAAACGTCTGCTCAAGGTCAATAAAGCCGTCTCTTACCTCCACGCGCATCTGTTGCACGTCCTTTCTCAGTTTGAGCGTCTGCCATAGATTCACGGCAGACAGAGCTGCGACCCCTACCATACCTACTCCGATTACAGCCGTTGTCGCCTGCAATGTTGCTACCGAAGCAGAAAGTGCTTTGATTCCTTGAAGTGCTCTGTGACCTTGATAAAGGCGTCCTGCTCCTATAGCCAGTTGTCCTATTCCTATAGCTATCTGTGCCTGTGGTGAAGCTGTCAATGGGGTAAGTCCCATACCAATAGCGTGCGCAGCAAACTGACCTGTTGCGGCGTCTCGAACCATTCCAATCGGAATGCCTACCGCCGTCTCAACTGGAATGTACTTTCCAGCAAGAATTCCTGCTTGTATAAGCGGTGAAAAATTGTACATGGTTGTAACTTACTCAGTAATTTGATACGAGTTAGATTAAAGCTGTCTTAGTCAAGCGACCGAGGGCCGTCTCAATCGCCTGTACCTGAAGAGTTTTCTGTCGCATAAGAGAAGTCCCTATCTCCTTTTGTTCTGACTTCCGTTCCACAGCATTTTCTTGTTGTTCTAACAGATTGCATAGGATAGAAATTGCAGAGTCGGCTTCTCTATGAAACTTATCAGTTCTTTCTTCGAAAGCCTTTCTGATCTCTTTAATTAGTCTTTCTACGATCTCATCATATTTTTCTGAAAACTGAGTCAAGCATTTTTCTATGACTTGTTTTCTTAACTTGTGCCTTCTCGTTTCTGCACTTTCTCCAGAGATAAAATCAACAATAGCCCTAGTTATAAGACCTATCACTAACATGTTCGCGATGGCTGCTACACTCTTGAAAAAGGTGGCAGTTCCTTGTCTGGAGACAAACGTAGATTGAAATTCAGTTAGTTCTACGCTTAACAAGCTAAGTTGTTCGTGCGAGCTGCTATTAACACTATGATCAACAGATTTTAGAATACTTCCAACTACAGCCAACTTCTCAGAAATACTGCTATCTAGTTTGTTCAGGCCAGGTTCTACAACATCCCTTAAGGTATCTCTTAGCTGCTTGTCTACATCTTTCGAGATATCTTTGTTAAACTGTTCTATATAGTCCTTGATAATTTCTTCCTCGTCCTTCTGAGAGGTTGTCCAGCGATAGCTTGCTTGAGATAGACGGTCCTCTAACCTAGATTGCCACCGCCGCCATGAGCGATGAATATCCGCTTCCATTTCGTCTAATAGATCTTTTGAGAGGTTCTGAATCCCCACATCGAGTCCGCTAATTGCGCTTACTCCTTCTAGTGTTTGATGTTGTTTCTCTGTTGACGAATTGAGATTACCTTCCAAGGCATCCGCCGTTTGCTTGATGCCGTTGTGAGTTGCTAATATGAGCCTCTGCACGTTTGCGATTTCCTTCCTTAATACAAGCTCGCCTCTTTCTTCTACTAAAAAAGTTTCAAGCGCATTCATAAATTTTGAAAAAGATTCGGAGTGCTCGTTCGTAGTCTTTTGTAAGATTCCCTCTAAAGCTACCTGTGCGGATATAAAGTGAACTCGATTGTCATCCTTTACGAGCGGTGCTGCTGGATCGCGGACAATGTTTTTCGTCCGCTCTACTACGTCTGCTTTGTCCTCAGGCGATCTCAGTACATCCATATGATTGACTATTACAAATAGATTATCAGCCGGAGCTTCTGAGACCTTTTTTTGCAAATGATATTTCAAGTCTTGCAATAAATTCTGCTCATTTTTGTTTAATAATTGCTGTGAATGTGTCAGGAAGAGAGCAGCATCAGCATTCTGCATGAGTCTTTCAGTCACATCTGTTCGATCAGGATGGTCGTTCAGTCCCGGCGAGTCAACAATCTCTACGTGATGGCGACATAGCTCTAGTCCCGGATGCTCTAGGACAATTTCGACAATATTAGATTTTTCTGGCGCAAATCCTCGTTTTCCTAGAGCCGATTCTTTGGGGATAGAGGCATGTTGCTGATACTGATCGAATGGAATTACAGATTGTGTTCCGTCTTTGTAATGACAGACCACTCGCTTTTTGGCACCGTGCTTTAACACCGCCAAAGTTCCACTACAGGGAACTGTCCGTACTGGCTGCACCTCTTCGCCTAGCAGTGCATTCAAAAGCGTCGATTTGCCCCGACTAAATTCGCCTACGATTGCCAGTCGAAACTTTTGGGACTTGATTTGCTGAGTAAGCTGTCGAACATCGTCTTCCAGCACTGACGGAAAGATACGGTTTCCTTTCTCCACCTGCAGCATTTGAATAAGGTCGGCGCAAATGGAAGCTAGCTGCTCTCGGTAACCCTGAAATTTTTCGAGTTTTGCATAGGACGGCTTATAGCCCTTCATATCAGATGTGTTCGTTGGCTGAGCTAGAAGCTTCGAGGATAGAAAGCTAGTAGCTTTATTAATTGCAGCGTCAAACTTCGAAAAACGTTGAGGATCTAGCATCATCGTAGTTCCTCCATAGCAGCTTGATTAACTTTAATCTGATTGCCGTCGAAGGCAGCAACCTTTTCACGATCCGCTAGTCGTCCATCCGCATAGGCAACACCCACTAGCACTGTCGCCATCGACGACAGGAACACAATTCGAGGAGTCAACTGGTGGCTCAGTACCTCCTGACCCGTAATTTGCGTCAAAAGTTCTGCACTGTCTGACGTTCTCGCCTCAAGGGTTGAAGACATTCTCTACCTTTCTCATATGGCTAACTACTGATATGCTTCCCCATGCATCGCTTACGGTAGATCTGCCCTGAAAAATTAGTGGCCAAACCACAGAATCGTTGAATTGCTGCAACTGCTTGACCCCGAATCATGATTGACATGAGGCGTCAGGAATCATCGAGATGCTGAAGGTTCAGAAAGAGTCCAGTGTCCGCGTCAACCTTGTCTTTTTAGGACTGCCGCGAAGCTTGTCTAACCAAGCTACCTAGATGCTTCAGAATTTTTAGAACCTTATACAGATTGTTGTGAGATTGCAATCTGGTCCCAAACAAGTCAGAAACCCCATAGCGTTGGCGAGGCCTCTCCTGCGGAGAATCGCCCAAAGTTTTAACAAATAAATAGTCGTCCCTGAAGAACCCAACTCAGACCCACGCGATCGCTTACGGCGGGCGTTGCCATCGCCCAGCGCTAAGCTACGTCATCGCGAAAGTACCCGCTGCATCAAGGCAGCAACGATAGAGCTTACGGAGGTTAAATCCGCATGCAGTCAGGAGCGCATTGATGCGGTCGCCCTGCTTTCCTTTGAGGAAATTGCGCCCTAGTGCATGGTCATGCTTTAGGTGGCCAATGACCGGCTCAATGGCGCTGCGTCGCTTGACCAGACGTTTTCACCACCCGACCAAATTTATCCTCAAACGACTGCCAGTCTATCGTTTCAGTCATTTGCACTAGCGGGTGCTTCAGGTTTATCTAACGCGCTAAAGCTGATAGCGGCGGTTCGGTATTTGAAGGCAATGATGACGGCTTCGTTTTGCAATCTTTTTCCGACATCAAGCAGAACTTTCAATCTGTTGCTCATGTTCACTCGGTAGAAACGGGGCATGGTCGTGTGGAACGTCGTACCGTCTGCCTATGCCATGACATCGAATCGTTCCCCAACGCTGAGCAGTGGGCCGGACTGAAGACGATCATCAAGGTCACCAGCTGTCGCCACATTCTCAAAGGTCAGCATATATTTATCAAAGAACCGGCTGTCCGCTATTACATCAGCTCGCTGGAAGCCTCGGTTGAATCCTTTGCCCGACGCATTCGCGATTACTGGCATGTAGAGAAGCGGTGCGACCCCGCGTCGCTTTGCAGCGCTAGGGAACGCGCACCAAGACACAAAGTGCATTACGTTCGCGATGTTACCCAAGGGGAAGATGCCTCCAGAATTCGGGTACAGCCTTTGCCCAACAACTTTGCGCTAGCTCGTAATTCATCCCTCAATTTGTACCGAGACTATTGCTTTGACAATATAGCCCAAGCTCAACGAAAAGCTTGGCAGGGACTTGATTTGCTCACTCTCTTTAGAATGAAATAGTCCTGGCCTTTCACCATCAGACACCGAGGTAACATGATGCCATCAATTCGAATCAATATTGTCAGCGCATAGCCAGCTACCTTCCCAGTCGCTTGCTCTGGTTGGTTTATTTCGGCTACCAAAGTAGAGCAAATCGTCATATATAGCAAAGCGCGGACGGCTATTGTTGAGTGATGGAGAGTGAAAGATAAAAACAGGTGAAAAAGCCTTTTTAGCAAGAACATAAGAAGTTTATCTCTTAAGTTTCCTGTTCTTCTTTATAGCTTTGGTCACTTGAGTGAGGTATAGCTTTCAGGCTGAAAGCCTTATGCTACAGCAGGTTTAGTGACACACCTGTACCGAATGCACCCGGAGCAGGCTATAAAGTAGAAGAGTCAGCTTCGCTCAGTCAAATCCTAGCTGTTTAAACTACAGGGAAATGTTTGTCATCTCTGAGATTTCTTCTGATCCCAAGCTTCTTGATAGCGCCTTTCGTTAACTTCAACAGATTTTTGAAGATTGACGACTGGATTGGGATAGTCCACACCGAGGCGGAGGTTGAAGCGCTTTTGCTCGACAGACTGTAGATTCCAGGGACTGTGTACCTTTTGTGCAGGTAGATCTTTTAGCTCTGGTAGCCAGTGCTTTACGTATTCACCTTGTGGGTCGTAATCTTTCGACTGTTTGGGAATGTTGAAGTATCGAAAGCCGCGAGCGTCATTGCCGACGCCAGCGGTGTAGTTCCAGTTTCCCCAGTTGCTGCATACGTCATAGTCAATTAGCAAAGATTCAAACCACTCTGCGCCCATGTGCCAGTCTATGCCTAGATTTTTGGTCAAGAAGCTCGCTACGTTCTGTCGTCCGCGATTAGACATAAATCCGGTGGCTGAAATTTCTCTCATATTGGCATCAACTAGCGGATAGCCTGTGCTGCCTTCGCGCCACAGGTCAAATCGCTGCCAATCCTGCTGCCATTCGATTGGAAGGCCGCGAATGCCTCCCTTGCGGAATATCTTTTTGCCATATTTTGCGCAGACAAATCGAAAGTAGTCTCGCCAAATCAGCTCAAATATCATCCAGTATGTGGAGTTGTTTTTCTTTCTTTTGCTTTCGTAGCGCTGTACTTCTTCGTATACTTTGCGTGGCGATAGACTGCCGTTTGCGAGCCAGGGTGAGAATTTAGAAGAATAGTCGGCTCCTAACATGCCGTTGCGTGTTTCTTTGTAGATTTGAAGTCTGTCGGTGTCCCAGAAGTAGTGCTGTAGTCTTTTGAGTGCTTCACTTTCGCCGCCTTTAAATTGAAGAACGCCTCTATCGTCAATAGGAGTGGGGTCTAGCCCCAAATCGGATAGAGTGGGGGGGGCTCCGAGATCGATCGCTGTAGGCAAAGGGGGTAATTTTTCTGGCGCGGCGAACGTTGGGAAAACTTGGCTGTCTTTTTCTACAGCTTTGCGAAACTGCGTGAACACCTCTGGTAGCTTTTTGATCTCAAAAGGGAGATCGTCTGGGTGGTAAAGCGTTGCGCCCCAGTAAACTTCTGAAGTGACTTTGAGATGATTGAGTACGGTTTCTACACGCTGCTCTACTTCTGTTTCTTCTAAGGTGACTTCTTCGTGCCAGTAGACAGCGTCGATGTCTAGGTCTTTGATCAAGGTTGCAATTTCTTCTTCGGGCTTGCCTTGACGAATGATTAGATTGCTGCCGCGCGATCGCAGCTCTTTTCTCAAATCCGCAACCGTTTCAATTAAAAACTGTGCCCGGTAGGCTCCCGTTTTTGGAAAACCAAACGGAGTCTTGCCAAACTGCCTAGGATCGAAGCAGTAAAGCGGAATAATCTCCGCTTCCTGCTGAGCGTTTTGTTGAACTGCGCGGTGAAGAGGTTCGTGATCGTGTAGACGAAGATCGTTACGAAACCAGAGAAGGATGCGCATATGAGAAAGAAATTGGCTGAACTTGAGCCATATCACGATAAGACAAGGTGGTAAGTCGGACCCTCTCTACTTGGACAGATAGCTCGTCAGCATTTTATATATTTTCAGCTTTAGCGCTAGATTTCGACCGTGATTTCAGTGATTGGCTCGCTGCAATGTATAGAGAGCTTGCAGGCCACTTCCACTGCTTCTCTGGGGCTGTGACCTAGAAAGAGTGCCGCTTTGGCAAAGTCTTTCCCGGCTCCAATGCTCTCGAAGCGCGATACCTCATACACTTCTATGCCGCCGAAGACACAGAATAGCTTCTTGTCGTAGGCGATGAGAAAACCGTTGACAGGCGTATGTCCTGCGTCTTTCTTCTTGACCCATTCTCTAAACTCGATTAGAAAATCGATCACACTTAACCGAGTTGCTTCTACTGGCTTGTGATTACGAGTGAATAGCTCCATCAGCGTTCCCTCGTAGCATAGTCCTGTGGTGCCAATGACCATGCCGTTTTGTTCAAATAGCTTGCTATGAACAATATCGTCGCTAGTCGACCGGGTAAATCCATCTGATATTAGGGTGTCGGCAGCGAAAATGATAGCGTCAGCAGTTTTCTGGGCAGCAATAACGGTCATAAAATATAGGAATGAAAATAGCAATCTATACAGGCTACAAGATGTGCCTGCTACTAAAAGTATGTTTTTCCTGAAGACTTCTAGGTAGCTGGTTTCTAGATTTTAGTAGCTGGCTTCGATGACGGCTTGGATCGGTTCGGGCACAGCAGAGAGCAGATCGTAGCCGGTGGCAATTTCGATGCGATCAACGGTTGTTTGGTAGGCTTGCCAGTCATCTTCGATGCGATCGCTATTGGGCATATCAACTGCAATCACCTGCGATCGCCTAGTCACTTCATCGTCGATCGAATCCATCACTACCATCACTTTCCAGATGCGACCGGGGACGGTGACTCTCCCGACCGATCCTTTGTCGCCATAGGTGCCGCCAATCACGTAGAGCGACTTGCCCTGCTGACGGACTAGGTCGCGTCCGTGTTCTTCTAGGGCTCGCCACGGACCGCGATTGTTTTCCTGCGCCTGTGGAAAGATGTTGGTCATCAGGAATGTGATCGAGTTGTCTCTGGTGCTAGCGGTGCGATCGCCCGAGGGTACCATATGCCCCCTGTCGTAGCCGCTGCGTCCATACTCACTAGGGGTTGCCTGGTAAAACCCTTTGGGCAGTCCGCCATCTACACGAAAGTCGTCTTGTCTGCCGGTGCGACCTAGCCAGCGAGAATCGACCCACCAGCTAGCCCAGTTAAGAGAATTGCGATCGCGGCTGTAAGAGAGCACATACTGATCGCGCTCGATTAGAAGATTGTCAGGATTGTCCTGTCCGGCATTGCTGGGATTGCCCAAAAGCAGATGCTCGTTGCTGGAATCGTGAGTCGCCCAGTCCAAACTGAGATCGCTCTGGGGTAGCCGTTCGCAGGCCAGCCCATTCCTATCTCTGTCTAGACCGTAATAATCATCTTCAAAAGAGTCGAGTACTGTTTGAGCGAGCTGCTGATTTTTGAAGTCTCCACAGTCGCAGTAGCTATCTACGCAAGGTGGGAGGCTAGCGTAGATGTCTGGTTCGGACAGGATGCCACAGCTAGATAGACCGCCAGATATGCTGATTGTGAGGGTTGCGATCGCACCTTTTGCCCATCCTTTCATCCGAGTTTTTCTCCTCAAGTCAGCACTTCTATTCGCGAAATATACTAATACACTTGTTCTATCTGCTCAAGAGCGCCTTTTTATTGAACAGCGCTATAGCAAACAGTGCCCCATTGACTAGGGCTCTAACGTACGATGGCTCAATAGCGGGCTGAATAGTTCATCCACACAAAAGCAGGAGCGGTATACTAAATCCGTACAGCTCATTAAATTTCACCTATGCTTAGCACAGTTATTTCCACGCTGAAGGCCTTGTTTCCAGCCCCTGAGGTTCAAGCTCACTGCGATGGTCCTTGCGGTGTATACGATCCGTCTTCTGCTCGAATCGCCGCAGAAGCAGTCGTCTCTATGACCAAGAAAATCTTGGACTTGCAGCACCCTGAGGACGGTGACACTCAGGCGATGGCGTCTTACCAGAACACCATGTCGCGCTTTATCGCTATCAAAGAAGAGCAAGCTCAGATCACCAAGGACGAGCTGCTAATTCTATGGACTGATTACTTCAAGCCCGTCCACCTAGAAAAGTATCCCGATTTGCACGATACTTTTTGGAAAGCGGCAAAGCTTTGCTCTGCTACTAAAGTAGAAGTAAGCACCCAGCACTGCCAAGAACTGATGGATGCGGTTCAAAAGATCCACAACATCTTCTGGGAAACCAAGAGTCGTGATGTCTCTTGGTATACCGCTAGCTAGTTAGCGCGTAGTTACCTCTGATGTAGATTAATCATCTTGGATATGCATCTCTAATATGACAGCGCGAAAAGAGATTCCGCGAGCCGTTAATAGGTTTGTGGAATCTCTTTTCTATTGAGAGAGAATATAGGCGGAAGCATCAGGAGAAGAGTGCAATAGGCATAGCGAATCTATAGCGTGTCCCGGATGCATTCGGGACACGCTAGTCGCTTGGCTTGTTGTTACTGACAGCTTATAGCCTGTGAACTGTACCTCAGCCAAGTGACCAACGCTATAGAAGGCTACAGTCGCTTTTTAGAGCGCTCCATCGGGTAGGATGTAGCGTGTGAATGTACTATTTCCTAGTCATGAATTCTTGATCATGTAGTCTTAGTCATGAAACTTAGGCGCGATTGGAAAGAGATTGGCCGCTGGACGCTGGGTAAGCGGTGGCGGTTTCGAGTTACAGGTAATTCTATGCTGCCGACGCTTCACTCAGGTGAGGATGTGCTGGTGCATCCTATTCCTAGAACAGCCAGGATCTTCCCTGGAGATATCATCATCTGTCGCCATCCCCAAAGGCCCAGTATAAGGTTGATCAAACGAGTCACAGAAGCCTTTTACGACGGTAGCTGCTACGTTTTGAGCGATAACAAAAGTGAAGGCAGCGACAGTCGTTCTTTTGGGGTGGTTGCTCGCGAGTTAATTATTGGAAAAGTCACTAGCCGGTTAATCTAGGGCTGATAGCTAGAGCCAAGCAGAGTAAGTCACATAATAAGGAGCATTCTATGGCAGCGTACACAATTAGGCCCGCTACTGCTGCGGATGTCTCGGCTATCTTTGCATTAGTCACCGCCTTGAGCGAATACGAAAAGCTAACCCACGAGATGGTAGGCACGCCGGAAGACCTCAACCAGGGACTATTCGGTAAGAGACCTTTTGCAGAAGCCATTGTCGCTGAAGTGGATGGGAAGGTCGTAGGATTTGCGCTCTACTTCTACAACTTCTCGACTTTTCTAATGAAGCCAGGAATCTATCTAGAAGATCTCTTTGTTTCCTCTACCTACCGCCGCCAGGGGATTGCAACAGGGCTGCTGAAGTATTTGGCCAACCACGCTGTAGAACAGGGCTGCGGACGTTTGGAGTGGAGCGTTTTGGACTGGAACGAAGACGCAATTACTTTCTATAAGAGAATAGGTGCGATTCTAATGGACGAATGGACCGGCTGCCGAGTCTCTGGGGAATCGCTGGTGGAGTTTGCTAAGGCCAAGATTTGAACCGCTTGCTCCTCGCATATCTGCCTTTTAGCTTCACCTACAGGGTTAGATGCCTTGCGATCGCAAATCTCACTAAGTCCCATCCCTGCTCTGATCGCCCAACTACCTCAGCTCGTAGATACTTGCTCAGCAGCAGCCGCCCCCAACCTTTGATACGGGCGTAGGCGCGTACCTTCCACCACTCCCACCGATTAATCCGGCCATCCACATAGGCATACATCGGCGGAAAAGCGAGTTCACCATATAGCACATCAGCCCTGTGGGTTTTGCTGAGTTTGTTCTGTTGATGTTCAAGGTTGGGTTGTCCGCCGTGTTCGCCATAGTTGCGAAAAGGCACATAGTTGTGAAAACCAGCCTCGCGTAGAAAGTACTCAATTCCTGAATCCCACGCAGAGTAGGCTTTTGGCCCAGGCACCTGCTCTATCTGCGCCGCTAACTCGAGTAGAGCTGCTGCACTCTTTGCTGTGACTACGTAGGCCACCATCGCGGTAGAGTACCCCTTAGCCAGTCTGTGGGAAACGCCTTTGGTCGCTCGGCGCTCAGCGCCTTTGAAAGATCTTTGTTGGACTCTTTGACAGGACTGCCAGGTAAAAAGAGACGAGCCTTCGTAAGGCTGGCTAGGCTCTAAGACGTTGTATATCTGAGAAGCGCAGGTATATAGCCAGGCGATACCCATCTCGGTATCTGAAGGATCGAAAGGCGGCGGTAGATC
The DNA here is from genome assembly GCA_963772185.1 of uncultured cyanobacterium. Taxonomy (GTDB): domain Bacteria; phylum Cyanobacteriota; class Cyanobacteriia; order Phormidesmidales; family Phormidesmidaceae; genus Phormidesmis. The sequence goes on along the minus strand of CAVYWR010000007.1, from coordinate 282,801 downwards.
AGCGAAGTTTTTGACGGGTACAAAATCAGCTTCTACGATTAGCGTCGGTTGGTCTGAGCGCAGTGCCTTTTCCCAAGCGCTGCGATGGTTTAGCAAACATAGAAAGCTAGACGAGTAGGCGGCATATTCTGGCTGATGAACCTGGCGGAGAACACTACAGCTGCATCCGGCCTGGTCTAGCACTTGAGTAAGCTGCTCAGTTGATTCTTTATAGGCAACGATCAGCGTCTGACCAATACATTCAAAGAGTTTTTGATAAGTTCCAGGTGCGCGTTTAGACATACTGACTCTTTATATTTAGGCAGTGTAATTAAGTGTTCTATTTTTTCCTGCGTGCTTGTACCGAAAGAGGAAGGAGTCGCCTTATGCTGAGGATACGATCACTGTAGATTTACCGAGTTCCTATGAAGCGTCACGACACCTTCAGTTCAATGGCTGAACCGACCAGCGGACCGGAGGTCGAGCCGACTATCGGGTCGCTGGTTGGCCATTTGCTCAGACCGATTGCGGAGCCTAGCGGAGCTGTTCATAGGGAAGACGCTACCTGTGAAGGAACGCCAGGTTATCGCTTGGAGCAACTCCTGAGTCGAGAGGCTGGTAAGAGAACTTTTCTGGCAACAGATATTCGCACGGACGCGCAAGTGCTAATCAAGCTGCTTTTATACTGCCCAGACCCGCAGGAGAATGAGATAGACGCGGCGCTGATACGACAGGAAGGAAATGGCCTGCAACCCTACGAGCTCTCAGCAATGCTACCCTATCTGAGCTCGTTCGAGGTGGAAACGTCACTAGGCATGGGGTTAGCCTTGGTGAAGCCATACATGTCTTCTGCTGGGATCCGTCAGCCTGAGACCCGTCAGCCTGAGACCCGTCAGCCTGGGATGTCCCAGTCTGGCTTATCTGAGGTTCAGCATATCGTTGCGCCCCCTACTGCGCAGCAGTCCAGCGTTGTTCCTCGGACCGCATATGCTGACTTCAGGGTGAAGTCTTCTTCTGATCAACTCTCGATTCAGTTCTTAGAGTCTCGCGTCTGTGCAGGTATCGTCGCTGATGAAGAGGGCGATCGCATAGAGGATTGGCTGTTGACCGTTCTAGGCACGGTTGTCTTTGTCGGTGGAACGGTCGCCATGACTGGCTCCATTATGCTTGGGGTGATTGTGGCTGGACTGCTGCCTATTCTCTTCAAACGAGCGGTCACTCAACGCGGTCCAAAGACATCTCGAGAGCAATCCGTTATTAGACTCAAACGCGGACCGATGGGGCGTACCTACTTGAGCCTGGTGACTGTCTTGATGCCTAGCCGAAATAGGATCGGCGGCGTTAGTTTGCCGCTCGAAAGCAAGCTGCATTATTCTCGTCTGTCGGTCAAGACTGTTACAGTCGCGCCTGCTTTCTTCTTCTTTTCTGATAGGTGGAAGATTTCTGGCGCTAAGCTGACGTTCACTTTTTACAACCACGACGCGCCTAGCTCGCGGCTTTGTATCGTTGGTACTTATCAGGAGATTCGATGGATTCACCGTCACCTGTTGCAGTGGGCTAAGCCGGACGGCTCTGACCGATAGCCTGCGCTACACTATACCTGAACAAATCTTCTAAAGAGTTTAGGGCGGGTATGACGGTCGGTATCTGGGTATTAGGCGATCAGCTCTGGCAAGGACAATCGGCGATCGCAGCTTCTCAGTCAGATAAATCCGACACGCCAGTTATCCTAATCGAGTCGATCAACCATGCCAAAGAAAGGCGCTATCACCAACAGAAGTTAGTGCTAATCTGGTCGGCGATGCGCCATTTTGCCGCAGAGCTGAAGGCTGACGGTTGGCAAGTAACTTATGAAACGGCAGACAGCTTTGAAGCGCCGCTAAAAGAGTGGGTTAAGAAGAACAATCTAGACGAGCTCCGGGTGATGGAACCTGCCGATCGTCCGTTTGCGCAGCTGTTAGAGACGCTGAAGATAGGCTGCGAGATTGTTCAAACGCCGAATAATCACTACCTGTGGTCTACAGCAGAGTTTGATGAGTGGGCCGCTTCTCGTAAAAGTCTGCTGATGGAGTCGTTTTACCGAGAAGGGCGAAAGCGATTCGATATCTTGATGAATGGCAAGAAGCCAGTTGGCGATCAATGGAACTTTGATAAAGATAATCGAAAGCCACCAAAAGGGAAGATTGCGCCGCCGAAGCCGCTGACGTTTGAACCCGATGAGCTTACGCAGGCTGTGATTGAGCTGGTACAAAATGCTGACTATCCAACGTTTGGTGAGTCGGATGGGTTTGACTGGGCAGTGACCAGAGAGCAGGCACTGCAAGTCGTCGATAATTTTGTGCATAATCGCCTGGTGACCTTCGGCGCTTACCAAGATGCGATGGTGACAGGCGAAGACACGATGTGGCATGCGATGCTGTCGCCCTATCTAAACATTGGGCTATTACAGCCGATGGAAGTGATCGATGCGATCGCCACTGCCTACGAGTCCTCACTGGATTTAGAGAGTCCGATTCCGCTCAACAGTGTAGAGGGATTCATCCGTCAGATCATGGGCTGGCGAGAATACATGCGCGGTATCTACAACTACGTAGATGAAGACTATCCTTCGCGCAACTACTTTGAGCACACTCACTCACTTCCCGACTTTTTCTGGACAGGCGAGACCCAGCTAAACTGCCTGCATCAAACTATCGACACGCTGAAGCGAACTGGCTACGCTCACCATATTCAGCGCCTGATGATTCTGTCGAATTTTTCTTTGATTTCTGGTTTGTCTCCTCAGGCGGTAGAAGATTGGTTTCATGCTGCGTTTATCGATGCCTACGACTGGGTGATGCAAACCAACGTCATTGGCATGGGCCTGTTTGCCGACGGCGGGACGCTAGCGACTAAGCCCTACGCCTCTAGCGCCAACTACATCAACAAGATGAGCGACTACTGCAAGGGGTGCAGCTACGACAAAAAAGCTCGAACGGGTGAGAATGCCTGCCCCTTCAACTTCTTCTATTGGGACTTTCTAGATCGCCACCGGGAGAAATTGAGTACTCAGGGCCGGATGAACTTTATCTTGAAAAATTTAGACCGGATGCCAACTGAAGAACTTGCTGAGATTCGCGAGTTGGCTGCGTCTTGGCGTGAAGAGCACTAGCGCATTTTGAGATCTAACTAGAATAAGGGCCTTCCGCATTTGCCTAAATCCCGACAGCCTGTTCAACGTCGTTTGAAAAAGCCTACTCTACTCAGGCGCTTCGTTGACCGGAAAGCGATTGAGCAAGTAGGCGGCTTGTCTAGCATTGCTGCGAACGGCGTCGGATAGATAGGGAACGTGAGGCACTTGCGAGAGAAAATCTAGAGTCCGGCGCAAGATTCGAACAATATCGCCTTCGTCTAGGCTGGTATTGTCGCAAAGCTCCTGCCAGTCTACTTCTAGCGCCCACTGTTCGACGATCGCAATCAACTCTTCTTCTAGCCAGACTGGAATTTGAATATCCTGTCTTCTCTGCTCTTGAAAGATGCGTCGTCTGAGGTTGCGAAGGCCACCGAGCGTCTCTAACACGGGACGGCTTGCCTGGTAGCGAATCCAGGTGTCGGGTCTGTTGTTTTCCATTAGGATGCCAGCGCAAGCGGCGGCAAACTGTTGGGGTTCTAGGGCGTCAAATTCTCCAGAGGACAAGGCTAGGCCCAGCCATAGTTCATTGTCGCCGCGAATTGCTGCGCACATCTGGCCCATTTCAGTGGGTGAATTGTCTTCTAGACAGTCAAAGTTTTCGAGCACCTGCATCAGGCTGACGAATTCTAGCCAGTAGTGATGGGTGTAGTTCTCGTATTTTTGAGTGCGATCGCGCAGTTCGTCTTTTAGCCGTTTTAGCCGCCGCTGCTGCTTCATCACCGTTTTTGGACTTTCTAGCTGCGCCACCGGATTTTTTGCCAGCCTCTGAGCGACAGCATCGGCTTTCTCCTGCTGCGCTTTGACCTCGGGTGCTTGCGCTTCTATCTCAGGAATTCTTGGTATCTCTGCGGCTACGAGGGCCGATCGTCTTCCCACCTTTACGAGACTTTCCAGGCACGTGAGCAAGCTCTGAAGGTGGGATTAAGCCATCTGCCGCGCTAAGCCGCTCAAACTCTGTATGCATGGCTACTACATCTTTTACGGTCACTACGTACCAGCGATTGGTAGCCCCTAGACATATCAGCAGAGGAAACTGCCCTGGCCCTGGCACCTTGGTAACTAGAACAGCAGGTAGGGGTGTCGATAGCTTGACGTTCTTTCCCTTCAGAGAAAGAATCGCGCCTGCCATCGCAAAAGAAGTAGCCACCGGATCGCTGTCGCCGAGTCTTTCTTCGGCCTGCTGTTGTAAGATTCTCAGTAGTCTTTCTTCTTCTTTTAGCCAGCCGCGCAGTTTCTCGTATTCTGCTAATGCTGCCTCGTCAATATAGGCTAGCTGGTCTTGGAGAACGGCAATGTCTTTTTCTAGCTGGGCGATCGCACCTTTTTGAGGGGCTAAATGCAGCGTCGCTAAATACTGCCCAAAGCTCCTCTCAATCAGCTCTTGTGCTTCTTCCGCTGTGTGGATCTGCAACAGATTGAGCACCATGCCATAGCTCGGGGTGAACTGACTGACCAGTGGATCGGGCGGTGCTAGCGCTAACTGTGCTGCCTCCTTTGCCCCTTCAAAGGGAGACTCTACCGTAACGACGTGCCCTTCAACGTCCATACCCCTACGTCCGGCTCGCCCTGACATCTGTAGAAATTCAGAGGCGTGCAGCAGCCGGTGCCCATCGTCTGTGCGTTTGGACAGACTCGCAATCACCGTTGTCCGCGCAGGCATATTGATTCCTGCTGCAAGGGTTTCAGTTGCAAATACAACCTTAATTAGACCCGCCTGAAACAGCTCTTCTACCAAACTCTTCCAGGCGGGCAAGATCCCGGCGTGGTGCGCGGCAATGCCACGGTAGAGCGGCTCTAGCTGGTTGGCTCGAATCGCTTCTGGATTGCGATCGACAAAGCTATCAATTCGCCGCTTCAACAGTTCTGCTTCGGCAGCGCTGACTAGATTCATTCGAGCCACGGCCTGCACAGCGTTGTCGCATCCTTTGCGGCTAAAGATAAAGTAGATTGCTGGCAGCATATCTTTGGCCTGAAGCTGACTGACCACGCCCGGTAGGGTTGCGCCTGCTTTCTGTTTCTTTTGGCCGCGCTGCTGGCGAGGCGGTTTGCGGTAGTTCTTTAGCCTGGGGTGAATGCTTGATTTTTGCCCGTTGAGCAGTGGAAAGATGCCTTTCTCTATCGCAAAGTGAAAGTTGAGTGGGACCGGGCGATAGTCTGAATAGATTAGCTGGGTAGGGCCGTGGACCTCGTCAATCCAGTCGGTGAGCTGACCGCCATTGTCTACGGTCGCAGACAGGCCCACTAGCTGAATTTCTGGTGGGCAGTAGATGACGGATTCTTCCCAGACGGTGCCCCGCTGTCGGTCGTTCATGTAGTGGCATTCGTCTAGCACGACGGCTTGCACATCTCGCAGCGAGGTGCCGACTTCTCCGATGCTAGTGCCGTAGAGCATATTGCGGAAAATCTCGGTCGTCATGACGACCACGGGCGCATCTCGGTTGATCGAGCTATCCCCGGTTAGCAAGCCAACGTTTTCTTCGCCGAATTCTCGTTTAAAGTCTCGTAGTTTCTGATTGGAGAGGGCTTTTAGCGGCGTAGTGTAGAAAACGCGACGGCCCATTTCTAGCGCGCGGTGAATGGCGTATTCGCCAATGAGGGTTTTGCCAGAGCCTGTGGGCGCACAAACGATCACAGAACGTCCCTGGTTTAGAGCGGCGATCGCATCCAGCTGAAAATCGTCTAGCTGAAAAGGAAATAGGGTTTCAGGCGCTAACACAGAAGGCATCTAGAATGGATGAACTCCTCCATTGTGCCAGTCCAAGGAAAAGTCGGCGAAAAATTAGCTCTCGACATGGGTAGCCAAAGCAATATCGGCGTTCATCAGCCTAGAGATAGGGCAGTTTTCTTTCGCACTCTTGGCTGCTTTTTCAAAAGCGTCTTTGCTCTCTGCGGGTATCTTGGCTGTGATATCTAGATGAATCTGAGTCACTTCAGGCGCGTTGCCTTCCGTGCTCAAAGTGACTTTGGCCACCGTTGTTAGCTGTTCGGGCTCTATGCCAGCACTGCCCATCTCATCTGCGGTCGCCATTGTAAAGCAAGCTGCGTGAGCCGCTGCAATTAGCTCTTCGGGGTTTGTGCCTGGGTTGTCCTCAAACCGGGTGCCGTAGGTATAGACAGACTCAGTCAGTACGCCGCTTTCTGTTGTGATTTTACCTGTACCTGCTTTTGCACTGCCCTGCCAGACAACCGTTGATTTGCTATCCATAAAACTTTCCTTGCGACGTTTATCGACTGCGGCTAGCTTGCGTAGCCTAGTTCCCCATCAGTAAAGCAACTGCCTGACTATTGATAATCCATCATCGGAAGTATTTGCAATCTTTTCCAGTCGCTAATTTTTTGCTTGTGGGGTGGCGATCTCAGATTTCACACGATTGCCATACCGCTGTCACCCCGCTGTCAAAACAGCTCGATATCTTGAGAATGTTCTTACTGATAAGAAAGCCGTAAATCATGACAGTTGATCGCCCCGAACCCGCTCGTAGCAAACGCTCCACCCTAAGTAGCAGTAAGCTGGCAACCTCCCTAGCACTAGTGCTGTTGGGTGCAGGCACCGCCACAGTGGGCACCTATGCTGCGATGGGTCCACTGAGCCGAACTGCTGAAGATGTCTCTGTCGTTGAGTCATCTGCCTATCCTGAAGCGGTTCCGGTCAGCCTGATGGTTCCTGCTGAAGCAGCCTCTGTGGCTGAAGTCGTGCAGGCGGTAGGACCAGCCGTCGTTCGGATTAATGCCTCGCGAACCGTGACACAGCGTGCGCCGAATGTGCCTGAAAGCTTTCGCCGCTTCTTTGACGAGCAGATGCCTTCGCAGATGCCGCGCGAAAGAACCCAAAGCGGTGTGGGCTCCGGGTTTATTGTCAGCGAAGATGGCAGAATTTTGACCAACGCACACGTGGTAGAGGGTGCAGATACGGTTCAGGTGACGCTAAAAGATGGTCGTACGTTTGAAGGTAAAGTGCTAGGCACCGATCCGGTGACAGACGTGGCGGTAATTGATCTCGATGCTAACGACTTACCAACGCTGGCGGTGAGCGAGGCGGAACTGCTGCCGGGGGAAGTTGCGATCGCCATCGGCAATCCACTTGGTTTAGACAACACAGTTACTGTCGGCATCATCAGCGCTACCGGGCGCACCAGCGGGCAGGTTGGCATCCCCGACAAGCGCGTAGACTTCATCCAGACAGACGCAGCTATTAACCCCGGCAACTCTGGTGGTCCGCTGCTGAACGCTCGCGGCGAGGTCATTGGCATGAATACTGCGATTATTCAGGGCGCTAACGGCATCGGTTTTGCAATTCCTATGGACGCGGTGCAGCGTATCTCCGATCAGCTAGTCGCCGACGGCAAAGTCGACCATCCCTTTATCGGTATCAGGATGGTGGACCTGACTGCTGAGGTGCGCGACTCTATCAATCAAGATCCCAACAATGGCTTTAGAGTCGAGGTCGACAATGGCGTATTAGTCGCCGAAGTCGTTCCGGGTTCACCAGCAGCTAGGGCCGGACTGCGCACTGGGGATGTGGTCAGCCAGGTGAACGGCAATGACATTTCGACTGGGCAAGCGGTACAGCAAGCTGTCGAAGCCAACGGTCTAGATAGAGATCTGCGCCTCAATATCAATCGCAGTGGTGATTCTCAGACGCTATCTCTACGCCCAGAGCCGCTGCCTGCTCAAAGTTAGCTGCCTACTCAAGGTGATTCGGAGGCTAGTTTCTCTAGCTTACAGTTTTCGTTTCTCATACCACACACCATAGCCGCGAGCTGCTTTTGTCAGCGTCGCGGCTTTTCTGATTAGAGCCTAACTACGCGAACCCCTCCAACTTTGCTTCTCAGGCGGCGAGGTCTGGAAAAACCTTTTGCACGGCTGGGTGGACTAGTCGACGATTTTGCACATTGAGTGCGGAGCTGAGTCCTTTGCCAATCACAGATTCATGCTTTAGCGCGTCCATTCCCATCGCCGCCAGCTGAATTACGTAGGGCAGCGTGCTGTTATTCAGCGCCTGCGTTGCTGTCCACGGCACCGCGCCTGGCATATTGGGGACACCGTAGTGAACAACGCCTAGCTCTGTATATACTGGCTCACTGTGCGAGGTGACTTTGAGTGTCTCAATGCAGCCACCCTGGTCTACTGCTACATCGACAATGACTGAGCCCGCTCGCATCTCCTTCACCATTGCTTTGGTTACTAGAGTAGGTGCTTTGCGGTTAGGCACTAACACCGAACCCACAACCAGATCAGCGTCGGTAACTGCTGCGGTGATGTTGGGCGTGTTGCTATACAGCAGGTTCACTCTCGATCCAAATAACGTTTCTAGATAGGACAGCCGCTCTACGCTGATATCGATCATCGTGACTTGAGCGCCGAGTCCAACAGCCATTTTTGCCGCTTCTGTGCCGACTACGCCGCCGCCGAGAATGGCTACTTTACCGGAGCTGACGCCGGGAATACCACCGAGTAGAACGCCTCTGCCCGCCCTGCTGCTTTTCCAAAAAGCGAGCGCCAAACTGCACCGATAGCCTGCCCGCAATTACGCTCATGGGCATCAGCAGCGGCAGCGTACCGTCTTTTTCAACGCTTTCGTAGGCGATCGCACTCACCCCGCTCTCAATCAGCCGCTCGGTTAGCTTTCTCCCGGCGGCTAGATGCAGGTAGGTGAAGAGTAGCTGCCCGTCTTGGATCAAGTCATACTCTGCGGGCAACGGCTCTTTAACCTTTACCACCATTTCTTGCTGCCAGACGGTCGCTGCATCGGGTGCAATCGTTCCGCCCGCTTCTATATATTCTTCGTTGCTAAAGCCTGCACCGACACCCGCCTGGGCTTCTACTTTGACTGTATGGCCGCGATCGCACAGCTCTTTAACGCTAGCCGGACTTAGCCCCACCCGAAATTCTTGGTCCTTAATTTCTTTTGGAACGCCAATATCCATACCGCTTAATCCCTATGCAACCATCAAATAAAGACTCATTCTAGACAAAATACCCCTTGAATCAAATGACTCAAGGGGTATTTCAATAGATCCGACGCGATTACGTGCAAAGCACACAAAACCCGCCTATAAAACATACCTACTGGGCACCCGCGATTAGCCCAGTCAACAGCGGTAGATTCGCACTCAAAAAGTATGCAAAAATAGCGCCACCGATGCCACCGATTAGAAAGCTGCCAGCGAATTCGCTCCAGCCTTCATCAGTGCTCAGTGCTTCAGGTGGCTGATAGGGTAGGGTGTTCCGAGAAATCTCAGAACTCACATTAGCCCCGCTGTAAATAGACAGACAGACGGTCAAAATTAGGACTAGACCGATTGCGGCAAGCAGCCCCGAAATCCCAAGTACGTCAGTGTCTCTAAGTGGACCTAGCAGCGCAAACGGACCATACAGCAAATAGCCGTGGGCCATACCGACTTCCAACCCCCGCCGCTGAGCAGAGAGCCCAGTGCGATAGGCTGGTAGATTTTCTAGAAGGGCTTTAGATAGCCCAGATGAGTTTAAAGGGGTTTCTAAGTTACCAATCTGGGGGTCGCCCTGGTAAGGCTTAATAAAATTCGATGATGCTGGCATATGTAATTCCTCAGTTCTCCAAACTAACTCAACACAACTGCGTGATTATCAAAACAAACTACAGAAGAGCAAACTACAGGCTAGAAGCCTGTCGAAAGTCTGCCAAAAGCCTGATAGGGGCTATGGGTATAGCAGTAGGTCAGGAAAGAACCGATTGATTTCGATCAAGATGCCCGCTGCTACTACGCTGGCAACGGTTGCCATCACAGGAGCGGTTGAAAGGTATTTCAAAAAGTTGCTGCTCATGGGTACTCCTCCTTGGAGCTTATTGGAAAATCAACTAGCGAGGAGAGACCGTGATCTCTTCTTTCTTAGCGAACATTTCGCCTGACACTATCTCCTTAAAGGCTAGAAGTGGCCAAGCGAGTGCGCCCAAAGAGCACTTGATCGCCAAAGGCACGTCGATAATGACCTCCTTCTCTTCAGGAGACTTGTCCTCACGCACTGCTATCACATAAGTCCGGCCTGCCCAGCCGATCCAGCCAGCAATCAATAGAAATAGTAGACTCGGAATTAAGAACTCACCGGCGTGAGCCAAATCGCCATCAACCACTAGGTGGGGCAGTCCTTCTGGGCCACACAATAGGCTGGTTTTACCATAGAACTCGAAGCGGGCTTTTGCTGAATCTGTAGGGGCAGCAGCAGCGCGCTTTTGGAAGGCGGCTGACTCGTTGCAAGGGACTAGACCAGCTACGTCGTCACCTGCGATTCCGGCGGTTGCTGGTGCAGCAAACCCAAGGGAAAGGCAGAGAACTAAAGCCAGAGCAAACAAACGTCGCATATACAGGTTTCCTCTCTCATTAATAGAAGCTTTGGAGTAAGCTTATCTATCGATGAATTGTCCTAAAGAAGAAAGTCTTTAAAACGTTCCATCAAAAAATCCAAGCCTAACCCAGCTTGTAGGCAATCATACTCCTCGGGTGAGAGCCCCGTAAAGAAAGCACCGCAACGCTTTACATCCCGACACAATTGCTGACACATTCTGTTAGAAAAAAGCTGGGCAAAGGCTAAACAGACCTGCTGACAGTGGTTTTGCCCTCATAACCTCAACTCAAAAATGACTGCTGAATTCTCTCCTTTCACAAAAAAACAATTGACTAAAGAACAATCAACAGAGGCTACGCAGCCGACAGCGACTGTTCTAGCAATCGAAACTAGCTGCGATGAAACCGCTGTGGCGCTCGTTCGAGGAACGCAGGTGCTCAGCAGCGTGGTTGCCTCGCAAATTGAGGTGCATCGGCGTTATGGAGGTGTCGTGCCAGAGGTCGCCTCGCGTGAGCATGTAGGGGCGGTGGGTGAGGCGATCGCACAGGCAATGTCAGACTCAGGGCTAGATTGGGATGGGGTGGATGCGATCGCCGCTACCGTAGCCCCCGGTCTGGTCGGTGCGCTGATGGTGGGCATTACCGCCGCCAAAACCCTAGCGATGGTCCATAGCAAGCCTTTTTTAGGCGTTCACCATTTAGAAGGCCATATCTATGCCTCTTATCTCACGGACCCAACGCTTCAGCCGCCTTTCTTGTGCTTGCTAGTCTCAGGTGGCCATACCAGTTTGATTCAGGTGCATAGCGTCGGAGACTACACAATTCTAGGAAAAACCCGCGATGATGCGGCGGGCGAAGCCTTTGATAAGGTGGCTCGACTTCTGGATCTGGGCTATCCAGGCGGGCCGATTGTGGATCGCCTTGCCAAGCAGGGAAACCCAAAGGCTTTTGCGCTGCCAGAGGGAAAAATCTCGCTTCCCGGCGGTGGCTTTCATCCCTATGACGCTAGCTTCAGCGGTTTGAAAACGGCGGTGCGACGGCTGATCGAAAAGCTACAAGCCGATGCGTTAGCCGGTAAAGGTGAGGTACCTGTCGCCGATGTAGCGGCCAGCTTTCAGTTCACGGTGGTAAAGGCACTGGTGAAGCGCGCGATCGCCTGCGCCATTGACCATCAGCTAGACACGATTGCGGTTGGTGGCGGAGTCGCGGCTAACAGTGAGCTGAGAGAGACTTTGCAGCGAGTTGCCGCAGACCGGGGAATCAAGGTGCTATTTCCACCGATGAAATACTGTACTGATAATGCCGCGATGATTGCCTGCGCGGGGGTGGCGCAGTTTGAAAAAGGTATGCGATCGCCCCTCACGCTCGGCGCTCAGTCAAAGCTATCCCTTACAGATATTGCCGAGCTCTATCCTGCCGAAACTTTAACCTACTAAAGTCGAAACACCTTCAATCTGAGCCAGCAAGGACTGACTCAACAATGCGAGCCACGCGCTCTGGCTGTTCGATCATGGCCATATGTCCGCACTCAGCTATCTCGGAAACCGTCTCACCTTCAGTAAATTCTGGATGAAAGCTGGCTAGATACTGGACGTAGCGAGGCGGCATGATGCTATCTTCGCTCGCTGTAATAAAGTGGACTGGCTGATCAAGCTGGCTAATCACCTGGGGTAGCAGATACACTTCTGCAGCCGTCGTAGATTCTAGAAGAGAGCCTTTGGCAGCTTGCGCATCCGCTCGAACAAAATCACGAACGCGCTGCTGTCCCCACCGTAGTGACAGCGGCTGCTGGACCATCACGCGAGAAAATATCCTCGGGAGTAGCGGCATCTGAGCCAACCAGCTTGGTCTATATTTCAGCATTTGCTGGCCCGCTGTGCGAAACTTCTCAAACTCGTTCTCGATATAGATACCGCCGCCCGCGTTAATACAGACCACACCCTTTGATTCGCTGGGGCAGTAGATACGCAGCCCAAAGCGCGATGCTGCCACCTAGTGAATGGCCCAATAGCCATACCTGATTGAGCCCTAGCTGGTCGAGTAGAGATTCTAGATCCTTGGCGTAGGCCGCAAGACTATAGGCAGATGCATGATAGGTTTCTATCTTTTGACCGCTGTGTGGGGATAGGAGACTGCGGCCCGATGGTAGCTCAATGGGCTCAGGCGTAGCTACCGACTGAGCCGTATCCTGACGGTTTAAGACCGACTCACCAAATCCGCGCATGTCGTAACTCAAGCAGTGGAAGCTAGCAGATAGCTGCTGGGCTAGGGGCTGCCAGTAGGCGCGGCTAAGTAGCCAGCCATGAATAAAGACTAGGGTTTGGGTCTCGGCTGACCCCTCGTATAGCGACTCAATTAGTTCTGGAGGGATCTGCCTGTGGATCAAATCGTAGGCGTGAGGGACGCCTCTAATACTCTTTGTCAGCATCTCTATATGCTAACCCTCAAGTGGTCCGGGTAAGCGTCTACTCTGAGCTGGCCTTTGCTGGGCTGGCCTTTTCTTGGCTGGCTTATTTCCCCAACAGTCGATCGCGAACGCCTTCTGCAATCTTTTGGCCTAGATACTCTGGGATGACGCCTTCGTTAGGGCCTAGCAGGTAGAGAATCAACCGAGTGCGGCCTCGCCAAACTAGCAGATTGGCATTTAGCACTAGCAAATCTTCTTGCCAGATGGTGTACATCACTTTGTAGAACAGACCGGGGCGGTTGTCTGCTTCGATCAGTAGCGCTGGCAGATGAAAGACCGGGTCAATATAGAACTCGGTATCGACATCAGCAAGTCCTTCTCCTAGGTTGAATTCCACATTTAGCATATCTTCGACTTCGAAGCGGCCAGATAGGGCCTCACGCATGGCGCGGCTGACGTTTTCGGCAGTTTTGGGCGTGAGTTCTTTGCCACCTCTAGAGACTTCTAGCTTGGCAAAAACCAGCATCGGGGGATAGATTTGCCCGTACAGGCTGAGGCTGTGAATGGTGAGACCGTAGGCGGCTAGTACGCCGAAGATATCGCTGAGTAAGAAGGACTGGTTGCGGTAGGCGAACTGGAGAACGGTGCGATCGCCCACCGGGTGCAGTTCAATCACCGCCTTCTCGGTTCTAAAGAGCTGATAGGCCAGCCGTAGGTTCTGAAGCTGAATTTCACTGTCGACAAACTGCTCATAGAACTGGGGAAAAGCTCGGTTGAATCGCTTGAGCAATTCTAAGGTAGACGGTTCTAAACCAGTTGCCATAGCTGAGCTGACGCTTTTTAAAAGTCCGGTGCTGGCTTTAGATTGCCCGGATTTAGACGGATTGATCAGAAATCACACAGCGCCACGTTAATCCGTATGCTCCCTAGAACATCAGCAGTCGCAAAGTCGGCTCATGAAGTGAGCTGACAGACGATATACTCTTATCAAGCGCTGCTTATCTCGATTTTAAAGTTACTTACATTGCCTGCATGGGTTTCTGGAAAAGCCTGTTCACCACCTCCGATGTTGCTACAGCTTCCACGCAGACTGCGGGTGCCAGTTACATTGCAGAAGCCGAAAAAGATGGCAAAAGCACAGGCGATAGCCGAATTTTTTTCAGCGTAGATCGCACCATCGACCTCTACGAGCTAGAGGAGCTGTGTGACGCTGTAGGCTGGTCGCGCAGACCCATTCGCAAGGTGCGAAAAGCCATTCAAAATAGCTTCCTAGTAATCACGATGTGGGAGCAAAAGGGCAACCGCAAAAGACTAATTGGATTTTCTAGAGCTACGTCTGACCACGCTTTCAATGCCACTATCTGGGACGTAGTTGTTCATCCCAGCTTCCAAGGTAAGGGACTAGGTAAGGCGCTGATGAAACAGCTAATCAAAAAGCTTCGCAGTGAAGACATCAGCAATGTGACGCTTTTTGCCGATCCAGATGTCGTCAATTTCTATAGGCAGCTAGGCTTTATGCCCGATCCTGAAGGAATCAAAGGCATGTTCTGGTACCCCGACTGACCGGTATTCCCCCGTAGGGGCATTGCATGCAATGCCCCTACCTAGACCGTTTTCCGTGGTGTGAGGCCGACATCATCCGCTGGGCCTGCTGAATCCAGCCTGCTACCATGCTTGTATTTGGCGCTAGATCTGCGCGTCGAAACAGCTGCACCTGTAGCCGTAATAGCTGCGGATGCAGTCGCTGCACCGTCATCATGGCGAGCTGTTGCGGCGTACTCACGCCAGCGTGCAGTAGCAAGCCGCAGTACTGACAGCCTACGCCAGGAATTCTGGCTAGATTTGCCAGTGCTGTCCACTTGTTGATGTGTTTGATGTTGGTACTGAGCTGCGCTGATAGGTGCTGCCTTTGCGCCACGCTATTGCCCTGTCGCAGCAGATCAAACGTTGTAAAAATGCCTAGCGCGTTCAACTGCTGGCTCTGTGCCTTTGTGATGCCAGGCAACTGCTCGATAGGATGACTAATAGACGTTGCCATTTTGGAGATTCGTGCCTCTGCTGCTTTATGTAGTCTTTCATGTCTATAACCCATGCTAGTATGAAGGCCGGGATGTAGCGCAGCTTGGTAGCGCGCCTGCTTTGGGAGCAGGATGTCGCAGGTTCGAATCCTGTCATCCCGATTTTTCAATTGCCTTTACTCTACTGGCTACAGTCTGCCAGCTACAGTCTGCCAGGTGGAGCCTACTAGGTGCAGTCTGCTGACTACGGCTTGTCAACTGATTAGTTCGTGCTCTGCGCGTACTAGGAATTTATTGGGTTTAGCGGCTCGGTCACTTAATTAATCGTCCACAATAGGTTGAGAAGTGTGAAGTACCTCAACCATGATGGCTTTGCTAATCGTGCGTTGCCAGTTGCGTATCAAGATCGCACCTCTAGGTCGCCTACATCTAGGAGAAGCTATGACATCTTTCATCCGCCGTGCACTAGTCCCGGCTCTAGCCAGGACGGTAGCGGTCTGTGCGCTGAGCGTAGGCTTTGCGTCTACGCTAGAAGCCGCAATTCCTTCAAGCCCTGCGATCGCCCTCACGCAGCAAGAGGTCGCTAGTCGGCTATCCATCGTGCCTGCTTTTGTAATTGGGATTGGGGAGAACTTTGTGACCTACCCAGTTGCGTCCGCTGACGGTGAGACGCTAGAGCGAGAGGTAATGCCCGTCTTTTGGAACCAGCAAGATGCGGAAGACTATATTGCTAGAACGCGCACCCAAGAGAATCTGCCTGACCTGCCGCCCGAAGCGACCGTTTTGGGCAGCAGATTAGACTATCTATACACGCTAGAGGTCACTTCGCAGACTGAAGGCGATCGCGCCCTAGAGCTTGCCTTTGTCCCCGAACCGGAGGAAGTCGAGGAGGCTAAGGCGCTCAACGCGGAGTTTAATCAAGGCGTACCGCTGTTTTATCCTCAGCTAGAAAACGGTTCTATCATCGCGGTTTCACAGAGTGAGGGGGAAGATATCTTCCCGCTGTTCTTTTCTAGAGCAGATGTAGAGAGTCTGCTAGTTGAACTCAATCAGCAAAGTTCAGAAGCGCGAAGTGTCGTTGAGGTAGGCGTTGTGCCGTTAGAGTTCGTACTGCGGCAGATGGTGGCTAGCGAAGACGAAGCGCTTGGGCAGTTTCGACTCTTTCCAGCCTCTGATGTGATCAATGACCTTCAGCAGAACTCCTCTCAAGAGTAGTAATTCGTCTGCTCCTTGCAATTCAGCGGCTATCACTTAACGCGAATGCTCAGCAGTTTCTATCAAGCAGTCGTAGAGCTGGTGAGCGAGTGATAGCTTGCTGCCATGCTTAACTTGCTTTTGCTGCCCGTTAGCCAGGAAGATAATCGCCTGGTTGTTTGGGCTCCCAAATCCGCTATCTGGCCGATCGATGGGGTTGGCCACAATCGCATCTAGCTGCTTACGCTTTAGCTTGCTCAAAGCTGGCGGTGCGATATTGCCTGTCTGTGCGGCAAAGCCGATAATTCGCTGGCGGTCGGCTTTACGCTGGGCAAGCTGGGCGACGATATCTGGTACGACCGCCAGCGGCAGACTCGTAGGCAGGTCTTTCTTTTGCAGCTTGTGGCTAGCCGTCTGAACAGGACGGACATCGGCGACCGCCGCAGACATGACTACCCAGTCTGCCAAAGAAAGCTCTGATAGCATTGCCTTTTCCATCTCGGCAGCGGTGGTGACTGCAATAGCGCGGATATAACTCGGCAGGGTGGCGGCTAGTTCGCTGGCAATCGGTCCATGTACGAATGTGACCTGCGCGCCTCTATGCTGAGCGGCCTGCGCTAGGGCAATTCCCATGCGGCCTGTGGCAGGGTTACCAATAAATCTAACCGGGTCTATGTATTCTTGAGTGCTGCCCCCACTGATGAGTAAGCGCTTTCCTACTAGGTCTACCTGCCCTTTTGTATGGCATAGGGAGTAGAGGGCACTGACGATCTCAGTCGGCGTAGCCATGCGTCCGGTGCCGACGCGATCGCACGCCAATCGTCCGGCTTCTGGCCCCACTGAACGATAGCGCGATGTGGACTGGCCAACTTCTAGCTGCTGCCAGTTGCGTTGGACACTTTCCTGCTGCCACATATCCGTGTTCATCGCGGGCGCGAGCAGTACCGGGCAGGTCGAAGCCAGCACCGTATTCGTCAATAAATTATCGGCTAATCCGTGAGCCAGCTTTGCAAGCGTATTGGCAGTCAATGGCGCAATCAAAAAGACATCCGCCCATTCGCCTAGCGCTATGTGCAAAGGTCTTCCCTGCTGCGCGGACCAAAACTCATTATCTGTATAGACCGCATGACGAGAGAGCGCCGCAAAAGTAAGCGCTGAAACGAAGCTCTGAGCCTGCTGCGTCATTAATACTCGAACTTCGACCCCAGCTTTTGCCAGAGTCGAAGTTACTTCACATAGTTTGTAGGCCGCAATGCCGCCCGTAATCCCGATTAAGACTCGCCTACGACTCATCAAAAGCTTCAAGATCGAGTAGGTGCATATAGGGCTCTACCAGCTCCGAGCGTTGAAAAGCGACAGCTCGCAGCCGATGCCAGTCTTTTAGCCCGTCAAATGGCGTGTTGTACTCATCTTGCTCTAGACGCTGGGCGAGCTGCGCCACATCTTCTGGCGTCATTTTGGCAATGTCTTGCGATGAGATACGGCTTGACTGCGGGTCTGAGTTAACGGTTGTTCCAGTGTGTACTTCAGTGTGAAGCGATTCGGTGGATTGCATGGTGGCCCATTCCCTACAAGTTGGTACGACGATGAGATATCCGCAGTGGACAGATGTGTCTCAAGTGTAGTCGCTCTGACTACGTCTATGGATTGTATTCACACAATTGTGATCTAAACACTTTCAAAAATTAACTTAAGCGTTAAAGAGAGGAACAAAAGTCACAGGGAGAAACAAAAGTCGCTGGCCGTTTTGAGTGCCTCTCTAGAAACCTCGTGTCCCATATCGAACTCGTGGTATGTCACCGTTAGCCCCTGCGCTTCTAGCTGAGATTTCGTCTCTAGTGCTTTAGTCAGCGGGACAACAGGGTCTTGTCTACCGTGAATTAGCAGGACCGGGCGCGGAGCAATGCATGCCTGGATCGGAGTGTGGCTGTAGCTGCTGAGAATCAGCATGGCCGCTAGTGGTAGCTGCACGCCGATATCTAGAGTCATTGCGCCGCCTTGAGAAAACCCGCCCATGATGGTTTTTTCGAGGGGAATGCCGGTTTGTTTTGGTAGCGATCGCATCCAATTCAACAGCTGCTGTCGGCTCTCTTGCAAATCAGCTTGCGCCCCAAAGTCATACTCCCGGCGAAAGTCATAGTTCGCTGGGAAGCTATACCAGGCTCTGCCACCTGGCACCATCGGATGAGCAAACGGAGCATTGGGCAATAGCGCCCGGATAGGAGAACTCACCATATTGATCGCATTGATTAGCCCCGCTACGTCTTGAGCGTTTGCTCCCCACCCGTGTAGCAAAACCAGCAGCCGTCCGCCTGCGCCCACTGGTGAGATTGCGATCGCCTCTAGTCCCAAGCTCTCCGCCATAGTCTCGCCTCTTCAAATTCCATCCCAATCATAAATCTCTATCCCCTCACCGCTTACTCCCTTTCTGTCTTCCGCGCACTCCCCAAACCCTGTACTCTTTTAACTTGTCCTCATGCTTCTTAAAATTGCCCATGTCTCGCCTCGCCCTGCTGAGTGTTTCAGATAAAACTGGTCTAATCGAGCTGGCTCAGGCGCTCGTTCAAGATCTGGATTTTGAAATTGTCAGCAGCGGCGGCACCGCTAAGGCAATTAGTGAAGCAGGCATTCCTGTTATCAAAGTCTCCGACTACACAGGCTCTCCGGAAATTCTAGGCGGTCGGGTAAAAACGCTTCATCCCAAGGTTCATGGCGGTATCTTAGCTAGACCGGATCAAACTGCCGATCAGCAGGATCTGACCGCCAACGATATCCGCGCTTTCGACCTAGTCGTCGTCAATCTCTATCCTTTTGAACAGACGGTTGCTGAGCCGAATGTCACTCTGCCGGAGGCGATTGAAAAGATCGATATCGGCGGTCCGACGATGATTCGCGCGGCGGCGAAGAACCATCAATACGTGACGGTGCTGTGCAATCCCAATCAGTACAGCGACTATCTAACGGTTGCTAAAGCTAATCAGGGAAAGCCTCCTGAGGAGTTTCGAGCCTCTTGTGCGCAGCAGGCATTTTGGCATACGGCGAACTACGACTGTGCGATCGCTCAATACCTTACCCAGCAGCAAACCCTAACGAATCAACCCGATGAAGCAGCTCTTCCTGCTAGCTACGCGGTCAGCGGACATCTGAAGCAAACTCTGCGCTACGGCGAAAATCCCCATCAGAGTGCGGGCTGGTATCAGGAAGGTGCGATCGCCAGTGGCTGGGCCGCCGCCGAGCAGCTACAGGGCAAAGCACTCAGCTACAACAACCTAGTCGATCTAGAAGCCGCTCGGCGGATCATTGCCGAATTTCCTAGCTGCCGACCGACCTGCCGCTGCCGTGCTAAAGCACACTAATCCCTGCGGCGTTTCTATTGCCGATTCTCTGTCGGTGGCCTACCAGCAGGCGTTCGATGCCGACAACGTTTCAGCCTTTGGTGGCATCGTGGCGCTCAATCAAGCCATTGACGAAGCAACTGCTGAAGCGCTGACCGGTACGTTTCTAGAATGCGTGGTTGCTCCGGGCTGTAGCGAGGCGGCTCAGGCGATTCTAGCTAAAAAGAAGAATCTACGGATACTGGTACTGCCAGATTTGGCTTCAGGGCCAGCACAAACAGTGCGGATGATTTCAGGTGGATTCCTGACGCAGGCTTCAGACAATTTTCTGGCCGATCCCGCGCAGTGGAACATCGTCACCGATAAGCAGCCCAGCGAAGCCGAGCTGGGCGAACTGCTCTTTTCTTGGCGAGTCGTCAAGCATGTGAAGTCTAACGCAATCCTGATCACGCGTGGCAATACAACCCTTGGCGTCGGAGCTGGTCAGATGAACCGGGTAGGGGCTGTCAAGATCGCGTTAGAACAAGCAGGCGAGCAGGCGCAGGGGGCAATCCTTGCTAGCGATGGCTTCTTTCCTTTCGATGATTCTGTCAGAACAGCCGCAGCCGCAGGCATCAAGGCAATCGTTCAACCTGGCGGCAGCATCCGCGACGAGGAATCAGTCACTGCTGCTAACGAACTCGGCCTGATCATGGCCTTCACAGGCACACGCCATTTTCTTCACTGAGTTCCCGTTCAACTCACCGCTTCTGTAAGACTGCTGTAAAGACTTCTTTCGCTTACGGTTCTAAGCTCCGGACACTCGGGTAAAACTCTGCATGTCTAAGTGCATATCTAGAGTTCCTTGAACTTCAGAGAGGAATTTACGGCTACTGCTGTCAATAATATGCACATCTATTTCGATAGCTAGCACTGGGTGCCTTTTGATGCTAGCTAGCCATACTGCTTTATCAAGACAAAGCTCACGTAGGGCTGCCTTGGTGAAAGCAGTGCGGTCAACACTGTAGCAGTCGTCAAGGTATCCCGATGGACAATGCGTTAGGCTTTTTCGCGACATTGGCCTATGTGGCAACTCTTCTGCCAAGCAACTTCAAAGTCGTCTTTCCAGCATTCAAGTATACTTTTTTCTACAGAGCACTACTGAAGAATCGCCGCGCTATTGGTCTTTGGACCTTCGTTTTCTCAGTCGCGCATGTTTGTGTGATCTTCTATCAACAGCATCTTGACTTATCGGCGATGGAATTCTATCGCAAGAGCCTTAGCGGTCTTTTACTGCTGTCTATTTTTACGCTGCTGGCCATCACCTCGAATAACTGGAGCATCCGCAAGCTTCAGAAGAACTGGAAGCGCCTGCACTCGTTGACCTACGCTGTAGCCTTTCTACTTCCCTGGCATATTACCGCTAAGATGGGCGATGAATGGTCTATGGTGACTGCTATCTGTATGGTCTTGACAGCGAACGTGATCTGTCTATGGACCTTTAGACGGTGTAGGGCGATATCGCGTCAGGCTGACTTTGAGAGTCTGACGCGATATCTCTATCTTAGGTTTTTGATGATGAGTAGCTCTAGCCAGACGATCGACTATAGGGACAGCCATCAGTCACACGCTAATTCTAGAGACTAGGCTCTAACTCTACAATCACACTTAGCCAAGTGCTCAGTGCTAAGCGCTCAGTTTCTCGTTAGCCACTTCTGCCCGTTTAACCGCTGTAGGGTATAGAGCACCATTAGATCCAGCGTAATTCTGCGCTCGTCGCCCATGAACTGCTCGACGGTGCTGGGAATCTTGCCGTTAGAGGCTAGGGTAAAGACTTTTTGGCCAGAGATGTCTTCTTCGATAAAGGCGATGTTGAACTTGCGATCGCCCTCCCCTTCATCTGTCCACTGCCCCTGAACCTGCCAGTAGGGATCGTCACCGCTTTGACCAATCACCTCTAGCTTGCGCTTAGCAAACTCTAGGCTGAGATCCTCAATCCCTTCTTTTGCCATTGCTTCTTTCAAGCTAGGCAGGTAGTGCTGCTCCATAAACTCGTTGAACGGCTTGTCTTCGAGTTTAGGTGGCTTTTCTTTTTTCTTCGCGGCTGGCTTTTTGTCATCAGATTTTGCGGCTGGCTTCTTGGCAGCATCACCTACGCCCGCAGTCTTACCGGCTGGCTGATTGCCTGTCTTGGCAGTTTCCTTCTCAGGATTTTCCTCTACCTTGGCAACTGGCTCGTCTGCTTTCTTGTCTTCCGACTGCTCTAGACCTTTTGCATCGGCATCAGGCTTTGCAGTTTCGGCAACCGTATCCTCGGGCTTTGCGCCCTCAACGATATTCTCAGCGTTCTGGTCCGAGGGGTTTTGCTGTTCTGCCATGCTATGCTCGCTTTTAGTTTGCCAAGGGCGCAGTGCCGTGGTTACACCTTTGCGTGATTACACTGCGCCATAATTATAGAAGTTTTCTCAGCCTTGTCTCTATCTTTATTGGCTCACTTTTGCGAGCCTGCTTTCATTAGCCTGCTCTCGCTAGGCTAGGCGGGCTGAAGCGTCTTGGCATGCTGGCGGTACCAGTCAACTGTCTTCTTAAGCCCTTCACGGAAATCGGTTTGAGCCTCAAAGCCAAAGGCTTGCTTTGCCCTTTGCGTATCTAGGCAGCGACGGGGCTGACCGTTGGGCTGATCAGTTTGCCAGACCAGCTCGCCTTCAAACTCCATCACATCGCAGATTAGCTCTGCTAGATCCTTGATAGAAATCTCAGAGTTGGTGCCTAGGTTGACCGGATCTGCTTTCGAATAGCTTTGGGTTGCCATGACGATGCCGCGAGCCGCATCTGTAGAGTAGAGAAACTCGCGAGTTGGACTGCCATCGCCCCAAACGGGCAGCGTCTTGTCGCCGTTGGCTTGAGCTTCGTGAATCTTGTGAATTAGCGCCGGGATGACGTGCGAGCTGCGCGGATCGAAGTTGTCTTCAGGGCCGTAGAGATTGACGGGCAGCAGATAGATGCCGTCAAAGCCATACTGCTGGCGATAGGCTTCGAGCTGAACTAGTAGGGCTTTTTTCGCAATGCCGTAAGGGGCGTTAGTCTCTTCGGGGTAGCCAATCCAGAGATCTTCTTCCTTAAAGGGGACGGGGGTGAACTTGGGATAGGCGCAGATCGTGCCAACGCAGACGAATTTTTCTGCGCCTGCTTGGTAGGCGGCGTGGATTAGCTGAGTACCCATCATCAGGTTGTCGTAAAACAGCTCTGCGGGCTTTTCGCGGTTGAGGCCGATGCCGCCAACGTGAGCGGCTAGATGAACGATCACATCTTGACCGGCGACTGCTCGTTTGCAGGCTTCCATTTCAGTCAAATCGTAGTCGCGCGATCGCGTCACCAGAATATTATCAGGGTTAGCACCAGCCTGCTGTAGCTGGTCTACCACTTGCTTTCCTAAGAACCCGGCCCCACCTGTGACTAGTATCTTCTTGTTTGCTAGTTCCATATGACTCTTACTACCGTCCTCAAAAGACGCTGCTTATTTACTTTTTTTGAATACCATGCTAAGGGCAGACACACCAGAAAACCCTGCGCCCTATGGCAACGCTTTACTAGCGATCTGCCTCTGCATCCGGTAGATGGCGGCGATCTAAGACATGGAGCTGATCATCTGACGGCGAACAGTAGCAACGTTTAGACTGCCATTAGTGCTGCCGACTGGCTTTTCACCTATCGCTTCTAAATCGGCGTCTACCATCAGCTTCACTAGCTGTTCAAAGCTGACCTCAGGCTGCCATCCCAAAACCGTTCTTGCCTTGGTCGGATCGCCGATGAGCAAATCAACTTCAGCAGGTCTAAGGTAGCGTTCATCAAAGGCTACAAAGTCGTTCCAGTCAAGGTTGACGTACTCGAAGGCGACATCTAGGAACTGACGAATGGAGTAGGTCTCGCCAGTGGCAATCACAAAGTCGTCGGGCTTCTCGTGCTGGAGCATTAGCCACATCGCTCTGACGTAGTCTTTGGCATAGCCCCAGTCGCGCTTGGAGTCTAGATTGCCAAGGTACAGGGTCTTCTGCTGACCAGCAACAATGCGAGCGATCGCACGGGTGATTTTACGAGTGACAAAAGTTTCCCCTCGACGCGGCGACTCGTGGTTGAACAGAATACCGTTAGTGGCAAACATATCGTATGACTCGCGGTAGTTAATCGTCTGCCAGTGAGCGTAGACCTTGGCACAAGAGTAAGGACTGCGTGGATAGAAAGGCGTTTCTTCTGATTGAGGCACGTGCTGGACTTTGCCATACATCTCAGAAGAGCCAGCTTGGTAAAAGCGGACTTCGCTGCTAGTACGCTGCTGATAGTCGCGAATGGCTTCTAGGAGCCGCAGTGCGCCCATGGCGACGGTATCCACCGTGTATTCAGGCGAGTCGAAGCTGACGCGAACGTGAGACTGTGCGCCTAGGTTATAAACTTCGTTTGGCTGAACCTGCTCTAGAATGCGGCGCAGCATGGTGCCGTCGTTGAGATCGCCATAGTGCAAGAAGAGTTTGGCGTCTTCCTGGTGAGGGTCAACGTAGATATGATCGATTCGATCCGTATTAAAAGTAGAGGTGCGGCGGATAACGCCGTGGACTTCGTAGCCTTTGTCTAGTAGGAGTTCGGCTAGGTATGAACCGTCTTGTCCAGTGATGCCTGTGATCAGCGCCCGCTTTGCTTGCGTCATGCTTAGAATATTCCTCTGTTTGAATAAGCAGTAGAGATAAATTCAGGTTCGGACTCTACGTAAAAGATCTCACAATCTTTGTCAGTATGCCCAAAGCCGAAAATGATAAAGAAAGTTTGATGTTATTTACTTTGCACTAAACGTACAGGATCTTGATTGATCGGATGAACGCGCTTTATCAAGAAAATGTGTTTTATCGGTGGGAATGATTACGAACAATGAAGTTGGTTACGCTCTGCGATCGCGTTCGATGTCATAAATTGCCTTTTCCCAGCACCATTGTTCTGGTCTATCGGGGTTGCGATCGCTGACATCTTGTACTAGCCTTTGGGCGACCGAAGCATTCCCGCCGACGAGCCTGAGTAGCTGTTTGCGCGTGCCTCTAGAGACCCCGCGCGCGCGGGGGATACTGGTGTGGTGGGTGCTCGTACCGCGTCTGTTGATTGGCAGCCGGTAGCCGGTTAGCCAGCTAAAGACCGCTAAAAGTAGAGCGATCGCAATGACGATAGAAAGAATAGACATGGGCGCGAGCCAAAGATGTACGCTCGGAAATACGTGGTCGGAGTGTATAGCCGAAATATTATGGGTTAGCGTAAGCCATAAGCAAGACGACTGACATCTTTATTCAATCCGGACGTGATTTATAGTTCTCAACCCCGTAGTTCCCAATTCCAGGCTGACGCTATCCTCGACTTTTGGTTTGGTAAGGCTACCGCCCCGGACTATGGCCGCTATCGCAAAGCTTGGTTTATCAAAGACGCAGCCTTTGATGAGCAGATTCGTCAGCAATTTTTAGCCGATACTCAGGCGGCAGCAAAGGGTGCCTACGACGACTGGAAATCGCAGCTACCCTCGGTAGTGGCGCTAGTTTTACTGCTAGATCAATTTCCCCGCAATTTGTATAGAGGTCAGCCGCGTAGTTTTGCCACTGACTCGCAGGCACTGGCACTTGCTCAGAATTTGGTGGATGCTAGGCGCGATCGCGATCTGGTACCTGCGCACCGATTCTTTGTGTACCTACCTTTTGAGCACAGCGAAGATATGCAGCATCAAGATCGCTGTGTCGCGCTGATAGAAGCGCTGATCAGTGACTTTCCAGACTTAGATAAAGGATTCAAGAGCGGTTTGGATTACGCGATTCGTCACCGGGAAGTAATTGAGCGATTTGGTCGATTTCCCCATCGCAATCAGATACTAGGTCGTCAGAGCACGCCCGCAGAGCTAGCCTTTCTACAGCAGCCAGGGTCGAGCTTTTAGAATCGCAGAAGTAGCAGTCTACAGAACGCACTAATTTTGCTACTGACGATTAGTGACGTACTCTAGCCAGATAGAAGCGCACAGACCGACGTAATGGGCAAAGATAGCGTTGATCACAGAAAAGACAACTGCAATATCAGCGGCGTTGATAAACGCTGAGGTGTCTTGAGTGTTCACACCAATCGCCACCTGCCTAAGCGAGCGAGTCCAAAGATCGGCAATCACGATTTCAGCCCCAAAGATAGTAATTAGCATCCCGATTAGGCTGATAGAGATGCCAATGCGAATGGCTCTAATAGCGTCTTTGGGCTTGGGCCGCAGGTCGGGATTTGTAGTGCTGAGCTTGCGACCTAGCAGAACGTAGCGAAATCCCCAGAACGCGCTGATAAAGATAGCTACGAGGCCAATCGTAGTAAGCAGGTCGGCAGAGGCGCTAGTGAATCCAGCATTAGGCTCTAGTGCGTTGAATATGAATAGAATGCTGGCAATAACGCCCACTACAGACTGTACCCAGACGCTGGCCCAACCCACACGTTTGAAGTTCGCGGCGATGCGGCGAATCGCTGGAGGTAGGGAGTAACCAAGTTCACCAGTCATAGGTGTGTCGCTCTGAAGGGAGATAAGCTTTATGGTAGTACGAATGGCGGAGTGCCGTTAGAGTTTGGGCGTTAGAGTTTGGGCATGGAAAAGGACAAAGATCAGGTGAGCGATCTGATTGCTCGGTATCGGCATCGGGTGGACTATCTAGCGGTGCGCTTGGAGCGATCGCAAGGCTGCGAGATTAGACTGAGAGGCAATGTTCCGGAGGCGCTGAGTGAGGGCGTGGCGGTTGGCGGACAGGTGCGGGCCTGCTATCGCGGCGGCTGGGGATTTGCGAGCTTCAATCGGCTGGCGGATTTGGCAGAGCGGATGGAAGATGCGATCGCCGCTGCTCGCCTAGTCGGAGATGACACTACTCGGCTAGCCCCTATCGATATTGTTCAAGCGACCTGCACGCTGCCTTTGACAGGTACAGACCCCAGGCAGATTTCGCTAGCGGATAAGAAAGCACTCTGTCATCACTACGTTGATGTTTTGAAAGGGCAGCATCCCGAGATGGCCTCGACAGCCGTGCGCTATGAAGACAGCTATCAACAGGTTTTGCTGGCGACCTCTGAAGGGACTTTGATTGAGCAGAACTGGACCGATATAGAGATGCGGTTCTCAGCGACGGCTCGGCAGGGTGAAAGAGTGCAAACCGGGCGAGAAACGGTGGGTTCTCGGCGAGCGTATGAAGATGTATTGGGATTAGAAGCGCAGGTGAAAGCGGCAGGCGATCGCGCCGTCAACGCGCTCACCCTACCCTCGGCCAAAGGCGGTCTCTACACCGTTGTAATTGACCCAATTCTCAGCGGCCTATTCGTCCACGAAGCCTTTGGCCATCTGTCCGAAGCTGACATGATCTACGAGAATCCAGAGCTGCTAGAAACCATGTCTCTAGGTCGGCAGTTTGGCCCAAAGACGCTACAAATTTTTGACGGCGCAGCGCCAGCAGGCCATCGCGGTAGCTATCTCTATGACGATGAAGGCACCCCTGCTACCACTACTCAGCTCATCAAAGACGGCGTGTTGACCGGTCGATTGCACTCTCGTGAAACCGCCGGAGAACTAGGCGAAGCGCCAACTGGAAACGCCCGCTGCTTAAACTACCACTACTCCCCCATCGTCCGCATGACTAACACCTGGATTGAGCGCGGCGAAACGCCTGTAGCCGATCTGTTTACTGGTATTGACGAAGGCATCTATGCGCGTAACTGGCTCGGCGGGCAGACCAACGGCGAGCTATTTACCTTTACCGCTGGCGAAGCCTGGATGATTCGACAGGGCGAGATTGCTGAACCTGTGCAGGATGTCACGCTCTCTGGCAACGTCTTTAGCACGCTAGCCAATATTGAGGCGATTGGCGACGACTTTTTCTGGGACGAGTCGGGCGGCTGTGGCAAGGGCGGACAGAGTGGCTTGGCCGTAGGCTGCGGTGGTCCGAGCCTGCGGATCAAGGATGTGGTGATTGGAGGAGAGAGTGAATGAGTTTTTTTGAGGGCAGTCATCTGCCCAACTTGCGTCTTTATCTAGACACTGCCGATACAGCCGCCTGGGAGAAATGGCTGCCGACAGGTATGTTCTACGGCGTGACCTGCAATCCGCTACTGCTAGAAAGAGCAGGCGTTGACTGTGAACCAGCCGTCTTGAAAACGATGGCAGAGCAGGCTTTTGATCTAGGGATGCAGGAAGTTCATTTACAAGCCTGGGGCAGTTCGGTGCCAGATTTGCTCAACATCGGCAACTTGCTCAGTAGCTTTGACCAGCGGATTGTCGTCAAGGTGCCTGCCACTCAATCAGGCACTATGGCAGCTAAAATGCTGATCGGTTCGGGCATTCCGGTGACGCTAACGGCTGTTTACTCAATTCATCAGGTGCTGATCGCAGCAGCGATTGGAGCGAGCTACGTAGCGCCGTATCTAGGCCGGATTGATGATAGCGGTCGAGACGGCTTTGCTGAGGTGGCGACGATGCATGCGGCTTTGCGAGGGGTGAAATCATCGACTCGGGTGCTGACCGCGAGCATTCGCAATCTGGAAGATATCGCAGCGCTAGCAGAACGCGGGTTGGATACGTTTACCTTTTCGGATGCGATCGCCCAAGCCTTTTTCGACGTACCCGAAACTCTCCAAGCGACCGCTGATTTTGAAAGAGCCGCCAACAAGATTGTGTAATCTTCTGTCTCTTTTTCTACATCCTTTGGGGGCTATACCTGTGGCTGTTTACGAACAATCCGTCTTCATCCGGGCAAATTCCACAACTGTGGAACGTTGCTTTACGCAGCAGCAGCTAATGCACCAGTGGCTCAATCCAGCCTTAGTCTGCGAGCCAGTAGGTGAATGGCGAATGGCGGTAGGCAGCGAGTTCGATTTCAAACTAAAGATTCCTGTTCTGACTCCTTCGCTGCATAGCACCGTGATTGAACGCCAGCCTGGTTTGGTGGTTTGGGGCTTTGATGGATTTTTTGAAGGGTGCGATCGCTGGGAATGTCAGCCCGAAGCGAATGGCACAACGCTGCTAAACCGATTTGAATTCACCATTCCCAATCCGCTAGTCAGCTTTGGGTTCAACCAGTTCGCCGCCAGCTGGACTAAAAAAGATATGGAAGCGCAGCTAGAGCGCCTAAAACAGGTCGCCGAACGCCTGTAGAAGGAGACAGACAAATCAGAGATATGAAGGGGAGTCAGGCAGAAGCCAATGCTGAACCATCGGAGGGCTGGCTTTCTGCTTCTGTCAGCATGTCGGGAGAAGGCGAAGGTGGGATCTTCTGATCTTCGAAGATGCTTTTGATAGAGCTGGCAATCGGTACCGCGACGATGAGTCCTAGAACGCCTGCGATTTTGGTACCTAGCAAGAGCGAGACGAGTATCCAGACGGGATTGAGGCCGACGAAGCCACCGATTAGCTGGGGCGCGATCGCATTTTCCACCACCTGATCAATCACCGCCGCGACTGTGACCACCCGCACCCCTAACCAGATACTCTTGAGCGCGGTCAAAAAGCTGATGATCGTGATGCTGAGCGCCGGACCGAATGGAAAGATTGCCATCACACCGACCGCAATACCAAACAGCAGACCAAACGGCACCTGAATCACGACAAAGGCGATAGTCATCGCACTGCCCATCAGCAGCGCAACGGTGAATTGTCCCAGGAAATAATTCTGAAAATTGCGCTTGATTAAAGGTCTAGCCCTCGAATTCCATGAATCAGGTAGCCACTGGTAGATACCGTCCCACAGCCTTTCCCCATGCAGTAGCAAGTAGAAGGTCAGCACTACGGTCAAACCCAAATCCACAATGCTACTAATCGCATCGGGCAATAGCGAAAGCAGGCCCGCACTAATCGTCTGAATCTGACTAGTCACTCTAGCTTGGAGCTGAGCTGATAGTCGGGAAAGGTCGATTGGTAGATTCAGACTGACCGCCCAGTTCTGGAAAGCCGCCATCTGAGACGTACTAGAGTCTATCCAAGAAGGCAGGCGTCCAGACAGCTCGTTGATTTGCTCGGCTAATGGCGGCAGCAGAAGAACGCCCAGTACGCCAAGTACAGAAATTGTGATCAGCAGCACTAGCAGAACGGCTAGCGATCGCCGCAGCCGAAAGCGAGAGAGCCACTGAACCGGATAGTTCAGCACAAAAGAGAGTAGCGTTGCTGTAAAAAAGATAGTGAACTGAGAACGGAAAAAAGTGAAAATCTGTAGCGCGACCCACCCATTCAGTGCCAAGAGTGGCAGTGCCAAACCCCAGACCATCCAGCGCGGCAGTCGGTTGAACCAATCCATTATCCACCCACCGACAGGTACCAGTAATAGGTTGCCATTGGAATCACTGTTGCTGCAATTAGCAAGACAATCACAATAGTCGTTGAAGATCCTCTAGTGGCTTCGGTTTCTTCTGCGGTGGCATAGGTTCGATCGACATCGACAGTATCGTCATACGCTTCTGGCGGACCCGGATCTGCCTCACCAGACAGGACCGCTACTAGCCGCTCGCTCGCCCCTAAGAAAGATTGGTTGTACTGATTTCCATTTAGCAAGGGCACCGTCATCGTTTCCCCAGTGATGCTCTGGGCTAGGTCCGCGTCCAAAGTCTCAGCGGCGTTTGCTCCGACGCTGATGCCGATATTGTTGGTGACATCGTCTAATACGATCAGGGTCTGATTGCTGCGGGCTTCGGGGGTAGGAAACCAGCGCTCGGCCAGCGCGTCTGTAAAGCTCTGAATCGTTTCGCCGTAGTCTAGCCGATGGATAGTGACAAAGCGAACCTCGTTGCCAGTTTCTTCTGCTAGCTGCTTGAGCGAGCTTTCGATTTTGCCTTCGTTGAGCCGTGAGACCTGTGAGGCTTCGTCGATGAACCACTTGCCATCTGGGCTTTGTGGCATGCTGTACAGGCTAGTGGCTAGGACTGGTGCGCCAAATAGCGAGAGGGTGAGAAGGGCGATCGCGCTCAGGCAGACAAGCTGACGGAACCAGCCGAAGAGTCTTCTGGACATGAGATGTATAGAGGTAGGCTTCGTTTTCCTAAATAATAGATGAAATTGGAGTGTAGGGTTCAGGTTTACGTCTATCGACTATCTGCTAACTATTCTGCTAACTGCTGTAGACGATAGAGTCGGGCAGAAATTGCTGCTCCTGTAGTATTCGTGAAAGATCTGTTTTGCTCTCGATTAGGCAGGCATGGCCGCTTTTTGGTAACAGCACCTGCTTCGCGTTGGGAAATCGAGCTACTAGGCTAACGGCTTCACGCTTAGACGGCAGCAGCCGATCGTTGCCACCTACGATGATTAGTACTGGATGCGTCATCCGCTCTAGCGGAATCCGTTCTGTCTCGAATTTTCCTAGCAGACCCATGCGCCAGGCGGCAGTTTTGGCAGGGACCGAACCCATTGCGTCTGCTAGGGCCTCGCGATCGCGCCAATCGACTCGAAAAGGCTCGATCAAAAAAGGAATCAGGCCCTGCGCCCCATAGCGGTAGACCAGATTGGGCATCTGATGCGTGATCAGCGATCCTAGCTGCATCCACGGCACTCGCCTAAAGGAAGAGGCCGGATTGATCAAAATGACTTTCTCAAATAGATGCGGTGAATAGGCCAGCACCTGCATCGCTAGACAGCCCCCAAAAGATTCTCCACATAGATAGACGGCTCGCCTTCTGCGCGGCCTTCCAATGGATGTTTCTTGTGAAGAAGCGCTGGCTTTCTCTAACTCATCGCTGATGAGCGTACTAACCTGATGCGTCAGCGTCTTCCAGTCAGCTCTTTCCTGCGGCGGCAGGGCTAAACAGCGCAGATCGAACCAGCGCGACAGCTTATCAGCCTGGGCGTCGAAGAGTTTTCCCGTCCCATCCATCCCCGGCAAATAGATAAAGAGCGGTCGTAAAGGTGCTGCTACGCCTACGTTAGAGTTCGTATCAGGTTTGGTTTGAGTTTTTGTATAGGGTTTTATGAATTTGACGGTATCCAATCTTCCTCGCCTGGTCAGCTCTTATCCAACCATATATACCTACTTTTGAGTAATGAGACTATTCAATAAGACTTCAGCAGGGTTTGAACCTCATTTTGGCAGGTGTCGGTCAGCTTATCGGCTACCTGTCCGGCCTGTTTGCCGTGATAGTGCTGCTGTAGATCTGAAGTTGAGATAGGCTTCCCAATCACTACGGCGACCTCGCGATAGATTACGGCGGGATGGCGTCCGGACTGCTGGAACAATGGCTCGCTCGGATCGAACCAGCCCAGCAGCCGAAACGGTACGGTGTCCTGCTGCTGTTCTTTGAGGGCAATAATAGCGGTTGGCACAATTTTTAGATTGTCAACCGGCGCACGCAGTGCCAGGTGAGCAAAGCCTCTATGAAAGTCGTTGACTTGGCTAGGTGGGGTGACTTGGACCATCGGGTTGGTGCCTTCTGGAAAGACGCCAATGGACTGGTGCGATCGCAAGAAGCCAGTCGCCTGCTTGAAAAAGGTTCGCCCTCTCTCGTTAGGAGCATCAAGCGGAAAGCAGCCTAGCGCGTGAACTATCTCGTTCATTACCGGAACTTGAGACATATAGTGATGGCAGGCAAAATGGACTGGCTGGGCGGCAGCGGTAATCAGTAAGGGCGCGTCTAGAAAGCTGCGATGGTTGGCAATCATCACAAAGGGCGATCGCGGTAGCGGAGCAAGCTGATGAACACGGATGCGGATACCCATAGAAAAGAGCATCCATCTGGAGAGTTCGAGGGGACTAGTCAAGGACATGTACGTAAAAAGGCTAGTGGGTTGAATCGTCCCACTAGCCTTTTATCTCATATAAATCGACGATAAGACATCACCGCAAGGGCTTAAATTAGTTCACTCTACAGATAGCTTTGCGGAGTGAAGTCGTCATCATCGGCAGCTCGATAGTCGTGACGTGGCCGCTGGCGATCGCATCATCTAGAACGGCCAGCATCCGACGCTCTTTGCAGGTCAGCTTGCCGTTTCGATACTGATTAATCTGCGCCGCTACGCCCGGTGATAGCTCTTTGTGAGCGATTGCCGTACGAACCAATAATTCAAGATTGTCTCGCTTTTGAGCTGAAGCTTGATGATTTGAAACCCGATGCTCTAAACATATTAATTTGATCCTTAATCGTCTGTATTTCTATCTTCTTTTGACAGAATTTCGATCCGGATGAAAACGCTTTTGAAAGAGATTGAGATAACAATAAATAAGCAATTTTACGTACTTTCTAAAAGATAGAAATTCTTCGATCAGCTTCAATTTGTTTAATAAGCTGAAATTGCTCTAAATTTCTGCGACCTGAAACTGTAAAATGTCAGTGAACTATTGAAATATGTTCATTTTGTTTAATATGTTTGTTGTCCGTAATATTAGCTAGAAAACAATTTTTATTTTGATGTAGTCCGCTTCTACTAGAGAAAATTAGAGACTTGTCAGTCGTAAGATAGCCCTTTTTTGCAGGTTTTGATCTGCTGTGTTTGGCTGATCTATCTTCATAAGAGTCTGTCAGCACAAAGTCAGGCTATTCCTATCAGTAACTGCTGTTTGTTAGTTCACTAGTTTGTCCGGTGGCTAGGGCGATCGCCTGTGGAAAGATCAGATGCTCTTGTACCTGAATTCTGGCCTGCAAGGTTTCGACGCTGTCATCTGCTAGTACGGGCACAGCTGCCTGCATGATGATCGGCTCCGCTATCGACGACTAGCTCGACGTGGTGAACGCTACAGCCCGTAATTTTGACCTTGGCTGCGATCGCCTGTTCCACTGCATGAGTCCCTGGAAAGCTGGGTAGCAAGCTAGGGTGAATGTTCAAAATCTGATTCGGAAAGGCGGAGATCAGACGCTGCGTGACTCGGCGCATCCAGCCTGCCATCACCACCCAGTTCACGCCGAACTCATTGAATGCGCTGACGATTGCCTCATCTAGCTGCTCTCGGTTGGCAAAAGTGCGGTGATCTAGCAGCTTGGCTGGAATGCCCAAACGGTTTGCTCTATCGACGACCTTAGCTGTTGGGTTGTTGTAAATGACCAGTTCGATAGTGGCGCTGAGCGTACCGGCGGCAATAGCAGCCGCGATCGCTTCAAAGTTACTGCCGCTGCCCGAGGCCATGATGCCAAGTCTGACAGAAGACGAGTTGATGATTGAACTGCGGTCTGACTGGCTGTCCGACTGGCCAACTGACTGTCCGACTGGCTGGCTGGCAGTTAAAGGAGAAACTAGTGCGCGGCCAGAGGATTGAGAGGTAGAGGATTGAGCGCCAGAGAATTGAGAGCCTGAGGTGATGGGCGGCATAGCTAAAAGTAGTGAGTCCTATGTGATAACACTGAAATATGAGCAGTAGTGTCTCTATCAAATCAAGGATGATTTATATTTTGAGGGTCAAACCGGGAATTTTACCGATACACGATCTTCATCAGCTGCGTAATGAGCTTATCAACCAGTCCATCTGAATTGATTGCTATGTGGAAAATGCTTGATGCGATCGCTCAGCCAGTATATGTAAAGACGGCTGAGCATAAGTGGCTCTATATCAACGAAGCAGGTGCGGCACTAGTCGGCCTCAGCGCGCATACAACTACGCAGGCAAATGCGCAGGCAATTATCGGCCGCAGCGAAGCCGACTTTCTGCCTGAGCCGCTAGCTGCGCTTCTGACTCAGCAAGATCAGTTATTCTTTGAGACCGCGCAGCAAAGCGATCTGCCGCTAATGTTTAGGTCAGCTAGCGGCGATCAGCAGCTAGTAGGGCATCGCCGACTGTTCACTCTATCAGATGTACCCAACAGCGCAGGTTTACCCAACAGCGCAGGTGCAGCCAACACAGGCACGGTACTGGTCAATACGCTACAGGATGTCACCGCCGTAGCGCAGGCCCATCAGGAGAATTCCTTGCTGTATCAGCAGCTCACAGAAAACCGAGCCGAGCTAGACAAAGCCCGAGAGCTAGAGTCCACGCTAAAGCGGATCACCGACCGAGTTAGAGACAGCCTAGACGAGCAGCAGATCCTCCAGACAGCTGTCGATGAGCTAGTAGAGGTGCTGAATGCAAAAGCTGCAAATACAGCGCTCTACGATCTAGATCAGGGGACTTCGACGGTGCTGCATGAATGCGCGGCTGGTCTTGCGCCGATGCGGGGCCGGGTGTCTTCTCTAGAGGCGTACCCCGAAGTCTATCAGCTATTGCTAGCGGGTCAGTATCTACAGTTTTGCTCTATCTTTCCAAACCCGGAGCGGGGACGAGTGTCTATGTTTGCCGCGCCCGTTAAAGACGACCGGATTGTACTGGGTGACCTGTGGCTAATCAATGACAAAGATAGGTGCCTGACCGATTCAGAAATTCGGTTGGTAGAGCAGGTGACTAACCAGTGCGGAATTGCTATTCGTCAGGCCCGGCTCTATCAGGAATCGCAGTCTCAAGTCCGGGAGCTAGAGCGGGTGAACACGTTAAAAGACGATTTTCTCAGCACGGTTTCTCACGAGCTGCGGACGCCGGTGACCAGCATGCGCGTCGCTCTACAGATGATGGGCATCACCTTGCAGCAGGAGTACGGTATTGACGAAGCAGAGCTAGAAAAGTCGCAGATTGAGAAGGGTCGGCTCGCTCGCTACTACAGCATCTTGAATGAAGAATGCGAGCGCGAGATCAGCTTGATCAATGACCTGCTCGACTTGCAGCGCCTAGACGTGGGCAATCACCCAATGATGATGCAGCCGATCAACATCTCTGCCTGGCTACCTAGCCTGGTCAATGGCTTCAGGCCAAGGGCTGTCAGCCGTCAACAAGAGCTAATGCTGACAATCAGCGATAACTTGCCCAAGCTGACTACCGATTTGGCTAGCATTGAGCGGATTATGACAGAGCTGATCAACAACGCCTGCAAGTACACCCCACCTGAGCATGCCATTCTCATTGAAGTCAGCGGCAGTCCGCGCCTGATGACGATTTCTGTAACCAATACAGGCGTAGAGATTGCTGAAGAAGAGCGCGATCGCATCTTCGACAAATTCTACCGAGTCCCTAGCGCCGACCCGTGGAAACAGGGCGGTACTGGCCTGGGACTGGCCTTGACTCAAAAGCTGATTTCGCATTTAGAAGGTAGTATCACTGTCGATAGCGGTATGAACAAGACGACTTTCACAGTTGAATTGCCGCTACTACACTCAGAGGCGCGATCGCTTTAGCCGCAGCTATATCGATTGAACCCAGGTGAATAAGCTGATCTGAAACAGACTTATAGATTTGTGTAGCCCTGTTCTATAAACAGTGTCTGCGGTAGAACCTCAGCGCTATACCTGCTAAGCGACCTCGGCGTCAAAGAGGTCTTCGGGTTCATATAAGTACTCAAACCAGTTGCCAAAGGGGTCGCGGCCATAGAAAGAGGCAGTGCCGTCTCGGTGATCGTGGATTTTGCCGACTTTGACGCCATCGGCCTTGAGCTTGGCGTAGGCGGTATCGATCTCGGCTCTGTCGCTGAAGACGAAGCCGAAGTGTGGACCCGCCTGATCGTAGTCAGGGCTCATGAGGGCAAGGCCGTCATTTCCAGCTTTAAGGTAGGCCCAGTCGCTGTCTTGCCAGACAACTTTCATGCCCAGATTTTGATAGAACTGGACGGCTTTTGAGACATCTTCGACACAGACAGCGACGTGGCCTAAGCGCTTCATTTGCATGGGTTCGTGTTCCTTGGCTTTCTAGATGGGATGCTTCTTTTATCTTATGTCGGCGGCAAGTCGCGCGTTGCTGTGAGGACGGTATTTACGAAATCTGACTACGTTTCCCTATCTTGCTACAGCCGCTAACATTGTAGATATCGAGGGCAAGACTATCCTTACTGAGGATGAGTAACCGACTCGGACTGTAGAGCAACGCAAGGATTTACGGATATGGAAACTACTTTTGATTCTGATAAGCGAAAGCTTTTTTCGATCGCTTCTCATGGGTCTATCTTCTTGAGTCAACTGGTCCTCTCAGCTGGTGTTCCTGCGGTGCTGATGTTTATTTCTGACGACCCAGTGGTAAAGGACAACGCTAAAGAAGCTCTGAATTTTCACTTCAACATGTGGCTCTATAGCGTTCTACTGATCATTCCGGCCTGGTTGATTATTGGTCTGCCTTTCGTTGCCCTACTTGGCATTGTGCAGGTGGCTTTGCCTATCTTTGCTATTCTTAGCTGCGTCACAGACCCAGAAAAAGCATATCGCTATCCTTTCATTTTCCGACCTCTCTAGGCTGACAAGGTACTGATAGGGTTCGATTGAAGATAGCTACATCAACGATGGAATCGTTAGTCCCTTTAAAGGTCTGGCGATTTCTTTTTGAGTCAATCCTTTGCCCTGGATCAGTACGCCAAAATTACCGAAGCCCATCGGATTGATCAACTGCTGGAGGGTTTCTCGGCGGCGCATGATGGCTTGGATGTCTGTAGGGTTTGCGGTTTGAGTAGAATTGATCTCGGAGAGCTGGTTGAGGCGATCGCCCAGTCCCAAAGCCATCAAAAACAATCCCTGCTGAGTAAATCCAAGACTTTGCAAACCGACTTCAGTCCCCTGCGTTTGCAAGGCGGTGAAATCTACATGGGCAGTGATGTCTTGCTCGCCAATGTGAATGAACGGATCGCTGTGATGGCTGTGTTTGTAGTAGCACTGTAGGGTACCTTCTGTGCGGGCTAGGCTGTAGTAGCGCTGGGCAGTGTAGCCATAGTCGATGGTGAGCAGGTAGCCTCGGTGTAGCTTGTGGGCAATTTGCTCGATCCAGTCAAGTGCTGCTAGGTTGACTTCTGTGCGATAGCCGTCTAGATAGTTGCGCCAGTCAATACCAACCTGTCCAAAATAGCTGGCTAGCTTCGAGGTGGAAAGATCTCCTGGCTGAGAGGAAAAGCCGTTTTCATTGTGAGTGACGTAGATTTCTTGTAGTTTTTGCGATCGCAGCTCAATCCAGTGAACAGGAAAGGCGTCTACTAATTCGTTGGAAAATACGCAGCCAGTAATGGGTTCGATTTCGTTTAGCGTTTTCCAGGTGATGGAGATGCCTTGCTCGTTCCAGTGGCCCAGGCGCTGCTGCTGCTGAGCTCGTAATGCGGCGGACTTTTCGATGATGGTGCAGTTGAGCGTGGCGAAGCAGTCAGGGTAGTGGGATTGGAGGTAGGCGATCGCATCCCCCATCACCAGCCCTTGCCCTGATCCCATCTCTACCAAATCAAACCGATCGGGTCGGTTCAACGCCATCCACATGTCCACAAACTGCTCTGCCACCACTTCACCAAAGTCGCGGCCCATGTGCGGCGACGTGACAAAATCTCCCTGCGAGCCAAGAATGCTACTCGGCGTAGCGTAATAGCCAAACTGCGGATGGTACAGCGCTAGCTCCATAAATTCAGCAAAGGTAATGCGCTGCCCTTCACTTTGCTGAATTTTCTGAATAATCGCTTGCTCTATAGTCTCTAGAGTATTCTCTGGAGTATTCAACTGCTCTACCTTCAACTGCTCTACCTTCAACTGCTCTACCTTCAACCGCTCTACCTTCAACCGCTCTACCTTCAACTGCTTTGGCAAAGTTTGACTACCTATTAGGATAGAGCCTTAGCGAAGGCTAGGCTTAGTTGCACGGCTGCGAGGCTTCAGTGCCCAGATACAATCTTTGTTCGCTCAATACACATCTTTTGGATCATTGGGAAATACAACCGTTGCAGCCGATAGAGCTCATAAATGGAAGACTCTGGGGATTCTGGGGAGTGCGATCGCGCTCCTAATTTAGCTAACCCAACCTGCCTCATTATTAGAGCGACTCAAAACATCTGACCTGCCCAAAAAAAGCCAAAGAAAAGACCCAAGAAAACCAACCGCCACGGCTAGGGTCTTGGGTCTAGAAAGCATCAAGTTAACTGGGTTAAGGGAGACTACGCAGCTACAAAGCTTGCCTCTGTGAAGTCAGCCACGCTGGTGTTTAGCACCATTGCTAGATCATCATCACCCAGTGAAATCAGCACGTTGCTGTTCCGAGCAGTGATAGAAAGCTGCCCGAACGTCAGACCATTGGTAAGACCAAAAGCATCTTCACCAGAGACAAAGTCCATCACGATATCCTTTGCTCGGCCAACTGCTAGAACAAAGGTATCGCTACCTGCGCCACCGATCAGCGTGTCTCGACCCTTGCCACCAACTAGCAGATCATCACCGTCACCACCGACAAGCGTATCTAGACCAGCTCCACCATAAAGCCTGTCATCACCTGCTTCACCGAAGAGCTTATCGTTACCGAGTCCACCGAAGAGCAGATCATTACCGTCACCGCCAGCAAGTCGGTCCATGCCAGCGCCGCCGAAGAGCGTGTCATTGCCCTCGTTGCCGGATACGTTGTCTGCGCCACCACCCGCAAAGATAGTGTCGTTACCACCACCAGCGACTGCACTCAAGTAGCCAAAATCACCACGGATGACATCGTCACCGATCCAGCCAGTAATCACATCGTCACCCAAGCCACCGGTAATCTCATCGCCAAAACGACCGCCGGTGAGCGTATTGTCTTCGTCAGTACCCACAATAGTTTGACCAGTCACCAGTTCAGGCGCAGACAGAAAGGCCAGCTGACCGCCCTGCACTAGATTCTCACTCGCAATCACGCCATCGAGAAGGCTGTGAGCCTGAACATCGAACAAGAACAAGCTACCAGGATCTCTATCAAACAGCGTTGAGACATCAATAATGCCAGAAGACTCCCAATTACCAATGTCGCCAACAGCGCTATCGGTCTGATCTAAAGGCAGCGCCGAGCGATCCATTTGAGCTACCCGAGTTAGCCCCCCCGTTTCGGGCGTCAATCGCCAGATGGAAGCTTCTTCGCTGGAGGTTAGACCAAACTCATCAACTGAGCGATCTTCTTGAACATAGATATAGCCATCATCCGCCCATTCCAAATTGTCCGGGCTGCGCAAGCCAAAATCTGGTCCAGCGAACTGACCTGCACCTGCATCATCACCGTCGTAGAGAACTTTGACATTTGCTGAAGTCGGCACGCCGTCAGCATCAAAGTCTGTATCGATAGCGTAGGTGGTTCCCCAGCTATCGGCAGGAAAGAGGCTGTCACGTCCCGTAGAAGCTAGCACAGCAACCGTGCCATCTCCTGGATTAGTGGCAACATCTTCAGGGCGAGAGAAGCTGAAAGCACCCATATCCGCAGCCAGTGCATCTTGCTGAGCTTGAGTCGCAAAGCCGTCCGCGTCATAGCCTATAGAATCTTGGTCAGCGTAACCACTCTCGTCCAAGGCGGCTGTACCTGCTTGGCTAGCATCGTAGAAGTCGATCTCCTGCCAGCTACCGTCACGGCTCTCGAAAGTACCGTTGAATTCCTCCGGAGTAGTCTCGCCGCTATCTGCCGCCCAAACGTAGAGTTTGCCGCCTACCAAACCATTGCGCTCTAAGAGTCCAGCGCCTTCGCTAGTATCCTTGTTGCCTACATATAGCAGCATCGGTGCGCCCTCACGGTCATCACCTACTAGCAAAGCAACCTTATCAGTAGTACCAGTATCTAACTCAGTTACACTCTCCCAAGCTGCGCGGCCCATCCAAGGCACCGCGTACAGGGTATTAGTCGCTGGATCGATTACAAACTCGGTACCGCCGCTGGTTTCTTCACCAGTAAAGAAAAGACTGTCAGCAAGACCGTTGCCTCCACCAAACTGATTAGCCTCAATGTACTGAGCAGAACAGAAGCGCTGAATGCCTTCGCTCTCTAGATCGGTGGCTTCATCAACCACTTCGCCCTGACGGTTAATGATAGTGTCGTAGGCTAAACCAGCATCCACTACAGATAGGCTCGATTTGTCCACGTCAAAGAAGTGAACTCGAGCACCGGTCAGCTCTGTGCCATTGGCTAGCTCATAGGCATAGCCAGCGTCGCTGCCAATTTCGCTGTTGGCGAACACCCGCACTGTGCTGTCATCAAGCGCATAAGCGCCTAGACCGTCCAAGATACCGGTTGGCGTATAGCCACCGTAGGTCTCACCTATGGTAAAGAGCGGATCGACTTCGTAGCCGTCCAGCCCCTGCATTTGCGCTAGCTCAGCCGTGTCAAACTCGCTGCCTGCGGTGCCAAAACGGTCAAGGCCAGCAACGCCCAAGCGGGCATCGAGATCCAAAGGCTGGTTTAAATTGATCTCAATGATTTCGTTATTATCGATTTCGACTGCATCCCGTCCGGTAGAGAAAGGATAGTTGTTGTCGTTAGCAACCAGGATTGTATCCGCATCAAGCACCAGCACATCTTCAATCGTGACAAACGGGAAGTCAAAAGTCGTCTGACCATCGCCGTTTAGATCGTTAGGATCAGCAATGCTCAGCAAGTCGACTAGAGCTTCTTTCTTCACAAAGCCGTCCGCATTCACCTCAGACAAATTGACCTTGAAGATCTGCTTGAACTCAGCGCTATCGCCTTGTCCACCATCGCGCTCAATGACCAAGAATTCGTCATTATTAATCGGCGTAAAGTCGCCAATCGCATGGTTTGGCGCTTCCATCTGATAAAGGCCAACCAAGCCTTCAAAGGCGCTGCTAGCCACATCGAATTCATAGATACGCAAAGATCCGTTGGGATCTCCTAGCACCGTGCCTTCGAGCATTGGATAGAGCGTCATGCGATCGGGGCTAAAGGCCAAGCCTTCATAGCCCCGAGAGCGAGACAAGTTAGAATCCACCTCGCCTGCAATCACTGCTGGGCTATCAGGAGAATAGACAAACTCTGAATTCAGCTGAGCGACAACATCCGCACCCGTTTCAGGAAAATCAGTAAAGAAGCCGTCCACGCCAATTTGAGTTAGCTGAACGAACTCTTGCTCAGGCGTCTGAGGCGTCCCATCTGCATTTAGCGTTAGGAAGATCTCCTCATTACGCAGCGTATAGGGATGAACCTGCAAGCCAGCATCATGAGCATCGTCTACAAAAGAAGTAATCTCGCCAGTGAGCTGAGTTGTAATCTCAGCCACACCATCGCCATTGCCATCTACCGGAGTCTCTAACGCTTCACGCAGGACAAAGTTGTTCTTCCAGGGGCCAGCACCTTCCGCATACTTGGCACTGATTACCTTAAGGAAATCAGCATCGTCCAAGTCACTATATACCGTGCTTTCGGACAGCTCATTCTCGACTGCATCGAGAAAATCTTGACCATAAATAGCCGCAAGGTCATTGCCCTCGGCCACGTTATAGCGAATATCAAAAGGAGCAGAGAACCCATCCTCTACAGGCGCATCCGGCAGCGTATTGCCATAGAGCTGGACCAAAGGCAAATCGCCTAGTCCTGCC
The DNA here is from genome assembly GCA_963772185.1 of uncultured cyanobacterium. Lineage (GTDB taxonomy): Bacteria > Cyanobacteriota > Cyanobacteriia > Phormidesmidales > Phormidesmidaceae > Phormidesmis. The sequence goes on along the minus strand of CAVYWR010000007.1, from coordinate 241,086 downwards.
GCATCTAGCATTCCTTGCAGTTCGATCAGGTTCTGAAACTCAAAGGACTGAATAAAGATGCGATTGGGATCGGTAAATCCAGTCTCTTGCAGCGTCTCGATCAGCGGCTCTTCAAGAGACAGACCCTGAAGATCAAAGAAAGTAGGATGCTTAGTTTCGGGGTAGATACCGACCTGTTTGCCAGTATCAGTCTCAAACTGCTGCACCAGCTCAATTACTTCTTTGAAAGTCGGAATTTCAAACTGACCATCAAAAGAAGGATCGCGGAAGTCGCGAGACTGCACCGCCCGCAGCTGCTTAATCTCGGCTAGCGTAAAGTCCTCTGCGAAATACGCAGTTACTTCAACGCCGTCTAGATTCTTGGTAGACATGCGGTCTTCGCCAAAGACCTCAGCCACGTTTGTCGTGCCATCGAGAATAGGTTCATGGCGAGCAATCAGCACACCGTCGCTAGTAATTACCAGATCAGGTTCGACAAAATCAGCACCCTGCTCCATTGCTAGCTGATAGGCTTCTAGCGTATGTTCGGGCAGCTCGCCACTCGCACCTCTATGGCCAATAACGATCGGTGCTTGACCATTGAGCGTGTTGAAACTAGTGATGTTTGGCGTAGCAATCGGCGCTTCTAGCAGCTTACCTTCCGCATCGAAATGCAAGAGATAAGGGCCAAACTCTTCTCCAATCCAGATTTCTCCGTTCGCATCAATCACAAAGGATTCAACGTCAAAATCAGAGCCTGTTAGATTGCGCTCAGCCGTGTCACCCTGTTCAATATCAAAAGGAATCAAACCATTGGGGTCGCTTAGCTGGACAAAGCCCTGAACCTCGACGCTGCCATCACCGCCTTCAGAACCCGCGAAGTTTGGATCTACCTGGTAGATTCTCAGTAAATAGTCAGCGCTGTTTGCTTTAGAGCCGAAGCCATTGTCAGAAAGGAACCAGTAAGCGGAACCATCGCCACCGGGAGCAAACTGCACACCGCTAAATCCCTGTACTGGCTGACCTTCAAAAGGACCGGTGCGACCATTGGCATCAATGCCTTCTCCAGCGGGTGGGCCTTCAGCAAAAGTATCAGCAGGCAAGGAAGCAAAGCCTTCTAGCTCAGCTACGTTAGAAGAAAGAAAGAAGAGTTGACCGCCTTGAACTAGATCGGCCTCTTCAATGATGCCGTCTTGCAGACTGTGAGCCTGTACGTCACCGATAAACAGCGTGCCAGGAGCTTCGTCAAATAGAGCAGAGACATCGATGATACCGGACGATTCCCAGTTGCCGATATCATTAGGACTGCCGTTAGTTTGGCCAGCAGGCGTACCGGTTTCGCGGCTCATTTGAGCGATGCGAGTCAGTTCACCATTGGTAGGATCGAGCTTCCAGATAGAAGCTTCCTCACCGGAGGTTAGGCCAAACTCATCAAAAGAGCGATCCTCTTGAATATAGACAAAGCCGTCGTCCGCCCAGTCTAGGTTGTCAGGACTACGCAGACCGAAGTCAGGGCCTTCAAACTGACCGGCACCAGCATCGTCACCATCGTAAATCGCTAGGATGTTAGCTGTGATAGGCGTGCCATCAGTATCAAAGGTTGTATCGATGGTGTAGGTTGTGCCCCAGCTATCTGAAGGGAACAGACTGTCACGACCGGTAGAGGCCAAGACTGCTTGGGTTCCGTTGGTAGGATTGGTGGCGACATCTTCAGGGCGAGAAAATTGAAACGCGCCGACTTCTGCGGCTAGCGCGTCTTGCTGTGCTTGAGTAGCAAAGCCGTCAGCGTCGTAGCCGAGTTCTTCTTGCAGGTCGCCATCGCCATCGGTATCGACCGCACTGCCAGCAAGATCTGCGCTATAGAAATCAATAGCTACCCAGTTACCGTTGCGGCTTTCGCCCGTGCCATTAAATTCTTCTGGGGTAGTTTCGCCCGTGTTAGCTGCCCACACATACAGATCGCCGCCAGTAAGACCATTGCGCTCTAGCAGATCGTCGCTGTCAGCATCTTTGGTGCCGACATACATGATTAGAGGTGCGCCACCGCGATCGTCGCCGATTAGAAAAGCCACTTTGTCAGTGGTACCGGTATCGAGTTCGGTCACGCTCTCCCAGGCGGCGCGCCCCATCCAGGGCACGGCGTGCATCGTATTCGTCGCTGGATCTACAACAAACTCAGTGCCACCGCCTGTTTCTTCACCTGTAAAAAAGAGGCTATCGATGAGACCACGACCTTCACCAAATTGCGCTGCTGTAATGTACTGAGCGGAGCACAGACGCTGAATACCTTCATTTTCTAGGTCGGTGGCTTCGTCAACAATGTCACCTTGGCGGTTGATGATGGTGTCGTAAGCAAGTCCCGAGTTGATGACGGTACGGGTAGCCTTATCAATATCAAAGAAGCTAACGCGAGCGCCGATTAGCTCGGTACCATTTGCTAGCTGGTAAGCGTAACCAACGTCTGAGCCCAGCTCGTGGTTTACCAATAGGCGGACGGTGGTCTCATCAAGTGCGTACGCGCCTAGTCCATCGGGAATGCCAGGGGCAAGATAGTCTGTGCCATCTGCAGGCGTGAAATCGCCAATAGTCACAATTGGATCAACGATATAGCCAGTACCCCCAACGCCTTGTATCTGAGCGGGTTGGATAGTGTCAAAATTTGCCATTACATAGAACTCCCAAGGTCTATATCTATTGCAGTTAGCACCCAGCACATATCAGTGAAGACAATAGGTCTTCACTGATATCAATACTTTGTTAGAAGTCGAATAGACGTAGTCGACGGTGTTTTAGAACGGTATTCTAGAGCACCGTTTTTTCCCTTCGACGAAGGGAGGTTCCCACTTGAAGATTAAGGGAAGACTATCGCCTCTTTAAGCGAAAACACTTGTTACATTGCGTCAGTGTCTTTGGGCAGAGCAGGCGAGACTACTCGCAATCGAATGAGACTCGAGCTCAACCTTTACTGCACGGCGGCAACCTTTGTCCGCACAGCTGCAACCTTTGCTCGCACGGCGACAAGGCTTTATTCGCACGACTGCAGCCTTTGTTCGCATAGACGAAAGGCTTAATCACACAGCTGTGAGGCTTAGTTGCACAGCCGCAAGCTCTGTTCGCACGGCTGCGAGGCTTATTCGCTCAGTACACATCTTTTGTATCATTGGAAAATACAAACCTCACAACCGATGTAACTAGCGTTGAAAGTGCGGAGTTATAGCATCCTGCTGAAACCTGTGCATTGTCAGTGACAAAAGCTATAGATCCGCTTGCTAATCCTTTCTTGCTATCTGAGCAAGTATTGAACGGCTATGCTCTATGGCCTATGGAATTTCACGCTAGCTCAGCTGAAGAAAACTTTTGGACTTTCCTTTCAAGAGTCCTCTGGATTATTTTCGACACTGCCCAGCGTTGGGGCTAGTGAAGGATTGATAGAAACGTGGCTGAAGGTATCGATCTAGCTGTTGTCGTTACAATTGTCACTACTGGTAGTTTCTACGGTTGAAGGGACAAGTTGTCGAAATCGATCTGAAGCAGTATCCCATTGTGGAAAGCCTTTCCAAAATTCTGGGTATTTTGTCGAGTGCGATCGCTGGGAAATAAAGCGGAAAAAGCCATTCTACACAGCTTGTAGAATGGCTTTTCGACTGTGGCAGCACTCATTCGAGAGCGACCTTCAAACTAGCGTTATGCATCATCCAAAGCCGCAATGCCGGGGAGCGTCTTACCTTCGAGCAGTTCCAAGCTAGCGCCGCCGCCTGTGGAGATGTGGCTCATCTGGTCGGCAAGACCCGCTTGCTCAACGGCTGCTACAGAGTCGCCACCACCGATGATAGTGATGCAGCCTGTATCAGTCAGCCCGGCTAGCGTCGTAGCGATGCCTGTCGTACCCTTGGCGAACGCTTCCATTTCAAATACGCCCATAGGGCCGTTCCAGATTACGCTTTTGCAGTCAGACAGCGCATCTTGGAAGGTTTTCACAGAATCAGGCCCGATGTCCAAACCCATCCAGCCGTCGGGAATGTTGTCTACGCTCACGGTTTGAGTATTCGCATCTGCGGCAAATTTGTCAGCCACAATCACATCTGTAGGTAGCAAGAACTCAACGCCTTTTTCCTTTGCCTTAGCTTCTAGCTTTTTCGCCAGCTCCAGTTTGTCTTCTTCTACTAGAGAGCTACCGACACTCATGCCTCGCGCCTTGTAGAAAGTGAAGATCATGCCGCCGCCGATGAAGATCTTGTCAACCTTGTCCAATAGCGTTTCGATCACGCCAATTTTGGAAGAAACCTTAGAGCCACCAACGATCGCAGCCAAAGGACGCTGAGGATTGTCTACAGTCTCTTGCAAGAACTTCAGCTCTTTTTCGATCAAAGAGCCTGCAACCGCAGGGCTAAGATACTCAGTCACGCCCGCTGTAGATGCATGAGCCCGGTGAGCGGTACCAAACGCGTCATTTACGTATAGATCGGCATTGGCCGCTAGCTGCTTAGCAAAGTCAGGATCGTTGTTGGTTTCGCCATCGTAGAAGCGAACGTTCTCTAACAGCGCTACCTGACCGTTTTCCATGCCTGCAATTTTAGAGGCAACCTCATCGCCAATGCAGTCATCACACTTGATCACGTCTTGGCCTAGCTTCTCGGACAGACGCGCTGCTACCGGTGTTAAGCGCATGCTCTCGACGACCTTGCCCTTTGGACGACCAAAGTGGCTAGCGAGGACAACTTTTGCACCTTTGCTAACCAAATCTTGAATAGTCGGCAGGGCCGCTCGGATGCGAGTATCGTCGGTAATATTGCCCGCATCGTCGAGCGGAACGTTAAAATCGGCGCGTACTAGCACTCGCTTTCCAGAAACCTCAGATGCAGATAAATCAGCTAGCGCTTTCTTGGCCACGGAAACTACTCTCCTAAAAAATATGTAACGTTTGTGTGCATCGGCGCTGAAAGCGGGGCAAAGCTTGTCTACTGTTGATAGGGTTCGCTGTTTGGTTATGAGGCTCGCTTTTGGCAGATGCGTAAGGCGTTGATAAATGCGTAAAATTGCCTATGTGTCTATTAGTTTACAGAAGTGTGTGATCTCTTCTGAAACAAACCTCTAGAAACTCTTGACCGAATATGTACAAAACGCTTCTTCTTTCGATCGACTCTAGCCCCAGTGCTAAAAAAGTTTTGCAGACCGCGATTGACATGGCTCAGCTATGCGGTTCTAAGGTAGTGGTGCTATCTGTGGTTGAAACGCCAGAGCATAGCGACCCGGCCCATCCTGAACAGGCTTCTACCGAAGCGGTAGCAACGTTACTTTCTAAAAGTAAAACCGTTTTCGAGCAGCGTGGATTTACGACTGAAACGGTTGAACGAGAAGGGAACCCGGCCTTTATCATTTGTGACGTTGCCGATGAAGTCAACGCTGATCTAATTGTGATGGGCTGTCGCGGGACTGGACTGATTGAGGATGGCTGCGAAGAGAGCGTGAGCAATCGGGTGATCAATCTAGCGCCCTGCCCTGTGCTGGTCGTGCCCTGAGCTATGGCAACTCCGGCAATTCAGTGGTACCCAGGGCATATTGCAAAGGCAGAAAAGGCTTTGCAAGAGCAGATCAAGCGGGTGGACGTGGTACTAGAGGTGCGCGATGCGCGGATTCCACTGGCGACGCTGCACCCGGATCTAGATAGGTGGATTGAGGATAAAAAGCGGGTGCTGGTGGTGAACCGAGTGGATATGATTGCACCGGAGATGCGCGATCGCTGGCAGTCCTGGTTCAAAGCCGACGGTCAAACCGCCTACTACACCAATGCCAATCAGGGCAAGGGCGTCGGCCAGATTGCCAGGGCCGCTCAGCAGGCTGGGGCGGCGATGAATCAGCGGCGAAAGGATAGGGGAATGCGATCGCGCCCAGTTCGAGCCGTCGTCATTGGCTTTCCCAATGTCGGCAAATCCGCGCTGATCAACCGACTGCTAAAGCGAAAAATCGTCGAAAGCGCGCGCAAAGCAGGCGTCACTCGTCAGCTTCGCTGGGTCAGAATCTCCGATGAAATTGAACTACTCGACGCTCCAGGCATTATCCCCGCTCAGCTAACGGATCAAGAAGCCGCTCTCAAGCTTGCTATCTGTGATGATATTGGAGAGGCTGCCTACGATACGCAAAGGGTCGCCGCTAGTTTTATCGAACTGCTCAAAGAACTAGATCGCACAGAGATCGAGGCAGGGACTGCTGAAGCGCCTACAAGAACACAGGCGCTTCAGTCTCGCTACGAACTCGACCCAACCGATTGCACGGGCGAGACTTATCTATTCCAGCTAGCCGAGCACCAGTTTCAAAGTAGCCAGGAGCGAGCAGCTAGAAAGCTACTGACCGAATTTCGTAAAGGGGTATTGGGCAATCTGAGCTTAGAACTTCCCCCCAGTTAGAAGTGTCTGCTTGCCCATGCTGCAAAAAGCATTATTCACGGTCCATCCGCCGACCTATCGACTTTTTGACAAAGCCAGACAAAAGCTGCGTCCGCAGTTTGAATCCGCCACGCAGAAGCATCTGCGCGAGCGGCAGAGCGCCGACTATCTATTAATTTCGCTGACGAACTGTGGGCGGACCTGGCTGAGGGTAATTTTGGGACGGGCGATCGCACTTCACTACCACCTGCCAAACCACATCAACATTCACGATCTGTACAGGCTCTCAGAAGCCAACCCGCATCTGCCCGCAATCAAGCCGATGCACGAAAAGTACAATCAGTTCGGTCACGGCTACGCTGGGCAAAAAGTCATTCTACTGGTGAGAGATCCCAGGGATGCTTTGGTTTCTCGCTACCACCAGCATAAGAAAGTGCTGAGCTTTGGCAGTCTAGAAGACTACATCGCAAATAGCACAGAGCTAGCTGACTACATTCAGTTTTATAACGACTGGCAGACTCATCGAGAGGCAGCGGGGCTGCTAGTGGTTCGCTACGAAGATATGAAAGCCAACACGCTAAAAGAAATTCGTCAGGTTTTTGAGTTTTTGAATCTGCCTATCACACCGGGTGAAATGAAGCAGGCGATCGCCCACGCCTCTTTTCAAAATATGCGAAAGATGGAGCTCAAAGGCGGTAAAGAAGCTGGGATTGGCGTAATGGCAGGTAGGGATGTGAACAACCCAGACTCCTTCAAAGTTCGTAAAGGTGCGGTAGGCGGCTATCGAATGGAGCTGCCAGAAACTTTGGTTGTGGCGATGGATGCAGTCGTTAGAGCAGAATTGAATCCGACTTATGGCTATCAGTAATGGCTACATCTAAACCTTTGCGGGCGTTGACGGTTTCGGTAGTTGCTCCAGATTTGTCAGGGGGTGGCACAACTCGGGTCTATCTAATCGCCATGCGCTACAGGAGCTAGGCTGCGATGTGACGGTAGTGGGCGCTCAGTTTGCTGACGAGCTGTATCCGGTGCCACCTAAAAATTTGAAAGTAAAGGCAGTGCGATCACACCGTTCCTTTCGCTACGCAGCCAATTTGCAAATGCTGCTTAGCCACATCACAGGCGACATTATCTACGCCATCAAACCTAGATCCACTAGCTTTGGCACCGCCCTAATCCACAAGCTTGCTACTCAAAAGCCGATCATCCTAGATATTGACGATTGGGAGATGAGCTGGCACGGCGGCGACCATCAGCACTACCGCCCCAATCCCAGACAGCTGGCTCGCGATCTTCTCAAACCTGGCGGGGCCCTCCAAGACCCAGAACATCCTCTCTACTTAGAATGGATGGAGAATCTAGTCTCTCAGGCCGACGCCATCACCGTCAGCACGCGGTTTTTACAACAGCGCTTCGGTGGACAGTACCTACCCAATAGCAAAGACACTCGGCTGTTCGATCCCCAGCATTTTGACCCAGCCCTCAGCCGTCAGAAATATGGCCTAGCCGACTATCGCGTCCTGATGTTTCCAGGAACTGCTCGACCTCATAAAGGACTAGAGGATGTGCTGATGGCTTTAGACCAGCTAGATCAGTCCGATTTACGCCTAGTAATTGTCGGCGGGCGTAAACCCGATAGCTATGAAGACGATCTAATCGCCCGCTGGGGAAAATGGCTCATCAAGCTGCCCCGATTTCAGATGGACGAAATGGCCGAAGTAGTGTCAGCGGCGCATGTTGTGGTGGTGCCGCAGCGAGACTACGCGACCGCCAAGGCCCAATTTCCGCTCAAGCTGACAGATGCGATGGCAATGGCAAAACCGATTCTATCGACGACTGTGGGTGATATTCCAGAAATATTAGGGGGCTGTGCCTACTTGGTAGAGCCCGAATCTCCAGAACAGATTGCCAAACAACTGTCGCTAATTTTTCAAGATTTAGACGCTGCCCATCAAAAAGGGTTGAATGCACGGGAAAGATGTGTGCAGAACTATAGCCTTGCGGCTATGTCTAGACGGCTGCAAACGGTTCTGTCCGAACACGTTTGAGTAGCACTCACAGAGAGACTATAGCAATTCGCTGATGCATCAGCGAATTGCTATACCACTACCTGAGCACCCTTGCCCACTCGCAAAACTAAGGCTTCATGCACTCTAGACAGCTTCTGATCAAGTCTCTACTCCAATACCCGGTGCTAGTAGTGCTGACTGTTCTGCTGGGATTCTCGGGTGCCCTATTTAACGGCATTGGAACGGTACTGATCGTGCCGATTTTATTGGAACTACTAGGCCAGTCAGATGAGCTCGCCGCGCAGCTTCCAGACATCCTACAGCGCATGATTGGGCTGTTTGATGCAGTTCCTGAACGCTATCGGCTTTTAGCGCTAGGCCTAAGCGTTGTCTCTCTAATCATTCTCAAGAACGCATCGAACTACGCAGGCTCACTAGCTTCTAATAGTCTCAATCGCAGGCTATCGGCCCAGCTGCGGCTAGATGGATTACGGCTATTGCTAGACGTAGATCTGGCTTACTACACAAAGACAAAGGTCGGCGATCTGATCAATCATCTCAATATAGAGGTGAGTCGAACGACCATCGCGATTCGGACGCTGGCTAGGCTGGCGATCGCGATCATCACTATCCTAGTTTTTGTCTGCATACTGATCTGGACTTCCTGGCAGCTCACTATTATCTCGGTCCTCGCGCTTGGGCTAGTGGCACTGATTAGTCAGTCAATTGTGCGTCAGTCAAAAGCCTTTGGAGCACAGCTTTCGCAGCTTTCTCGTCAGTATTCTTCTCGGATTGTAGAGATTCTCTCTGGCATTCGACTGGTGAAAGCTACGGCAAACGAAGACACCGAATATCAGGCAATCGCGCAGTTGATTTCGGCTAGGGAAGTGTCAGAATATCGCGCCCAGCTATTGTTTGCAGGCATCGGTCCGATCAACGAGATCAGTAGCATTCTGGCACTGATTGCGATCGCCATTATTGGCCGGACATTTATGGGCGATCGCATCGAAGCGTTCTCGTCTATCTTGCTGACCTATCTACTTGTTCTATTTAGGATGCTGCCGTCCATTGGCCAGCTCAACGCCGCTCGCAGCCAATTCGCCAACGCCAGTCCTAGCGTCGAAGTCGTCAGTGACTTCCTGCGCCGTGATGACAAACCCTTCATGCCTAAAGGCCACCGCCAATACTCATCTCTACAAACTAGCATTCATTTCAAAAACCTTACCTTCAGCTATCCGGGAAACGTTCAGCCCGTGCTACGGAATATTGATCTGCTGCTTAAAAAAGGCACCACGCTGGCGCTAGTTGGCGCATCTGGAGCAGGTAAATCGACGCTAGCCGATCTACTGCCTAGGTTCTATGATCCAAACCACGGCCAGATTTTGATCGATGGCGTCGACCTCAAGGAAATAGAAGTCTCTAGCTTTCGCAAACGGTTAGGAATTGTCAGTCAAGACACGTTTCTATTCAACGCCTCGGTGCGAGAGAACTTAGCCTACGGGCGAGCAGATGCGACCGAGCAGCTCGTAGAAGATGCGCTGCACCGAGCCAATGCCTATGACTTTGTCATGGAGCTGCCGCAGCAGCTAGAGACTTTGATCGGAGATCGCGGCGTTTTGCTTTCCGGGGGACAGCGGCAAAGATTAGCGATCGCCCGTGCCCTGCTTCAAGATCCCGATATCTTGATTCTAGATGAGGCAACTAGCGCACTCGATACCCTTTCAGAGCGGCTAGTCCAAAAGGCAATTGATGAACTGAGCCGCGATCGCACCACCCTAGTGATTGCCCATCGCCTTTCCACTGTTCAAAACGCTGATCAAATTGCGGTTTTAGACCACGGCAAAGTTGTCGAGACAGGCACCCATACTGAGCTGCTTCAAAAAGGGGGCTACTACGCTCAGCTCTGTGCCATCCAGTTTTCTAAGCAGATCAAAGGCGACAAGACAGGTCAAAATCTATCCATACTCGATCAAAAAATCGCGGCAGCCTCTTACGACATGCGCTCAGGCCTCAATGGTATTATCGGCGCGCTGAACTTACTAACTGACGACATTGTTCAAGACGTTTCTGAACGAGATGAACTGACCACGTTTGCCTATGAAAAAACGGTCTCACTGCTCAGAAATATTGAGGATTTAGAGAAAGTAAGAGGATTGAAAGATCGATGATGTTCATTTGATTCTAGTCTCTATTGAACACAAAAGACTCAATGCAAAAGACAGTCACTCAATCAGGAATAGCTATGCGCGGCGTGTATATAGTTGCCAGCGATAAAGTTGTCGATAATGCGATCGCCTTACTCAGCAGCCTCCGCCTCTACGATCCAGACATTCCCGTCTTTCTGATTCCCTTTAGCCAAGACGCATCGCGAGTCACGCAGCAGCTAGCTGACTTGTACAACGTACAGCTATTTCCTGACCTAGCGCTGATCGAATCGCTGACCCAACAAATTAGCGAGATCTTCCCCCGTGACTTTCTAGCGCTCCCCAATAAAATGCGCAAGCTTGCCGCTTGGTTCGGCCCTCTAGACGAGTTCCTGTATATAGATACAGATATTCTTTTCTTTTCGCCGGTTGCCGATACGCTAGCCTACCTAGACCAAGCAGACTTCATCTGGTGCGACTATCACTACAAGCGTGGACTCGAAGATGTCTTTTCAAACGTAGTCCCTACTCAAAACGTATTTAGTCCTGAAGCGTTAGAAGACGTTTTCAATAGCGGCCTGTGGGGATCTAGAAAAAGCGCACTGAGTCTAGAAACGCTGTACGAAGTCCTGCGAGAATGCGCGGCGCATAGAGAGTACTTTGACTTTTCTAGCGGGACAACCGATCAGCCCATCATGAATTATCTGGTGCTAAAGACGATTTCTAGACGGCTGAATATCACCAAAGCCAATCCTAACGAACCGGGTAGCTGGGGCGGATCTACTCACTTTGAACAGCGCGGCCATCTTTTGTTTGATGGCGATCGCCCTTTGCGCTACCTACACTGGGCAGGCACACCCATGAAGCCAGGCGGACCCTACCGCAATCTCTGGACTCACTACCGCTACCTAAACGATCCTGATGGGCTCAAACAGTCAAACGCCGCTGCATCTAGCTCATCTGCGCTCGGCTCATCCACCCTTCAGCAGCTAAAAAAGGCCCTCAAGCGCCAGCTACAAACTTTAATATCTCATTAGATCGCCGCCTCAATAGCTATACGCTGCACGGTCAGAATACTGATGAAGCAGGTTGAATAAACGAGCGGGATCATAAGACCTTGGATCGCTACGCGAACCTGAGCGATCAACCGCTTTGTGAGTTGTGATTCGATAGTCCGGTACAGTCGTCCTCGCCAATAGCCAGGCCAAGGACTGATACTGCTGCTCGGTATAGCCGCTGTGGCCGCTGCGATTGTTGTTCTGTCCATCCGGCGGAGTTTCCAATGAGATGTGATAGGCAAAATTGTTCACAGAGCTAGGAAACCCAGGATTGGTAGTAACGGTCTCTTCACCAGCCGCTGTGCGAAAAGTAGAATCCCCGGCACCAAACGCTCGCTGCTCTGGCGGGACAACGTAGTAAACCGTACCATCTAGGCCAATTAATGTGTGATAGCTGACCTGGTCTTCATCGCGGGGGTGATACCTGGCGAACATATTTAGCGCACTGGACGCGGAGCCAACGGTTTCATGCAGTACAACTATGAAATCGTTGCTAGCCGAATTCCCATTGACATCGAGTGCAAAGCGCTCTCCGTAGTTGCTCGGGTCGGCCAGCCGCAAAACCTCTCTAGGCTGGTAGCCCGTAGCCGACTTGCTATCAGCGGATTGACTGGCAGCAGATTGGGCAGTACTAGACGAGACCTCAGTAGAACTAGAGGGAACCTGATCAGACAGATTCTCTGTCGCAGCCGCCTGTTCAGGCATATCTACAATCGGCTGACTCGTGACATCGCTAGCCGCAGGCGGATTGTCGATCAGCCTTTCGATCGCAGTATTTTCAGCTCTAGCTGCAAACATAGACTGCTGACGAGAGGGACTGCTGAGCGCTGACGGATCGCCAGTCTGTCCAGTCGTCACAATAATTAAAACCGTCAATAGAAAGGCAACAGTACTAGCAGCCCAAACCAACCAAGATCGACGCATAGGGCAACTCGATAGAATCAATAATAAGAAATATTATTCCCCATACTAGCGCTCAGACGGATGACGTGGCGCACCCATAGATTTTGATTGAATTTTTGGTTGAATATAGTGAAAAGCTAGACGGGCTTACGCTGACTGGTCTCGCGCTGGCGCGCTAGATACTGTCGGTAATACTGCCGGTATATCAGCTCTAGTTTGCCGCTGTATGCTTCAATCGCGGCGCGCTGTCGCTTGTAGAGTCCTAGAAACAGATTGGCGAAAAGAAGGGTCGCGATCGCCACCACTAGTCCAGTCGCCGTAGAAATTAGCGCTGTCCCTATTCCGGCCGTCACCTCAGTCGTCGACTCGCTACCCGCATCACCAATACGTAACGACGAAAATGCACTCATCAGACCCAGAATAGTTCCGAGTAGACCCAGCAGCGGCGCAACGCCGACAATCGTGTCAAAGACGGTACTAAACCGCTTTAGCAGCGGCATTTCACTTTGAGCCGCACTTTCTAGCGCCAGCCGAAAATCCTCTGGGCTACCCTGCTCTAAAGTCAGCGCCGCGAGAAAGATTCTAGCAATTGGAAACTGTGCCTTTTGCTTGAGGTAGGTGATCGCCTCCTGTGGCTGAGTGCTGTACAGCTTTAACACCTGCGCAATAAAACGATCCTGCTGCTGGTAAATCTGTAACCAGAACAGCCCTCGTTCTAAAATCAGCGTCGTTGCTAATACCGAAAATACTAGTAGGGGCCACATCACCACCCCGCCCGCTCGAAAGACGTTCAACAGCTCCATAGTGCTAACCCCCAATTGATAGATGCTTAGGTCAGTCTACAAAGCTGAGCACTTTAGTAAGCTCATGCTAGATCAAACCAAATACTGGGCCGAACTACATACCAGGAAAATGCTCAATCTCTGCATAGCCGTTGAACAGGAGCTGCTTGCCTTTGACATCTAGCTGGTTGACCCGCAAAGATACGCCATCCAAATCAAAGCGCTCTAGATCAACCATCTGATTCAAAACGCCAATGAATCCAGGAATCATTGCCTCTGATAGCCACTGAATATCTTCAGGCACATCATCTGGCTCGAATTCTACATCAGTGAAAACGACTCGCCTACGTCGCTCTACCGCAACCTTTGCCGACAGGCTGATTGGCAAATCATCACGGTTGGGTAAATCAGTCTTGGCCGTAATTTTGACCCGTTGATTTGGCAGCAGCACCATCTGCACCTCGCGAAAGGAGACCGGATCGCCGCCAGACATGCTGGTCGCTTCTTCTGAGGTGACGTCTTTAAGATGCTTTTCGACTAAATCAGCAGTGAAGGCTTTGTTGATACCCGATTCGGTCATGGTGACCGTTGCGATCGCATGGGTAGCCTGCTTCAACCGAATTTTGCCACCAATTAGCCCAGACATATCGAGCGAAACCGCATCCGTCTCGAACTCCATAGCCTCGGCCTCGAACATCTTCTTGATGACCAGACCTCGACCCTTCATTTGAAAACTGTCAACGACCCCCTGCAAAATTTTGCTCGCTGGGGCGCACCGAATAGAGACATCCACCGACTCACTGCGGGTAAACAGTTGCTGAATAGCTTGACGAGCGACAGAACTTAGCATGTTCTCGCCAAAGTCCTTGGATGTAGATTGAGAGCTTAGCAGACCGCCTAACATGCTTAAGGTGAGTACCTGCGCAAAATTTTCACTTCTACTTGTAACAAAATATGAACAAGCCTGCCATATAAATTCAAAGCACCCATCCATATAGAGCTTCCCGGTGAGGCAAAGCATAGGATACATTTCCAGTGCCATTCATCAGTCTAGCAGTCGAGCCTGCTTTAGTCCTGACGGTTGCCAGATAGTTTCAGCACCCTTTTTGCCCCACCCCGTAGCTAAACCGACCTTATCGCCCTTGTCTAAGGCAACCAAGCCCAACCTTACAGCAGTCGATAAGGACTTGATATACCCTCCATTTGATATCGTGGTTTAATGCTGTCCGTTCCTTGAGAAGAGATTAAAATTCGCTGGTTTTCTCCACGCACAAAAAAACACCTGTATCATATATCTAGTTGTTAGTAAATTTACCCTTGTATATCCTTGCTACTAATGGTTGCATCTCGACAACAAAGGCAGCGTCTACGCTCGATGAGCAAAGCATCAATATACAAACGACTGTGTTCGTAGAGTTGTATGCGTAGAAAGGGGCATGGAGCGTGTGGCGAAAGTAATAAGTCAATCCATCACTAATGGCCTGTAAAAGCAAATCTATTCTTTGATGCAACAAGCATAAGCAATCCTTAAGAAAGTAGTCAGCAGACAATCCATCTAGTCTTTAATATGTGGGTTGCCTTCTAGAGTTCTGTAGCTTTCCGCACTTTGCTTGCTACACCACGAAAGGCTACACCCCTTATTCCATAACGCAAAGTGCCATAGCAGAGTGCGAATGCATCCGCGCTCTGCTATACATCGACTACTTCAATTAAAACAGGATAAAAGAATAGAGCAACAAGGAGTTAGGCAACATCAGAGAACGGCTTAGGAGGAAAGTTGTTTCAGAAGAAATTGTTAGCTATCAAGCTAACTCTTGACCTACCTATAACCTGTGGCCTGTGGCCTTTCACAAGCTCCAAAAGGTAGATAGCTGACCTCATGCTTTGGCCTTGCTAAGTACCAATCATCTCACTCAGTTTCGACTAAAAAATTGAAACTTTAGCGAAAAATGTCACAGATAGAAGATATCTGTTGCTATCTATTCTATTCTCGTACTGCCGTATCGCTAGAGCTTCAACTAGATAGTAGAGTCTGCTCCAAAAGACCACTTCAGTATCTAAACAGATCCAGTTCTAAGACCGTAGTTAAAAACCGTTTTAAGACCGTAGTTTAACGATCATGTTGACCCAAGAACACCTGCTTTCATTTTGAATAAAGATATGTTAAATAGCCATCAAACTTTAGGCCACGATTCCGTATTCACACCCGAGCAAGTTTTAGAAAATAGAGGCCGCATTGCCATATTTATTGATGGTTCCAACCTGTTTTATGCTGCCCTACAGTTGGGAATCGAGATTGACTACACTAAGTTACTTAGTCGGCTAACTGCCGGATCGCGGCTTTTTCGATCTTTCTTCTACACAGGAGTAGACCGTGCCAACGAAAAGCAACAGGGGTTTTTGCTATGGATGCGCCGAAATGGCTATCGTGTCATTGCCAAAGACCTCATTCAGCTACCTGATGGGTCTAAAAAGGCGAACTTGGACGTAGAGATCGCAGTCGATATGATGGCGCTAGTCGGCTGCTACGATACAGCGGTTTTGGTCAGTGGCGATGGAGATCTTGCCTACGCTGTCGATGCCGCTAGCTACAAAGGGGTAAGAGTAGAAGTCGTCAGTCTTAGGGCGATGACAAGTGATAGTTTGATCAATGTCTCTGATCGCTACATTGACCTAGACAGCATCAAAGATGACATTTGCAAGACAGCTCGGGGCAGTGGTAGCAGTAGTAACAACTACACCTATCGTCCGCTTTCTGGCCTGTCTGTATTAGATGAGGCAGAGTCATCTCGATCTTGAGAATCTTCCTTTCTATGGGCCGATGTTGATTCATTGGCCTGTTACTAGTTAGCCTGTCACTACTAGATCTGTAAGTCGCTTTGAAAAATAGCTGGTATCGAGGGACGGTAGTCATAGCCATAGGTGTTGTTGTACTTTTTGGCTTGCGTACCTACTTGTCTTCTAGAAGCGATCTGACAGAGCTTGGATCTGATGACGCCATTGATGCAGAGCTAACTTTACAGGCGGTGACGTTAGAGCAGCCTGACGTAGACGGTAGTTTGCTTTGGCGACTAGAAGCTAATTCGGTGACCTACAACCCAGAAACTCAGCGGGCAGAGCTACTAGGTCTAAAGGGCGAGTTCTACGAGGAAGGCGAAAAAATCTACACCGTTGTCGCCGACGAAGGAGAGGTGCAGCAAAACGGAAATACGCTCTTTCTGCGCGGGAATTTAGTCGCTACCCGCATAGAAGATGAGCTGACGCTAGCAGGAGAGCTGCTTCAGTGGCTGCCGAAGCAAGGACTGCTGCGCATGGGTGACTTTGAGAATGAGGTGATAGAAACAGGGAGTGAATTGCGATCGCCTGTCACTATCTCTAGCCCAACAGTCCAGGCAGTAGCCCAATCCCTAGTCGTTAACAACAAGCAAGATCGAGTCAATATGAATGGTGGCGTGACTGCCAAAAGTAAGGCAGACCCCTGGTTAACCTTTGCCTCTGAGGCGCTAGTCTGGCAAACAGATCAATCTCTAATTAGAGCAAATCAGCAGCTAACCGTAGAGCGCTTTGCCACCGATGACTATGAAACGCTCACCGATCGGCTAGTCGGCGGATCTGGCAATGTTCAGCTAGACAAAAATATTGTCACGCTCGAACAATCGGTGCAGATGAATTCTCTATCAGAAGGGCTAAGCGCTAAGAGCGATCGCGCGGTATGGAATGTAGCTGCGCAAACCGTAGAGATGAACCAGCCCGTTGATATCGCTCAGCCAGCGCGCCAGCTCACTGCATCGGCTAGCCAAGCCAACATCGATCTAGCCAAGAAAATTATCTACCTGATGGGTAGTGTACAAGCCAACGGGGCCAAGAACGGCACCCGTCTAATGGCTGATTCGGTGACTTGGAGAACGGCAACGCAGCAGGTAGAAGCCGAGGGTAACGTTCGCTATCAGCAGGCTGCAAACCCAGCGGCGAGCCTCTCTGGTCCGAAGGCTATCGGCAATATAGAAGATGGAACGCTCGTAGTAATTGGCGATGCGTCGGGTGATGTGGTGACGGAGATTGTGCCAGAAGGGCTATAGCACCAGCGATAGCTACGAGTTTTGAGTTGTTCAATCCTGTCTGACCGGGCGACTGCGGGACGGATCGCCAAACTGATACGGCGCTTGCCCGATCACTACAGTAGTGCGTAGCTCTGAGGGTAACGTCTGCGCTTTTCCCCACTGTTGCTCGAGCGCGGAGAGGACTTGATCTTGGCGCGATCGCAACGCATCCAGTCCAGAGCCGTAGTTCATAATTGAAAACCAGACGATTCCTTTAGTCTCAGTTGGGAACGCCCCGGCAAGAGAACTCACCACTGCCAGAGAACCCGTTTTCACCACGGCATTCGCGGGGAGTCCTCTATCTCTAACGGTGCCCCCATCCGCACCCACTATCGGAAAGATATCAGATAGGGTAAAGCCACTAGCCAGCAGCTGCGATTGAATTGCCTGTAGCATCAGCACAGTCGCTCTAGGGGATATCTGATTTTCTTCGCCGAGCCCAGAGCCGTTAATCAATCTGACCTGGCCAGATGGAATTTTGGCTCTTGTATTGACTTTATTGACAACAGCACTAGCACCTCCGGCTGCGCTAGCAATTTGCTCAGCCATTGGGTTGTTGCTATAGATATTCATCGCCTTTAGCAAGGCAACCATCGGCAGCGAGTCGTGACGGACAAGCCAACCATTTACTGACTCTTTTTGAGCGCCCGATTCCACCTGGATATCACCGCTAATTTCGATCGTCGGCTTGGCGCTATCTCCAGCGATAGTTTGTCCTAGCTTTTGATAAGCTGTCTCGATTTCGTAGTCCCATTCGTTCGCGTTTAGCGCCTGCTTTAGCCATCGGCCCGATGCGGTGCGATCGGTTTCAAAATTCATCGTGAAATTACCGACGATGACCAGATTGCCTTTGACACCGCGAATGCCTTGCTGCTGTAGAGATTGTCCTAGTGCGATCGCCTCTTCCCATACAAACAGCGGATCGTCACCGCCCACCACAACCAAATCGCCCAGTACTACCCCATTCTCAACTTGGCCGCGCCAGCCTACCCAAGTCTCGAACTGATGGGTCGGTTCCCACGTCGCTAGCGCCGCTAATGTCGTGGCCACCTTTGTCAGCGAAGCCGCAGGCACGGGCACATTGCCCATATTTTCTGCCACAGGGTAGTCGCCCGCCGAGACCCAGATACCTTGCTCTCCAGGCAGATATCCCGCTGATGAGAGACCAGATAGGTAGGTCGCTACAATCGATTTCGCAGCCGGATCGTTTGCGATCGCAGCTCTAGCCCAGTCCGATTCCCACCGAGGGCGAATATCGGTAGCGCCTAAGCGCAGCGGCTTCGCGGGTTCCCAGCCACCTCCTAACACCCCGCTTAGGAACCCAGCCAATACCCCTGACACTATCCCAGCACTGATCAATTGCAAGATCCAAACATCCGTTCTACAGCGGACCCATCCAAAAATCGATTCCTGCCAAAGATACACTATACCTACGGCCTTTGTGGGTATCAGGTATGGTTAGACCCGACCAAAATCAAGTTCTTAGACGTCTGCCGATAGTAGTGGGCACGCTAGGCGGCATGCTCTTATTTCTTAATCGGGTCACCACGCCCGAGCTCAGCGCTGCCCAGTCTAGAGCCGATGCCCTAGGCGTCATTCTAAGCGCGCTGCTGATTCTCACAGGGCTCCTATGGCAGCGCGTTCAGCCAAAGCTGCCAGAGTCAGTCGAGCTAACTGGCGATCAAGGGTTTGAACTAGCAGACGACCTACCAGAAACCGTCCGAACAGAGCTAGCCTGGGCCTCTCACTTACTATTGACCAATACGGCCACTCGCAGCGTGCTGGTTTATTACAACGGCCAAACGCTGTTGCGACGGGGCGTTCTAAGTCCAAAATCAACCGTTACGCCGGGGATAATTGTGAAGCGTGTACTAGACAAAGGTAAGCCTGTCTATCTGGTTAATCTAGCGCTCTATCCAGGAAGAATAGAGTTCGACTATTTGCCAGAAAATACTCAAGGACTGATTTGTCAGCCTTTGGGCAACAGCGGCGTTTTATTTCTAGCAGCTAATGCACCGCGTAGCTATACACAGCAGGACGAAGCTTGGATTACTGGCATAGCCGAGAAACTAGCCGACAGCCTATCCAATCAGATGCAGCCGCAGACAGGTGCATCCTCTACTCAGCAGGAGCAGGTTCTGTAGCCGCATCACCATCCAGGATTCTGACGGCCACTGTCGAAACTCTAAAGTTGTAGTTCTTTCCATCTATTTCTATTGGCGTGCCTACCTTGACCGGAACCGCTAGGACAGGACCATCCGCAGTAATCTGAGCTTTGCCCCCAAGCGTGATTAACATATCAACCGTATAGTTCAGCTCAGGGCGAGGGTCCGGGTAGGATTTAACGGTGCCATCTGGCTGAGGAACGGCGACGCTACGGGGTAGGGATTCAACTTTCTTGACGTTGATTTCGCCGTAGGGCTGGTTTCGCACAATAATTTTGGTCGAAGTCGTCTGAGCAATATCAGCAAGAAACGCCTCCGGATTGAGTACGGTCAATCCTCTGGCAATAACATCAACCTCAATTTCTTCGGTAACGCTGCCAACTTGAGCAACCGAGCCGCTAGTGCCAGGGTAGAAAAAGATACCGAAGATAACCATCAAAATTGCCAGGGCCGCGCCCAAATCCAATAGACTCAGCTTGCCGAATAGTCGCCCCTTGGAATCTAGTATCGCCATTGCTATTCCCTTCGCCTACGCTTACATGCTTATGCCACACAGTATTTAACCACACTCTTTCGCGGCTGGCTCACTACTGTGTAGGTTCTTGTGTAGGCATCTTAGGCAGGCACTTGATGTAGGCGTCTACGAAATATCATCGATTTTTGAAGTGTCACAGAATCAGCCCACACCTAAGGAGGAAGTCATTAAGGTTGATTTGTGAAGATATTTAATTGGGGTCTGGTTCGATTTTTCTTGTTCGATTCTTTCTGGCCTAATCTTTAAACATCTATTTGTATTGACGGCGATTTACTCATGTTTGAACGACTGCAATTAAGTAGGAAGACACTAACCCGTCGACTGGCACTCGTCTTAGCTGGAATGGTGATGGCCGTTGGCCTTAACGTAGCCACTGCGCAGCCTTCTCAAGCGAGCTGGTTAGACCTGATTTTTAGCGGCGTGCGAGTGCTACAGCTCTCGAGTATGTCTGATGCGCAAGAAGTTGATTTGGGTGCGGGTATTAACTCTCAGCTGGTCAACAGTAGACAGATGAGGCTGTATCAAAACTCGGCGCTAAATACCTATGTCAACGATATTGGTCAGCGTCTGGCGAATGTGAGCGATCGCCCCGAGATTCCTTACACCTTCCAGATTGTCAATGACAATGCAGTCAATGCGTTCGCGACTATGGGTGGATATGTCTATATCACCACAGGGCTAATGGCAGAGGCTGATACCGAAGCTGAGCTAGCGAGCGTCATCGGTCACGAGATTGGCCACATTGCCGGGAAGCACGCGGTGAAGCAGATGCGCCAAGCTGCGATCACTCAGGGCATTACTGGTGCGCTGGGTGTGAATCGTGATCGCCTAGTCAATATCGGTACACAAATCGCCTTGCAGTTGCCCGCTAGCCGCAGCGACGAATACGAAGCCGATCGGCATGGCTTTTTCAGCATGGGCAGAGCTGGCTACGACCAGTCCGACATGGTCAGCTTCATGGAAAAGCTCATCCGCCAGGGGTCACCTCCGGAGTTTCTAAGCACTCACCCCAACGCGGCGAATCGAGTGGCCGAGCTAAAGGAGCTAGATGAAACTGAAGCGATGCCTAGCGCAACGTTTGGCACTAATGAAACCGACTACAGCTACGTAGTTAGCGCCTTGCGATAAGTCTGCGATAGATCTGCATCCCTTTAAACATCAAATCGCTATCGACTAGAACCCTGGAAGCTATCTCTGGGGTTCTCTGCTTTAGGTACTGATAGATTAGCGGACCGTCCCCACCTGTCAGCACAACTGCGCCAGTGGGGAACTGTCTCCACCAGTCGGTGATGTAGTCAATGCATGTACTGGTCAGGCCGTAGGCAATGCCACTAGCGATCGCACCTTCACTATCACTAGCCCACCGCTCTGGCAGCTTTTGCGCTGCCGCTAGTTCGGTTGGTAGCAGCGCTCTTAGCTCAGCTGTCTGTTGGCCCAATGATTTCAGTTGAAGTCTCAGTCCTGGCAAAATCGCCCCGCCATAAACTGAGTCATTAGCCCCGGCAGTCAGGGTCAGTGCGGTACCACTGTCTATTACCAAGGCCGGGAAACCCAGCGTTTGCTTTGCGCCTAGTAGGTTAATGGCGCGATCAATGCCGAGGGTAGGGTAGATAGCTTTTAATGGGATGTGCGATCGCCTGACAACCCGGACATCTGGGACCGCCTGTCTCCAAAGCCGAGTCTGATCTGGCACGACAGAAGCTAGCCACAGCTCTATAGGAAACGACATGTCTTGAGGATATGGCGATGTCGTCTGTTTACTCGATAAGTCATTGATAAGCAACCAGGCGCTCTGCGGATATGGCCAGGCGCTAGCTCTGTCAACCGCTAGCACAGATAGATGATCTGTATGCCAAGTCGCTAACAGTACACCTTCAGAAAAATATCCCCAGTGCAGACGGGTATTGCCAACTACTAGCGCCAACCAAGATGTAGTCATGCTCAAAAGAAACTGGGTTGAAGATCTTTTGTTTAAAAAACGAAGGGCTGACCAGCGGGGTCAGCCCTAGATACAACTAATTCAGTATGTTCAACTCGAATTAACAGCCTGTCGTTAATATCGTCTCCAAATTGACAACAAATGCACTTGATCTCTGTAGCTGATGTCCGTGACTGATGCGATGTGAGACTTGATGGCTTTCTAACCTATCCGAAAAGAAGTCTTACTTAGTCTTGACGGTACGACTTTTCAAGAATTAGAAGCGGCCCCAAACTCGGTTCATTGGGTTGTTCTTGTGATGAATACTAGCACCGACACAGAGACATAGCAGCCCTCGAATCACAATTTTATACAGCGATACATAAGTTCGTGAGGGATTAATCATTCTTCTTAGCAAGCTGCTTTTGCATCTGTTTCACAGACTTTGCCAGTTCTGGTAACCGCTTAATAATTGCAGACGACTTAAGAAATATCTTGTGAGGTATCGCCGGGGAGCCAGAGACAATTTCGCCAGGAGCAACATTGCTAGTGATGCCCGCTTGAGCGGAAGCAACAGCCCCATCGCCAAGTTTTGCCTTGTTCGCAATGCCTACTTGCCCCGCTAGAATCACTCGATTGCCGATGATTGTGCCACCTGCCATGCCGACCTGAGCCGCCATCGCCACGGCTTCTCCAACCTGACAGCTATGGGCAATATGCACCATGTTGTCAATTTTAGTGTTTCGTTTAATTCGGGTTTCGCCCACAGCAGAGCGGTCAACTGTGGAATTACAGCCGATCTCCACACCATCTTCTAATACAGCAATGCCGGACTGATGCATCTTTTCCCAACCTGTCTTTGTCGGCACAAAGCCGAAGCCTTCTGAGCCAATCACCGCCCCGCTATGAATCACACAGTTGCTACCTATCTGAGTTCGTTCGTGGATCACACAGTTGGCATGTAGAACGGTGTTCTGACCTATCACCGCGCCAGGATAGACAACTGCGCCTGCGTGAATACAGGTGCGATCGCCCACCTTTACGCCTGCGTGAACCACTGCCAGCGGACCAATCGCTACGTCTTCGCCAATCTCTGCGCCTGGCTCGACAACCGCGCTGGGGTGAATGCCCGCTGCTCGTCGGTAGGGCTGATAGAAGTAGCTGATTGCTCTAGCGAACACTAGCCGAGGATCTTTGACGCGGATCCAGAGAATACCGCGCCGATCAGCTTGTTCCTGCAGTGTTTCATCACTGGGCAGGATCAGTGCGCCTGCCTCAGTCGTACTGACATAAGACGCAAACTTCGCCCCTTCTACATAGCTGAGATCCTGAGGGGTGGCTTCTTGAATGGCGGCTAGTCCGGTGAGAGTGCGATCACCCACGCTACTATCACTATCCAAGCTCGACGCCACGACCTGATCGCCCAACGCCATCACAATTTGACCAAATTTCATGGTGCCTTCCACCTAGTCCAAAATTAACTAGTCCAAAATTAAGCTAGTCAAAATAAACTAGCAGGCTAGGCTACCAAAAAGACGGCAGATTCTACATGAGCAGTCTGCGGGAAAAAGTCTGCAGGCTGAACTCTAGTCACCCGGTATCCACCCGTTTCGCACAGTACTCGCAAATCACGCGCTAGCGTCGCTGGGTTGCAGCTGACGTACACGATTCGCTTAGGCTTAATCGTCATAATCGACTCCAGTACCTCTGGCTCGCATCCTTTGCGAGGAGGGTCTAGCATTAGGATGTCTGGCCTCACATCCAGATTAGGCAGTAGCGCCGCTACATCTCCGATTCTAAAGCCCACATTCTCGATGCCGTTTAGCGCCGCGTTTGCCTGCGCCTGGACTACAGACTCGGTAAACGCCTCTAGCCCAATGCACTGCTTCACGCTTCGCGCTAGCGGCAGTGTAAAAGTACCAACTCCGCAGTAAGCATCTATTAGAATTTCGCTACCGCTTAGAGATAGCTCAGTTTGAATCTCATCTAGCAGCCGCTCCGCTTGAGTCGTATTCACTTGAAAGAAAGTCGCAGGCTGAATATGAAACGTCAGCCCCGCGAACTTTTCTTCTAGATACGGCGAACCTGCGATAGAAAACGTCTCTGGACCAAAGATTGCGTTTGTCCTCTTCCAGTTCAAGTTCACGAGGACGCCTACAACCTCTGGATACTTCTCCATCCACTGCTGAGCCTGCTCATGAATTCCTTTAAGCTTCACTGAACGGCTAACTAGGGTAATTAGTATCTGGCCAGTTCGTTGACCGACTCTTAGCGAAAGGTGTTTGAGATGGCCTTTGTGCGATCGCTCATCGTAGATCTTCCATTCACGCGCCTGAATATCCTGCTTAAGATCAGCCAAAAGTGGATCGAGGCGACTGTCTTGCACTGGGCACTGATTTAGATTCACCAGCCGATGAGAGCCCTTGCGATAGTAGCCAGCTTTGACATCTTTAGTCGGTGATAGCCCCAAAGGATAGGTAGCCTTGTTTCGATAGCCCAGCGTTTCCTCAGCCGCCAACACCGGATCTACCTGTACATCTTCCAACTTGCCGATCCGTGTGAGCGCATCTACCACTAGCCGATGCTTTGCCTCAAGCTGCTCACTATAGCTGACCTGTTGCCACTGACAGCCACCGCACTTATCTGACACGATGCAAGCCGGACGCACCCGCTCAGCCGAAGGCTTTACAATACCCGCTGGTTTACCAAAACCATGAGTTGCCTTTACCTTTGTTAGCTTCACCAGTATCTCGTCCCCTGGCACCGTATTCGGAACAAATACCACTCGGTCCTCCCAGCGCCCAACCCCATCCCCGCTGTTGCTCAGATCAGTGATCGTGACCTTTACAATCTCGTCCTGCTTCCATTTAGCCTGCTGTGCAGGTTCCTCCCAAGGATTTGACGAAGACGCCTTACCTTCTACATCGGGCTGAGATTTGTTAGGCAAGATCGATGGCATGGCAGTCACTTGAAAGACAGAGAGGGAGAAAACGCAAGAAAGGTGCGGAGGCAGATACTGATAGATGACTCTAGTCAGCTCACTAGTATGGCTTATTTACGATGCTTCATAGCCAGTCATCCGCGCAGCAGTGACCAGCTAATAATCATTTCAAAGCGATCAAGAGCGCCAGTCAAAAGCAATTCAGGCATTTGCGTAATATTTCTTTAATCTATTCTCAGTTAGCCAATAGCGCTGTTTCGCTTTATCTCTGATGAAAAAATACGGAAAAAAGGTCCGTTCTTGCTTTTCTTGTTCGCCTAAGAGTCGCTAAACTGTCAATATAAGTACAGAGTTATCGCACCCTTTTAAAAACTATGTCTGTTGTCAGCCAAGTAATCCTTAATGCAGATGACGAGCTGCGCTACCCCACGAGCGGCGAGCTCAAAGGTATCCAAAATTTCTTGAAGACCGGCGATCAGCGGATGCGAATCGCTCAGATCCTAGCGGATAACGAAAAGAAAGTTGTTGAACAAGCCAGCGGCGCACTCTGGAAACTGCGTCCTGACTTCATCGCCAAGGGCGGTAACGCCTATGGCCAAAAGCAAAGAGCGCTCTGCCTACGCGACTATGGCTGGTACCTACGCCTGATTACTTACAGCGTTCTTGCCGGTGACAAGGATCCCATTGAAAGCATTGGTCTAATTGGCGTTCGTGAGATGTACAACGCCCTGGATGTGCCCGTTCCCGGAATGGTAGAAGCTATCCGCTGTCTAAAGGATGCATCTCTATCTCTAATGGATGAAGAAGACGCTGCTGAAGCGGCTCCTTATTTCGACTACATCATTCAGGCAATGTCTGCATAGCAGTCAAAGCTGCATCATCAGCAAAGACAGACTACAAATAGCAGGAACGGAATCGCTTCTGTTCCTGCTTTGTTTTGTTCGATAGAATCTTGTTCGATAGGGCTTTGTGCGTTTCCTCTGAAATGCTATTCAAATGATTTAATACATTTGTACGCTCAATTAAGATAGTCTTAGGCCACTGTATATCGCATATTATTGCTACAAGCTATTTGCTCTGTTATCAGCTATGGTTTCTTCCGCACGTCGGTCCTTTGCATCTACGGCTAATTGCCAGCTAGGAAAGGTTGTAAAGTCCAACTCCCACTGTGACTACGTCGTCCAGCTAGACACATCCAACGACGTTGATTGTCCGCCAGAGATAGAAGACTACGGATTTGGCCAATTCGTAAAGTTCGAGAGCTCACGTCACTGGGCAGTTGGAATTATCTATGACTCTCAGCTATTCAACTCTTCTTTCTTAAACAGCGGCCCTAGATTAACCAGCGCGCCTGATCCTGTATTCACCCCTGATCTGGTTCAAGACACTTGCATTCTCCTAAACGTTGCGCTGGTAGGCAGCCTTCAAGAAGGCAGTCTACAAGGAGGGAGAAAAACTACCCGCTATGGTCTGCACGGCATTCCGCGAGTTGTCATTCCTGCAAATACGCCCGTCTCGCAGATGGACATCGATGAGGTTCACACCTTTCACCGCTCAGCAGATGGGAAGCCGCAATTCTCTTACTACGGTCATCTCCTGCGCTCTGGCGGAGCGTTCGCATCGCAGCTTACGCAACAGGTGCTGAGTGAACTGATTGCTACAGAGCTATTTTCTGGCGCTGAGCAGCGAGCGCTACAGGTACTACGTAAAGAAATGGCCTGGAAAAGTGCAATGGGAACTATGCGCTGATCTTAAGCAAGCATTAAGTTCGTACGATATTGAGGGGATTTTCATCGAATCCAATATTAACCCTTGTAATATTCCGTTACATAAGTTATGATAGTTACATCGGTTGAGAAGCTTAGTTCTTCGTTCAGACTTTCTAAGCGGCTTTCTTTTTGAAGCGCTCAGCCCATACGTACCTAACTACTCGGAATAATAATGACTACTACTCTACAACAGCGCCAAAGCGCTAGCTTGTGGGAGCAGTTCTGTCAGTGGGTTACAAGCACCGAGAACCGCCTCTACGTAGGTTGGTTCGGCGTCTTGATGATCCCGACACTGCTCGCCGCGACTGCATGTTTCGTAATCGCGTTCATCGCAGCTCCTCCCGTCGACATCGACGGCATCCGTGAGCCTGTTGCAGGTTCATCTGATGTACGGCAACAACATCATCTCTGGTGCGGTTGTTCCTTCTTCTAACGCAATTGGTCTACACTTCTACCCCATCTGGGAAGCTGCTTCACTTGATGAGTGGCTCTACAATGGCGGTCCTTACCAGCTGGTAATCTTCCACTTCCTCATCGGCGTTTTCTGCTACATGGGTCGTGAGTGGGAGCTATCCTACCGTCTCGGTATGCGCCCTTGGATCTGTGTTGCATACTCTGCTCCTGTAGCAGCGGCAACTGCAGTCTTCCTTATCTACCCGCTCGGTCAGGGTTCATTCTCTGACGGTATGCCTTTGGGTATCTCTGGTACGTTCAACTTCATGTTGGTCTTCCAGGCAGAGCACAACATCTTGATGCACCCCTTCCACATGTTGGGTGTAGCCGGTGTGTTCGGTGGTTCACTCTTCTCAGTGCAATGCACGGTTCCTTGGTAACTTCTTCCTTGGTACGTGAGACAACTGAGACTGAGTCACAGAACTACGGTTATAAGTTCGGTCAAGAAGAAGAGACTTACAACATCGTTGCAGCGCACGGCTACTTCGGTCGTCTAATCTTCCAGTATGCATCGTTCAACAACAGCCGTTCACTCCACTTCTTGTTGGGTGCATGGCCTGTAGTCGGCATCTGGTTCACTGCTCTTGGTATTTCTACCATGGCGTTCAACCTGAACGGGTTCAACTTCAACCAGTCCATCATCGACTCACAGGGTCGTGTGATTGGTTCATGGGCTGACGTACTGAACCGTGCGAACTTGGGTATGGAAGTAATGCACGAGCGCAACGCTCACAACTTCCCGCTTGACTTGGCTGCTGGCGAAGCTGCTCCTGTAGCGCTCACAGCACCTGCTATCAACGCGTAATAGTCATCTGATTATTCGATTGATAGAACAACTCAATAGTTGACGAAAAGCCCCCGGTACAGTGTACCGGGGGCTTTTTGGTGTTGGCTTCGACTTCGCTCAGCCAGCGCGAGAGGTCAGGTACCAAGCCTTAAGCGGAGCGGCAACCGAGCCCTGAGCAGAGTC
Source organism: uncultured cyanobacterium (assembly GCA_963772185.1). GTDB lineage: Bacteria > Cyanobacteriota > Cyanobacteriia > Phormidesmidales > Phormidesmidaceae > Phormidesmis. Next base: position 212,977 of record CAVYWR010000007.1, on the reverse strand, counting down.
GAAGGGCGGCGTTCTCGCAGAGTAGGGCAATGCGTCGTTCTCTACGTATTCATGAAGCGATTGAAGATACCCAGGACGGACTGTTTTACTTTCTGGCGTCTCTGCCAGCTTTCAAAATCCTTTTGATAGCGATAGCCGGATGACTGGTAGGCGCGTAGGCCGTGCAAGGCTAGTCCTATGCCCCAAGTCAGAATGAAGAAGGCTGCAAATCCGATGCCGCCGGATATCGAAATATTGAGCAGGAGTAAAAAGCTATTAACAACGCCGTAACGGATCAGGTGATGCTGAAAGTTTTGGCGGCGCTGCTGGTTGAATATTAGCTGCTGAGAGGATTCGCTTTTGAGCGCTATCCATTCCCTTTCTGCCGACCATAGCGTTTCGGGGGCGATATTGAGCTCGGTGGCGATTTCGGCGAGCTGCCGACGGGTGAGTTCGCCGGATTCTGTCTCTTTTGCGATCGCAATTTGCAAGATCTGCTGAGCTTCCTCGCTAGCGTAGAGGTCTGCCATGATACGGATGGGGCTGCTAGGTGTTCTCTTAGTTATAGACAACTTTGCTTCGGTTGAGTAGTAGAGAAAACCAGATTTCAACTGGGCAGACTGATGGAACCATCAAGTTTGCATCGTATAAGGGAAGCATCATCATGAGTCAGCTCGTTCCAATCCAGCTAGAAGACGGCAGCGAAATCTATATCGAGGCTGAAGAGAGCACTGCGATTTCACCAAAGTTTGAGGCAGAATCGAACTCAGTAGATTTAGACGAAGAGGAAGTTCGCAGCGGAGAGAAAAGATTTCCAGGATTTGGTGGCTCGCGTGGCTTTGACAATCTACCAGGCGGCATCTCAGATGACACACAAAGGACGGCCGCTGCGATCGCCACTCAAAGTTTCAGGGCAATCGAAGGGACTATTCGTACCTACACAAGTCAGACGCTCAAGTCCTTCAAAAACATGGGCAATAGCGACATTCACAAAGTCACTTTGCAATTTGGCATTCAAGTCGGTGGTGAAGCAGGCGTCCCCTACGTGACTAAAGGCACTGCTGAAAGCAATTTGAGCATCACTGTGGAGTGCGTTTTCGACAAAGAGTGAGGAGCGCGACTAAAAATACGCTCAGAGCTTACGTTCTATAGTTTCATTTAGGCGCTGGATAGTAGCGTCTAATTTCTCTGTGGGGGTAGGTTCTGGTGGAGCAGCGACTTCTTCTACGCGCCTGAACCTGGCAAAAGCACGAACCACTAGAAAGAGTACAAAGCCAACAAGTACAAACTTGATCACTGCGGCTAGAAAAACGCCGTATTTGATACCGCCAGCCGATAACAAAGCAATATCTTCGACACCTGCCACTCTCAAAACAGGTTGTAGAAGAATTGGCGTGATGATGTCTTCGACCAAAGAAGTGATGATAGCGTTGAAGGCTGCGCCTAAAACGACAGCAACCGCGAGATCGACCACGTTGCCGCGCAGTAGAAATTCTTTAAAATCATGAGTGAAGCTGCCAATAGAGCTAGTTGCCCTTCCCCTAGTTTGTCGATTGATCATCTGTACAACCTGGTAGTTTGGAATACGGTCACTAAAAAGATACGATCTTGATTACTCGTTTGATCGTAAATACTAGCTATTGATACTCACCTTATGACTACTGTCGTTGTCGCTACTGGAAATCCGGGGAAGCTAGCCGAACTAAAGGACTACCTAAAAGAATTGAACTGGACATTAGCTCTCAAGCCGGAAGACATTGAGGTCGAAGAGACAGGGGAGACCTTTATTGAAAACGCTAGGCTGAAAGCATCGGAAGTGGCGATCGCCACCAAAAGCTGGGCGATCGCAGACGATTCAGGACTCTCAGTTATGGCCTTGGGTGGTGCACCGGGCGTATATTCTTCGCGCTACGGGGACAGTGACGCCGGGCGGATCAACCGCGTGCTGGGTGAGCTAGGGGATGAAGCGAATAGACAGGCTGAGTTCGTGTGTGCGATCGCCCTCTCAAAACCAGATGGCACTATTGCGCTTGAAACAGAAGGCCGCTGTCCCGGCTTGATCTTAACCGAAGGGCAAGGGGCCGGTGGATTCGGCTATGACCCCATCTTCTTTGTCACTGCGCAGGGTAAAACGTTCGCCCAGATGAGCAACGCAGAAAAAGAGCGGTTTAGCCATCGCGGGATTGCATTCGATCAGTTGATGCCAAAGCTAAGACAGCTAAAGCTCGAATAAAACTGAGACTAAAGAAGGCCAACCTCAGTTTTGAGGTTGACCTTCTGATTAGACACTCTTAACAAAACAGCTAAAGGTAGTACGTCACCGTTAAATCGTTAACTAGAAACAAAGCCAAAGCGCTAGCTACGCGGCGTTGTTCTTGTTCAGCAGATCTTGAACCTGCCCTAGCGCAGCTCGAAAGATGTTAAAGCCAGCCCAGCCTGCGGCGATGAGCAAGGGTGACAGTACAAGCACGATGCGGATATCCATTTTGCCCTCTCCAAAAAATTGCTTAAAAGGTTGTAATAATCTTCTCATATAATCTAGCATCTCCTTTAGTCTGATGATGATAAAAACTCAGCAAAGACCCGTTGCGATAGTCACTGGTGCCTCTAGCGGCATTGGATTGACAATCGCTCAGCACCTGTCAAAGGCAGGCTATGACCTGGCGCTATGCGCCCGCCGTTACGACCGGTTGACCGCTGCGGCAAAGGAGCTAGAAGCCAATGGCAGCGCAGTACTTATCCAAGCAGTTGATCTGAGAGAAGAAGCCCAAATCCTCAGTTTTTTTGAGGCGGTTGATCGGCAGTTTGGACAGATAGACGTACTGGTAAATAATGCTGGATTAGGTCACAAAGAAAGCTTGATGAGCGGAAATACTGACGCCTGGCGAGAAATGTTGGATGTGAACGTATTGGCACTGTGCATTTGCACCCGCGAGGCAGTGCAGCGGATGACGAGCGCAAACTCGGGCCATATTGTACATATCAGCTCTATGTCAGGGCACCGGGTGCCTGCGATTACTGGACTCTATTCTGCGACTAAATTTGCGGTGCGTTCTTTGAGCGAGACGCTTAGACGTGAGCTGCGCAGTGCCCAAAGTAATATTCGAATATCGTCGGTGAGTCCTGGCGTTGTAGAAACTGAATTTGCCCAAAAATATCATCAAAGCGCGGAAAAAGCACAGGAAACCTACGGTCAGTTTCCTGTGCTTCAGTCAGAAGACATTGCGAAGGCGGTAATCTACGCGCTTCAGCAGCCTGCTCATGTAGAAGTGAACGATATTTTGATCCGTCCTACTCAGCAGGCGTCTTAATCTCCTACTTTGCTATGTTTCTACGTCTACTCAGATATCTACTCAATGACTTCTAGCTCATCTTCGTGCAGGTGAGCTTTGAACGGTCGTCTAGCACCTTCTATCTCAAAGGAGGCAACGATCTTGTAGTTCGCACTGATAGGTCGACCTTCCCAATCGGTCAAGATAGCCGAGATTACGCCTTCCATGCCTTCAACGTTGTGAGGCTGGTTGCGAAATTTGGGATGGTTAAACAGCGTAAGGGGGCCTTTGATGCGGACGCGATCGCCAACTTTCATAAATCAAGATGTAAAAAGATCAGTCCCTTCATTCTCTCATAATGAGGTTCCCCACCTCCTCAGCGGCTTTCCTTCCCTCTACTCTCTAGTCCTATGCCTCCTATAGACTTATCCGTGACAGCCTTGCATACTTGCAAGCTTGCGTGCTGATAAGCTTTATTACTCACTTGGACTCTCCTCTGGCACCACCTCTTCAGGCGTATCCTCTAGTGGTGAAGATGGAGCAACGGATGGATCAAACGTGCGCCACAGCAGCCAGCCTACGATGCCAACTACACTCAAAACAATTAAGGCCAATAGAATAGTGACCCAGCTGCGCGTTTTGGGCGCTGACGTTCCATCTGTCTGTGAAGAGGTAATCGTCAGTTCTTCTGGCGTGAGGGTATCGTCCTCGTCGTCTTCGCCATAGAGCAGTGCCCGCGAGGCCGGAGTCATACCAGCAGGGGGAACAGGTAGGCTAGGAGTAGGAGGCTTTCTAGCAACGCCTGACGGGCTACGAGAGGTACTAGCCCCTGGGTGTGAATCCGCTAATGGGCGATCGCTCAGTAAGTTTTCTTCAGTAGTATCAGCCGTAGTGCCGTTCGCTCCATCGCTCAGCGCTTCAGTGCCTTCATCCGCCTCTTCACCAGTCATGATTGCGTTCATTAGCACCACGGCTACATTGTCGTGACCGTTACGCTGATTGGCGAGCTCTATCCACGAATCGACCGCCTCGTCTAGCGGCACGATCTGTTTCATCGTCAGACCAATGTAGTTTGACCAAGAGCTTTCTACCTGATTGTTATCGCTCAAGCCATCAGAACACAGCAGCAGCACCCCACTCGACTCAAACAGAAATCGCTGAGTATGCAGCTTTAGCTGGTCGTAATCGCGCATGCCAACTGCTTGACTGAGCGCAAGGGCATCGGGCCTTTGTAGGGCGGCTGTATGGAAGCTGTTGCCTGCGCTGACCTCTCTACCAGCGATGTCGTCATCTACGGTCAGTTGCTGGCAGTGGTCGGCTGTGATCCAATAAGCGCGGCTATCACCAATATGAGTCAGATAAAGTTCATTGACTTCAGCTATACCGTCAGCAGTTTTAACTTTTTGCGGCAGCACTAACGCCATCACTAAAGTGGTGCCCATCCGCTGACGGTCGGCGCGGCCCTGCTGATCGTTTTGTTCCACAATCAGATTGTTGGCGACTCTGATCGCCGCTTCGATCTGGTCTATGACCAGTTGAGGAGAAAGCGGCTTTGTCTGGTTCATTGCTTCTGTTAGCAGGCTACGAAGCTGAAGTTGAAGCGATCGCACCACTCGCTGGCTAGCGACTTCACCGCCTTCATGTCCACCCACGCCGTCACAGACTATAGCCAGTCGTGGCAATAGCGGCAGGTCGGCTGTGCTAGTACGCTGTAGCTCGGCGCGACTAGGATAGCAGGCATCTTCGTTTTGGCGCATGGTAGGCCCGGTGCTAGTGGCACCAGCCACCTGAAATTCCATTGTGCTGCCGGCCGACTCCTGAAGCAGCTGGGCATTCACTTCAGCCTTAATCGCAGCAAAATCCACATCCGACGAGCGCAAATTTTGACAGACGGACCGCAGCAACGTAGCGACTGAAGGTTTTGCCTCGGGGAGATAGGTACTTTCCCATGCGGCAGCTAAATCCGCAAAGTCAGGTTCAGCTGGATTAGTCGATAGACCAATCAGCCGAACACGCCAGGATTCGACACGGATGTTCGTTTTTTTCAGTAGGCTAGCTGCCGCGCCAAACTCACTAAGCGGCTCCCACAAGCTGATCATTTGCCAGAGCCAGTAGACCTGGCGAAAGGCGGTGGTAGTCGGCCAGGCTTTGGCGATCGCAGGCATCAGATGCCCCTGACGACTCACCGGCACATTGCTAAGCAGCAGCACTGCTTCTCCAGAATTTTGATGACAGATACCATAGATACCCGGCAAATTTAGCTGATATGGATAAGCCTTTAGATAAGGCATCACAAAGCCAGGAATTGGATCAGGCACCTTAGGCGGCTGATCGGGTCTAGTATCTAGCCAGATCGAAGGGGCAACTACCTGATAGCGCCCATCGACTAGATCTCCAATCGGAACTTTGTTGGTGGCATGGCCTAATGCCCAAACGTACTGTCTAAAAGGAGACTGACTCACTTTGCCATTCGCAGATGCTGTCTTTCTGGGTCGTGCTGTTTGGATCACGCTTTCAAAGGGGATTGCCGTTAAGTTAGCTATATGGTAAGGGAAAAGGGATTTAGTGCAAATAAATTTGATAAATTACGCTAAAGCCTGCCCAGCTGTGCTCAATTAATAGAGTGTCCTCCTAGCGACCTACCGTCAGTAGGCGATCAAGCTAGGCTGTAGAAAATACCCAAACGCACAGCTTGAACAAGGGTGGTAAGTGCGTAGAATACATGAATCCTGCACTGATATGGATAGTTATTGGCGTTATCTTTTGCCTGATGGAAGTTTTAGTTCCGTCAGCTTTCCTAGAATCAGCCTTTGGCATTAGCGCCTTTGGCGTAGCGCTGCTGTCGCTAGTGGTCACTGGACTGAACTATCAGATAGTGCTGTGGATGTTACTATCCGCGCTGATCTTCTGGGGAATCAAGCGATTTGTACCTAACACTACAGCGCCAGCGCTGCGCCACGCGACAGAGGCCAGAACCACCACAGCTATTCAGCCGGGAAAGATAGGCCGCGTCATTTACGAAGGTAATTCTTGGCAGGCTCGGTGTGAGGATCGCAAAGCGGCTATTGGCCCAGACCAAGAAGTCTTTGTCTTAGAGCGGAAGGGAAACACTTTGATTGTGATTCCGCTTAGCGTATTTCAGTGAGCTGAATCTCTATGCTTAGACCAGTCGATCAAGATATTTGGGTTGCTGAGCAACCGATGCGCTACTTTGGCCTCAGCGTAGGGGCTAGAATGACCGCTATTCGACTACAAAATCAAGAGATAGTAGTCATTTCACCCATTAAACCGACAGAAGCGCTAATTGCACAGCTTGACCAGATAGGTGTAGTAGCCCATATCATTGCACCCAATCTTTATCACTACTTCTTTGCTGCTGACTTCAAGGCGCATTACCCAACTGCAACCTTCTGGGCCGCGCCAGGATTGAAAGAAAAAAGACCTGAGCTACCCATCGATTACGTCATTGAGCCAGTAACCGTTGATGTCAGCGGGAGTGAACCATGGAATTGTCTTGACTTCTTTCTATTCGAAGGCTTTAGAACGCTCGGATCAGGAGGTATAGAAAATCTTAACGAGTGCGTCTTTTTTCACAGGGCCAGCCGCACTTTGGTAATTACTGATATTGCATTTCATTTCGATGAGAGCTTCCCGCTACTGACTCGCCTGGCAACCCAGGTGGGCGGCGGCTACAAAAAGCTGAGTCCTTCAGTGCTAGAAAAAATTGCGACTAGAGACAAAGCCAAAATAAGACAATCCGTCGATAGAGTGCTGGAGTGGGATTTTGAACGGGTGATTATGGCTCACGGCAGCATCATAGAACTGCACGGCAAAGAGAAATTTCGGCGGGGGTACGAGGCGTTTTTAGGCTAAATGTCATCAAATCCAGACGTCATTTGATGCAGTCAGCTCACTTTCTGCATTACCAGTATTAACCACGCCACAGGGCTCGATCAGCATTGCATGACACTCTTCTTCTGCGCGAGTGCAATGTTCTATACCCTTTGGAATCACGAACAACTCACCAGCTGAAACCGTCACTTTTTGGTCTCGAAACTTAATCTCCATTGAGCCGCAAATAACTAGAAATACCTCATCCGTATCAGGATGGTCGTGCCACACAAAATCACCCTGAAACTTCACCAACTTGAACTGATAGTCGTTCATCTCTGCCACTACCTTCGGTGACCAATAGTCAGAAAATTTCGCGAACTTTTCAGCCAGATTGATTGTGTCGACCATTCTTCAAACCCTCTACTCCATGTTCTCAAAAGAAAATCCCCTGGTACTTAGCTCTTTTCCTATCGCTGCAACTACTAATTTTGCCTGTCGATAAGCTTCTTCAGACTGTCCAATAGAAGGGCGAGTTGTAGTTTGGGTATACCGTCCCTTTACCGCCCATTCAGACAACACAGTTAGCGCTTCTGTGTCGGGTAGCGAATTCCAGTCCGGCGGCAAAAGGTTCTTTAGTTTGACAAGATTTTGAGTGAGTGGGAACTGAAGATCTAGAAAGGTAAGACCCGCTTTGATTGCTTTTTCAGCGGCTAGCTGTGAGTGAAAGCAGATTTGACTGGTTAGATGCTGACCTTTCTCTCTCAATATTTCAACTGTTAGGATCTCATCCTTGGCAGAAGAAATCCACTCTGCGGTCGAGTCTAAACGCTCATTAAGCTCTTTCATAGATTATTTTTCCTTCTTCGGTTGCAAATCGCAAGACGCTAGAAACCGAATGTCTGTACTTTTTGATGTCTTGCTCTGTAGCAACGATGATATCTTCTGAGATTGGAAAGTCAGCAAGCATCTGACGAATTGTGATTGCTTGCTCGTGCTTATCTTCTACCGCTTCAAAAATAACCAGCAAATCAATATCACTGTGAATAGTCGCTATTCCCTTCGCATGAGAGCCAAAAAGAATAATCTTCTTAGGGTCAAACTTTTCTGAGATACGTTCTACTGCCGTTCTAATCCAATATCTGGGGTTTGCGTTCTGCCAGTCCTCCGGCGCGTCGTCTGACAAGAAGGGCTTTGTATCGTCGACCTGTTTAACGATGGTGATCTCAACAGTATCGCCTGGTTGAAAAGGCAGATCCCTTAAGAGCACGGTGCCATCCGAGGCAAGTTCAGCTTCTAATATATGGCGCTCCATCTGACTTCTTCCACAGCAAACTTCTTACAGTTTATCTGCTATGAACAAACTGACGAGGCTGTAGATTAACGGATGTGGTGAAGACGGTGGTTGCGGATTTGGATGACGGGGTAGTTGAGCGATCGCACCATCAGTTCATTGTGGGTGGTCACCACTACCGTAATGCCAATATTGTTCAGCCTGCGCAAGATATTAAACACCTGGCGAGCGTTGTCTTCGTCAAGATTGCCAGTCGGCTCATCGGCAAGCAACAGCGGCGGCGTGCCAACAACAGCGCGAGCGATGCTAGCTCTTTGCTGCTCGCCGCCAGAAAGCTGGGAAGGGAAGCGATCTTCTTTGCCTTGCAAGCCGACCATCTTGAGCGTCAGCGGTAGGCGTCGATCAATCTCTTGGCGAGAGTAGCCTTGAGCATGCAGAACGAAGGCCACATTTTCGGCAACGGTGCGGCGAGGAATCAGCTTGTAGTCTTGAAAGATGACGCCAATGCGACGACGGAGCATTGCTAGCTGATTGCCTTTGAGTGAGCTGATTTCTTGCCCGTTGACGTGGATTTGGCCAGTGGTCAGATTTTCCTGGCCGTAGAGCAGTTTTAGCAGGGTAGATTTGCCTGCACCTGAAGGCCCGGTGATAAAGAGGAAGCTGCCTTTATTCAGCTTTAGATTGATGTCGACTAGAGCCGGTGCGCCATTTTCGTAGGTCTTATTGACGTGACGCAGCGCAATGATGTGAGCTGGCGGCGGCGCTGCTTCTGGCGTTCTGACCGACTGGTCCGGGGGAATTTGATGCTTGGCTAAAGGGGTAAGAAGCGAAGTCATGTAGGGTCAAACCAGCAGAGTAGTGGTGATGGAATTGATAGCGGTGGCTAGACTGACTCTGTAGCGCACTAGGCTAAGGTTCCCCCAAATCATTAATTGTTGATGGCAGCATCGAAAGAAAGCCGCCGCCGATTCTGTAAATGGCGAACGTAGCGCTAGCCAAACCATTGATCGATTAGCTGATCCATTTCGCCGCTGGCTTTGATCTCTGAAAGGGCAGTGTTGATATCGCGTAGTAGGGGCGAGTCTTTGGGTAGGGCGATCGCACTTCCACTCGGCCCTGCTGTTGGCATGACGCTAGCTTCTAGATCCGCATAGCGCTGAATATAGCCATCAACCACGTTCGCCTCGACAATCGCACCCGCAACCTCACCAGTATCTATCGCGTCAAAAAGCTGCGATAGGCTGTCATAGGATTCGATAACCAGGCCAGGCAGCTCTTCGTCGTTGAGCTTTTGGGCAAAGCGAGCCTGCACGCTGCGGCTGTGGACACCGATCACCTGGTAGCCGAGATCGCGCGCTTGCAAAGCCCCCTCAATAGAGACCAATGCATGCTGAGAACGATAGTAAATATCAGAAAAATCTACTAGCTGCTTGCGGCTACGACTAGGGGCTAGCGCAGCCATCACCATGTCTACTTCATCTTCGGTAAGCGCTGGTATCAGAGCATCGAAGGGCAAATCGATCACAGTCAGATCTCTACCTAGGCGATTGGCAATTAGGTTCGCCAGGTCAATATCGAATCCAACAATTTTTGGCTCTTCTTGACTGTTTTGGTCGCCTTCTATCTGCTCATCTTTTGCCTGGTCGGTCTCTAGCTGCCTGTTGACCTCTAACTGTTGATAAGGCGGATAGTTAGGCGTAGTTGCCATCACCAGCGTTTTGTCATTCCTAACGACATCGGCACCGCTATCTGGTGTGCCTTCTATGGGGGGTGATGCTCGACTCTACAGCTGTTTCTACAGCCAGCGATAACGAACGGTGAAGTAAGTCCAGCCAAAAACCAACGTCGCTTCATGGTGATAGTTCTACCGCTGTTCCTTCAGTCCATGCCAAAAAGACGACCAGGCAAATTGGGGCAGCGCCATCATTCGCCGCCACCGCCAGGGCTCTTGGTACAGTCGATACAGCCACTCTAGATGAAGATTGCGCATCGGCATCGGCGCGCGCACCTTGCTACCAGACCAAATATCATAGCTACCGCCTACGCCAATCCAGACAGCGTCGGGGCATAGCGCTCGATAGTCAGCGATCCAGAATTCTTGTCTAGGAACGCCCAGTCCTACGAAAATCAGGTCAGGCGCTGTGGCTTCTAATTGACGTAGAAAATTGTCAAATTCTAGGCCTTTGACGTAGCCGTGCTGGACAATGGCTAAATTTAGCTGTGGGTTTTGCGATCGCCAATAGTCCGCCGCCGCCTCGACAATCTCTGGCTTGCCCCCATAGAAAGCGACCTTCGTACGACTATCTAAACTATTTAAGAGGTCTGCGGCTAGCTCTATCCCCGGATAGCGGTAGAGCGCCTGACCTCTCAATAGCCGAAAATATAGCTCAATGCCTGAACCATCTGGCACAACCAGATCGGCTGATTTGATCAGCTTACTCAAGGCCGGATCCTGCTGCGCCTGCATGCACATCTCGGCGTTGAGTGTGATCACGTGCGCACTCTTTTTTGCTTGAATGCGATCGCCCAGCCAGTCGATATATTGCTGACTCTGATGGACAGGCAGCCCCATCACTGACAGAGTTTTAATTTCCGGTTGCTTAGCACTCACCTGATTCGCCTTTGCTGGTTAGTCCTTTTAGTAGTCTGATTCCTCTTCGTATTCCATGACTTTCTTCTTCGGTAGATTTAGAGGCTTCGCTTCGATCAGCTCCTCTTCTTTCTCTGGACTACCAGGCTCGTCCCAGACGTCCCCGGTGATATCAACATCTGTAGGAGGAACATCCACGATATCTTGCTGAGCGGGTCGCTGCTGCTGCGGTCTTTGCACTTCCCTTTGGGGTTCTCTTTGCACTTCCCTTTGCACTTCTCGTTGGGCAGGGATGTCGTCTCGCCAGCGCTGATCTTCACGCGGTCTTTCGATCTGTCTTTCACTCTGCCTTCCGACCGAGCGATCGCGCTGCATTTCCCGGCGCGCCTCGTTTCTCATCCCAGAAGGTAGTTGATTCGACGCCGAGGTCGGCATCACATAGCCATCGCTGAGCCCTCTATCCCACGCCGGACTCGCTAGACCCAAGCGTTCTAACAGGCCCACGCTCAGCTGAACTAACTTCTCTTCACTCCCTTCAAAGACAATAATCCGATCGGGGCCAGTACTGACAATCTCTTCGACTGGCAGCTCATAAGTGCTAACCACCTGATCGGGAATCTGAGGCAGTCCTAATGAAGCGACAACAACGGTTTCTAGCTTTCCAGTAATCACATCAAACTTGAAGCCGCGCACTCGCCCTAACACTTCGCCCGACTCGGTAATCACTTCGCTATTGACCATGCTGCTAAAGGAGGCCACGCTGATATCAGCGTCTAGCACAGCGTCATCGTCGACTAGGATCACATCGCCCATCTGCCGAATATCGCTGAGCAGCATGACCTTTTCGTTGTTGGCAATCACCTTTGAGAGTACATTTTCCTGCAAGCCAACAGCCAAGACTTCTAGCCTGTCCATATCAACCCAAAGCTGACTGACTACGCCAAGACGTCGGCCCGTGCTGCGGGTGATTACCTGTGTGCCTACGATGTCAGAGCGGAGTCGGCTTTGTTCAAAAGTCATGACTTATCAAAAATTGCCTCAAAACGGCAGCGCGGAGCTTGAGGGACTATACCTCATTAGGTGTCTATTGTATCTGACTGGTTTCCGTTTGCTGTGGAGGGAATGCCGAAGTCAGTTTGCTTTGGCTAGGTTGATGCCGAGGACTTGGGTGTAGGCTCCGCGTGCCTGGGTGACGCCGATGGTGCGTTCGGCGGATTCGATCATGGGGCGGCGCAGGCTGACGACGATGAACTGGGCGAGTTTGGCCTGCTGCTGGATCATTTTTGACAGGCGCTCTACGTTGGCACCGTCTAGGAACATATCGACTTCGTCGAAGGCGTAGAAGGGCGAAGGGCGGTAGCGCTGGAGAGCGAAGATGAAGCTGAGGGCAGTGAGGGACTTTTCGCCACCGGACATGGAAGCGAGGCGGCGGACCTGCTTGCCTTTGGGGTGGGCGACGAGGGTCAGGCCACCGTTGAACGGGTTGATTGCGTCGTCTAGCTGAAGATGACCGTCGCCGTCGGAGAGTTCGGCGAAGATGGATTGGAAGTTGAGATTGACGGCGTCGAAGGCTTCTTTGAAAGCTTGTTTGCGCAGGGTGGTGAAGTTTTCGATTCGCAGCAGCAGTTCGGTGCGCTCTTCTTCGAGGGTGGTGAGCTTTTCGGTGAGTTCTTCTAGGCGCTCTAGTGTCCTTTCGTATTCTTCGAGAGCGAGCATGTTGACAGGTTCGAGCGCTTCTAGGCGGCGCTGTAGGGATTTTAGAGAATTGTGCAGCGCTTCTAGCGTGAGGTCTTGAGGAATTTCGGGAAGTGGATCGGGAAGTTCTAGGGCCTGCTGCTCAATGGTCTGCTGCAAATCGTGGAGCTGCTGCTGGCGAAGGGTCTGGGTCTCTTGAAGTTTTTGCAACTGCCAGTGGTTTTGCTGCTGTTCGTTTTGCTCGATTTTGTACTGGCGCTCTAGGCAATCGCGGGCGTTTTTTTCTTGCTTGAGCTTGTCGTCTAGGATAGCGATCGCACTTCTAGTCTGAGCAATCGTCTCTTGTAAAGCTTGCTGCTGCTGGGCAACCTCCGACTGCTGGTTGATCTGAGCCTGCTGCTGCGCGCGCAAAGCCGTGATCTGCGCTTTGCCCGACTGTAGCTTTTCTTGCAGTCGCTGCTGATTTGCGAGCAGATCCTGCTGCTGCTTTTCAGCGGCTCTTAATCTTTGCTGCTGTTCGTTTAGCTGCGTTTCTAGGATTCGCACCGCGCCTTGAGCCGACTGCCAGTCGCTATGGGTCTGCGATTCTTCAAGCGCGGCTAGCTCCTGACGCTTCTCAGCCAGCGACTGTTCTTGTTTAGGCAGGGTTTGCTCTAACTCGTTCAAACGCGTAGTTGCCTGAGCGGATTCGCTTTCGGATTTGTCTAGCTGAGCTTTGGACTGGGCAATCCGTTCTTCGAGGGCGCGGCGCTGGCTAGCAGCCTGGTCCGCTTTTAGGGCGTTCTCACGATGCTGCTGACGGGCCTCAATCAGTGCCTGCGATTTTTCTTTTGCCTTGAGCGTGAGCTGATTTACCTTTTGTTCACAGCGAACCAAGATGGTGTTGATCTCGGATAGGCGATCGCGCAGCGCCTGGGCTTCTTGAGATTCCCTTGCGGCCACCGTACCAAAGTGTAGCTGTCCGCGCGATCGCAAGCTTCCCCCAGTCATCGCCCCGCTAGATTCTAAAATCTCGCCATCAAGCGTCACGATCCGATATCTGCCCATATTCCGACGAGCTTCGGCCAGCGTCTCAAACACCACCGTAGAGCCAAACACAAAGGCAAACACATCCGCGTACTTCTGATCGCAACTGATCAAATTCACCGCGTAGTCGACAAACCCATCCGGCCTGTTCCACTTGTCCACGGGCTTAAAACTCGGCACCCGAATCTTATTCAAAGGTAGAAAAGTCGCTCTCCCTGCCCGCCGCTGCTTTAGCAGATCAATCGCCTGAGCGCCGACCCGGTCATCCTCGACCACCATAAAGCCCATCCGTCCACCCGCCGCAATCTCTAGCGCTAGCTGATAGGCCGCGTCTACCTGCCCTAGCTCAGCCACAATTCCACACAGCCCTTGGATGCCGCTACGCTTCAAGACCTCAGTCGCCTGCGTCCCCTGCGATTCCTTAATTGCCTGCTCTTGGGCTTCTAGCTTATCTAGCTCCCGCTGCTTTTCTCTTTGCTCTTGCAGCAGCCGATTCAAAGTCTGCGTCTGCGTCTGTAAATCAGCCTCAATATCCGCTACCGCCTGAGCCAGGTTCTGAATCGCCATCTGACTGGCTCCCTGACTGGCAGAAGGAACCACCTCCCCCTCTTCGTCAGCGCCGCGCTCACTAATAATCTCCGCCTCCAGCACTGCTAGCCCCTGACGCTGCTCCCGCCGCTGCGCTTCTAGCTGACTGAGGCGCTCTTGTAGTCGTACTCTTTCCGCTCGCTGCGGCTCTAGCTGGTCTAATAAAGCTTCTAGCTGACGGCGCAGGTCGGTTTGCTGCTGCACCCAGGCTTGGGATTTACTGGCGATCGCATTTGTTTCTTCTCGCTTGGCTTCTAGCTGAGCAACCGCGCTATCCCTATCCGATTGAATCTGGGCTAGCTCCTGATCCGTCAGCGTCCGCAGCCGCCGACCTAGTGCAGTCAGCTCACCCTCTTGATCTTGCATTGACACTTGCGTCGCGCCTAGCTGAGCGGATAGATCTCGAGTGGACTGACCTAACGTTTCCTCCTGTCTGACTAGCTGACGAAGCTCAGCCTCCTGAGTGGCTAGTTTGGACTGGAGCGCCAGATATTCTTCTTCGCCCAAAGCTTTGACCTGAGCATTGAGAACCGCTAGCTCGGCGGCGGTCGCTGACATTTTTTCGGTCAGAGCGGCGATCTTTTGCTCGATCGCTTCGCCTTCCTGATGGCCTTTGCGGATTTGGCTATTGAGATCCTCGGCTTGTTTTTGGTGCGATCGCCACTGCATCACCCCTTCCCAGGTCTGTTTCTCTTGCAGCGTGGCCCTGATTTGCTTATATTTCTCGGCCTTCTTGCGGTCCTGGTCTAGCCGCTCTAGCTGAGCAATCAGCTCAGTTTCTACAATCCGGAAGCGCTCCTCACGATCTTTGACCACGTCCAGCTTTGACTTGGCCTGGTTAATCTTGCGATCAAAAGACGCCACGCCCGCCATCTCATCAATAATCTCTCGCCGCTCACGCGCATTCATCGAGATAATGCTGGTCACGTCTCCTTGAAGCACCACGTTGTAGCCTTCTGGATAGATGCGAAAGCGCTGTAGCTGCTCATGCAGATCGTTGAGCGTACAGGGCTCGTCATTGATGTAATAGTTCGAGGTGTAGGTGCCCTGTGCGGTAACGCGTAGTCGCCGAGTTACTTTCCATTCTTGCGGAGCTGCCTGCGAAGAGTGTAGGACCGGAGACTGACCGTTACCTTTGCCATTTCCGTTACTGCTACCGTTGTGGCTGCTTTTCGCTGCGCCGTTACTACCGTCAAGACTGCTATCGAGCAAGGCATTGAACTCCACACCTTCCTCAAACTCACCTTCCAACTCGTCTAATGGCTGAAAGTCTCCGGACGTATCGGATTCGATTTCTTCAGTCCCTACAGCTCCATGCGCGACCATAGCGGCGTCTGCGTCATCTTCATTACTGATTAATTTGTCTGCGACATCGCTGATATCAAAAGTCGCCGTAACAATTGTCTCCACCGTCGAACGACGCTTAGCCTGATTCTGATTGACCAGATCGGGCAAGCGCTCTGCCCTCATCCCCCGAGAGCTGGCTAGCCCCAAACAAAACAAAAGCGAGTCTAGAATATTGGATTTACCCGAGCCATTGGGCCCAGAGATGACCGTAAATCCCGGTAGCAGCGGAACGTCTGTCGTCCCGCCGAAAGATTTAAAGTTGGAGAGTTCGACTCTTTTTACGTGCACGCAGGCGGCGCACTGTGCAGTGCGTACGTATGTACCATCAAAAATAGCATTGAATAAGTCGTATTCTTAGCAAAGAACGGTGAAAAAATCATCCTTTTTCACACAATGTCGTCAAATACTGGTAATTCCTCTTAAGCTGAGCGAGGTCTGAGCAGTTCGGCTTGAACTCTTTTCTAAGGTCTCTTTAGCCTAGGCTATTTGAGAGATCGGTTTACCTACGCTCCTAATTAAATGTGTCTTTCTCTAAATCGCCTGTGCCCACGCTGCTAACGCCGACACTTTTAGGGTTTGATCCAGGGCGCGATAAGTGCGGATTGGCAGTAGTGGGGCTAGATAGAGCGCTGCACTATCATCAGGTAATTGCTTCGCCAAACGTATCGGTGACGATCCAAAACCTCCGAGAAATCTACCCAATTTCCTCCATTGTGATGGGCGATCAGACGAGCGCTAGGCAGTGGAAACAGCAGCTTAGCGATTTGCCGAATGCCCCTAGAATTATGCTGGTAGACGAACGATACAGTTCTTTGGAAGCGCGCGATCGCTACTGGGAAATGTATCCCCCCAAAGGCATTGGCAGACTCCTCCCCCAAAGCCTGCGCAGCATCCCCCGCCCCATCGACGATATCGTCGCTATCTTACTAGTAGAAAGATACTTAAAACGGCTATCAGGAGAAGATTAAGCTGGGCGGAGTTGTTCGCAAGGCGTTTGGGCAGGCGTTAGCCACAGCCCACCCATCACAGATCCGCTCGGATCGTAAAAGAATAATCTCCACCCGGTTCTAGCTGATAGTCAAACTGTTCTAGAAATCGACCTAGCGGCTCTTGAATCAGCGCCCGACCCAGAGACGGTTCTACCGTTAGCTGCCCCATCCGAAAGCGCCACCGAAAGCGCCATTCAAACTCATTCGCACTTACTTCGCCCTCAATCCTGCCATTTTGCCAGGACTGATGAGTGATTCGGACGTAGGCAGTGGTAATAGGTAGTTGACTCGAACTCACGCGGCTCAGCAATCCTCAATGCAGGTGGCAAACACAATCAGAAAAATTAGGAAAGAACCCAACGGCTTTTTGGAAACCCGGACTTTTCTAAATACTACAGTGCTTCCCTAGTCGGGTATTTGTACTCACCCTAAAGACTATTTGAAGATAATGACTCTTGCCTAGCCGCACGAATAGCCCTGACTATGACAGGTATTCTTTTTACTCAAGTGATCGCCTTTGACGGTAGCCTATAAGCTAGACCCTTCGCCTTTTTATGAACCTATCGTGCCTAAGGTTGGCATCATTTACAACGATATCAAGCCGGTCGCTGTTAAGGCGGCCGAGCAGCTTACCCAGCGGTTAGAAAAACAGCGCTACGAAGTCTGTCTAACGACTGGTATCGCTGGTATCTTGGGCTATTCTCAGCCGGGCAAGCCAATTTGCCACACCCCAATCGAGAGCCTGGTCCCGCGAGGGTTTGATCAGGAGATGGATTTTGCGGTGGTGTTTGGCGGGGATGGGACGGTGCTATCGGCGTTTCGTCAGATCGCGCCTAGAGGCATTCCGCTATTGGCAGTCAATACGGGCCATATGGGCTTTTTGACTGAGATCTATCTCAACCAGCTCAACGAGGCAATTGATCAGATCATTGCAGGCAACTGCCACCTAGAAGAGCGGGCAATGGTGCTAGTCCGCCTACATAACCGAGGAGCGCTTGGTTGGGAAGCACTGTGTCTGAATGAAACGGTGCTGCAGCGCCAGCCGCTGACGAGTATGTGCCATTTTGAGGTGCAGGTGGGCCACCATGCGCCCGTCGATGTCGCGGCAGATGGCATTATTATCTCTACACCGACTGGTTCTACGGCCTATTCGCTATCTGCCGGGGGGCCGGTGATTGCGCCGGGGGTGTCTGTACTTCAGCTAATTCCGATCTGCCCTCATTCACTGGCCTCTCGCGGGCTGGTGTTTCCAGATCACGAACCGGTGACGATCACATCGGCAAACCCAGAGACGCTGGTGATGGTGGTGGATGGGAATGCGGGTTGCTACGTCGGTCCTAGCGACGAGGTGACTTTGGTGCGATCGCCCTACACTGCCAAATTTATCCGACTCAAACCACCAGAATTCTTCCGCGTACTCAGAGAAAAGCTAGGCTGGGGACTCGCGCATATTGCCAAGCCAACTTCGGTAGAGCTACCCTAAGCGCAAACCATGTTAGGGCTATTTTCTCGGCTGTTCCCTTCCTTACTGCATCTGTCATGAGCTCGCCCCCTGCGCTTCCCAATCTACCGTCAGACTCTCTAGGGCCTATGCCGCACTCACCAACCGTGCTGGTGCTAGAAAGCGATGAAACCCTAGCGCACAAAATCGGGGTCGATCTACACGAGGCTGGATACACGCCGATTGAGGTACACAGCCTGCGAGCAGGACTTATGCAAACACGCACGGCAATGCCAGCACTGATTGTGGTTGCGAAACGGCTGAAAGATGAGTCTGGGTTGGATCTTTGCCGCCAGTTACGCAACGAGAAAAACCGCGTTCCGATTCTGCTGATGATGGCGCATGACGAGCTAGGCGATCGCGTTGCCTGTCTAGAATCAGGCGCTGATGATTACTTTCTAGCGCCCTACCGCAGCGAAGACTTCATTACCCTAGTCAATACCTACTTGAAGCCAGAAGCCGCGAACAGTGAACAGCTTCGGTTTGCCGATATGGTTCTAGATATCAGCCAGCGTCAGGCCATTCGAGGCAGTCGCCTGATAGAGCTGACCATGAAAGAGTTTGAGCTGCTGAAGTATCTAATGGAGCATCCACGAGAGGTGCTGACCCGCAAGCAGATTCTAGAAAGCGTCTGGGGATATGACTTTATCGGTGAATCAAACGTAATCGAGGTCTATATTCGATATCTGCGCCTAAAAATAGATGGAGAAAATGAAAAACGCCTCATTCAAACGGTGCGTGGTGTAGGCTATGTGCTGCGAGAAAGCTGAATAAAAAACCGCGCAATAGTTGTTCGATAGTCACTTTTAGAGGTGCGTTCTGAGTATGTGCAAAAACGGATCAGCCACCCGCGTGGCAGTAGCCATCACGTTGTTTCTTCTATGCCAGGGCGCGCTCGCTAGCTGCACTATGTCTGTCGATCCGTCTGTCGATCCAAACTCGGAGGAAATGACAAGTGAGACAGTGCCCAGCTCGGATGAGCCAGCCATTACGCTCAATGGGCCAGGACAGCTACTGCCTGTTGGCGCAGTAGCGCAGATGCGAGGTGAGACCTTTGAGATAGAGGTCGCTAGAACCTCTGAAGAGCAGTCTTTGGGGCTAATGTTTCGCTCGGCGCTACCTGACAATCGAGGTATGTTATTTCCGTTTAGCCCTCCTAGACAGGTGAGCTTTTGGATGAAGGATGTGCCAGTAGCGCTAGATATGGTGTTCTTGCGAGCAGGTGAGGTGGTAGCGATCGCACCAGCAGTGCCGCCTTGTCCGGCGCTGCCCTGTCCTTCCTATGGACCAGGGGCTGAGGCTATCGATCAAGTTCTAGAACTACGCAGCGGTCGGGCTGAGGAGATTGGGTTGCAAGTAGGCGATCGCGTTGAGATTGAGGCCCTACCAGGCTACAGTCTCTAGCGACCAAGCGGGTAGAACCATAGCCTATCTAGCAATAGCGAGCATGTAATTCTAAAGAAAGACTTAAGCTGCTCGAAAGAAGGAGGTGTTTTTCGTTCGTTCTACCGTAGAATCACTGAACTAAATCAAAACTCTTTTTTTTGGCCCAGTTAAGGGATCGAGGAAAAGGGCTTAATAAGCCACAAGTAACACAGCCTCTACCAGTCCATGATTTCGAGCGATTACACAAAATTAGTTCAGTTCTTGCAGGAAGAACTTTCTATTCCTTCTACCTCTATTAAGCAGGCATTGCAGCAGTGCAAGCAGGATTCTGCGCCGCTACCAATGGTGCTATGGCAGCAGGGCGTACTGACACTAAAGCAATTAGAAAGAATCTTTGACTGGATGGAAGTGGTCTAGAAGTTGATCCAACTAGAAGCCGGTCAAACCAAAGACTAATTGAGCTGAGCACTAGCTGACCTTGCCAAAACGGCGATCGCGCTGCTGAAACGCTTTCATCGCCTGATGAAATTCTGAAGTATCAAAATCAGGCCAGAGCGTATCTGTAATGTAAAACTCTGAATAGGCTAGCTGCCACAGCAGAAAGTTACTAATTCGCATTTCACCGCTAGTACGAATCAATAGATCAGGATCGCTGATACCAGAGGTGTAGAGGTGGCGGCTAAAGAGCGATTCATCAATGCTTTCTGGATCGAGATGGCCTTGCTTTACTTGACGTGCGATCGCCCGACAAGCCTGTAAAATCTCCTGACGTCCTCCATAGTTAGTCGCCACCGAAAAGCGAATTCCCTGATTTCCCTTGGTTAGCGTCACTGCCCGATCGATCTCTTTTTGCAGCGTTTCTGGTAGCGCTAGCAAATCACCCACAAACTCAATCCGGACATTTTCTTCCATCATCTCCTTGAGCTCCTGGCGCAATACCCGCTCAAACAAAGTCATCAGAAAATCAACCTCCTTCGTCGGCCGTCCCCAATTCTCAGTCGAAAAGGCATAGGCCGTCAGCGCCCCCACTCCCCAGTCTCGGCAGCAGCGCAGCAGCTTCTTTAGCGTATCTACTCCTTTTCGATGGCCCATAATCCGAGGGAGACCGCGCCTTTTTGCCCAGCGGCCGTTGCCATCCATGATCACCGCCACATGATCAGGCATCCGACCTTGCTCTAGATCGGCAGGCAGTCGTGAAGGGTCTATAGCTTTGTCTATGGCTTTAGCCGTCATTTCTTTTCCTGAGGGGTGGAGCGAGGGAGTTTTTGCGTAGGCTTACGTTTGAACTTACGCTTAAAAGCGCTTAAAAAGCGGATGCCTTTGAGACTCAACCGCTTGCCTAGGCTGCGAAGCTGAGGCGCAACCGTATCAGCATCCCCCGAAGGTGAAAACTTTTCTGTCAATAATTCTTTTAGTTTACTGCTGGTCAGTGGTCGGTTCAGCACGCCTCTTTCGGCGACTGAAATGGAACCTGTTTCTTCTGAAACGACAATGCACAGGCACTGTTCTACTCGCTCAGTGATACCCATTGCGGCCCGGTGCCGAGTGCCTAGCTGCCTGGAGGCGGTCTGCTCAGAGATCGGCAGAATGACGCCCGCTGCCAGGATTCTAGAGCCACGAATCAAAACAGCGCCGTCATGTAGCAAGGTAGTGGTCTGAAAGATAGTTTGCAGCAGCTCTTTAGAAAGCTCCGCGTTGAGTCTGACGCCAGGCACCGAAAAGTCGCTTTCTTCAATCGGCTCGTCGGTTTCTAGAATCATCAGCGCTCCAGTTCGGTTCTGTGAAAGCCCTTTGACCGCTTCTACTAGCTCGTCAATTACGCTGCTAGCTGTAGAGAGATGACTGTCTTGACCGACGAAGAGCTGGGTAAATTCTCCTTTACCGATGGACTCTAGCAGCCGCCGAAAGTCCGCGACTAGCATCACCGCTAATGACACAGAAGCGCCCAGCAGGATCTTGTCCATCAGGAAGCTAAACACGTCAAGCCCTAGCACCTTGCTAAGTAGCGTGGCTGCCATTAGAAGCATCAGTCCCTGTACCATCCACATCGTGCGGCGATCGCGAATCACCGACAGTACCGTGTAGACCAGCACGAAGACTAAAACAATATCAATGAAGGTGATATACAAGAGCTCAGACCGATTTCACCTGAATTAGATATTCAATCCTCGTATACTACTGTGCGTCAAGGCTGATTGAGCGGTTTACTAAGTGGCTAACTTGAGCGCATCTGGCAGACAGTCATGGCTCATTAGGTCCGCGTAGGTTTCTCGGCGCAAGATCAAGCTAGCCTGGCCCTGATTAACGAGTACAGCCGCCGGACGAGGAACGCGGTTGTAGTTGGACGACATGCTGTAGTTGTAGGCACCTGTCGCTGGAACCACCAGCACTTCACCCGCTTCGAGCGTTGGCAGGCTGGCTGAATGAATGACCACATCTCCAGACTCGCAGTGCTTTCCTGCAAGCGTCACGGTCTCACTCAGCGGTGCAGACATCTTGCTAGCCGCTAGAACACGATACACCGACTGATAGGTAATCGGACGCGGATTATCAGACATGCCACCATCAACAGAGACATAGTTGCGGATGCCGGGAACGGTCTTTTGCCCTCCGACTGTGTAGGCGGTGACGCAGGCCGATCCAATCAGCGATCGCCCTGGTTCACACAGCAGCTTTGGATAGGGCAGATCGCTCGCTTTGCAGGCCGCCGCCATACTTTCGCAAACAGTCTTGGCCCAATCATCAATGCTAGGCGGATCGTCGGACTCTGTGTAGCGAATCCCTAGACCGCCACCGATGTCGATTTCCTGAATAGAAAGTCCGTATTTGCTGGCAGTCTGGAACCAGCGCATCATCACATCAGCTAGATCGCGGTGCGGCTGTAGCTCGAATATCTGCGAGCCGATGTGCGCATGCAGACCAATGCAGTTGATATTTTCGGTTTTGTTGGCGATGAAATCAAAGACTTCTTCGAGCTGATCGGGGTCGAAGCCAAACTTGCTATCGATGTGGCCAGTCTGGATGTATTCGTGGGTGTGACACTCAATTCCCGGCGTCAGACGCAATAGGATAGTGGCCGTTACGCCGGCATCTTTGGCTAGCTGGTCTAACGTCTTCAGCTCGTGCCAGTTGTCTACGACAATGCGAGCGTCGGCGTCTAGCCCTAGCTGTAGCTCTTCGGCAGATTTATTATTGCCGTGGAAGTAGAGCATTTTGCCAGTGGCCCCAGCGGCGATCGCAGTGCTCAGCTCTCCACCAGAAACCACGTCAATAGCAATGCCTTCTTGAGTGGCGATCGCACACACAGCCAAGCAATTCCACGCCTTTGAAGCGTAGACAATTAAAGAATCTCCAGGGTAGTGATTTTCAAAAGCCTGCTGGTATTGGCGGCAGGCCGTCCGCAGCGTTTGCTCATCTAATATATAGAGAGGTGAGCCAAACTCTTCGAGCAGATCCACCACATCGCAGCCACCGACCGTTAGATGGTCTTTGTCATTGACGCCCGCACTTAAAGGTAAAAGGGCCTGATTAGGCGATGTATCAGCAGATACTTCTGCTAAATACTGCAAGCTAGAAGCAGGAAGACTAGAGCGAGCGGGCGCGGCTGGAATCGTAGAAACCATAAGAGAGCAAGGAAGAGAAGTTTAGAGACTATTTAATCAGTGTACAGTTGGTAGCTAAGTAGATAAACACTGCTTTGAAAAGCAAAACGACGGCTTCGAGTTTAATTGAATGGTGATACGCCTGCGCAGATGACAGCGTCTTCTCTTCCTTTGTCAAAATCAATCGTAGGCTGCTTACCGATGATTGAGGCAGATATCCCGGCCGTGCTTGCCCTAGATCAAAGGTGTCTTGGCGGCCTGTGGACCCGATCGGGCTATGAACGAGAGCTCGATAGTGAGCACAGCGATGTATTAGTTTTGGTAAAAGCGAGCAGCGCAGACCTGCTCGAACAGCGCCTCAAGCAGCGACCGACCTCTGAAGATAGGCAGATAATAGCGGCTAAAGAGCCTGATTACTTCGATAGTCCTGACGGTGATGCGCAAAGTGGAAAGAATAAAGCAGTAGTGCTTTTGGGTGTGGGCTGTCTGTGGGCAATTCTAGAAGAAGCGCACATCACGACAATGGCGATTGACCCTAGCTACCAGCGGCAGAAGCTAGGACTGCTGCTATTGACTCAGCTTCTGCTCAAGGCGCGTAATCGCGGATTGACCCGAGCCACCTTAGAAGTGCGAGCCTCGAACCAGCCAGCGCAAGCGCTCTATCAAAAATTCGACTTCAAAACAGCAGGTCAGCGCAAGCGCTACTACGCCGATGGGGAAAATGCCTTAATCCTATGGCGTAGCGGATTACAAACCGAAGCCTGCTTAGCGCAGATAGAGCGGTATCAAAGCCAGTCAATCAAGCAGCTAAGTGCAGCGCAAAACTATCACTTCTATCGCGATCGCTGTTCTCTAAAAAAGCAGAATTTGGCACAGATGCAGACATCGTAGCGGAAAGAAATGACATAGAGTTAACAATTCTTACTCATTTCTGCTAGCAGAAACCTCCGACTTTTTCTGTTGCTTTCGCGTCTTTATTTCCGTCAAAAGACACATCTATTGCTAAATTTTCAAAATCTCTATTATTCTCTCCAAAAAGAGGCTGAATTTAATAGAGGAGTAGTGAACACCGCCCTCTCTCTACGAATTTTTGCTGTGCTAGAATCTCCATAACCAGCCCGTAGCAGGTGATGGAAAACCGCCATGTTTGAACGCTTTACAGAAAAGGCCATTAAGGTCATCATGCTCGCTCAAGAAGAGGCCCGTCGCCTCGGCCACAACTTTGTGGGAACTGAGCAAATCCTTTTGGGACTAATCGGAGAAGGTACCGGTGTAGCCGCAAAAGTTCTTAAATCCATGGGGGTTAATCTCAAAGACGCTCGCATCGAAGTCGAAAAAATTATCGGCCGTGGCTCTGGATTTGTCGCCGTTGAAATTCCGTTTACGCCCAGAGCGAAACGCGTCCTAGAGCTATCGCTCGAAGAAGCTAGACAGCTCGGCCACAATTACATAGGCACGGAGCATTTACTACTTGGATTGATTCGCGAAGGCGAAGGCGTTGCTGCCCGCGTCTTGGAAAACCTCGGCGTTGATCTTTCTAAGGTCCGCACTCAGGTAATTCGGATGCTAGGTGAAACCGCCGAAGTCTCCGGCGGTAGCGGTAGCCAAGGCAGAACTAAGACGCCAACATTAGACGAGTTTGGCGCTAATCTGACGCAGATGGCCGCTGATGGCAAGCTCGATCCGGTTGTGGGTCGCCAGAAAGAAATTGAGCGCGTCATTCAGATTCTAGGACGCAGAACTAAAAACAATCCGGTGCTAATCGGTGAGCCTGGCGTGGGTAAAACTGCGATCGCCGAAGGTCTCGCCCAGCGCATCGGCAACAACGACATCCCAGATATTCTGGAAGACAAGCGCGTTGTGACTCTCGATATTGGTCTGCTCGTAGCAGGTACTAAGTATCGCGGTGAGTTCGAAGAAAGACTCAAAAAAATCATGGAAGAGATTCGCGCCGCCGCGAATGTGATTCTAGTGATTGACGAGGTTCATACGCTAATTGGTGCCGGTGCGGCTGAGGGCGCAATCGATGCGGCCAACATTCTCAAGCCTGCATTGGCTAGAGGCGAGCTGCAGTGTATCGGTGCGACTACGCTAGATGAGTATCGCAAGCACATCGAGCGAGATGCGGCGCTAGAGCGTCGTTTCCAGCCGGTGATGGTGGGCGAGCCCAGCGTAGATGAAACGATTGAAATTCTGCATGGACTGCGCGACAGATACGAGCAGCACCACAAGCTGAAGATTTTAGACGAAGCGCTAGACGCTGCGGCTAAGCTATCCGATCGCTATATCTCCGATCGCTACTTGCCAGATAAGGCAATTGATCTAATCGACGAAGCAGGCTCTCGCGTTCGCCTATTGAATTCTCAACTGCCACCCGCAGCGAAGGAATTGGATAAGGAGCTGCGTCAGGTGCTAAAAGATAAGGACAATGCCGTTCGATCTCAGGACTTTGATAGGGCCGGGGAACTGCGCGATCGCGAAATGGAAATCAAAACCGAAATTCGCACCATCGCCCAGACCAAGAAAACACGAAGACGCTGAAGATACCAAGGCAGATTCTCCTAATGTGACCGAAGAGGACATTGCCCATATCGTCGCTTCGTGGACGGGCGTTCCAGTCAACAAGCTCACCGAGAGCGAATCCGAGAAGCTGCTGCACATGGAAGATGTCCTGCACCAGCGTTTGATCGGTCAAGATGAAGCCGTCAGAGCGATCTCGCGAGCCATTCGCAGAGCGCGTGTCGGACTGAAGAGTCCGAACCGTCCGATTGCCAGCTTTGTCTTCTCAGGTCCGACTGGCGTGGGTAAAACCGAGCTGGCCAAGTCCCTGGCGACCTACTTCTTCGGCGCAGAAGAATCGATGATTCGCCTCGACATGTCCGAGTTTATGGAACGCCACACCGTTTCTAAGCTAATTGGTTCGCCACCAGGCTACGTCGGCTACAACGAAGGCGGGCAGCTTACAGAAGCCGTTCGTCGTCGTCCATACACCGTCGTACTCTTTGACGAGATCGAAAAGGCGCACCCAGATGTATTCAACATGCTGCTGCAAATTTTGGAAGACGGTCGCCTGACCGATGCCAAAGGCCGCACGGTGGACTTCAAAAACACGCTGCTGATCTTAACTAGCAACATCGGTTCTAAAGTCATCGAAAAAGGTGGCGGTGGTCTTGGCTTTGAGCTAGAGGCAGATCAGGCCGAGTCTCAGTACAACCGGATTCGCTCTCTGGTGAATGAAGAGCTAAAACAGTACTTCCGCCCTGAATTCTTGAACCGTTTGGACGAGATCATCGTCTTCCGTCAGTTGACCAAAGACGAAGTCAAAGAGATTTCTGTGATCTTGCTCAAAGAGGTCTTCAGCCGTCTGGGCGAGCAGGGCATCACTCTAGAGGTGACTGATAAGTTCAAAGATAGGCTGGTCGAAGAAGGCTACAACCCCAGCTACGGCGCTAGGCCACTGCGCCGAGCGATCATGAGATTGCTAGAGGATAGTTTGGCAGAAGAGATTCTGTCTGGACGCATTCGAGATGGTGATACGGCTGTGGTCGATGTTGGCGAAGACGGCAAGGTTGTGGTCAGTTCTTCTAGGACAGAGACCCGCGAGCTAATTTCTGCGGCTGATTAAGTCGCGCTCTGCAAGCCGCTTCATCGGTAGCTAGTTTCACAAACGAAGGATGTCTGAGATTTATTTTCAGGCATCTTTTTTAATTGGCCGATAAGTCGAAAGCAGAGAGTAAATTCTGAACTCCTTCAAGAAGTTTTGTAAATAGAAGTAACGCTGTCTTGCGCTCCTTAGCAACCGAAATCGATAATTGTAAAGAGCTCGAAGGCGATTGGAAGAAATTCATATAGCAAAGCGTGGATGCATTCGCACTTTGCTGTGGCACTTTGCGTTATGGAACAAGGGGTGTAGCCTTTCGTGGTGTAGCAAGCAAAGTGCAGAAAGCTACAGTTTCGCAGTTGGAGCTCAGGAATTATTAAGATGTAACTAGTGGAGTTGCCATGATTGGTGGAATATTCGAGACGATTGGTAAGACTCTAGGGGTTGGGAAGGAAAAGTATTTTCTAGAACTTGACGATGCGGCCGAAGAAACGGCGAAAGGCATCAAAAAATCTGCGGCTTCTGCAACAAAAGCAGCCAAATCAGCGGTAGAGACGGCTAAGGAAGCGACTATAGAAGTCGCGCAGAAGGCTCAAGAGCTGGTTGCAGATACTGCTGGTGAAGCTGAGGACAAAGCAAAGAAAACTGCTGACGCTGCTGAGAAGGCCGTGGCAAAAGGCAAAAAAGCCGCCACTAAAACAGCAGCAAAGACTGCGTCAGAAGGAAAGCAAGCTGCAAACGAGGCTGCGACCGCGGTAGCTGAAGCACCTGCCCAACCTGCGGCTCCATCTAAGCCATCGGCTGAGGATTTGATTGTGAATGCGATCGCCTCTACCTCCCCAAAGCAACAAACCGATAGTAATGGCAACGTCGTAGGCGAAATCAAAACCTTCTCTACTGACTATCTGATGACGCCTAGCCGCGTTAGCCGCCGTCGCCCCGGTCCTAGCCTGTCACCGTTTAAGGATATGGCCAAAGAAACGAATCCCAGACTAAAAGGCTAGACTCAGAAGCTAGATCCGCTCGCGCTGAGTTCGAGAAAACAACCCAAAAAGCAGCGGGAAGAACTCCATCTTCCTGCTGCTTTTTGGGTTTTATCAATCAGTTGATCTATCGGGTTGCGTATGCCGAGAACGGTTCTCTAATAAATCGAATGTACAGATGCTTGAAGGTTGAGCGAAACACTCTGGGCGCACCGAAATCAATCGGCATCATCTTTTCTGGCAGCTTCCAATCGTCAATTCTCAGGTCGCCCGGTTGCTCAATTAAGAAATCTATCTCCGACAGCTTCGGACACAGGCCTAGCCGCGTTCGATTCTACGATAGTCGGCAGCCTTTTTGGATCAACGCCTAGAACCTCAATCATTGCTCTATCGAGAGCGAACACATCATCAGAAGCGCCCAGAACGCCCAAGCTCTCTGGGTTCGCCGCCGCTAGGCCCGTTGCCTTCGTGCCCGATAATCCCGTCAATAATCGTTAGCTGCGGAGAAATTGCCTTCGCAGTTTCAACTAGCATCGTGCCAAACCGCTGGCGGTCTTTTCCCGCTTCCATGTGCCACCAGGCTTTCATCTTGCCAGGGACACAGCCGAACAGATTCTTCACGCCAAGCGTGACCGTTAGCTGAACGTGAGATTTTACCTTCGGTAAGTTGATTACGACATCGGCTTCTATCGCTTCTTTTGAAAGCAGAAAATTGCCGAAGTCCTGATTTTCGACGGCGTAGCGCTTGCCATGCATTTCCACCACAGGCAAATCAATCTTGTTCGCCCATTCCAGCAGGCCATTGGCTTCTGCCACGCCCCGCGCGCTGCCAAACGCTGGACTATCGCCGATGAATGGTTTGCCGCCTGCTGCCTGTACTAGCTTGGCAACGCAGTACACTATCTCTGGGCGAGTTGTACATTCTTTGGTCGGGCGCGAGCCAGTGAGCATATTGGGCTTTAGCAAGACGCGATCGCCCGGTTTCACATACGCAGCCATCCCACCCATCGGCGCTAGCAGGGCTTCTATACGGTCAGATAGCGCTTCAGTTTCGTAGCTCTCGGCGCGGAGTAGGCTGACAGATGGCATAATGCTTTTTCCTGCTGGGTGATTTTTTGAATGATAACCTTCTGGGCAAAGACAAGCGGCACCTGGATCAACGTAGCGCTAGTGCTGCTGGGAACCGGCAGCGGACTACTAGTACGCAATCAGCTATCACCAAAGATGCGAGTCGTCATCACTCAGGCTATGGGCCTGACGACTCTATTCATCGGCATCTCTATGGCCCAAGATTTATCCAAAGCTCAGGTGGGTAGCATCGCAGGTGTAATCTTAGCGCTGATATCGCTGGCTGTCGGCGGACTGCTCGGCGAGTGGTGGCAGATAGAAGCAAGGCTCACAGGTCTAGGAAACTGGCTGAAAGCACGATTCAAAGGAGGCAGTCGCTTTACCGAAGGTTTCGTTGCCTCTAGTCTGCTATTCTGCATCGGTCCAATGTCAATCCTAGGCAGCTTAAACAATGGACTACTAGGTGATAGCACCATCCTAGTCGTGAAGAGCACGATGGATGGATTGGTTTCTATTGCGCTAACAGGTACCTACGGCATCGGCGTCGGCTTTTCAATTTTACCGATCATCGTCTACCAAGGTGGGCTTTCGCTCCTAGCTAGCAGTCTAGGCCAGTTCATTCCCGACTCCGCGACATCACCGAGCATTCTGCTCGTTACTGGCGTTGGCGGCATTATGCTTTTGGGCTTAGGACTCAACCTACTAGAAGTCGGCAAGATTCACGTCGCATCCTTTTTACCCGCTCTAGCGATAGGACCGCTCATTAGCTGGCTCATCCGATCTTTCAGCTTCTGACTGAATAGCAGCTCGTTCAATCAGCGACCACTGCTCTCGATAACCTGCCGAACGAGGCTTTCGCTGACGCTTTTCGGCTTCTACCAAATGAATTTCGCTGCCATAGCTGATAAATACAGTGGCTGGGAAGATATAGAACACATCCAACTCGCTGATGTAGGCAACTGCAAAGTCGAAGTCAGAAAGCGTATAAGGCGATCGCACCATCTGACGGCGGTTAGTTTTAGTACGGCGATTATCAACCACATAGTTTTTTGAAGTCGGATGAAACCAAGCTGCTTTCACTTGGATTTTGACTAGCCTTTCACCAATATCAAAAACCAGGTCGTAAGGAAGTCGATCGCCGACAGGTTGCAATACACCCCACCCTCGTTTCAGCGCCTGCACGATAGTGGACTGCTCAGCGATGTCGCCTTTTAACTTTGTGTCCATACGTTTGCGCTCAATACAGTCTCAGCGATTCTTTCGCAAAACTAATTCGTTTAAAACTAAAGAGTCGATACTCATTGAG
Organism: uncultured cyanobacterium; assembly: GCA_963772185.1. Taxonomy (GTDB): domain Bacteria; phylum Cyanobacteriota; class Cyanobacteriia; order Phormidesmidales; family Phormidesmidaceae; genus Phormidesmis. The sequence goes on along the minus strand of CAVYWR010000007.1, from coordinate 182,919 downwards.
TATCGACTCTTTACACCTTATTGGTGGCGGGGCATGGATTTGAACCATGGACCTTCGGGTTATGCTTACCACTACAGTTTTCACTGCCGCACCTGATACCTGTTACAGCTATCAAGTCGTTTGCTGGTCTGGACTGTCCCTTCACCCTCGTCTAGGTATAAAACCTATTTCGTTAGGGTGTCTGCCATCCAGTCTCTACACCTTCCGCCGCTTTTGTATAAAAGCTTTGGCTTGGCTCGGGATTACCGTGCTAGTGGCTTCCCCGAATTTGACAGATTACGCATGGAAGTTTCTCTCCATGCTGCCCTGTTCAACTCACTGTTAAGCACATAGTGATGTTGAACCATTGAGCCCGACGAGCTACCAGACTGCTCTACCCCGCGATGGGAACGCCCTTTTGAAGCGCTTAACAAGTATAGCGGGTTACTTCCAGATTGTGACACTTTCATCGAAAAGTATTTTTGAAAATGGCCGAAACCGCCTAGACTCCAGCTGCTAAGCCCGAAGAGTTAGATCATAGACATCTCGCCGACGACTTCGATGCGGGTGTACTTTCCTGGCAGCATGAACTTATCGGAAAGGGTTTCGGAGACATCAGGGGTGATCCAGCCAAACTGCTTGAGTAGATAGACGGCAGTGGCAGATTTGGCGCGTTTGGAGCCGTCCACAGCTTTGATGGCAATGCCCATGCCCTCGCCGACTCTGCCGACGCACTGAACGCCTTCCGCGCCCGCTTTGCTAACCAGATCGCCTTCTGTAAGCTGCATTAGCTGAGTATCAAAACCATCTGGCCCTGAAATCAGTTCCGGGTAGTGGGTCATGGCGCGGACGATGCGTTCCATCTCTAGGCTGTCACCGGAGGTGAGTTTGGCGAAGAGGGTGGCCATCTGGCTGAGCTGCATTAAATAGGTGGGTACGCCGCAGTTGTCGTGGGCGCAGATAAATTCATCGGCAGGCATGCCAAGCAGTTCGGCGATGCGAGAGGCGACGAGCTTTTGGACGGGGTGCGATCGCTGCATATATCCGTCCAAGGACCAACCCTTTTGCTTACACACCGCCAACATGCCAGCGTGCTTGCCCGAGCAGTTGTGGGCTAGGGGCGTATTTTTATCGTGGGGCACAGGGCACTGCAAAGCGGCTGGATCAACATCGCAGCGCCAGAGAATATTGAACGCCTGACGGGTCTGTTCGATACTGCCGTGGTGAGAGCTACAGATAATTGCCAGGTCTCTATCGGTCAAATTAAAGTGATCTAGGGTGCCAGTCCCGGTGACGGACATTGCCTGAAAGGGCTTGAGCGACGAGCGAATGAATGTGCCTAGCTCTGGATCGCCCGCGCTAGCCGAGAACTCGGCCACGAGCATCGCAGGCGACAGCATGAACCATGTGGGTAGATTCGACAATGCCTTCTCTTAAAAGCTGAACCTTCAGCAAAGAGGAGGCATGGCGGTTTGTCCTATTCATATTCATAGGAGCTAAGCTCCGTACGTATTAGATAAATTGCCAAGTCACTAGACTAAAGGCCAGAATGCCACAAATCACGGCAAAGGTCTTCTGCAAGCGAAGGAGAATCGGCTTGACCTGATAGTCAGCAATCAGGCGATCCTGGTTGAATACTTCTTCTGGCTTTTCCCACATTTGGCCGTCGTACCAGCCCGATTCTTCGTAGAAAACCGACTGCTGAGAAAGGCGATCGCACACATGGTTCCAGCCAATGTATAGCTGCACCAGCGTCAGCACTGGCAAAATCAACGCCCCCAAAGAAGCGCTGATCATGAACCTAATCGGCAGCCTATCAGGGCCAAAGCTAACCGCCGCCATCGGCCCAACTACCAGCCAGCTCACCAGCCAAAGGGAAATCACTGGGACTAGATACCCACGCAGCGCCCTCGAGCCCCAGCTATAGAACCAGGACTGGCTCATGCTCTCGTATTCCTTGATCGGAATCTGGTCTAAAGGAACCGGGCACCGAGCGCTAATGGAACTCTTTTTGATATCGCCGTTCATCGAATTTACAGGAGATCCTTTGCAGGAAGATACTTTGAAAGAGCTTTATTCTAGGCGTTTTGCGGGTGAGCGTAAAACTTGGCTACTGTAAAAGTTAGCCGCTGAGCCAGCGGTCGGCCTAGCGATTGAGCGCTGAAGTTGGCTGAAACTCAATTCGTTCGGCATGACCCCAGAAAGCTTCTAAATCGTAGTATTCGCGATCGCTTGGCATGAAAATATGGACAATCACATCGCCATAATCCTTTAGCACCCAGCGGCCTTCGCTCATGCCCTCGGTGCGCAGCGGCTGGCGATCAAAGCTATCTTCGATTGCGCCTTCTATAGAGTTTGCGATCGCCCGTACCTGCACATTAGAAAAGCCGGTGACAATCACAAAATAATCCGCGAGATAAGAAATATCCCCTGTTTGCAAGATCGTGATATCGCCCGCCTTGCGATCGTCGGCGGCTTCTGCGATCGCCAACGCCAGCGCTTTGGCTTCTTCATCGACGGGCGATTTGAATTCGCTATCAACAGTGGGCAGCACTTCCGTTTCAGGCGTAGCATCGATTAGCGTAGCTGATTCGGGCGTGTTGCTGATTATCTTTTCGGCCATCACTTTTATGGGATCACTCAAAAGTTCTATCCTTCCTAAGAGAAGTTAATTTGCTACTTCTATCTTACTGAAAAGCTTATCTATCGATATCGAGTGCCTTAGCTTTAGTTACATTTCGGCTACTTTTGTAAAGCAAAATCAAGAGAAACGCTACAAAGCAGGCCATAGAGCCCGTGAGCCATCCGGCAACCCTGTAGCAACCCCTAGCAACAGATCTAGCAGCAATAAGGCATAATCCACACTATCCGAGCCTGTGCAAACAAATTGGCGACGGGGTAGTAAGGAGGCATAGCGCTTTGATTTTGGGTCTTTTTATTGGATTGGTTGTGGGTTTTCTAGCAACAGCCATCGTTTTCTGGCTGCTGACACAGCGAATTAATCGACTGCTAGATGCACTGCAAAGCTCTCAAAGACAATTGCAGCAATTAGAAGACGAGCATGAAGTCCGACTACGGACAGCAACCGAGCAGCTTCAGGTAGATTACGAGCGACAGCTAGCCGAAAAAATTGAGTTTTACCAGGACGAGCAAATCCTACAGGGCGAGTTTCAGGCACTAGAATTTGAAACGCGTCTGAGCGTCATCGAGACAGCCTACGACCGTGAGCTAGAGATGCAGCAATAAACCAAATTTGCTCAAAGTCGACCGGATCAGAGTCGATTAGACATGTGGACGGTATTCCGCCCGAAAGTAACCCTCGATACTAAAGGCGATGCACTATAAAATATTTGAGACTACCATCCGTTAAAGGACGACCGTATGACCCGCGCAATCATGGAAACAGACAAAGGCACCATCAACCTTGAGCTGTTCGATCAAGATGCTCCCAACACCGTTGCTAACTTCACTAAGCTAGCGAAAGACGGCTTCTACGACGATCTCAATTTTCACCGCGTCATCCCCAACTTTATGATCCAAGGGGGATGTCCCAACGGGACAGGGACAGGCGGCCCTGGCTACAAAATTGACTGCGAAATCAACTCCAACAAGCACGAAGCTGGCAGTCTTTCCATGGCTCACGCTGGCAAGAACACTGGCGGCAGTCAGTTCTTTATTTGCCACGAACCACAAAGTCACCTAGATGGAATTCATACCGTCTTTGGCAAGACTGAAGATATGGACGTAGTCGATGCGATTAAGAAAGGCGACAAGATCAAGTCTGTCACTATCGAAGAGTAGAGCCTGAAGAATTACTTCTCAAAAAAGCTAGCTCATAAAAGTTAGCTCATAAAAGTTAGCCTACAAATGAGTTGACTACATAGCACCTAGTCCGCTTGAAGATGTGTTCTCATCACATCTTCAAGCGGATTCAGTTTAAAATAGTCAGCCCAGATCAATTTCTTCAACTGATTTCTCAATCTGATCGATGGTCCTTACCCCCGCACAGAGCACTCCGCCTAAAGCTGGACTAAGCAGCTTCTACAGCTCGCCTATTGGAAAAAAGATTTTGACGGGTGTAACCGGGCTGGGTCTTGGTCACCTTTGTCGTTGGTCATCTGCTCGGCAATCTGACGCTGTTTTTTAGCCCGTCAGCCTACAACCAGCTAGCCCATTTCATTGATAGCTTGGGGCCGCTGCTTTATGTCATTGAGTTTGGACTGCTGGCGATAGTGGGCGTTCATGCAGCGGTTGGTATCAGTATCTATCTAGGAAAGCGTCAGGCTCGGACAGTGCAATATGCTGAGTACGAGAGCGCAGGAGAGCCTAGTCGCCAGACGCTGGCTTCTCGAACGATGATTTTTTCTGGCCTGCTGCTAGCAGCGTTTTTAGTTTGGCATCTGGCAACGTTCAAGTTTGGACCAGTGTACAGACTGCCAGGTTCTACGGATCGCGACTTGGCTCGGCTGGTGTTTGAGACATTCAGACAGCCAGGATACACGGCGAGCTATGTAGTGATTTTGAGCGTGTTGGGTCTGCATTTGCGCCACGGTCTGTGGAGTGCGCTGCAGTCGCTTGGGGTGGCGACAAAGCCAGGAATGGTTGTGGCGAGTAGCGTTTTGGGAAGTGCGATCGCCCTAGGGTTCATCGGTTTACCGCTGGCTATCTACTTCGGAGTGCTGTGATGCCGTTAGACGCTCGTATTCCAGAAGGTCCGCTCTCAGAGAAATGGAGCCGTTTCAAAGACCGCTCTGCGCTGGTCAACCCGACAAACAAGACCAAGCATACAATCCTAGTCATCGGCACCGGACTAGCAGGCGCATCCGCAGCGGCCACCTTAGCTGAACAGGGCTATCAGGTCAAAAGCTTTTGCATCCAGGACTCACCCCGCCGCGCCCACAGCATCGCGGCCCAAGGGGGAATTAACGCAGCAAAAAACTATCCCAACGATGGCGATAGCGTCTGGCGACTGTTCTACGACACAATCAAGGGCGGCGACTATCGTTCGCGTGAAGCTAACGTCTACCGCCTAGCGCAAATCAGCAACCAAATCATCGATCAGTGTGTGGCCCAAGGCGTACCGTTCGCCAGGGAATACAGCGGCCTGCTGGCCAATCGATCCTTTGGCGGTGCGCAGGTATCTAGAACGTTTTATGCGCGTGGACAAACCGGGCAGCAGCTATTGCTCGGAGCCTACGGCGCGATGATGCGGCAGGTATCGGCAGGACAAATATCACTGTTTCCTCGGCGTGAGCTGCTAGATTTGGTGGTCGTGGATGGGCAGGCGCGAGGAATCGTGGTGCGTAATTTGCTGACGGGCCAGTTTGAACGGTATGCCGGGGACGCGGTGGTGCTGGCAACAGGTGGCTACAGCAATGTGTATTACCTATCTACGAATGGTAAGAACTCGAACGTGACAGCGGCATGGCGATCGCACAAAAGAGGCGCGCTATTTGCCAATCCCTGCTTCACCCAGATTCATCCCACCTGCATTCCAGTAGCGAGTGAGTTTCAGTCAAAGCTGACGCTGATGAGTGAAAGCCTGCGCAATGACGGGCGCGTTTGGGTACCGCAGCAGGCAGGCGATCAGCGATCAGCCGAAGATATTCCAGAGAGCGATCGCGACTACTACCTAGAAACCCGCTATCCCACCTTTGGCAATCTGGTCCCTCGCGATGTGGCTTCTCGCAATGCCAAGCAGGTGATCGATGAAGGACGTGGCGTGGGCTCAACCGGACTAGCGGTGTATTTGGACTTTCGCGATGCGATCACTGCTAAAGGCAAAGATGCGATCGCCGCTCGCTACGGCAATCTATTCGACATGTACCAGCGGATCACGGGCGAAGATCCCTACGATGTGCCCATGCGAATCTACCCGGCTGTGCACTACACGATGGGCGGGCTGTGGGTGGACTATCACCTGATGACGACCATTCCAGGATTGTTCGCGCTAGGTGAAGCCAACTTTTCGGACCACGGTGCAAACCGTCTAGGCGCAAGCGCTTTGATGCAGGGCCTATCAGACGGCTACTTCATCATTCCGTACACGCTGAGCGACTATATTGCGACCAATGCCATCGACGCCGATTGAGACTTCTCATGATGCGTTTGCTGAGGCGGAAGCATCGGCTAGAGCTAGAACGCTGAAGCTGTTGAGTATAAAGGGTGATAAGACGGTGCTGGCGTTCCATCGGGAGCTAGGTCAGCTTTTGTGGAATGGGGTGGGGATGAGTCGAAGTCGGGAGGGGTTGGAGAAGACGATTGAGGGGGTGCGATCGCTCCGCCATGAGTTCTGGCAAAATCTACGGGTTCCCGGCGAAGCTAGCACCTTGAACAAAAACCTCGAGTTCGCCGGACGAGTTGCAGACTTTATAGAGCTAGGCGAGCTGATGGCCCGCGACGCACTAGCTAGAGAAGAATCCTGCGGCAGTCACTTTCGCACAGAGTATCAAACTCCTGAGGGCGAGGCGCAAAGAAGAGATCAGCAATATTCAACCGTCTCTGCTTGGCAGTATGAGGGAGATGAGCGAACTCATACGCTTGTCGAAGAAGAACTCGACTTTGAAAACGTAAAGCTCACGCAGCGTTCTTACAAGTAAACTACTCTTTCAAACAGAACCTTTGGCTCTATCGAGCTCATAAGTCTGGTATACGATACTTAGCTCACCAGCTGTCTTGAACCACGACTATATTCTCTACGGCTCGCTGAGATACTGAAAGGCTGCTCTCTTTCCACAGACTAATAAGACCACAAAGCAGCTAGACGATCTAATCATCCTGCCTGAATAGCTGCGCGAGTGGCAACCAGAGTGAATGAACCAATTTCGCGCGCTCGTACTGCTTCGCCTTTGTTTAGACATGGAGAAATTTTGGCTTCTAAGGATGCTGGATGCTCCATATTGAACGAGTTTTCAATACTTTCAGGTATCTCTTCTGCGTCCAATATGTCAAACATGAGTATAAATACCCGATACTGAAAGCGCTGCTATAGAAGGGTTTTAGGCTTAAAGGCCAAAATTTCTCGAACTCTATACAAGGGCCGGTCCAGAAAGCATACATGAAGCTCCTCAGCGCTGTTTTCTATATTCTTCAGGGTAAGAAGCCTTAAGTTAAATGCCAGTCTCAAGCAAAAAAACAAGAGGTCAAAACAATAGTTACGCACTACAATCCTTCCATCAGTGAAGCCCCTCGAAATCAAGAGACGCCCGTTGTTCGCAAGGAAACAGAGGAAACGATTTTAGCTTGGATAGAACGTACTGGCTGATTGATGCCCTCTGACATAGATGACGTTGGCAACAAAGTGTATCCGCCTACTTTACTCATGGAACAAAACGCCGGATTGTCTGAGTAACAGATGTAGACGTGGCGTAACCACTCAGTTTCCTACAGCACAGTCTGAGTAGTTATGTTTTATGTATTAATCTAGTTATAGCAAGGCTTCAGCGATTGAAAGGCTTTTACGATTCATCACTCGCTGTCGGTCCACTAAAAATTCCTTACCTACAAAAGGAGATGTCATAGCTGAGAGCAGCCCACTATAGTCGATGCCAAAGGTCACCTCATCACCAACTTGTAAGGGATAGTTTTCACTGTCAATAATAATATGATCGCTGCTAGAACCGATGATCTCTAGACTATGTTCAGATTTCAGTCCAGCAGTCAAAACGTCTTGCCGCCCTAACGCGATGATTGATCGCGCTCGGATACCTCGGTCTTGAAACTTAGGCGTATCTTCCAAAGGCATCTTGACAAATTTCGCCGAACGGAAGTGAGGCTTTTCGTTTAGACTCAACGACTTCGGCAACTAGCTGAAAGGTATTTGTGTGAAGACCTGGAATAGTTCGCCTACTGAGTGTCTCACAACCTAACAGAATAGATTCTCCAATTCGGAGATTATTAATATTTCTGCTTGTCTGACCAGAATTGGCCCATTCATAATTGGCTGAGTTGCCGCCAGAGACAACCCTTAACCTAATGCCTAGTTCGCTTTGAACAATGTTCACCAGCTCGGAGAGCATACTCATATTTTTTTGATTCGGTTTTACGCCACCGTAGCAGGCTAGATTGCAACCAATGCCTGTTACTTGAATATTTGATAGAGCAAGCGTTTTCCTCACAAACGGGATGAGATCGCAGGGGAGAACGCCTTCACGCAAATCACCCAGCTCTACCATAATGATGACCTGGTGAATTTTACCTTGTGCTTTTGCGTGATAGGAGAGTTTCTCTAATGTATGGAGTTCTGTGTTGAGGCTAATATCTACGCTTTTGACGATGGCCTCAGCCTGACTAGGCGCGGTACGAAGCAGTACAAGCTGGGCAGATATTCCAGCGCGTCTCATTTTTTGAATGTTTTCAAGACGGGAGTCAGCAATAAATTGGACACCGCCTGCGAGCATGGCTTGGGCGACCGCAGGTTCTCCTAACACCGCTTTAGAAACGCCCATCAAGGAAATTCCCTTTTGGCCGTAGAAGTCACACAGTATGCGGGCATTCTCTTGAATCTTAGAAAGAGAAATTTCTATTCTTGGCAAGCACAGCTTCATTTTTTTCAGACGATGAAGTCTGATGGGTTACCAACATAAGATGGCAGTTTACTGAAAGAGAGTCGATCTTTTTATTTAGCGCTTGCTGAGTTTTTGTTCTATCTTTTTCTGGAGCGACGGAAACCGCTCAGCAAGTGCCTGAACCAGTTTCTGACAGCCATTACTCAGCACGTCTGTCGTCGGTAGCTGAAACTGTTTTTCATAGCGCTCTACAATAGCAGGGAGTTCTGCTAGCGAAAGCCCTTCGTGGCTGAGCGTGATCGCCAACACTTGCGCTGAAGAAATTGTCTCAATTAGCTGAATCTCATGCTCTACCGTTGGCATCGGCAAGTTAGGAAAATCGCAGCGCATCTTTCTCGCTGGCGGATGCTGAAGAATCACACCTTCTGGCATACTCCCTTTCAAGATGCCAAGCGAACTCATAAAAGCAGGGTGGCTAACGGCGCTCTGCCCTTCTACCAAAATGATATCGGGGCTTTCCTGCTCGAATGCACTCACGACAGCGTTTTCTACTTCACCAATCACAAACTGAGAAACTAGCGCGTCCATCGAGACACCGTATCTGGCTCCCTGCATCAGGTTGGTCTGTCCTGTTGCAACCAATATAGAGTGGATGCCTGCTGCGTTTAGCGCTTTGTTGAGTTCTATGGCGGTGGTCATTTTACCGCAGGCGCAGTCTGTGCCAAGCATGGCAATGACGGGAATGTTAACAGTTGCGATCGCACCTGTAAATGTGTGCAACTCTGCCAGATGAGGTGGTTTGCGAATGTCTCTGATTTGAACGTTATATTTCGTAGCGGCGGCTGTAAATTCAGCATCCTCCGAGAAAAACTGATGGAGACCGTTAACAATATCCATGCCGTTTTCGATGGCCGCTAGAATCAACCTCCTTTCTTTGGGCAGGATGCTGGCCTCTAAGGGGGCTTTGCCGTAAATATAGCAGTCTGGTGTATCTGGCAAATGCTTCAGCGCATCATCTAAAGTGGAAAAAATAGGAATGTTTTTCTTTTTTTCCCCTAGCGCTTCCCCAGCATCTTGACCAGCGAGGACGCTATCCAAAACACCTACAATTTTATACTGTTCGGAATGACGAATAAGTCCGTTAGCGGTTTTGCCGTCTACCTGGCCAAACTGCTTCTCACAGTAGACTATTGCCGTTTTGATGAGTTTTTCCTGGCGAAGGCCCTGAGCACATCTACCAGATTGATTGCTGGCAAGCTTTTGTAATCAGTGCGTGATGATTTTTTCTCGTAAGCCCGAATGGTAGCACACACTACCCTTTTTAGTTCGCGGCTATTTTGAGAGGATGGCGCTTATGAGGCAGGTACTCGAGGGAGGGGGATACGTTGGTAGTCGCTTGTCTAGATAGACTCGCTCGCTCTACGCTACATCTCTGCCAGATGGACGGCATCCGTAACGCTAAAGCAAACGGTGTTCTTCTAGGTAGGCGGAAGCACTTGACGGAAGATGAACGTGTCGAGCTGCAACAGAAGCGGATAGATGGCGCTCTTATCAAAGACCTGATGGGAAGAATACAACCTCTCGAAGGCTAGTGTCTACCGCTACCTAGACGGGATAACAGTCGAGCACTCTTGACGTATCGCCGAGTCGAAAGGCTGTCTAGGCTGCGGTGACTGCTTTGGCATCAGCGTACTGCTTTAGCCATGCAATCGAGGTCTGTTCTACTTTCACTTGACAGTCATCGAAGGTGACTGAGTCTGGGTCTAGCAGGTGTGCGATCGCGAGTTCTATCACTAGCTCAGCAGGTATCTGTGTCTTCTCGGCGTACTGGATTGCTTGGCCCTGAAGAATAGGCGGCAGGGTAGCTAATAGGCTGACATCCTCGGCAGTGCTGATGGGTTCGTCGCTCAGCGAAGTATCTAGCTCAAGGAAGTACTTGAGCGCTCCTTCGATCACTGCGTTAGCCGTCAGCTCTGACTCACGCGCATAGGTCAGTATCGCTGCTCGAATGTTGTCCGGTAGCGAGTCTAGAATACGTTTGTCTGTCGGTGAGTCGTTCGGGCTCATAGCCTTGTCCTTCTAATTGACCCGCACGTTGTAAGGGGGAAGTAGCTGTCGGATGATGATCTGCTCTAGTTGCAATGATAGCCGAATCCATTGCAGACTCAGCGTGACCGCTGCTATCCTCACATCGTCTGGGTTCAGCCTGTCCATGAAGGCCCAGCCCAGCGCTTTGTGTCCGCCTTTGAAGCGGCCTTTGACACTACCTGACTTACCGACATAGAGGATGCCTTGGGTTCTATGCTTAACGGCGTAGATACCTGGACTCGGGGGCAGTTCGGCGAACTCTCTAGTCAGTGGGCAGCAGGCATCGAACGGCATTGCTTCGAGCAGATTGAGAATTCTCAAAGCTTCTGCGTTGATAGCATCTACAGAATCGTTCATTCAGGTAAAGCAGGAGACTAAGCCATACGAGACGGCTACTGGATTGTACTTGAACGGCCTCCTCTGAAAATCTAACCTTTGTTCGGGCTGCTATGTTGGGGCCTGAGTTTACCAGGGGTGCCTGAATATATCTCAACCAGAAGTCTTTTCGCTATATAACTGGATGACTCCAGTAATGTTATCTGCGCCATAGCCTTGATGTCTTGCCTTTTGAAAGACCTGATGCGCACTTTTGCCCATAGGAATCTCCAACTGCTCCTGACTAGTGGCTAGATACAACAGATCTTTTTCCACTAGCTCGATTGGAAACATAGGTGCGAACTTGCGGGCTACCATCGCTTCTGCTAAGGCTTTAGCCGCAGGACTGCATACAGGCGTCGCGCTCAGTATGTCAACGGCTTGCGTACCTTCTAATCCACAGTGCTGCATAAAGGTAATCAGTTCGCTCAAAGCGGCTGCTTGAATACCAAACAGGGCGTTGACCGCTAGCTTGATAGCCATACCGTTTCCAGCAGTGCCAGCATGATGAACAGCGCTTCCTAGAGAGTCTAGAACCGGTCGAACGCGCCCCAGAATATCTGCGTCACCACCTACAAAGTAGATAAGGCGAGCGGCTTCAGCTTGGGGTAACGAACCAGCTACGGGAGCGTCTAGGAAAGCACGGTTCTTTAGCTGAAAGTGTTGAGCAAGTGTGCGCGTCCACCCAACAGTGAGCGTAGAACTTTCTATCGCGATAGCGTCTTTCTCTAATCCATCTAAAGCGCCAACTTCGTCAGCGAGCCATACCTGCTCGAGAAGCATCATCATCGCGCACCATACTAATCACAACCTCAGCCGATCTCACGGCTGCGCGGGGCGTATCAGCAACCTCAGCGCCTGCGGCTGCTAGCGCTACAGTCTTCTCTACACTGCGATTCCACACGGTTAAAGCATGACCCTGCTGCAACAGATTGTTGGCTATGCGCGAACCCATCGCACCAATACCTAGCACAGTAATTCGACTCATTGAAGTTCTCCTGATGTTGACTCTTTTTGAACTCTAAACAGCAGACCTAAAGGCTTCAATAGTCAGTGGTGCATGAGTGTCATGATCGAAACGCACGAATGCAGGAGAAAATTAGGCAGTTCCATGATTAGAATGCAGGAATGGACCTATCTGTACTCCAAACTTTTCTAGACGTGGTGAGGCGAGGAAGCTTTGCTGCGGTAGCACGCGATCGCAACGTAGATCCCTCTGCCGTATCAAGGGCGATTGCTAATCTAGAAAATGAGCTAGGTGTCCGGCTCTTTCAGCGTACGACTCGGCGGCTCTCACTGACCGAAGCAGGCACAGTCTTTCATGGGCGAACTGAGCCGTTGATAGAGGACATAGGCGGCGCGATCTCTGCGGCTAGAGAGATCTCCAACCAGCCTAGAGGCACGCTTCGTATCACTGCCTCCGTATCGTTCGGCCTTGCCTGCATCGTGCCACACCTGCCAAGTTTTGAAGCGCAGTACCCTGATCTTGCAATTGACCTTGTTCTAACTGATTCAGTCCTCGACTTGGTAAGAGAGCGGATCGATGTGGCTATCCGGCTTGGGAAGATGGCTGACTCGACGCTGATTGCACATCGGCTGATGTCTACCCACTACACGGTCTGTGCGAGTCCTGAGTATCTCGAACGAAACGAACGCCTACAGCACCCTCAAGCGTTAGGCGAACACAGGTGTCTATGTTTTCCGTTAGAAGGGTTTAGATCGAGGTGGCTTTTTAGAGATCAGACTGGAACGGTAGAAACCGTTACCGTACAGGGACAAATCGTTATCTCTAATGCGATCGCCTTACTCAACTGCACATTATCTGGAATGGGAATTTCTCTACTCCCAAACTGGCTTATTCGAGCCGACTTAGCCACAGGTAAGCTGATCGACGTTTTCCCAAACCATGCTGTCACCGCTACTGATTTCGAGACCGCTGCTTGGTTTGTCTATCCTTCAAGACGATACCTGCCGCTCAATGTGAAAGTATTTACAGATTTTCTTCGACAGAAGCTCCTGTAAGTTTAGTTGCCTAACCCGCTACTATTCAGAACAACTGTAGCGGTGCAATGTAGATAAGCTAAGTGTAGCCGGGTCTTCGCTTTCTACCCTATAGCCCAGCGACATCATCTATTCTGTGATACGTAGACAGTGAGACGACCTATAAGACGGCTCAAGCAACCAAAACTCGTTAGCTGTTTCGTCTTCCAGCACTCGTCTTACAAGGGGTGGTTTCCGGACTAGTAGTACACTGTGCGATCGCAGGCTACTCTTTTTTAGCTAAAACAGCATAGAGATAGAACAGTTGCCTCAGCGCTGCTACGTGCGATGACTATTTAATCAACACACACAAAAACGGGTGGACAGTCATTCAACCAAAGGCAATGGCTACCCTCTAAAGACCCTCTAAAGACCCTCCAAAGATATAGATCTCTCGTGAAAATCAATCTAAAAGTTTGGCGACAGGCTAATGCCCAATCCGAAGGCAGCTTCAAAAGCTATACGGTCAACAACATTCAGCCCGACCTGTCCTTCTTGGAAGTGCTAGATATGCTGAACGAGCGTCTGACTCTTCAAGGAGAAGTGCCCGTCGAATTTGACCACGACTGCCGAGAGGGCATCTGCGGCTCCTGCGGCATGATGATCAACGGTCAGGCGCATGGCCCTCAGCAGCGGACTTCGGTCTGTCAGCTATACATGCGCAACTTCAAAGACGGCGATACGGTGACGCTAGAGCCCTGGCGAGCGACTGCGTTTCCAGTGGTTAAAGACTTAGTGGTCGATCGGTCGGCCTTTGATCGCATCGTGATGGCTGGCGGCTATGTCTCTATCAAGACTGGGGCCGCGCCCGATGCTAACGCCGTGTTGGTAAACAAACCCAACGCGGATCAAGCCTTTGACTATGCTACCTGTATTGGCTGTGGCGCTTGTGTGGCGGCTTGCCCAAATGCGTCGGCTTCTCTGTTTACAGCGGCGAAGATTTCGCATCTAGCTTTGCTGGCTCAAGGAAAGCCGGAGCGCAAGCAGCGGGTAGTGAAGATGACGCAGCAGATGACGGCAGAAGGCTTTGGCGACTGCTCGAATCACGGTGAGTGTCAGTCGGTGTGTCCGCAGGGAATTTCGATTGATGCGATCGCCCAGATGCGCCGAGAATACATTCGCGCTAAGCTACCGTTTGGCTAACAGCCACTGCCCATCAGGATCGATTCACATGCCTAACGCTCAAGTCAAAGCCGCCCAAGTTAAAGAGATCTATACCGACGGAGCCTGTTCAGGAAATCCTGGACCGGGCGGCTGGGGAACGCTGGTCGAATTCGCTGACGGTCAGGTTCAAGAGCTAGGCGGAAGAGATACCAAAACCACCAATAACCGGATGGAGATGCAGGCGGCGATCGCCGCGCTAGAATTCCTAGCAGAAGCCGATATTGATCGCGGCGCGGTCATCCTTCATACCGATAGCGAGTATCTCAAAAACGGCATTACCAAATGGATAAAGGGATGGAAACGGAAAGGATGGAAAACCTCATCCGGAAAGCCCGTTCTAAACCAAGACCTGTGGCAACAGCTCGATCAGCTTAGCCAAACCCTAAGCGTTGAACAAATCAGCGTCGACTGGCGCTACGTCCGTGGACACGCAGGCAATCCTGGCAACGAACGCTGTGATGAGATTGCTAGAGCCTACTCACATGCTCAGCCAATTTCACTCAAACAGCATCAGAAAGCAGCTAAATCATCGATATCGACTCCAATATCTGAGCCGAGCCCTACGCTAAATCAGGAAATTGGATCAGCTGATACGTCCGCTGAAAATACTGTCACCGAAGGTGATTCATCTCACACATCGGAGTTAATATTTGATGACAGAAGCCATCTAGAAGAAACCGGTGCTATGACAGCCTCAGTCGCCTCGAAAAAGCAGCTTGCTAGTGGTCTCTCAGAAGTGTCTAGAATTACTAGAATTAAGAACACGCTGGAGACGCTCCAAGTCACAGACGAGCTTGCTAAGCAGGGCTATCTGATCACTAGCGCTGAACTCGCGGATTTGATGGATGTCAACGCTAGCGCTGTCACCAGTCGCGGAGACTATTGGGCATGGCGCAACTGGACCGTCTCACGCATTCGCCGCGAGGGCAACCAGATCCTCTGGCAGCTAGAACGCATTGACGAATAGGAATTGGCTAGTGAGCTACAGGTGAATAGGTGATTGATTGGTTTAACCCGGGGGCCAGCCCAAAGCCCGTCCGCCCAGCAGGTGTAGATGCAGATGAAAAACGGTTTGTCCGCCGTCTTCGCCTGTGTTGATGACGACCCGATAGCCGTTGTCTAGCTTTTGTTCTTTGGCGATCGCACTCACCGCAAACAGCAAATGGCCCAGCAATGCCTTATCTGCTTCCACAGCCTCTGAAAGCTTTGGAATCGGCTTCTTTGGAATAACTAGAATATGCGTCGGTGCTTGAGGGGTAATATCTCGAAAGGCCAAGCACTGATCGTCTTCGTAGACGATATCAGCCGGAATCTCTCGACGAATGATTTTACTGAAGAGGGTGTCTTCTGACATGAGGCTAACGACCGCTACATTTGAGCAGTCTCTGACAGAGCAGCCCTATCTTATAACACCTGTTGACTTCAGAAATCGGCGTTCACCACCACGCCATATGAGCCCATCACGCTACCAACCCCAAAAGACATTGGGATACCGCCGCCCATGCCGATTTTACCTTCGTTCTTGATCAGATTACCAATGAGTGGAATGTCCTCTAAGCTCAGCGTTCCTTCTTTGGCCGCTGCTTCGGCTAGCTGTCGATTGATCTCGACATTGGTATTGATGTCTTGGGCGATCGCATTCAATCCTACTTCCAAATGCTGAGTCTCAAACTGGCTAGACTCAGACGTGGATAGAGAAATAATCTCTGTACGTAACGCTTGAGCATACGCGGGTCTGCCATCAGTCAATAGATAAGCAGCTCCGAGACTACACAAACTTAACAGACAGCTAGCCAACGTTCTAAAAAGCATAAGAAACCAAAGGTAAGCATTAGTAAGTCAAGACTACTCAGAGAGAACACGGGATAAAAGGCGGAATTTACCGATCAATTATCCAAATTCCGTAAAGCCTACTAGTTCATACGCAGCGGCATCTCTACTGGCAGGACTGTAGTGATCGCCCACCGCAATACAAATCACTTGAATGACTACAGACTCTCTCTCAGCGTCTTGACGATAAACTCGCTAGTTTCAGACGATAGCTCTGGCCACATTGGCAGGCTCAAAACTTCTTTGCCTAGCTGATCGCTGACTGGATTGGCCGGATACTGTCCGTCGTAGATAGGCAGGCGGTCCTGCGGAAACGGATAGTAAACCATGCTGCCAATGCCCGCATCGGCTAGAGACTGCTGCACGTGATCGCGCTTCTCGTCCAGAACGCGAATCGTATACTGATGAAAAACATGCCCGTCTGCGAGCGTTGGCGTAATCACACCCGCAACATTATCCAAAAGCTGGTTATAGGTCTTAGCCACCTGTCTACGCTGCTGGTTCCACAGATCGATATAGCCCAGCTTGACCTGTAGAATGGCCGCTTGAACCGCGTCTAATCGTGAGTTGTAGCCCAGCATCTCGTTGCAATACTTTTGCTTGGACCCGTGCGCTCTAAGCATCGTGGCTAACTCTGCTAGGCGCTCATCGTCAGTGGTAATCAGCCCGCCATCGCCGTACGCGCCCAGATTCTTGGTTGGGAAGAACGAAAACGCACCCATATCGCCCAGACTACCGGTCTGCTTTCCCATCAGCGAGTGGCGAGTCTCATCATCGCAGTTGCCCTCGCACCCGCTACAGTTCCCTTTGTAGGTCGCGCCGAATGACTGAGCGCAGTCTTCGATCACTTTGAGGTTGTGTTTACGCGCGATCGCTCTAATTCGCGTGAGCGCTGCCGGATTACCATACAGGTGCACAGGCATGATTGCTTTAGTCTTTGGCGTGATTGCCGCCTCAATCAAACTAGGATCGATATTGAAACTACCCGCTTCGATGTCGACAAATACTGGCTGCGCCCCTACGTTACTAATCGACTCTGCGGTGGCAAAAAAGCTAAAGCACGTGGTAATCACTTCATCGCCAGTCCCTATGCCCAGGGCTCTAAGGCTGATAATCAGCGCGTCTGTGCCCGAATTCACACCAATCGCATACTTCACGCCTAGATACTGAGCGACTTCAACTTCAAAGTGCTTGACCGTGGGTCCAAGGACGAACTGACCCGATTCAAGGACCGCATCAACGGCGGTGCGAATCTCTGTTTTTATGGCTTGGTATTGAGGCTTGAGATCTAAGATTGGAATCTTGATGGAGCTCACGTCAGCGTTCTCTCTTAGTCAGGCAGGAGTGTTGGGCAAGACAGGCTTCAGTAGCCTGCTAGATCATTGCGCGGCCTTTGTAGCGCCGCGAGGCGTTCGTCTCAAACTCTATCACGGCGGCTTGCGCTTAGATGCCGTGTGGTCACTCTAACGCACGGTGATTTTGATACGTGGAGCCAATAGAGCAGAAGTCTACTTCTGCGGTTCGTAGATCTCTGGTAAAATCACTTCTTTGGATTTGAATCTGACTTGCGTACGCAGCCACTTCGCAATCATACGCGGACAGTTTTTACGGGTCCACCGCAGCATCAGCGGGCGAAATACAGGTTTGGAGTAGCGGGCAATTAGCTTGGCGAGTCGGTTTAGGGGCTGCGATCGCACCCGCTTATTCACCAGATTCATCGACCCCACGTCGTATAGACAGTCCACAATTAGCCGTACCGTCACTTCTTCTCGTAGGAAAAGGCTCTCTAGCAGCAGCTCCACATCTCGCATCCGGTCATCTTCTATCTGCTGCTCTCGAACGACAGCAGAAGTTTTTGGAGACCTAGAGAGACTTAGCATAGCGAGCCGAATAAGAGTTGGTGAAAGCCTATTATATCTTTACCAATCTACCGTCTGAATCCTCCGTTCCACGTCTGTCCAAAGAGAAATCTTGGATGCTGTAGCTCTCGCCCCGCTCCTGAGAATACTTATCCAAGCTACGAGGCTGGGGAGCCCTGATGGCGGTACTGCTAGCGGTCGGTGGTTCGCGGATTGCGCTGCTATTTAATTAACGATGATGCGGTGGTTGCGATCGCCACTACATACTTTTGGCTATTGCCGTTTAGCTACGGCGCAGCGGGCATTATCCAGGTCACCACCAATAGTGCCTCTGTTGTTACGCGAGGCTTTTAGCCTGTGAGCTGTAACTCAGCCAAATGACAAACGCTATAGATGCAAGAGGTCTAATCTACTTGAGCTCGGCTTAGATGGCACAGATTTGGGCTTTGCTTCGTCGAGGGCATGGCGACACCAGGATAATTTAGCCATGCCGTGTTAACGCTTTCATAAACCTGCCTTTACTTACGCTCAAGCAGCTTTTGGTAACCTGTGCTACGGAATATATCGAATCTGGCCCTACGCCGGGCTAACCTCTGGAGCGACACATGGCTTTGAGCAATCTCATCATCACTGAATATATTGAAGGCAGCAGTAACAACAAAGCAATTGAGCTTTACAACGGCACAGGGTCTCTAATAGATCTTAGCGGCTACGTACTTGAGTTTTACTTCAACGGTAGTACCAGTGCGGGGACAACTATCGCGCTAAGCGGCACTCTAGCAGATGGTGAGGTCTACGTTGTTGCTGATAACGACGCGGACCCGGCCATCCTTGCCGCAGCAGACTTAACTAGTTTGTCTAACTTTTTCAATGGCGACGATACTATCTTGCTGGTGCAAGGTGGAACTATTGTGGATTCTATTGGACAGCTTGGCACAGACCCTGGCAGCCAGTGGGGCAGCGGTGATACCTCTACCCAGAACAATACGCTGCGCCGCCAGCCGACCGTGATGGCAGGCGATACTAATGCAGATGATGCCTTTGATCCGAGCATGGAGTGGGAAGGCTTCCCTGAGGATACGGTGGATGGTTTGGGCGCTTACGAGGGTAGCGGCGGTGGGACTGCTGACATCGCGATTAATGAGATTCGCATTGACCAGCCGAGTGATGATAACGATGAATATTTCGAGCTGGCTGGCGTGCCAGATGCAGCGCTAGACGGGCTGAGCTACATAGTGCTTGGTGATGGGACAGGCGGTAGCGGCGTCATCGAAGCGGTTGTGGATTTGACTGGGCAGGCGATCGCATCCGATGGCTTCTTTGTCGCGGCTGAAGACACCTTCAGCCTAGCTACAGCCGACTTCACTACTTCGCTCAACTTTGAAAATGGCGACAACGTTACTCACTTACTCGTCGATGGGTTCACTGGTAGTAACGGTGATGATTTAGATACTGATGACGATGGCACGCTGGATATCACGCCCTGGAGAAGCATTGTTAACTCTGTTGCACTAGTAGCAACACTCGGCAGCGGCGACCAGATCTACAGCGATACTCAAGTCGGTCCAAACGGTAGCTTTGTTCCAGCACAGGTCTACCGCGATCCAGATGGGACAGGCGACTTTCTCATCGGTAGCTTCGATCCGCAGGCTGCCGATGCTAACGATACGCCCGGTGCGAGCAACAATAGCGATGATGGCGGTGGCGGCAACGGCAGCGAACCAAAGCTGATTTCCGAGATTCA
Organism: uncultured cyanobacterium; assembly: GCA_963772185.1. Lineage (GTDB taxonomy): Bacteria > Cyanobacteriota > Cyanobacteriia > Phormidesmidales > Phormidesmidaceae > Phormidesmis. Next base: position 163,333 of record CAVYWR010000007.1, on the reverse strand, counting down.
AGGAAGCGGCGCAGCTAGTCCACTACAGGGCCAAACGGTCACTATCGAAGCGGTTGTCACAGGGGATTTTCAAGACGGCAGCAGCGGCACGAATGGGAATCTCAACGGCTTCTTTGTCCAAGAAGAAGACGCGGACGCGGACGATAACCTGCTAACTTCCGAAGGTCTATTTATCTTTGACGGCAGTTCACCCTCTGTAGATGTCAGCGTTGGCGACGTAGTTCAGGTGACAGGAACAGTTGTCGAATTCAACGAGCTGACTGAACTGACCAACGTCACGGTTTCTGTTGTAGATACCGGTAGCCTACCCACACCCGCAGTGGTCAATCTGCCTACAGACTCTGTTATCACTAACAGCGATGGCGACTTTCTCGCTGATCTAGAACAGTTTGAAGGAATGAGCGTGACTGTTCCTGACACGCTATTTGTCACTGAATATTTCAACCTTGATCGCTTTGGCGAGATTGTTCTATCTTCTAATGGCGCTAGCAATGAACCCGGAACCGATGGCCGCTTAGACCAGTACACTGACTTCAACGCACCTAGCGTGGCTGGCTTTGCTGCTTATCAAGAAGAGATTGCCAAGCGCCGTATTGTCGTTGACGATGGTCAAACGATTCAAAACCCCGATCCAATTATTCTGGGTCGCGGTGGTCAGCCGCTAAGTGAAAACAATACACTGCGCGGTGGCGATACCGTCACTGGTCTTTCTGGCATCTTGAGCTACGGCTTTGGCGAGTATCGTATTCAGCCTGTTGCTCCTATAGATTTTCAGCCTACCAATCCTCGCCCTCAAACGCCCGAAGAGGTTGGCGGCGATCTAACAGTCGTCAGCTTCAACGTTCTCAACTTTTTCACAACGCTAGACGTATCCGGTAACCCTGGCAGTGGGCCTAACAATCTAGAGCCGCGCGGTGCCGATAGCCCAGCCGAATTCGACCGTCAGCTTGAGAAGCTGGTGACTGCGCTCGAAGCCCTAGAGGCTGATATTCTTGGTCTAGTTGAGCTAGAAAATGAGTTCAATGGTGACCAAAATGGCGACGGTCAGTTTGCAATCGATACGCTTGTCAAGGCTCTCAACGACCGCGCCGGGGCAGGTACGTATGCCTTTGTCGACCCAGGCGTGCCTTTTGTTGATACGGGCGATGCTATCTCCGTTGGCGCAATCTACAGGACCGATACGGTTCGAGTCGCCCCTGGTACAACCGTCGAGATTCTAACTGATTCTGACCTGCCAGCACTCGGTCTAGATGGCACCGTCTTTGACGGCCCTAACACCAATCGCGCCCCGATCGCCGTTAGCTTTGAGGAGATTAGCACAGGTGAAGTGTTCACCGTATCCGTTAACCACTTCAAATCGAAGGGCGGGACTGGCTCTGGTGACGACGCCGATGCAGGAGATGGACAAGGCAACTTCAACGGGACTCGCGTACGCGGCGCACAAGCGCTGGAGGCTTGGCTAGAAACCGACCCTACAGGTAGTAATGACGAGGACGTGCTGATTCTAGGTGACCTCAATGCCTATGCCCAGGAAGATCCAATTACGCTGCTAGAGAGCGAAGGCTACACCGACTTGATCGAGCAGTTTGTCGGCAGCGACGCCTATTCTTTCGTATTCGACGGCCAGTTTGGCTATCTCGACTACGCCTTGGCCAATACAACGCTGCTTTCGCAGATCACAGGTGTCACCGACTGGCACACTAATGCCGACGAGCCCGATGCCTTTGATTACAATCTTGATTTTGGCCGTAATCCCGCTCTATTCGATGGCCAAACGCCTTTTCGCGCTTCTGATCACGATCCGCTGATCATCGGCCTTGATCTGTCTAGTCCGGTTGTAGAGCCGAATCGCATCGAGGGTACCCAAGGTGATGACGTTATTCAAGGAACTCGCGCAGATGATTTGATCTCAGGCAACAACGGTAACGATATTATCTTCGCTCTAGGTGGTGACGACATTGTTGAAGGGGGTCGCGGTGGTGACATCATTAGAGGCGGCAAAGGCAATGATGTACTAGCCGCCGACCGGATTGATCGCTTTCAAGACTTCGATGGCAAAGTGAGCCAAATTGCAGGCGGTGCGGGCGACGATATTCTATTTGGCGGTAGCAAGGATGACGTTCTAAAAGGAGGAAAGGGCAACGACTTGATTCTAGGCAAAAGCGGCGATGATTGGATTCACGGCGGCAGCGGCGATGACCTACTCAATGGCGGTGTTGGTGACGACTTCATCAACGGTGCTGGTGGCAGCGATACCGCTGACTACTCTGATCTAGCTATCGAAGGGGTATTTGGCACCGTAGCGGGCGTTGATGCTAATGTTTCAGCTCGAGTAGCAAAGCACTCTAGTACCAACAAAGCTCTGGCTTGGGAAGATAGACTCTTCAACATCGAAAACGTCATCGGTACCCAGCGCAACGATCGCTTTATTGGCAACCGCAAGGACAACATCTTTGACGGTCGAAGTGAAGTAGGTCGTAGCGATCGCCGCACCACATTCATAGATCAACGCGGCAGCGCGTATGAAGTTACAGCAGATGTAGCGGAATACCAGGGAATGCAGGCGGACTATACCTTTGGTGGAACGGCTGATAGCCTCACAGTTTCCGGCAAACGAATTGGAACAGATACCCTGATTGATATTGAGTTCCTACGCTTCAACGGTGACGACGCTGTAGTTGCCACCGCTGACTTGTTTTAGGCGGTATGCTCGCTGCGAACGGTTTGTCTAGGAGATAGTCGATGAAGAGGAAAGGGTAGCTGTTTGCTCTTTCCTCCTTCTCAAAGAGCACGTAACCCTAGTCTACATTTGCTGCGCACAGCTTGAAGAAAGCCCTGAGTTGACCTAATAGAATTGGCATCTGCTCTGTACCCGACATTAGCGACTCACTGACCTCATCGGCAGTAGCGAGCCGATAGAACTTCCAACCCTCTCCGTTAGTAACAATGCCATAAACGTCAATCAGCTTACCTAGCTGCTGATTTGTCCACTGGCAAGCCTTCATTTCTACAAGGCACTGAGCCGCCCCTTGACGAAAGTCATCCCGTTTGGCCTTAATGACGCAGACAAACGGCGCTTCTAGATAGGCTCTGCGTTCAGCAATCAGGTAGTCCGCATTACCGCAGACATCCGCACCCTCTAGATATCCCCCTTTCCAAACCTTGAGTCGATGAATCCCCTCTAAACCCTCATCGCAAATATAGCTTTCCGCACTTTGCTTGCTACACCACGAAAGGCTACACCCCCTATTCCATAATGCAAAGTGCCATAGCAAAGTGCGAATGCATTCGCGCTTTGCTATAGCATCAATTAGCAGCGTTTTGGAAACTTCAAAGTCTTCCAAATCAAATTTTTGTAGCCTGTCTAGCCGCTCTTGAAAGAAGTCAGTAATTAGCAAGGGATCTGCTTCAATCGTCCAGCGCTTCAGCTCGGTAATGCCTAAGTATAGCTTTCCGCACTTTGCTCACTACACCACGAAAGGCTACACCCCTTGCAAGCGTCCTTGTAGGTGAAGCTGGAGAAACTTTTCTTGCGCTCTTTCGCGATCAAAGACACAACCAAAGCCAAAAGGACTATAAAGCAATCTTAGTGTGAAAGCTCCAGTATGAAGATCGCTCGAATAGCCAGGGCACGATAGAGCAACAGCACTTGATAAGGAAACCAACGCACTATGCTGGCAAGAATTTGGAGTGCTTCGCTAATCGGGATTGATGCACTAAAAGTCGGTGTAGAGGTTGATCTTTCAGGTGGGCTACCAGGCGTAGTCATCGTGGGATTGCCTGATACTGCCGTACAGGAGTCTAGAGAACGCGTGCGTGCGGCGCTGAAGAACGCAGGTTTTGAGTTTCCCATGCGCAAAGTAGTGATCAACCTGACGCCAGCTGATGTGCGCAAGGAAGGGCCGATCTATGACTTGCCAATTGCAATCGGGATCTTAGCAGCCTCTGAAACGGTGAAGCGCACCTGCCTGGACGACTATCTGTTTTTGGGTGAGATGTCTTTGGATGGGACGTTGAGACCTGTTGCTGGAGTTGTAGCGATCGCAGCTGCCGCCAAACAGCTTGGGCTAAAGGGTCTGGTTCTACCGGCTAATAATGCTTACGAAGCGGCTGTCGTGCCTGATTTAGAAGTGTACGGCTTTAAGCAGTTAAACGAAGTAGTGGACTTTCTCAATCACCCAGAGGCGGCTCAGCCTGTGCAGATGAGTGAGCCTGAGGCTTTGTTGCGATCGCCCACTCCCACCCTAGACCTATGCGACATCAAAGGCCAAGCTCAAGCCCGCCGCGCCCTAGAAATTGCCGCAGCGGGCGGTCACAACCTTTGCTTGATCGGACCTCCTGGCAGCGGTAAAACCATGCTTGCTCAAAGACTCCCCGGCATTCTTCCACCACTCACCTTCGCCGAAGCGCTCGAAGTCACCCAAATTCACTCCGTTGCAGGCTTACTCAAAGAAAAAGGCCATCTCGTCAACCAGCGCCCCTTCCGCACCCCGCACCACTCCGCCTCTGGCCCGTCCCTAGTCGGCGGCGGCAGCTTCCCCAAGCCCGGAGAAATCTCTCTAGCCCACAGAGGCGTGCTTTTTCTCGACGAGCTAACCGAATTCAAGCGCAGCGTCTTAGAATTCCTGCGCCAGCCGCTAGAAGATGGCAAAGTCACCATTACCCGAACTCGCCAGTCAGTCGAATTCCCAGCTCAATTCACCCTAGTTTCTAGCACCAACCCCTGTCCCTGCGGCTACTTTGGCGACACCGTTCAGCCTTGCACCTGCACCCCTCGCCATAGGGAACAGTACTGGGCCAAGCTCTCGGGTCCACTAATGGACCGGATTGACTTGCAGGTAATTGTCGGACGACTAAAGCCAGAAGAAGTCACTAGCCAGCCAGAAGGAGAAGACTCAGCGACAGTCAGATCTCGTGTCGAAGCTGCCCGCAAGCAGGCTCAAATCAGATTCAAAGACTCGCCCGCACTACAGTGCAATGCCGATATGGAAAGCCGTCATATCCGCCAGTGGTGTCAGTTCGACGAGGCAACTCGCCTATTGATAGAAAACGCCGTTCGCAAGCTGGGACTATCCGCTAGAGCGACCGACCGCATTCTCAAAGTTGCCAGAACGATTGCCGACTTAGGAAATGCACCTGAGATAGAAACGCATCATGTAGCAGAAGCCATACAATACAGAACGATCGACAGGATGCAATAGTTTTCTATTAAGTCATATCTTGCTTATACATGACCTGATAGAATCCTATCCTTTCGAGGGAAGGGAGCCGTAGCTGTCATGGGTATCTTTGAGCAAGCGGTTCAAAGCTGCGTACATCTAAAGTCTCAAAAGTTTTTTAGAGTTTCAAGAATCGGAACCCGTAGAGGAGTTACTTAACATGTTCAATAGAAAAGGCATCTTCGGAGCGCTCAGCATGCTGCTAATACTAGCAGCGGCCCAGCTACCCGCAAAAGCACAGACGACTGCTCAAGATCTCACTGAAGACACTTACGCCGCTGATAGCATTCAGCTAGTCGAAGACACCCAGCTAGTCGAAGACACCCAGCTAGTTGAAGACACCCAGCTAGTTGAAGACACCCAGCTAGTTGAAGACACTCAGGTAGTCGAAAGCACTCAGTCTGAGACCATAGCCGCTCAGCCTACACTCACACCAGTAGCACCTGAAGCAGGAGCTGCTGCGCTGACGTATCCCAATACAGAAGAGCCTTTGGAGCTAGCACAATTTGGCCGTCGTACCCGAGGCGTGGCCAACTCTAGCTTTATCGGAATTGGTGGGGACATTGGCTACGCAGACGATATCTCGTTCGCGGTCATCAGCAAAATCGCATTCGCTAACAGACTCGCCGTTCGTCCGTCTGTCTTGTTTGGTGATGATGTTGCGGTCCTAGTGCCTGTGACTTATGACTTTAGACAGTATGCGCCTGAAGCAGGTGGATTTCGCATCATTCCTTACGGCGGCGTCGGCGCAGCCTACAGCTCTGGCGATGGCGATGATTCTGATATAAACTTGCTGCTCTCAGCCGGTGTAGATGTGCCTGTGACTCGTCAAATCACAGTGAACGCACAGGCTAATCTGGGCCTTTTCAATGACACTGACTTTGGTGTAACAGTTGGCGCTGCCTACAATATTGGCAACCTTTTCTAGAGAAGAAAACCAATAGGTTCCATCTTTTTATCTGGTCGTTTAGACAAACGCCGCAGCGCTTAGTTATATAGTGCTGCGGTGTTTTGTGTTTAAGCAGACCCACTCTCTGCCACAGCTGCTCGGGAATGATGGAGTACGTTGTTCTTTGGCAGATGGATGAGCGCTTTGTCTGGGTCCGATTCGGCAGCATCAGGCGAGCTGACTGAGCTACGCAAAGCCTTCCAGAACATTTGGGGCTATCCAGACTTTCGAGCACCACAAGGGGAGATTGCCCACGCGATTCTAAGTGGGCAAGACATCATCGTGGTGATGCCGACGGGGGGCGGTAAATCAGTTTGTTTCCAACTGCCTGCGCTGATGCAAGCTGGGGTGACACTAGTGGTGTCTCCTTTGGTGGCGCTGATGGAGAATCAGGTGCAGGAGCTGAAGGAGAAACGGCTACCGGCGGCGGCACTGCATAGCGAGTTGGGGAAAAGAGCGCGATCGCACACTCTAACTCTCCTAAGCCAGAACCGTCTGCGCCTACTCTACCTATCTCCCGAGACCCTACTTAGCCAACCCGTTTGGGAAATCCTCTGTCAGCCTCATGTCACAATCAACGCGCTAGTCCTAGACGAAGCCCACTGCTTAACCCAGTGGGGCGATAGCTTTAGACCCACGTATCGACGACTCGGTGTGGTTCGTTCAGCGCTACTAGCGACTAAGCCGAAAGGGACAAGAATGGCGATCGCAGCCTTCACCGCCACCGCTGACCCCACCACTCAAACAGCCCTACACACCGTTCTACAACTGCAACAGCCCAAAATAATCCGCCTAAATCCCTACCGCAGCAATCTCCACCTCGCCGTTCAAACCATCTGGACACCTCGGGGCCGTAAGCAAGCCCTCCTAAAGTTCGTTCAGCGCCAGGGCAAGCAGTCCGGTCTAATCTACGCTCGCACCCGTCGTGGCACCGAAGCATTGGCACAGTGGTTTGCGGCCAAGGGATATTCCGTCAAGGCTTATCATGGGGGGCTTTCTGCAATAAGGCGTCGGCAGATAGAGTCGGAGTGGATTGAAGGGAAGTGTCAGTTCGTGGTTTGCACATCGGCGTTTGGTATGGGCATCAACAAGCCAGACTGTCGGTTTGTCGCACACTACGAGGTGCCGAGCCTAATCTCTGAGTATGTTCAAGAAGTCGGACGGGGTGGCCGCGACGGACAGGCAGCGGTAGCCCTTTCATTAGTAAGTGAACCTACTGGCTTGCTCGCGCCAGAAGATAAACGGCGCTGGAAATTCTTTGAGCAGAAAGCCCAAAATCTTCAGCTGTCAGCAAGGCAGCTCGTGAAGCAGATTCCAGCATCGGGGAATATCGACGATGTCCGCACTCAGTTCAAAGAAGGCGATCAGGCACTTGCCCTGCTGCATCGAGACGGGCAGCTACAGTGGCAAGATCCTTTCAACTATCAAATCCGGGCTGGTCGTTCTGCAAAAGTAGAACGGCCCGTGTCGGCTGTAGCCGTAATGAAACGCTATCTATTTACCAAGCGCTGTCGCTGGCAAGTTCTGTTGGAAGAATTCGGATTTGGGAAGGAGGCTAGATCGATGCGGTGTGGAAAGTGCGATCGCTGCCGCACTACAAAGGCATCAAATCATATCGCCAGGCTATCTTGAGAAGATGTTTCTACCAAACGGGGCACAAGCTGAGCTAGGTGATAAATTAGAACGATATTGTCTGAATCCCTTTCATGCAAAAGGGAAAGACAAGGCCGCGCTGTTCAAAAAACGTCTGGGCATTACACTAGAGAACAAGCAAGTTTTAGAGCAAGCGCTTTTAGCTTCAGCACGTTGCGAGGACGTGATACTCAAGCGAAGCGATCAGCACGGCATCTACTACAACACCCAATTCTTTGTTAAAACAGCCGTTGGTGAATCGTGGGTACTCGGCTGCTGGATTGTTCGCCGTGGTGAGAACTTTCCAAGATTGACAAATACTTATCCAATTAGAAAGTAGTAGGTGGTAAGTGGAAATCAATGAATACGATGTGGTTGCCCTCACAGAAGACTACGCGACAACACATGCACAAACTCAGCAGGAACTTCTATTGCGTCGTGGGCAAGTAGGGACAATCCTAATGATTTTTCAAAACCAAGACGTATTGGTCGACTTTGCAGATAGTGCTGGAGAGACCTATGCGATGGAGACTATCTCAATAGAGAAGCTGATGCCTCTACTACACGAACCGATTGTGGCTGTCGCGTAGCGACAGGCTGTATCGACTGCGGTTACGATAAGCAGATATCTATCAGCTAAGCGCTGTCGCTGGCAGGTTCTGCTAGAAGAATTCGGATTTGGGAAGGAGGCTAGATCGATGCGGTGTGGAAAGTGCGATCGCTGCCTTACTATGAGGCTCTGAAGGAAAAGGATAGAAAGGTAGCCAACAGATGCCATTTCAATAGAGCTAAGACGTTATTGTCAGTCCTATCGTTGATGAAGATTGGGAGTGCCTGAAGTGATTGGGCTAGATACGCACATTTGGTTCTAGTTCATGACCCAAGAAATCGAATAATTATTGCGACGGCGCTGAGCTATAGCGCCAAACTCGCAAGTGTAGATAGCTTGTTCCCACAATATCTTGAGCTAAAAGGTTGGCTACTAGCTAGATAGCCTCCGCCTGCTTCTCTTCGTTAGTCTTCACTAACCTATCAGCTGGCTCTTTTGGCTCTGTGACTTCACTAGAAAGATCGGGAACGGTGACGGAAATTTCTGATTTAGCAATGGTGAGCGTGTCTACTTTCTCGGAAAAACCCCAAGCGAAGAGACTGAAAATCACGCTAACCATGACCCATTCTGGAGGAACAAGCGCAGGATCGATCACACGGACAATCAAACGCAAGCCAACAATGGCGACGGTCACGAACCCGGCGTCTTCTAGATGGGTGTAGATAGCTAGCCAGCGGATGAAGAGTCCGGCCATGAAGCGAAGGGCAACGATGCCGATGGTGCCACCGAGCAGGACGATCAGCACGTCTTTGGAAAGGGCGATCGCAGTTGTCACACTGTCCAAAGAAAACGCTAGGTCAGTAAGCGCAATCGTCGGGACCGCTCTCCACAGTGAACTGAATCTAGGTCCAGCATGTTCGCCTGAATCATCATCACCCGTGAAAAAGTGCTGGTAGACCAGCCAAAGCAGGTAGATCGCCCCTGCAATCTCAAACTGCCAGTATTTGAGCACCCAGCTAGCCGCCAGAATCAGGGCCACTCGTAGAATAAATGCGACAATCAGGCCAACGTTGAGTGCCTTCTTTTGGAGCGCTTGGGTTTCTAGTCCCTGAGCGATCGCAGCGAGCGCGATCGCATTGTCCGCAGACAGCACCAGCTCCAAAAGGATCAGCACCGGCAGCAGTAGTAAGGTATCTCCTCCTAACGTAGGAGACATTTCGAGTAGGCGGTCTAGCATGTATTTACTGAAGAGGTCAGTTTCTCAAAAAGGATCAGGGCAGGCGAAACTAAGCTAACGTCCTTTGTATTAAGGTAAGCCATGAACGCTTCACCCTCTTTAGAATAGATTGAAAGCCGAAGTCGTGCTGTTTCGGATTGCCGCCTACTCTTATCCAAGCGTGTCGAAGGTTTCTTTTGTGGCCACATCTTTTCAAAAACTTCGAGATCACTACCCAAAGAGTGCACTCGTTACAGACTTAATTTCTATCTACGACGCTCAATATGTGGTGCGTGCGAGCATTTTGCTAGAGGGATCGGCGATCGCCACAGGACTAGCCGCAGATCGAACCCTAGAAGCCGCCGAAGATCGAGCCCGGTCGCGGGTGCTAGAAGTCCTAGGACTCTCTATCGATAGCCAACCGCACGACCTTCAGACCCGTAATCTTCAGACCCGTAATCTTCAGTCAAGCGATCTTCAGACAGTGGCTAGCAGTGCCAAAACGTCTGCATCTGGTGACGCTGGGATGGCGAAAAATGAGACTATCGACGAGCCGCCCATGCATACTCTGCCATCGCCTGTAGACGAGGAAGAGCCTGCTCTAGAAGAGCCAGAAGAAGATCTCGGTCCGCCAATCGACGCAGTCGTAGAGCAGTCGCCACTTTCTGCTCAAAAACCTTCGGCGGCGGCGATCGCGCTAGAAAACTTCAACACCAGCGCCCTACCTGTCGATCTTTCTGATGTAATTGCGCAAACAGATGTAGAGCTAAGACGATTGGGCTGGACCAGCACTCAGGGGCAAGAGTATTTAGAGAAAACCTATGGTAAGCGATCGCGCCGTCAGCTCACCGACGATGAACTGATGAGCTTCTTGCTATATCTAGAAGATCAGCAAATTGCTCAGGGGCGCTAGTCGATCCAACAGCGGCAAACATCACAGAGAACTCAGACAGAAGCCATCAGAGAACTAGCCAATCGCCCTTTTCCCTGAGAAGATATAGCGTTACTCAAATCCACATCCCAAACGCTACTTTCCCTAGACCCGACCAGAAAAACCATGAAGATCCCGCCTTCTACCGACTCCTCCCCACGTGTCAGACTTAGCGCCTTGCTTTCCGCTGCTGAAGCTGACGCTTTGCAAAATCTACTAGACAAACTCACCACCGACGATTTTCATCGACTGGCTAGGGACGACGAAGAAATTACTATCTACGTAGAAGCCACGAACAAGGTCCGCCGCCAGCTCAATGCCGCCGAGGAAATCCCAGTTCTGCCCGCCTACGACGACTAAACTACCGTTCTCCGTAGGGGCATTGCATGCAATGCCCCTACGGGGTGCGAATTGCGGTCATTTGAGATCGAATCTTGTCCGTCTTCTCAATCAGCTCTGCCTGAGTCATTTCTGACTGTTCGCCTGAGCCTAGCCACTTGAGCTGCACTTTTTGGGCTTCGGCTTCGGCATCGCCTAGAATCAGGCCCAACACCGCACCGCTGCGATCGGCCCGCTTGAACTGCTTGCCAAAGGCGCTACTGCTCATATCAACCTCTACAGAATAACCGTTCTGCCGAAGCTGATTTGCCAAGGCGATCGACTGGAATTCTGCCTTTTCACCGCGTGAGATTAGATAGATATCTAGCAGGGGATCTGTGCTGTATTCGCCCATCTGCTCTAGCAGAATAATCAGTCGCTCGAGCCCCATGCCGAAGCCAATGGCTGGCGTATCTGGTCCACCAAGTTGAGCGACTAGGCCATCGTAGCGACCGCCCCCACAGACAGTGGCCTGCGCCCCTAAATCAGACGACTGAATTTCGAAGGCAGTATGAGTGTAATAGTCTAAACCGCGCACTAGGCGAGGATTGATCGTGAAGTCGATGCCGATATTGGTGAGGTGCTGCTGAACAGAGTCAAAATGCCGCTGCGAGTCGTCAGAGAGAAAGTCGAGTAAGCTAGGCGCATCGGTCACAATCGCTTGGGTGCGCTTATCTTTGCTGTCTAGAATGCGAAGTGGGTTGCGATCTAGGCGGTCTTGAGAGTCGCTGTCTAGGTCGGACTTGTAGGGCGTAAAGTAGGCGACTAGCGCATCTCTATAGGTTTGCCGGTCTTCGCCGCTGCCGACCGAGTTCAGATCCAGGCTGAGGGCGGTGAGACCAAGCGCATTGAGAATTTGGGTGGCGATCGCAATAATCTCCACATCCGCTCTGGCGTCTCGACTGCCCAAAATCTCCACGTCTAGCTGATGAAACTGTCGCTGCCGTCCTGCCTGTGGCCTCTCGTAGCGAAACGCCGGACCTAGATGCCACAGCCGCTGCACCCCACCTTGGGCAAACAGCTTGTTTTGAATAAACGCCCGCACTAGCCCAGCCGTAATCTCAGGCCGCAGCGCAATCGAGCGACCGCCGCGATCCTCAAAGCTGTACATCTCCTTACCCACTGCATCAGTCGCCTCACCAATGCCACGAGCAAACAGCTCAGTCATCTCAAATATCGGCGTCCGGATTTCCCTGTACGCCGACTGAGACAGCACCTGCCGAGCCATCGTTTCTATCACCACCCACAGCGGCGACTCAGATGGCAAAATATCACGGGTGCCGCGAATGGCTTGGATGCTGCTCATAGTCCTTTATTTCTGCGCGCTCAAAAAGCTCAACGACCCAGTTTAACGCTTCTAAGGATCTGAAAGGGGTTGGCACGCTGAAGAAGTTCATCCACAGTTGGGCTACACAAAAATCAGCGCGTCAGCAATTGACCGGCAAAAGCTTGATCTATAAAAAAGTCGGCAACGAACAGCGCAGACTTCTACACTGAAGCATCTGGCCCTGAAGCATTTGGCAGATGGCAGCAGTTCAGCTCATCAATACACACCTTGCCGGATTGCAAAGCCCAACGAACTAGCGCCACTCGGTTGCCAGTAGCCGTTTTGCTCAATATGTTGCTGACATGATTATCGACAGTGCGCTTGCTGATATCTAGCTGCTGAGAAATTTCCTGGTTAGTCAGCCCTGCTGTCACTAGTTCTACAATTTGCAGCTCCCGCTTAGACAAGTCATGCTGTACGTTTTCTATGATTTCTTCTGTAAAACTTTGACTGTCGATCTCGGAAGTCTGGCTACCTGTCATAAGGTCCTTAGTCTGTAATTATGCTTAGTAACAATTGTAGTAAATCTAGTTTGTCGAAATGTTCGGTTTTCCCAGTCTTAACAGAATATTCTTTTCTCGATTGAATAATTTGTCTCGGTTTGTTCAGCGTACTCGTACTAGCCTCGTAGTCTTTCTGGCGAAGCTTTGCTTAGTTCTACTGCTAGGAGTCTCAGCGCTGCTATCTTCTCCTAGCAGCAGCATTTCGAGTCCGCTAGCGGCTGTAGAAGTAGGTGCTACAGGTATAGGGGCTACAGGTATAGGTGCGCAGCTAGCTACTAACAGCAGTATTGCGCCCGCCAAGCTAGACCAATTTGCCCAAGCATATCTCCAGGTACTAAAGCTGCTGAGCGATCGCCAGTCCGAGCTGCCCGACGATGAAACGACGCCCACCGCGCTAGACATTCAACGGTCTATCGAAGACGACACCATCCGCATCATTCAAGGCAGCGGTCTGACACTGCTTGAATACATGCAAATACTAGAGATGGCAAATCAGGACGAGACCTTCCAGCGCCAGATCTTCGATAGGTCGCCCGTAGACAAGTAGACCGCCTAGCGCTCGGCTGTAGCAGACTCAGCTCAGCAGGTGATGAGCAAGGCTTATTGTACAACGGGTTCTCTATTAACCTGACGAGCGCTCTGCTCAGCTAGCAAACTAGAGATCACAGAAGCAGGCTGGTCCGGGTAGCTCCAGGCAAACGCATGGCGAAAGGCCGCCGCCTGACAAGCCCTTAGCTCATCGAAGCCAATCACGTCATGAGTCAATAGATTCTCATACTCAAACGGTAGGCGAACGTTGTGCAACCCAGCATTATCCGTACAAATAGCGATATCTACACCCGCATCAAAGCAGCGATTGAAGACCGTCTTGAGCTGGCTGATCTCATCTAGCGTGCCAGTTTGTAGATAGGTGGTAGGACAGACCTCCAAGCACTGACCCCTGGCGGCTACGTCTTTGAGCAGCTCGGGATAGTGCAAAGGAATCTGAATACCGTGGCCAATCCGTTTGAGGTAAGGCAGCAGCTCTGGATAGCAGCCGTCTTTAGTCTCATACAGATGGCCAGTCGTATTGAGTCCCAGATTTTGAGCATGGGTGTATAGACGCTTGATTTCCTCTAGGTTGTAGGCAGCGTCCCCACCCGCGATATCTACGCCGCAGACATATTCTGGATACTGCGCAGCTAGCTCTACGGTCGCCCGGTTGATTTCGTAGGGCAGCCTGGAGTGCATGCAAAGAATTTGCTTGGTGACAACTGGATACTCACTTTGCTGGCTGGCTCTACCGACCACCTCAATGACCTCAGCCATTTCGTCAATTCTTTCGTTGTGACTGAGCCGATCAGACGTGCGATAGAACGGTGTGTAGCGCAGCTCTAGATAGGCTAAATTCTCGAAGATATAGGCTCCACGAATCAGCCGATAGATGAAATAGGGCAATGCTTCCTTTGTCTGAACGCTTTCAACGAGCGTATGCAGCTTCAGATAGTCTTCAAGGGTGTCTTTGGGCTGGGTATAAAACAGCTCGAAGTCACCATAGCTATCAAACTGGTCAGAGATGTCCGGACGGTTACGCTCAAAGTAGCGCCATAGCACTCTAGGCACTACAGATCCGCCTAAATGTCGGTGAAGCTCTGCGTATAAACTCATGGGATATAGCCTTTTGGATGTGGTCTGTGAGCTGTATGGATTCTTTGATGGTGATTCTGAAGATGGTGTGGTTTGAGGTTTCGATCCTGTAGAAGATTTTGGGCGTGTAGGTATCGGCGTCTCTGGGCTAGTATCCACTGGCGCTAATGTCCATAGCATCAGTGAGAAGGACTTGGCTGAGAAAGTCGATCAGACCGAACAAGACAGAGTCTGTACTCAGCTAACTTCTGCAATCGGCTAGCTTTCTATGAAGCTCAAATCAATAAATCTAGTTGTAAGCTCAAAAACTTATTAGTTTCTTGTAACGCATTATCAGGCTTTTGGTGTAGAGGGTGCGGTGATTTTGATGCGATGTTCTTCTCTTCTTAGCGCATCTCGCCAATCTTCGTTATTGACACTTCACTCAAAACTTGGTGATAATTACTGTTTGGTTAACTCTAGCAACGTATTTCTCTTGGCTAACGTTATTGTTATTGGCGCTCAGTGGGGCGATGAAGGTAAAGGCAAAATCACCGATCTGCTGAGCAAATCTGCAGATGTTGTGGTGCGCTATCAGGGCGGTGTCAATGCTGGTCATACTGTCGTCGTTGGCGATCAGACCTTTAAGCTGCACCTGATTCCATCGGGCATTCTCTATCCCGATACCGAATGCATCATTGGCAATGGCACTGTTATTGATCCCAAGGAGCTGATTGCAGAGTTAGACACGGTAGAAGCGTTAAATGTTTCTTCTGAGAACTTGTTTATTTCTCAAAGTGCTCATGTGACCATGCCCTATCACCGCATGATCGATCAGGCCGCAGAAGAGCAGCGCGGCAGCAAGAAAGATTGGCACGACGAAACGAGGAATTGGTCCGACCTATGCGGATAAGTCTGAGCGCACGGGCATTCGCATGGTCGATCTGATGGATCCCAAGGGCTTTGCCGAGCAGCTTAAGTGGACGATTGATGCCAAGAATATTGTACTAGAGAAGCTCTATGGCTTGGAGGCGTTAGATGCAGAGGAGGTGCTAGAGGAATATTTGGGGTATGCGGATCGGTTGCGATCGCACATCACAGACAGCTCCCTCAAGATCTACAACGCCGCTCAGCAAAAGAAAAACATCCTCTTTGAAGGCGCACAGGGCACCCTCTTAGACCTAGACCACGGCACCTATCCCTACGTCACCTCTTCTAATCCGGTAGCAGGTGGAGCCTGTATCGGTTCAGGCGTTGGCCCGACCGCGATTGACCGCGTCATCGGCGTCGCCAAAGCCTACACCACCCGCGTCGGCGAAGGCCCCTTCCCCACCGAGCTAGACGATGAAGTCGGCAACATGATCTGCGAAGTCGGCGCAGAATTTGGCACGACCACAGGCCGCCGCCGTCGCTGCGGCTGGTTTGATGGCGTCGTTGGCCGCTACGCCGTGCGCATCAACGGACTAGACTGCCTTGCAGTCACCAAGCTCGACGTTCTCGATGGCCTAGAAGAAATCAAGGTCTGCACTGCCTACGAACTTGACGGTAAACGCTGCACTGACTTACCGAGTAACGCGCAGCAGTTTGCTCGCTGTAAGCCTATCTACGAGACGCTACCGGGTTGGAAGCAGTCGACCGAACACTGCCGCAACCTGGAAGATTTGCCGAAAGCCGCGCTAGACTACCTCGAATTCTTAGCCAAGCTAGTCGAAGCGCCGATTGCGATTGTCTCTTTGGGTGCGAGCCGTGACCAGACCATCATTGTCGAAGATCCGATTCACGGACCGAAGCGGGCACTGCTCGAAGAGCACACCAGCGCTTTTGGGAAAGTTGCTTAAATCATAGAGCATCTGACAAGCGCAGCTAGGCTCCTAGGTTTCAAATTCTTCGATAGCGCGCCGAGCTATCCTGGTGCTCAGTCGTCCAGTAGATCTCGTTAGTAAGCGAGGAATTGATGACCGCTTGATTTCTGCGCTGTCAGGCTAGTCTTGGAATAGCACGTAATTTTTCTCAGCACCAAGTGGGCTAACATTTTGTGTCTCACAATCCAGCGGCTATCCCAAGTTTTCATGCGATCGCCCACCGATCAGGTACTATAGATCTTCGGGCTTGTCCGGCGATTGACACCTGCCTTACGTTTTACTTCCACCACCGACCGAACCTACAGAACTCTCATGGATTTATCAATTGAATGCGCCCAGCGTGCGCCAGAAGACAAGCCCAAAAAACTGCGTAGAGAAGGCACTCTACCTGCTGTCCTATACGGACATGATGGCAACAACTCCGTCTCGCTTAAGCTGAGCAACTACGAAGCTGAAGCGCTCCTGCGAAAAGCAGCGGTGAACAAGTCGGTAATCACCGTCAACGTGCCAGATTTGCCCTGGAGCGGCAAAGTGATTTTGCGCGAGGTGCAAAAGCACCCCTGGAAAAACAAGCTTCATCACCTGAGCTTTTTCTCAATCGCGTCGCAATCTGAGATTGAAGTCAGCATGCCGATCAACTTTGTTGGGAATGCGATTGGTGTGACCGATGAAGGCGGCACCCTCGACATGGTCATGACCGAAGTTCAGCTAAAGTGCCCTCCCGATGCTATTCCTCAGACTCTAGACGTAGATGTTTCTGAGATGAAAATTGGCGATGCGCTGCATGTCGGCGAGATCAAGCTGCCAAAGGGAGCTTCTATTGCTCTAGATCCTAATTTGCTAGTCGTCTCAGTCCTTTCACCTCGTACGGTAGCTGCGGTTGAAGAAGCCTCCGGAGAAGTGCCAGGAGCATCGCCGACAGAGACAATTAAGGTTGAAGAAAATATCAATACGGCTGATTCATAGTCACCATCTTTATGCATGTATGCAAGTAGAGCATGCCTGTAAGCTAGCTAAAGAATTTATTTCTGAGACTAGAAACTGAAAAAAGGGGTTAGGAAATAAACTTCCTAGCCCCTTTAGTTTTTTGCATAAGAGCACGGTCTAGACTTCGAGATTCGTTTCCTCTTTGTACCTGTTTGCTAGTTCCTATCTCCCGTTCCTCATCCCTCTAAAAGAACATGTCTGATTCCGCCTTGCCACCGCTCATTCAGCAGATGCTCAAGCCCGATTTTTACCCGCATTCGGTGGCTGAGCCTGTTCGCCTGATGCAGACTCACGTTTCATATGTGCTGCTAACAGGTGACTATGTCTACAAGCTGAAAAAGCCTGTGAACTTTGGGTTTCTAGACTATTCCACGCTCGAAAAGCGCAAGCATTTCTGCGAGGAAGAGCTGCGGCTGAATCAGCGAGGGGCCGGGAGCCTGTACTTGGAAGTGGTGGCGATCACTGGGGCGGCGGATAGCGCTGAGATCAACGGCAGCGGCGAACCGATTGAATATGCGGTGAAGATGAGACAGTTTCCGCAGTCGGCGCTGCTGAGTGAGCAGTTTGCAAAGGGACTGTTGGACGAAGAGAAGGTGCGATCGCTCGCTAGAACCGTCGCCGACTTCCACAACAAAACCGCAACCGACGAACACGTCCGCACCTACGGCAGACCAGCCGCTATCCGTCAGGCATTTGACGAGAACTACGAACAAACTTTGACTTACGTCGGCGGAGATGAAATCACCAAACCGCAAACCCAAAAGCAGTTCGATGAGACCAAAGCCTACACAGACAACTTCTTTGCTACCGAGCAAGACCTGTTTCAAGAGCGTCTAGATGCCGATAAAATCCGCGCCTGCCACGGCGATCTGCACCTTGGCAACATCTGCGAGTGGGAAGGCAAAATCCTGCTGTTTGACTGCATCGAATTCAACGAGCCTTTTCGCTTCGTCGATACGATGTTTGATATTGCCTACATCGTGATGGATTTAGAAGTTGCCGGACGTAAAGACCTCAGCCAGCTCTTTCTCAACGAGTATGCGGAAGCCACAGGCGACTACGAAGGGCTAGAGATCTTGCCACTGTACGTTAGCCGTCAGTCGTATGTGCGAGCGAAAGTTACTTCCTTTATGCTGGGCGATCCTTCCGTACCGGAAGCAGCTCAAAAAGCGGCCAGTGAGAAAGCGGCCAGGTATTACGAGCTGGCCTGGTCCTACGTGAAGAAAGACAGGCAGGAAAAAAAAAAGTAGTCGTAATGTGCGGCTTATCGGGCTCAGGGAAAAGCACAACAGCAGGTGAGCTAGTCAAATTATCAGGTGCTATTCGTCTGCGCTCCGACGCGGTGCGTAAGCATCTAGCCGGAATTAGCCCGTATGAAAAGGGGAGCGATCGCATCTACACCCCCAAGATGACAGACAAGACCTACAGCCGATTGATTGAGCTAGGCGTGCAGCTATCGACTCGGGGCTATCGGGTGATACTAGATGCGAAGTTTGACCGCCAGGCAAAAAGGGCAGAAGCGATTGCCAAAGCCACTGCGCAAAGCCTGCCGCTGGTCTTCTTGCATTGCACCGCACCGCCAGACGTGTTGCGATCGCGAGTAGCGCAGCGCAGCGGAGACATTGCCGATGCGACAGCTACAGTGCTGGCCAAGCAATTCATGGAGCCTTTTGAGCAGTCTGATCCGGTAGTCGTAGTCAATACAGATCAATCCATAGAGCAGATTCGACAGCAGCTAGGTAGCGTTTTTGATGCCTGATTCAATCTACCGCCTAGGTCTAGATCAGGTTTAGGAGTAAAACTGGTATATTTGGTGCACTTAGCACTTCCTCTACAGAACTTCCCGTGGCTGATTTAATCATCCCAGCAGTCATTAGAATCTGGCTGATTTTTTTAATCGCCTTCTTTCTCTTGGGCTATTCAGTCCCTTTTAGCATCGTTTTTGGTGCAGTCGGTGGCTTAGCAGGTGGGATCATGACCGGCTGGTGGCAAATCAAAGGCGGCGCGCCCGATGGCCCTGAAGGATTGCCGCCTACTGACAAGCTCAGGCGGCCAGCCCCAGACGGCTCGGCCGAAGACCCCCGGTTTTCGCTTCCCTTTCTCAAGACCAACAAGGCCAATCGACGCTACATGGAACGCAAAAAGCGTGCCAAAGACCGGCGAATCAGGCGGTAGTCTCTAGCTCCCTACCTCCTACGCTTCAAAATGTTTTTCCTCTCCAAGCTGCTTCCCCTCTTTATCTACCCCGTGGGGCTCAGTAGCCTGCTGATGGTGCTTGGCCTAGTATGGCTTTGGCGTCATCCCCGCTGGGCTGCGGGCGCGATCGCCCTTTCCCTCTTCATTCTTTATTTCAGCAGCAACCCCGTCGTCAGTAGCAAGCTGCTAAGCTCTCTAGAAAGTCAGTACCTTCCGCCCGATCCGATGCCGAGCGCCGATGCAATTGTTGTGCTAGGGGGCGCAACGGTGCCAGCGATCGCACCTAGACCGTGGGTAGAAGTCGGCGAAGCGGGCGATCGTATCCTCTATGCCGCTAGACTGTATAACCAAGGGCACGCCCCAAAGCTCATTCTCAGCGGCGGCCGAGTGCAGTGGCGAGGCGATAGCGACCAGTCAGAAGCGGACGATATGAAAGAATTTGCAATGGCTATGAACGTCCCTGAAGCCGACATCATCCTAGAAGGTGATTCGTTGAACACCAGACAAAATGCGGTCAACGTCAAAGCAATTTTAGCAGCACAGTCAATCAAATCTGTGCTGCTAGTCACCTCAGCGGTCCACATGCCGCGCTCTGTCGCCATCTTCAAAAAGCTCGGTATCGACGTTATTCCAGCACCGACTGACTATCTAGTCACCATCCCTACAGGCAACGGAAAGAAAACTACGATTGAAGGGCGGATTTTAGATCTACTCCCTCACGCTGAAGCGACCGGGCACTTTACGCGGGCGATGAAAGAATACGTAGGATTTGCTGTTTATCGACTACGGGGCTGGGTATGAGCGATCGCATCAAGCCAGATGTCAACGCTTTGGGCATTCATTCGGACATGCATCAGCGAGCCGTCTTTGAATATCTAGTACCGCAGTCGGCGGAAGTCAGACAGGTCAGCGAAGCCCTACAGCTTCATCAAGCCGCCATCGACTTTCAAAGAGAGGCCGCGCATCGGCAGGCGTTCGCCGACTATTGCGAGTGGTACTACAAGCTAGCCGAACAAAATAAAGCAGAAATGCAGGCTATGAAAAACGATTCTGGTTCGTTCATAGGGTGGCGCGGCGCAACTTGACCATAAAGAAGCCGTCCATATGCTGAAGATGCGGCCACACTTTGATCCAGCCAGCTTCAGTAGGCGCAATCTGAAACGAAGAAGGTGGTGGTTCGATTGCCCACTCTGAATTCTGCGAGCCAGAAAAGTTTCGATCTGCGCTTCGTTTTCGGCGGAATGCAGGGTGCAAGTAGCATAGACCAGGACGCCGCCTGGTTTTACCCAAGTTGAAGCGTGAGACAGAATCTCTGACTGTAGGGTGACGAGAGACTCGACAGACTCAGGAGTTTGTCGCCAGCGGGCGTCGGCATGACGATTGAGGGTGCCAAGACCAGAGCAAGGGACATCTAGTAGCACGCGATCACCCTTGCCTACAAAAGTAGGCTGGTTGCGACTGTCAGTCATAATCGGGCGGACAATCGTCGAGCCGAGGCGGTCGATATTTTGCTGAATCTTTTTGGTGCGTGAGGGCGTGCGATCGCAGCTCCAAACCGTTCCCTCATCCTGCATCAGCTCCGCCATGTGCAGACTCTTTCCACCAGGCGCAGCGCAAGCATCAATAATCACTTCCCCTGGCTGTGGATCTAATAAGTAGCTAACGAGCTGAGCGCTGCTGTCTTGAACGGCCCACCATCCCTGGTCATACCCTGGTAGCTGAGTCACTGCGCCCACATGCGAGCTCAGCTTGAGCGCTGACGGAACGCCTTCGACAGCCACTGCTTCGATACCTGCCGCTGCAAAAATGGCGGCTGCTGCTGATAGTGACTGACGCTGAAGGTTAATTCGCAGATCCAGCCGAGGCGGCTGGTTAAAGTACTCACACAGAGCCGCTACCTGGTCATCTGGCAGCATTGATCGCCACACATCGATTATCCAATCGGGATAGCTGTGTAGAATGCCTAGTCGCTGAGTGCTATCGTCTGGCAGCTTCAGCGGGTCGGCGATCGCATCCGATTCGGTCTTGGTCTCGCGAATATACTGGCGCAGCATACCGTTAACCACACCGCTCAGCTTACCGAGTCGCTGAGACTTTGCTAGCTGCACAGTTGTATCAACAATCGCGTGATCCGGCACATGGCTCAAATAGCGAAGTTGATAGAAACCTAGCCGGAGGATTTGCAGCAGATTGGCCTGCTGTTTGGCAGCAGGGCGCTTACCAAACTGATCGATTAGTGCGTCTAGCGTCCTTTGCCTGCGAACGCTGCCGTATACCAGCTCGGTGACTAGCCCTTTATCTTGAGCGCTGAGCTGAGATTCCTTGAGCTTGCGATCAATAACAACATCAGCAAAAGCGCCCCGATCGATTGCTCGGAGCGCGTCAAAGGCAAGCTGTCTAGCTGTCTTGGGGCTAGCTATCTTCTGGCTAGCTGTCTTCTGGCTAGCTGTCTTCTGGCTAGCTGTTTGACGGCCAGCCGCTTTGGTAGTTTCAGGCTGGATCAAACTCACTTTCGCTTGCCACGGACGCCACGGGCAGGCATTGCCCTTTCTGCGTCACCCCGGCGTCTCTTGTCTCGCCATTCAATCGCAGTGAGATATGCTACACCGCCCGTCACGACGATTAGCAGGACAAAAGACGCCACGGCCAGTAGCGTCAGCACCTGGTTTTGCGATGCCATGCTGAGAAAGTCGCTTACAAAAGCATTCATCTAGCTGTCTATCCTTAGTCTGCGTCTAAACACGTAAATACTAGGCTACGGTGCGACTAGAAGCCGTTGCGGCCCCAGACCACCATAGAGATGGAGAAGGTAAAGCAGGCCAGCAGAGAAACCCAACCGAGTGTCAAGATGTCCATAGTTTTTGTTAGAGGAGTAAATTCTTCACCTTCTATCATACGGTAAAGTTAGGACTGCTAAGGCGCTGAGCACTGTGGCTTGACTAGGGAAAAGGCAGAATTTTGAACGTGACTTCATCAGAAATTACGATTGCTCAGGCACGGCTAGAGTCGATCAAATCTGGCTTGATTGGCGCAGGCGTAACCGGCTTAGTTGCAGTGATGGCAATGCTTGGCGCGGTTGCGGGCGGTCTACCTTTGCCACTTCCGGCGAGTATTCTGGGCCTGCTAGTGAATCTAGCGGTGGCGATCGCATCGGGATTTTTCTTCGGCGTTACGTATCGTTACATTGTCAGGCAAGACGACAATCTGCATCTGGGTGGTGGGGCGGTAGGGGCTTTTGCTTTGGTGCGATCGCTCGCTCAGATCGAAGCCACTTGGGACGATACCTTTGCGCTTGTCTCCTGGCTACTGATCACAGGTGAGAGCTTCCTATGGTTCGTCGCTGCTCGCTATGCGCTAGATTTTGCCATCAGTCGGCAGTGGATCGAACCTGTAGACTGAGCTAGCTGTAGGTCTGGAATTCGCGGCTTCAGGATTTATAGCTTCAATATCTATAGCTCGAAAGTTTCTATATCACCCTCAGTGCGCTGCATAGAGAGATCTATAGCGGAAAGGATTTGGTTTTTGGCGCGATCGCTTTCCAGACAGGCCACCGTTAGCCGCGCAACGCCCGCCCGAGGAATCGAGCCCGCTACAGACACATCGGCAGTCAAAATCTCTTGGTCAGTTGCCGGTTGAGAAACTAACCCGCCCGGTCGAATAACAGTGTAGTCTAGGCCGCTGCTAGCCAGATACTCTTCTGCTTGGGCCTTTTCTTTCAGCACAGGGCCGAGGGTCTCTAGTACGTTGGATGGTAGGGCGATCGCGCTATCACCGCTACCAATCGAGCTAATTAGGATAAACCGTTTGACTTGGGCAGCAACAGCCGCGTCGATCAAATTTTTGTTACCAAGATAGTCAGGGCGATTACCAGCGTCCATTCCTGGAACACCCCCAATCGTACTAATCACCACATCTACCGGATGAGCGCCAACGGCTGCGCTCATAGCATCTGCGTCTAATGCATCACCGGATTCTATAGTGATGCCCATATTCGATAGCGCTGCTTTGGCATCCTCGCTTCTCAGCAATGCTACAACCTGATGCCCGCCAGCGATTAGCCGTTCGGCCACCTCTCGGCCAACCCCTCGACTAGCTCCAGCTAGAAAAACAAACGACATGGCATTTTGACCAAAACAACTCCTCAACTATTACCTTGAATCGCTGCCCCACATCCAGCTCTCTAGACAGACGCCTTAGAGAAAATTCGGGTTATCCACACTTCGTTAGATCCGACCAGGAGGCAGTCGAAGTCTGTACAATCGAAGAAACGAACATCTAAAATCTCTAGAGCTTCTAATGATTCCAACCGTTATTGAGCAGTCGGGTCGCGGCGAGCGCGCTTTCGACATTTATTCACGCTTGCTCAGAGAGCGCATCATCTTCTTGCACGGTCAGGTTACCGCCGATTCGATGAACCTAATCGTTGCCCAAATGCTCTTCCTAGAAGCGGAAGATCCTGACAAGGACATCTATTTGTACATCAACTCTCCAGGCGGCTCTGTCTCCGCCGGTTTGGGCCTGTACGACACCATGAATCACATCCGCCCAGACGTGGCGACTATTTGCATGGGCTTGGCCGCGAGTATGGGCGCTTTTCTGCTTAGCGCTGGCGCTAAAGGCAAGCGGATGATCTTGCCCAATGGCCGGGTGATGATTCACCAGCCCTCTGGTGGCGCACAGGGTCAGGCGACCGATATTGAGATTCAGGCCAAAGAGATTCTGTATCTAAAAACGATGCTGAATGAGGCGATGGCAAAGCATACTGGCCAGCCCTTAGAAAAGATTAAGGAAGATACTGAGCGCGACTTCTTTATGTCTCCCCAAGAAGCAATGGAATATGGCCTAGTCGATCAGGTAATTGATCGTCATGCTGTCGGTAGCCGTCCTACCCCTGTTGAATCAAACTAAATTGCTTCTGGATCGATACCCATCTGCCGGAGCTGTTCGGCCATACGTTCAGCTCTTTGCTGCTCGGCGTTGGCTCTTTGCTGCTCAGCGTCAGCTCTTTGCTGCTCAGCGTCAGCTCTTTGCTGCTCGGCGTTGGCTCTTTGCCGTTCAACGGCCTTCCCTTCTGCGCCTGTTAGCAGCACTTGACCTTGCGAGTCGCACCAGCGTAACCACTGCCGCGTGACTTTCTCTTCAAATGGGCCTTCCCAAAGCGTGAGGCCTAGACCGACCGTATCGATCTGGATGGTTTGTCCTACAGCAGCAATGCCTGCGGAAGGGGTGAGTTCTATATATTGGCCTGATACCAAACTCCAAACCCGCAGTAGTGCGCCGTTCATATTGGCTTCGTCCTGGATCTGCCGTAGCGGATCATACACCACATAGTAGGTAACACCGATCTGGGCGTAGATGTCTTTTTTACTTTTTACTTTACCCTTGCGCCTAGACCTAGAACTGAGAGAGACTTCATCGCCTTCTTTATTAGAAACTATCTCAACACAGACTTCTGGAACTTTGCCGAATTCCCAGACAAAGTAAGCCCGGTCTCGTCTTTCGCTCAAGTCCTCAGCGCGCTGTACATCTAGGCTCAGCAGCATATCGGGGACTACCGGCTCACCCTTGAGTTTGTAGAACAGCCCAACGTTGGCTTCTGCAATAAAAGGCAACGGCAAGATGTCGTTGCTGCACAGCGCATCTACTAGCAGGCGCTGCTGCTGAGCAGACTGAAAGTTGTCCACAGGCGTATCGTCTTCAATAGTGAGGTGGCTGATGTCTAACTCATCAACCGTGTAGGTAGAATCTGTTGGTTCGGTATTAATCAGTTGTTGAACCATAACCAGTAGGGAGTTCCGACGATTCTAATTATGGCATAGTGCGAATTGAACGGTTTCTACACTTACCAGCCCAAAGTGCCTGGACCGCCTTTGAAGGGACCGACGATGTCTTGGGTAATCCATCCTGCATAAAAGTTGCCAGGCTGAGGCTGCACCTTCTCTTCATCTACGTAGCAGGCGTCCATCGGTCCTGGATAGAAACTCACGTATCCTTCAAGTTCTTTGTAGGTGGGAGAGATTTCTGGGTAGTACCAGGCGACGTTTTCGGCGGTGCGATCGCCCACCTGCAACGTGTAGTAACTCGCGCGCCCTTTCCACTCACAGAAGCTAGAACGAGCAGTTTCTATTAGATATTCTGTTCTAATGTCTTCTGGTGAAATGTAGTAGTTGGGAGGATGACTGGTCTCTAGCAGCCGTTTAGAACGGCGGGTATCAGCAATTAGCTGATTGTTGAAGATGATCCTAATGCGTTTGGTCACGTCCTCAACCCTGGGAGGCCGAGGATAGTCCCAGACAGATTCTTGATCGGGACCAGGAGGAACGGGTTGAGGACGCATGAGAACTTAGCTCGATACAACAGCAGCTTATATTCTAAAGCCCAAGCGTAGAGGCTATTGCGCTAGCGTAGGCCAGTTGTTGTTTGCCTGCGAAATGAATCCTTGAATATCTTTCTCCCAGTTGGATTGGACTCTCTGATTTGCGTTTAGATACAGCTTGTTATCGACCACGCTCCACGCATTTGGATCGGTGGGAACCAGTGTGTTCTTTGCAGCGACTGCCCAGGCGCAGAAGCCACCGTATTCAGGAGCGTACTGTTCAGGGTTAGCGGCGAACAAATCACGGTTTTCTTCGCTGGAGAACTGCCAGGTTGTTCCTTGCCAGTCGTATACATAGTCAGCGCTGCCAGGTACATAGGTTTCTTCAGTAAAGTAGGCAACTGCGTCTGCGCCGCTGATGGCGACTCCGTCTTCTGCATAGATCTGTGTCGCTGCTGTCTTTGCAGTAGAATCTGATACGGGCTGCGTTTGGGCAATAGGGGCGCTGTCAGTGCTGCTTTGTTCTACGGTTGGGGTAGTAGTGGCACAGGCGTTGATTGTGATCGCCAATCCCAAAGCACCTACGACAAGTGCACCACTTCTCAGTGACTTTCTAGCGCGACGGCTTGCTAATAGGAAAGAGATAATTCTGTTGTAGATTTTCATTTGGCCTCGTGTTTGAGTGATTGCTCTGAACGCTATGCCAACACGATAAGGCGAATACGGATAGGCAAGATGAGTGAGTCCTGATAGCTTGTTTAAATTATCTGTGAGATTGCAGCATCGGCAGTTAGAGCAAGATGCGGGAGGTCGCTCGTAGCATCCTCCTTCTATGGATTAGGATTCCTTCTAGACTTGAATACGCTTTCTCGAAAGTAAACGATATCACCTTTCATACCATCTCCTAGCGAACTTAGGACTTGCGAGCCAGCACCGACTAGAAGAGCCAAGCATCCGTCCGTGCCAATAATCTCTCTAAGCTCAGCGTTGTGGATAGCCTTAAAGAGCAATCCAGATGTCAAAACGACGCCACCAATGGCCCAAGCGATCTCGTTGAACTGATTGGTGTCTAGTAGCCTTTTTAGTCGCAAAGAGCGTAGACAGCTCCATAGAATGGTAAGGACAGCAAAAACCACAAGCCTTGTGTATTCACCATCCATTATCGATCTCTTGACTAACTATTTGGCTTGGAATTGAGTGTAGAAATAGCAGAGACCCCAGCCATTGTCGCTGCGCCAACGATGGCACCTATAGGCCCCCCGACAGCGGCTCCTACAATTGTTCCAACGGACAGCCCACCCAAGGTAGCAGAACCTATTCGATAGATACCTGACCTTTGACGGTGGGTTGTCTTGAGCGCATAGGTTGTCAGAGCGTGATCCATCCCAGCTACCGCTACAGAGACAGCGTGAGCCGTGGCATGCGTTGCGCTTCCAGCAATCACTGTCTTGGATAGATCAGCAGTGCTGCTGTCAACTGTTAGATGTCCGCTCACATGACCAGATACATGCGTAGGAGGAGTAACCAACCCCTCAGTACGGTTCTCTTTGGTATCTAGCCTGTCTAGGGTAGATTCAACAGTTTCTTCGACGACTTTACTGTCCTCAGAATAACCAGCCTCAATATCAATATCGATGTCGAGATCGATGTCAATACTGTTCGAGTCATTAGGAAGCGGATCGACGGACATAAGCAGGATTTGCACTGTATGCAGTCTTACAACTATATCATCTGAGCAGAAAAGGTGTCTATCGCTTACTGAGCTGGTCCCATAGGCCACTTATGTGAATCAGCCGCCTTAGTCGCGGCAACCCAGACTTTCGCGAGTGGAAACGCCCGTGACTGGATTGACGCCTTCGGCGCGTTTGCACATTTTCTTGACCTGGAAGCGGTCAATGATGGCGTCGGAGAAGTCTGCGCCTGTGATGATGGTGTCGCCGAATGAGCTGCTAGTGGCGATCGCATCGACAAAGATCGCGTTGGTCAAATCTGAGCCATCGAACAGCACCCGATCGGCAAACGTCTTGGTAAGATCAGTCCCCTTTAGATTCGTGCGGATGAACGTCGCCTTCGTCAAAATCGTGCCGCTCATATCCGCCCCTTCAAAGTTGGCATCTCGCGCATCAGCCGCCGCGAAAGAGGTGCCCGATAGATTCTTGCCAGAGAAATCTGCGCCCGCTTGATTGGTCAGCGTGTAGTCAACGGTGTTGTCTTGGGCCACAGCGGGCATTGCCCAAAACCCAAACACCAGCACCAAGCTAACAAAGACCATCATCAAACCGAGTCTGACAAACGAAGCGACCTTCCTTATAGTGCTTTCTAGGGTTATCTTCACTGGCCAGTTACTCATTGCTAATCCTCTACCTAAGTTTCTACGACTGCCAACGCCATATCTCCAGATCATATCTGAACGGGCCTATTCAGAAGCGACCTAGGCAAGATCCTTTTGCAGCAGTTCAGAAAAGTCTAGGTCTTCAGAGGCCAGCACCATCACCGTGGCAGGTAAGCCAACGACGCGGTCTTGCAGGGTTTGATAGTACGTTTTATGCCCGTCTGCACTCGGCACGGCTAAGCCTAAAAAGACTAGATCCGCACTAGCTGAAGAGGTCTGCAAAATCTTCTCGAAAGGTCGTCCTTCTGCCAAGATAATCTTGGACTTAGCGCCGATTCTAAGGCTGTTGGTCAAGTTTTCTAGGTTTGTCTGAGCAGACTCTTGACCTTCCTCATCGTTGACAACTAGCTTCAAAGTGATCTCCGCCGAGCGCCATTGCCAGCTAGTCCGCAACAGGTAAGCCAATATCAGCATCAGACCACCGTTGGACTGTAAACCACCCCACCACACGTCGATCTGCTGCTTTTGCTGATTCACGTACATAG
This sequence comes from uncultured cyanobacterium, assembly GCA_963772185.1. Classification (GTDB taxonomy): domain Bacteria; phylum Cyanobacteriota; class Cyanobacteriia; order Phormidesmidales; family Phormidesmidaceae; genus Phormidesmis. Next base: position 134,785 of record CAVYWR010000007.1, on the reverse strand, counting down.
GCGGGTGTAGCGATTCGGGTGCTTCTATGCCGCTGTGATCGCGATAGATAACCACGTTACGCTTAGCCTCATGACAGACTCGGATGGTGTTGCAATAGCGGTCAATGCTCTCAGGATCGGGATCGTCAGAGTCTCCTAGCAGCACCGTATTAGGAATTAGCGGGCCCATGCCGTAAGTTTCTAGCAGTTGCTTAGTGCCGATGAAAGGATCGTCTGCGGTCACAATCTTGGCAAATGCCTGGACTCCCCGCTTATCTAGAAATTCTCTGAGCACAACTTCAGCTTTTTCCTGCTGAGCGATACTGCGTGAGCCGATTGGAATAATGCTGGCGACTGTAATCAATCCTCGATTGTGAGTCAGCGCTCTGGCCATTTCAACTAGGTACCAGCGTTTGGAAGGGGTACCCGAAAGCACTAGCAGATGAGGTCGCCAGTTCTTGGGATCGGCGGCGTCATCGATATTGAGTAGGGCGGTGCGGACAATGGTCATCCAGATGCCCTGGCGCACGTCTCCCCAGGTGCTTTCGATCTGTCTGCGCTCTAGCCAGAAGTAGATCAAGCCGACAATCACTAGCGCGGCGATGGTAGCCACCGGGTTGATCAAAAACATCACGGCAATACAGCCGAGCGCGCCAAGCAGAGAAAGTGACCAGTGAACCTTGAAGGTGGGCCGAAAAGAGGGACTTTGCAAGAAGCCTTCGAGCCCAGCGGCAATATTTAGCACCATGTAGGTGGTGAGGAAAAACATGGACAAAACTGGGGCGATCGCATCCAAACTCCCCAGCATCACCACCGCTAGCACAATTCCAAGCGTAAACAGCGTCCCTAGCCTCGGATCATCCGTCGGCCCATTTCCCTTACCCAGCCACCGCAGGCTGCGCGGCAAAATATTATCGCGAGCCAGTGCCTGCAAAATTCGTGGCGCACCTAGAATACTGCCGATCGCACTAGAAAGCGTTGCTCCCCACACGCCCAAGATAATAGAGTCGATCTTGAGATGCCCAAACAGGGCGATTCGCTTCATTACCATCAGATCTGGATTTAGCAAAGCCTGAGAAGCTGTAGGCGTGCGTGTTACCAAAATGTAGGGAATCGCCATATAGATCACGTAGCCAACCACAACTGCTGCAATCGTTCCACGCGGAATGGAGCGAATGGGATCTTTTAGATCGCCTGACATGTTGACGCCCGACATGATCCCGGTGACCGCCGGAAAGAAGACGGCAAAAACGGCCCAAAAGCCAACTTTCTCGACTTGGGTAATGTTGATCGCATCAGACGGATCGGGAACAACGTCGTGGCCAAAGAATAGGGCAACTAAGGAGAGCGCGATCGCCGCCATGATCACGTACTGCGCTTTGATCGCGATATCTGCTGAGGCTAGAGCTAGAGCAGCCACCAGCACCGTGGTAATCAGCGCCACCATCACGATAGGCGCACTCGGGTACACCAGCCGGATGCTCTCAGCAAAGCCGATGGTGTAGAGCGCCACCGATAGCGCCTGTGCAAAGTAGAGCGGAATGCCGACTGCGCCGCCTGTTTCGATGCCCAAAGAGCGGCTGATCATGTAGTACGCGCCGCCTGCTCGAACGACTGTATCAGTGGCGATCGCACTAATCGAAAGCGCCGTCAGAAACGTAATCGAAGTCGCGATTGTAACAATCGCCATCGTCGGATACAGGCCCACTTGACCTACGACCCAGCCGAAGCGCAGGTACATGATCACGCCTAAAATAGTCAGGATTGAAGGCGTAAACACGCCGCCAAATGTCCCTAAACCGGTAGCCTCATCTTTGGTCGGTAGCGTAGAAGGATGGGGTGATTGTGAAGTCATCAGCGTTTAAGAAAAGATGTACTGTGGCACCGACTTACAGTTTAGAAGGCTTTGGCCTACTCAATTACTGTCGCCGCGCTCTCTACTTCTACTGTGTTTTCCCTATGTCTGCTTCTCATTCATCCCAATCAACCCCTGATCTCTCATTGCCCACCCCTTTAACTCAGTGGCAACGCCTGCTCAAAAACGTAGGCACCTGGCAGGGCTCTTTCACTCAGCTATCGTCTCAAGGCGATATCCTATCCGATACCGCGACAGAGGTAGCGCTATCACCGTATGACGACAATAGAGCCATGCGGCAAGAAGTCCGCCGCTATCCCGTCAACGCTCCGGCACAAATCCAAAAGCTCGACTATCGCACTCTCAACCGAGCAACGCGCTTTTTTGAAACAGGCGCTTTCTCGCAGGGATCGATCCAGTGGGGGCCCTATTCTACCTTTGGCGCAGAGCTAGGGCTGATTGCAGGCGATCGCCGCCTTCGCCTGGTCCAGCTCTTCAGTGAGACCAACGAGCTTAAAAGCATTACCTTAATCCGCGAACAGCGCCAAGGCTCAGAAGCACCAGAACGCTCACCCTTACAGGTTCAAGACCTAATCGGCACCTGGCAAGGCAAGGCGGTCACAGAATATGCCGACCTGCGACCAGAGCAGCACAGCAAGACTCAGCTAGTCGTAGAATCCGCTGGCGATCATGCCATCCGCCAAACCATCACAGTTAGCTCAGCCGCCGCGCCCATTACATCTGTAGGCACCATCAAAGGACAAACCATCAGCTTTTCAGACGGCGCTCAACCCGTTCAGGTTCTACTCCTTCCAGACGGCGCGTCCTCTACCTGCCCCATCAAAATCACCCCGCGTCAGCCAATCTTTCTAGAGGTGGGCTGGCTGCTAGATGCCCATACTCGTCAGCGCCTGATTCGGACCTATGACGCAGCAGGCGCTTGGGTCAGCCTTACACTCGTTGAGGAAACCAGACGTTAGCGAGCCTAGATGATGTAGCAAAGGTGGAAAGACATAGTAAAGCCACTACTCTAACGGGCCAAAGACTGTAGCTGAGCTTCTGTGAGTTCTATGCCTTGTCGGTTCAAATAGTTGCGCAGATTGATCTGCATAAACAGATCTTTCAGCTCTTCTTTGATATCTGCGGGTGGTGTACCGGCTAACGCCCTTGCAATCAGCTTCTCGGCCAGCTGTAGTTCACCGCATTCTACCGCCAGACTTGCCGCGCTTCTATGGAGTACAGATCTTGATGGTTCAGCAGATATATCGCCTGCTACTAGCTCGGCGGCTTCGACTTCTAGCTTTAGTGCTTGTTTTAATAGTGGCTGTACCCGATCTATCTGAGCGTGCAGCTTTGCGAGGTCGGCTTGCTCAGCCAAGTCCATAGCTCTTTGATGCAGTTCTTTAACTGTATTCATTGATTCACGATCCAAGCCAAAGGTCGACTAAACTCAATTATCGCAACGTACGCTGGTGTAGACGCGTTAACAGACTGAACTTGTTTGGCTTTTAGTGTAGCTCTAGCGCGAATTTGCTGATTAGATCCACTGCGAATTCCTGAGACTTCTAAGCGGGCAGATTTCTGAAAAGGCTGACCGTTTAAGTCTGAAGCTTCACCTAGCCAATAGTCAAAGCCAGTACCTCTTCGAGAGCGCTCAACAATCGTAAGTTTAGTCAGCCTTTGCATTAATAGTAGGGCAACACCGTACGCTGCTTGCTCAGTAGCATATTCGCGGTCGTTCCAGCAGCGTCGCATTTGCTCTGTCACTTCAGCATACACAAGCGAGCAAGTACCGGAAAAATCGCCTGATAGATAAAGAGTCGCGCTGGTCGGATAGCCCTGCTCATCTAGACAGACAGCAACAGCTTCAGCCAAGGCAGCTCCAAATGAAGGTGTGATAGCAGGGAGTCCTTGCTCTAGAGCAGACAGGTCTATGACTGAATTCGCTTCTTGTTGGTTCATTTTTGTTCCCAGCGCTAGCGGTTGACGACTGGGTGCTGACCATAGAAGGGGGTGACGCTGCGCCAGTCGGGGCGGAGTCCTTTTTGGTATTGAGTATGGGCGATCGCACCTCACCCCAACAACAGAGTCTGCAATCCCCTCACCCATCGCTGTTTGAATGTGAACTAGTGGCCTTTGCCAGCCCTCTAGCTGCTGTGTCCATTCCGCCTCGAGTAGAACCTGATCCTCAAGGACTGGCACTAGCTCATTGTCGTCAGGCCGATAGATCGCGCCGAAAACTTCGCCCCGCTTTGCAGGCATCATGACCGCAATCTCTTTAGATAGTGATTCTGGCGCTTGAACCGCTGCTAACGCGGCTAGAGTAGAAACGCCAAATAAAGGAATCTCTAGCTGCTGCGCTAACGTTCTGGCGGCGACAACGCCAACTCTGGTGCCTGTGAAGCCGCCTGGACCTTTTGCCACGGCCACATAGCTCAAATCCTGCCAGGTATAGGGAGAGATGAACTCCATCAGCTTGACGTGCAGATAACTAGACACATCGCGACCTAGATCCCAAACCTGATGCCGCTCCACTACATCGTCTGCGCTATCAATGCTCTGTAGCATCAGTCCAAGTTGAGGGCTAGTGGTGTGTAGGGCTAGGCCAAGCATAGAAAAATTAAAACAACTAAAATGTAGGCAGTCAGAGCGGTTGAGCGAACCAGGCACTGTGCGAGCAGCAGTATTCAACCCTACCGCAAACCGCGAACCCTAGCTTACGAGTGAACCTACTTGCGAATGTCTAATCGTGACTCTGATGATGGAACTGTCTGTGAACTGTGTCATCGCACCTGCCCCAAACTAACCGAGCACCATCTTTTCCCTCGCCAGGAAACCAAACGAAAGAAGAAGAAAAACCGATCAGACCTTGGCCCGACCATCGATATCTGTCCGCCCTGTCACAAGCAAGTCCATACCTTATTTACGAACAAAGAGCTGGCTGTCGATCTGTACTCGGCTGATCTGTTGCGATCGCACCCAGCCATGATCAAATTTCTCACCTGGATTGCCAAACAAGACCCTTACAAGAAGGTTCGCACCCGCCGGTAGGGGCATTGCATGTACGTTATACACCGAGACCCACCCCGTCGCTACGCGCCACCCCTCCCAAAAGGGGATTTGTCCCGGCTGTGACAGCTAAGGTTGTTGAATCACCTCAAACTTCATTGCCTGAAGTAAATCCCCTCTCCAGGAGGGGTGGCCGGAGCGTAGCGGAGGTCGGGGTGGGTCGGCAACCTAAGCCGCTCGCCGTCGTCTCATAGTGAGACGCTAAACATGTACCATTGCATGCAATGCCTCCATAGATCCCTACTGGCGGGACGGTTTCAGGCGAAAGCTCATCATAATTGGCAGATGATCAGAGGCTTCGCCCGCTGCCTTCACGACCTTTGTCTCTACCATCTCAATCGTCTCAGGGGTGTAGAAGATGTAGTCGAGCTTGTATTCGGGCTGGTTGCTAGGAAACGTAGGGCGGCTTATTCCATTCCGATTCGGGCACGGCAGATACTAGCTGATCAGAGGCCAGTAGCTCTTTGATAGAAAACTGCTTTTCCCCGTGATCATTGCCGCTAGCATCGATAAAAGTGCCTCGATTCAGGGCGCTGTTGAAGTCTCCAACGAGGATGACCGGATAGGTTTTGGCATAGTCTTCCGCGAGCGATCGCACAAACCGAGTCTGGCTCACCCGAGTGGGCTCATCAAAGGCTTCTAGATGGACATTGATCACAATCAGCGGCTGCTCGCCTAGCTGAATCTGGGTGACTTGCGCTAGCCGATCAAGATAAAAAGCGTTGTAGTAAAACGGATTATCCGCCACTTTTTCTAGCACCAGACGGCTATTTTCCTGAATTGGATGGCGGCTGATGATCGACTGGCCAGATAGCATCTTGCCAAAGTTGGCGCTAATCGGCCAGTACGGAAACGGGACGTAATTTTTATCCCAGCTGATGGCGATCGCGCCAAAGTCCAGCCCTAATCCCTGTGCGATTTCTTTTGGCTGATCGACCTCGTAAGAGCGCTTCGAGGCAAAATCGACTTCTTGCAAAGCCAAAATATCTGGACTAATCTCCTTGAGCGCTGCGATCACCCGCTGCTGATTCGCATCGAATGCCGCCCGGTCTAGCTGAGTCGTCGTATTGTTTGCCAGTCCTGAGAGATAGCCCAGGTTGTAGCTGACAATGCTATGAATAGTTTCGCCTGGTACAAAGGCAGCACCGTAATTAACGCCCTCCGTGTAGCTGACGATATCTGCATACTTTTGCTGGCTGTGGCTACCAGACGAGCCCCAGAAGTAGAAAAATGCGATCGCCACCGTCGGCAATCCTATCGTTAGCCCCAATAGCTTCAAGAAAATCTTCATCCGCTTATCCAACTCACCGCTACCGAATCAACACCTTGTGTCAACATCCCGTTTACTTCAACATATCCTGATAGGAATACACCCCCGGGTAACCTACTGTAAACATTCTTGCCAACTCCAAGTGCTACTCCTTACTCTCTAATCCCCAATACATGTCCATACGCAACACAATCTTCTACGGTCTACTCGCATTCATTCCCATCTCCATCGCCGCTCAGTTCCTTGGCTGGAGCGACCTGATTATATTCGCCACCGCCGCGCTGGCGATCATTCCACTCGCCGGATGGATGGGAGCGGCCACCGAAGAGATTGCTGTCGTGCTTGGCCCCTCGCTAGGAGGACTGATGAACGCGACTTTTGGCAACGCTACCGAGCTGATTATTGCCATCTTTGCCTTGCGGGCGGGCCTGGTAAACGTCGTCAAATCCAGCATCACAGGCTCTATCATTGGCAACCTCTTACTGGTGATGGGGCTAGCCATGCTGCTAGGCGGTCTCAAGTTCAAAGAACAAACCTTTCAGCCCACTATCGCTAGGCTAAATGCGTCGGCAATGAACTTAGCTGTCATCGCCATTCTGCTACCGACGGCGGTTGATTTTACCTCCGCTGGCATCGAAGAACCCATCTTGCAAAAGCTTTCAATCGCTGTCGCTGTTGTCTTGATGCTGGTCTACGGTCTGACGCTGCTATTTTCAATGAAGACTCACTCCTATCTCTATGATGTTGGCGTTGCCGAAGAGAGCCTGGCGGAACACACTGAAACCAATGCCAAAGCGAAGACCAACGCCCACGGCGAAACGCACGCCGAAGCCCCTAATCTCAAGCTTTGGGTGGGCGTACTACTGGCCGCCACGGTCGCTGTTGCCATTGAATCAGAACTTTTGGTCGACACGCTAGAAGTTGCCAGCAAACAGCTTGGCCTCTCAGAGCTATTTACTGGCGTGATCATTCTGCCTGTGATTGGCAACGCCGCCGAACACGCCACCGCTGTCACCGTTGCGCTCAAAAACAAAATGGATCTATCGCTGAATGTAGCGGTTGGTTCTAGCCTGCAAATTGCCCTGTTCGTCGGACCGCTGCTGGTAATTATCGGTGCGCTGATGGGTCAGCCAATGGACCTAGACTTCAACAACTTCGAGCTGCTGTCTGTGGCGGTTGCAGTCCTAGTCGCCAACTCCATCAGCGCCGACGGCAAATCAAACTGGCTAGAAGGGACTTTACTACTAGCGACCTACACCGTGATCGCTCTATCCTTCTATTTTCATCCGGTGATAGAAGGAATTGCTTAATGCAAGGCCAATCCGGGTCCTGCAACTCACTAACTGATAATCGCCTGAGATAGCTCCCCTCTCGGGAGGGGTGCCTGAAAGGCGGGGTGGGTCCGGCTACACGTGCCACACGCTGAAACCCACCCCTGCGCCCCTCCCGAGAGGGGATTTTCTTCAGGCTTTGTAGCTAGAGTGCTTGCTTAGTATAGATCTTGGGAGGTTGCTCAACTCGAACTCTCATTACGGAGTAAACGAATGACTAATGCAAACAATGAGCTAAGTATGGGGAACCCCGCTGTTACTCATATAGAGTTGATGTCTAGTCAGGTAGACAAAGCTCTAAGCTAAAGGGAAACTATCCAACTTCGGCCGGGACTTTCTCTAACATCAGCTTCGATCTTTTCACCTGCTCAGGGATATCGACCGGATACTGGCCGGTGAAGCAGGCAGAACAAAAGCTGCCAGTGGCGACCTGAGTCTCTTCGAGCATCCCTTCCCAGCTCAGATACGCGAGGGAATCGGCTCCTAGCTGCCGCTCGATCTCTTTGATAGATTTGGTGGCGGCGATTAGCTGATCCTGATTGTCAGTGTCGATGCCGTAGAAGCAGGGATGGGTGACCGGGGGCGAAGATATCCGCATATGGACTTCGGTTGCGCCAGCGTCGTAGAGCATTTTGACGAGCTTGCGGCTGGTGGTGCCGCGTACGATTGAGTCATCTACGATCAGGATGCGCTTGCCTTCTAGCACGTCTCGCATGGGGTTGAGCTTCATGCGGATGCCGGTCTCGCGCATGGCCTGGGTGGGCTGAATGAAGGTGCGACCGACATAGCGATTTTTGATCAGACCTTCGGCGTAGGGAATGCCAGAGGCTTCGGAGTAGCCGATGGCCGCAGGCACGCCAGAGTCGGGGACGGCCATGACGAGATCGACATCGGCGGGGGATTCTTTGGCTAGGCGCTGACCGATGCGTTTGCGATAGCTGTACAGGCTCTCACCGTGAAAGACGCTATCTGGGCGAGCAAAGTAGATCATCTCAAAGACGCACAGCTTGCGGTCGGCGGGGGCCCATTGCACCGATTTGGCACCGCTACCGTCGATGATTAGCATCTCGCCTGGGTCGATGTCTCTGAGGTAGGTGGCTCCGACAATGTCTAGGCCGCAGGTTTCTGAGGCCACGACTAGCTTGCCGGGGCCGTAGCCTGCGCCTGCTTCGATGGGTGCGGTAGCGCCGATGTAGCCAAGCACCAGAGGCCGAATACCGTGTGGGTCTCTGGTGGCGATGATGCCTTCTGGCGTGCCGATCACCAGGCTAAAGGCTCCTTCGCAGCGTTTGAAAGCAGCGATCGCACCCGCTGCCCAATCCTTGCCGTCATTGATCGCTTCTGCCATTGCGATCGCAATCAGCTCAGAATCAGACGTTGTCACCAGATCGTGGTTTCGCTCTAGCAGCGCCGCTCTCAAGCTGTTGACATTCACAATATTGCCGTTGTGCGCTAGGGCCAAATCACCTAGTCGCGTATTCACGATGGCTGGCTGCGCATTTGCCGCGTGGCTAGACCCGGTAGTGGAATAGCGGGTATGACCCACTGCCCACTGCCCCGGCATATTGTGCAAATCCTGGTCTTTAAAGACCTGGGAAACCAATCCCATTCCCTTTAGAATATGAACCTCGCATCCATCAGAAGACCTTTCAAAAGATGCAATTCCCGCTGACTCCTGACCTCTGTGCTGCAAGGCATACAGGCCAAAATAGGTCAGCGTTGCCACGTCATTGTCGGGTGCATACACCCCAAAGACACCGCAAGCTTCTTCAGGTTTGTCTGGTCTATCTTCTCTCTCTGCTGGCGTCCCAGTATCACCGCCAGAAACACACATAGACAACTTATCAGGAACAGTGGAATGGGTGGTCTGGGACATGCTTGGTTCAAACTCCAATGAAACAGCAGGGCGACCCTTTTCTAAAGAGGAACCCTACGATTGATCTATAGCTTTTGTCACTTGACTGAGGTACAGCTTACAGGCTGAAAGCTCTATGTTGCAACGGGTCAAGCGACGCGCCTGTACCGAATGCATCCGGTACAGGCTATATTTCTCTTCTAGCAGAGATAGCCAGCAAATAACTCGGACGCTGCGTGGACCCTAGAGCGTTAGCAGCAGGCTATTAAACAGGCTTTTAACCCTTGTTAATAGTTTTTTAATATGTGAGTAGATCCTACCACTCTCCGCTATGAAGTCCGAGAGGAATAAGTACGAACCGATAGGAATAATCATGAACTCCGCATCTTCTACAGGCTTACGCTTATGACATCGTCGGCATAGCGCTAGAGCGTATCGAGGGCATTGGCGATCGCATTTCCCCAGCGGTCTTTCATCTGCTCGACTGCCACCGATATCAGTTCTGTCTTGGCACCCGCAGCGCTAATCTGTAGCGGTTGCTGAGCATCACCCACCGCGCCAATTAGACTATAGCTGACGGAATTTTCTTGACAGTACGCTTCCCACTCGGCGCGATCAGCTTCGGCTACTGAGACCAAAATTCTGGCTCCGCCTTCGCCAAAGAGCAGAGTGTCTAGTCTGAGGTCATTTGCTGAAAGTTCGATTTTCGCGCCTTTGCCAGCGCTGATGCAGGATTCTGAAAGGGCGATCGCCAGCCCCCCTTCTGCGCAGTCGTGGGCGGAGCGAATCCAGCCCTGTCGAATACCGTGACGACAGGCCGATTGAACAGAAAGCTCCAGCTCAATATCGATTCTAGGAGGCTTTCCGGCGGTGGTCTGATGAATCTGTCTGAGATAGTCAGAACCGCCCAAAGTCACTACGCCGTCCTTTGTCTGACCGGGTTCAACCCCTAGCAAATAGACCAAATCACCTGCTGAGCGCCATCCTTGAGCGCAGATCTTCGTCAAATCTGGAATTAGACCTACCATGCCTACCACGGGCGTCGGATAGATCGGCTGCGGCTTGCCGTCACTATCTAGGGTCTCGTTGTAGAGCGAAACGTTGCCGCCAGTCACCGGCGTAGAGAACTTTCGGCAGCCTTCGGCCAGCCCTCGACAGGCTTCGGCGAGCTGCCAGTAGCCGATCGGCTTTTCGGGACTGCCAAAGTTGAGGTTGTCGGTCACGGCCACGGGTTCTGCGCCGACGCAGCTTAGGTTTCTTGCCGCTTCTGCGACTGCGGCTAGTGCGCCTTCATACGGATCTAGATAGACATAGCGGGCGTTGCAGTCGACGGTTGCGGCCAGTCCGGTGTTTGCCTTTGGGTCGGGATTGATTTGAGATCGCAGCCGAATCACTGCCGCATCTGCGCCACCTGGCATGATTACCGTATTATTTTGCACCTGATGGTCATACTGCCGATAGACCCACTGCTTCGATGCGATCGTCGGCGTCGCCAGCAGCTCCAGCAAAACCTGATTCCAGTCTTTACCATCAATGCCGTCAGCCGTTGCCTCGGGTAGATCGCTCTCTTGCCAAGCCCAAGCCTGCTGCGCATACTCAGGCGGCTCTGCCATCAGCTCCCGATGGTAGATCGGCGTATTATCCGAGAGCGCCGTGGCCGGAATCTCTGCGGCCACGCCCCCTTCAAACAAAATTCTGACAATCGGCTCCTCAATCACCGAGCCTGCCACCACAGCCTGCAAGCCCCAGCGGTGGAAAATATCGATTAGCTCCTGCTCACGCCCTGCGTGCGCGACGAACAGCATTCTCTCCTGCGACTCTGACAATAGATACTCGTAGGGCACCATCCCCGGCTCGCGCTCTGGAATCAGGTCCAAATCCAGCTCAATCCCCACGCCACCATTCGCCGCCATCTCCGCCGTAGAGCAGGTAATTCCCGCCGCGCCCATATCTTGAGCAGCAGCGACACCCCCCGTCTTAAACGCTTCTAGGCAGGCTTCGACTAGGGACTTTTCTAAGAACGGATCGCCCACCTGCACCGCTGGCCGATTTGCCTCCGATTCGTCACTTAGCTCCGCGCTGGCAAAGCTGGCTCCGCCCATGCCATCGCGCCCAGTCGTAGAGCCCACGTACAGCACCGGATTACCAATTCCCACCGCGCCCGATTTGACAATCTCGTCAGTCTCCATCAGGCCAATCGCCATCGCATTTACCAGCGGGTTGCCGCTGTACGCCTCATCAAAAGCGACCTCACCGCCGACAGTGGGCACGCCAAAGCAGTTGCCATAGTGGGCAATGCCTGACACCACCCCTGTGAAAATTTGCCGAGTGCGGGCGTTGTCTAGACTGCCAAACCGCAGCGAGTTGAGTGCGGCAATTGGCCGAGCGCCCATGGTGAAAATATCGCGGAGGATGCCGCCGACGCCTGTGGCTGCGCCCTGAAAAGGTTCAATCGCAGACGGATGATTGTGCGATTCGATTTTGAAGGCGACCTGCATACCGTTGCCAACATCGATGACGCCCGCATTTTCGCCGGGGCCGACTAGGATGCGATCGCCCTCCGTCGGAAACTGGCTCAGCAAGGGCCGCGAATTCTTGTAGCAGCAGTGCTCTGACCACATCACGCCGAACATACCCAGCTCAGCCCGGTTGGGATGGCGACCTAGCCGCTTGACAATCTCGTCATATTCATCCGGCTTTAGTCCTTCTGAGGCAATGTCTTCGGGTGAGCAGGCTGCGAAAGACTGGGCGGAAGATGAACTCGTCGCAGGCACTGCCATAGGGTCTAGCTGGGGTGAAGAGGTGAGCTGTATGAATTAGCTATTAATTCTACCGCTCAACGCGGCGTGTGTATTTTGGTCAGCGCAGCTATCGGTATATATTTTTAAGGGGAGTTTAACAATTTCTGTTCGGAACGGTTAAGCGTCTCGTAATTTCACTAAAGGGTTTTCCATGGCAACTTATCAGGTCACACTCGTCAATGAAGATGAGGGTATTAACGAAACGATTGAAGTCGCTGATGATCAGTACATCATCGAAGCGGCAGAGGAGGCGGGGATTGATTTACCGGCGTCTTGTCGCGCTGGGTCTTGCTCTAGCTGTACAGGCAAGCTAGTCTCTGGCACCGTCAACCAAGAAGATCAGGTCTTTCTAGATGACGATCAAATAGAAGCAGGGTTTGTGCTGACTTGCGTCGCCTATGCGACTTCTGACTGCACTATTCAGACGCATCAAGAAGACGCGCTGCTGTAGTTTTTGCTTGCTCTCTTCTTCTATCTGCTTCATTTGTACCTACTCCGTTTGTACTAAGCAGATATACTCTCTGTGTTGATTCAAAGTGACTCTGGCTATTTACTGTGATGGCTAGGGTCACTTTGACATTAGCACTGTTATCGAAGCAAACCGCTAAGATAGCTAGCAGATAGCGATCATTCACGTGCGAAATTTAAGATGGTACAGATCACGATTGAAGTCCCTGATGAGTTTGCTCAGCGTCTAGAGCCTTTTCAAGGTCAGCTTTCTGAATTAGTTACTGGTTTTCTGTCCTCTACGCTGCCTGATGAGTCTTCTAGGGCTACGCTGAGTGCTGTCGGTCCGTCTATATCGCCTGGTGCTTACCAAGAGGTCATTGACTTTCTTGTCAGCGGTCCGACCTCACAAGAAATTGTTGGTTTCAAGGTTTCTGAACAGTCTCAGCAGCGGCTTCAAATTCTGTTGCAAAAAAGCAGAGCGGCCGTGCTTAGCGTTGCTGAAAGAGAAGAATTAGAACTTTATGAACAGCTAGACTCGCTCGTAGGGCTGCTAAAGGTTAAGGCTTTCGGACTGATGCGATCTACTGTTGAACAGTAACGCACTATGACGACGACGTACATATGTGTTTTAGTCTATGAACCCGATACAGCCATAGACTAAAACTGAGCTAGCAAGTGACTACGTTGAACTATATCTGTCGGATTAGTAGACTCATCGCTTTGCCTTGTGCAGGCGTAATTACTAGAGAGTCTTCTACTGTGGCGATTGGGCTCCATAGCAACGTGTCTGAATAGCCCAGGGTGTGGAGCAGGTGAATGGTTTGGCGAATGCTGCCGGGGCTGCCTAGGAGGATATGTCGGATTCGCTCGCGTGAGCTACCACTAGTGGGTAGCCTCAATAGCTCGGACTGCTGCTGAATAGAGGGCGCGGCAGTCTGTTGCGGATCGGCTGTGAGCAGGCCGTCGCATCGGAAGTTATTTGGTTTCATGGTTTTCTCCGGTGAGGGTGTGGAAGAAAGCCACGAAAAAAATAGCCACCTCGACTTGCTAAAAGCATTGGCAAAAAAATGCCAAAAGTCAGGGTGGCTGTGGCATGATAGCCACAACTCCCAGGCTGCTTGGTTCAGCTTGCGGGGCGAGCTATCGGTATTGGGTGCAACCAGTGCCGATAGCGACTAAGTTTTTCGAGGCGGATAGGGCTGTTGCTAGCAGCTTGATAGCGAAGCCGACAACAACCGTTCATCACACAGTATCAGGGTTCTTTTGAAGGTGTCAATACAAAGATGTCAGCGCATCTTGAGACTTCGGGTTGACCTTTCGCATCCTGTGGGTTTTCCTTCTAGGCGGCTTTAGTATAGCTTTCCGCACTTTGCTTGCTACACCACGAAAGGCTACACCTCTTATTCCATAACGCAAAGTGCCATAGCAAAGTGCGTAGGCTCGGCCTTCTCGAAGAGTATGCATCCGCGCTTTGCTATATATGTGTAGGTTGGAGATTTTTGTTGTACACTGCGGCCCTCATCCCCAGCCCTTCTCCCCAGGGAGAGTACCTGTTTAGCGTATACGCCGAGACCCACCCCGCCCTGCGGGCACCCCTCCCAAGAGGGGATTTGTCCCGGCTATGCAGCGTTTGAGAATCGAGATCGGCCACCTTAAATATCACGGCCCGAAGTAAATCCCCTCTTGGGAGGGGTGGCCGAAGCGTAGCGGAGGTCGGGGTGGGTCGATCACGGGTGCTATCAGCCGATGTGTCAGCAGTTTCTCTACTGTTAGCGACTTCTAGGGCGGTTTCTAGGGTAGTTTCTAGAGACCACTTGCTTTACCGCCAGATACACAAAGGGCGGAATCGTAGTCGCGTAGCGCTTCCACAGGCGGCGTGGCTCTTGGACTAGCCGATACAGCCACTCTAGTCCTGATTCTCTGACGACGCGGGGGGCCCATTTGGCATCGCCAGCAAAAACAGAGAAAGCGCCGCCTAAGCCAATCATGACAGCGTTCACTTTTCCTTTGTGGTCGTGCATCCAGCGTTCCTGCTTCGGGCATCCCAGCGAAACTAGAACAATACCAGCGCCACTGTTGTTGATCTGTTCGACAATCGAGCGATCTTCATCCGGTGTCAGCGCTCTAAACGGCGGCGATACCATGCCAGCAATTTTTACGTTTGGATATTCCGCTTTGAGCCTAGCTCTGATACGCAGCAGCGTTTCTGACTCCGAACCGAGGAAAAACAAACTGACTGGCTGTTGCTTTGATCTTTCACACAGGCCAAGGAATATATCCATACCGGCCACGCGATCTTGAGACGTTAGCCTTAGACATTTCACCATCCAGACAAGTGGCATACCGTCAGGCGTTATCATGTCTACCTCGTTCAATACCGTGGCAAAATCTCTATGCCAGTGACCTTCCATTAACATGTGCACATTAGCTACACAGACGACTTTGCTTAGGCCAGCGCTAGCCCACTGAAAGATTCTTTCGATGTGACCTTCGAGCGACAGCGTACAAACATTAAAACCAACAACACTTTGAACGGGAACGTCGTTACGCAATTCTTTTGAATGATCACATTGAGCTATAGAAGTACTTAAGTTCTCAGAAGAATGAGTGTAGTTCATAAGGCAATAAACGTAACAGAAGAAGATTACATATGAAGAGAGAAGAGGTAGGTGCACAGGTAATACGCAAAACAGACTCACAGCGGTTTCATCTAATAGCAGTTTTATGATGAGAGACTTTTCACGTGCCAGCACATGTCGAGCAGAAGCGCTCGCTTTCATGCACGCTTTGAGTGAAAAGAAAGTCTGACCTTTGATGATCTACAGGATGTCGCTGGGTAAGAACTAAGGAAGAACTGACCGCACGAGAGTGTTTTTTGAGTATCCGTTGCAACGTTGTTGCAAATAGAAGGCAGCATGCAGAGAGCTTGCAGCGATAGGGAGAGGCTGCTTCAACTGTTGAAATTTTGAGCAGGCAATACGCAATTAACAACAGGTACCTACTGCTGAACAATGTTTACTTTGATACGTCTGCATGAACAGACTACGGATGGCTAAGTGAATATGGCTGAACAGTAATGTCCGAATGCTACAACTTCTCTACTATTACTAGTTTTCTAGCCGGGTTAATAGGTCGACTGTCTGCGACAGCAGTGAGCTGAGCAGGAAACCAAAAGATTCATAAGACCTTCAGAATAGGACTAATAAGATGGGGGTGAGTAGGAAGAACTTCAGTCCTGGGTCTCTTCCCATTTGAGAGAAGGATTGTAGATGAGGGGGGTAGAATGCTGGTTTGTTGGGCGGCGGTCTAAGAGTACGTCCCTTGGATGAAGGACACTATAGACGTTAATGCACACTCTTTTAGATGTCTAAGTCGATATCATTCATCAAATACTACACATACGTAATCATTCTGACAACTTCGACAATATGCTTTTGAAGGATGTTCATCAATCTTTCACACAAAGTTATAACGGTTGCCGGTGAAAAAACGTAGATTACGGATGTGATCGGGTTGAAATTAACTAATCGCATCTATGCGAATTTATCCGATGCTGAAGTTTTCTTGTGTATAAAGACGTAGTGCCTGCCTCTTTCTTTCACTTTACATGGAATATTTGCGTGTTTCGTAGTTCTTCTCAGCTTCTATTGGTAGTCATCGCGGTCTTGGGAATTGCGCCTAGCAGTACGGCTGCTCCGTCTGCTCTTCCTTTAATAGACAGCGCACCTACTCGTGGCATTTTAGCTCCGCCTACGGCAAGCGAAGTGCCGCAACTTCCTCCATCAGAGGGTGAATATACGCTAGGTGCAGGGGACGTCGTACAGATAGATATCTTCCGCGTACCTCAGTACAGCGGTGAGAGTCAGGTGCTGGTAGGCGGCTCGCTCAACCTGCCGCTGGTGGGCGCTGTGGATGTGGAAGGGCTGACCTTGCCGGAGGCATCGGCAAAACTCTCTGCCGCCTATGGAGAGTTCCTGAGACGGCCAATAATTACTGTTAATTTGAGTACGGCGCGTCCGGTACAGATTGCGATCGCAGGTGAAGTCAACAGCCCTGGTGCCTATGCGCTGCCTAGCCAGGGCACGGCTCTACCGCGACTGACTCAGCTATTAGAAACGGCAGGGGGCACCACCCAGACGGCGGACATTCGTCAGGTAGTGGTGTATCGCCAGCAGGCAGACGGCAGCTATCAAACCTTGCAGGCAAATCTATGGGAATTGTTGCGTAGTGGCAGCCAGGCTCAGAATATTACCTTGCGAGATGGCGATTCTATCTTTGTGCCGACGGCGATGGTACCGTTAGAAGAGTCGGCGCTGCTGGCAGATGCTAGCTTTGCGAGCAGTGTGAACGAGCCGATTAATATTGCGATCGCAGGCGAAGTATACAGACCTGGACCCTACACGCTACAAGGCGGACAGGCGAGGACTGGCGATGCGGGCATGCCGGGATCCTCTGGGAGTGGCAGTGGCGCTACAACGGTATCTCGTGCGCTGCAAGTAGCAGGCGGGATCAAGCCGCAGGCGGATATCAGAAGTGTGCAGGTGTCTAGAGCGACTAGGGCAGGCGTGCCGCAGGTATTTGAAGTGGATCTGTGGCAGCTATTACAGGCAGGCAATCTACAGCAGGATGCCATATTACAAGAGGGCGATACGGTCTTTGTGCCGACTGCCACTGCGCTGAACCCTGAGGAAGTACCGGAGCTAGCGGCGGCGAGTTTTTCTCCTGACTCTATTCGGGTGAATGTCATTGGTGAGACGGAGCGTACCGGCACGCTGGAGCTAGAGCCGAATACGGCGCTGAGTCAGGCAATTCTGGCGGCGGGCGGATTTAACAACAGAGCGAATGAGGCTGAGGCGGAGCTGATTCGGCTGAATCCAGACGGTACGGTGACGCGTAGAACAGTGACGGTTGGCTTTGGCGAAGGCATTGATGAAGAGTCTAATCCGCTGCTGCGCAATAACGATGTGGTGGTGGTGAATCCATCGTTCTTGGCGAATGTGGATGACACCGTCAGCTCTGTGCTGGGGCCAGTGGGCCGGGTGATTCAGAGTATTTTCTTTCCGCTGCGGATACTAAACGTTTTTGATTAGGAGGACTGAGGTGAAACTAGCGACTGCGCAGTCAATATCTGCACCTGAAATGTCTGCTGAGGCTCTTGAGGAGCTAGAAGGGGGGCTGAATGTAGCGGCGCTCGGTAAGGCTTTGCTGCGTAAGTGGTGGCTGATCGCGGGCGTGACGGTGCTGACGACTACGCTGGCAGGGCTGAAGGTGCTGTCGGATACGGCTGTGTATACTGCGCAGTTTGAGATTTTGGTGCAGGCGGGCAGTACGGAAACAGAGATTCTTGAGAATGTACCGGATACGCTGACTGCTGGCGCTAATGAGGCCGCAGGTGCTAATAAGGCCGTGGACGCTGATCTGTTGAAGCTGCTGACTAGCCCGAAGGTGCTACAGCCTGTGATCGATGGCATTCGCGATCGCTATCCTGGCTACTGTCCGCCGCTCACGGCGGCTGTTCAGCAGAACTACGATCCTTGCTACAACCAACTAGCCTCAAACCTAGGAGTTTCTCCACCTGCTGATGGCTCTGACATTGTTGAGGTCTCTTTTCGCTCTCCAGACCCACAGATAGTACAGGCTGTTTTAGAGCTGGTGTCTATGGCCTATCTAGACTACAGCTTGGATTCTAGACAGCTAGATATTAAGCGAGGACTAGAATTCGTAGAGAAGAAGATTCCCGATCTGAGGGACAGGGTGAATGACTTTGCCGGACGGCTACAGTCTCTGAGATTGGAGAATAATTTGATTGACCCGGAGTCTCGGGGAGATCAGCTGGCTGGACAGGCGGGGACGTTTGCGCAGCAGCAGTTGGAGGTGCGATCGCAGCTTTCTCAACTGCAAGCTGCCAACAGCGATTTGACTCAGCAGCTAGCGAATCCTAGAGAGCAGGCTAGCTCATCGGTGCTAGCGCAGAATCCTCGCTATCAGAGGGTGCTAGACGAACTGCTGACGCTAGATGCAGAGATTGCGGAAGCTTCGACGCTGTATCTAAATACTAGCCCGGAGATGCAGCTGCTGATAGAAGAGCGTGAGAATTTGCAGAGCCTATTGGCTGAGCAGGGATTGCAAACTCAGACGGAGCTACAGACTCAGATTCGTGAACTGACGAATACGGATAGCGCTCTGACGGCGGCGCTTGGTGGGATCAATGGCAATATTGATGAATTATCTTCTATCTCTAGAGACTATACGGATATTGAGCGGGAGCTTCAGATTGCTACCACTAACTTGAACCAGTTTCTCTCGAAGCGGGAAGCGCTGCAGATTGATGCGGCGCAAGGGGAGGTGCCGTGGGAGATTGTATCGCCGCCGACGGCACCCAGGTCGCAGCCGGAAAGCCTGATGCAGAACCTGATACTGGGTGCGGTGTTAGGCATATTGCTAGGCACAGGGGCGGCTCTGCTGCTCGATAGAGCGACCGGGGTGCTGTATAGCGATATGGATATTCGTAAGGCGACGAAGCTGCCGATATTAGCGAGGATTCCGGTCAACAATGTTTTGAATGGGAGCGATGTGCAAGAGAATGTGGCGGAGTCTTTGCAGTATGTGGGCGCAAATATTAGGGGCGGTTCTGTTGGTGGTCGTTCGAGCGGTTTATCGACTGTCTATCTAGATAGTGATAGGCAGGGTGGCGATGGGGATTTGCCTGAGGGCGCTCGGTTGAAGAATGGTCAGCGTAGGTCGTATCAGAGCGATCCTTTCTCTGAGGCGTTTCGACTGCTGTTTACAAACTTGCGGCTGTTGGATGCTGAGAATGCGCTGAAGTCGGTGGTGGTGACTTCTGTGATGCCGGAGGAGGGGAAGTCGACGGTGGCGATCTATCTGGCGGAGACGGCGGCGGCGATGGGGCAGCGGGTGCTGCTGGTGGATGCTGATCTAAGGAATCCGAGTATTCATCAGTATCTGGAGCTTTCTAATGATGTGGGGCTGACTAATCTGTGTTCTGGTGATGCTAATCCGGCGATTATTCAGAAGTTGGTGACGGAGCCGAATATGTATGTGCTGTGTTCTGGCTCTATTCCGGTTGAGCCTGCTCGGTTGCTGTCTTCTCGCAGTATGGCTCAGGTGATGAAGCGGCTACAGGCGACTTTTGATCTGATCATTTTTGATACGCCGCCTTTGTTGGGTCAGTCGGATGCTTACCTGGCGGCTAACTATGCGGATGGGGTGCTGCTGGTGACGCATTCTGGCAAGCTGAGACAGTCGCTGTTGGATCAGGCGATGGAGCAATTGCGGATTGCGGATATCAACGTGCTGGGTGTGGTTTCGAGAGAAAGTTAGCTGGCTTTCTCTGGTAACCAAATCCTAACCGCTTGCCCCCGAATCGCCGAAGGGCGTAGCAATGCTAGCGCTCCTACAATTTATCGCATTTAATCGGGGTTGTTAATAGCGGAGTTGGTATTAGCTGTCCTATCGCTCACGCATGTCTGCTCTGATATTTGTCGCATTCTCTCTTCAATCATTTCAAATCTTCTTGATAAAGTTCGTATGAACCCTCCTGATATATACCTATCTGATAGAGATATATATGACAGAATCAGCTCGCATGGCACAGGTGCTTTAAGCAAGATGTCAAAGTATTTTATTCAATCGTATTAAAGATTACAACCTAGAGGTAAGTTGAACTTTTCATGCAACTAAAGCTGCCTAGAATAGTTAAAAGCTTAGTGAAAGCGACTAGTTTTTGGAAAGAAAATCGTTTAATTCTACGTGAGTTTAAGCACTTTCGTCGGATCGCTGTTTTAGCAGTTGTGTTCGCCCTAATAGCGGCTTTCTTTGAAGGGGCTACGGTTGGCTTTATCGCAGCATTTTTACAGGGGTTGACTAATCCTGAAGAACCGCCTATTCAAACTGGCTTTGCCTGGTTTGATACAGCAGTTTTAGCAACAGAGGCTTCTGCTGGCGAAAGACTCTATCGACTTTCTGGACTGTTGTTGTTGGGTGTCTGTCTTGAAAGCTGGGTTTGACTATTTCGGAAGTGTATATTCCAAGCAAGCATCTCTGAGTTTGGTAGATCGGTTACGTCAGAGAATTTTCGACCAACTAGAGAGTCTGAGCTTAGGCTTCTATTCGACAGCTAATCCAGGCGCTCTAATTAGTACGGTTAGAGGAGAGGTCAATCAGGTCCAGCAGGCATTTAATGTGCTATCTACTTCTATGGTTCATGGCTCTAAGCTATTAGCCTATTTAGTCTCGATGTTGCTACTATCGTGGCAACTCTTTGTGACTTCGGTGCTGGTGTTTGGGCTGATGTCTGTTGGCTTGACTTCTTTGACCGCAAAGGTCAGGGAAGCGAGCTTCGCTGTACCAAAGGCTAATAAGAAGTTTACGTCTAGCGCACTGTCATTTATCAATGGAATTCGTACGGTTCACGCTTCCGGGACTCAAGAATTTGAACGCCAGCGGTACTACGCGGCTACACGAGAAGTTTATCAGGCTCAGTTTGAGCTTGATTAAACTCTCGTCGATGGTGCAGCCTATAGTTGAGATATTAGGAGTGATGCTGCTAGTCGGAATGGTAGTAGTGTCTTATAGTTTGCTGATCTCTACCGGGCGGCTGAAGGCGGCTGAACTATTGACTTTCTTGTTTGTGTTGATTCGGACAACGCCATTGGTGTCATCGCTCAACAACGTTAGAGTTTCCTTTATCTCTTCACAAGGTTCCTTAGGAGCTGTTAGTGACTTGTTGCGTCGTGATGACAAGCCCTACTTTGAGGACGGGCGGAAGCTGTTCAATGGTTTACAGCAATCGATTGATTTTGAATCGGTCGATTTTTCGTACAATCCTGGCGAGCCTGTACTACATGATATTACGCTGTCGATAAGCAGAGGAGAGACTACGGCCCTAGTCGGATCTTCTGGCGCAGGTAAAACAACTTTGGCAGATCTACTGCCTAGGTTTTATGATCTCGACACGAGGTCGTATTTTAGTTGATGGAGTAGACTTGCGTGATCTAAAGATCAATTCACTGCGCCAGAGGATGGCAATCGTGAGCCAAGATACTTTCATCTTCAACACTACCGTTAGAGAGAACATTATCTACGGTGTTGAGAATGCTAGTGATGAGGATATGTATGAGGCTACACGGATGGCTAATGCGCTTGGCTTTATTCAGGATCTACCGCTAGGCTTTGAGACAGTATTAGGTGATCGTGGTGTTCGTTTATCGGGTGGGCAAAGGCAGCGGATTGCGATCGCACGAGCCTTGCTGCGTAATCCTGAAATTCTAATCTTAGACGAAGCAACTAGCGCCTTAGATTCGGTAACAGAGAATTTGATTCAGGAATCATTGGAGAAGTTGTCAAAAGGGCGGACAGTGATTGCAATTGCGCATCGGCTATCAACCATCGCCAATGCCGATAAAGTAGTTGTTCTAGAGAAAGGGCGTATTGTAGAGCAAGGCTCATATCATACATTACTTAATAACAAAGCCAACCTCTGGAAGTATCATCAAATGCAGATGCAACAAACCTAAGTAAGACAAGCCTTCTATCTACGATGCAGAAGTATTCTTGAAGCAGCGATCAAGTATTTAGCTAGGCTTCGCGAGATTTAATTGGATCTTTCATCAACACTTAGACTTGAGGACTATTAAAAGCGTGTCATGAATAAGTTATATAGGCGTTTCATCCAGAAACCTTTTGAAGAAGACATGAGTAACTTCCGAGAACGCTTTCCAAACTCATATATTCATCCGGACTCTTATATTAGTACTTTTGTAGAAATAGGAGATGGAACAAGAATCAACGGACCAGCTTACATTCAAGCACGTAGAGATGCGCCTGTTATTGTGGGTAAATACTTGGCAATCGCTCACAATCTCAGAGTTAGAGCAAGAAATCATAGTACTGGATATGCCAACATGCAAGAGCGGTTACAGAAAGACTGCGGATTTAAAACTTATGGTGAATTGAAAGGTTCTATCAAGCTAGGTCACTGTTCTTGGATAGGCGACAACGTCATTGTTCTGCCTGGGGTCACAGTAGGGGAGGGCGCTGTCATCGGCGCTGGTTCAATTGTGACTAAAGAAGTTCCTCCCTGCTCAATTGCCGTAGGTTCCGCCCGCGAGGGTAATTCGAAAACGGTTCAACGAACAAACAATTGAGCAATTTATGACAATCAAATGGTGGAACTGGCCGCTTGAGAGAATCGAGAGAAACCGACCATTTTTTGAGACTGACTTAAGCGATGATAAGGACGCGGACTTATATTCCCTACTCGTGGACTAGCAAATTTCTCAGACTGACGTCCCTCTAACACATACAACACAACAATGATTCTAAAAAGAATACAACTGCTTATTCATTCATGTTCCCAAAACAGGTGGACAGAGCATCGAGAATTTCTTTTTGAACTTACTTGGCGTATCTTGGGAGGATAGAGCTCCTTTTTTTTCTAAAATACAATAAAAAGATTCGAAGCTCGGCCCTGAAAGACTAGCTCACTTAACAGCTAGCAAATACATTCAACACTCTCATCTCAAGAGGATTGAGTTTGACCACTACTTTAAATTTTCCTTGTGAGAAACCCTTGGGCAAGGATAGTTTCTGAATACCATTACAGAAAATACGATCAGCATTTTGGATTCAAAGACTTTCTGAGATTTGGTTTGCCAGAACCTAGTTTGAGCAATGATTACCGACACATCCTTCCACAGTATGATTTTATTTAAAGCAAAGACGGCAATCTTCTAGTCGACTTCGTAGGGAAGTTTGAGGAATTGCAGTCAGTCTTTAATTCTGTATGTAGCGAATTAAGGATCGAGAAGTCAATGCTGCCTCACAGAAACTCGATGATATCTACTCGGTCACAAAACTTTGTTAGTAGAAAGGATAAATGGAAGAAGTGGTTACTTGGCCGGGATAAAGATGAGAAGAAACTCCATCACTCTACGTACTACGATTCTGAGTCTAAGAGGATTGTAGACAAGTTGTACGAAAAAGACATTGCTACGTTCGGTAGATTTGAGAAGATTCACTAACAGAATTGAAGTTTCTTCGCACCCCTTTAAGAAAAATATACTCTTAGTAAGAGTCGCAGCACTGTGATTCAAATGATAACAAGAAAAGCCCAATCAAATGAAGTTAAATCGCCTGAGCAACTGATTACTTCTAGACGCTTAGCCCAACCTATATCCATTTTAGGTTCCCACAAGAGCGGTTCTAGCCTTCTGAGGCGTCTGTTAGACGGACATCCAACTTTTTTCGTTATACCTACTGAATCCTATTATTTTCAGTTCACGGGTCATTGGGTAGATTACGGACTGAGATATGCGTGGCCGAAAACTATGAGCACAAGTGAGAAGATAGAATTTTTGGTTGCCCTTACTGAAAAGAAAAACTCACAGTTGTTGACGTCTTTGTTTGTACTAATTCGTACAACACCGCTGGTCTCGTCTCTTAATGGTATCCGTGTTGGATTCGTCTCCTTCCAAGGTGCTTTGCATGCAGTAACTGAGCTACTTAACCGAGATGATAAACCATATTTTCAGGATGGTCACAAAGTATTCCAGGGATTGCATCACTCAATTGATTTTGCCTCGGTGGATTTCTCTTATAATCCTGGTGGGCCAGTACTCCACGACATTACGCTTTCGATTAAGCGTGGAGAAACAACAGCACTTGTTGGCGCTTTCGTCTATTCTGTCTATTGATTTTTCTACTTTTTCCCTCGAGGCTAGACTATGGCTATCTTATGCAGCTCCCATAATCTCCTGTTTATCATGACGCCCAGAACGGCATGTTCTTCAATTGGTAAAGCCTTGAGAGAGGGAACTAGGTGAAGATTTTTTCCAAAGCAAGACATTGTAGACCATCGTGGAAATGTACTAGTTCAACGCAAGCACTGCACGTTACAGAGCCTAATCGACCATGGTTGCTTGACAGAGCAGGCGCTGACACATCTGACAGTGTTTGCGGGAGTTCGTAATCCTTTTGACAGTCTGGCATCGCTATATGAAAAGAAAAAGACGAAGTATAAGCATCTCCTTGATGACTCCAACGCTTGGATTTACAAGCAGCCAGGATATGTAGAAGATATGAAGTTCTGCCAAACGCATTCGTTTGACGAGTGGATAAAAAAACACTACGGGCCTGGTTGGCTACGACGTGCATTAGGAAAAAGAAAGCGTTCGCTGTTTGATAGATATCTAGAACAGAACGGACGCTCTGATCCGATTTGAGAATCTTCAGCACGATTTTCGACATTGTGTCAGAGCAAGCAGGCATGAAGCAATCTGTTGCTCTTCCATTGTTCAACCAGACTTCTAAACGAGACAAAAACTACCGAAACTACTATTCAGAAACATCTCGAATATTATCAACTATGTGTTTCAGCATGATTTGAATAGATTTGGTTACGAGTTCTGAAGAGGTACGTCGTCTCCATGACATCATATCTAGCTAGATCCGTAACTTTCCCATCCGCTAATCAGTATGCAGAGATCGGTGAACTAGTACGCTCTGTCGTCGCAGTCTTTGCCGTATTCCTTAAGACTACCTGTTGTCTATGCCCCTCTGATGATTCTCTACAAGTGGGCATCGCCATTGAACTCTATAGACTGTAATCAGCATTTGTGACTTAATCCGGAGCCATTCGTGCTACGGATGAAGAGCAGTTAAGACGATTGAACCTGTAAATATGGCTTTTTATAAATCTTTGAATTCAAGACTAACGAGTCACTAGAGTTAGGGCGGTTAACAACTCTTTTAAGGTGGGTTCGCCAGACAGCGACAGCCGATCGCAATGACTATCGACGTAAAGAAAGAAATATATCAATCACCCGAATTTCGCGCTTCGTTACACCCAATTTGAAGCGTCCTATTTTCATCGTAGGATCTCCTCGCTCAGGAACAACTTTCTTGGGTCGCTGTATCGCGGAGCTGCCCGGTGTGTCCTATCATTTCGAGCCGGTAGCTACCAAGTCTGCTGCTCGATACGTTCACGCAAATCAATGGAGCTCTGAACGGGCTAGACGGTTTTATCGCAGCGTATACGCTTGGCTAATGCGGCTCCATTTAGACGGAGACTTACGTTTTGCCGAAAAGACTCCTCGAAACTGCTTTCTAATTGATTTTTTGCGTTGCGCTTTTCCGGATGCTCAATTCATTCATATCATTCGTGATGGTCGGGATGCAGCGCTTTCTCATAGTAAAAAATCTTGGCTACGGGCAGCAGCAGCTCAGTCGGGCAGAAGAGAAGTCTAGCGGCTATCGGCACGGCCCGTATGCGCGATTTTGGGTAGAGCCTGAACGCAAACGTGAGTTTGAAACAACTACCGATATCCACCGCTGTATCTGGGCTTGGCGTCGCCATGTCAGTACGATTCTCGAGCAGGCAAAGACATTACCTGAAGATCAATATCACGAATTACGCTACGAAGATCTTGCCAGCGATCCTATCAAAGAAGCGCAAAGGCTACTATCCTACTTGGAGATAGAAGACCCAGCCTCGAAAGAAATATTAAAGAATGCCTTTCTGAAAGCTAGAGGTGATTCTGTCGGGTCAGGGAAGAGAGAGCTTTGGCAACGCAGCTCAAACAAATTCACCAGGAAGCAGGTTCTTTGCTTGAGGAGTTGGGATATGTTGACTGAGTCCTCACAGAGTCGTCCGTCACAAATTCAGTCATTAAGTCCTGTTTTTCTGGTAGGTTGTCCTCGGTCAGGAACAACCTTACTGCAACAGCTTCTTGATGCACATCCGGATATTGCCATCGCACCCGAGACTCACTTTATTCGCAACTTTTGGCTCAAACGTAAGGATTATGGCGATTTAACGAATGATGCTAACTACCAAGCATTACTTGAGGCTATTTGTAATATCCCCGAATTTGTTGAAATGGAACTCTCAATTGCTGCCTTTCGAGACGCTGCACAAAATGTAGAGAGAAACTATGCATCGCTGCTAGACTTATTGTTGGAGCAATTTTGCCAAAACCGCAACACTAAGATCGTGGGGGAAAAAACACCTAATCACTTGCTCTATATGCAGACATTACAGGAGTTTTTCCCTACTGCTCGGTTCATTCATATTGTTAGAGATCCTAGAGCCGTCGTAAATTCCTGGAAAACAGTGCCTTGGAGCACAGGCAGCATTAGCGGAGATGCAGAGGTGTGGAGACGATACATGGCAACGGCTCGACAATCTCCGCCTGACAGCAGAGCCGTTTTTATCCTTCACTACGAACAATTAATTTCAGAATCCGAAGAATGTCTAAAGAAATTATGCCATTTTTTAGATCTACAGTTTGATGTCAAAATGTTGAACTATCATGCTAGTCGCTCCACGCGAGTCAATATTACTCGTGAGCCGTGGAAAGGAAATGCCGTAACACCTGTGAGTAACAAATCCTTAACTCGATGGCAACAAGAGCTAACCAAAGCAGAAGTTGCCACTATTGAGCTAGTAGCAGGCGAAGAGATGAGTCAATTCGGGTATGATTTACAGTCTGCTAGATGGGACATATTGAGAGCTAATGTGCGTAGGCATACGCAACAAAAATTAGCACGTATCAGAAAATATATGCAAAGGCTAACGAACCTATGAAAATCGGTTATCTACATATAGGTTCTGCAGAACATGGCTTAAATCGTTACGGTCGATTACTGGCTGAAGAGGCTATTAAAAAGGATCATTGCTCTGTCTTAGAAGTAAATGCAGTCTTGGACAAAAGCTGGTGGCAGAATTGGATAACTCTATACAAAGCTGCTAGGCAATTCAGAAGCGTAGACGTTGTTCACTTCCAATACAACAAAGCTACATGGGGTCAGGCAATTAGCGTATTAAATTTGCTAATTTTCACCTGGAGCTGTCAAGCCCAGTTGTTAGTTACTCTTCACGATGTTTACTGGGAACAACTGCCCTTTAACTGGTTTCGGATTCCTCTGTATATAAAGGCAATGTACGGCCCCAGAGCATTAGCTTTTCGGTTTCTTATCAAACAGATGAATAAAGTGTTTGTCTGCACTGGAGATGAATTTAATCGACTATACTCAGTTTCTAGCCTAAGAAAGTTAGTTGATGAGAAAGTTATAATCATCCCTCACTTTGTCAGAATAGAAACCTTGATATAAATATTCAGGAAACTCGTAAAACGCTTAGTCTAGAACAAGATCGGGTGGTCACTCTACTAGGATGGATTCATTTTCGGAAAGGGCATCAGCTACTAATAGAGGCGCTTCCTCAATTGCCGAATAACGTCATGGTAATTTTTGCAGGTAAAGCAAGTAGCGGTTCTGAAGGCTTTCTAAATGAACTGATCGAAAGGGCTAAGACAATCGGAGTGTCAGATCGATTAAGGGTGACGGGGTATCTTTCTGAGGTAGAGCTCGAAAAATATCTTGCAGTCACAGATATTGCTGTTTGTCCATTTTCTCAATGTTCGGCATCCGGTTCGTTATCCACCTGGATATCGATTTCACATCCAAGAATTGTAGCTTATAAAATTCCTCAGATTAGCGAATACAATAGGCTTGAGCCAGGGGCAATACGTACGTTCGATTCATATGATGTCGATTCGTTGATTCAGCTGCTACTTGAATTTCTATCTGATGCTGGCAAGTGTGAAAATAGCGCTATCAACCAGTTACGCCTTAAACTCAATATTGCCAACGTTGTTGACAGGCATATAAGTTCATACCGAAAAGCTTATGATGGTTGCAGAAAAAGGAAAAGTCTGGCGCAAAAGAGCAGGTAGAATGTTGTCTCTAAATATTTCCAAAGTAATTCTCTTGTTTATACTGAGCTACCTACGACTGCTTAAAGTACTTAAGTTTCAGAGTTCTCTATGCTTACACGGGGGTTAAAAAAGTGAAGAGGTTTGAAAAGATGAAAACATGCTTCATCCCTAAATTCACGTCTATCAATCCATATCAAGCACAGCTTGCGAGAAGTCTAGAAGATTTAGGCATAGAATCGGATGGGATTGAAAATAAAAGAGCCTATCTACCCAGAGAAATTCGTGAAAGAAGTCCCAAGATTCTTCATATACACTGGCTGCACGAATTCTACAGCGCTGGTTCAGTTGTAGATACTGTTAAACCCTTGCTAAAGTTTATTTTAGGTCTGGTCATAGTCAAACTTAAGGGCGTCAAGATTGTTTGGACTGCACATAATATTCGGCATCATGAACTAGAGTATCCGCTAACTGACCGTATCTGTACGCTTTCTGTTGCAGCGGTTTCGAATGCCATCATCACTCATTCTGAAGCTGCTAAAAAAGAACTAATTAATGATTTACCTTTTGATGTCTCTAGAAAGTCTCACGTTATTTCTCACGCTAACTATATTGGACAGTATAAGAACACTATTAGCTCTGCTGAATCTCGTAAAAAGCTAAAAATCCCAGAATCTAGAATTGTTTTTTTGTTTTTTGGCTTAATTCGTCCGTATAAGGGAGTACTCGAACTTATTCAAGCGTTTGATGAGTTGAGTCATCCCGATGCTCACCTCTTAATTGCAGGTAAATCGGAGAATCTGGAACTAACTCAGGCCATTCAATCATGGGTGGGGAAAAACTGAGCAATTCAGTTTATATCTGGATTTATTGAAGATGACGATGTTCAGATATATATGAATGCAGCCGATGTAGTCGCATTTCCCTATAAAAACATTTTAACGTCAGGTGCTGTGATGCTAGCTATCTCCTTTGGTCGTGCTTGCCTAGCACCAAGAAAAGATTGCATTACTGAAGTTCTAGACTATCAAGGTGCATTCTTATACGATCCCACTCTTAAGAGTGGCCTTCTAAGATCAATGCAAGAAGCTATCCGGAGAAAAGATCTGACATCAGGAATGGGAGAATACAACTATCAAAAATCTAAATCTTGGAGCTGGGATCACGTGGCCAAAAAAACTTTAGACGTTTATAAAGCCTGTTTGGAAGAATAGTCGGCATGAAAACACATTTCGTCTCAATCATCATTCCTGTATACAACGATTCCCAGCGTCTTCAAGAATGTCTCACTCGGCTAGATAATCAGAGCTATCCTAAACACCTGTACGAAGTGATTGTTGTTGACAACAATTCTACAGAAGATTTAGCATCCGTCGTTGGCCAGTTTTCTCAAACCAAATATGCTTTTGAAACGATTCCTGGCTCCTACAGTGCTCGAAATGAAGGTATAAGGCTCGCTAAAGGAAACATCCTAGGATTTACTGACGCAGATTGCTCACCCGCTCTTGACTGGATTGAAGCAGGCGTCGCAAAAATTCTCGAGCATCCCAACTGTGGCTTTGTGGCAGGGAAGATCCAATTTTCCTTTCAAAACTCTGAGGATCCTACCCCAGCCGAACTATACGATAGTTTGGTTTTCTTACAACAGGAAAAATATGTTAGAGAAGCTCACTTTGGAGCCACGGCTAATCTGTTCACAACTCCAGAGATTTTTGTTCAAGTCGGTTTATTTAATTCAACTCTCAAGTCCGGCGGAGACCGCGAATGGGGAGAGAGAGTATATGCAGCAGACTACGAGCAATTCTATGCATCTGATGTAGTTATCTTGCATCCGGCTCGTTCAGATTTTAAAACTTTGAATAAGAAACTCCGACGGGTCTATGAGGGAAACTTCTGGAAAAATGAAAAATCAACGACTCCTATCTTTGAATTTCTTAAGGAAGTTATTTATGATGCTAAACCTCCAATAAGATATTTGTTGGAGATTCTAAAGAATAAGGATCTTGCAAGACCTCAGAAGCGAATTGCTGTAGTTTATATATATACTCGGCTGAGACTTTCTAGAGCAATAATCAATTTAAATCTTTATTTCAAAGAATATTCAAAATCCAGACCTATCAGTTAGCATCATGAGTATTGAAATGAATCGAACTCCACTTGTTTCTGTTATTGTCCCTGTATACAACGACAATGAGTTTTTACAAGCTTGCTTAAACGCTCTCGCAAAGCAGACTTATACAAAAGAGCAGTATGAAATCATAGTCGTTGACAATAACTCGCAGGAAGATGTCGGTATCGTTGTAGATGGTTTCGAGCACGTTACTTTAGTACATGAATCTCAGCCCGGTTCGTATATAGCTCGAAATACAGGGATCGAGGTTGCTAAGGGAGAGGTAATTGCTTTCACAGATGCTGATTGTATTCCCGCTCCTAAATGGTTAGAGAATGGAGTGTCCACCCTGCACAGCGAACCTAATGTAGGACTAGTAGCAGGTCATATCGACCTATTTGCCAAAGACTCTGAGAATCCTAATCCATTTGAGCTGTACGAAACGGTCGCCTTGGCGTTTCCGCAAGATCAATTCTTGGCCGATGATCAATTTGGCGTAACCGCTAATCTTTTTACGTTCAAGCATGTTCTAGATAAAGTAGGAGGATTCAACGAGACTCTTAAATCTGGTGGAGATAAAGAATGGGGACAAAGGGTGTTCAAAGCAGGCTACACGCAGCTGTATGCAAAAGATGCCAATGTCGATCACCCCGCTCGTAGCACATGGGAAGCGATTCGGGAAGCGATCAGTGCGTATCATTGGTGGTAGATACGATATGCTCAAGCAAACAAAGGCATCTAAGTTAGAACTATTACTTGAGCTTTTGGTTTTTCTAAAGCCTCCCTTCAGATTTTTTATTAGAACGCTTCAAGATTCACGTTTAGAAAACGTACATCAAAAATTCTGGTTTACAGTGATCATGTTGCGTCTTAGATGGGTGGCGATTCAAGAACGGATTCGACTACAGTTTAGTAATGGAATATCTGAGCGCAGCTAGCTATAATCTGTCCGGGATGCTTTTATCCGGAATGGCCTGTCTTTGATGCGAAAGATTTGATGGTAATCCCTGTCCTTCCTGTAAGACCATGAAAAATGTTCTAGATAACGAAATGACAGAAAGCTGTAGAAGTATACTGCCCCTAGTGAGCATTCTTATTAATAATTATAATTATGGAAAATTCTTAAAGCAGGCTGTCGATAGCTGCCTCAACCAAACCTATGAAAATATTGAAGTTATTGTTGTAGATGACGGTTCTACCGATGATTCTAAGCAAATCATTAATTCTCTTTGCGATCAGATTATTCCTGTCCTTAAACAGAATGGCGGGCAAGCATCGGCTATAAATGCCGGATTTCGAGTCAGCAGCGGAGATATTATCTGCTTGTTAGATGCTGATGATCTTTATTTACCAGAGAGAAAATAGCCACGGTTGTCAAACTATTCCAGAGTCATTCATCAGTTGACTGGGTATTCACAGAGTCCAGTGCGATTGAGTCAGTAAGAATTTTTGAGGAAAGCCACGACGACCTTTTCGAAGATATTCGCTTTTCAAATCTGGACAGCGAAGTTCAGGAAATCGATTTTACTAAGGAACTAAAAAACGGCAACGGCACCTGACTTTACACCGTCTACTTCAAATTTGTGTTTTTCTAGAAAGCTTTCTGAAAAACTATTTCCATTGCCTGAAATAAAAGGTATTTCAGGCATAGCAATTTCAGACTTGTATATTAAACTGCTAGCCGTCGGTCTAGGCACTGGATACGTCAATCGGAATAGTGTTGGTATATATAGATTTCACGATAATTACTATAAATTTCAGAAGCTCAGAAAAAAGCGTAGATTTTTTGGTGAAATACATACAACAACAGGATATTCTATCCGTCAGAAGTTTCCGGAATTCAAAAAAATCAGCAACAAAATGTTGTCAAAAGGATTTTCTACTTACTTAAGCAGCAGCTATTCGAAGAATGAGCATGCCGATGCCAATTGTAACTTGATGTTTAGAGAGCACATAAGTTCCTGCTCTTTGCAAGAAAAAATTAAATTGCTCGCAAGTGTTTTATACTAT
The DNA here is from genome assembly GCA_963772185.1 of uncultured cyanobacterium. Lineage (GTDB taxonomy): Bacteria > Cyanobacteriota > Cyanobacteriia > Phormidesmidales > Phormidesmidaceae > Phormidesmis. The sequence goes on along the minus strand of CAVYWR010000007.1, from coordinate 102,321 downwards.
CGGCTCAGGTTGTACAAAGAAGATTTTGTATAATTTAAATAGCTGTGATGCGCTGCTAGTTCTATCTAGCTAATATGCAGCCTGTAGGAAATTTCTGTCCTTGCGCTCAGCTGTTGTGAACCCCCTAGTATTAATACGTCTTTGATTAGTTCAGACCAGCATTCCACAGCGAACAAGCTTTCTTATGTTTTCCTCTTCCTTAGTTAGTATCGTTATAAACAACTACAACTATGAGGATTTTCTGTGTACAGCGGTTGATAGCGCATTGGAGCAAACCTATCATCATGTTGAAGTACTAGTAGTGGACGATTGCTCCACTGATAATTCTCGTAGCATTATCGAAAGCTATGGCGATCGCATAAAGCCAATCCTCCACAAAACTAATGGAAAGCAAGGCGCTGCTTTTAACAGTGGGTTTGCCAACAGCCAGGGCGATATCATTCTTTTCCTAGATGCAGATGATTATCTCTATCCTTACGCAGTTGAACAGATCGTTCGATTCTGGAAGCCAGAGTTGTCTAAGATTCACTATCGTCTCGATGTAGTCGACGCGAACAATCAGCCGCGAGAGTTCTCCTATCCTCAAGGTAGCCCGCTTGATGCTGGCGACGTATACCAATCAGTTATAGAACTTGGCACCTACACCGGCGTCCCTACCAGCGGAAACGCTATCAGTCGCCGTGCGCTAGAAAAGGTAATGCCAATTCCCACTGAATACAACACCGTCTCAGATGACTATCTTTCTGTTCTTATCCCTTTGCATGGCAAAGTCGCAGCCATCGAAAAACCTTTGGGTGCATACCGAATCCACACCAGCAATCAATGGGCAATGTCCGAAGTCAGCAGCGATCGATTCCATCGCTTTATCCACCACGATTTGCAGCGCTGCGAATTAATCAAGCAGCACGGCACCAAGCTAGGCTACAACATCCCTGACAATCTCTACATGCGCTTCTTCGGTCGCGCTTGGTCACGACTAGCTTCCTTAAAGCTTGATCCGCAGCGTCACCCGGTCCCAGGTGATCGCTCTACTGTCCTCGCCTATCAAGGCATCCAATCCCTCTGGACCTATTCGCACTACACCTGGCCAAAGCGAATACTCTTCAGTCTTTGGTTCATTTGGGTAGGTATCACACCTCGACCGTTAGCGAGTCCAGCTATCAGCTGGCTATTTTCACCACAAACGCGACCTCAACTTGTCGGAAAGGCACTTTCTAGCCTGAAAGCATTCTTAACAGCTAAGTCCCCACCCCAAACCAACTAGCGAAAACCCACTAACCTATAAGAAACCTTGCAATCGTAGGTACTGGCTCTCTCTATGAATGTCGTGTTTCAATTAGGTGTAGTTTTTACGCATCCTACCCAGCATCACGCCCCCCTGTGGCGTATCGCTCAACGCTCAATCCGGTGTAGAAGTAACCGTATTCTACCTATGCAACCAAAACCAATCAGGTGGCGATCGCGAACTCGGCAGCACCGAACCCTGGGACGTTGACCTACTCAGCGGCTACACCCACCACTTTCTAAAAACAATAACCGGAAAAACCGCAACCACCACCACGAAGGGCCTACTCAATCCAGCACTAATCAATCAGCTCACGCGACAAAACTTCGACGCGGTCTTTCTTCCCAGCTTCTACACCCTTTCCTATCGGCTCACAGTGCTTTTATGCAAAGCTAGAGGCATTCCGATAATTATGCAGAATGATGCAACCGTCATCACCGACTCTGGCAAAGGCTCAGCCCGTCGGCTTGCCCTAGCCGCACTCTATCCTTGGATGTATGGCCTCATCGATCACTGGATTTCCAGCGGAGACCACAATGAAATCTATCTACGCTACTACGGTATTCCTAGAGAGACAATCGTCAGAGGCTGCTATCCAGTAGATCGAGAGCGCTACGAACAGACTATCACTCAAAATCAGGACGAAATTCACCGCCTAAGGCAAGAGCTGAGCTGGAATGAAAATACAATCCTGTACGGCTTTGCTGGTAAATATATCGAGCGCAAAAACCCATTCGAATTCATCGACGCGATCGCGGCAGCTCACCAGCGCGACAGTCGAGTCAGAGGACTCATGCTAGGCGGCGGCGTCCTAGAAAGTGAGATTAATCAGCGGATCTCTGAGCTAAACGGTGAAGTACTTAATATAGGCTTCGTGAACCAAAGCAAGCTACCGCTGTACTATGCAGCAATGGATGTATTCGTAGCAACTTCGCAGAGCGACCCTCATCCGCTGGTCGTCTCTGAGGCCATGTCCGCGAGCTGTCCACCAATCCTGAGCGATCGCTGTGGCAACTGGGGCTATCGAGATACAGTGCAGCATCGCTACAACGGTCTAGTGTATCCCTGCGGAAATAAAGCAGCGCTAACAGAGGCTATCTTAACTCTCACAGAAGAGAGCCTGCGCAAGACCTATGGACAGCGAGCACAAGAAATATTTTCAAACCAAGAACTCAACTGCGAGCTGAACGCCTTTCTAACCCTGTTCAAGCGGATAAAACGAGGCTTCCAGTCCAAGAGCTATCTCAACGAACAAAGCCACAGCCCCGCCAGCGGTTTAGTCGGATAACCGTCAAGGCAGTACAGCCCTTCTATATATTCTTATCCTGTATTGCTATGCGCGTTGCCATTGTCCGGAGAGCCCCAGATACCTCCTTCAGTATGGACGTCTATGCCGATGGCCTCATTAGCGGACTCAGCGCTGTGCGCCCTGAATGGGAAATTGTTCAACTAAAACCGCAGCCGTCTGTTCGTCTACAGAACCGATCTCTCGGACCTCTCTTCGAGAAGGCAGGCCAATACCGCGAGCGGTACTGGCGCTATCCCAGAAGAATCAGGTCCTGCGACTTCGATATTGTGCATATTATCGATCACAGCGATGCCCACATAGCGTATTGGCTAGCGGCTTCGCCAACTCCCTCCGTAGTGACCTGCCACGACCTTATTAACTTCTTCCAGCCCGAAAACGCTAGCCACAAAGCCTTATTACCAGGAGTCAGCTCAGCGCTTTGGCGATATTCAGTAAAAGGATTAAAGGCCGCTGACCATGTGGTGACAGTCTCTACTCATACGGCAAAGGATGTAGTAAACCTCTTTCAGCTACCCTCTGAACGCATCAGCGTTGCCTACAACGGTGTCGAAAGGATCTTCGCGCCTGCCTCGCCAGAAGCCACTGCGCCACTATATGCGCAGTACAAAATTCCGCATGACCGCTTCTATCTGATAAATGTTGGATCTACCCAGCCTCGCAAGAATATAGAAACAGTACTGCGATCGCTTGCAAAACTAGTTCACCAAGAGAACGAGTCAAAGAAAGTCCATCTGATAAAGGCAGGCGCAGCATTTACAGATGAGCAAGCCGCATTGATCGAACGTGAGGGGTTACAACCATACATCACCCATATTCAAAATCCAGACAAAGCGACTTTGGTAAAGCTTTACAGTCTTGCAAATGTTCTAGTTGCACCTTCTTTGTATGAGGGATTTGGTATTACTATTCTAGAGGCGATGGCCTGTGGTATTCCTGTTATCACCTCAAACACGTCTTCCCTACCAGAAGTCGCTGGAGACGCAGCTTTGTTGATAGACCCTACAGACGTGGATGGCTTAGTCAATAGCGTGCGATCGCTACAGACAGACCCAGTCTTATACGCATCACTTATACAAAAAGGATTATCACGCGCTAGGAACTTCACTTGGCAAGAAAGCGCAGAAAGAGTCGCTAGAGTGTACGAAGATTTATCGAAAACTTGCGCTACGTCCGCTTATAACAACTGAGGTTTTGTCCAGATCTTTCTTGTCCGCTACCGAATGTTAATTGAGAAGTAGCTAAAGCACTACTCTTATTTGATAAACAGCACAGGTTCAGAGAAGTCGAATGAAGCCACTGAAAGTCTTGATATCGGCATACGCCTGTCTACCAAACGAAGGCTCAGAACCCGGTGTCGGTTGGAATACTGTTCAAGAAGTCTCAAAGTACCACAAAGTTTGGATCCTTACCCGAGAGAGCAACCGTGCTGCCATTGAGGAATTTTATCAGCACAATACTTCGCAAAACACATCATTTATCTACTGCGAGCCTTACAAGCTATTTAGCAAACTTCGGCCTGCTCACCTGCCCCACTACTATCTATGGCAGGCAAGCGCTTACCGCACCGCCAAACGACTACATCAGCAGGTCGGGTTTGACATCGCTCACCACGTCACTTATGTTCGCTATTCCGCGCCTAGCTTTCTTTGTGCGCTATCTATTCCCTTCCTTTGGGGTCCTGTAGGCGGAGCAGAATCTATGCCAGCATCCTTCTGGCACGACTTAGATACAAAGTCTAAGGCTTATGAAGTTCTACGCACCGCTGCTCACAGAATCGGAGAGAGAGATCCCTTTACCAGAGTCACGGCCCGTCGTAGTGCGATCGCTCAGGCTACTACACCAGAGACTGCGCAAAGACTATCTTTCGTAGGTGCGCAGTCGGTCCAAACTCGTTCCGCTCTAGGGCTATCACAGCACGAGCTGTCACAACTAGACGCCTTGCCTTCACCTACTTCACCCTCTATCCGTTTCGTTAGCATTGCAAGACTTCTCCATTGGAAAGGTTTACATCTTAGCCTTCAGGCTTTTGCCCGAGCAGAATCTCGATCGCAACGCAGAGTACTGGATCCTAGGTGACGGTCCGGAGCGCAAGGCATTAGAGAATCTATCAGCCAATCTAGGAGTAGATAAAAGGGTGAAATTCTTCGGGGCGCTTTCCCGCTCGGAGGTACTACAGCAGCTAGGTAACTGTCACGTACTTGTTCATCCCAGCCTCCATGACTCAGGCGGATTAGTTTGCCTAGAAGCAATGGCGGCTGGTCGCCCAGTCATTTGTCTAGACATCGGTGGACCAGCTCTACAAGTCAACGACCAAACAGGCATCAAAGTATCTGCAAAACATCCACAGCAGGTTGTGCTAGAGCTAGCGCAGGCGATGACAGAATTGTCCAAAGACGAAAGTAAGCGAACTAGGCTAGGTGTTGCTGCCCAAGAGCAAGTTAGAACAGACTTCTCATGGGACAAGAAAGGGCGACAGCTTGCCCAACTCTACGCTGACTTAGCTTCGTCTTAAGGACTCCTCTCTATATACTCCTTCCATAGACACTACTCTCCAACAGTTATATCCATGCGTATTCTTAGCATTCATAACGCCTATCAAATCAAAGGCGGAGAGGACGTATCTGCGGCAGCTGAACAGAACTTACTGAGAGCCTACGGACACGAAGTTCATGTATATGAAGAAGACAACGATCAGATTGCTCAAATGTCTTCAGCGCAGCTAGCGATACGGACGCTGTGGTCTCAGCAGTCATATCGAATGGTCAGTGAGAAACTCCAAGCTCACGCTTACGATATTGTTCATGTTCAAAACTTTTTTCCGTTAATCTCTCCCTCGATCTACTACGCGGCAAAGGCTGCAAAAGTACCTGTCGTTCAAACCTTACGAAATTACCGTTTGCTCTGTCCAAATGCCCTGTTCTTTAGAGACGGAAAGGTTTGCGAAGACTGTTTAGGCAAGTCAATCCCTTATCCAGGAATAGTTCATAGCTGCTATCGCAACAGCGCAGCAGCAAGCGCAGCAGTCACCGCTATGGTTACTGGCCACCGCCTGCTCAAAACTTGGTCCAGTATGGTCGATTGCTACATCACGCTGACCCAGTTTTCCGACAAAAGATGATAGAAGGTGGACTGCCAGAGAATAAAGTTGTTGTAAAGCCCAACTTTGTCGACCCTGAACCTGAGGCAGGCTCTGGCGCAGGTGGCTATGCTATCTACGTCGGACGTCTTTCGGTAGAGAAAGGAATAGACACACTGCTCGCCGCCTGGGAACAGCTAAAAACGCCGATTCCTCTGAAGATTGTCGGAGACGGACCGCTATCTACTTTAGTAGTCGAAGCAGCCCAAAAACAGTCGAACATAGAATGGTTAGGTCGTAGACCTATGTCTGAAGTTCATCAGCTAATGGGAGAAGCACTATTTTCTGTCTTTCCTTCCAAATGGTACGAAACGTTTGGACGAGTAGCCATCGAAGCCTTCGCAACAGGGACGCCTGTCGTAGCGGCTAGAATTGGAGCAATTGCAGAGTTAGTACGACCTGGACACACAGGTTGGCACTTCGAGCCAGGAAATGCACATGACCTAGCTAGCAAAATCAACGAAATACTAGACCAGCCAGAAGAGCTAGCTCAGATGCGACATACTGTAAGAGCCGAGTTTGAATCTCACTACACCGGGAAACAAAACTATCAGCAGTTAGTAGATATATATCATCGAGTTTTAAGGCAGTAGCCAGCACATCTACCAAGACCAATCCTACCCTACATCAACTCTCGTTTAAGCTGAGATTTCACAAAATTATTTGTTCTGCCTAATGCTAGAAAGTTCATCATCAAAGGAAAAAGGATTCCTCTCTAACTCCACACTGATTCTTTTGTCATTCGCTAGTGCCTTCTTTCCACGCATTCTAGAAGCTGTAGGGGCACCTGCTCCAGTAAACTTTCTCCATTTCATACTGCTGCCAGCAGCCTGCGGATTCATCATCTTCAATAATCGATGTCGCAGCCAGTCTCAGCTAGCGATCGCAAGGTCGATTCTGGTTGGACTTCTGATGCTGTTTTTCGTCGCAACGGCAAGTGCGCTGCTAAATAATGCGAGCTTGATCAACGTGTTCTTAGGACTGATGATTCTCTCCGAACCATTTATTCTATTGGCAGCGCTATTTCTAATCCCTTTCGTACCAAAGACATTTGATCGGCTTAGAAAGTGGATCATAGGTTTTGGAGCAATTCACATTACCCTAGCCTTACTACAGAAAGTAGGGTTAGAAACAGGACTTCTAAAGCACTCCGTTATGACCATAGAGGACAACATACAAGGCGTGTTCTATCTTTCCTCTGGCGGTCACGTAGTAGGTGCTAGCGCTTCATTAGCCTTCGGCCTCTATTACTACATTAGTGCTAAGTCAGCACCTTTATGGCTGAGGATATCAGTGTTACTGGCAGTGATGGGACAGATCTTAGTTGCCGACGCCAAGCAAGTCATATTCGTAGCCCTGGTAGCCTGGGCTCTACTGATCGTTAGCAAAACTACTAACATCCAAGCAACTCTACAGTACGTTATTGCCGCTGTCTTAGTGGGGTATGCACTCTACTGGTGCATCTACAATGTAGAGGTTTTCAGCGCTTACAGAACCTGGATTCGCCCCGAGATCTATGGCCCCAACGGGGATGCAACCATACTCAAAACCGGTCCCCTGAGGATGATTCCAGCTCACTACATATCACCCTTAAACTGGCTCTTTGGCCTAGGTCCTGGACATACCATCGGTCGCATTGGCGGCTGGATGATTCGTGACTATTCGTCCTTACTCAGTCCTTTAGGCGCGACCACGCATCCAGTAAGCGCAGAAGTCTGGGCGACCTGGAATGGCAACTACCTAGACTCTAGCTTTTTCTCTCCCTTCTGGGGATGGGCAGGCGTCTGGGGCGACCTTGGCTTTTTAGGCTTAGCTAGCTACCTCTCGCTTTGGGCAGTCGTCTGGAGAAAAATTTGCAAAGACGACATGTCTCGATTCCTAGTGCTCAACGTCATTGTCAATGGCTTCATTTTCACGCTGATGGAAGAACCCGGTTTTACCTTAATAAGCGTGATGCTAGTTGGTTTACGATGGCACGAGCTATCACTTCAGGAAAAGCTTCAGAAGCGAAAGCAGTTAGCTACGCGCTAAGGCTTGTCCACTGAAGGCAAGATTTATTAGCATGTAGGACTCACGGTAATCTGAGACTGCTGATAAGCTATCTCTTAGTCCCTACTTGTTTCTTAGTTTTGCTGACTGGTTACTTCCAAACCAGTCAGCAAAACTCGATACTGCATCAAGGCTACTCCATACTGTGTACTCATTGATAAGCAACACATAAGCAAAACCAAACAACCCATAAGCAGTATAAAAAAACCACCAAGAATACTTCATACTAAGTAAGCATTACTAAGAAAGTAGTTGAACTTTGCTTGTAACTAGCTCAGTTTTATTAGACTATCTTGCTTATTTCATCAAGCTACCCCAAAACCCTTAAACCAGCCCCATCTCAACTTCGTTTCCACGTTGAGACTTGCTGCGCGCGAGTCAATTGTACTTTTTGTAATAGTAGTAATATCACGCTACACACAAAATAAGCTTGGTATAAAAAACCACATATACCCCGGAGAATACGGTTCTACAACAGCGGACTTTGAAAATATCTTAGGGTCATCCCGCTCGGGGTTAACATTTACGCTAGGAAAAACAATGAGCAGAAGAAAGAAAAAAAGATCGATCACTCTTGACAAAGCTCGCTCTCGTCAGGCAGCGCTGCTATCCGTCAATACCAAGCTAGACTTTGGCAACGGCCTCACCACCGCCGCTTTTGACAAACTCCTAGACGACGCCCAAAAATCGCTAAAAGCATACAACACCCTACTCTCAGAAACCGATCAGGCTTACAACAGCTTTCAATCTCTAGAGAAAGCCCTGGCCGATATGTCTGACCGCATGCTGACAGGCATCGCCACCCAGTACGGCAAAAATAGCAACGAATACGAAATGGCAGGCGGCACCCGCAAATCCGAACGCCGCCGCTCAAAACGCCCCACGCCCAAGCTGTCAGAGGCCCTAGCCAGCTAACGGCGTACAACTAGCAAAAAGAAAGAACCGCATCGTGCACCTAGCACCGCACGTGGTTCTTTTGCTGTTAATAACGGCGACGTTATTCTTGAGCTTAGCAAACCCAATGCTATTCCTACACCGACTGTGCCGCCTGGACTGATTGCTCTTGACGTAGGTGCTTTGGGTAAGCGCAAATACGAGGCAAGCAAAACTGTCAGCGTCTAGAGCATTAGTTGAGATTTCTTAGCTTCGATGCCTATAGCCCTGTCCTTCTAACGAGAGCTGGGCTTTGGCTTGTTGTTTTGCCTATTTAAGAAAAATCGTAACAGCTTTTCACCTAGCCATCGACGTGCATCCGCTGCTGTATTCGTGCCAAAGTGCTACCGGAGTAGTCGATTCTGCCTGAACAGTCCAGTGGGAATGCACTGCTGCTAGTATCAGCGAGCCCTGTAGAGTAGCGCCCATCGGTAGAAGCGCTGATTGACCAAGTTCGTAAGTTCCAATATCGGGTGCTGAGCCTGAGAACGGCTGTCCTCGTCTGCGCCTTTACTACTGCGGACATTCTTCATTGCAGGTGCGTAAAGGGCCAAGGGCATCGCCCTCGCTAGATACCGTGGCTCCGTATCAACGAGTTCCCGGTGGGTGCACTAGCACGTTGACCATAACATTATGTGAAATTCCATTTCTCAGTGCTGGCATTTTCAATCCGGTTGTTATAGATAATCAGCTCAGCTGAAAGCCTGAACCGTTCAAACCAGCCCAGCGAAATCTTTCACTACACCTCCGAATGAAACTTTTCAGAACCAACGCATAGAAAGCACCCGTGATTCTATGCTCCGGCTCAGACAACAGGTGCCAGATCGCTAAAGCGATATCTTGTCCGTCTCGAACAACAATTAGGTATTCTTTAGCCCGCTCTCTTTCTCGTCGGAACCGCTGCTAGTGGCCAGCTAGCAGACGCAACGACCTGCGTTGCATTTTCACCACTACTTCCCGCTTCGCAATCGTGACGCCATCGTCTGGATAAGCCGTCTGTGACGCAACAAACTTGCCGCTGCCCATCTGGATAATATGGTCGCCTGCTGGAACGCGATCGCTCGCATAAGAAAGCAATCGCCATGCCGTCTCCCAGGAAAGGCCATCGCGTTCGGCAGAGTCAGTGCCGTTTGTAGAAACGTAATAAGAACTCATGAAGTATTCTCAATCATGCTAAGACACCACATTAGCTTTTGCCAAGTTTCTCAAAACATGTCTGTGGCATACGCCGTATCGAATAAAACAACTCAACTTGCAAATGTTTTAGTGCATTAGGAATACATCAAGGCATTTGCTGTACCCTACGAAAAAAGCTTGGCAGGTTTAGAATTGAAACCTGCCAAGCAAAAAGACTACGTTTAATAGAAGACTACTCGTCCGCTGCAATCACAGCAGTTTGTTGCTTACGCTTCCGCAAAGCAGCGGCACCCATACCAACTAAACCAGGCAGTAATGCTGGAGTTGGAATCTCGGTAGACGTCGCGCTTAAATCCTGGATATCACTGGGGACACCACTGATTGTTGAGACTAAAGTGGCCGCGCCTGTCATCCCACTGATTGAGTAAATACTACGATCACTTCTGTAACCGTAGAGAGTTTTATTTTCATAGGCTAAACCGAAGAAATCGTTGAAGCCTGTGTTACCGATCGATTGCGAGGTGCCATTTAGAGCGAGGCTGTAAAGGTTTCCGTCGGTACCTGTAGCAAAGAACTGGGACCCATCCCAAGCAATGTCACCACTACTGTCGAAACCAGTGTCACTATTAATCAGTGTTCCAGTACCTGTGCTAGTGTTAACACTGAAGAAGTTATTACCACCTGTACCATAGAGGGTATTACCAGAGAATCCCAAACTGTTCAGAGCATCGCCCACAGAACCAACCAGCGAACTGAACCCAGTAGTAGTACTGAACGAGAGAGCGAGCGCACCTGTAACTCCGAAAACGAGTGCCAGCCGGTTGATTGCAATGTCAAAGAAAGTAGGATTAGCCGCTGCTCCAGAAAGCAGTCAGAAGGATCCCGTTGTTGGGTTACATGTAGTACGGCATTGTTATCAGCACAAATACAGGGCATTAGCCGCATCTGCAAAAACAGCTGAGACCGATGTCTATCAACGATTGCGTAGCAACAAAGATGGCTTTTAGTGTTTAAAAAATCGTTTCAATCTAAGCTCCGTGACTTTAGTCAAGCTGACTTGCATCTTTAGAATAGTGCAGCTCTCTGCTAACTTACAACTTCGAGAATACGTTACGTCTGCGCGAATAGATACAACCTAATTTGCCTGCGCTACGAAGTCCCTGAATGAAAGATACACCTTTCTACAACACGCCTGATTCAAACATGCTAATTGTCAAAGCATACCTTGCGTAACCCTTTAATGCCGTTTTTGATTGGTTACCCTGAATTAACCACTTGTAGCAAAGCAAGGATGCATTCTTATTTTGTGGGAAGAGTTGTCCATTGCTGTGTGACGGTTTCAGCCGATGAGGATGTCTCAAACAACTCTTCGAAAGCTACACTACGTTATAGGGAATGGTTCTGACATAGTCACACTGAATGATTCCATTGAGGAACTGGAATCGTTTGAAGATCCGGATAAAAGACGTCAGCTAGCAAATTTATTCTGACGACTTTGACTGTCTCTTATAACGCTTCCACGATGTAATAGTAAAGTGTGAACAAAACTCCCGAAAAAATTTGCCCTCCCCAAAAGCCGTGCCAGAAGTTAAACCACCACGGTCCCCAATACACATGGGCAATCGTCACTAGCATCAGGCGAGGAACATTAGCAATTAGTGCGATGATCGCCGCAGATGAATCAGCCATATCATCTGTTTACGAGGCTGCTTGTAGAGCAGTCCCATGAAAAGCCCTGCGGCTGCAATGGTGATCGCCATATCCAGCCCGTTACAGCCCCAGCCAACCTCTACAGCCCCTTCTGGAAAGGTAATAAAGACACCCTCCCGAGTCGCTGGAAAGCCCATAGCTCTCATAGCTACACTGCTAATGGATGCCATAACTTCCTCCAGCAGTTGATAAGGAACAAATAGCTCCCATAGAGCGCGCGAAATCAGGCCAATGCGGGGATATACCGTGAGCCCAATAAAAAAAGTCGGAATCAAGAACCTGCCAAAAACGCTCAATCCCCAACTGCTGATTGCGATACCGACTAGTATCAGCAGCCACAGCAAAGCCTGAGGCCATAGTGCAAAACGCAGAAAAGGAGTCAGCGCTACGCCCGCAACAATAATTAGATGCCCAATTAGGCGATCTTCTTCGGATGCAGACAAAGCCTTTAGCGTCTTTCGCTTGCTCCAAACTTCTAGACCCGCCAAGAACAACATACTAAAGATCAAGAACCAGCCAATCTTACCTTTGAGCGCTTGAGGAACCAGATAGCCCAGCCACATAGGTAGATAGGCCAGCCCAGCAACTAGACCCAACAGCACAAAACGACCGTGGGAAGTCCTCGTTGCCGCCAGTATAGGAATAAAAAAGCATTGCGATATAGTTTGCTTAAACCGCTGTCGAAGCAACATAAGGGAAATAACCAAAAGACAATGGAAAGAACTAAAGCAGACTTAGCTAGTTTCGAGACATTCGACGAACAGTCCCCAGTCCAAACCGTCCCAATCCAAGCATTCCTAGCCCAACGACAGTCAGGTTGCCAATGCTTGCCAAACCAGCCTTAGTGATGCCGCTGCGTGCGTCTTGTTTTAGCTGCTCCGCCTGCGTATTTACCTGCAAAGCAGCTTGTGTTAGCTGTTCCGGCGTGACCTCTGGCGGTAGCTCCACGCTACCTCTGCTCTCTTCGATCTGAGTCTGAAGCTGCTCTGCTTGAGTACTAATATTTGTCAGGGTTTGGTCTCTTAATATCAAACTATCGCGAATGACTAATACAGAAGAGAGCACAAAAGCCATACCTATCCCCAAAAGAATAAGTGAAATTGGTCTCGACAGGCGACGATTGCCTAATTGGCTATAGAGCAATAGCGCAGAACCAAAAAGTAGAATAATGCTGCGATCGCCCATCTGCTGCAAAAAGTTGATTCGCCAGGGCAAGTCAAAAGGACTCAGTGGCATCGCGATCGCCAGCATATCTACGGCAAAACCAGCTAGGCAAACCAAACCTACAATCAGGCATATTTGTTTGGCACCAAAGCTTGCTCCATTGCGGCTTCGTGGTCTGATTTCGATAGGGAACTTTAGACTTAGAGATACTAGTCATAATGATGGAGAAAAGTTGAAGTAAAACAAGATTTGGAGCGAAGCCTGTTGGGATACGGTTAGTGGCGTTTAAGCAGAGGAAATAAGAACAAGGTGTAGGTAAGGTAGAGATAAGGCGAGACAAATCTATCTCGCCTTTGTTCAGTTAACTGCTACGCAGAGAAGAGCTAATCTTAGCCTATGCTTCTACAGTCTCTTCTTCAAATGAACCACGTTTGCGAAGTGCAGCAACGCCCATACCAACTAAACCAGGCAAGCAAAGCAGGCGTGGGAACAGCTTCTGGCGATGTGCTCCTATCGTCAAACTAGATATGGACCGTTTGTAACAATGTTCTCTGAACGCCCAGAAGCACTTAAGAACCCAGCGCCTAAGGTGTTTCCCACAAACACAGAAGTCACCGGTAAAAAAGCCAATTCTAGATAGACTGAGTAGGAAATTACGTTGCCCGTTGCAGCTGTCCAAGTCAAAAGAGAGCACTTCTCCATGCCTAAGGTTAGTATATCTAGTGATGAAGGCTAGTGATTGGCGCGACTCCGTCGATGGTTCGTGAACCAAAGTCAAGAAGATGAAATCTGTATCTTAGCAATATCGAAAGTTCTACCGAATCGAGTAAAGAAGCCAGAAGTACCCCCGTTTCACTAGTTAGCTTCTAGCATCGAAGGCTATTCACAGTGAGCCCACTAGTGATGCCCGCAAAGCTTCCCTTTGCACCTTCATGGCAACGGAAGTAAAGTCCAGACTTTTTGTCTGACCAAGAGTCTCGTAATCTGGCACTGTAGCCTTTCCGCTTAGCTCAATCGACCGCTTAGTGAAAGCGCCTGTGCGGGCATGCTGTACAAAGCTGCGGCAGCGGTAACTGATGACCGCCATCAAGCCTAAGAACGCGAAGTTTAAACTCATAGTCAAGGTTTATCTCGTTTTTATTTTTGTCGAATTCTTACACTTTGTAAAGCAATTACAAACTTTCCTATCAGCAACACTCTAGAGTATGCAAACAGGAAAGGAAGAGTACCCTGATAAAGATTGAGCAATTGTGTAGCTAATCAGCTACATCTTGATAGTTAAGCATTCGCTAAACTGAGAAAAACACCCTAATAGACTCCTGTAATCTATTCAACAATAGATTTTGCTGCATTGCTAGCTGTGGACTAACAACCCGAGCGTAACTTTATGTGCAACACATGGAAAACACACAGATATGGATGACACTGCACCCTAAAAGATACTTAACACGTATTAGGAAGCCAAGTACCGCTATAGCAATATACGTAGGAGCACACAAAATGGATGCAGGTAGCATAGCGAGTTTATCTGCAGCCCGACTGTATCCTCCATCGCTCCAATCTATACTAGGTGCAAAACTTAACCAAAGCTGCTAATCTCACTGCCGCTAAGCGCGTTATTAAATATCATCACCTCATCAATCGCGCCTGCAAATCCACTGCCGCTATTAGGCGTCAACCCATCATGAAAGCGCGTCCCGCCGTTGAGGCTACCAAGCCCAATGCCACCCCGATGACTCCAAAGCTGAGAACCCTCTCCGCTACCAAACTCTTCACCGTCTATGTACCCCCGAATAGCCCCTGGCTCAACCTCGTCGCCACCTTGCAGCACCAGATCGACTCGGTGCCACTGGTCTGCCGAAACTGCATCTGTGCTAAGCCAAGTCCCTTCCCAACCGCTTTCTTTGCCCGGCTCATTCCAGCCCCCAACATAGAGCTCACCTTCGTCCAGGTAGATATTCAAACCTCGTACTCTTGCGCCCTCTTCGTACAGCACCTGCTTTTGCTCACCCACATCAATCTCATCAGCCTTGAACCGTAGCGAAATCGTCCTTTCGCCGTGTATGCCCAAATTGATATCGCTAGAGTTCTTGATTTTGACAGCATCGCCTGTACCGTCGAAGGTAACTGCACCCCCTTCTACCCCTTTCGTCCAATCAGCATCACCCACCAGATTGCCAGAATTCTGACGCCCATTAGTCGAGCTATCCTTTGCCAGTCTGCCCCCACCCTCATCAAAGCGCAGATGAGCTACCAAATGCTCACTTTCACTAGGAGAAAAAGACGGACCCGGTAGAGGCGTCGGCATAGGAGATAGAGGCTCATCCGCATCGCTTCCCCCTAGCTCAAACGCGCCGATGTCCACCTGCGCGTCCCGTAGGAAACCTCTTTGATCAGTCTTCGGCGCTCCTTTAGTCACACCCGCATCAACAGCCGGACTCCCAACCGCCAGCGGATGAACCAGACTACCGTCAACTTCAGTCAACGGACCCAAACGCGGATCGCCCACAGCGCCATCTTCGATCACCTTCAGCATTCCAGGCGCAGACGTTTCAATATTGCCGCCGCCATCGTTTGCGTGGTAGCCCACCTGCGATTGACGGTAGTCAAGTTCTGTGGTGTTAAAAGCAACAATTGAATTTTTTAGCGTCACGTTATGGCTGCCGTCAAACCAAAGCGCGCCGTTAGCTCTCCCAGCCTTGTTATAAGCAATCGTCGAGTTCGTAATGTTTACAGGCGTAGAGCGATTGTTCAAGAACATCGCACCACCGGCATCCTGAATCGCTTCGTTGCCCGAAAAAGTACTGTTAGAGATATTGATAGGTAATCCAGTCTCTGTCCATAGCGCGCCGCCCTGCTGAGTTGCAACATTGTTCGCAAAAGTCGAGTTGCTAATATCTAGCCCCATCTTCACCCAGACTGCACCCCCCTTAGAACTTCCCTGACTGTTCCCGTTCGCGGTGTTATCGACAAATACGCTGTCCTCTATTATGGCCTGGTCATCCTTATAGCCTCGTTCCTGGGTGTAGCCCCATAGGTACAGAGCGCCGCCCGCCGCCTTAGACTGGTTGCCATCAAAGCGACTGCGGCGAATAATGATCTTGCCATCGTTTTCAAAGCCTGGAGAATAGCCCCTAGAGCTCACGCCATCTGTGAAGATAGCACCGCCTTCCGCTCGAATCGCGGTGTTCCCTTTGAATACGGAATCTTCAACTACTAGAGATACGCTGCTAAAGCTATAGACTGCGCCACCGAGAAATCCTTTGTTGTTTTCAAAAGAGGTATTTTCAATAAAGATCTGTCCGCGCGACTCATTATGAACGATCGCACCAGAGCTAAACCCCTTATGCTTATCGGTAAGGGTTCCATCATTCCCCTTAAAGCTGCTGTTGAGGATCGTAGCTTTGGCCAGATGGCCTACTCGCATACCTCCGCCTAACTCAGATGTGTTGTTGTGAACGTTCACATTGTCGAGCGTTATCGTACTCTCGTGCCGCGTATCGATACCGCCACCGGCACCTTCAGTTCTGCCATCAGCAATCGTTAGATTCTTGAGCGTCGCTTGCCTCTTTCTATCAAGGTAGAACACTCTGCTAGCGTTGTTTCCGCTGATGGTCAACCCCGGTGCCGTGCCACCGTCAATTGTTAGATCTTTGTTTAGAACGAGCTGTCCGCTGCTTAGCCTGATAGTCTGTCCGGACAGTGCGCTCGAAAACTGAATGCGATCACCAGAATTAGCAGAGGCGATCGCATCACGCAATGAACCGTTACCGCTATCTGCGGTAGTCGTAACTGTAATAATGCTCATGTTTAGCTATGTAGAGGATGGTTTCTGTAGAGAGAAGCCGTAAGGCTAGCAACCATAGCCGCTCGAAAGTATATGTAGCGGCAGGAATTACGCGGGTAGCATGCTATCTATACGAACAAAATCAACAGCAGATACACAATAAGCAAGTGAGTCAGAGACTTGCTTGCAACAATCTAGTTGAGAGAATCTTGAAACGTTTTTAACTGGTACCTGTTTAGCGTATGCGTCGAGACCCACCCCGCCCTGCGGGCACCCCCCAAAAAGGGGATTTGTCCCGGCTATGCAACGTTTGAGAATTGAGATCGGCCACCTTAGATATCACAGCCTGAAGTAAATCCCCTCTGGAAGGGTGGCCGAAGCGTAGCGGAGGTCGGGATGGGTTGAGAACATAGGCTACCAGCCGATGTTTCATCGCGAGGCACTAAACACGTACTTTAACTGTGTTAAAAACACTATTTCTTCTATCGGTAGAAACACAAAACATAGATGCCGTTCAAAACCGCGTACGAGCTTCGTATTCTAGGACTTCGCCAGTAGCAATCTACTAAATTCTGATAGTCCGCTTCTTTGTATTGTTCTACGAGAAGCAGTAGGTAGAGCCGACGAACTTTCTTAGTCCATCCTTCATGCACGCTTTAAACTAGTCTTGATTTACACAACCTACCTCAGTAGCTTTGTGGAGATCGTCTTACAGAGGTAGTCCTTATCCAGGAATATGACAGCTTCACATTTGCACCCGCCACATAATAGCGTCAAATCTTAGCTAAATCTTGCATTTCAAAATACCTTTCATCGGTAAGCACAAAACCATCAAAGATGCTGATACTTCAAAAATGTTCCGGATCTTATCTAGACGGTAGCTCGCAAGAGCTGAGTTCCTGGCTTATCCAATACATTGAGTCACTTTCAGTTACCACTGTGACAATTGAGAAAGTGGAAGCAAAGCTACTAGTAAATCAGCCCACCCCCAATCGGCTACTAGATCTAGCGATACCATAGGCACACATAGCAAAGCCTCTAAAATCCGCTTCGTGATTCCCTTAGACAGGAGTCATTCGCCCATGCCCACTACTGCCCGTACGGTTGCCTCCATAACGCCACCTAGCATCACCTGGGAACCGCTACCCGACGACTACATCCTCCCTGACGATCCTGCGGATAATCTAACCCAGCCGCTGTTAGCCGCCGCGCTCAGAGAAATTCTAGAGCTAGCCGGATTGATCGAGCCGGACATGCTAATCGCCACCAACTTCGGACTCTGCGCCACAGTAGAAGATAGAACCGTCGTCAAAGCACCCGACTGGGCCTACGCCCCCCAGATAGATCCCCTACCCGCAGGCCAGACCCGCCGCAGCTACACCCCCTACCTACAAGGAAGCCCCGTAGCCGTCGTGAAAAGCTGCGATCGCTCGGCCTAGATCCCAACGAAATCTAACACCCCAAACCACACAGCCAAAAACACCCTTTCGGGGGGTTTGGGGGAGCCCGGGCCCCCAAGCAGGATATTAAGGCCCCAAGCAAAGGAGGGGTCTAGGGGAGGAAATCCCCTTGTCTTATCGCCTTGCCTCTTACTTGCCTTATCTACCCACACCCTTTCGTATAGCTAAAATAAAGCAACACAATTCAAAAATACAGCCTAGGCATCCCCCTCCAATGGACACCGTCAAGCTACCCCAAGCCACCACCCTCTACCCAGACACCGACGGCCAGCCCATATCCGAAAGCGACGCCACCCGCGACTACCTCATCTACGCCGTCGAAGCCTTGCGCCTCTACTTCCAAAGCCGCCGCCAAGTCTACGTCTCCGGCAACCTATTCATCTACTACGAGCAAGGCAACCCCAAAGCCGTCGTCTCCCCCGACGTATTCGTCATCTTCGGCGTCAGCCCCCGCCAGCGCAAAAGCTACAAAACCTGGCAAGAAGACAACAAGCTCCCTAGCTTCGTCCTAGAGATCACCTCCGGTTCCACCAAAAAGAAAGACGAAGTGGACAAACCGCAGCTATACGCCAGTCTAGGCGTCCAAGAATACTTCCAATACGACCCCACCGCCGACTATCTAAACCCGCAGCTCAAAGGCAGCACCCTAGTTGACGGTCAGTACCAGCCGCTAGCGCTTCAAAAAACAGCAGAGGGCCTTCCGTTTATTCCTAGTAAGGTACTCGGCTTAGATCTACAGCTTCGCCCAGAGCAAGCACGATTAGGTATCGCTCCCCTACCCAAAGCCCTCAGATTCTACGATTCTCAAACTGGACTGTCCTTACTTAGCCGCGCAGAAGTAGAAGAGCAGTGGCTAGCAGCCCAGCAAAGAGCCCAGCAGCTAGCCGAGAGGCTAAGAGAGCTAGGCGTCGATCCAGACGAAGTAGCAGAAGACATATAGCTTTCGATCTCTGTCTCTACGCCCGAATCACCTGAAACGACGCATGAGCAACCCCTATGCGGCGAGATGCGTCCTCTAGATTTCTAGATCTTTCATATAGAGGCTGATTGTCATCTCGACCGTATCCAAACCAGGTTTTGTCTTCAGATTTAGCTGGGGCAGACTGATAGAAAATGTCCTTTTGAGGCTGATAGCTCGTTTGGTAGAGGGTCTTTTCAATACCGTTGACCGTGGTCAAATCAGGCTGAGCAGTTCTTTTGACCGACTGATAGAGATAGTCTGAATTGTGTGCCGCTTCAAAGCGGGACTGGGGGGTGGCTTCTGGCAGCGCATAGGCGATCGCTGTCTCATACTGCGGCTGTAGTTTGCTGGCAGCCTGGTAGGCGATCGCAGGATTCTCACTAGTAGCGATTCTGTTCTGCTGCCAGCGTTCTCGCAGTCTGTCGGGATTAAAGCCAGCGGCTCGTTGAAAGTGCCACAGACTGCCCTGTAGGAAAAAGAACGCTAGATAGAGGTGGGCGTTTGCTAGCCAAGTGCGGCTGGTATAGCCATCGGCCATGCTGGGTTGAACTTCGAAGTAGCGTGGTAGGAAGGCTGACTGTAGCTCTAGAGTCGGACCATAGAATTTTTCGGGATAGGCAAGTGAGTCAAAACCGCAGTAGAAGGAGGCGGTATAGCCCGCTATGGCAATGCCCAGCAGTGAGTAAGCCAAGATGCCATCGCCGGAAAAGAGAAAGAATCGTTGAACCCGTTGGAAGGGCGGAACGAGAATATGCCAAACGCCGCCAATGAGCAATAGACCGGCAACATAGATATGTCCGCCGACCAAGTCTTCTAGACTTCTAACGTCGAATGGATGCTTGATGTAGTCAAGAATTGTAGACAAACTAAGCGTAGGCTCGGTGACGACTCGAACAGAGTCTGAATAGGCATCATAAAGCCCGCCAAAATACTGCGCTTTGGCAACGAGTAGCAGAGCGCCTAAGCCTAGAAAGATGAGATGGTGTCCTAGAATCAGGCCCAGCTTGCTAGCGTCTTGCCACTCGAAGTGGAACTTTTTGGCTCGTTGGGGTGCGATCGCCAAGCTCTGAGGCAGCCGAGTATAGTGAAAGTACGCGCCCCCCGCCAGCACAATGGCCGCAACAATATGAATAGCGCCAATCGAAGACCAGATTCCGGTATCGGCGATCGCCCCACCCGAGCTAAGACCCCAGCCCTCGGTCGCCAAATGTGGCAGCAGAATCAGCCCTTGAGTGTAGAGCGGCTCATTAGGAGAATAGACAGCTAGCTCAAACAGGGTAAACGCCCCGGCCCACAGCATAATCAAGGCGGCTTGAGCGACATGGGCAACAATGAACGTGTTGGAAAGATCGATGAACCGGGCGTTTCCTTCCCACCAGGGATATCTTTCCTGGGTTTGGTCAAGATTTTGCATGGTCATAAGGTTGACTGTGATAAAAGTGCTTGAAAAGAGGTGCTACACACCGACCCACCCCGCCACTACGGGCCACCCCTCCGAGGAGGGGATTTGTCCCGGCTATGCGACGTTGGAGAGTCGAGGTCAGCCACCAGCATCGTGGCCTGAAGTAAATCCCCTCTAGGGAGGGGTGGCCGAAGGCCGGGGTGGGTCAGTATGTGACGATAAACAGGTACCCCAACACATTGGAGATATCAGCTGCATCTGTCGAAACAGCCGTCTAAAGATCGAATCAGCAATGCCTAGCTCAGACCAGTAATAATGTGATCGAGATAAAAGCCCATTTCCTCACCCAATTCGGGGCCTACTCGGTTGGCAACGACTTCTTTCATCGCCTGCACGGCTTGAATAGTCGGCTCAATTGGGACGCCTAGCGATGAGTAAGTCTCCTTTAGGCCGTTGAGAATGCGCTCGTCAATAATAGAAGCGTCTGCCGCTAACATGGCATAGGTGGCATAGCGCAAGAAATAAGTCAGATCTCGCAAACAGGCGGCATAGCGGCGAGTGGGATACATGTTGCCGCCAGGCTGTGTGATATCTCCATACAGCAGACTTTTTTCAACAGTTTTTCTGATGATGCCAGCAGCATTGTTGCTGATCAGGCTAGCGGCTTTAACGCGCGCAGCCCCTGATTGGAAGTATTGCTTGAGCTGATCGAGGTCGTTGTCCTTTAGATAAAGTCCTTTCTCATCGGCTGGATTGATCAAAGACGTGATTGTGTCTTGCATAGTGGTTTCTAGTCTTGGCAAAAGTGGACTGTGGGTTTAAAGCGGTCTAAAAGTATTCTTAGAAGGCGCGGATGAGCTGATCGAAGTAAGGGCCTGCTAGGGCAGCTTCTTCGGAACTTAAGACACCCATTGCAGACTGCTTTAGACAGCGCATCGCCTGCCTTAGATTGGTTAAAGGAACCTGCAAAGAGACATACATATCGCGCATTCCATCCAAGCCAATGTCTTCTAAAGGCTTGGAGTTGCCAGCTAGAATGCAATAGCTAACCAAGCGAACGTACCAACCTTGGTCGCGCTGGCAGAGAGCCGTCTTTTGCTTGTCGCCGCTATTACTAGGCGTGTTGGGACACTGAGACCAGAACTGCTGACTGCCAGATTCGACAATCTTCTGTTGATTGGCTGCTAGCTTTTGGACGGCGCTAATCCGCGTACTGCTGTTGTTAAAGAAGTCTTGGAGCTGACTGAGCTCTGTACTTTCTAGAAAACGGTCAGCGCGATCTGACTGAGCAATTACTTTGGCTACGATACTCATTAATCGACCCTCTTTGTGAATTGTTTGTTGTTAAAGGAAATCTACTTTGCACTGATTCTTAGCAAGAGAGTTCTTGAAAGAATAGGCATCTGGAAAGAGTAAGCGGCTGTCTCAGTTGATAAACTCGACAAGAAAGCGGAGCGCTATCGGTCTAAAGACAACGCTTTTGTATCTTTGTTGCAAAGCTGCTGACCCCGCAAACTATTGGTGTGATTGAATTTGTATGCTTTTACAAGCTTCTAGCTTTTGCTTAGATTGTGCATGAATGAGCCACTTGCTTCTACACTATCGATTGCAACAATTGATAGGTATTTCTACTTGCTTTCATTCAAGATAAGAGTGGTGAACTTACATGGTTCAGTCTTTAAAGAACTAGACATATAAGTTCAAGGATATTTATCTTTGAGCAAAAAATTTTGAGGATTTCAATCATGTCGATAGATGACATCTCCAAGAGGTTCTACGCTGCGAGAATGCGATCGCGATCGCACTTCCTCACTATGTATATCTGGCTGACTCTTCTATTAGATAATGCAGATAGATAATGCTGACGGGTAATGAAGCAGAACTCTGTATCAAGCTATTCGTACAGCCTGGGCACGCACTCCATTTCCTAGTGGCATCGGTGGTCTTGTGGTACGGTGCGAACGAATAGCATAGCTACCGCCCTCTTGTTTGCGACTGCTGACTCGTATAGAGTTCTGATCGCCTAGCTAGAGTCCTCACCCAACATCTTTGCCATGAGCCTGCCGATTGTTTTAGAGATTGCAGTTGGACTAATTTTTGTCTATCTGACTTTGAGCCTGGTTGCCAGCGAAATTCAAGAGATCCTTAGCGCCCTGTTTCAGTGGCGAGCGGAGCATCTGAAGCGCTCGATTGAACAGCTTCTAGCAGGTGATAGCGTTCCCCATACCAAAGGCTCGCCGCCTGAAAATAACCGGGAGGCAGCTAGAGTCCTAGCGGACAGGCTATACGAAAATCCTCTGATTGAAAATCTCAACTACGAAGCGCAGGGGCGAGGAGCGTCTGTTTTTCGCAAAGTTCTGCACGGTCTTGGGGCGCTCTATCGGACCATTACGTTTAGTCGAAATGTGTTTGGCGATCGCACCAGTGGCCCGTCCTACATCCCCGCCGAAACCTTTGCCACTAGCCTGATAGAGCGGCTGAGGCTAAAGGACTTTCAGCAGATATTAACGCGATCGCGCTTCAATACCTTCCTAGAAGACGAAGTCATCATTCCACTACACAATATTGTCAACGAGCTGCGCGCCCGCCTGCAAAAAGAAGACCTAATGGACGCTGAGCTAGTCTACTTCGAGCAGTCGACCAGCCAAATTACTGGCGAGCTCGCCGCCCGCCGCCTCACGCTAGAAGCCGCTGTCGAGCAGATTCTCAACCAGCTACAGGCGTTTGAAACTAGAGCCGCCGATTCCTCTTTGGGCGACTATGGCGCAAGTGCTGAGATGATTTCGACCTTTCTCAACCGGATTCGCTATCTGCGCGTCGGTTTGAGCGGCCATGCTGAGACCAATCAGCTCTTACTCTCTAGGCTACGGCCTAGCCTCGCCGATCTCACCGATCTGCTAGATCCTAGATTCGCCGACCTACACCGAACTGGTTGCGCTGGCGCAAAAAGAAGGGGCTGCCGTTCTAGGCGCACTTGAAAAGTTTCAGGAAGAAGTCATTCCACCCAAGCTGCAAGAAAGTCTCTCGACGCTAGCTAGAAGGGCCGAATCTAAAGTCGACAGGGCGGGTACGGAATTGCAGCAGCTTCAGTTAGAAGTCGAAAGCTGGTTTAACAACGGCATGGAGAGAGCCGCAGGTGTCTATCGGCGCAATGTCAAAGGCGTGGGGCTGCTAGTGGGATTGGCGATCGCATTCACCCTCAACGCCGACACGCTCTACATGTTCAATCGGCTCACCACCAACCAGGCCGTTCGCAGCAGCATCGTCCAAACCGTCGACCAGCTAGACATCGGTAGTCTTGATAGCGCCGAAGCCCTAGCCGAACAGCAAGGCATCGATGAGCTATCCGACACCCTCGCCAATGAGCTCAGAGGCGACCTGCGCTCCGTCGGCCTAGCCGTAGAAGAAAGTCTGGCCGACTATCCGCTGCCGATTGGCCGCACCGAGCAAATTTTCAGAGCGCAGCAGCTTGCCGAGGATAGCTGGCCCATTCCTTTTATTCCTCGTCGGCTAATCGGCTGGGGAATCACCGCGCTAGCCCTTTCGATGGGCGCTAGCTTCTGGTTCGATCTGCTACGCAAGGTGATGTCGGTTAGAGCGTCGGGCGAGAAGCCGAAAAGTTGACACCGTTTGCCACAAGCTGCTAGTCGAGATAGACAATCTTCAGCCACACAGTCGGGAGTAACTCTTCTCCTCGGAGGAGTCCCCGCAGGGGGAGGTGGGTCCGGCAGCGCACATCACACACCGGAAACCCACCGCCTGCGCCCCTGCAGAGGCGATGTTACTTCAGGCGATGCGATTAGTAGACGAGTCCAAGTCTACCTAGTCAGACGACAGCGTACTCACCCGCTTGGTCAAAATCGCCATCACCTCATTGGGTCTGCCCGTCGAAATCGGGCGGCTCCAGTCGTTAACCTCGGCGTAGCCTAACTTGTGCAGTAGCCGGATGGTGCTCTGCACAATGTCTACAGGGCCGAGTAGCAGATGGCGAACGTGTCCTTGCGACAGCGGAGTCGATGACGGAATGGCGGCTGATGGAGGAATGCTCGCAGCCGAAGGAGTGGGCGCATCAGCGCCTGAGTTAGAAGGGGTAAACATGAGTGTCTGGTCTCCGAATAAAGACAAGTGAACGAGGAAACCAGAACTGCATCCGCTAAATGACCTTAGCAACGCCGCAAAACGTAGTGCAAATCGAAGCAGCTAAGGTACAGTGGCCCTTAAGCTTGCAGACTGCTGATACCAGTTTGTCAGCCTAGCCGTCGGCGGGTGCTGTAACACCTACCGACGGCGCTTGAGTCAAGTGAGTTCTGAAGAATCGGCATGATAGGCATCACACCTTAGCTATTGAACATAGGCTGATTTTCGCGATGAGTCAAGTGTGGTGAGTCGAAAATATTTTCAGGCTACTCTGATTGGCGATGGACCAGAATAGAAACTATGTGGATTCAAAAAATCGTCCAAGAGTTACAAGAAATTCCTGAAGACAAGCTAGCCGAAATCTACGATCTGATTCACGACTTTCGTTTGGGACTAAGCAAAGAACCTCAGCAACCTAGAAAACCAGGTCTTCTTGAAGGTTCTGTAGATGACGCCTTCTTTGAGCCCCTGCCCGAAGAAGAGCTTCGACTGTGGGAATGAAATGCATTCTAGAGGCTTTCCTAAACGCACAGACAGGAATGGCGCTGACATAAAGCGGAATTGATGCAGAGTGCGACTGATAAAGTGCAGTTGATGACTGAACGATTGCAGAGCGCGACTGAACAAGTCCAGTTAGTGACTGAATGATTGCAGAGTGCGACTGAGCAAGTCCCGTTGGTGACTGAACGATTCCCGGACGGTGCGGAAAGGTTCCCGAGCTGTGACTGAACAAGTCCCGTTGGTGACTGAGAGAAATTTGGTCAAGCTAACTGTTTGAAACGCTTGCGAGCTAGCACTTTCAGCAGCACCGCCTGAAGTAAATCCCTTCTGGAAGGGTGGCGCGTAGCGACGGGATGGGTCCGGCGCGCGCATGCGCGCTCCGAACACCCACCCCTGCGCCCCTCCAGAGGGGATTTGCTTCAGGCTTAGCAGTTCTAGGGTTTCCCACTCAGCGCAATGCTATACATCAGCCGACGAGGTGCCATCGTCCATTGTCAACAGCCGCCGCTCTAGCGCCTCCCACTCACTGCGAGGCACGCGGATAGCAGCCTCCTTGCACTGAATGAGTAGCTCATTAGCGTAAAGATAGTTCTGTAGTGCTTCTGCTTCTTCTTGCAGAAAGTGATACTTCGTCTGCACTGAGTTCTAAAGCTTCCATCCAAATTAGCTTGAAGTTGATCCGCCCATGTCCACCATATGGTCGACCATGCCAGAACGAGTCGCGTGTTCGTAGCACTGGAGAAGCTTTCATATGATTCAGAGAGCTTGATGGCAATCGAGCTGAAAACCTCGAGCATTGAAGAAGTGGTGATTCTCGTCAATGCTAGAGTCTGACGCAATGCATAGCACTATCTGCTAGCTCTATCGATGTCGCTGGCGAATCGTTCTGGCAGTTGTTATCGCTGACTCTAGCAATCTGCATGATGACTCTGGTACTGCACTCTAACACATATCGCTGGCGATGTTAATTTCGCTGAATGTATCATCGACGGCTATCGTAGCAATGCTGATTGGCGAAGTACTCTAGCAATGCTATTAGAGCTAGAAATATGCTGACTGTGCAGCTATCGCCAACATAGCCGCCCGCTGAAACAACTCTGAAGGTCCTACCTTATTCACCGCATGCCCAATTCACTAACTTCTGAAGCTTTGGATATGGCGCAATATAAGTTCGCGCCTTCCGATCAATTGCAGTAAGAAGCTGAATAGAACGATTCGACATCAGACCCGACTACCAGCAAAAAGACCTCGCGCCATCTTTCATCCATCAGATGCTCGTCAACCAGCTCTTTTTCTTTCTGTTCTTCTACAATATGCAGCGCCGTCAAATATTCCTGAAGCGTCAAATGAGAGAATGAATAAGCATCCGTCGCCCGCTCTACCAAAATACCTTGCTGCACCTCAATAGCCGTCAAAACTTTATCAGCATCCAAATATTTCGGCGCATCTAGCGTGTCCGAGAGAAACGCTGCAATTTTCTCAGTCACAACATCTTTAGAGAAAAAGAGCTGATCTTGCTCGAAGCTGTCGTAGGCAATTTTCGCCAGCATTAGCTTCTCTAATTCTGGATGAAAGCCTTCGTAGATAGGATCTCGCTTCAAACGCTTTTGAGCAGACCATTCGTGCAAAATGATATTCAGTGCCCGTTCGTACAGCGTACTGCGCTTGCTCGGCAGAGTCTGTTCTCGGTCATAAACCAAACACAAAAACGTCAGCAACAGCGGCGTCTGTGCTAGCTCCTTTGCCGCTTTGTGCTTGTCTTGAAACAGCAGCTCACGATACTTATCAGCCGTTCCTAGATCTTCATCCTCTGCGGAACCAAACCACCGATCAGATAAACTGCTTCAATCTGTTCATCATCAAATTCAGCAATCGTCACATCCGTAAATCGACGAAAGCTACTGCGATAGGCCGCAATCCGACAAGACGACACAAAGCGATTGTTGTCGTACCTATCGACAAAATCCTCAATCTGTTCAATCACATGATTGAGATTCTGCGAAGGCACCTCATCTAATCCATCAAACAGCACCAACAGCTTTCCCTGCTCCAAAGCAGACTCCACCAAAGCTTCAGCCGCCGGAAACTTATACGTTGTCAAATTCTTGAACAATCCTCTGTTTGATATCAATTCGTTCTTCCCGAAACTTCTTCAGTTCTAGGAATACAGGAATGCACTCTTGCTGAATCTGACCGTCTTTCTTCAGCGCTTCTAAACCAACCTTCCGCAAAAAAGTAGACTTACCAATACCCGGTCCGCCCAGCACCATCAGAAACTGTTTGGCGTTAGCAACGTCCATCCCCTTCAGTCGTTTTGCCTCGCTAGACCCAAAGCTTCGCCGCCCCTGAGCCCGATACCCATCCTCTAGCTCTTCTAGTCCAATGAATGCCCGACGGCCCTCATCATCCAGCAGATTGACAGTCGTGTAGATCTTCTCTAGATCCAGCGGCTCTTTCATCAGCCCCGGCATGATCTTGATCTTGCACTGCCACTTGATGTAGTTCTCTATGTACTCATTAGAGGCTGCAATGACGCGCTGCGCGTGTTGAGTTTCGCTGTAGGCACCTCTAATCTCTTTCGCCGCATACTTCCCTGCCTTGATCGCCTGGTCGAATACAGAAACAGCAATACCGCCAATCGCACTTTCAAGTAGAGCCATGAGCGTTCCTTCTCTAAACGATGCCTACAGTCAAACTTCTCATCCACTCCGCGTTGCCAACTTCACCTCGCATCAAGCGCTGAGACCTGGAATGCTTGATCCACTCTGGGAAATTCAATGACCTCACCACTAGGCCAGACTTCGACCTCTACGAGTTCTTCCTCGCTAGGGTAGAAATTGGTGAGGACTCCGTCAATCCGCTTAGCAAACTGTAAGCTGCTGAGCGGCCACAGGCTTCTCATCCCTGTACTGAAGACGACCTCTAACTGGCCGTCTTTCACGCAAGCAGAGACTGCTTTAACCTCGTTCTGCATCGAGCTGCCTCCATTCGTTCATCAGCACTTCTAGATTATCATTAGCAATCTTTAATGCCTGCTTCCTCAACTTTCGGTTAGAAGCCCGCCGACTATTTTCCTCACCTACCATCAACGCCGCCTGCTCGCCTGATATAGCAAAGCGCGGATGCATTCGCACTTTGCTATGGCACTTTGCGTTACGGAATAAGGGGTGTAGCCTTTCGTGGTGTAGCAAGCAAAGTGCGGAAAGCTATATGTCGACTTTTACCTCAAAATCGCCTTTCCGAATATGCACGTGAGGCGGATTGTGGTCATCGGAAAAGATCACGACCTTGAAGCCGTTGAGTCTGAATACCTCAGCCACGGTCATCTCCTACAGACACTAGTCCACAACTCAACGCTCTACTTCTAGCAACCACACGATAAACACTGTTCCCGGCCCAGACTCAGCATCAAAAGCGCTCGTCGGTAGCCACGGCGTTCCTGCTGCCGGACTAATTACTTCGATGAAGCCCTGCATCTCGGCGACTAGTGACTGCGCGATCGCCAGCCCCAACCCTGTCCCTGGAATATCTCCCTCGGCCTGCACCCCTCGATAGTTGCGCTCAAACAGCCGTACCAGATCTTCAGCCGGAATTCCTGGGCCCGTGTCGCCGATGACAACGCCCTGATACTGCCCCTGAATCGAATACTGACTGTTTGTCTCACGGATTCGACTGACGCCCGTTTGTACCCATACTTGGGCTCCCTTGGGTGAATACTTAATTGCGTTATCTATTAAGTTATTAATCACTTCGCAGAGTGCTTCCTCTTCGCCCCATACCGACGGTGTGTCGGGTGCGACTTGAGTATGCAACTGCACGCTTTTCTCGGTTGCTACGATGCTAGCCACTGCCAAAACTGGCTCTACAACGTCGGGCAAATACTGAGCCGAGAGCGTCAGCGCATGGCCGAGTTCTGCTCTTCTCTCTCTTTCTTCAAGGCCAGCTTTCTCTGCGCTACCCGTTGCTGATACCACAGGCTCTGATCTAGAGGGCAGCCCAGATGGCAAACTAGGGGGCAAATTAGCTGCTGCGGCTGGCAATAGCGGCGGACTAGCAGCCACATCGTCGGCTAGCTCTGCGTCGCCCACGGCTACCGTCTCATCAAAATGGGCGACCATTTCGCGCAGTCGCTTGCTCTCGCGGACGATCCCTGTGGCTACTTTCTTGTTGGGATCTTCTGGCTCTAGTCGCCGTACTAGCAGCTGGCCAAACGTGTTCACGGCGGTCAGCGGATTGCGAAACTGATGCAGTAGGTTATGAAAGATCTCTGACTGGCGGCTTTGAAGCTCTCGTTTGGTGGAGAGCTGTTCCTGTAGCCACTGATTGCGCCGCTCTAGTACGCAGCCCGCTGCTAGCATCTGGGCGATCGCCTCGACCTGCTGCTGCTCTGATGGCTTCCAGGGGCGATCGCGCCGCACCGTCACCAGCAGCCCGACCACCACATCGGTATAGACCAGTGGCACGACCAGACGCTGGTCTGGCTGTAGCTCCGACCAGGTGCGATCGCTCGCGCCAGTCGCCAGCTCATCCGCACTGCCTGGTAGCGCCAGCGTCTTGGACTGTCCACTATCTCGCCAGGCCGCACCTCGCCAATCCTCAAAGCTTTCAACCCAACGCTCAATCGATTCCGGATAGCTGATCACAGGGGCAAAATCAGGTCGCTTGCGAGCGTGCACGCCATCTGCCGATGACCTCGCCGATGACCGTCTGCGCTGCCCGTCATCACATCAGCGATATAGATAGCTGCCGAAGACTCCTCCATCTGCTGAACTAGCAAACGCAGCTGAACTTGACAGAGCGACAAGAATTCGGGACTGGCAATCACGGCCATAAAAACGTCTGCGAAATGAAACCAACTAAATAAAATCGATTGATACTAGAGGCAATAAAAAAGTATTAAGTTTTTAATATCTCCTTAATATATTGTGCTTAATAAAAGTCCTGCTTGCAAATCTATAGAACCATTGCCCGCTATAGAGAAACACTCCAAAATCTGACCTTAGCCTGACTAGCAATCAATTATTTAGACCAACTTGAAATTCTAAGTCGTACCTGATATATTTTGCAAGGTCTAAACCATTTTGTAGCTCTTGCTACATCTGAATCACATTTCTGGAGGGAAGAAATTGGCACGAAGACGCAAGCGAAAGAGCCGTCGTCGCCTAGAGGGACGCCGCATTCTAGAGTCAGTTCCTCAATTTAGCATTGAGAGTGGAGAGGAAAAGCCTGTCACAGCGGCTCGTAATTACATCCATGCTCAGGGTATCTGCCCACCTGCGCTACTGCTAGTCAAGCGAAACGAGCACACAACCGATCGCTATTTTTGGGCAGAGAAGGGGCTGTTTGGCGCTCAATACGTAGAAGAAAATCACTTCCTATTTCCTAGCCTGCGCCTGCTCATGAGCGAAGAAGAGGAAGAAGTCGCCGTTTCTATCTAGTCGTCTCGACAGGCGATGCTCTACGGGCTATCACTCTACGAGCAAGCACCTATGAGCAAATAAAAAACTAAAAAGGGAGCAGTACATATGCACTGCTCCCTTTTCTTAGTTTCATTTATATAGTCGATGTCGCGTTTTGCAGCTCCGCCTCAATGCCATAGCTGTGTTCCCCACACTAGCAAGTTCTCTGTCGACGTAAAGAGTTCCCCGGCGATTGTTTTGATTTTAACAACGTCATTCGCTAGCGACAGCGATTGGATGTGATACCAGCTACCTCTTCTTAGCACCATTATGTTGGCTCTAGATACCTTTTTCGCTGGTATGCTCTTAGGCATATGCGCCTCGTTTGGACAGACTTTACCGTGCCACACTTCCCACAGCTCCTGAGCGCTAGTGCGATATACCTGACAGTCTTTTGGAATAGTGCAATGTTGAAAATAGCAGGTGCCGTTAGTTCTTTGACTGACCGGAAAGAAGCTGCTTTCGATCAGAATGCGGCAGGCTGTTTCCCAGTAGATCGAGTTGCGGTTGACAATTGCTGTTGGTAACTCTCGTACCAGCTTGCCAGTAATGACATTTCCTTCTGATCGGCTAGTGAGCGTAGCAACTTCACTATCGTAGCTAGCAATTAGATCGCCACTGGCAAAAGGAGCGGGTTTCTCACGAATGAATGATTCGATAAATGTTTCTACGCAGTCAATCCCATGCTGGCTGACTGGCTGCTTGGTTTGTTCCGGGTCGCTATTCGCCGCTCTGTTTACTGAGTTGCCTGCCGTATCGGCCAGTCTATGTGCTGATCCTGCTACGGATTTTGTCAGACTTGTCTTCTCTGTTTTTTCTAAAGCTGTTCTAAAAGTGAAAAGACTGCCTGTGACGTAACCGGTCACATCTCGAATCGCAACCGCCTGCCCCGCTACCGGCACAGTCTGTAGAGACTTGGTTAATAGCCGAGCCTGGTGTGGTAGCGGTACGAGGTCTATCCCATCTGCTGCTGCCCCTAGCGTAGCTTCTAGAATCGATCTGACGCTATTAGAGCTATCAATCGTATCGAGCTGCTGGATCTTTCTTTGGAATGTCAAAATATCCGTGATGGGACGATCGAGTGTCTCTGCTAGCGTCCAGCCTGTGATTGATTCAGCCCGCGCATTCATAAAGATTACATCGCCATGCCGGTCGGTTGCGACTACAGCTTCACTAAGAGACTGAAAAGCAGTCGCATACCAGTGCTCGCTAGAGCGGATAGTTTGCTCTTTCGCATGTTTATGAAGCGCAATCTCAATCGCAATCTCTAGCTCTTTTTCGTCAAAAGGCTTTAGTAGATAGCCATACGGATCGGTTTGGTTGGCTTCTTTGAACGTAGAGCTATCTGCGTTTGCAGTTAGATACACAATCGGAATTTGCAACTCTTCTTTTATTCTTTCGGAGACATCAATCCCTGACATTGTTCCTTTTAGATGAATGTCCATCAGGACTAGGTCAGGGCGACTGTTCTGGATTTGGGTTAGGGCGCTATCTCCAGACGCTGCTACACCTGCAATTCCGTAGCCCAAGCGAGTCAAACTATTCTTGATGTCTAGTGAAATTACGCTTTCATCTTCAACGATCATTATTCGCTTGGTAGGCGTGGAGGTAGCGGTAGGGTTGGGTTTGAGTTGAGCTGTCATGGTTCTGTTTTTTCTACTCCGTAAGATGAATAACTGTAAGCGATCGCAATCTCTAGCTCGACAGCAGCAGATTGCTAAATCTGAATTCTGTCGGCCGGTAGCTAACGATTGTCAGCACACCCCCTAGCTGTTCGGTCAGACTGCCCACTAGCTGTAGACCTAGCGTTGTTGCATTCTCAATATCTAAATCTGTGGGCAGCCCAATGCCGCTGTCCTGATAGCGCACAGAGAAATGATTCGAGTCAGTTAGTGTTGCTGTGATACTGATCTCCCCTTTCCGTATCTGACCTGAAGCCGACTTTGGAAATGCATATTTCAAGGAGTTTGTAATTAGCTCATTAACGATCAAAGCGCAGGAGACAGCGCTGCCTATCCCTAATAGAATGCTGTCAACATGGAGGTTTAGGCGAATGTCACTTTGACTAATGCCATAAGAGCGCAGCAGATGATGAGAGAGGTCTCGAAGATAGTCGGCTAGCTCGATGGTGCCAAAGTCTTCAGAGCGATACAGCTTTTCGTGCACCATTGCCATTAGTCGAACCCGGCTTTGACTTTCCCTAAAAAGTCCTGAAATGCTTTCATCTTTGATCGTGTTGGACTGAAGGTTTAGCAGGCTAGAGATGATCTGTAGATTGTTCTTTACGCGGTGGTGAACTTCTTTGAGCAGCGCTTCTTTTTCTCTGAGTGACTTTTTGATTTGCGCTTCTGTTTGCTGACGCTTGATGCTATCTCTAATGCCTCGCACTCGGTGCCGCAGCAGTGCCCAATGAACAGGCTTGGTGATATAGTCGCTAGCTCCGACGGTCAGCGCCCGTTCGACGGAAGAGGAATCATCCAATGAGGTAATCATCAGAATAGGGGTTGACGTTCTCTCTTCTGATATAGGCGGTAGCTTATCGGATAAATCCTGTAGGGCGGCGCAGCAGCTAAACCCATCCATTGCCGGCATAACCGCATCTAGCAGGACAATATCGGGCCGCTCTTGTCTAAAAAGATCTAGGCACTCTATTCCGTTACTGGCTTCTATCACCCTGAAGCCTTCTTTTTGCATTGCTGTGCGGAGCAGCAGCCTGGTTGTTGGCTCATCATCGACGACTAAGACAGATAGGCAATCCGGTTCTTTATCATTAGTGGTCTTGGTTGTTTCGGTGATGGGCAGCTGGCAGATAGCTGGAATGGTGGGCTTGGCAATGGTGGGTGGCATGTCTGTTCTATTGGGCGTTCTTGTAAGCGTGGATTGCAGTCTGAACAGTTTGGTACTCGCTAGCGATCTGTTCTACAAGGCGCAGAGCTGGCTGTGTATGGTTGTTCTTTCCCATTGTTTCTATGGCCTGTGCAATCTTGAACAAGCCCATAGCGCCTACGCAACTGCTCAACGATTTTAGGGCGTGGGCGCTATTGCTTAGCTCTACTGAGTCTGCGTTGGCGATCGCAACTCTGACGGCTTCTATTCGCTCTGGCGCATCTGCTAAGAAGCTATCACACACCTCAATTAGAAACGAGCTATCGCTGCTGATGCTCTCGAGCGCTTGCGTGTCTAGCGTTGGCACATCTTTTGTATTGATAGGCATGATGATCTCTACAGGGTTTGTTGTTTAGGTCTTTTTGACCAGTAGACACATTGAGATATGTGAGAGTCCTACACTTTTCACACTGTTACTTTGCTACACTGCTGTAGGACAGTGAGCAGATCCCTCTTTCCAATTGGCTTTCTGATGTAGTCGTCCATTCCCGCAGAAAGGCATTCTTCTCTATCTCCTTGCATGGCATGCGCTGTCATTGCCACAATGTGCGGCTGACTGATGTGCGGGTCTAAGCGGATCTGCCGAGTGGCCTCTAGTCCGTCCATTATTGGCATTTGCACATCCATCAGCACCAAATCGTAGCGTTCACGCCTGAGCGCTTCTACGGCTTCTTCTCCGTTGTTGGCGATATCTGCCTGATAGCTATAGGCCGCAAGCATATGTAAAGCCACCTTTTGATTGAGTGCAATGTCTTCTGTTAGCAAGATCTTTAAGGGTTTGTGGTCTGCTGACGCGCTGTTGATTAACGGCGGCTGAGGATACCTGTGTACGTCTTTGGCTGCTTGAGCGCATTGGTTTGCATCTATTTGGCTACACAGCGAGAGACCTTTTTCGTTGAGCAAAAGCTGGACTAGCGCATCGTAGAAGTGCGATCGCCGAACCGGTTTTCTCAACAGCTTTGTGCGTACGTTCAGCTCGTTAAGCGGCTCTTTTCCCGACTTCTTTTGGCGCTGTAGCAGCAATAGTGGAACAGTCTGATAGTTCTCCAAGCTGCGGACTTGCAACGCTAAGTGTACGCCATCTGTCTCTAGACCAGATTCGTCAATGGCGATCACATCGAATTCACTCACTTTCAGCATATCAATCGCCATCGCCGCTGATGTTGCAACTTTCGCGCTTAGATCCCACGATTCAGCCTGTAGTGTCAGATGTCTGCGATTGGTTTGGTTCGCCGCCACAATCAGTAGCCGTCGACCGCTTAAATCTAGAGCGCAGTTAGTCGGATAAGTGTCTGCTAGAGTGCTACGCCCAGCTTCTGTAGAAGACTCTAACACTAGTGAAAAGCGAAAGATAGAGCCATGTCCTAACTCACTTTCCACGCATATCTTCCCACCCATTATCTCAACCAAACGCTTGCTAATCGCTAGTCCTAAGCCTGTGCCACCATACTGGCGGGTGACCGAAGAATCGATTTGACTAAAGGGTTGAAAAAGGCGAGAGATTTTTTTTGGGCTAATACCAATACCTGTATCCTCTACAGAAAACTGAGCCTCGTAGAAAGTAGGTATCTCATCGCTATTCTCGTCATACCGACTATGCTTTAGCGTATCTACCGCTACTGCACTAATATCTACCCGCAGACTAACCTCACCTGTCTCCGTAAACTTGATACTGTTGTTGACCAAATTGCTCAAAATTTGGCGCAATCGAACCGGATCCCCCTTAAAGACCGCTGGCATATAAGCAGGCTCGATCAAAGAGGTTAGGAGTAGTCCTTTGTCTTCTGCTTGGTTAGAAAATAGCGTGAGAATATCTTCAACACACTCGTATAAATCTATCTGTCCTTCTTCTAATTCTATTTTGTCAGACTCGACTTTAGAAAAGTCAAGAATATCGTTGATTACCGTCAGCAGGGTTTTTCCGCTGGTGCGAATCACCTCTACAAAATCCTGCTGCTGATTGTCTAATTCTGTTTCTCCAATCAGCTCGGTCATGCCTAGCATCGCGTTCATCGGCGTGCGAATCTCATGGCTCATCATTGCCAAGAATTCACCTTTCGCCCGGTTTGCTGCCTCTGCTGCCTCGGTCGCTGCTTGTAAAGACGCATTCGCCTGTTTTTGCGCTGAGATATCGTTGATATGGGCAATAAACAGCAGTGGATTATCTTCTACATCTCTTAGCAGAGAAACGCTAAGCTCGACAGGAACAATATGACCTCGCTTGTGAAAGTAGCGCTTTTCAAACCGATAGGACCGACGTTTGCCAGCCATCAGTTCTTCTACAAGTACCAGATCCGCCTCTAAATCGTCCGGATGCGTAATTGACTGAAAATCCAAAGACAGTAGCTCTGCTTTCGAATAGCCCAAGATATTCAAAATGGCCTCATTAGCTTCTTTAAAGAAGCCATCTAGAGAAACCAGCACCATTCCGATCGGAATATCATAGAAAGCGCTTCTGAAAATCTTTTGGTTTTCTTCTAGTTCTTGTTGAGCTGCCGCTTGCTTATATGCCTTTGCTTCTAGCTCTTGATTGACAGCCTCTGTGTTGTGTAGAGCTAGAAACTGTGGCAAAAGGATAACTAGTTCCGCGCCAGTGTATACAGAGACTAGCGCTGTCACCGCCCTCACTGAGCCCGAAAGCCAGTAAACCGGATACCAGAGAGTCACAATATCGAACAGATGGCCGATGCCACACAGGAGAATAAAACTACCAAACAGTAGAGTCAACCGAGTAGGAAAGGGATAGCGATGCTGATAAACAAAATAAACTAATGAGATAGAGATAGAAAAGTACGCTAGCGCAATCAAAAAATCACTGGTAGCGTGAAGGCCAACTAGCGGCGTCTGCCATAGATAGCAGTGTCCATGCGGAATATAGTGTGATGAAAGTAAGCCTGGTGGAAATTGATTCCGCATTGCAATAGACCGTGGAAGTATGTCGTTCTCTATGGCAGCAGCAGCAGCCTTTCTCTCCCGATCTGTTGCCATAGAAACTACAGCAACCAGCAAAAGAGATATAGCAATTCTGCGTTCAGCTCTCAGCTACTCAAAGAGCTGTCGCCTTTTTTCTACAAAGCTAAGTTCTTAGCAGGCAACAAAATGCATTCTGCTGCTTACTCTTATCAGCTTGAGGAAGCTTGGCCTACGACAAATCTGTAGGAGCCTTCTGCTTGTAAACACACAAGGTAGAGGCGGGAAGCGCAAAAGCTTCACAATATCTTTACCTCTTCTTATAAAGCCCATGTTGGTGATAGAAAGTCTAGGTAGTTCTTATGATTTTCGCTATGGCTTTGGTTACTTAGCTTTCGCCATCTGCAACCGCCAGAACCGTTGTGCACAGTAGGCTAAGTAGCGCGTTAGCGTCGAATGAATTGGTAAACTTTGGACGGACGATTTCTACCGATGAAGCTTGAACATGGCTGATATAGCAAAGTGCGAATGCATCCACACTTTTGCTATATCCTTGCTATATCCCTGAAAGTTCTTTGTATGCAAAAGTTCTGCAACAGCCTTCCACGCTGCACCGCCAATGTAAGGACACCTAATCGAAGCAGGCTACAGCTTTGATCGAGCCTACTGCTGCTCTACCAAACCTTCAGCGTAGATGCCAAAGCATTTCTCAGCTCTGCTAGTTCGTCCCGGTGCCCTCGAACCGTTAGCTTAGAAGCAAATTTTTCAGTCTCTTCCGGCTCTATTCTAAAAACCACTTTCTCGGGACGACTGGACTTTCGCCAGTAGAACACGCCTGCTAAAGGTGAAGCCGCGACAAGTCCAAACATGAGCCATCCCCAGCCAGGAAAAAGGGTGACTATCACTAACGCTAAGCAGGCAACCCCAACTGCTGCCAAAGTTGATAGAAATATTGCCAGGAACCAGCTAGGGCTTACCAGTCCCGCCACCGTGACTGCGGCCTCATCTGCCAAGGCTGCGACTGACTGCTGTTTGCTGCTGGTGTCTTCTAAAACGGTTTCTATTTGCCTGTAGGCACGACTTTGAAAGTAGTCCATCACCGCCTGCTGCAAAGGCTCGGCAGCTTGAGTGGAGCCAAACTGAGCCACCTCAATTCTGTCCTTAGTGGAGGCCCGAATAAAGAACACTAGTCCAATCACCATCAGGCTAGTGAGGAGTAATGTAGTCGCTCGAGTAGGGTCGGTGAACACGAAGAAAAGAGGCTCCAAGAGACGTATGCTGTGCTCTTACTCTCTCATAAAACCTTTCCAACAAACCTTTCCATAAGCAAGGCTGTGGCAGATAACCGCCACAGCGCTAGGTTTGTATCAGTAGCCTGAATGCTTTACAAAGTATGCGGGATATCTATGCAGCTCTAATACAAGATTGGTTTGGAGGCAATTCGAGAGCGACTCAAAGCCCATTAGGAGCTAGAGGAGCCAGCGTATTTGACCTCAGTCGAGATGGAGCGGACTTGAGCTGCGGTGATTTGCATACCGCTTTTTTGAGGCATGACTGGCACAACTGTTTGCTTACCTACCATGTAACGCTGCCACAGGTCGGCTAGCTCGCGGGCTTTCATCTGCCAGTCAGGGCGAAGGCGATACATCCGTCTAGGACGACCTCGGCCTTCTACTTTCTTCCAGTAGCCCATGATCGCGGCCTGATTCTCAAGAAACTTGAGCGCGCTGTAGAGCACCGTGTCGGACAGTCGATAGTTCGGGTAGTCTTTCTCAATGGCGTGGATAAGTTCGGTGCCATACGAATCGTGACGGATAAGCACCGCAAGCACGTAGCAGACAGCAAGCTCTTTGTTGAGATAAACCGGCGGCGGATCTTCAAAAAACTGATAGATATCTTCAAACTTCATAGGGAAGCTCCGAGGCGGGTGGGTGAAGGAACAGCGCTAGAACTGCTGATTTATTTTATGCATGAAATAAAAGATTTGCTTAACTTTTGCGCAAGTAGTAATCATCCGCAAGGTTTTGTCAGATATGTCATTGGATTTATGATAAAAAGTTTAATTTCGTTATGTTCGTGTGAGCTTTTGCTCTACTTAAGAAAACTTTTATTGCGTGATGTTGTTTTTCCATACGCAAGCGAATGTATAGCCAAGTGCGAATGCATCCGCGCTTGGCTATAAAAGAGATAGAGCCTGGCCGAGACAGCGCGGATTCGCGACGGTCTAATCAGCAGATCTTTCTAGCGCTTCGGTTGGTCCACTAGTTAGCCGATCGGTTAGCTGATCGGTTTGTAGATTTTGCGTAGTAAATAGCACCCGGTCGTTTTGGACAGCGGCTAGTTCTAGATAGACAGGCCCAATTGTGTAGGTAGGTTGACTGGCGACTGCCTGAATTTCTAGCGGCTGTCCGTATACTTGAACCTGTCGCAAGAAGTCTAGAACTGGGTCGTTCAACCCGCCAGCAATAATCTGGTTGAAGTAGACAATGCCGTCTCTTCTCGCCTGGATCTCTGCGCGTACTTGTAGGGCTCTGTAGCGTTCTCCTAGTCCTTCATCTGCTAAATCTTCTCTATCTATTTGAACAGAGGCGACGGTCTCGCCAGGGGTGTATTGAATTTCGTTCACCGGGGCTTCTAAGTTGACTTGTAAGCAGCCATCACCGCCCATACTCAAGATCTCTCCGACGCAGGGCTCGCCAACGACATAGTTAGCGGCTGAGGAGACTCTGATGACGTAGCTTCTGGTGTCTGTAGTTTCTTGCACGATCCGTCTGGCCACATCGGGCTCAAAGCTAAGCACAAAGTCGTTGACTTCCTCTAAGCCCGGCCAGATAGCACGAAGCGCAACGCTGTTAGCCTGAACGAGGGCGGCTTCTACTGCGCGCTGGGCAGCTTCTTCGGAGTCGGACCTGGCTAGGGTGACGGCTAGGGTTTCATTCCGACGGATGGCGACGTTGCCGAGTCGTAGCACCTGAAATTCATCGTCTAGTCGAGCGATTTCTTCGGTGAGCAAGGTCTGCTGTGCCTGCAAATCTTCTAGTCGGCGGGCCCGTTCGTCGATCTCTTGGTCGCGCTGGGCAATTTGCTGGTCGCGCTGAGCAATCTCTTGATTACGGGCCTGGAGCGCCTGATCACGCTGAGCAATTTGCGATCGCACGGCTGCGCGTTCTTCTATGAGCTCTTGTCTTTCTGCTCGCAAAGCGCCAATCTCATCTCGCAAGCTACCGATCTGATTCGATACGGTTTCTAGCTGACCTTGCGTCTCGATGAGATTGCTGAGCGTTTCTTCTTCACTGGCGATCGCACTGCGCAAAGACCGATTGGTCTCTCTTAGCCGACCTCGCGCCGCGCCTTCTAGCCGCTTTGATTCTTGTAGCGTTCCTTCTACTGCCTCGCGTTCTGTCACGGCAGCTTCGAGTGCGTTCTGAGCCTCAGAGAGCTCCTGCTGAATATCCTCTAGCTGAAATAGCCCTTTGCGTAGCTGGCTATCTAGCGCGATCAGCAGCAGCAGCGTAGAAAAAGAGGCCACCATTCCGGTGACAACGCTTACCAGCGTAGCCGTTTGGCGGGGCCGCAGGTTGAATAGGCTAAGGCGAGACTTGCCCACCTTCATACCAATGCGATCGCCTACCGTGGCAATCACACCGCCCAAACAAGCCACTGCAAACAGTAATACAAATCCAGTCATTCACCCCTACTGCGGACTAAAAAATCCCAGCCGTCCGCATCCAGATAGTAACCGATTGTCCTAAGGTGCGAAGTCACGGCACCTTTTGAAACGGAATTTCTGAAGGTATCTAGGTGAACTGCTGCGATAGGGTAACCGGATCGTGAACCGTGATTTTCTTCTTGTGAATAGAGATCATCTCCTGCTCACGCAGATCGCCTAGCAAACGAGTCACCGTTACTCGAGTCGAGCCGATGGCTTCTGCGATCGCCTGGTGAGACAGCTTTAGATCCACCGTAATCCCATCGCTGCCAGGCACGCCAAAATCGCGACACAAAATCAGCAAAAAGCTCACCAGCCGAGAGCCCATATCCCGGTGCGCCAGCGTCTCGATCATCATCTCAGTCTGCAAGATGCGAGAAGACAGCCCTCGCAGCATCATCGCCGACAGCTCCGGATGCTCCTTGAGCGCCACGCTCATCTGATCGGCCTGCAAAGACATCAGCTCTACCGGGGTGAATGCCACCGCATGATAGAACCGATCAGAGCGATCGCCCGTAATCAAAGAGAGCACCCCAAACACGCTATTCTCACGCAGCAGTGCCACCGTAATCTCTTCACCCGCCTCATATACCCGAGAGAGCTTCACCGCCCCCTTCGTCAGGAAATAAACCCGCTCAGCCGGATCGCCTGGAAAGAAAATCGTCTTATTTCGCTCATACGACTCGACCACTGGCGGCAAGCTTCCCCCTATAAAAGAGCGAAACATATCAGCAATCGGCGAACTGGGAACTGCAACCATGATGAAAGAAGGAAAGGAGCTTGAGGGCTGAGGCTAGCCTGCGCACACCAAAAAGTCGAGACCTTCTGGAGCGCGTCCCTAAAAGATGTCAGGGGAAGCTCACCTGTTCTAACTACAATAAAGCCTATGCCGCCGAAGGTGTTTTGTATTAGGTGCTACAAAACAACCCCCCTATCCGGCGATCCCCTTTTTTCAGTATGCTCCTAAAGCGCATTTAACGAAGTATTAAACAAAAGAGTCATGCTAGATCTGACCGGAAAGAAAGCCCTGGTAACCGGCATCGCCAACAATCGCTCCATCGCCTGGGGCATCGCCCAGCAGCTTCACGCCGCTGGCGCAGAGATTGGCGTTACCTACCTCCCCGACGAGAAAGGCCGCGCCGAAAAGAAAGTCCGCGACCTGACCGAACCGTTAGCCCCTAGCCTGTTCCTTCCTTGCAACGTGCAAGACGACGAGCAGGTCAACGCGCTATTTAGCACCATCAAAGACAAATGGGGCAGCTTCGACATCTTGATCCACTGCCTCGCCTTCGCCAATCGCGACGATCTAACCGGTGCCTTCAGCGATACCTCGCGCGCCGGATTTGACCTAGCCCTTAGCGTCAGTGCCTACTCCCTGACTCGCCTTGCTCAAGGAGCCAAAGATCTAATGCCAGAAGGCGGCAGCATTGTCACCTTGACCTATCTAGGCGGCGTTCGCGTCGTCCCCAACTACAACGTCATGGGCGTAGCCAAAGCCGCCCTAGAAATGAGCGTTCGCTATCTAGCCGCTGACCTGGGTCCACAAAACATCCGCGTCAACGGCATCTCGGCAGGTCCAATTCGGACCCTAGCCTCCTCTGCAATCGGCGGCATCCTCGATATGATCCACCACGTCGAAGAGACAGCGCCCCTACGTCGCACGGTGACCCAGACAGAAGTTGGCAATGCCGCTGCATTCTTGTGTAGCGACTTGTCTAGTGGGATCACTGGGCAGGTGGTTTATGTAGATTCTGGCTACGCGACGATGGGAATGTAGTCACCCTAGCCCATCAGAACCCATCAGACTTTGCAGGATCCTGACTTTCTAGGGCCTGACGCTGAGTAATTTCAGCCCGTTCTCGTTCGATTTCGCGACACGACTAAGGCAAAGATCGGCTTTGAGCAAAGACTTTGGCGGCGTCTTCTGAGCCGACGTAGCGCCAGTGCCAGGGCTCGAAGCTAACGCCTTGGACGTTGTTTTGAGGGAAGGACTGCTCGAAGCCGTAGCGGTGGGCGTTGACGAGTAGCCAGCTATAGGCGGGCGTATTTTGGAAGTCGTAGCTGATGTCCGTTTCGGGGAGGGTGATATCGCCGATATCAACGGCGTAGCCAGTGTGGTGCTCGCTGTGACCAGGGGGGGCACTGTGTTTGGCGGCGATGGCTTCGCTGCCGTGCTTTTTGACCTGGTCTTCAAAAAGGGCTGACTGGCGGGCGATAGTGCGAAAGCCAGAGACGGCTTGGAGCTTGATAGCGGCGGCGGCGGCGGCGGCTTTCATCTGTTTAAAGGCGGCGGCGGCTTCGCGATGCAGATATTCTTCGCGTTCGTAGGATTCGCGGGTGAACATGCCGATTGATTCGATATCGCTGCCGTAGGCTTCGTCGTATGGAAAGTGATTGAATCGGGTATCAGGCAGATTGTCGTATTGCGCTGCGTATTCTTCTATCTGCGGCGGCGTCTGCCCAGCCTCTGACGAACTTCCTCCTGCAATCGGGGCAGGGTTGAGCGCTAGATTGTCTGGGGTTGAACCCGTAGGAATAGGTGTGATGATTAGCTTGGCAGCTCGTGGGACTGAATTGCTCTGGGGTGATTGCTGCGCTGGTTTGGACGATTCAGTCGGTGTGGAAGCTGACTGCGAAGCTGACTGTAGAGCTGACTGCGAAGCTGAGGATGGAAAGGTGAAGTAGACTGCCAACCCGATCAGCGGAATGCTGATTGCTGTGACTGTGGCGATCGCAATATAGCGGTAGCGGCGAGGGATGACATCAAACAACTTTGACAGCATAAACTTAGACAGAAAAAGTGCTTAGGCTTAGTTTAGTCTCGTCTGACTAGCTGCGAGGCAATCCAACCCTCTGCGCCTGATTCTGGGAAGGTGACTTTGTACCAGGTGTATCCGCCTGTGTCGACTGAGCTGTTCTGGATAATAATGCGATCGCCTGGGTAGGCAACGTGTTGAACCGAGTAGTTAGTCCCTGGGCCAGAGCGAACATTCTTACTGCCTGACTCTTCACCCACAATCGTCGCGTTTGTGCGATCGGCAGGCGCTGGCGTGGGTGTCGGGCTAGGAGTTGGACGTGGCGTTAGGCCGGGGGTAGGGCGTGGAGTCGGACTGGGTGTGGGGTTTGGCGTCGGACGAGCTACTGGCACAGAAGGCGGCACAGAAGGCGGCACAGAAGGCGTCGTTACGTCGCCGTCGATCTGGATTAGTTGGCCTGCAATCCAGCCTTGGGCTCCACTAGGCGTCACGATCTCGTACCAGGGAAAGCCTTCCGGGTCATCCGTCCGGTTGATCACTCGAATCCGGTTGCCCGTCTGTACTGTGTCGACTACGGCAAAGGTAGTCCCTGCTCCAGCGCGCACGTTTTTACTGTCTCCTTGAGCGATCACAGAGCCGTTGGCATTGCGCGCAGATGCGGGAGGAGGGACTATTGGAGGGGCTATGGGTGCGGGTTCATCTGAGTCTGGTGTAGGGGCAGGCGTATCATCGTCTATGGAATCTACAACTGTGTCAGTAGACTCTGCGGCTTCTCTAGAAAATAAGCTCGGCACCTGCTGAGTGAGCACCAGCGTACCGGCCAAAATACCAAAGCCCACTATTCCCCCTACGATGACTGCACCTTTCCAAGAGGGAGACGCCTGCGTAGCTAGTTTGCTATTCGCCAAGGAAGGTTCGCTCTGATAGGCAGCGGGACTAGCTTGATAGGTCTGCGGCTGAGTTGCGGAACTAGCTGAACTGGTAGCTAGGCTCTCTGCTGAGCTACCTGCTGCGGGATTGGGCGAGCTAAGCGAGCCCATCGGTGAGACAGCCATAGCGTCGGGTCTGGTTGCTGGCAATGAAGCGGGTATAGGTGGCGCAGCGGGAGCAATTGTTTGGTTGAGCATTAGCGTGCTGAGCACAGACTGCATGTCCTGGACGGTGGCAAACCGACTCTGCGGACTGACATGAGTCGCACAGTCTAGAAAATTGGCGAATCCGTTGCTCACACTAGGGGCATATGCCCGCCAGCTTAGTGCGCCCGTTTGCGGATCGGTCGTCAGCTCCTGCGGAATTTTGCCCGTTAGCAGATAGATAGCGCTCATGCCCAGGCTGTAGATATCGCTGGCGTAGATCGGTCGCCCGGATACCTGCTCGCTGGGCATATAGCCAGGTGTCCCGACTACGATGGAGTGCGAGCTGTGCTCACCGCTAGTGATGGCGGTTTTCATGGTCTCTTTGACCGCGCCAAAGTCGATTAGTACCGGCATCCCGTCTCTGGCTCGAAGGACGATATTGTCTGGTTTGATATCGCGGTGGACTATCTTTTGGCTGTGGACGTAGGCGATCGCACCTAGCAGATTTGCCACTATCGCCTGCACCGTCTTCTCATGCTGCGGCCCTTCGCGCTGCACCTTTTGCGTCAGCGTCACCCCCTCTACCCACTCTTCTACCAGGTAGAACTCACCCCCCTCTTGAAAGTAGGCATATAGACGCGGAATCTGGTCGTGCCCTTCCCCTAGCTTTTCTAGCGTTGCCGCCTCTCGCTCAAAGCGGTCCTTCACCATCTGCGCTAGCTCAGGCTGATTGTGAATTGGCTTGAGCTGCTTTAGCACGCACCGCCGACCCGACGGCATATGAATATCTTCAGCCAAAAAAGTCTTACCAAAGCCACCATCCCCCAGCAAACTCAGCACGCGATACCGACTGCTGAGTAAGATTAGCGGTGCATCACCCAGTCGTTCGTTGGGTGCGTTCTCTGGCCAACTCTCTGAAAACATTAAAAGCGTTTCCTACTTGATGGATATAGATAACGGATAAAAAGATCATATCTTGCTGACAATATCTATACATATCGAGATCTTTCTATTGATAGTTCACCCATTCGTTCCGCTTATCTTCGTGCCTACCGTTTGATTCTCTAGAGACAAGCTCAGCGAAAGTGAACCCCTTACGATGCGCGATCATGGGCAACTGGATAATGGTTGGAGGCTGTATTCACGCTCCGGTCCACTTGTGCGTTAGTCTGTGGCAATAACAGTCGCCACAGCTTCGTAAGCAAAATCGCATC
This sequence comes from uncultured cyanobacterium, assembly GCA_963772185.1. Taxonomy (GTDB): domain Bacteria; phylum Cyanobacteriota; class Cyanobacteriia; order Phormidesmidales; family Phormidesmidaceae; genus Phormidesmis. The sequence continues at coordinate 57,340 of CAVYWR010000007.1, read as the reverse complement.
CAAACTATTTATGGTTAGGCTCTACAGAAGAAGCGTATTAAGCAGTAGGCAAACTGCGAGTAGACTACCCATGAAAGGGGCGGTTTGATTAGCTACCTTTGTCGAACTTTCGCATCCTGTAGACATTACCTGATCTCCTATGAATTCGTACTTAGGGAGTAGCTGATAAATAACGTCCCATCCCGTAGGGGCGTAGCATGCTACGCCCCTACGGGATACCGATGCACTCATTAGAGCTAATTAGCTTCTCTGAGGGGTGCTCAGAGATACGCTTCGGCTGAAAGTTTCGCAGTCGAAGTGCGTTAGTAACCACTGAGACAGAGCTAAAGGACATGGCAGCGCCCGCTATGATCGGATTGAGCAGCCAGCCAAACAGGGGATAGAACAGACCGGCGGCAATTGGAATGCTTGCCACGTTGTAGATGAACGCGAAAAAGAGATTTTGACGAATGTTTCTAATGGTTGCTTTGCTGAGCTGGATGGCGGTGATGATGCCTTGTAGATCGCCGGAGATGATTGTGATGTCGCTAGCGGCGATCGCCACGTCCGTGCCTGTCCCAATCGCAATGCCAACATCCGCTTGAGCGAGTGCCGGGGCATCGTTAATGCCATCGCCGACCATAGCGACCAGCTTCCCTTCAGACTGTAGCTGCTTAATTTTGGCGACCTTTTCACCGGGTTTTACCCCGGCAAATACCCGAGTGATGCCTGCTACGTGAGCGATCGCACTAGCCGTCTGCTGATTGTCACCCGTCAGCATCACTACTTCTAATCCCATCTTTTGCAGCGCCTGAACCGCATAGGGCGAAGAGGGTTTGATCGCATCCGAGATTCCAAAAACGCCTTCTCCTCTACCATTTATCGCGATCCAGGCGGTCGTTTTGGCCTCCGCTTCCCAGGCTGCTAGCGGACACTGAGGCCAGTCGATATCTACCCCCAAATTGTGCATCCATCGTTCGGTGCCGACCTGAACTAGATTGCCTTCGACCCAGCCTTCAACGCCGCAACCGGGGATAGAGTCAAAGCGATCTACCGTCGCAAACTGGCTGCTATCGAGTCCTTGGCTTTTGGCGTAGCGGACGACGGCCTCGGCGACCGGATGCTCAGAGGCGTGCTCAACTGCTGCGGCTAGGGTCAGCAGTGCGATCTCATTACCCTCGGCAGTGCCGCGCACGGTTTGATAGTTCGTTACGGTTGGCTTGCCTTCGGTTAGCGTTCCGGTTTTGTCAAGCACAATTGTTTGCAGCTTGTGGGCCTGCTCTAGACTATCGGCCCCTTTGATCAAAATGCCGTGTTCAGCGCCTTTGCCAGTTCCGACCATGATGGAGGTAGGCGTTGCCAAGCCTAGCGCGCAAGGGCAGGCAATCACTAGCACGCCTACTGTTGGAATTAGGGAAAGAGTGAGATTTCCGGTGATGTTGAACCAGATCAAGAATGTTGTTATGGCGATCGCAATCACGACCGGGACAAACCACCCAGTCACCTGGTCGGCCAGCTTCTGAATCGGCGCTTTTGATCCTTGCGCTGCTTTCACTAGCTGCACAATTTGGGCGAGCACGGTCTCTTTGCCGATACGCGCCGCCTCAAACTGAAACCGTCCGGTTTTGTTGATGGTCGCGCCAATCACCTCGTCACCCGCTTCCTTGTGAACAGGGACAGATTCCCCAGTGACCATCGACTCGTCAACTGTCGAGCTGCCCTCAACAACAACGCCATCAACGGGAATCTTTTCACCAGGGCGAACAACAACAATATCGCCCACTACAACAGCACTGATCGGGAGTTCTACTTCTTGGTGGCGGCGGATCACCCGCGCGGTCCTAGCCTGCAAGCCAATCATCTGACGAATTGCATCCGAGGTTTTCCCTCTGGCGTTGCTCTCCATGTAGCGACCAAGCAGCAGCAGCGTAATCACGACGACTGCTGCCTCGTAGTACACCATCTTTGGCAAGCCCCGACTGGTCAATACGCTAGGAAAAAGCGTGACAAAAAGCGAATACACGTAGGCTGTGCCCGTACCCAGTGCGACTAGCGTATTCATGGTGGCAGAGCGGTGCTTCAGCGATTTCCAAGCACCGACAAAGAAGCTTTGACCGCACCAAAATAGAACAGGCGTTGCCACGATTAGATGGAACCAAGCGTTCAGCAGAATCTTTGGCCAGTTAGGAATGGCAACGCCTATCATCATGGGCAGTGAGCCAATCACCAGCACCACGCTGGCCAATCCGCCGACGGCCAGCTTTCGGCGTAGCTGCTGCTGCTGAGCCGCCCGCTCGGCCTGCATCTGCTTATCTTCTAGTTCGCTGAGAATATCGTCTTCTGACTGGTTAGCCTCGAAGCCAATCTCGGTGATCGCACCCAAAATTCGCTCTAGCGTTGTCCCGCGCTCGTCGTACTCTATGACCGCCTGCTCAAAGGCAAAATTCACCTGGGCCGCTCTCATCCCGGACAGCGTCTGTAGCGTTGTCTCGATCTTGTTTGCACAAGCCGCACAAGTCATTCCTTTGAGGTTGAGTGTTGCCGCAGTCATAGTGAACTCTCCTGACATCTGCTACATAAGACTAACTAACAAAGCAGAGTCTGAAAGCAGGGCCTAATCTGTAAAGCCTTGGCCGATTGCGCCCGCTGTAATCTTCTGCTGATCTGGGTGCAAGAGCGGCTGTAGCGCGATCGCCTGTCCCATTTTCATTTGTCCGTAGGTGAATACGCACGGCGTTCCGGCAGGCAGCAACGGCTGAATCTCTTGGTAAACATATGGACTGCCGTAGATGACGACAGCCTGTACGCTGTTGCCCAGTGCCTGAATGATCGTGTGGGCGATCGCGCTCAGCCCTTTTCCACTCCGAAACGGATTGCCTCGAATAAATAGCTGTACTAGCGTAGTCGCGTCTGTGTTCAGGTGAGCAATATCCGCGCTGCGAGCGTCCATCAGCTTCAGCTCATAGCCCAGACGACTCGGCAGCGCCACAGCCGGAGCCGTCCGATCTAGAAAACGGCAGTGCAGCAGATCGTCTACTAGCACCAGATTTTGCCCCGGCATCAGCGGCGGACTGATTACCTGAGCTAGCGACTGACTGGGTGGATAGCTCACCTGCTGCGAAGCCTGCAAGATCTCGGCGGCGATCGCTCGCACTTTCTCAGTGGCAATCTGATCGGTCTGTACAGGCGGCACCGACCGATGCTGCCAGGCATGTCTCGACATGCCATCAGTCACCAGCAAATCAGCGATTTTGTGTTTGGCTCGCCAGATGCGTTCTACGGATTGAAAAATGGCCTCGGCTGAAATTCGACCGGTATGGACCGCCTCGCAGATAGCCGCGATCGCGCCCTCTACGTCTGATGGCATCAAGACTACGTCCGCCCCGGCAGCTACAGCCAGCACCGCCGCCTCATTGCCACCATACTGCTGAGTGATGCCACCCATGACTAGCGCATCGGTGACGATCAGACCACCAAAGCCCATGTCCTGCCGCAGTAAGCCAGTCAGTGTCACCCGCGATAGCGTTGCCGGATGGGTCGGATCAACTTTGGGTAGCTGGAGGTGCGCGGTCATAATACTGTCTACGCCCGCTGCGATCGCCCGCTCAAACGGCACCAGCTCTAGGCGCTGTAGCCGCTCAAAATCATGATTCACCAGCGGTAGGCTCAGATGCGAATCGGTGTCCGTGTCGCCATGCCCTGGAAAGTGCTTCGCTGAGGTCAGCACTGAGCCTCTGTCTTTTGTAGATCTTGTTCCTCTAATAAAGGCGCTGGTTAGCTGGGCGACTACATCCGCTGTCTCACCAAAGGCCCGCACGTTGATGACCGGATTATTGGGATTGTTATTCACATCCACGACTGGTCCTAGCAGCCAGTTCAGCCCAATCGCGACGGCTTCTTGGGCGATCGCTGCGCCCATCTGCTCCGACAGCCGTAGCGCTAGATCCAAATCCGTTCGCGCAATCTCTCCTAAGGCCATCGGCGGTGCAAACCAGGTCGCCCCGCTGAACCGCTGCCCGACGCCCTCTTCAATATCTGCGGCCATGAACAGCGGATACTTCGCCTTTGCCTGGAGTTCTTGGGCGCGTACACCAACCTCCGCCGCACTGCCGCCCAGCAAAATCACGCCGCCAATTCCTAGATCTAGATAGCGCTGCATCTGGGCGTGGGTGGCTTCCCACTGCGGATATTCCACCTCGTGATCGAACAGATGTCCGGTGGTGCGCACCACCATCATCTGTGCCACTTGTTCTTCAAGCGGCAGGGTCTCTGGACTGGGTAAACGGGAAGATAGCATCGAGGTCTATAGTGTGTGCAGGTCGCTACAGCAGCGCCTTTTGGCTTTCCCGTTCGGCGCGCAGATCTTGAATCCTTTCTAGGGTGCCTGCTGGAATAGCAGAGATCAGCTGCCGGGTATAGTCTCGGCGCGGTCGCTGATAGATTTCTTCGGCGGGGCCAATTTCTTCGATGCGTCCGGCATTCATCACCATGATGCGATCGCTCATAAACTTCACCACACCCAGGTCATGCGAGATAAAGATATAGGTGAGCTTAAACTCGTCTTGCAGCTCTTTGAGCAGGTTCAGCACCTGGGCCTGTACCGATACGTCTAGCGCCGACACCGATTCATCGCAGACAATAAACTTTGGGCTTAGCGCTAGCGCCCTAGCGATGCACACCCGCTGCCGCTGTCCGCCGGAAAACTCATGGGGATAGCGATTGAGACAGTGCGGATCTAACCCCACTCGCTCTAACAGATACTCCACCCGCTCTCTGAGGTTCTTTTGACGGCGGATCACACCGTGAATTTTTAGCGGTTCGGCGATCGCATCACCAATACTCATCCTCGGATTAAGCGAACTATACGGATCTTGAAAGATCACCTGCATCTCCCGCCGCCGCTTGCGCATCTGGCCGCCGCGTAGCTGCGTTAGATCTTGTCCTTCAAATCGCACCTTCCCGTCCATCGGCCTAATTAGCTGCAATAGCGCTCGGCCCAATGTCGTCTTACCGCAGCCAGATTCGCCGACCAGGCCAAAAGTCTCTCCCTGATGCACCTCAAAAGAGACGTCGTTGACCGCCATCACGTAGCGCTCGATCCGGCCAAAGACGCCTTGCACCGGATAGCCGACTTTTAGGTTCTCGACCGTAATCAGCGGTCCTTTTTCTTCTAGCTCGCTAAGTCGAATTTGCATCTCGCGTGGGCTGATTTCGCGGATGGGAGGAAGTCCGGTTCCATAGTCAGCTTGAGGCTTAGCTTGAATAATGCGATCGCCCTCTGGCCCGACTACTACCTCCATATAGTCTGCGACGGTGGGCAGCTGTCGTAGCCGCTGACCGGGCTGTGGCCGACAGGCCAGCAGTCCTTTGGTATAGGGATGCTGCGGGTCTTTGAAGATGTCTAGAACTGTGCCGGTTTCAACCAGATTGCCCTGGTACATCACCGCCACCCGATCGGCAATTTCGGCGATGATGCCCAGATCGTGGGTGATAAAGACCATCGACATGCCCCGGCGATCGCGCAGCTCGCGCAGCAGATCTAGAATCGTTGACTGCACGGTCACATCTAGCGCCGTCGTCGGCTCATCAGCAATTAGCAAAGACGGGATTTGACGAGAGCGCCATCGCAATCATCAGCCGCTGAATCTGACCGCCCGAAAGCTGGTGCGGAAACCGATCTAGCATGGCAATTTGCCGCCGCTTGAGCTCTCGGTTGATAACCGCGCTATTGTCGGTATTGAGCTCCTCCCGGACCTGTTCGTATAGCTGCACCTCAGTTGGGAGCAGCCGCACTTCAATTAGCTGTGCGATCGCCTGCTCACGAGCCGCCCGTTTCGATATTCTCTGATGCTGGCGAATCGCTTCTATCAGCTGAAAGCCACAGGTATAGACCGGATTAAGTGAGCTCATCGGCTCTTGAAAGATCATGGCGATCTGGCCGCCCCGGTAGCGCCGCAGCTGCCGTTTGGGAATCTGCTGAAGATCGACAATGGGCCGATCGTCTGGCTGAAAGATCACTCGGCCACCGGTGACTTTGCCCGGTGGACTAGGGACTAGGCCCATAATTGCCAGCGCCGTGACGGATTTGCCAGAACCCGATTCGCCCACAATGCCAATCGTCTGAGAGCGCTCTAGCTGAAAAGATACGTCATCGACCGCCCGCAGACTGCCACCACCCTGCTCTTCTGCTATTGCAAATTCAATAGTTAGACCTTGAACATCTAAGATGGTGTCACTCATAGGGGGAATGCAGTTTTAGTACCTAATCGGTCACGATCGGCAGCAGTTGTGACTGGCTCAATCAAACTCAATCGCAATTTTCAAGCATCATATCTTGGAAATGAGGAATGATGAGTGAGGAATGATGAATTTCGCTAGCGGGTGCAGATGCACAGTTTGCGCTGGCTGCTCCGACTGGCTGCTTCGACTGGCTGTTTTGTCTGTTTCGTGAATGGGCAGTGCTCATTCAACCACTGGTTCATGTTTCAACTTGCTGCGGCTGTTTTTGTCATTATTTTTGGGTCTGCTATCTGTTCTGGCACTGAGGCGGCTTTGCTCTCGCTGCCACTACTACGGGCAAAGCAGCTAGCCCAAAATAAACCGAGTCCGAGTGCGATCGCCTTGCTAGGCATTCGTCAGCACGTCACCCGGCCCATTGCCACCATCGTCGTCCTCAACAACATTTTCAACATTGTTGGCAGCATTGTTGTAGGGCGAATTGCCGCCTCTATTTTCAGCAACGCTGGCATCGGCATCTTTTCAGCCGTGCTGACCTTTGCAATTATTCTATTTGCCGAGATCTTGCCCAAGACCCTAGGCGAGCGCTACGCAGAGAGTATTGGCCTGACGGTCGCCATTCCAGTACGCGGCATTACCGTCGTCTTTACGCCGCTGATCTGGCTATTGGAGAAGATAACGGCCCCCCTGACCAAAGGAAACAAGCGGCCAATTACCAACGAATCAGAAATCAGGCTACTCACCATCTTGGGCTATCAAGAAGGGCTGATCGAAGACGACGAAGCCGAAATGATCGACCGCGTATTCCGGCTAAACGACCTGATGGCCGCAGATATCATGACTCCTAGAGTCGCGATCACCTATATTCCTGGCATTGCGATCTTGCGAGAAGTCCAAGAAGAAATCATTCAATCTCAGCACACCCGCATTCTAGTAATCGAAGAAGACTTAGACCACGTGATCGGCGTCGCCCTCAAAGCAGAGCTACTCGCCGCCCTTGTCCAAGGCCAAGGCGACGCCACCGTCAAAAGCGTCATGCGCCAAGTCCACTACGTCCCCGATACCGAGCGCACCGACCGCCTAATCAAGACTTTTCAGTCTCTGCGCGAACACCTGATGGTCGTCGTCGACGAGTACGGCGGCGTCTCTGGCGTTGTCACTCTAGAAGACACCCTCGAAGTCCTCACGGGCGAAATCGTCGACGAAACCGACCGCAACGTAGATCTGCAAGCCCTCGCCAGACAGCGGCAAAAACGCATCCTCCGCCGCAGTGGCTTTCGCAAACAAACCCGCACCCCGCCCGTTTAAGTCCCATGTCCTCTACCCGACGAGACCTGCTTATCCTCCTCGCCTGGACTGGCTTGCTGCTGGCCAGCAGCCAAATCCACCCCAGCTTCATGGCCCACGATGAAGGCAACTACGCGCTAGAAAGCCGCTTCATGCTCGAATCTGGCGAGTGGCTAGGACGACAGCTCTGGGGCAACGTGCTCTACACTCACGGCATTTTGCTGAACTGGCTAATCATGCTGAGCTATCAGCTATTCGATCTGCCCAATCTCAGCCCAGACTGGGCTGTCCGGGCGGCTCGGCTGCCTACGCTGATGGCCTGTTTGCTATCGGTCACGCTGACCTACGCCCTGGGTAAGCAGATTTTTGCGCGGCAGCGGTGGCCCTACGCGCGAAGCTGCTAGCCAGATCGGACTACTGTCTGGGCTGCTGATCATGGTGTTTTCGCTGTGGATGCAGTTTGGCCATATGGCGACCCAAGACGTTCTGCTGGTAAGTGTGGAGCTGCTATCGATTTGGGCTCTGCTAAAGGCGGAGGAAGAAAAAGAACCGCTACAAAAAGGACAGCAAAGACGCTTGGCGTTTGGCTTTCTGGCGGGCGCTATGCTGGGCATTGGCTTTTTGATCAAGACGTTTATGGTGCTTTTGAGCGCGATCGCCCTGCTCCCGTACCTGATCTTCGAGCATCGTCGTCACCGCCATCTTACCAACTGGGGCATCTACGCTGGCCTGGTCGTCGGCTTTATTCCAACTATTGCGTGGTTGGGCTTTAGCGTGGCTAAATACGGCCCCTGGGTGCTGGACTCGCTGGTTGGCAAAATCGGCGAGCTGAGCGAACAGCCCTATCACTCAGATGCCGGACCGCTCTACTATCTGTGGAATATTCCGACAAATATGTTTCCCTGGGCGCTGTTTTCGCTGATTGGTGCGGTGATGGTGCTGCGATCGCCCGGCTTCTGGACCGGACTATTCTCGTTCAAAATGAAAACTGCCTACCCGCATCGGTGGCTGCTGCTCTATCCCTTTCTTTTAGCCGGGATGCTACAGTTGTTCACCACCAAGACGCCTTATTACCCGCTACAGCTTCATCCTTTTCTCGCCTGGTTCGCTGCGATCGCCCTCCACACAATCGCCACGCAGCCAGTTCGCTGGCCTCGCCGTCTGCTTAGCTATAGCTTTTCAGCCTTGGGCGTAATTGCAGTGGGAGTTGCGATCGCCAGCTTCTTGATTCCTGCTGGGTTCCTTTTAGATATCCAGCCCTACGCACCGGTCGGTCTAATCTTGGGAATTGGCTGGTCTTTGCTTCCCTTTTTCGTCACTCAGCCACATCGGTGGCTAGTAACTTGGCTCGTCCCTGCCTGGCTGACCTTTGCCACAGCGGGCGCAACCGGCCTTTTTGGGAACTACAGCGCCGAGATGAAAGCCGCCGTGACCACCCCCCCAGTCGCGCCGCTAATCGCAGACGTTCCAGTCGACTTTGTTATCAGTCCTGAGCAACCTCCCGCGCTGTACAAAGATCTCATAATCCTAGCCTTCCACACGCCTCATATCGGCCAGCTAAACCGCCCGATAGAAGCTATCCCATCAGGCACCTACGTATGGCTGAGCGAAGAAGAAAAGATCTACAGAGGCGAACAGCTAAACCAAAATTTAGCTGGAGCCTTCGACGCTCAGTCTGATCCCCTAACCGCCGCGCCCAACCAGACTCCCAGTTATAAAACCGTTCTAGAGCTAAAAAACTGGCGGCTCATTCGGCTGTTAGAATCTTGAATTGACTACTGCCTGCCGTCTCTATGACTAAGCCCCCCGGCGGCTGAGCGAAGTCGAAGCCCTTCCCCTCCAGTTCCCCCGTGCCCCAAACCCTCGCCGCCCAGGTCCATCCCTACAACGCTCACAAGCAAATCGTTCTAGAGCATTTCAACCGGATCGCCCCAGAGCTAGACCACTGGCATAGAACCAACCGCTATTACTACCAGGACTTGATCCGGCTGCATCGTTTCTTGATTCCTGCGGGTGCTCGGGTGTTAGCGGTCGGCTGTGGCTCAGGCGATTTGCTAGCGTCGGTTGACCCTAGCGTCGGCGTCGGTATCGATATCTCGCCAGTGACGGTCAACATAGCGCAGCGAAGCCATCCCAACCTACGGTTTTACTGCGCCGACGCGGAGACGCTAACCCCCGAAAAAATCGGCTACAGCGCCGACGGCCCGATAGAAGGCTTCATTGATGAGCCCCAGACATTCGACTATATTATCTGCTGCAATTCAGCCAGCTACTTCAGCGATGTGCAAACTGTCTTCGGCCGACTAAAGCCTTTTTGCACAGCTCAAACTCGGCTGATTGTCACCTTTCACAATTATCTTTGGGAGCCGCTGCTAAAGTTCGGTGAATCTATCGGTCAGCGCCGCCCCCAGCCGCAGCAAAACTGGCTGTCGATGGACGATGTTGCCAATCTGCTGTCGATTACGGGCTACATTCCGCTAAAGCGCGGACGGCGATTTTTGCTGCCAAAGCACATTCCGGGCCTGTCCTATGTGCTCAATCGCTATGTCGCGCCGCTGCCGATTGTAAAGCACCTATGCCTGACGAATTTTATGGTCGCTCGGCCTGATTTTCGCGGTATTCCAGCGGCTGAACCGCGATCTGGCGAGAAGGCGGAGCGGCCAACTTGTTCGGTGGTGATTCCGGCCCGGAATGAGGCGGGGAATATCGAAAGTGCGATCGCCCGCATGCCGCAGCTAGGTTCCCATACCGAAATCATCTTTGTAGAAGGCCACTCCACTGACCAAACTTGGGAAGCCATCCAGCAGGTAGAACGCCACTACCGAGGCCCATTTACTATCAAAGCCTTTCAACAAACGGGCAGAGGAAAGGCCGACGCGGTGCGACTGGGCTTTGCTGAGTCGACCGGGGATGTGCTGATGATTTTGGACGCGGATCTGACTGTGCCGCCGGAGGATCTGCCGCACTTTTTTGATGTGATCGCATCCGGTCAAGGCGAATTCATCAACGGCTCGCGATTGCTCTATCCCCGCAGCAAAAAAGCCATGCCCTGGCTCAATACCCTCGCCAACAAAACCTTCGCCCTGATGTTCTCCTTCTTATTAGAACAATCACTCAAAGACACCCTCTGCGGCACCAAAGTTCTCTGGCGAAAAGACTACGAACGCCTCGCCGCCGGACGCAGCTACTTCGGCGACTTCGACCCCTTCGGCGACTTCGATCTGCTCTTCGGCGCAGCCAAGCTAAACCTACACCTGGTCGAAGTCCCGATCCGCTACCAGCCCCGCACCTACGGTAGCTCCAACATCGCCCACGTCAAAGAAGGGCTAGTCCTACTACGCATGTGCGCCTACGCCTCCCGCAAGCTAAAGTTCATTTAGTACATGGTCTGCACCAAATCTAGGTTATCCGCTTAGTATTGCGGTCCGGAAGAACATTTAGAATTTGCGCTTTAGACGATTGGACCTAACCTATGACTAGCATCACCCTGAACTTTTCTCAAACCACTTTCTCCGCCCTGCGAAAAACGCCAGAAGAATTTGCGCAAGAAATGCGTATTGCAGCGGCTGTTAAATGGTACGAGCTAGAGCAACTTTCTCAAGGGAAAGCTGCCGAGGTTGCGAACCTAACACGCGCTGAATTTATTCAGGCTCTATCCCGCTACAAAGTGTCACCCTTTCAATACACCGAAGCTGACTTAGTTAGAGAACTCAACAATGCCGATTAAACAAGTCGTCATCAACGCCTCACCGCTAATTGTCCTGTTCAACAGCCAGCTAGAAAACTTGATACCTCGACTTTTTGGAATGGTTGAAGTACCCCCGCCGTATGGAAAGAAGTCACGGCTTACAAATCAGACATCGCGGCACGGTCGCTTCCTCGTGTCTCATGGGCAAAGCAAACCGAGCCTGTTGAGATATCTACATCGGTAGCGGCTTGGGACTTAGGTGCAGGTGAATCAGAGGTGCTCAGCTATGCTCAAGCTCATCCGAACTACACCGCTATGGTGGACGATGCCGCTGCCCGTCGCTGTGCTATCAGTCTTGATATTCCGACTTTAGGCACAGGTGTCGCAGTTGTCCTTGCTAAACGGCAGGGCCTTATTACTTCTGTCTCAGAGCCGATTGAGGCTTTGTCCAATGCTGGTTTATGGATGTCCGCAAGTGTAGTTGATCTGCTCAAGCAGCAGGCCGGAGAGTAACAACGAAGTCTATGGTTGCGCTCAGCTAACAAAGCATAGAGATCGCAAGCTGAGCGCAGTTCATGTCTACACCATCTTTCGCAGCAGACTCATCGCCTCTCCTTGCTCAGGCGTAATCACTAGCGGTTCTTCCACTCGCAGTACCGGACTCCATAGCACCGTTTCCACATAGTGCAGCGAATGCAGCAGATGAATCGTCTGCCGGATTGCACCGGGCGAACCTATCAGAATATGCTTTACCGTTTCACCGGGTACCGGACTATCCAAATTCGGATCAGCCGGTAGCGCAGAAGTCGGAGTCAGAATCAGCATTTTTGGCTCAGTGCCCTTTACTAAAGGCTGAACGGTCGTATACATGGTCGTTTTCATGGTTTTTCCTTTATTCAACAGAGTGAGGAAAACCCAGAAAAACTTAGCCCCCCTAACTTGCCAAAAGTCAGGGGGGCTGTGATCATGACCACAACCTCTCTCACTGGTCCGAACAGTGTTAGGGGCGAGCTATCGGTATTGGTGCCAGCCAATGCCGGTAGCGGCTAAATTTTTCGAGGCGTTCGGGCTGGAATCGCGGGTGCGATCGCAACAGCCATAGAAATTACCCTATCAGTATGCTTTTGCAAGCGTCAACTAATTGATCTGCGTAATTGGTCCTTGAATTTAAGCAGCGCGTGAGCGAGTGTGGCTTATAGAGTTCTTCTCTTCCTGTCAACTCAACACAGCATTGCTCTCATAATACCTAGCTCCTTCTGAATTCTCTCAGCAGGTAATCTCTTTAAACAAGCAGACAGCAACAACTGCACAGTCTTTCCAATCGCGAGGACAGGTCTGGCGCTGCGAAGGTGTCAGACACGCTCTCAAGGAGATATGGCTGCGCATTGAGTTTTTCTCATGTTTCGACACCGCATAAAATACTAAATACTGACAAGCAAGAACTTTACTTTCTGTTCTTGTGTTCGGTCATGTCAGTGCGTAGTTTCGCAGCTGTTTGCCTTCTTATAATATTTCTTTTAACAATATAGTTGGGCAAAATTGTCAAGAGGAGTGTCCAAAGTTGAGCTATTGTCATCAAGCTTAAGAATGCATATGAAAGTCCTCTCAAGACAGCGGAGTGAGTTGACAGTGTTTTGTATTGACTAAGTATTGGTACTGCTATTCCTACGCACAAGACCGAAGCAAGAATTACTGCAGATATAAGCATTGCTTGAAGCAATGTCAATACATTTTCCTCAGTCCTTGTGTTAGGGTTTGATAGGTTTTTCAAACTTTCAGGGTAGATAATAGCAATCCAAGCTCCCATAACAGCAAACACTATGCCCGCAGTATTTCTCAGAGCCTCGTATAGAGGCCATTGGTTCTGAAAGCTAACGGCTTGGCCTTTCTGAAAGCTAATTGTAGTTCCAACTGCGCTAATCAGAAGAAATAAAGCTAGCTTGAGGCTGGGGGACTTTTTCTGTGCCATTGCTGTTTAAGGCTACGCTCTTTGTTGTGTCGGCTATTCCTAAGGCATCTAGAATATGTTCGCGGTTCTTAGATAGTTCGTCTAATAAAGAATCTACATCTACAATTTCTTCATTCAGTCTTTGAATCTTAAGAGAAAAGACTTCGGAAGCTAAGAAGCTGTCTATCCATCTAACTTTTTGCTCACCGTCTAGCTGAAAACCTAAGTTCTCCCAAGCGCTCGCTGACTCACTGTTCTGAGATTTCCAGTTCAATATTATCTTTTCTAGATCTTCCGCTGATGGACTGTTTAGTTCAATTCCATACTTAAACTTAAATCTCTTATGTTCTTTTTCTATCTGATTGAGACCTAACCAAGAAAAAGCCTTCTCTACAAAATCTGCTTGATATTCTAGTTCTCTACTCAGCTCAATCTTTCTTACTACTCGTCTTATAAATTCTCTCTTCTCTCTAATAATTTCGAGGTTCTTGGGTGTTTTCTCGTGAAGGATAGTTCCGAACTTAGGTATTAAGCTTTTCGGCTTGCCACCGTGCTCAGAGTATCCCAAGATCTCTACATCCTCGTCTTCCATTGTGTTCTCAGATTTTTGGTGCAGAGAGATTGAGGATCGATAACGCAATAGCTGGAAAACGCTCTCATATAATTAGATATGTACTTTCTGAATTCGGGAAGTCCGTTTCTCCTCTTGCTATATGGAAATTGGACCGTAGCTAGTCTATTGAGTTCAGGGAGAATCCAGAAGTATGTTGCGAATCCAGCAATGTTTCCATCTGGAATCTCCGTCAAGTTGACTTTCGCCTTCTCTACTGGTTCATTCCCCGCTACTGAAGCAACTATCTCAGATGAATCTGCTATTCCGTTCCATGTGGTGACTAGATAGTCTTTGTATCTGTTTTTTCTAATGCTATAGCAGTAAGTAGAATAGATGCCATTAGCTTCATCAGTTTGATAAGTACTTGTTCGATTGAGATTTTTTCCTTCTATCCAACTTTGAAGATCCCCAAATACAAGTCCCGCACTACCGAACTCCGGATAGTTCCTACCTCGATAGTAGTATCCGCATTCATTTATCGCGTGTAGGCGAATCCTGACATCTTCTCTATTTACTTCCTCAGACAAGTTTTGCTTTCTCCTTCATGTAAGTGTGAGTTGGACTTGCTAGATAGCCATTCTATGTTTTGTATAAAACAATTGTGCTTATCTCATTTGATCTCAACCATACGAGTTTTCACTTTGTATGATAGGTTTCTACAGACGGAAAGCTGCTTTATTCTTTCTGTCTGTAGCTCCTGTTCTGTAGACGGTGCTTGCTTCTTAGAACAGATCCTTGTCTGTTACCGCACCCTTACTGCTCGAAGAAACAAGCTTCGCATACTTAGCCAACACACCGCGCTCGTAGCGAGGATGTGGCGGACTCCACTGCGTTTTGCGCTGCGCTAACTCGTCGTCGGAGACATTCACTTGTAGCAACAGCTTATCCGCATCAATGGTAATGGTGTCGCCTTCTTTTACGAGGCCAACCGTACCGCCTACGGCTGCTTCGGGCGCAACGTGGCCGACTACCATGCCGTAGGTGCCGCCGGAGAATCTACCGTCGGTGATCAGACCAACGGAGTCGCCCAGTCCTGCGCCGATGATAGCCGAAGTCGGTGCGAGCATTTCGCGCATGCCAGGGCCACCTTTGGGGCCTTCGTATCGAACGACAATCACGTCGCCTGCTTTGATTTTGTTCGCCAAGATCGCGTCGAGGCAGTCTTCTTCGGATTCAAAGACGCGGGCGGGGCCAGTGATGCTGCGATTCTTGATGCCAGTGAGTTTGGCGACTGCGCCTTCGGGGGCGAGGTTACCTTTGAGGATGCCAAGGTGTCCTTGGGGGTACATCGGCCGATCGAAAGGACGAATCACGTCTTGGTCTGATGAGGGCTGGTCGGGAACGTCGGCTAGGGTTTCGGCGATGGTTTGGCCGCTGATGGTGAGGGCGTCGCCGTGGAGAAGTCCTTCGTTTAGCAGCATTTTCATTACCTGGGGGATGCCGCCGACTTTGTGCAAATTGGTGGCGACGTAGCGGCCTGAGGGTTTGAGATCGCAGAAGACGGGAACTTTGTTGCGGATAGTCTCGAAGTCGTCGATGGAGAGATCGACGCCGATGGTGTGGGCGATCGCAAGCAAGTGCAGCACAGAATTCGTCGAACCGCCCAC
Source organism: uncultured cyanobacterium (assembly GCA_963772185.1). Lineage (GTDB taxonomy): Bacteria > Cyanobacteriota > Cyanobacteriia > Phormidesmidales > Phormidesmidaceae > Phormidesmis. The sequence continues at coordinate 41,981 of CAVYWR010000007.1, read as the reverse complement.
AGCCATAATCACCGCGATCGCATTTTCAAACGCCTTGCGCGTCAAAATATCCTTGGGTAAAATCTGCTTACGCACCGCTTCGACTAGCGCAAAGGCAGACTTCTCTGTGCTTTCTGCTTTCTCTTCATCCTCAGCCGCCATTGTGGAAGACCCTGGCAGGCTCAGCCCCATCGCCTCAATCGCAGAAGACATGGTATTGGCAGTGAACATGCCGCCGCAGGAGCCCGCACCTGGGCAGGAATGGCGCTCTACCGCGTCAAGGCGTTCCTTGCTAATTTTCCCAGCGCTGTACTGGCCGACCGCTTCAAAGGCGCTCACGACAGTCAGGTCTTCGCCGTCGAGATGGCCGGGTTTGATCGTGCCGCCGTAGACAAAGATAGCGGGGATATTCATGCGGGCGATCGCAATGATCGCACCCGGCATATTCTTGTCACAGCCGCCAATCGCTAGCACCGCGTCCATACTTTGCCCGGTGCAGGCCGTCTCAATCGAGTCGGCAATCACCTCACGAGACACCAGGGAATACTTCATTCCTTCTGTGCCCATCGAGATCCCATCGCTGATGGTGATTGTGCCAAACATCGCTGGCATTGCGCCTGCTTCTCGCAGCGCCGCTTCACCGCGAATTGCTAGGGTGTTAATGCCCATATTGCAAGGCGTGATTGTGCTGTAGCCGTTGGCTAGTCCGACGATGGGCTTTTTAAAGTCGTCATCTTCAAAGCCGACAGCTCGTAGCATCGCTCGGTTAGGAGCCCGCTGTACGCCCTGGGTGACCACCTGACTTTTGCGATTATCCGGCATTCGATCTTCTCTCCAGTGGAAACATATATATGTCGTAGGTTTCCATTCTGGCAGAACAACCGGTTCTAAACGCCAAAATAAATCAAATGAAATTTACCAGCCGGTAATGAAGGGCAGCGGCAGCATGGTCACAATTTGATTGGCCTGTAGCTGAGCGGCGATCGCACTCTGCCACTCTTTGCGCCGAGCTAGCACGCCCAAATAACTCAGCGCCATCAGTCTGCCAGTCAAGGTTGGCGCGGTATTGATTGAGACGCGCTCGGTAAACTCCAGCCAGCTACGCACGCTATCGGGTAGCGTTTCAACCAGTCTTAACGGTAGCGCGGCGGTCGAAAAGGACTGTACGTAGCCCGCGCTCAAAAAGGGCTTGTACTCAGCGGCTTCGGCGGTCTGCTGTTTGACAAAGCTGAGGGAAATACCTTGCAAGAGCGATCGCAATCTAGCCGTTTCTTCTACTTTTAGCTCCGCCATAAATGGCAGCTCAGTTAGCGCGGGGTTGACGTTACCCGGATCGCCAACGCTAAGGTGCGTCCCGCCAATCACAGCCAGCAGGTATTTCTCCCCCGAGAGCTGCTCAAACGCGCCGAGCTGCTGATCTAATGTCGGCGTGACGCTGTCTTTCGTTCCGGTTAGCAACAGCGTCGGCACGCTCACTTCAGAGAGCCCTGCTTCACCAAAAAGCTGACCAGTCAGCGTGTTCATCGCGATCACCTGCTGAATGCGGCGATCGCTTAAGTCGGCCTGCTGCTCTTCTAGATCGACCGCCGCGCACTGTAGCCAGTCAGCAGGAGAGACACCCAGCGGCTGGATGTTTTTACAGAAGTCCTGGAGCGATCGCAAGTCCAGCTTAGCGCCTGCTAACGCTAGCCCTGTGTATCCGCCTAGCGAATGGCCAATGATGCTAACTTCTTCGGTATTGAAGCGTTCGCTGTAAAAGACACTGCGTCGATTCAGTTTCTCTAGTCGATCGAGTACGAAGGTGATATCTCTGGGCCGGTTGAGAAATTCTTCAGCCGGGAGAATGCGGCTAGGATTTTCGACCAGTTCTGGGTCCACAGGCAAATCTACTAGGGCGCTAAGATTGCTGCCAGGATGCTCGACAGAGACCACCGTCAGCCCGTGAGAGGCCAGATGCTTGCCGATATAGTCCAGAAAATATCGATCCGCGCCAAAGCCGTGAGACAGTACAACTAGCGGCCCTTGGGTTTTGCCTGTCCAGTACAGCTCGACGGGGATGGTGCGATCGCGATCGCGATCTTCAAAGTCCAGCGCCTGCTGAAAAACCTGCTGAGTGCCATTCTCTTCAGGTCTGAGATTGCTAGGCAGCGGCAGCGGATTGTCTACTCGTAGCTCTTTATCCAAAACGCTACTGAGGGAGCGGCTCTCTAGATTAGACAGATTGAGCTGAGAGACAAGTGCGATCGCCTGCGTAATATCTACTTCTAAAGTTTCTTGCGGAATCGCTCGCAAGATATCTAGCATATTGAGGCCATCCGCCTGACTAGCCGCCAGACGAATAGCCGCCTGAATCTGCGGAATTGTCACATTAGGGGCAATCTGCGAGAGCGTATCGAGCAGCAGCTCGCCGTTGGCTGAAGCCAGTACGTCTTCAATGATGCGATCGCTCATCCGAGGATCAAGCTCTAGCTCTTGTCGCAGCGATCGCTGCAAAGAAGGCGACAAAAACCGCTGATACAGCCGCAGTCGTTCAGGGACTTCTCCGGTTTCAGCAAACGTCTCCAGATCGCCTAGCTCAATAGATTGAGTCAAAGGCCCCACTCTGATGACCACTCTCTGCGCGGCTACGCTGGGCGGTGCCACCACCGACATCAAGCCCAAGCCAAGGCCCAAACAGGCGGCTCGTAATCGCATCTGTTGAATAAAACTCATGAAATACAAGAGAGAACAACGGCCTTCATCTACCCAGCAAGACACAAATATGCAGGTAATCTCTGTGCGTAGGGACACCAAAAAGAACGCACAAAGAAGGCTTGATATTAGTATCTTACCCATTCACTTCGGTGTTGACTGAGTAGGTCATGACAATTATCTAGGCCGGATCTAGATCCACACTGAGCATCCAGCACCCGTTAGTCGGTGTTAAGTTTGACAGACCCCCTTCAGTATAAATAGTTCAATCTATCCAGACCCTAGATGAGTTCGCTAAACCAGGCTTAGACTTTATGCCTAAATTAAGGAGTGTACCCCATGCAAAAGAAAGACGATAAAGCACAGCAAAATGGTAGAGAGGACTTGAATAATTTCATCACCCCGCGCGGCAAATACCACGGGGAGTTCACACCACAGAATTTAGCGTTCAATGCCAACTTGCAAGAATTTGCTCAGCGAGTCGTCCTAATCTGCGGACTAGAAACTGGCGGTAAAATCACCAGCGCCGAAGCTTACGAAGACATCAAAAAAATGTGGAAAGAGCTAAAGGCCTCGAAAAAGAATTTGCTGAACGACCAAGACTAACTAGCAAATTCACAGCAAAACAATATAGCCAGATTCCCCTGCTTTGACGAACATTACAGACTTAGACAGAGTGATCTCCTAGCGATAAGATCGTGCGTACTATGAAAGGGCTGTCGTATGCGCAGAGACTCAATTTTTTATTACCTGTTTCGGCAGACCCCTGCGCTCTTGTTCGAGCTCGTTCCCGACCCACCCGAGAATGCCGACACCTATCGCTTTGACTCGGTAGCGGTCAAAGAACCTAGATTCGAGATAGACGGTGTCTTCCTTCCACCCGAAGGAGAACCAGGCGCTGTCTTCTTTGTAGAAGTGCAGTTCCAAAAAGATGAGCGCCTCTACGAACGCATCTTTGCTGAGACAGCGCTCTACTTCTACCGTAGCCGCGAACGCTTCACCGACTGGCAAGTCGTTGTCATCTACCCCTCGCGTCGCACCGAACAAAGCGAACTGTATCCGCATCGCAGCTTTCTAAACGGCAGGCAAGTCCACCGCATCTACCTCAATGAGCTAGGTGATATTCAGCAGCTACCGCTATGGGTTGGACTGATGGTGCTGACTACCGTAGAGCAAGCTCAAGCGCCTGAAGAGGCAAAGGCGTTGCTAAGGCGGGCTCAAGCCGTGTCACCAGCAGAAAGCCGTGTCATCATAGACATGGTCGTGACCATCATTTCGTACCGTTTTGGACAAATTACCAGGCAGGAAGTAGAAAGGATGCTGGATATCACCTTTGAAGAAACCAGAGTCTACCAAGAAGTCAGAGAAGATGCTATTCGAGAAGGCATACAGGAAGGACGGCAGCGAGGGCTACAGGAAGGACGGCAGCGGGGGCTACAGGAAGGACGACAGGAGGAAGCTGCTAGTCTTATTATTCGCCTGCTAGGAAAGCGCTTTGGTGAACTGTCTGCAGATACCTGCGAATCAATCTCAGCACTGACACTAGCAGTGCTGGAGGAACTGAGCGAAGCATTACTTGACTTCTCAGAGATCAACGAACTACAGAGTTGGCTTGCGGTCCGCATAGATCAGGCCAACTCTAGCGACTCAGGTAGTCTGTGACGATGCGGGCGATGCGTTCAGAAGAATGACCGTCGCCAAAGGGATTGACGGCTTTTGCCATAGCGGCATACGCTGCCGGGTCAGACAGCAGCTCTGAAGCCGCGCTGACTACAATAGACACCTTAGTGCCGACGAGTTTAGCAGTTCCTGCCGTGACGGCTTCGGGGCGCTCTGTTGTCTCTCTTAGTACCAGAACGGGTTTACCTAGTCCTGGGGCTTCTTCTTGCAGTCCGCCCGAATCGGTAAGTAGCAGATAGGCTCGCTTCATCGCCCCGACAAGCTGCGCGTAGTCTAACGGTTCGACGAGAAAGGCCCGAGGATGGCTTTCTAGTGCCGCTTTGAGCGGATCGCGTACGGTTGGATTGCGGTGAAGCGGCAGAAGCAAAGCCGTGTCTGGGAATTTGTCTAGAATCTGTAGAAAGCTTTTGGTGATGCTCTGTAGCGGATCGCCCCAGTTTTCGCGGCGGTGCACAGTAGAAAGAATGACTCGATACTGGGACCAGTCCAGCCCAGGAATGTCGCAAGTGGGAGACTGATCCGCTACTCGCAGCAGCGCATCAATCACGGTGTTGCCAGTCTGGTGAATGCCGGTAGTAACGCCTGAGGCTTTGAGATTGGCGACTGAGGTTTCTGTAGGGGCAAAGTGCAGCGTGGCAATCTGAGAGACCAGGCGACGGTTGGCTTCTTCGGGGAAGGGATCGAGGATGTTGTCGGTGCGCAGTCCGGCTTCGACATGGCCAACGGGAATTTGCTGATAGAAGGCGGCAAGGGCAGCGGCAAAGGCGGTGGTGGTATCGCCCTGAGAGATCACCATGGCAGGTTTCATCCGGGCGAATAGCTTTTCTAAGCCCTCCAAGCTGCGACGGGTGATATCGCCTAGCGTTTGCTTTGGCTGCATGATATCTAGGTTGTGATCGGCTGCTAAGTTGAATAGAGACATCACCTGGGCAACCATTTCGCGGTGCTGACCAGTGAGGACGACTTTGGTGTCAAACTGCGGCAGCTTTTGAAAGGTTTGAATCACTGGAGCTAGTTTGATGGCTTCTGGGCGAGTGCCTAGGGTGATGCAGATGCGAAAAGGAGCGGTTTTTGCTGTCATAGTTTAGACGGCGTGGGTAGTCGGCTATCGTCAACGTAGTCATTATCTAATAGCCCCGTTGGAACCATTGATAAAGATTTCTTCTTATGTCCGACCAGATGCCAGAGAATCGACTAGATAGCCAGCCAGAAAATTCTTCCCCGAACGAAGCAGATCCAATGAAGCATGCGATCGCCCTCACGCCCACCCACTTCCAAACGCTAGATCTCTCCCCTGCACAGCAAGTCATTGATACGGTAGCGCAGCCGCCTCAGCAAGAGACCGCCACCAGTCCTGCGCTCAAGGATGCCAACACCAGCTTTAGCTTCGAGATCGATTTTCCGCGTGAAGCTAGCGACCCGCGAGAACTCTCTGAAATTCCAGAGATTCGCCTGTGGTTCATCCGACTAGATACCCTCTACCCCTGGCTACCGCTGTATCTAGACTGGGAGTCTGGCGAGCTTAGCCGCTACACGGCCATGCTAGTCCCTCACCAGTTCAGCCCGATTGACGGCATTCGCTACAACCCCGAGGCTTTGGAGATCTTTGTGATGGCAAAGGTGTTTGTCCTCGACCGCTGGCTCAAGCAAAACACCATAGACGGCCGCTCTCGGCTGAAGTTTATGACTCAGATGCTGGGCTACGAACTTGATGACGGACTGTTCAATTTGCTATGAGATGCCTACGGACCCGGACAATCCCCTACAATCTGTGTCGTAAGGAATTCAGCTTAGAACAGAGATAGGAGTCGTATGGGGTTGATAGGTTCTTTGGTGCTGGCGCTAGCGGCGCTCGGCGTGGTTGGCTACTTGTTCATAGAGTGGCAGTATCGCCAGCGTCCTGGTAATGACCTTGCGCTCAGCGCTAGCGACTGGCGGTTTGAAGAGCGTGAGCCAGAGCGCTACGTTCTCTCTTTTGACACGGTCTTTACCAACCGCACCCCCGCGCTGGAGATCTTCATTCCAGAAGTTGATATTGACTACGAACTGCTCTCTAGCGGCGCTCTAGACGGCATCAGCGTCAAGACATCTATTACCCCTGCTCACGAAGATTTTCCTGCTCGCCCGGACAACTACTGGTTTGCCTACATCGTCAAAGTTGGCAAGACCACCCAAGCCAAGATCAAAGTAGAGATTACTGGCGCTGATCCCGACGCTGATCTCAGTCAGCTAAAATCACTCTGGCTCAAAGTCAACTACCTCACCTACGGCCCCGAAGGACGCATTCCCAAAACAGGCCACCTGATTGCTCCGCTGAAATTTCCCAACCCAGAATCCGCGACTAGCTGGCGAGAAAATAGCGTCGCTCACATACTGCCAATTCCAACTCACCTCCTCACCAACCTCGATGACACCGTAGAAGTCGTCAAAAAATACGTTGCGCCCTGTGCCAAACCCGGCGATATTGTCACCATCGGCGAAACGCCCGTCGCTATCATGCAAAATCGTCTGCGCCATCCCACAACGGTCAAACCGGGCTGGCTAGCCAAAAGGCTGTGCTATTACTTTATGCCGACATCGAGTCTGGCGACGGCCTGCGGTATGCAGACTTTGATTGATGTGTCAGGGCCGTGGCAGGTTGGGAGTGCTTTTGTGATTGGTGCGATCGCCAAAATTTTTGGGAGCCCCGGTATGTTCTATCGTCTGGCCGGAGAGCAGGCCAGACTAATTGATGATGTTACTGGCACCTTACCCCCATTCGATCAGTTCATTGTGCTAGGTCCCAGTCATTCCCAGCAGCTAGTCGACCAAATCTTTCGAGAAACCGGACTCAAAGCCGCCATCGTCGACGTGAACGATTTAAAAGCAGTTAAAATATTAGCTAAGAGTCAAAATACGGACGAGCAGCTACTCACCCAGGCATTAATTGACAACCCCGCAGGCAACGCCGACGAGCAGACCCCTGTTGTCCTAATCCGCCCCAAAGCCTAATTCTCCATTTATCCTTCCTCCTTCCTATGACTCGCAGCAACTCTCAAAACACAGAGCTTTCTATCCGCTCCGTGCATCTGCGTGATCTAGACACCTTCATTAGTGAAGGCTCTACAGAAGTAGCCTTTCACGACACGGACATTCAGCCGATAGAAGACTACGTTCAGCAGATGCGCCGCTGGTATGGCCCGGTGAAGGCGTTGACGATGCTGCCGAGTCCTTTAAAGCATCTATTTTCCACCTTTGTCGCAGAGGCCAATGGTTTGCCACAGGGCATGATCCAGGTCTCCCCGTTCAATCAGACTTTGAGCACCTGGAAGGTGGACCGAGTCCTAGTGAATTTGGCCAAGAACAAGGCGAAGGCAGCTAAGAACAAAACTACAGATGGTGAACCCAAGCTGCATCTGGCGATGGATGTGGGCTCACAACTGCTGCGGCATTGCTTTGAGCATATTCGTGAGGCGCAGTATTGGATCAGTGAAACCGACGTGAACGACCAGTTTGGTCTAGCACTGTATCGTCAGAATGGATTTCAGCCGCTAGCTAGAGCCACCTACTGGTCTATTCAGCCTGAGCAGCTAGCTAGCCTGTCAGAACGCGATCCAGACCTGCCCAATCTACTGCCGGTTAGCAACGCTGATGCTCAGCTAATCTATCAGCTAGAAACTGTTTCTATTCCACCGTTGGTACGTCAGGTGCTCGACTACCAGATCCAAGACTTTAAGACGACACTGACTAGCAAGCTCAAGACCCGGTTCGTGCGTTGGATGCACAAGAGGGAAACGGTCTCTGCCTATGTCTTTGAGCCGCAGCGAAAGACGGCAATTGGCTATTTTCAGCTAAAGCTGTGTAGGAATGGAACGGGCGCTCATAGTGCCAAGCTGACCGTACATCCAGCCTACACTTGGCTTTACCCAGAGCTGATGGCGCAGATGGCAGGCGTAGTGCAAAAGTTTCCTAATCAGCCGCTGCGAATTTTGTCCTTGGACTATCAGACAGAAAGGGAAGCCTATCTACGCCAAATTGGAGCGCTAGAGATTGACAATACGTTGATGATGTCTCGCTCTGTGTGGCACAAGGTGCGTGAGGCTAAAGCGAGCGCGTTGGAAGGGCTGAAGATGCCGGATGTGCTGCCAGGATTGCAGCCGACGGGCTCACCTTTGCCGGGTAGATTCTCTTGGCGGGGGGTGAATCTTGGCCCGGCGTTAGAGGATTCTTCTAGTGATGGACTGAGCTGGGATGGGCTCGCGTGGGACCGTTTTTCTTTAGAAAAGATGTCGCGACTCTCGGCAGATCAGCGACTCTCTGACTCTAGTTTGGATAGTACGGACGCTGGGAAAGAAGGGTAAGGCAAAACTTAAGCAGCTGTCGATGGCACTCGTCGGTGACACTCGTTGGTGACACTATGGTTTCTGCGCTGGGATTGGATTTGGGGGCAAGGCGAATTGGGGTGGCGGGTTGCGATCGCACTGGCCTCATCGCCACTGGCCTGACTACCCTCTACAAAACCAGCTTCGAGAGCATTGTCATCCCGCTACAAGCATTAGTTCAGGAGCGATCGGTTGAGGTTTTAGTCGTCGGCCTGCCGTACACTATGGACGGACAGATTGGCTTTCAGGCCAAAAAGATTCAAAAGCTAGCTAGTCGGCTGTCTGAGGCGCTAGAACTGCCAGTTGAGTTTGTAGACGAGCGGTTGACTTCTTTTGAGGCTGAGCAGATGCTGGTAGCCGAAAGACGCTCACTCTCTAAGTACAAAGCGCTGATCGATCGAAAAGCCGCCGCCATCATCTTGCAACAGTGGCTAGATGAAAGGCGAGTCGCTACCTAAATCACCTAAAGTAAGGATGTATCCTCGCTCTAATCTAAAAGCAGGCGCATCGAGTAGGAGAAGAAACCTGTGGCAATTGATCCCAACATGCTAGACGAACCCGATGAATATCCGGTGATTAGCCTCAAAGATGAGGACGGGCGGCAGCTCTCTTGCTACGTAGAAAAGAGCATCGACGTGGATGGCACAGAGTTTTTGCTGCTGCTGCCGGTTAACTTGCCGATTGAAATTTTTGTGTGGGAGCCAGATGACGAGGCGGAAGGCGACGACGCGGCTGAGATTCTAGTTGATGTTGAAGAAGAAGCGATTGACGCTCTTTTCCCGTCGGCTAGGGCGGTGCTCGCTGAGCTAGATTTGATCCTAGAGCGCTCGGCGCACACGCTAACCGCCGCAGGCGACCTGCCAGAAGCGGACGAAGACGACTGCTTTTCTCTAGACATCAGCGAAGAAGGGGACGATCATCCGGTGACTGAAGATTTTCAGATGCTGGCGACCTTCTTTCATGAGGATGCTCAGTACACGCTGTGCACGCCGCTAGATCCGCTGCTGTTCTTTGCTCAAAGAGATAGCGATGGATCGATTGAGCTGGTTGATCCTGAGGATTTTCAGAAGATGCGATCGCAGCTAGAAGACAAACTCTTTGACGTTTTAGACTAGGCAGCTAGACTAGACAGCTCGTGCAGGTGGTTTAATATGCTTGTTCTGACGTGCTTGTTCTGACGTGCCTGTTCTAGTGTGCTCATTTTGATATGCGTGGTTTGAAGCGTCTATTTCCAATTGTGTTGTTTGCCCTAGCCGCTGGCGCAGCCAGTCAGAGCTGGCTCTGGTGGAGCTGGGCCAAATCTCCTATTCTAGAAGCCGAAGGCGAAGTCGCTGAAGATAGCTTCGTGCAGGTTCAGATTCCGCCTGGAACAGCCTCTAACCAGATCGGCCAAGACCTAGAGGCAGCGGGCCTGATCAAATCAACGACCGCCTGGAAGCTGCTAGCCCGGTGGAAATCATTTCGAGGTGAGGCGGGCGGATTTCAGGCGGGCAGCTACATCATCTCGCCGACACAAACCCTCAACGAAATTGCCAGCACCATCTGGGATGGCGACGTGATTCAAGTGAGCTTCACCATCCCCGAAGGCTGGCGGCGCACTCAGATGGCCGAGCGCTTCGAGGCTAGAGGCTTTACTACCGCTGAAGAATTCATCACAGCCACCGAAAATATTCCCTACGAGAAATATCCCTGGCTACCAGACGGAATTCCGCATCTAGAAGGCTTTCTCTATCCTGATACCTACCAGATTGGCAGCGACACCATCACCGCCGAGAGCCTCGTAGAGGCTATGCTCAGCCAGTTTGAGGCAGAGGCGCTACCGATCTATGACTCGCAGCCCAGCGACTACAGCCTACTCGACTGGGTGACGCTCGCTAGCATTGTTGAAAAAGAGGCCGTTGTTTCCGACGAGCGCGACCAGATTGCTAGCGTCTTTGCGCGCCGACTAGCAGAAGGTCTTCCCTTTGGCTCTGACCCAACTGTAGAATACGCCTTCGACATTATTCAAACGCCAGAGCAGCCGCTGACCTTTGCTCAAGTAGAAACGCCTCATCCTTACAATACCTACATCAATCCTGGGCTGACCCCCACTCCAATCGCTAGCCCGGGCGCAGCCAGTCTAGAAGCCTCACTCGATCCTGCACCGACTGACTTTTTGTATTTTGTCGCTCGCTACGATGGCACCCATGTCTTTAGTCGTACGCTCGACGATCATCTGCGCGCACAGGATCAAATCCGCGACCAGATCGATATTGGCGCTGACTGAGCTATATATCAAAACCCCTGGGAAAACATCGCTATGAGCCGGATCAAACTTTTGCAGCCAGACCTAATCTTAGAAGACTCCGTGCTAGGCATCACTCCCGAACTGCTAGAGCGCCAGGGAATAAAAGGACTGATCTTAGATGTAGACGAAACGATTGTTCCAGTTGGCCGGAAGCTACTAGATGCCGATGTACTCGCCTGGGCGCAGGCTATCAAAGAAGTCGTCCCTCTATCGCTGGTGAGCAACAACACCGGTCAGACGCGAATTAGCCAGATTGCCGATAGCTTGCAGGTGCCCTTTGTCGCTAGCGCGGCTAAACCCTCTCGTCGCAAGCTACGCACGGCTGCCTCTGCAATGGATTTACCTTTTGCGCAGATTGCAATGGTGGGCGATCGCCTATTCACAGATGTCCTAGCAGGCAATCGTGTGGGGCTATTCACCATCCTGGTGGCCCCCATGCTAGAACCCAATTCCAAAGATCCCAAAAACCTTCTACGCAGCACTGAATTTTGGATTTCGCAGCAGCTTGGCGTCACCCTCAAATCCATTCCGTAACCCGCTCTAAATCTACCGGTCGCTCTAGTCAAATGACGAATTGCAGAATCTTCTAAAGAAAAGATTAAGTATCAAGGCTAAACAATGCTAAAGCCCCACGAAGCTGCCGCCTCTTCTGCTAAAACTATCGTCGTCAAGATCGGCACTTCTAGCTTGACTCGCGCCGAGACAGGACGGTTGGCACTAGCAACGCTGGGCAGGTTGGTCGAAACCCTATGCCAGCTACAGCGACAGGGGCATCGAATCGTTTTGGTCTCTTCGGGAGCGGTTGGCGTTGGCTGTGCGCGTTTAGGCATTGCCACCAGGCCGAAGACAATGGCGCTAAAGCAGGCAGTAGCGGCGGTAGGTCAAGGCCGACTGATACGAGTTTATGATGATTTTTTTACCTCGCAAGGGCAGCCAATCGCACAGGTGCTGCTGACTCGAAGCGATCTGTCATTGCGATCGCGCTACGTCAACAGCTACCGCACCTTCCGTCAGCTGATGCAGCTAGACATTATCCCGATCGTCAATGAGAACGACACCGTCGCCACCGACGAACTCAAATTTGGCGATAACGATACGCTCTCTGCTCTCGTGGCCAGTCTGGTTGGCGCTGACTATCTCTTCTTGCTAACCGACGTGGATCAGCTCTACTCAGCCGACCCGCGCCAAGACCCAACCGCCCAACCCATCAGCCGCGTTCAGCATATCGACCGCCTAGAAGCCAACATCGGCGCAGCGGGCAGCAGTTGGGGTACAGGCGGCATGTCCACCAAAATAGAAGCCGCCAAGATCGCCACCGCCGCCGGGACGCACACCGTCATCACCCAAGGACAAGCGCCTGAGAACATGCTCAAAATCTTGCAGGGTGAGAGCATCGGCACTTTCTTTGAAGCGCTCTCTCGCAAGGCAAAGGCTAGAAAACGCTGGATCTATGGCAATACCATTCCGGCTGGACGCCTGTATCTAGACGGTGGTGCCATTAGGGCCATACAGAGCGCTGGTAAGTCGCTATTGCCAGCCGGGGTGACCGAAGTCGAAGGGGAGTTTGCTGTCCAAGATGCGGTGGTTGTCTGTGATGCATCTGGGCAGGAGATTGCTAGAGGATTAGTCAACTACAGTGATGAAGATCTTAGAAAGATTTGCGGTCATCAGTCTGCAGATATTGCGGACCTGTTAGGTTACAAAGGCGCTGAGACAGTCATTCACAGAGACAACTTAGTGCTAAGCGGATCGTGATTCTGCCAATACTTAACTTGCTAGCTCTTTTCTGCTTGCTAGCGTTTCGTCCATGACTATCCTTTTTCAGAAATTCTTATGACTACTGTCTCTATATCTGATACTGCCGGGTCTGATACTGTCGATCGTTCCAAGCTGACCGTTTTGGTCACAGGCGGCGCTGGTTACATTGGTGCTCATGCCGTTCTGGCATTAGAGAATGCAGGCTATCAAACCGTAATTCTAGACAGCTTAGAGTATGGCCACCAGGAGCTAGCCGAGCGTCATCTTAAGGCAAAAGTAATCGTTGGGAATACGGCCGATAGAGCACTGCTAGACGATATTTTTAGCACTTATAACGTGGCGGCAGTGATGCATTTTGCGGCCTATATCGCAGTGGGAGAATCGGTCAGCGAACCGGCAAAGTACTACCGGAATAATGTATACGGTACGCTCAATCTGCTAGAAGCAATGGTTGCCGCTGGGGTGAAGCGACTAGTATTTTCTTCTACCTGCGCGATCTACGGTCCACCTAAGACCGTTCCAATTCCAGAAGATCACCCGCAAAATCCCATTAGTCCATATGCGACTAGCAAGCTAATGGTTGAGAAGATGCTGCTCGACTTTCAGTCTGCGTACGGGCTCCAGTCGGTTTGCTTCCGATACTTTAACGCGGCAGGCGCTGACCCGCAGGGACGTCTAGGCGAAGATCACAACCCTGAAACGCACTTGATTCCGCTGGTTCTGTTTGCGGCGCTGGGTAAGCGGGAGTCAATCTCTATTTTTGGCAGCGACTATGAGACTAGAGACGGCACCTGCATTCGTGACTACATCCACGTATCTGATCTAGCTGATGCCCATGTGAAGGGGGTTGAGTATCTGCTAACAGGTGGCGAAACGTCTTTCTTTAATCTAGGAAATGGCAATGGCTACACCGTCAAAGAGGTGATTGAGACGGCGCGGCAGGTGACGGGTAAAGAGATTGTGGCCGTGCCGTGCGATCGCCGCCCCGGAGATCCGCCGAGCCTGGTGGGTACTAGCGATCGCGCCAAACAAGTCCTCGGCTGGCAGCCCCAATACCCCGACTTAGAAAATATCATCACCCACGCCTGGCAGTGGCACCAAAAACGCCACGGCAGTTAGGTCGCTACCGTGGCGATCACTCATTCTATCTAACGGATCTAGGAAGCAGTCGCAACCCCGATTGGGCAGGACACGTTCGTACCGCCTAGTCCGCAATATCCACCTGGATTCTTTGCCAGGTACTGTTGGTGGTAGTCTTCAGCGTAGTAGAACTCAGGCGCAGGCAAAATCTCTGTGGTGATCTCGCCGTATCCAGATTTCTTCAAAGCTTCCTGGTACATCTCCTTGGATTGCTTTGCTGCGTCCATCTGCGCATCAGAATAGGTATAGATACCTGAGCGATACTGCGTTCCCTTATCATTCCCCTGCTGCATTCCTTGCGTCGGGTTATGACTCTCCCAGAACAGCTTTAGCAAAGCATCATAGCTAATTACCTTCGGATCAAAGACCACTAGTACCACCTCGTTGTGGCCAGTCATGCCAGAGCAGACTTCTCGGTAAGTCGGATTTGGTGTACTGCCAGCCGCATAGCCAACAGCAGTGCTGTAAACACCCTCCGCCTGCCAAAACTTTCGCTCCGCGCCCCAGAAGCAGCCCAAGCCGAACATAGCGGTTTCCATTCCTTCGGGGAACGGCCCTTGGAGCAGGTTGCTATTTACATAGTGCTTGTTGACGACTGACATCGCCTTCTCACGACCCGGAAGCGCTTCCTTCTTGCTTGGCATCACGTCCTTTTTACCAAGCCCCATTCCAAAAAATGCCATATTGCTGTGTCCTAAATATCTAAGCAGTTGAGCAGAGAGTTCTCTACTCTGTTAGACCTTATTTTAGAATGTCGTATAGATTTGCGCCTTGGTTGGCATCCGAACAGCCCCGGTCGTAGAAGCATAATCGTAGAAACCGACAGAATATTAAGCTATGTGGGGCCGATGGTCGCTTGTGGGAGCTGAGAAAGGAAGATGTAGAGTCAACATCTCATCCTTCTTACTCTCTCTTATTCATGGATCGCTTTAGAGTCGAGGTTATTTCAAAAACCCCTAACCCCCAACAAACTATCTACGCTGCGATGCACCAGGACTATGCTGAAGCATTTGTATGGGATCAGCGTCAGGAATGGCCTTCAGAAGAGAAGGCCGGAGAGCTGGTCATTCGCAATTTGCTCAAAGGCGGTCGCGGCCACTTTGGCCCGCTAGAGCATCCTCAGATCGTTCTGAACTGCGGCTTTTTCCCTCACTCCACCATGCAGCAGATCCGAACTCATCGAGTGGGATTGAGTTTTGATGTCCAATCCTTCAGATATACAGGCTCGCGAATCATTGACGTTGTAGACGGTAAAACGGACGTGGAAGATGTGTTTTACCTGCGGCCTGTGGGCGTTTACACCGATCGCCAAGGTAAGCGGTACGAGTATGCCGATGAGCTGCGTCAGCAAGATATCGCTTGGTGTATAGAGGGCTGCAAGCGCTATAAAACTCGGATTGATCAAGGTTTTTCAGAAGAACACGCTCGGGGGCTGATTCCGTTCGACGTTAGACAGCACTGGGTGGTGTCTGCGAATGCGCGCTCTCTAATGCATCTGCTGGACCTGAGATGGAAGGCTGACGCTCAGCTAGAAGCGCAAAAGCTGTGCGAAGCGATCTGGCCTCAGTTTCAGGCTTGGGTACCTGCGATCGCACAGTGGTACGAAGACAACCGCCTGAAGAAAGCCCGCCTTTCCCCTTGATGGAATCCCCACCGTAGGATGCGGTACTCACGCAAGCAGTGGCTTTTGAATGGCTTATAAGATGCATAAGCCTGTCTTATTAAAGATGCGATGAAGAAGAAAAGTTACGTCTACTCATGTAAACAACATCTACACATCCATCTATTACTTTTGATAGATGGCTAAAGGCTTTTCAGCTATGCTGTTCAGCCCTTTATAGGGCCCGCTCGCATCAAAGACACTCACGAATACTCTGATTTTCATCCAAGAAAAGACAATTCAAAGTATGCACTTTTTAGTAGTCCGTGTTACCACTGTAGGAATACAAAGGCTTAATTAAGTCTCTGTTAATGGAACCTCAGGTGGTAAATTTCTGTCTTGAAAGCTACAATCTTCCGGGTTTGACAACGATGGTTAAACTTTTTTTGATTAGTGGGTAGCCTCTTGTCAGCCTAGGAAAGACTTATTCCACGTAAGGCTCGCGAAGCTGCACAAGATCACTTCTATCTGATTGAATAGGTTATGCCAGTATTTTCCACAGGATACGGTTGTTAGCATTAGCTACATATCAAGCAATCATGAAGAATCGTATCCGAAACTGCTGTCGACTTCATCGCTGTAAACCTCAAGGAGCAAATCTATAAAGAGCGTTCAACTAAAGCCTTTGGCTTTAATCGGCGTTTGGAAAAGATTGTCTGAATAAGGAGTGTTCAAGGACTCGAAACCGAAGACCACGAAAGCTAGACGCTAGCAGGTAAGCGACAAAGAACTCAACTTTTGAGAACACCTGTTAGGAACCATACCTGAGAATCACATTACTCACTAAGAAGGAGCACAAGGAACGCGGCATGACCCAGGCTAACAACACACTTGAAACTTTAGAGCCTACTAGTAGGACCAAAGCAACTAGTCAGTCAACAGCATCAGTAACCATCGACTTGACCGGGGAAAGTGAAGCCATCAGTACAGCAGCCGAAGAAGGGGCCGCTAAGACAACAGCAAAAGGTACAGCAGCTAAGGCTAAAGCAACTAAAGGCGCAGCGAAAGGTAAAGCGCGCCGCCGAACTGCTCAAACTAAGAAAAAGCACTACACCGAAGATTCTATCCGCCTGTATCTACAAGAGATTGGTCGAATCAGACTACTGCGCGCTGAAGAAGAGATTGAGCTAGCTCGCAAGATTGCCGATTTGCTAGAGCTAGAGCGCATCCGCGACGACATTGACGATCAGCTAGACGAAGAGCCTACCGATGCAGACTGGGCAAACGCTGTAGACATGCCGCTGCAAGCCTTTCGCCGTCGTCTTCATCAGGGCCGTAGAGCAAAAGATAAGATGGTACAATCCAACCTGCGTCTGGTTGTGTCAATTGCCAAGAAGTACATGAACCGAGGTCTCTCTTTTCAAGACCTGATTCAAGAAGGCAGCCTGGGTCTGATTCGCGCGGCAGAAAAGTTTGACCACGAGAAGGGCTACAAGTTTTCGACCTATGCCACCTGGTGGATTCGTCAGGCAATTACACGGGCGATCGCAGATCAATCACGCACCATTCGCCTCCCTGTTCACCTGTACGAGACCATTTCTCGAATTAAAAAGACTACCAAGCTCCTTTCTCAAGAGCTAGGCCGCAAGCCGACCGAAGAAGAAATTGCCACTCGCATGGAGATGACCATCGAAAAGCTACGCTTCATCGCTAAGTCAGCGCAGCTACCAATTTCTCTAGAGACACCCATTGGTAAAGAAGAAGATTCTAGACTAGGCGACTTCATCGAATCCGACGGTGAAACCCCAGAAGATGAAGTCTCAAAGAGTCTACTACGTGAGGATCTAGAGAGCGTGCTGAGCACTTTGAGTCCTCGTGAGCGCGACGTACTGCGTCTGCGCTATGGCCTGGATGATGGCCGCATGAAGACGCTCGAAGAGATCGGCCAAATCTTCAACGTAACTCGTGAGCGGATCCGTCAGATAGAAGCCAAAGCCCTGCGCAAGCTTCGTCATCCTAACCGTAATAGCGTTCTTAAAGAGTACATTCGATAGTCTCACCGCCAAGCGTTAGAAGCTTGAAATCAAAAGCCTGAGATACAAGAGCTTGAGACTATAGAGCTGAGATATCTCAAGCCATTAAGAAAGAGGTTAGTTTTGACTTGGGTTAGGCTAACCTCTTTTTATAGTTTCGTATCACGGTCTCTGAGTCTGACCTATGACTAAACCCAAAAGCGAAGTTCCAGCGTTAGTGATTACGTTGGTCGTCATGGTCGCTATTCTTGGCGGTGGCTATTGGTTCTTGAAGGACAAAATTTCGCTAGGCGGAATTTCGGGTGGAACGCAAGAGTCTGACCAAACTGCTTCTGAGTTGCCTACAGGAAGCCAGAACCAAACTGAAGCAGGGTCTGTCCCACCGAATTCCGTCGATCTTTCTGGCGTGGCCGATGTCCCGGCAGGTCAGTTTCGCTACGGCGGCAGCACTACCTGGGCTCCTGTTCGCGGGATAGCCACGCCAGCCATTCAAAGTAGCTTTCCTGACTTCTCTCTTCTCTATACGGAATCACCCAGCCAAGCGCCTGGATCAGGCGTAGGTATTCAGATGCTGCTCGACGGTGAACTATCGTTTGCTCAGTCGTCTCGGCCAGTCAGCGATGCCGAAAGGCAACAGGCTACGCAGCAGGGAATTAGCCTAAAAGAAATCCCGGTCGCGATGGAGTCTGTAGCCGTAGCTACCCATCCGGATTTACCTCTATCTGGGCTTACTCTAGCTCAGCTCGCAGACATCTACACCGGCAAAGTTACGAACTGGAGTCAGGTAGGCGGTCCTAATTTGGCGGTAGTTGCCACAAGCCGAGCCGAGCAAGGTGGGACAGTGCAGTATTTCCAAGAAGTAGTCTTGAACGGACAGGCGCTTAGTCCAAACGTGCAGATACAGCCAACTACAACCGCCGCTATCCGCTTTGTCAGCAGTACGCCTGGTGCCATCTACTACGCCTCTGCGCCCGAGCTGGTGGGCCAGTGCACCGTAGCCCCGCTGCCAATCGGAACCGATCCTAGAGCGCTAGTGCCACCCTATCAATCGCCGTACATTCCGCCGCAGAACTGTCCGGCTCAGCGCAACCGGCTCAATATGAATGCCATTCAAGACCAAAGCTATCCGCTGACGCGGCCAATGTTTGTAGTGGTTCGTCAGGGCGATCTGAACTCAGAAATTCCAGGGACGGCCTATGTGCAGATCTTGCAGTCAGATGGCGGCAAGCGACTGCTAAACGAAGCTGGGTTTGTAGCCATTCAGTAAAAGCTAGCTATGGACAAAATTGGCAGAAGTTGGTACGGTTGTTCTTATTAGTAGATAGCTGGTAGTCTGCAAATTCTGATGGAATCCCTAACTCACGCGCAGCAAGAACTATACGATTGGCTTGTGGTCTATATTCGCGAAAATCGTCATTCTCCTTCGATTCGGCAGATGATGCGCGAGATGAAGCTAAAATCGCCTGCCCCTGTACAGAGTCGGCTCGACCACCTCAAGCGTAAGGGCTACATCGACTGGCAAGAGGGTCAAGCTAGAACTATTCAGATTCTAAAAGATAAGCAGGGCGTGCCTATCTTTGGCGTAATCGCAGCCGGTTCTATCGTTGAAACTTTTGCTGACACTTTTCTAGACACTGATGGGAGCTTAGAGCGATTTGATCCTACGTCTCTTAATTTTCAAGGAACTGACTTCGCGTTAAGAGTGCGAGGTGATTCGATGATAGAAGCCCTGATTGACGATGGGGATATCGTATTTTTGCGCAAGGTTCAAGATCCCAAGCGAATTCGCAACGGTACGATTGTTGCCGCTCGGGTGGAGTCAGAAATGACTTTGAAGTATTACCACTTTGATGACGGGGTGGTCACGCTCAAGCCTGCCAATCCTCGATTTGAGCCGATGGAGTACCCAGCCGAGAAAGTCAGCATAGACGGTGAGCTGATTGGTGTTTGGCGTAGCCACGGTCTAGGCTAATAATTTATTTTTATAGGCCAGCATAGACTGGCCGACCTATCAGATGGCCTGATAGGTCGGCACAATCCTCTAAAATAATACTCTAGGTCGTTTAACGATGTCACGAGTATGGTTGCCACTGCAAAGAGCTCTAGCGCTAACCGGTCTGGCCGTGGATTTTGGTCAGATCGGTTTCGTGTAATAATGCTGGCGCTTTCATCCCTGGTTTTCTTACTTGGTGTGGGTGGCTTTCTCTACATTAGAGCGAGCAGCCCTCTAGCGCTAATAGGGAGGAGCGATCGCCCGATTGCCGCCGCCACATTATTTGTCCCTAGGCAGTCTCCTCTTTCAATTTCTCTACTCACTCAGCCAGAGAAACTGCTTGCCTTTGCGCAGTCGCTTGAAGAACCCAAACAGCGTCAGCAAACCCTTCAAGAGATAGAACAGGTCAAACAGCAGTTCGCAGATAAAACGGGGCTTAATTACGAGCGAACTATTCAGCCCTGGCTAGGAGATGAAGCAACTTTTGCCTTTGTGGATACTGACCTAGATGCAGATGCCTCAAACGGAGAGCAACCTGGCTATTTAGTCGCCCTTGAAGTTGCGCCTGATCGTCAGCTAGAGGCTAAAGAATTTTTGCAGCTATTCTGGCAGCAGCAGTCGCTAGCCGGAGGCGTTGTGGACAGCGAAGTTCTCAGTGGCGTTCGGATTTTGTCTACCCCATCAGGCAGTTCTCTATCAGACAGGCCACGAGCCATAAGGGCTACTGCCCTAGCTGGCGACCAGTTCATTTTGCTGGCAAACGATGTCCAGGTGCTCAGGCGGAGTATCCGAGTCGCTCAAACCGCAGAAAATTTGGCTCAGACCTCAGCCTATAGGCAGGCAGCCGACGACTTACCGAGACAGCGAATCGGACTGGCTTATTTCGATTTGGATCTGCTGAATGGTCCTCAGTCGAACAAACCCGCCAACAAATCCTTAGACAAGTCATTCACTACAGTATCGATTGGGCTGGAGAAAACCGGACTCGTCGTAAATGCTCTGATGCCTGACCAGGGTGAAAGAGAATCAACGCTGTTAGAAAAGCTGACGCCCGTCAGGCGCTCGACACAGTCACTAGAGCCGTTCCAGTTCTTGCCTGCGAACAGCGAAGTTGCGATCGCCCGTCACAATCTACCTCAGCTCAACTCAGCCCTGACGACAACAGAGCTGTTCACAGAAGCGCGCTCTACAGAAGTACTGCCTACAGAAGTACTGCCCGGGCTATTCAGGGCTGTTTTACTTCCCGCTACCGCTTCACCCTCGCAACTAGACCCGGACGACGGACTTTGGGACTGGGCCACGGGTGACTATGCACTAGCTAGAGTTGGGCGATCGCAAGATTGGATTCTGGCTGTGGAGAGGGACGAGGATGGCATAGCAGGTCTAGACCAGCAGGCGATCGCCTCTGGCTACAGTAAGTCAAACATCACTATCGAGGGCGCTACGGCAACGGTCTGGACCCGGCTGGTCGCTCGCAACAATACTCGCCAGTCGATTAGCGAGTTAGAAACAGAAGTATTAGGGTTACATGCACGACAAGGCCGCTATGAAATTTTTACGAATTCTTTGGCGGCTATGAGCAATGTTCTAGCGATCGCAGAAAACGCATCGGTTCAAGCCGAATCAGCTCAAGCCGAATCAGCTCAAGACGGACTGGTCCAGACTAGCTCGGTTGAAGCTGAATCGACTGAAGCCGAATCGACTTTGAACTCGCTAGCCCAATCGGCTAGGTTTCAGCATGCGATCGAACCACTTGCTGCTCCTAGTCAAGGCTACGTTTACCTAGACTGGCCGACTATTGCCCCTGCGCTGGGCCGTAGCTTTCCTTCCCTCAACCAGTTCATGAGCGCAGCGGCTCCCCTGTTCTCCCATGTCGATACGGTGGCTGCCACTCGTCATGACCAGGTCGTTGACTGCTTTGTCCGTCTTCAGCCGTGACCATAGCCAACACTATCTGGCCAACTATCATTGCTTGGGGACGCGGAGAAATCCCCACGGCTACTCAGCGTGGACAGATCGCTAGCTGGATGCTAGATCCCGTTCGCGCCGCCGTGTGGCGGATTGATGCTGCCTCAGTGATGTCGGCGCTAGAGTGCCGCATTCGGCTGCTGCAATCTATCGTTCAACAGCTGAATGGAGAAATTGAGCTGCCCTTACCGGGCGGTTGGACAGACTGGATTGAGCCGATGTGGACGCTTTGGCTACCGCTAGCCCTGAGCATTAATCAGGCGCAAGAGCACAAAGCCTCCCATTCACGAACGCGCCTCTTTGTTCAAGGAATCTTGGGCGGGCAGGGAACGGGAAAGACCACGCTTACCAAAATCTTGCAGCTGCTGCTAGATACGCTCGGACAGCGGTCAGCGCTGCTGTCGATTGACGATCTGTACCTGAGCTATGCCGAACGCTGCGAACTAAAGCGCCAAGATTCAAGGTTTATCTGGCGAGGACCGCCGGGTACTCACGATGTCGAGCTAGGGATTCGCACATTTGATCGAATCAGCAGCGCCGCGCCCCACGAACTCGTGGAACTGCCCCGGTTTGATAAGTCCTTACACAACGGGCAAGGCGATCGCACTGAGCCAGCGCTTGTCCAAGATCCGACAATCGTTTTGTTCGAGGGCTGGTGTGTAGGCGCTCAGCCATTAGAGACGGATGCGTTTGCCAATCTTGCAGCGCTACCCGAACCAATTAGGACCCAGGACGATCGGCTATTTGCCCAAGACTGCAATGCTCGGCTGCGGACGTATCTGCCGCTGTGGGATTACCTAGACAGCTTGATAGTTTTGCAGCCAGAGAACTATCGACTGTCTCTGGGCTGGCGACAGCAGGCCGAACAGCAGATGATCAATCAGGGGAAAAGCGGCCTATCAGAACCAGAAATAGCTGACTTTGTCACCTACTTTTGGCAAGCTCTACATCCTCAGCTATTTATCGATCCCTTAGCGCGTAGTGCCCATACGGATCTAGTGATCACAATTCGCCAAGACCATCAGGTAGGCACTCTGGCTTTGCCTAGTCCGGGGACACTCGAAAACCATTGTAAAAATCAGTGTAAACTGACCCTAATTATGTAGAGACCTAGGTGAATATGGTGAGCATGGATACAGCCGTTCAAGTATTGACACCTTCTGGCATTCTAGACGGGACCAAAGCGGATGAGATGCGCGCTCAGGTAGATAGTGCCCTATCTGCGGGCTCTAAAGTGCTGCTAATGGATCTAAAGGAGACTACCTTTGTCGATAGTTCCGGGCTAGGAACGCTGGTCTCTGTGCTGAAGTCGGTGCGATCGCAAGACTGCGAAATGTACGTCTGCTCGATCAATCCACAGGTCAAGATGCTGTTTGAACTCACTAGCATGGACCGTGTGTTCGAGATATACGAAAACCGCGAAGCGTTTGAAGCCTCGCGGTAATCTAAGTCAATTGATAAAATGCAGCACGCCATCCCGTAGAGGCATAGCATGCTATGCCTCTACTAGAACGGAATATCGTCGTAGTCTGGCGCAGGCTCCGACGGACTTGCCGCTGCCGCACCCGTCGGAGCTGTCGCTGGCACCGCTGCGGCTGACGGCGTAGAGGCGGGCGTATTGCTGCTAGAGAACCGCCCTTCTGCCATTGGCATTGGTTCGGCGATCGCAACTGATTGCAGCTCGTTGATTGGGCTGACGCGCTGGGCGGTCATTTCAGCGCGCTTTTCCTTGAAGCCTTCGGGCCGCTCTAGCGTACTCATGCTAAGGCGACCTTCTAGCAAAACGCGATCGCCTTCCCGATAACGCTCCTGAATTTCCTGAGCCAGGTTGCCCCAGCCCACCACCTTGATCTGCCCTGGCGCATCGCCTTCCCTCAGTCCTGGGAATTTGACTACAAACTCCGCAATCGGCGTTTGATTGTCAGCGGTATAGCGCAGCTGCGGAGCCTGCACGATTTCTGCCATCAAGACGCAGTTGTTCATATGACGCTTTCCTTATGTGACGCTTTCCTTAATGCCCTGTTCTGATTGAATAAAATCTTGAACCTTCTGCCGATAGGCTTGGAGCTGCTTGTCCACCCAGTCTCGGTCTTCACTATTAGCAAAGATATGGACCAGCGGCTCACCAGCATCTGGTAAAATCAACACCCAGTTCTGCTTGCTAGTATCAACAATTTTGACACCGTCAACTAGCTCCAAACTCTCTACCGGATGGGTCTCTACAAGATAACGCATGAGCGCACCCTTGATGGTCCACGGGCAGCGCATCGTCTGCGACCGGTGGAATACTCGCGGCAGCTCTTCCCAGATTTGACCGAGCGCTCGCTCTTGAATCAGCAGCATCTCAATCAGCTTAGCCACACAGAACATTGCATCAAAGCCAGGATGCAGCTGAGGGAAGATAAAGCCCATATCGCCACTGCCGCCTAGGACAACGTTCTCTTGGGTATGACAGGCTTCCATCAGCGCCGTCGGGTTGGCCTTGGTCCGAATCACCCTGCCATCGTGACGGCGAGCAATCTCTTCGATTGAGCCTGATGCCTGCACAGGAATAACGACCGTGCCTCTAGGATGTGCGGTCAAGATCATATGCGCCATCAGCGCGGTCAGCGCCTCCCCTCGAATTGGCGAGCCCACTTCATCGACGAGCACTAGCTGCTCGCCGTTAGCTGAAATTTGTACGCCAAAGGTTGCCTGCAATGCCTGAACAACCTGGCCAAGCTGACCGAGCATTACTTCCCGTTCTGCCACCGAAGGCGCGGTTGGCTTGAGACTGGCGTTAAGGACCACCGCATCGCAGTCATATTGCCCTAGTAGCTGAGGCAGGACCGCACCCGAGACAGCGTAGGCGTAGTCAATCACAACTTTCGATTTGCTATTGCGAATTGACTCCGCGTTTAGATACTTGCTAAAGGCGGTGGTGTAGATGTCAATGACGCGGCTAGGGTAGGTGACCGAGCCGATTTCGTGAATCTGCGATCGCCGCAAATCCTCCTTAAAGTAGGCCCCCTCAATCTTCTTCTCTTTACTCTTGGGAATATCTATTCCCTTATCGTCAAAAAACTCAATCAGCAGATGATCAGGTCGATCAGGATGCAACCTGACATGAATTCCACCCACCACATTCAGCGTCGGCAGCACATACCGCGCTATTGGAATAGAAGTCGCTTCCAGGTTCTGAATATTGATGCCTACAGACATTAGTCCCGCAATTAGCGACCTAGATGCCATTCTAGAAATGCTGCGCTGGTCTCTTGAAACCGTAATATGAGACCCTGGCTTTAGCGTCGAACCATAGGCTGCGCCTAGCTTCACCGCAAATTCAGGCGTGATGTCAACGTTGGCGAGCCCGGTGACGCCGCGCTGTCCAAACAGATTCCGCTGAGCCGTATTGCCCCAGATCAAGTTGATATTTAACGTAGCCCCTGACTCAATGATCTTGCTGGGCCAGACGCGAACGCCTGGGCTGATTTGCCCTTCTTCGCCTACCGTGGAGAGTGCTCCAACGACCGCGCCTTCTAGCACGTGGGCTCGCCTGTCAACGCGGGTTCCTCTTGCAATTACGCAGGCTCGCAGATGCGTATCTTCGCCTATCACTGCCCCATTCCAGATGATGGGCCGCTTTAGATCCGCGTCGCTGCCAATCGTCACATTATCGCCAATCACCGTACCCGGCTCTAGCACCGCTCTAGGCCCAATCCGGCAGTTGTCCCCGATTAGTACAGGGCCGTGAATTTTAGCGTCCGGATCAACATACGTATTCTTGCCGATGCGTACCCCATCTGATGTCGCCGGATAGTCATAGTCAATCAAAACCTTGCCATCTAAAGCGTCATACTGAGCCTCTCGGTAAGCTTCTAGATGACCGACATCGCACCAATAGCCATCAGCGACATAGCCATACATAGGTTCGCCCTTTTCTAGCAAGAGCGGAAATAAGTCTTTAGAAAAGTCCTGCTCACAGTCCGCTGGCAGGTAGTCTAAAACCTCTGGCTCTAAGATGTAGGTGCCTGTGTTGACAGTATCTGAGAAGATTTCGCTGGTAGACGGCTTTTCTAGAAAGCGGACAATCTTGTCTTCTTCGTCGGTAATGACTACGCCAAACTCGATGGGATTCGGGACGCGAGTCAGCACCAGCGTGGCCTTCGATCCTTTGCTTTTGTGAAACTCAATGGCTTCTTTCAAGTCGAAATCAGTGATGCTATCCCCGCTAATCACCAAAAAAGTTTCGTCCAATAGTTCTGATACGTTCTTGACGCAGCCTGCGGTCCCAAGCGGCTGATCTTCTTCTACGGCGTAGGTCATTTGCACGCCAAAGTCCTTACCATCTTGGAAATAGTCGCGCATCACATCAGGCAAATAGAACAGCGTTGCGATAATTTCTGTGATGTCGTGGCGCTTCAGGAGATTGACAATGTGCTCAGCAATAGGACGATTGAGAATCGGCACCATTGGCTTGGGTAGATCGCAGGTCAGCGGTCTGAGCCTTGTCCCAGAACCACCGGCCATAAGTACTGCACGCATAATTGCTCTCCTGATGATGAGAAAATATTGAAACTGAACTATTTCTAATTCAGGTCTTCGACTCTTGTGAGATGGACTATATGGGATGGCCGGGCTACTCGTATGCCCGACAAGCGCGTCCAACGCGCAAGAGCAAGACTTCTTTGTTAAAACCTATACAGATCCATTCTATAGGAGTGCCGGAAAGCGCGGGCCTCTCGGAAGATGACGATCTCGAGCTGGCCTTTTTGATGATCTCGATTTCATCGGCGCTATGATAGGCAACAAGTTAACGTAATTCACAACTGCGGAGGATTTCAATGGGAGGACTGCTAACTATCGTTTTGCTAGGGGTCTA
Source organism: uncultured cyanobacterium (assembly GCA_963772185.1). GTDB lineage: Bacteria > Cyanobacteriota > Cyanobacteriia > Phormidesmidales > Phormidesmidaceae > Phormidesmis. The sequence continues at coordinate 15,630 of CAVYWR010000007.1, read as the reverse complement.
TCTAGTCGGCGGCTGGCGATTTTGGAACGGGTTCAACCGCACCAACTTTACGGACAAAAAAGTCTACTTAACCTTGATGTGGCCTGTTCTTTTGATTGTTAATCAGTCGTATCGAAAGAATTTCTCTAAGGCTTTGAAAGGCTCTTGAAAAGGCTTAAGGATCTGTTTAGCGTACACATCGAGACCCGCCCCGTCACTACGTGCCATCCCTCGAAGTAAATCCCCATAGACTCTACGGTTAACCCCCGAATATGGCTAAACCCAAAAAAGATGCGGTCCAATCAGCTTCAACGGGTACGGCGCTGGGTGATGTTCTTAAACCGAAGAGCGTTTCTTGGCTGCCTATGATTGGCGCAGTTGCCAAACGATTTGATGCGGAGTATGCAGGGAAGTCTTTTGAGCTACCTGAAGAAGTAGAGGCGATGCCAGTGTTTATGGATTGGGCTGCTGGGTCGCTCAATTCTAGAATTACTTCTCAGTTTTGGCAGATCGCCAAGCCGAAGAAAAATCAGCACTGTTTGGACTTGGGCTGTGGGTTTAGCTTTTTGATCTACGAGTGGAAGGCTTGGCAGGCCCGGTTCTATGGCCAAGATGTCAGCGAGTTTGCAATCAAGACGCTGCACCAGCGCGGACCCCAGCTAGATTCCAAGCTGTTTCAGGGGGTAAAGCAGGGGCCAGCGCATCAGCTCGACTATCCGCCAGCCAGCTTTGATCTAGTGATTGCGACGGGCTTTAGCTGCTATTACCCAATGGGCTACTGGCAGACGGTGATGGAAGCGGTCCGACCGCTATTAAAACCAGGTGGCTTTTTTGTCTTTGACGTGGTGGATGCCGAGCAGCCGCTGGCTGAGAATTGGGCGATTCTAGAGACGTATCTGGGCGCTGAGGTGTTCTTGGAAGAGTTGAGTGACTGGAAATCGTTGATTAAGCAGGCTGGTGCCAAGATCGTCAAGCAGCAGGACGGGGAGCTGTTTCATCTATATAAAGTGCGTTGGCTGTAGATTCATTTGCCGCAAGATATGCTGGCCGTGTCTGGCTAATTGGTGGTACGAGCGAAAGTGCTGCGATCGCGCGATCGCTTTCCACTCTAGGCGTGCCGTATGTCGTGACAGTAACCACGGCGGTAGCGCGGCAGCTCTATTTAGAAACCGCTGAGGTGTGGGCAGGCAAGCTATCGCCGCAGTCAGTGGATGCTTTCATCAGGCGCTGGCAGGTGAGGTGCATTTTAGATGCGTCGCATCCATTTGCAGAAGAGATTTCTCGGCTGGCAATGGCACTCGCTCAGCGCTCAGCTAATCAGACGGGTGGTCAAAAAATCGCCTATCTCCGCTACGAACGCGCCGAAGCTGGCTCTAGCTCGACAACCCGCTCAACCGCACCGGAAGATACAGACACAGAAGCGCCAGTCACCTGCGTCGAATCGCTCAATCAGGTACTCTCTGGTGATGTTCTTTTAAACCGGCGGGTATTGTTCACTGTGGGTTGTCGGCAGCTACTGCGGTCTGCGTCTCTTCTGGATCGGTTGCGGGCGCGATCGCAGCTATTTGTCCGGATACTCCCTTCTGTAGAAGCGATATCGGCAGTGCAGGCGGCTGGATTCTCTGCTCATGAAATCATGGCAATTAGACCGCCCGTTTCGACGGCTCTAGAAAAGGCGCTGTGGCAGCAATGGCAGGTCTCTGCTGTAGTGGCCAAGGCCTCTGGCGCGGCCGGAGGAGAGACGGTGAAGCGGGCGATCGCAACCGAGCTCGGCGTACAGCTAATCTTGATCAACCGCCCTCGCCTAGTTTATCTACAGCAAACAAATTTAATATCAGAAGCTACCGAATTCTGTTGCGAAACGCTCAGACTGTACTAACCTGACCCTAGCTACCCGCTTCAAACTTCTCTTCCGTTTGTGCCTTGACTATTGCTTGATAAGTGCTATCGTGATGGCTACTTTTGGCATCTTGACCTGGCTTTTCCCGGAATACCTACCTTTCCTTATGCACCCGAGGCCGACTCCGCCCTTTAATTCACCGACGCCCGGCAGTGGTCGTCGCCCTGGTATTGGTTCGTCAGCCGGTGTCGGTATGGGGTCGGCCCTGCCCGGTAGTATGACTGGCAGTGCAGTCAGTGGAATGGCCAACGGTATGCCTGGCGTAGCCAACGGCACCTCGGTCTATGCGCTCAAAGAACTGATTGCTAGGCTACAAAGAGAGCAGCACAAGATTCAAGACCTGCTGGGTTCGCTGGGGTTCGCGCTGCGTAGCCTCAACAACCTCAGCCAGTTTCTAGAGCTTATCCCAATGATTGCCAGCCGCGTGACTGATGCCACCGGTGGAGCCTTGGTCATGTGTCAGCCGGACGGGCAGCTACGACTAGAGCAACTCCACTGTTCTAGCGCCAACTCCAGCACCGATGCAGCTACGGGCTCAAGCTCAGACGATTGCAATACCGTCCGGCTCGCTCTAGAGATGGCAACCAGACAGATAGTCCTAGCGCCAGCGGCAGCGCTAAATGCGGCTGAAGGCAGCGCCAGCGCACTGACTAGCGCGGCGATGCTCTCATTGGACCGCTACGCAGGCCGTTACCTAGGCGCAGATTTTCAAATCTTTGGGACCGCGATCATCGTCCAGAACGTAGAGCGCGGCAGACTGTACGTTTTCAGCCAAGAAGGCGACTATACCTGGAGCGAAACTAGAGAGAAACTGGTTCGCCTAGTGGCAGATCAGACTGCCGTCGCAATTGAAAATAACAAGCTCACCCATGAACTTAGGCATAAGGAACGACTCGATAGAGAACTAGAGCTAGGCGCAGAAATCCAGGCTCAGCTGCTACCCCGCCAGTGTCCAAACATTGAAGGCGTCGATTTATCCGCCCGATGTCAGACCGCGAACAAAGTAGGCGGCGACTACTACGACTTTATTCCTACCACCTACGACCAGCTACGGGAGCCAGACGCGCCATCTTCCAAGGAAAAGCCCTGGAACTTTGCGATCGGTGATGTCATGGGTAAGGGCGTGCCAGCGGGGCTGATGATGACCATGCTGCGAGGTATGCTCCGCGCCGAGGTCTTGAACAGCCATTCGCCCGCTCACCTGCTACAGCATCTAAACTGGGTGATGCGGACAGATCTAGAAAGCTCTAATCGATTCGTTACGCTATTTTGCGCCCAGTACGATCCGCTGACGCAGGTGCTGTGCTACGGCAATGCGGCCCACAATCCGCCTTTGCTCTGGCAGGCAGCGACTGGTCAGGTCATACGCCTAGATGCCGACGGTATGCTGCTAGGACTAGACATGGAAACGCACTATCAGGAGAACCAGGTGCAGCTCCAGCCTGGTGATACCGTGATCTATTACACCGATGGATTTACAGAAGCCGCCGACCGCGATGGCAGACGCTTTGACGAAGAAAAGCTAGTTGATTCTTTCCGCTGGGCCTGTCGCAACTTTACGAACTCAAACGAGATCTTGCAGTATCTATTCAAGATGCTGCAATACTTTGTTGGAACCGATAGGGAAGCAGAAGACGATACGACGCTAGTGGTGATGAGGATTACGCAGCCTGCTGAGTTTAGACAGCTATCTACTACTAACTTGAATTAGTGATCAAATCCAGTTAATGCAACTAGGGAGTGGGTACGTTAGGGTCTCTACTGCACGTTCAGCGATCGCCGCTGCTAAACTATGGAATCCTCGTTTTATTTTGCTCATTTTGAGGTGCCTGCTATCGCAACTGCGCCAGTGATAGCTCAGCAATTCGACCAAGACCTAATCGGTGATACAGGTGCAATGCTCAAGGGCTTTTATGAGTCGGGTCAGCTATGGGCGCTGCTAATTGGGCTGGTGATTGGCTATGGCTTCAAGTCTTTTTCCTCTTATGGCTAACTACTGTTCTGAGCGCACCTTCTGATTGCTTGGCGAGAAGCGCATCGCTCTACGGTTAACTGCTACTGTATGGTGAATCGATCTTCAGCAGGAGTGCGGGCAGTAAGTGGGTAGTCAAATAGCAGGGCAGCAAGCCAAGCAGCAGACATGGAGTCAGCGATTTGAGTCGGCGCTGCATCCGGCGATCGCACAGTTCAACGCCAGCATCGGCTTTGATATCAATCTCCTAGAATGCGACCTGACCGGGTCGGTAGCCCATGCCAAAATGCTCGCCAAAGTCGGCATCCTCTCAGAAGCCGAGCGCGAACAGATTGTCTCTGGCCTAGAGACCATTCGCGGCGAATACCGTAGGGGCGAGTTCAATCCAGGCATCGACGAAGAGGACGTTCACTTTGCGGTAGAGCACCGCTTGATCGAGCTAATAGGCGATGGCGGCAAAAAGCTACACACCGCCAGATCTAGAAACGATCAGGTCGGTACAGACTTGCGACTATATCTGCGCGGTCAGATTGAGCAGATTCGCGAACAGATCAAAGCATTTCAGCAGATCATCTTTGAGCTAGCCAGTGAGCATGTAGAAACGCTGATTCCTGGCTACACACATCTACAAAGGGCGCAGCCGCTGAGCCTGGCGCATCATCTGCTGGCGTATTTTGAGATGACTCAGCGCGACTGGGAGCGGCTAGGCGATGTGCTCAAGCGAGTCAATATTTCACCATTAGGCTGTGGGGCTTTGGCTGGGACGACTTTTCCGATTGATCGAGCCTACTCAGCCGAATTATTGGGATTTGATGATATTTACCACAACAGTTTGGATGGGGTTAGCGATCGCGATTTTGCCATAGAGTTCGCCAGCGCCGCCAGCATCATCATGGTACATTTGTCTCGCTTATCAGAAGAGATCATCTTCTGGGCCTCTGAAGAATTCCGCTTCGTCACCCTAGGCGATACTTGCTCAACCGGATCGAGCATTATGCCGCAGAAAAAGAACCCCGATGTCCCCGAGCTAGTACGCGGCAAAACCGGACGAACCTTTGGCCATCTGCAAGGACTGCTAGTGATGATGAAAGGCTTGCCCCTGGCCTACAACAAAGACTTGCAAGAGGACAAAGAAGCAATCTTCGATACCGTCGCAACAGTCTCTGGCTGCTTGCAGGCGATGACGATTCTATTGCAAGAAGGAATCACCTTCCGAACCGATAGATTAAATCAAGCCGTAGCAGAAGACTTTTCAAATGCAACAGATGTGGCTGATTATCTAGCGGCAAAAGGCGTGCCTTTCCGCGAAGCGTACAACCTAGTCGGCAAAGTCGTGAAGACTTCCTTGTCTGCTGGGAAGCTGCTAAAAGATTTGAGCTCTAGAAGAATGGCAGGCACTGCATCCGAAGTTTGAAGCGGATATCTATGATGCGATCGCCCCTGCCCAAGTCGTCTCAGCTCGTAACAGCGCAGGTGGCACTGGCTTCGAGCAAGTCAGAATTGCTTTGGAGCGCACCAAGTCTTTTCTGCCGTAGCCCTATCAAACAAAGAAATTATGCGTCCGACATGGTGACCCATTTCCCGCCTGTGTTCATCGACTTGGAAAGCGCAACCAGAACAGAAACCAATTCAGTCCCAACTCGACCCGATGAGATCTCAGACGTTTGATTTGCTTGAATACATCTCACAAAATGGTCACAGACTTTCTTGAGAGGTTCAGCAGATGATAGGTCGACTGATTGGGTCTCTAACCCGTGTGGAATAAACCAACCGTTCTGCCTATCGAAGCTGCCTCGCTGTTGAATAAGTGGTGCCTCTTTATTCATTTCATCAAAAATGAGCGTGCCTTGATCGCAGACAATCGCCAGCCGTCTTTGCTTGTCAAGATTTGCCCAGCACAGATGAATTGTCGCCTGGAATCCGCTGGGATATAGCAGCTTGCACCAGACAACATCCGCAAGCCCATTAGGCGATAGCTGCGTCGCTACCTGCGGCTGTAGCCAGCTATCGCCCTGCGCCTGAACTTGAACTGGGCTCTCACCTAGCCAGCGATTGAAAATCGAAATGTCATGAATGGCTAGATCCCAAAGCGCGTCCACATCACGGCGGACGGGTCCGAGATGAGTGCGAGTTGCATAGCCGTAGCGAGGCTTGCCTAGAGAAGAAAGCGCGGTTTTGCCTGCCGAGACAGCGCTGTGAAAGAGATAGGTGTGGTCAATAACGAGCTGGCGGTTTTGCTGTACGGCGAGATCGCATAGAGATTGAGCGCTGGCAGTATCCAAAGTAAGCGGCTTTTCAGCCAAGACATGCAACCCTCGTTTGAGAGCAGTTTCGATCAGCTTGTGGTGGGTGGCGGCTGGAGTGGCGATCGCACATCCCACCACTCCTTCTAGCGCGATCGCCGCCTCCCAATCGCTCATCACCGCCACCGAAGTGCCGCTCAGCTCATCAGCCAGCATCACCAGCCGAGCCTCAGAGGTCTCCACTACAGCCCGCAGCCGAATCTGCGGATGATTCAAAAAATTACGCAGCAGATGACTGCCCCAGCGCCCAGCACCCAACAGCACTAAATCAATCGGGTCTTTACTTACTATTGTGCGCGTCATGGTTCGTTCACTCTCAGCCCAGCTTCTTGAGCCCAAGATGCCCGCCTGAACGTCTCAATCAGCGCTGTCTCAATCAGCGCCGTCAATCGCCTGTTTGAGCGCATCAAACGCAGCTCTAGCCGCCGCCTGCTGGGCCATCTTCATCGAGCGGCCCTTGCCCATGCCCCACAGCTTGCCCTGAAACCACACCTCCGCCTGAAAACGCTCTTCGTCCCCATGTACCTGACTGATCTCGCTTACTTTATAGGTGGGTAGCGACTTGTAATGAGACTGGGTGAGTTCTTGCAGAGCGGCCTTGTAGTTTTGCTTGGCAGGGTCAGTGCGCAAAGACTCGGTGAGCTGCTCGAAGTGAGGATCTAGCCACGGGCGAATCAGGCTAAGGTTGCCAGCACTAAGATATAGCGTTCCTAAGACGGCCTCGAAGGTGTCAGCTAGCCGGGAGTCGGTGCCTGCTTTGTCGCCTGCTGCGCTTTTGGATAGGACTAGGTAGCGCTGGAGGTGGTAGCGCTTGCCCAGGGTGGCAAGCGTGCGATCGCTGACGACTTGCGATCGCACCGCCGACATATCCCCCACCGCCATCTGAGGATAGCGCTCCATCAAAAACTCCGCCGCCGCCAGCCGCAGCGCGGCATCTCCTAAAAACTCTAGCTTCTCATTGTTTCTATCCGCCGAGCTAGAAATGTCTATAAAAGCTAGCTGCAACAGCTCAGATCGAACAGCCGATGCCTCTATTCCTAAAGCGGCTAACAGTTCTTCTACAGCAGCCTGTTTTTCAGCCATAAACACATCGAAATAAGAATCTAGAGCTGGACCTAAGCCGGGTTCTGTTCTCGATTGAAAAGCGATCAAGTCGCCCTTCCGAGGTGGTTATCTATCTGGGACGCCTGTTACCAAACGCCTCTAGCGGCACACTTAAAGCGGAGCCGGTAAAAAGTCAACCGTCGCTCCTTCGGCCTTGCACCCAACCGGGGTTTACCTGGCCAGCACCTCTCGATACTGCCGGTGCGCTCTTACCGCACCCTTGCACCCTTACCTGTGAAAGTCACCTTTCCATCGGCGGTATGTTTCTGTGGCACTCTCCTCACGGTCACCCGCACTGGGCGTTACCCAGCAAGTTTGACTTTTCGGGAGCCCGGACTTTCCTCAGGGCAAAGAGCAAAGTAAACTCCACCCTCGCCCCGCAACCACTGAGCCAACTCTAGACAGTACAGTGTATCGCCATTGACCTAGTCTTTAGTCAGTAAAATTCTGTGAGTGGTTCTGTCGGCAACCTCTAACGCTCACAATTTTTCCGGCCTACCCCAAAACCAGCCACGCAGACGCTGACTATCCTGCCCTGTCCTTCTCATCAGCCATCGCAAAGGCGGCAGCGCAATCTTATCAGGTTTGATCTCTAGCTCGAAGCTAAAGGGTACTAGCAGATTGACCGCGTCACTGTTCGCGTTCACCCGCTTTATTCCTACCGTCAAGTCTAGGTTGTACAGCGGTTCTACATTCTTACTTTCTGTGGTGGGATCGGTCATCTTTGACATGGCTAGTCGCTCTTCCAAATTGATTAGCGCCTTACCTAGCTCCATCCGACCGGTTTCAGGGTCGTAGACATAGTTCTTTTCAGCGGTGATGTTTGAAGTGACTGTTTGCCCTGGATTGATTACGCTGTAAATCTGTGGCTGAGAAAGGTCTCTAGGCATATTCGGTATGCTCCGAACAACTCGATTCCCCTGCCCAAACATCTCTATAGAGCTATGGTCCCAGTTTAGATAGACCTGCATATTAGGCGTATTGTTGTAAACCGCGACAGACAGATACGGCAGCGGCTTGACTGGCTGCTCACCAGTGGGCCTCACCCAGATATCGATCTTTGGCTGAAGGATGTATGGAATTGCAGCCTCATCAATGCCTAGTGCCTTCATCCCCATTATCTGTCCTGGATCGATGCTAGACAGCGCCGGGGCATCGCCGAGCAGCAAACGAAGGATTGGAAACTTAGCCTTGCTGCCTTTGAGACCACCCTCTTCAGCAATTGCTTTGACTTTCAGGCGGCGAGCTTCCGCTTGTAAAGAGAGCTGTGCTTCGGTTTGCTCAGTCAAAAACGTCTTGTCCAGATTGATGATGACCTTATCTTCTAGCTGATTTTCTAGAGATAGGGCCATCTGGTACAGGACATAGACCACGACCAAAAAATATACGGTTAGAAGAAACGCATCCATAGTAGCTGTAAGAGTTTCCTACCAAGAGTTTGCCAGAGAAGTTTGCCAGAAGAGTTTGCCAGTTAAAAGGCGTCAGTAGGTCTTCACTAAATTGCCATCAAGCTTACACCGATCTTGTCAGAATGCCTCAATTCTAGATCTAGCAAAGACTGCGCTGCCCAAACTAGGTATCTGTAGATGCCTTTTTTTATTATCTAGTCGTCAGATTCCAATGGTTTTTATAGTGCTTTTTATTGAACTGTTTGGATCATTAAGGTGCGGTTAATACTCCACCTTTAAAGGGACGGCGTATCTTATAATTAAGGTGTTCAAAACACATCGATAGATAGCTATTTAGCGGTTGTTTACTGTTAGCTTATGAACTTTATTGGGTGATAGCAACTGCGTAGATAAAGCGGTATTCCATCTTTTAACAGATGGCCTTCTTCGTAAGAAGGGTTAATCTGACAATGTGACTGAACGCTGAAATATAGCCTGTACCGGATGCATTCGGTACAGGCGCGTCACTTGACCCGTTGTAGTATAAGGCTTTCAGCCTGCAAACTGTACCTCAGTCAAGTGACCAACGCTATAGATGGATGAATTAGGATGCTTTCATCGACATATTTTCAGTAATAAGAAACTAAGAGTTGGCATTTTTTCGACAGTAGCTGTCTCTTAACGCATCAAGAGGAGACTCAGACATGAAAAAGTTTACTGGTTCACTGTTCAACCAAAGTGCTGATAGAGACTACAAGCCAAATCGTGGTTTTAGACGGCTAGTGGCTTGCTCCGCTGCTGCGGTGTTGGGCGCAGTAGGCGTGATAACAGATGCGATGACGCTATCTGCTCAGCGAGTAGAGGCGGCTAACATCGCTGATGTTGCTCAGCTGATAGAAACAGGAATTTGCAAAGGCTGCGATTTGACCGGAGCGAACCTGGCGAATGAACACTTGATTGGTGCTGATCTGCGAGAGGCAAATCTAACGGATGCTGTTCTTTCTGGTGCCAATCTAGAAGGTGCTGATCTAACGGGTGCGACTCTAGTCAACACCGATCTAAGCGGCGCTTTTTTGACTAATGCTCTATTAGATGAGGCGCTAATTAATAACGTTGATTTTTCTAACTCAACGCTCATCTATACGAGTTTAGAGAACGCTGAAGTAAGCAACGTTGATCTGCTTAATGCAGAAGTTATAAACACGCCAATCAGCATTGGTGGAAGCTACGACCAGTAGTGGTCTGTAGCAAGAGGCGTAGGTGAAAACAGCTCGTCTGAGATAGGCTCCGGTAAAGTCTTCTTGATCGAAAGTAGCGCTTGCTCTACCCGCTTGCTTTACCAAAGATGATAGCACCGCCCTTGGTGGCGAGAAAGTTCATGTCGTCCAGCAGATAAAAACGGTTGCAGACGGAATAACCCGCAGCTATGAAATACAAAGACTTCCCCTACGTAATGAAAGAGAAATCTCAGCCTGTCTAGGCATCGTCGCGGCTTAAGTCCCTCTCGCATGATTGAGAGAGGCGCTCTAGAGTCCGGAGTCTTATTCTCCTTCTCTTCGAATTGTGAGGAGCTAGGGGATGAGGGCGCTAGTATAGCAAAGCGCGGATGCATTCGCACTTTGCTATGGCACTTTGCGTTATGGAATAAGGGGTGTAGCCTTTCGTGATGTAGCAAGCAAAGTGCGGAAAGCTATATGTTATCTACAGGCAACTTTCCGACAACAGATAAGCTAGAAAAGACGATTGCCGAACTTCAGCTAGCGCAGTCTACTATAGCCTTTCGCACTTTGCTTGTTACACATAGCAAGGCGAGGAGCTTAAGCTGTGCTTACGCAGTTTTTACCAGCACCTGGTCGCCTTCGATCATGGCCTCATATGAGGTGAGCGGTTCGGTCGCAGGGCCCTCAGTGGCGTCCCCTTCAGCGCTGAATTTGGAACCGTGGCAAGGGCAGGCAAACTCAGACCCTTCCCAGGCAACGCCACAGCCTTGGTGAGTGCAAGTCGAATTGAGCGCAATGACGCTGTCTGCATTAGCGGGGTCACGAATAGCAATAACGGGACCACCAGCAAAGGCTTTGTCAGACAAGAAACCAGCGCTGTCTAGTTCGTCAACAGTGCCAAGCGGAGCAAAGCCGTCTTCTCTGGCGCTACTAGCGGCTGCCTGCGGCGCAGCGCACGGCTCGGGCGGGACTGCATCTGTCGCTACGGGCTCTTCGGCGGGGGTGCAAGCGGCGATCGCCACTGGCAAAGATGAGGCCATCAAGCTAACGCCCACCCAGTTCATAAATGCTCTACGCTTCATAGTTCAATCTCTTGTAAGTGTCGTGTCTAACGCTTCAATCAATATATCAACAGATGTGAGTTTGAATGAGAACTGGCTAAGAATTGGCGTTAACGCTAGCTTCCTCAGCGGTAATCGATAGTTTGCTGAGCCATCTCTTGTAGCGAGCCGTTGCAGCGAGAACAAACAGCATATCAGCCCCAATCACGCTAGCTATTATCCATTCAGACCCGCCTGTGCCAAAGCCATAGCTGTGCAGCCCGGTGCCCAGTACGAAGTTGACGCCATACCAGGCCATCAGCACCGCATTGAACGCCGCCACGCTAGCCACGCTGATACCAAAGTTGCCAATCCATCCGACCAGGCGACCATGTAGCGGCACTAGGTAGCAAAGTAGCGCAATCAGCGCCCAGGTCTCCTTGGGATCCCAGCCCCAGAAGCGGCCCCAGGAAAAGTGCGCCCAAACGCCGCCCAAGATAATGCCTGCGGTCAACAGCAAAACCCCAACTTGTAGCACTCGGTAGTTGAGCTGGGAGAGTAGCTGAATTCTAGCTTTGGCATTGGGCGTAAATAGATAGCTGCCTAGGGCAACGTGGCCAATCCCTAGCGCCAGGGCAAAACTAGCGTAGCTAAGCGCGATAGTGGGAACGTGAATGCTGAGCCAGAAGTTGTCTCGCAAAACGGGAACGAGTGGGGAAATGCTCGGGTCTAGGACGGCGGGAAGACTGTCTGCCAAGATCAAGCACATCACGGCCAGCGGCGCAGCGGCCAGCAGATAGTACTTGGCTTTGTAGATCAGCTCGAAGGTGAGGGCGATCGCAGCGATGCCAAATCCAACCCAAATCACCGACTCATACATATTGGTCACTGGCGGACGATCGGCAATCTGCATTCGGAGGATAAACCCATAGCTCTGCACAATTACCCCGCCGACGAACAGACCCACCGCGCTCCAGTACAGCTCTACTGGCTTAATCCAGACGGTTGCTAGCATCACTACAAACGCGATTCCATACAGCTTCCACGCTTTGGCAAAGGGGTGAAAGTGATTGAAAAAGACTTCTTTGTCCATTGCCCCAACCGCTGGATAGACGTTCGGGCTCAAAGTGCGAAGACCGGATTGCAGCTCGGCAGCAAGCGGACTGAGGATAGATAAACGCTCAGGCTCAGTCAGGAAGACTTGCTTCATCAGCGTGAAGTTGGCCAGCAGGGGTGCGATCGCCTCTGCGGAATACAGCGACTGCCCTTCGGAAATTCCCATCCACTTCCCTTTGATATCGGTTGGATGCGGCACAACGGCAATCGTATTATCATCGACCGACCCCAGCATCAGCGTCAGCCGATCTTCTATGGTCATAGCCTCGCGCTGATCTCGGCTTAGGTCCACACCCTCTAGATCGTTTTTGTGCGCAGTGCGAACAATCTCTCCTAGCGCCTGATTAGTCATCAGCTCTTCAAAAGAGAAGTACTTCTGGTCGGGGTTAACGCCGATTTGTTCTTTGAGCGGTCGATAGCTAAAGAGGACAAACGGCTCTTTGTTCCAATCGCGATTGTTTAACCACAGCGACATGAAAACTGTCATCGAGTCTTCGACTACACCGTCGTGCTTATAAACAGTCGCGCCGTGAATTTTGGCGACGGTCTCCTGAGCGACGGTATCTAACGGCTTTTTGCGTCCGCCCTGCTGCACCACGATTGTTTCTAGCGAGTGGGTAGGTGACGGTTGAAATTGACTGAATGGTAGCGCAATTAACAGCAGCCCCAGACACAGGGCAATTGCAAATTTGACTAGCTGTACCGTTGAGCTAGTCTGCATAGGCGCATCAATCTGGCTAGCGTTAGTCGCGCTAGCGTCGATCTGCTCTGTAGAAAATTGCAGCTTAGAGGATTCAAGATTTTGTCCCTTTCTCTGGGTCGTCTTTCTCTCGGAGGTAGAAGTCATGGATAGTCTTTATCTCCCTAAAAAGGCATTGAATAGTGGAATTGAACCGGGTGCAGTCTCTTCTTCGGCGTCGGGGGCCTCTAGCAAATCGGAGACGGCTTTGACGTTTTTCGCCAGTTTCTTGGAAATGGCGCGTCCATAGAACATAGTCGCCACTCCAATCGTAACCATCGCCGATCCTAGCCAGGTCAGTCCGGTTACCCACCAGGGCTCTCGCTTGATCTGTAGAGTCGATTGACTTAAGTCGCCTGGGTTCCAAGAGGCTTGAGCAATTTTCCAGCCTTTGAACCAGGTGGGATGATTCATCCAAACGCTGCGATCGCTCACTCCATCAGCACTGACTGGCGAATCAATCAACGAGACTTCGCTAGTCCACATTGCCACCGATTCGCTGCCTTCATTGCGCTCAACAATAAAATCATTCAGCTTTAAACTAAAAGGGAGTTGCAACAGCTTCGGGCTAAAGGCCACAAACCAGTCTCCCTGCTCGCTGCTGAGCGCCGTTGGCTGGCCCCAGCCAATCCAGACTGGCTGGCTCGATTTATCTGTAGAGACTAATAGAGCAGGCTCGCCCTCTCTCGGTGCCCCTTTGGGCAAAGGAACAATCTCTCTTTCTACCGTAGCGCGAGGAATGTAGTCGGCTAGCGTCACCTCAAAATCTGCCCAGCCCGGCGTGACAGAATCACCCAGCGCGATCGCCCCAGACTTAAATCCCTTTGAAGATTTGGCCGCATAGTGAAGTCCGCCATCGGCATCGACCACTAGACGAAAGAACGCATCTGCATCGGGATTAGTCACAATGTCATACTCAACGCCAAAGTCAATCGGCTCACCCTCTGACTGATTGCGAATGGGCTCAAAGCCAAGATTGCCAAAGACAAACCAGCTTTCGCTCGATTCACCGTTAGTGACGAGTAGCTGAATGGCGGGATTGCGCAGCAGCTCTGTCGCTGTGGTTGGCTGACGACTGCCGTCCAGGCGAAAATCGGGCCAGAATCCAGTCGGCTGTACGGTTAGGCGCTGGCCCTGCGCTTTTAGCTCAAAAGTTTCGTTGAGATCTTGGTCAATATCAATAGTGCGAGACTGGCCTAGCCATGAAATATTGACTGTGCCTTTTCTAGCTGGTGTGGCAACGTCTGCGGGCGCTGATAGCGCAGTTGCAAGTTCATCGGCGTTCTGAGCTTTGATGATTTGCAGCTCTGCTGGGCCAATGTCGATCGTGTCGTAGGCAGCGGGCGCAACAGCTAGCCAGCGCTCTAAGGATTGACCCATGCGATCGCTCTTTAGCACCAGCCGCACCGCCGGGTTATCTACTTTTCCACCCGCAGCAAACCGCACAGTATTGATTGTGTTATCGCTGTAGCCCAACAGAGAGAGGCCACCGACTTGATTGGGAACAACCGTGCCGTCAGCTTTGATAAATAGAGACGCTTGCTCCGAAGGCTGTCCTGGCGCGGCAACTTCAACCAGGTCTCCATCTACCCGAAGCGTACTCACCGGGCCAGCGTCCGTGCGAGCGAGCATCATGCCTTCTACGCTTAGGTGAATCACCGCTGCCGATCCTGCGATAATGACCACCAGGCCCCAGTGGGTAATAGCAAAGCCGATTTTTCGAGCCCCTTTCCAGGGATAGCGCAGCAGCGTAGAAGTGCCCAAGTTCACGGCCAGCAGAAACATCAATCCGCCAAACCAAGGGCTCTTGTAGATTTCTTGCTGGACTACGGTTGAGCCGACTTCGGCTTCGTAGAAGGTTGCGCCAATTAGGATAGTTGCGATCGCAATCAGTAGCGGCACCGCTAATTTAATCGATCCTAGAGACTTAGTCAGATTGACTGTCATATATCAATAGCTAGCTTGTGTGGCAAATATCTGGAGTGGAAAAAGAAATAGTGAGTACATAGAGCAACTGTGTCAGTGAACAGATACTAACTAGTTTGTTGTATCCTTGCTGCACCAGTTGAACATACCTAACGACATCGTCCAAAAGACATATAGTTAATTCGGACTTATCGTCAGCGAATTTCTCACTTTCTTTTGTATCAAAAGCTGCAAAATCTCACCAAGAGATTCTCATTTCGCATAGAAACCACGCGCTTATTACATCGATATTCGACCTTTAACAGGATAAAGCACTGCTTTGAAACCCTTGAAACAGAAGAGGTAAAGCCTATTCGAACCACACTGCTGACGACTTTAACAGATTGAGAAGCCCCTTCAAAGGCTTCATGCAATATCCGCTTACAGGTTATGCAGAACAACTACATTAATTGGGAATTTAGTAACTCTGAATACAAAACGATAGCTTTTCTCCCCATAGTTTTTAAGTAGGACTACAGACAGATGACACCTGCCTCTATCGCATACATGAAAGTTTCTTACTAGAAAACTCATATGTCTGAGGTTGTGCTCTTCTCATTACTACAGCTAGTCTAGAGCCTCTTCAGAATTAATAATCTCTTTTGTTTACTCTTCGGAGCGTGAATTACAGCTATGGCATTAAATGTAGAGCTATTGGAACAGAGCTTCGAGCTAGTCAAGCCGCAGGCAGACGATTTTGTTGCCAGCTTCTACAACAATCTCTTCACTGACTATCCAGCGTCTAAGCCGCTGTTTGAGCATTCCAATATGGCCGCTCAGCAGCAGATGCTAAAAGGCGCACTGGTTATGGTAGTCGACAACCTTAGAAAGCCAGAAGTTCTTAGCAAATCCCTGAAAGGGTTAGGCGCTAGACACGTGAAATACGGCGCACTGCCAGAGCACT